>NZ_DBBS01000020.1 GCF_002292295.1 Sphingomonas sp. UBA978
CGCTGATCTGCATCACGTCGAGCAACGCGGCGACGCGCGGCGCGACGTTCTTGCCGGTCGTGGTCGACGGCGCGACGAAGGCGTCGTGATGCCCCATCAGTTCGACGACCAGCGGCGCGATATTCTCGGCGAGCGCATGGCCATAGGCCGCATCGTCAGCGACATGCACCTTGCCCACGCCCGCAATCTGCGCAGCGGCAGCGGCAACGCCATCGACGCCTTCGCCAGCGACCAGCAGATGCACTTCGCCGAGCTTGGCAGCGGCGGGGATGGCCGAAAGCGTCGCGTCCTTGACCGCGCCGCCCTCATGTTCAACCCATACAAGCGTCTTCATGCGGCAACTCCCATGGCCTTGAGCTTGGCAACCAGTTCATCGACATCGGCGACCTTGACGCCAGCGGTCCGCTTGGGCGGTTCGACCACCTTCAACGTCTCTAGCCGTGCGCCGATATCCACACCATAATCGGCAGGCGTCTTCTGCGCGAGCGGCTTGGACTTGGCCTTCATGATGTTGGGCAGCGACGCATAGCGCGGCTCGTTCAGGCGCAGGTCGGTGGTCACGATCGCCGGCAGCGTCAGCGCGATCGTCTCGGACCCGCCGTCGACCTCGCGGGTGACGGTCAGCGTGTCGCCGGCCACCTCGATCCGGCTGGCGAACGTGCCCTGCGCCCAGCCCATCAGCGCGGCGAGCATCTGCCCGGTCTGGCCGTTGTCGCCGTCGATCGCCTGCCGGCCGAGGATCACGAGCCCGGGCTGCACCTCGTCGGCGACGCCCTTCAGGATCTTGGCGACCGCCAGCGGCTCGACCTCGACGTCGGTTTCGACCAGCACCGCGGTATCGGCGCCCATCGCCAGCGCGGTCCGCAGCGTATCCTGCGCCCGCGCCGGCCCGATCGATACCACGACGATCTCGCTGGCGATGCCCCGCTCCTTCAGCCGGATGGCTTCCTCGACGGCGATCTCGTCGAACGGATTCATGCTCATCTTGACGTTGGCGAGGTCGATGCCGCTGCCGTCCGCCCGGACCCGCGGTTTCACATTATAGTCGATCACTCGCTTGACGGGTATCAGTACGCGCATATCGTCCTCGCACGGTGCCGGCTGGCACGGAAATGGGCAGGGAAACGGGGGCTCAGGCCTTGATGCGAAGTCCGGCCGGGTCGTACCAGGGGCGCAACTGCGCCTGCACCGCATGGCGTTGCCATGCGATCTCGACCTCGAAGTCATGCGCGTCGAGGAACGCCTGATCGACGCCGGCCTCGTGTTCGATGAACGCCATCCCCAGCGACGCCCCGAGGCGGTGACCATAGGCGCCCGACGTCACCTGGCCGACGATCCGGTCACCGATCCGGACCGGTTCGTTATGGTACATGAACGGGCCGTCGGCATCCTTCAGCCGCAACTGGACCAGTCGCCTGGTCAGCTTGCCCGCCGCCTTCTGCCGGAGCAGCGCGTCGCGGCCGATGAAGCCGCCGGGCTTGTCCATCGCGACCGCGAAGCCCAGGCCGCCCTCCAGCGGCGTATCCTCCTCGCCGACGTCATGGCTCCAGTGGCGATAGCCCTTTTCCATGCGCAGCGAATTCAGCGCGAAGAAACCGGCATTGCCCAGCCCGAACGCCGCGCCGGCCTCGACCAGCACGTCCCAGACATGCTGGGCGAACTCGGCGGGCATGTACAATTCCCACCCCAGCTCGCCGACGAAGGTGACCCGGCTCGCGCGGACCTTCGCATAGCCCAGATCGATCTCGCGGCTGGTGCCGAACGGGAACGCCGCGTTCGAGAAATCCGCCGGCGATACGGCCTGAAGCAGCGCGCGCGCCTTCGGCCCCATCACCGCCAGCATCGGCATCCCGGACGTCACGTCCACCACGAAGGCATGCGCATCGTCCGGAATATGCCGTTTCAGCCACGCCATGTCGCGACGCTGCGAGGCGGCGATGCTGACGATCATGAACGACGTTTCGGACAGGCGGGTGATGGTGACGTCCGCCTCGATCCCGCCGCGGTGGTTCAGCCACTGGGTATAGACCAGCTTGCCGACCGGCACGTCGACCTGGTTCGCGCAGACCGTGTTGAGCACCTTCAGCGCATCGCGGCCCTCGATCAGATATTTCACATAGCAGCTGAGATCGAAGACCGAGACGTTCTCGGCGACGTTCGCGCATTCCAGGGCGGTGCGCCCGAACCAGCTGGGCCGGCAATAGGAATATTCCGCGACGGGCGTGGTGCCGGGTTCGGCGAAGAAGCCCGGGCGCTCGAAGCCGTTCATCTCGGTCATCCACGCGCCGCCGGCGATCAGGCGGTCGTGGAACGGGCTGCGCCGCACGTTGCGCGCGGTTTCGAACTGCAGGTTGGGCCAGTGCATGTTGTACATCGCGCCCACCGTTTCGACGGTGCGATCATGCAGGTATTTCCGGTTGGTCTGGAACGACACGGTGCGGCGCACGTCGACATCGACCAGCTCGACCGGCGGCATCCCGTCGACGATCCAGTCCGCCAGCACCTTGCCGACCCCGCCCGACGACAGGATGCCGACCGAGTTGAATCCGCAGGCGGTGAACAGCCCCTTCACCTCCGGCGTTTCGCCCAGCAGGTAGCGGTCGTCCGGGGTGAAGCTTTCCGGGCCGTTGAAGAACAGCTGGATGCCGGCATCGGCCAGCAGCGGCACGCGGTTGATCGCCATTTCGAGGATCGGTTCGAAATGATCGAAATCCTCGGGCAGCGTATCGAAGCAGAAATCGGGCGAGATGCCGTTCATGCCCCATGGCTTGGCCTTTGGTTCGAAGCAGCCGAGCAGCAGCTTTCCGGCATCCTCCTTGTAATAGGCATGTTCGTCGCCGACGAACATCACCGGCAGGTCGCGCGGCAGTTCGGGGATATTCTCGGTCACGATGTAGAAATGCTCGGCGGCATGCAGCGGCAGGCTGACACCGATCTGCGCGGCGAGATCGCGCGACCACATGCCGCCGGTGATGACGACCTTCCTGGCGCGGATCTCGCCCTGCGCCGTCATGACGCCGACCGCCTTGCCGCCCTCGACGATGATGTTCTCGACCAGGCATTGCTCGATGATCTTCGCGCCGCCCATGCGGGCGCCCTTGGCATAGGCCATCGTCACGTCGATCGGGTTGACCTGGCCGTCGTCGGGGAACCAGAATCCGCCGACGATGTCGTCGACGTTGACCGGCGACCAGCGCTCCTTGATCTCGCCCGGCGTCACGGGCTGGACCGGCAGCCCGAAATTGCGCCCCATCGACGCGCCGCGCGCGAGTTCCTCGTAGCGCGCGGCCGTCTTGGCGAGGCGCAGCGAGCCGCGCTGGACATAGCCGGTCGCCATGCCGGTTTCCTCCTCCAGCGTGCCGAACAGCTTGCCCGTGTAGTAAGCGAGTTCGGTCATCCGCCGGTTCGCGCGCAACTGCGTCACCAGTCCCGCCGCATGCCATGTGGTCCCGCAGGTCAATTGCTTGCGTTCGAGCAACACCACATCGGATACGCCGAGTTTGGCGAGGTGATAGGCAATCGAGCAACCCGCGATACCGCCGCCGATGATAACCACTTCAGCGGAGTTGGGAATCGATGTCACTGGCCAGTTCCCTTGTTATATAGCGTGCGTGGATAGTCGGAAGTTTTATACTTTTGCATGCCTGGAAAAATATTCTGCAATACCGTAATTATTAATCATGACATGCTTTACTTGCACAGCTTATCGTTAAGTGAAATATTATATAGATTTGCATTGTCTGATATCATCGACAGTAAGCGCAATCGAGAACGTAGGAAAATACCCCTCATGTGGTATGGCTTTCCGTTCGGTGATTATATACCTTGCGTAAAAAGTACCAGATGCCGGAAAAGCCAAGCCCGGCCGTGGGACAGATTACCGATGCGATGATCGTTGCCGGGCGTGATGTGATTTTCCGCGAACTGACCTATCCCGACATTGACGACATCGGCTTTTACAAGCCGGCCACGGTGTCGAAAGCTGTTTTCTGTTCAATGCTCGCCGTGCAACGTGTCGATAAAGTTCAGAACGCTCATCTCGAGGGCCCTGAACGTTTCGGAAACCTTATCGATGTCGGCAGTGTTCCAGACATCTGGGCATACCCATCAACGTGTATCAGGGCGCTGATAATGGCATGAGGGAGCCGCTGCGGGTGCCATTGGCGGGCTGATCAGGCCGTTCTTGGGGGGCATGACCGAAACCTGTTCGCCAGGCGCAGCTATCCCATGGCGGCGCGTCGTTCGTGGAAAGATCCGGCGGTCGATGTCGTAGACCAGGTTCGCGAGGCCGGCCTTTATCTCGGCGCAAGCGATGCCGATGGTGCGGATGAACAGCCCCATCTGCTCCTTCTGGCGGGCAAAGACGTGCTCGATGCGGGCCCGCACGGCGGAGCGTTTCGCGTTGGCACCGGCGGTGCGCGGCGACATCGGCTTGCCCCTGGGTTTCTTGCGGTGGATGCGACTGACCCGGCCCAGCGATTTCAGCCAGGCTTCGTTGGCGCGGCTGCGTACGCCGTATCCGCCCAGACATCGGAGGCGGTGTTGTCGCGGGTGACCACGTCGCGCAGCATGCGCCCGTCGAAGCGCGCACCATCGGTGACTTTGCCGCGTCGGATGAAGCCGTAGCGCCGGCAGATCGCGATGCTGCTTTCATACCCGAAGCCGGGAATGGCGATGTCGATCCCCGGCCTGCCGTCGGGCAACATGGGCGCCTTGGCGAACTTCAGCGTCCAGCGCGCATCGGTATCCTTCTGCGCCGCCCTAGCCGGCTCGTTCGGCCAGATCTCCGCCGCGGTTCTGCCGGCCTTGATCGCTTGCCTCTCGGCCGCGGTATTGCGCTGTTTGGGCGGGGCCACCAGCGTGGCGTCGACGATTTGCCCTCCTATCCCAGTCCTGAGCGAAGTCGAAAGGGGCAAGTACCCATGCTCGCGCAAGGATCGGTCAACGGCGGCGAACAGCGTATCGATCGCCCCGGCGCGCGTCAGCTTCTCGTGGAACAGCCGGATCGTGTTCTCATCCGGCGTCGGTGCGCCCGGATCGAAGCCCGGAAACCGCAGCCAGCGCTGTCGGTCGCGGATCAGGAACGCCATGCGCGCATCGCGCACCGTGTTCTGCGCTGCCAGGATCAGGATCTTGAACATCGCCTGTCGGCCGGCCAAGGCACCAAAGGCGAACGATTCCATGACTGGGCCTATTTCGAACTCGCCGATCTCGAGGCCGACGAATACGCCGACGGCGCGTCCGGCACATGGACCAGAGGACTGCTGATCCGCCGCCACATCGCCGATGATGACCTCGCCTTCTTCACCACCTGGCGTCCGGCCGGTACGATCATCGAAACCCTCATTGACATCAAGGGGCATCGCTGGGCAATCGAGGACAGCTTCGCGATGCTGGCGGCGATCCGCACCCGCGCCAATGCCACGTCCTCAAAAAGAACCCGGACGAGATCACAGACCTGATCCGCTGGTCCGTGCAGGAAATTCGCCGCGTCACCATCAGACTGGCTCAGCGCCGTATCTAATCCCGCCACGTCATCGCATGGTCATGCTGGCGACGCGCCCGTCAAGCTGCCGCACGACGCGCACATATCCGCTCAAAAACGCAACTGTAATGCTAGGGGATCGCCCTATCAAAATAAGCCGGCAACATAACCGGAATGGCCGGATCGTTTCTACAATATGGGAACGCAACCCTGGCCGAGATGATCCGCATGTTATATGTAATTGGAAAAGAACGACAAGGATCCCTGGAATGGCTTGATATGTTGGCGTCGTCCTGTGGGGTGGGTCTGTGGGACGCCGTATTCCATGAGGGCGATTCCCTGCACCCAGAGGCGCGCTGGATATGGTCGGCCGAGTTCCGCCGCCTGTTGGGGTTTGAAACGGAGGTCGATTTCCCCAACGTCGCTCAATCCTGGTCGGATCGTCTACATCCGGACGACGCCGAACACGCATTTGCGATATTTGGCGCGGCTGCTGCCTCAGGGTCGCGCTATGACACGACGTACCGCATGAAGATGAAAAACGGTACGTATCGCTGGTTCCATGCAACCGGAAGCGTCTTGCTGGACAAGAACGGCCGGGGGCGCCGGGCTTGCGGCTCGCTGGTGGACATCCATGAAGCCCGGTTGCTTCAGCACGAACAGCAGCGATCGGTCGAACAGATCGTCGAGATCACGAAACGCCTTGCGGCCGGCGACCTGACCGCATCGCTCGGCGACGATTTTCCCGAAAGCATGACCACGCTGAAGACAAGTCTCAATACGGCCTTGCACAATCTGCGTGAAATGATCGGATCGGTCTCGGACAGCGCCATCGTGATCAACACGGGGTCGAACCAGATCGCACAGGCATCCGAGGATTTTGCGCGCCGTACCGAGAGCAACGCGGCCTCGCTGGAGGAAACCGCTGCGGCGCTGGCACAGATGGATGGCCGGCTCAAGGCATCGGCAGTCGCGGCTGGCCGAACGGTGGAATGCGCCGATCAGGCGGGTACGACGGTGGGCGCCGGTCGCGCCGTGGCGGACGAAGCGGTGCAGGCGATGGAACGGGTGTCGGGAAGTGCAAAGGGCATAGACAACGTCATCGAGGGAATGGACAAGATCGCGTTCCAGACCCGCGTGCTGGCCATGAACGCAGCCGTCGAGGCCGGGCGGGCCGGCGATGCGGGTCGGGGTTTCGCGGTCGTCGCCGACCTTGTGTCGGCACTGGCGATGCGGGCGGAGGAAGAGGCCAAGCGCGCCCGTGACCAGCTTACCGTCACGCAGGCCGAAATCATCACTGCGGTACATGCCGTAACCGAGGTTGATGGCGCGCTTGCCGCGATATCGGGCGATGTCGCGCAGGTGCACGACCTGCTGTCGACGATGGCGGCGGACAACCAGGCGCAGTCGGCGGCGATCACGCAGATCTCGTCGGCGATCGGGACGATGGACCAGTCGACGCAGCAGAACGCGGCGATGGTCGAGGAGACATCGGCGGCTGCGCGCAACTTGGCCAGCGAAGTGGGCAGCCTCGCCGAACAGACGGGACGGTTCAAGGTCGGCAACGATGGTCGTTCCGCACCGGCGCGCAGACCCGACTATGCGACGCCGGCGGCGTACACCGCGCCGATCAGGCCGCTGCCGGCCGCCATCCGGGCGGTGGCGCGCACGGACGACAACTGGACGTCGTTCTAGTCATCTGGAACTGAAGTAAGCGTCATTGTAAGATGTGCGTTCTGGACAGGGGCGCGGCATGGCGGATGGGCGTGGTCGGCGGACGGCTCCTCTGGTTCTTGAACCGGAGGAACGTGAGTATCTGGAGCGGCAGGTCCGCCGACGTCGGGTGGCTCGCTCGATGTTCGAGCGGTGCGGATCATCCTGCGCTGTGCGGACGGCACCCCGAGCAAGGTCGTTGCCGCCGGGCTGGGCGTACATGAGTATACCGTTGGCAAGTGGCGGCGGCGATTCCCGAACGAGCGTGTCGAAGGACTTCTGGACGAGGCTCGACCCGGCCGGTCGCGTACGATCGAAGACGATCAGGCTGCCGCTTTGATCGAGCGGACGCTGCGCTCGACGCCTGCCGATGCGACCCACTGGCCGATCCGCTCGATGGCGGGCGTCACCGGCTTCTCCCATACCACGATCCGACGCATCTGGACGGCGTTCGGGTTGCAGCCGCATCGCTCGGAGACGTTCAAGCTGTCGAGCGACCCTTGTTCGTCGAAGGTGCGCGACATCGTCGGGCTCTATCGGTCACCATTCCCGCCGGGCAGCGCATCGGGCTGGTCGGACCATCGGGACCGGGAAAGACCAGCTTCGTGAAGCTGGTCCAGCGGCTGTACGACGTGGACGCCGGCCGGGTGACGATCGATAGTCAGGACGTGGGGCACGCGACGCAGGCATCGCTGCGGCGGCAGGTCGCTATCGTGCCGCAGGAGCCGGTGCTGTTCCACCGCACGCTCGCCGAGAACATCGGTTATGGGAGCGCGGACGCAACCCAGACGGAGATCGAGGAGGAGGCGCGGCTCGCCAACGCGCACGACTTCATCGTGGCGCTGCCCAAGGGAAATCGCACTCGGGTCGGCGAGCGCAGGGTGAAGCTGTCAGGTGGTGAGCGCCAGCGTGTCGCCATTGCGCGCGCCTTCCTGGCCGACGCACCGATCCTGATCCTCGACGAGGCGACCTCCAGTCTCGATTCCCGAGTCCGAGGGGGCGATCCAGCAGGCGATGGAGCGGCTGATGGTGAACCGCACCGCGATCGTCATTGCGCACCGGTTGTCGACGGTGCGTGCGCTCGATTGGATCCTCGTCTTCTCGGGGGACGGATCGTCGAGGACGGCACGCACGACGCTCTCCTTGGAACAGGCGACGGGCATTATCGCCGCCTGTTCGAGCGGCAGGCGGGAACGGCAGCGCCGGTGATCGTGATGGATCAGATGGATCAGACTGCTGACCGATAACGGATCAGGTTCGATGACTGACTACGGTAGGTGGATCAAGCTTATCGATCCTCTTGAATGGAGGCGCGTCGCGGAGGCGGCTCCGGTACAAAGGCGAGGCAAGGAGATTGCCTGCGTCCAATGGTGCTCGATGTCCTCCTCACGCAACTGACGATGTAGGCATTCCCGGAGGCAGTGCACTACGATCGACCGACAGGGCAGGAGATCTGGTAAGCATTCCTATCGAGGCTGTTCCAAATTCATAAGAAGCAGGTCGTAAGCCGTTACACACCGAACGAAACATGGCTTAGATCCACGCTGTGATTGATTGTCGGTCTCGGTGGTATCCTGTCCCCGCAACCAAACATCACAATGCCACAACCGCCCCGGACATCCCGCGGCGGTTTTTTTGCCTTTTTTCTACACATTAGCCCTCGGTCAGGGTCTCTCATCGCGTCCGAGGCGACACCTCTGGATGCCAGAACGTCGATTTGCCTTTGGGGGTATTTTCGTGGGTATCTTTGCCCCCTCTGACCTGCTCCCCGTTTTCAGGCCGCTGATAATTTAGCTTCGGTGTCCATATGCCCCTGGCGGGGGCGGTTCGTAAAATCAGTGGGTGCCAACCCGCCCAGGCTGCTGTGCGGACGCACGGTGTCGTAGTCGGTCCGCCATGCCTCGATCAGGACCCTTGGCCTCGGCGAGGCTGTAGAAGATCTCGCCATTGAGCAGTTCGTCGCGCAGGGAGCCGTTAAAACTCTCGTTGTAGCCGTTTTCCCATGGCGAGCCTGGCGTGATGTAGAGCGTTTTCACGCCCATCTACCCGAGCCAGGTCTGGACCGCGGTGGCGATGAATTCGCTGCCGTTATCAGACCTGATATGGGCTGGCGGGCCCCGCTCGATAAACAGCTCGGCAAGTGCCGCCAGCACATCCTCATGGTTGAGCCAGCGCGCAACCACCAGCGCCAGGCACTCTCGGCTGGCCTCGTCGATGAGGGTGAGGATGCGCAACTTGTGCCCGTCGTGGGTGCGCCCCTCGACGAAGTCGTATGCCCATACATGACCCGGATACTCCGGTCGCAGCCTGATGCACGAACCGTCATTCAAACCACAGCCGCCCGCGTTTTGGCTGCTTCTGCGGCACCTTCAGCCCTTCGCGCCGCCAGATCCGTTCCACCCGCTTGTGGTTCACCGACCAGCCCGCCGCATGCAACAGCGCAGTCACCCAACGATAGCCGTAGCGCCCGTACTGTCTGGCCAGCACGACAATATCGTCCGTCAGCAGTTGCTCGTCATCTGCCCCGCACGGGACCTTGCGCTGCGTCGACCGGTGTTGGCCGAGCACGCGGCATACCCGCCGCTCGGACACGTCCAGCACCTCTCGAACCTGGTCGATGCAGCGTCGGCGCCGTGCGGGGCGAGCGGCACATCGGTCCTTTTGCTGCTGATCGCCGGCCGGACGTTATCGGCGTTCCTGCCGATCCGCATCGGATCGCCGCGCCGTGGGCTCATGCTGCTGGCGGCCGCCTATGGCGGCGCGGCGGCGGTGGCTGCCGGATTCGCGTTCGGTGCCGCGCCGGGCATGCTGGTGCTGCTCGGCCTGTCGCTGGGGGCGACCAACCTCGTCGGTTGGGCATTGCTGCCCGCGATGGCGGACGGTCCGGGCGGCTATGGCGTGTACACGATGACGTCGAAGCTGGCGCTGGGGGCGGCCGGGCTGGCGCTGGCGGGAGGACTGGGGCGGTCACCGGCCTTCTCACCCGATGGCTTTGCGCGGTTCGCCTGGATTGTCGCGGTCGCGTGCATCGTCGCGGCCCTGCTCGCCGGGCTACGCTTGACTTCACCGGCGGTGCGACGCTTCTGATCGACATGAATGGCATCACAGCGGGCGAATTCCCGCCCCGATTCCTGCGCGATGACGGCCGGCGCACGGCCACCACCAACGAACGGGTGATGGTCGACCTGCTGTCGCGATACGGACCGGCGAGCCGTGCAGACCTGGCACGCTGGACCGGCCTTGCGCCGCATTCGATCACGCGGCTGGTCGAACCTTTGCTGGCGCGGGGACTGCTCAGCGAGAGCGCGCCGGTCGCAATGGGACGCGGCAAGCCCGCGACCAAAATATCGCTGGTCGGCGCTGCCGCCTTTTCGGTCGGGGTGTCGGTGATGACCGATGCCGTGTCGCTGGTGCTGCTCGACCTCGCCGGGACCGTATCGGGCGCCTGCGCCGAACGCCTGGACGATACGGACCTGCCGACGGCCTGTGCGCAGATCGACCGGATGATGCAGGGCGCGATCGCCGCCGACGGTCGGGACCCGTCCACGCTGATCGGCATCGGCGTGGGCGTCACCGGCTATTTTATCGGCGACGGTGCACGGCTCAATCCGCCGCGGTTGCTCGATCCATGGGCGTTGCTGCCGCTCGACACGATCCTGGCAGAGGCCTTCGGTCACAAGGTGTGGATCGACAACGACGGCAACGTCGCGGCGATCGGCGAGGCGATGCTGGGGCAGGGCCGCGAGGCGCGCGATTTCGCCTATCTGTATTTCTCCGCGGGGTTCGGCGGCGGCGTCGTCTCCAACGGTCAGTTGCTGCGCGGTCGCCACGGCAATGCGGGCGAATTCGCCTCCATCCTGCCGGCCGATTGGCAGCAGCCCAATCTGGAAGCGTTGCGCACGGCGTTTGCCGATGGGGGGGGTGCCTATCCCGATCTCCATGCCATGCTTGGCGGGTTCGATCCCGGACATGCCGCGGTCGACGCATGGCTCGACGCGATCATGCCCTCGCTCGATCTGGTCGCCTCCTCCATATCCGCGACGCTCGACCCCGAGGCGATCGTGCTGGGCGGGCGCCTGCCGGACGAACTGGCGCGGCGGATCATCGAACGCATTACCTTCATCAATCCCGACCGGCGAGGGCATCGCCGCCCGTCTGCGCGGGTCGTCGCGTCGATGATCGATGGCGACGCGGCCGCGATCGGCTCGGCCACGCTCCCGCTGAAGGCGGCCTTCTTTCCCTTGCTCGACACGTCTGCCGGGGGTGGGGGCGGGGATCGCTTGGCCGGCGGAACTGCAGGGTACGGCATGGCAACCGGAGGCTGATGTATTCTCAGTGTTTGGCCCGCCTGTTAATACGAGAAAGAACCCTGCGCGTCGGGCCGCTCGCTGCCCCTTGGCGACTGATGCGTAACATCGAGGGTCTCAACAGCGTGCTTCTGCTGGACCGGTTAGTAGCTTCGCCGATCCGCTCGGCATCGCGCTTACACGCCAGATACTGAGCGAACTCTACGGCGAGCAGACGCCCGAGCGGACGTCGTACATCGGCACGCTGCTCGACGCGCTGAAGGCGCATACGCTTCGTGGTCCGGCGCCTACCGGGGAAGCGCTGTTCCCGAGCGCCGACTTCTCCGCCTATCGCATCCATCAGATCATGAACGATATCCAGACCCATCCCGAACACGAGCATTCGCTCGAAGCCCTTTCCGCTCAGGCGGGCCTGACCCCGTCGCACTTCTGCCGCGTCTTCAAGCGCGCGACGGGCGCGACGCCACACCAGTATGTGATGAAGGCGCGCCTCGACCGCGCGCGGGATCTTCTGGGTCAGTCGGACCTCTCCGTCGCGCAGGTGGCCGAGATGACCGGCTTCACGAGCCAGAGCCACTTCACGCGCGCTTTCCGCCAGTATGCCGGTCACACGCCGAGCGGCTGGCGACACACCATCCAGTAGACAGAGGTACATCATGCAGACCACCGCCGCGGTCGCCCGGGAGGCCAAGGGTGATTTCACGATCGAGACGGTGGACGTGGGGGAACCTCGCGATGGCGAGGTTCTCGTCCGCATCGCTGGGGTCGGGCTCTGCCACACGGACATCGTGTTCCGCGACCAGTTCGTGCCGTATCCCCTGCCGGCCGTGCTAGGCCATGAAGGCGCCGGTGTCATCGAGGCCGTCGGCGGCGGCGTGACCGGGCTCGCCCCAGGCGACCGGGTTGTGCTCGGCTTCTCGAGCTGCGGCCATTGCGCACGCTGTGACGAGGGGCTGCCGAGCTACTGTCGCGAGTTCCCTCCGTTGAACTATGCCGGCATGCGGCTGGACGACGGATCGAAGGCCTTCTCCAGCGGCGACGAGCCGATCTCGTCCCACTTCTTCGGCCAGTCGAGCTTCGCCGCCCGCGCCATCGTGCGAGCACGCAACGTCGTGAAGGTCGATGATCCAGGCGCGCCGCTCGAGATCCTGGGCCCGCTCGGCTGCGGATTCCAGACGGGGGCCGGCGGCGTCATGCGGTCCATGGCCTGTCCGGCCGGCTCTTCCATCGCCATCGTTGGCGGTGGGCCGGTCGGTCTGGCCGCCGTCATGGGGGCAAAGATCCAGGAGTGCTCGACGATCGTCCTGATCGAACCTGTCGAAGCACGTCGGAACCTCGCAATCGAGCTCGGGGCGACGCACGTCATAGATCCCACCGCCAACGGGGTCGCAGCCGCTCTGCGTGCCATCCATGCCGACGGCGTCGATTACGCCTTCGATACCAGCGGCCGCGTCGACGCCATTCAGGCAGTGCTCGAGGCGCTCGCACCGCGCGGCATGCTAGGCCTGGTGGGCGTACCCCCGAGCGCGGAAGACGCGCTGCCCGTCAATATCGCAGCCATGATCACCTTCGGCCAGCGTCTGATCGGCATCATGGAAGGCGACAGCGACCCGCAGACGTTCATCCCGGAGCTCATTGCGGCACATCGTGACGGCCGCTTCCCGTTCGACCGTCTGATCCGGACATACCCGCTCGCCGAGATCAACGAGGCCGTCGCCGCGCAGAAGCGGGGCGACTGCGTCAAGGTGGTGCTGATCCCGTGACCGCGATCCGCTACGACGTCGTGATCGTCGGCGGCGGTCATGCCGGCGCGCAGGCTGCCATCTCACTTCGGCAGGAGAGGTTTGCCGGAACCATCGCCATCGTCGGTGCCGAACCGGAGCTGCCGTACGAGCGGCCTCCGCTTTCGAAGGAGTACCTCGCCGGCGAGAAGACGTTCGAGCGCATGCTGATCCGTCCGGCGACGTTCTGGGCCGAGCGCGGAGTGGAGATGATTCTTGGTCGCCAGGTCACGCGTGTCGATGCCGGGAGCTGCTGGCCGCCGACGTCGTCATCGTTGGGATCGGCATCGTCCCCGCGATCGAGCCCGTGGTGACCGCGGGAGCCGAGAGCGGGAACGGGATCGTCGTCGACGAGGGCTGCCGGACGACGCTCCCGAACATCTACGCGGTCGGCGACTGCGCCGCCCACGTCAACCGGTTCGCTGACGGCGCACGGATACGTCTCGAGTCGGTGCAGAACGCCAACGACCAGGCCGTCACCGCCGCGCGCAACATCGCGGGCGGCGAGGCGAGGTATGATGCAGTTCCATGGTTCTGGTCCAACCAGTACGATCTCAGGCTTCAGACGGTCGGGCTCTCCGTCGGACATGACAAGGCCGTGGTGCGTGGCGATCCCGCTACCCGCAGCTTCTCGGTCGTCTACCTGCGGGGCGGACGTGTCGTCGCCATCGATGCCGTCAACGCCGTCCGCGACTTCGTTCAGGGCAAGGCGCTAGTAGCAGGCGGAGCGGTGATATCACCCGACCTGCTCGCCGATGCCGCCCGCCCCCTCAAGGAACTCGTCACCGGTTGACGGGGGTCCGGTCGGATAGGACGGATGAGGGCATCATGGACGAGGAAGGAAGAAAGTGCAGCTGAAGGACGCGATCGCCGCGAGGCGCTCGGTGCGGGGCTTCCTGCCGACGCCGGTGGCTGCCAATACACTCCAGTCCATCGCCGTGGAAGCAGCGCGAGCGGCTTCCGGCGGGAACCTCCAGCCATGGCACGTCGACATCGTGACCGACGCGTCGCTTGCCGAGCTGAAGTCCGTAATGGCAACGAAGCTCGCCAAGGGCGAGGTCGAGGTGCACGGCTACGACATCTATCCTGCGGCCCTCGACGGTCTGTACGATCAGCGAAGAAGAGCTGTCGGCGAGGCGCTTTACGGGCACATCGGCATACCGAGGGAAGATAGAGCACGCCGTAAGACATGGTTCGCTCGGAATTTCGCGCTGTTCGGCGCCCCGGCCGCCTACTTCGTCAGTGTCGAGCGGCGGATGGGCCGCCGCAGTGGGCGGACCTGGGCATGTTCCTGCAGAACCTGATGCTTATCGCGGTCGACGAAGGCTTGGCGACCTGTCCGCAGGAAGCCTGGGCGATGTACCCGGCGACCATGGAAGGCTTTCTTGGCATACCCGCCGACCGCATGCTGTTCTGCGGCGTCGCTATAGGCGTCGAGGATCCGGGCGATCCAGCGAACAGGACGCGAAGCGACCGCGCACATTTCTCGGAGTGGCTCCGCCATCATCGCTGATCGACAGGATCACCGACCCGTGGACAGGCTGCATCCAACGGCAGTCCTCCGGCGGATGCAGCGCTTCATGGCGATCAGGCGCAGTACTGGTCTCGCAGCTTGCGCTTGAACAGCTTGCCTGTCGGTTCCCGCGGCAGCTCATCCATGAAGTCGACGCGCTTCGCGCCTCGGCCAGCCGGACGAGTACGCGCAGCTCGTTGAGTCGATCGTGACCAATCCGATGCTCAACGGCGAGACGATCCGGCTGGACGGTGCCATCCGCATGGCGCCGCGATGAGCGGGACAGGTCCCGCGCCGACGGAACGCGCCGGCGAGATCGGCGCGCGCGTCGAGGCGTTCGTGCGCGAAACGGTAGCCCCGTACGAGCACGACCCCAGGCGGGACGCTCACGGCCCGAGCGACGTGCTTGTTGCGGAACTGCGCGCGAAAGCCCGCGAGGCGCACGAAGAGCTGGCGGCCGTGTTCGACGCGTTCGCCGCCGATCCGGATCAGTGGGTCGCGATCATCACGGGGTCGGGCTTGAAGGCGTTCTGCGCAGGTCATGACCTCAAGCAGCAGGCGTCGGGCGGCGGAATGGCGACGCCTCCGAGCGGCTTCGCCGGACTCACCTCCCGCTTCGACATGACCAAGCCGGTCATCGCGGCGGTCAACGGCGTCGCGATGGGCGGCGGCTTCGAGATCGTGCTCGCCTGCGACATCGTAGTCGCCGTCGCGAGTGCCTCGTTCGCGCTGCCGGAACCGCGCGTCGGTCTCGCGGCACTTGCGGGCGGACTGCAGCGGCTGCCGCGCAGCATCGGCCTGAAGCACGCGATGGGGATGATGCTGACCGGCCGGCGGGTGACGGCCGAGGAAGGCATGCGGCTGGGTTTCGTCAACGAGGTCGTCGAAGACGACGTGGTGGAGGCGGCGAAGCGCTGGGCTCAGGACATTCTCGCCTGCAGTCCCATGGCTATCAGGGCGACCAAGGAGGCCGTGCTGCGGGGGCTGGACGAACCGACCGAGGTATTTCTCCACCGGCAGTGGTCGATGCCCGCCATGACGGCGATGCTCGCCTCCCAGGACGCAGTGGAGGGCCCCGCGGCCTTCGCCGCCAAGCGGTCGCCCGAATGGGGTGGGCGATGACCAACGCGCTGGATCAGGCCGCGAACGCCGGAACGACGCCGGTACGGCCGGCGAGCCACAGCTTCGAGGCGGCCGGGGGCTACCCGCCCGAACTCTTCCGCGAGCTAGGCGGCCTCGGCATGATGGGCATGACCGCGCCGACCGACGCTGGCGGAGCCGGAGCGGACTATGTCTCCTATGCGCTGGCCCTGATCGAAGTGGCTGCGGCGGATGGTGCGCTGTCGACCATCGTCTCCATCCAGAACTCGATTATGGTCACCGGGCTGCTGAAGGACGGCTCGCAGGTCCAGCGCGATTCGTGGCTACCCAGACTGGTGTCCGGGGAGGCGATCGGCGCCTTCGCGCTGACCGAGGCGGACGCCGGTTCCGACGCCGCGGCCATTCGAACACGGGCGGTCAGGGTCGACGGGGGATGGCGCATCGACGGTGCCAAGCAGTTCATCACCTCGGGACGGATCGCATCGGTCGTCATGGTGATCGCCGTCACCGACCCTGATGCCGGCCGGAAGGGCATATCGGCATTCCTCGTACCCACCGACACGCCCGGCTATTCGGTCGACAAGGTGGAACACAAGCTGGGGCAGTCGGCGTCGGATACCTGCGGCATCCGCTTCGAGAACTGCGTCGTGTCGGACGATGCCCTTCTCGGCGAGGAGGGGCGCGGCTACTCGATCGCCCTGTCGAATCTGGAGGCCGGGCGCATCGGCATCGCGGCGCAGTCGGTGGGCATGGCCCAAGCCGCGCTCGAAACTGCAGTGACGTATGCACGCGACCGCCGGAGCTTCGGCAAGTCCATCATCGAGCATCAGGCGGTCGGCTTCCGTCTTGCGGACCTCGCCACGCAGCTCGAGGCGTCTCGTCAGCTCGTGCTGCACGCAGCAGCGCTGAAGGACGGCGGGGAGCCGGCGCTGCAGGCGGCGTCGATGGCCAAGCTGTTCGCGTCGGAAGCGGCCGAAGCCATCGTGTCGGGCGCGATCCAGACCCTCGGCGGCTATGGCTATCTGGAGGAGTTCGGTCTGGCCAAGATCTATCGCGACGTCCGCGTCTGCCAGATCTACGAAGGGACGTCAGACGTTCAGCGCATGGTGATCGCTCGCGGGCTGGGGCAGGCGGCATGACCGATGCCGTAATCATCGCCGGATATGCACGCACACCCATGGGCGGATTCCAGGGCGCGCTGTCGGGCGTAAGCTCTGTCGAGCTCGGCGCTGTCGCCGTTCGCGCAGCCGTCGAACGGGCCGGTATCGTGCCGGACGACGTCGAACGGATCTATATGGGCTGCGTGCTGCCCGCAGGCCTCGGTCAGGCACCGACTCGCCAGGCTGCCCTTCGAGCCGGACTACCGGAGTCGGTAGAGGCCACCACGGTGAACAAGATGTGCGGCTCGGGCATGCAGGCAGCGATCATGGCGGTCGACGCCCTGGCCTCGGCGAATGTCGAGATCGTCGTCGCCGGCGGTATGGAGAGCATGTCCAATGCCCCGTTCCTGCTGCCGAAGCATCGGTCCGGCGCTCGCATCGGCCATGACCGCGTGATCGACTCCATGATGATGGACGGACTCGAGGACGCATACCAGCCCGGCAAGCCGATGGGGGCCTTCGCGGAGGATACGGCGCGCCAGTATCAATTCACCCGCGAAGAGCAGGACGCGTTCGCGCTTGAGAGCCTCTCTCGAGCACAAGAGGCGATCGCCACCGATGCCTTCGCCGGGGAGATCGCAGCCGTCTCCGTCACCACGCGGAGAGGCGTCGTCGAGGTGGCCGAGGACGAGCAGCCCGGCAACGCCAGGCCCGAAAAGGTCCCCGAGCTGCGGCCGGCGTTCGCCGGCGACGGGACGATCACGGCCGCGACATCTGCTTCGATCTCCGACGGCGCTGCGGCGCTCGTCCTTGTCCGGGAAAGCGTTGCAGACGAACGGGGCATCCCCAAACTGGCGCGGATCGTCGCGACGGCCGGCCATGCGCATGCCCCCGCACTGTTCACGACCGCCCCGGTCCCGGCCATCCGCAAGGTGCTCGAAAAGGCCGGCTGGCAGGTCGGGGACGTGGATCTGTTCGAGGTAAACGAGGCGTTCGCAGTCGTCGCGATGATCGCAATGCGGGAACTCGGCATCCCGCGTGAGCGGATCAACGTGAACGGCGGCGCGACGGCGCTGGGTCACCCCATCGGTGCGAGTGGCGCAAGGATTATCGTGACGCTTGCCGCTGCGCTCAAGGCGCGGGGCGCAACGCGCGGCGTGGCCGCGCTGTGCATCGGCGGCGGCGAGGCGACGGCGGTCGCGATCGAACTGCTCTGACGGCATCTAGGAAGGAAAGACGGCAATGGAATTGAACGGCGCAGCAGCCATCGTGACCGGCGGGGCCTCCGGGCTGGGCGGTGGAACTGTCGAGCGCCTCGCTCGCGGCGGGGCGAAGGTCACGATCTTCGACCTGAACGCTGATCTAGGCGTTGCGCTCGCCGAGAGGGTAGGTGGACACTTCATCAAGGTCGACGTCACCGACGAGAACGCGGTAGCGGCCGCAATAACGGAAGCCGAAGGGCTGAACGGCAAGGCGCGCATCCTGGTCAACTGCGCCGGCATCGGACCTCCGGCCAAGGTGATCGATCGCGACGGCAACCCGCTGCCGCTCGGATCCTTCTCCAAGATCGTCACGATCAACCTCATCGGCACCTTCAACGTACTGTCCAAGTTCGCCGCCGCGCTGCACGCCGCCGACCCGGTCGGCGAGGAGCGAGGAGTGGTGATCAACACCGCCTCCGTCGCCGCCTACGACGGCCAGATCGGGCAGGCGGCCTATGCCGCGTCGAAGGGTGGGGTCGTGGGCATGACCCTGCCGATCGCGCGCGAACTCGCCCGGTACGGCATACGCGTCATGACGATCGCACCTGGCATCTTCTGGACGCCGCTGCTCGCCACGCTGCCTCAGGAAGCGCAGGACAGCCTCGGCGCGCAGGTCCCGTTCCCGTCGGCGTCTTCACGCCGCCCAGCTCGCGACGGGCGAACGTCTGCAACTCGGCAGCGAGGGGGGCGTCTCCGGCAACTCCAGGTGCGGGCTGTACTACGGCTAGCACCATCTCGCCCATTTCGTCGCAGGGGATGCCGATGACCGCGACGTCGGCGACGGCCGGATGAGTCACGAGAAGATTCTCGATCTCCTGCGGATAGATGTTCACGCCGCCCGAGATGATCATGAAACTGCGCCGGTCGGACAGGAACAGGAAGCCGTCGTCGTCCAACCGTCCGATGTCGCCGAGTGTCGCCCAGCCGCGCGCGTCGTGAGCGTCGGCCGTCTTCTGGGGGTCGTTGAGGTAGCGGAACGCCGGGCCGTCGCTGAAAAATACGTCGCCGGTCTCGCCTGCGGGAAGCTCGTGACCGTCCGTACCGACGATGTGGACGACACCCAGCACGGCTCTGCCGACCGATCCAGGCTTTCGCAGCCACTCCTCGCTGGAAAGCGCCGTGATGCCGCAGCTCTCGGTGCCGGAATAATATTCGTGAAGGGCAGGACCGCGCTCGAAACCGGCGATCTTGACGCCGGCCTTATCTGGGCTGGTCAGATCCAGGGGCTCATCCACGACGTACCGACCTGTGCGGATCTGATCGGCCGAATCGTGTCGGAGGCCGAGGCGCTGATCGGCGGCAGGCTAGCAGAACTCATGGCGAGAACGCTGGAGAAGGCCGCGTGACGCCAATCATCACCCTGACGACGCGCGACGGAGCCGAGCACGAGATCAAGGGATCGCCGGATGCGACTGTGATGGAGGCCATCCGGGATGCAGGCTTCGACGAGCTGCTCGCGATCTGCGGCGGCTGCTGCTCGTGCGCGACATGCCATGTCTACGTCGAAAACGGCGGTGATCGCCTGCCGCCGATGAGCCCGGACGAGGACGATCTGCTCGACAGCAGCGATCATCGGACCACGACCTCGCGTCTTTCGTGTCAGCTTCGCCTCCACGACGCTGGCGACGGGCTCCGCATCCGCATCGCGTCGGAGGACTGACCATGGCCGATCCCGGCGGGCCGCTCGTCGGACTTCGCGTCGTCGAGTTCGCAAGCATCGGGCCGGGCCCGCACTGCGCCATGCTGCTCGCGGACCAGGGCGCAGACGTCGTCCGCGTCGACAGGGAGGGCGGCAACGGCTGGCCCAACCCGGTCATGGACCGCGGTCGGACGATCGTTACGCTCGACATCCGCACCGACGAGGGACGCATGGAGGCGCTATCACGGTGCGATAGCGCCGACGTGGTGATCGAGGGGTTCCGTCCTGGCGTGATGGAACGCCTGAGGCTGGGGCCGGACGTGATGCTCGCCCGCAATCCTCGGATCGTCTATGGTCGGATGACGGGCTGGGGTCAGACCGGCCCGCTGGCGAGCACCGCTGGGCACGATATCAACTACATAGCGCTGACGGGCGCGCTCGATGCCATCGGCACGCCGGGCGAACGCTCCATACCGCCGCTGAACCTGGTCGGCGACTTTGGCGGCGGGTCGCTGTACCTGGCGTTCGGCATCATGGCCGCCCTCTGGGAACGCGAGCGATCCGGGCTGGGACAGATCGTGGATGCCGCCATCGTCGACGGCGTCAGCAGCATGATGACGATGTTTGCAGGCCTCATCCCGTCCGGCCGCATCACGCTCGACCGTCCCCGCAACCCGCTGGGCGGCAGCGCGCCCTACTACCGCACCTATCTGTGCGCCGACGGTCGCGAAATGTCCGTCGGTGCGATCGAGCCACAATTCTGGGCCGAGCTCATCCGCGTCCTAGGTGTAGAAGCCGACAGCCCGGCGTCATTGCAGCACGAGGATCGGTGGGCGGAGGCAATCAAGCTGCTGGAAGACGCGTTTCGATCTAAACCTCGCTCGGAGTGGATCGCGCGCTTCGAGGGAACTGACGCCTGCGTGACGCCGGTCCTTACGCTGGCAGAAGCGATGGCGGATAGTCATCTGCACGCTCGCGGCACCTACGTCGGTTCCAAGGCGAATCGCACCTCCGCCCCGGCGCCACGATTTTCCCGAACACCTGGTATAATGCAGGGTCCAGTCTAGAATGTTGCTCCTGATCAGACGAGGTGCCGCACGAGGCTTATTTACCCTGTTCGCCAGGCTTGCTTCGTTCAGCAGAACTCAAGTCTACAGCGGTCAAATTCTGCCTGCGGTTCGAACCTGTCAAATGTCAATGTCAGGGAAAATGGGAGACCGTTCCGTGCGGGTCCCCGCAGCCAACACACCAAACAACCAGACCGTTTCAGGGAAACCCGGGGCGATTTTTTGTGCCCGTTTTCCGCGCCCGGACCCCGGTGCAGGGCGCTTCCGTTCGCCCCGTCCCGACCTTCCGGATGTCAGGACGTTGGTTTGCATTCGGGGGTATTTTGAGGGGTACTGCCCGGCATCACTGCCGGGGCACCTCCATGGCCATGAAAAAACTCGAAGCCCGCTACGTTACGAAGCGGGCAAGGGACTACGAGCTTCCCGATGGCGAGAGGCTGTACCTGCTCGTCCGCGCGAGCGGCTCGAAGCTGTGGCGCTTTGAGTACCGCTTTGGCGGCAAGGGGAAGCTGCTCGCTTTTGGCGTCTACCCCGCGGTCAGCCTCGCTGCCGCGCGGGCGTGGCATACGCACCGGCTCAGCGCACTGGACAAAGGCCATGCCGGGCGGTTGATGCCTTGAGCGCGATGCCTTTCCGGTGCTCGGGAGTATCGATCTGAAGGCGGTCACCGCTGCCGACGTGCTGGCGATGGTGCGGTGCGTCGAGGCACGCGGGGTGCTCGACGTCAGCCGGCGCCTCAAGCAGCATGTCAGCCAGATCTACCGCTTTGCCATCCCGCAGGGCTGGGCGGAACGCGATCCGGCCGAGCATCTTCGCGACCTGCCCAAGGCAAAGTCGCGGGTGCGGCACATGGCGCGGGTCGGCGTCGACGAGTTGCCGGCGCTGGTACGCGCAATTGACGGCCATGATGGTGACGAGACGCCGAGGCGGCGGGCGCCTGCCAGTTCGCTCCGAATGAGGACGCCCGGCTTCTGCCAGCTATCGCGCAGAGCACCGTTGTGAACGATCCACCCGCACCGGATCGTCGCTCCGACGATCAGCAGCTTGCGACCGTCGGCGCGCTCCATCTCGCCGGCTGATTCGAGCCGGGTGTTCCGTCGATGCTCGGCTTCCTCAGCGCGGCGTCAGTTCGAGATCGATCGGCGCCCCGCGCAGCGCGATCGTGTAGCCGCCGCGATCGGGCGTGCCGGTCGTGGGCGCGTAGCGACGCCCGGTGGCGGTCGTGGTTTCGAGGAGCAGCCGCGCGGCGGGCGTCGCCGGGGTCGCCGGGTCGAGCGTGAGCGTGATGCGCCCGGTCGCGGGCATGTAGCGCGCCGAAGCGATCTTGCCGGCGTCGAGCGTCACCCACATCCGGGTTGTCGAGCTGCTTCATCATCGCTGCGACCCATGCGCCGCCGCCGCCCTCGTCGCTCATCCCGGCGATCCACACGCGCGGCTCCTGCGTGAGGATCTTGTCGGCGTCGCGGTCATAGCTGAGGATCGCGGGCGCGCGGTTGAACGGATCGCTGCGGTCGTCGTAGAATTGCTTCGTGGTCGAGAAGCGGCCGATATCCGCCATCGTCTGCGCAAGCGGCTTGGTGACGAAATAGCTCACCGTCTGCACGCTGCCGTCGGCATAGGTAATCGAGACGCGGGCCCGGCCGAACTGGCGCGCCGCGACCGTGTAGCGCCGCCAGCCGTTGATCGTGCCCGCGGCGGTGACGCTGAGCGCGGCGGCGGGAAAGACGGCGATCGCCTTGACCGGTTTCGGACTGTTGAGAAACAGGCTGGCTTCCTGGTCAGTCGGTACGACATAGCCGGGCAACCCGATGGCAACCGGACGCCTGTTGGCGGTCAGCGTCGTCTCGATCGCGCGGATCGACGGTGCCTGCACGAAGCGTACCCCGACGGTGCGATGGGCACCGGGGGCCAGCGTGATGCTGGTCGGCGCATTCCATTGTTCGGCGGCGTTCTTCCACTCCTTGTCGACAAAGCCCTTGCTGGCGATCGTCCAGTCGTAGAACCCCTCCGACGTCTGTCCGCGCGGCGATCTGTCGGTAAAGATATCCCCTTCGGCCGCCACCTTGTCCTGCAGGATCGGGCGATACGCCTCGAGCGGCGAGCCGGCTTCCGGCAGCACCAGCAGCGCCGAACCCTTGCCGCTCAGTCGCGTGACCTGAAGATAGCCGGCGTCGCGGCCGATATAGGGATCGACGAAGCTCGCCTGCGTGTGTGCGGTTTCCAGATTGCGGTCGATCAGGATATTGTCGAACACCATCGGCAGGCCGAGTCCGCCGATCTCGACCGGCGCCTCGCCGCGGTTGATGAGCGTGAAGCGCAAGGCGAGTTTGCCGCCCGCGTCGACCCATCGCCGCTCGACCGCCAGCGGTGTGCCACCCAGCGAGGCGGTGATGTCGGCGGCGGAGATCGTGCCGCGAGCCGTCGGCAGCGTGCGGATCGGTCGACGCGCGCGGGAGGAGGCATAGTCCTGCCACGCGCCGCCGGCGGTACGCACGCGCAGGTTGATGTCACCGAGGTGAACATAGCCGTCACCCTGCCGTTCGGCTTCGCGCCCGCCGGGGGTAAAGTCGAACGTCGGTTCCCCCGCGGGCGACAGGCGCGCCAGGGTGCCGGTATCCTCACGCAAGGCGATACGCAGGTCGCCGACCATATAGGTCCTGGTCGCGATCGGCGGATAGGCGGGCTTGGGCTGTTCCTGACCCGATACGGCAGTGGCAAGGAACGCGGAGGCGGAAACGCCGGCCAAGGCAAGCGTGGGGAGCAGGAAGCGGAGGCGGGTCATGGGCGTTTCCAGGATGAGGGTTTGGTTGTGCTGGTGCGCTTCAAAACGATGGATCCGGGCGGACGTCCGCACGGAGGACGTATTCTATTCCGATTGGCTACCGTGGCGTTTCTGCGACCGGCATGACGCGACCGACTGTTCGAGCATTGACATAAAAGCGCTGCCGGGAAAGATAGTATACCGTATCTCAGGAGTGGGCCGGTGTTCCAGAGCAATCGTCGCGAATTGATGCTGGGGGCCGCGGCGTTGGCCTTGGCGCCCGGGCGATCGCTGGCGGCGGCGGCGTCGCTGCTTCCGGGCAAGGCACAGCCGTTGCCGCTCGGCGCGGTGCGGTTGCGGCCCTCCGACTATGCCACCGCGGTAGAGGCCAACACCAGATATCTGCACCGGCTGAGCGCCGATCGCCTGCTGCATAACTTCCGAAAATATGCCGGGCTGGAGCCCAGGGCACCCATCTATGGCGGATGGGAGAGCGACACGATCGCCGGGCATATCCTGGGCCATTACCTGACCGCCCTGGTGCTGACCTGGCAGCAGACCGGCGACGTCGAGATGCGCCGCCGCGCCGATTATATCGTCGACGAGCTCGCCGAGGCGCAGGCCAGGCGCGGCACCGGTTACGTCGGCGCGCTCGGGCGCAAGCGCAAGGACGGGACGATCGTCGATGGCGAGGAGATATTCCCCGAGCTGATGAAGGGCGACATCCGTTCGGGCGGGTTCGATCTCAACGGTGCGTGGTCGCCGCTCTACACCGTCCATAAATTGTTCGCCGGCCTGCTCGACGTGCATGCCGGCTGGGGCAATCCCAAGGCACTGGCGGTGGTCAAGGGGTTGGCGGGCTATTTCGAGACGACGTTTGCCGCGCTCGACGACAGGCAGATGCAGGAGGTGCTGGCCTGCGAATATGGCGGGCTCAACGAAAGCTACGCCGAACTCTACGCGCGGACCAACGACAGACGCTGGCTTGCGGTGGCGGAGCGAATCTACGATCGCCGCGTGCTCGATCCGCTGACGCAGCAGCAGGACAGATTGGCGAACTTCCACGCCAACACGCAGGTGCCCAAGCTGATCGGGCTGGCGCGACTGCACGAATTGACCGGCAAACCGGAGCAGGCCTCCGCGGCGCGCTTCTTCTTCGACACCGTGACGCATCATCACAGCTATGTGATCGGCGGCAATTCGGACCGCGAATATTTTTCGCTGCCCGACACGGTGGCGGATCACATCACCGAATCGACATGCGAGCATTGCAACACGTACAACATGCTGAAGCTTGCGCGGCAGTTGTACAGCTGGCAGCCGGACGGTGCGTTGTTCGACTATTACGAGCGCGCGCATCTCAACCACGTGATGTCGGCGCAGAACCCGAAGACCGCCGGCTTCACCTATATGACGCCGGTGATGAGCGGCGCCGAGCGCGGCTATTCGACGGTCGACGACGACGCCTTCTGGTGCTGCGTGGGGTCGGGGATGGAGAGCCATGCCAAGCATGGCGATTCCGTGTTGTGGGAGGGCGACGGCACGCTGATCGTCAACCTCTACGTGCCGGTCGAGGCGAGCTGGGCGACGCGCAAGGCGCGGGTTACGCTCGACACGAAGTGGCCTTTCGAGCCGGAATCGCGCCTGACCTTCTCTACGCTACCCCGGCCGGGGCGCTTTGCGGTCGCGCTGCGCGTGCCCGGATATGCCGCGGGCAGGGCGATGGTGATCGTCAACGGCAAGGCCGTGCAGCCGTCGTTCGAACGCGGCTATGCGATCGTCACGCGCCGGTGGAAAGCGCAGGACACCATCGCGATCACATTGCCGCTCGACCTGCGCATCGAACCGACGCCGGGCAATGCGAACGTCATCGCCGTCTTGCGCGGGCCGCTGGTGCTGGCGGGCGATCTCGGACCGGCGAGCGAGACGTGGGCGGGGGTCGAGCCCGCGATGGTCGGCCAGAATGTGCTGGCCGGCTTCACGCCCGCCGATCCGGCGGCGGCGATCTTTGCCACGAAGAATGTGGTGCGGCCGGGCGATCTGACGTTCGTGCCGTTCTATCGCCAGTACGAGCGACGCAGCGCGCTGTATTTCAAACGCTTCACCGATGCGGCCTGGGTGAGCGAAGAGGCCGCGTTCCTCGCCGAACAAGCCCGCGTGAAGGATATCGCGGCACGCTCCGTCGACACGATGTTCCTGGGCGAGATGCAGCCCGAGCGCGATCACAATCTGGTTTCCGAACTGTCGTATCCCGCCAGCTATCGCGGGCGGAACGGGCGCGATGCGCGGTCGGGCGGATATTTCGAGTTCACGATGAAAACGAGGCCCGGCCCGCTGATCCTGCAAGCGGCCTATTGGGGCGACGAGCGCCGCCGCGACTTCAACATACTGGTCGACAATGTAAAGGTCGCGACCCAGCATCTGGAGAACGACCGCCCGGGCAAGTTCATGGACGTCGACTATCCGCTGCCCGAGGCGCTGACCAGGGGCAAGGCGAGCGTCCGCGTGCGCTTCGTGCCGCACGACCGGAGCAGCGCCGGGCCGGTATTCGGCGTGCGAATCTACACCGCCAAGCCCGTCACCGCATGAGCGCGGTCGTTGACGGCGGTGTGCGGATGACGCTGGATGCCGTGCACACGCTGGCGGTCCGTGTGCTGCGCGGGGCGGGGCTGACGCCCGAACACGCCGATGCGGTCGCGGAGACGATGGTCGCGGGCGAGCGCGACGGATGTGCCAGCCACGGCATCTACCGCCTGTTGGTCGCGACGCGCAGCATCTCCGCCGGTGTCGTGGTCACGGATGCGGTGCCGTGCCTGAACGATTGCGCGCCGGGGCTAGTCCGTGTCGATGGCGGCGGCGGATTCGCGCAGCCGGCCTTCGCGCTGGGCCGTTCTGCACTGGCCGCGAAGGCGCGCGCGTCGGGCATCGCGGCGCTGGCGATCACCAATGTCGTGCATTTCGCCGCGCTATGGCCGGAGGTGGAGGCGCTGGCCGGCGATGGACTGGTCGCCCTGGCGGTCACGCCCAGCCATGCGTGGGTGGCGCCGGCCGGCGGGACGAAACCGGTGTTCGGGACCAATCCGATCGCGTTCGGCTGGCCGCGCGCGGGCCGCGACCCGTTCGTGTTCGACTTCGCCACCAGCGCGGTGGCGCGCGGGGAGATCGAACTGCATCGCCGGGCTGGAAAGGCTGTGCCGGCCGACTGGGGCTATGATGCCGAGGGACAGGCGACGACCGACGCGGCGGCGGTGCTGGACGGCGCGATGCGGACGTTCGGCGGACATAAGGGTTCGGCGTTGGCGGCGATGGTCGAGCTGCTCGCCGGGCCGTTGATCGGCGACATGACGTCGGCGGAATCGTTGGCGACGGACCGTGGGCGGGGCGGATCGCCGATCGGTGGCGAACTGATCCTCGCCATCGATCCGGCGGGCTTCCTGGGTGCGGAGGCGGCGCGGCATATGGCGCGTGCCGAGGCGATGTTCACCGCGATCACGGCGCAGGGCGCGCGCCTGCCGTCCGAACGCCGCTATGCCGCGCGCCGCGTAAGCGAGGCGAATGGCGTCGTCATACCGGCGGCGTTGCACGCGGAGATCATGGCGCTGGCGGGAGGGGTTCCGGCATGAGGGTTTTGATCGCTGGTCTGGTACTGGTTGCGTTTGTTGCACCGGGGCAGGCCGCACCGCGCAAGGCCGCACCCGGCGCCGACGCCCGCTTCAAGGCGCTGTACACCGCCGAATATAAATGGCGTCAGTATCAGCAGGGTCCGGGCGAGGACCGTCCCGCCGGTGTCACCGCGCGCCTGCCGGATGTCGGGCCGAAGGTGCAGGCGGAGCGGCTGGCGCGCTGGACGCGGACGGCGGCCGCGCTGGCGGCGATCCGTCCCGCGACGCTCCGTCCCGCCGCGCGTGTCGATTACGCGGTGTACAAGGGGCAGATCGACGCGCTGCTCGCCGAGCAGCGCTACCGCGACTATGAGAAGCCGTTGAATTCGGACACCAGCTTCTGGGGCGATGTGCTGGAATGGTCGCGCGGCAGTTTCCGGACCGAGGCCGACTATCGCGACTATATCGCGATGATGCGCGATATCCCGCGCTATTTCGGGCAGCAGACCGACAATATGCGCGCCGGACTGACGCGCGGTTTCACGCCAGCGGCGGTGACGCTGATCGGTCGCGACATCGGCGTCGCGCAGGTGGTGGACGCGCCGTCGGCGGAGGCATCGCCCTATTACGCCCCCTTCGCAACGATGCCGTCCGTCATCCCTGCCGCGACGCAGGCGGCGCTGCGGGCCGACGCTGCGGCGGCGATCAGCGATGCGGTGGTGCCTGCGCACGAGGCGCTGCTGACGTTCCTGCGCGGCGAATATATCCCCGGCGCGCGTACCGCGCTCGCCGCCTATGACCTGCCGGACGGTCGTGCCTATTACCGGTCGAAGGTCCGCGCGTTCACGACGCTCGACCTGACCCCCGAACAGATTCACGCCATCGGCCTCGCCGAAGTCGCGAAGATCCGTGCGCGGATGCTGGACGTCATGCGGACGGCGGGGTTCAGGGGCGATCTGCCTGCGTTTCTGACCTTCCTGCGCACCGATCCGCAATTCTACGCCAAGACGCCGCAGGACCTGCTTAACCGCGCTGCCTGGCTGGCGAAGACGTTCGACGGGAAGGCGTCGCGCTGGTTCGGGCGACTGCCGCGCAGCCGCTTCACGATCGAGCCGGTGCCGGACGATCTTGCGCCCTTCTACACCGGGGGGCGGGGCGGACCCGGCATCTACCTCGTCAACACCTACAATCTGCCTGCGCGTCCGCTCTATTCGCTGCCCGCGCTGACGCTGCACGAAAGCGCGCCGGGCCATGCGATGCAGATGCCGCTGGCCGCCGAGAACACCGCGCTGCCGCAGTTCCGCCGCGACGGTTACATCTCCGCCTATGGCGAGGGCTGGGCGCTCTATTGCGAGGCGCTGGGCGAGGAGATGGGCATGTACGGCACGCCGTACGAGGTGTTCGGCATGCTCAGCTACCAGATGTGGCGCGCGGCGCGGCTGGTGGTGGACACCGGCATCCACAGCCAGGGGTGGAGCCGCGAGCGAGCGCAGGCCTATCTGCGCGACAACACTGCGCTTGCCGAGCATGAGGTGACAACCGAGGTCGACCGCTACATCGCCTGGCCGGGGCAGGCGTTGAGCTATTATATGGGCGAGCTGGCCATCCGGAAGGCGCGCGCGCGGGCCGAGGCGGCGCTGGGGCCCAAGTTCAACATCCGCGCCTTCCACGACGCGGTGCTGGCGCTGGGATCGGTGCCGCTGCCCGAGATCGACCGCCGCATCGACCGCCTGATCGCCGAGGGTGGCAAAGGCCCCTATCCGAACGAGGAATGATGTGCGCAGACTGATGGACGGGATGTGCCTGCTCGGCCTGTCCGCTGCTGCAGGCGCGCAGCGGAGCGAGCAGATCGTCAGCAGCGGCAATCCGATCCTCGCCGATGGCCGCTTTTATTCGACCGATCCCGCCCCGCTGGTCGATGGCGACACGCTGTGGATGCTGGCCGGGCGCGATGAGGCGCCGGCGGACGTTAACGACTTCATCATGAACGAGTGGCAGTTGCTCGCCACGCAGGACCCGGCATCGGGCAGGTGGACGCACTATCCCCATGTCGCGCGGCCGGAGACGGTGTTCCGATGGGCCGAGCCCGGGCGCGCCTATGCCGGGCAGATCGTCAAGGCGCGCGACGGCCGCTTCTATTTCTACGCGCCGGTGGTGCAGCACGACAGTCAGGCGAAGGACCGTTTCGCGATCGGCGTGGCCGTGGCGGACAGGCCCGTGGGTCCGTGGATCGACGCGCATCCCGCCGGGCCGATCGTGTCGCAACGGACGCCCGAGCGCAACGACATCCAGAACATCGACCCCAGCGTGCTGGTCGATGATGACGGACGCGTGTTCCTTTATTGGGGAACGTTCGGACAGATGCGCGGCATCGAACTGGCGCGTGACATGGTGACGCCGAAGGGGGCGGAGAGGCGTATCGACGGGGTCGACGGCTTCTTCGAAGCGCCATGGCTCATGAAGCGCAAGGGCGTCTATTACATGATCTATGCGGCGAACAATGCCGGGCCGCGCTCGACCTGTACGCCGACCCTCTATCACGCCTGCATCGCCTACAGCACCGCGACATCGCCACTCGGGCCCTGGGTCTATCGCGGGGTGATGCTGAAGCCCGTATCGTCGACAACGTCGCATCCCGGCGCGGTCGAGTTCAAGGGCAAGTGGTATCTCGCCTATCACACTGCCGATGCGGTGGGCGGCGGGCATTTCCGCCGTTCGGTCGCGCTGGACCGGATCGAGTGGGACGACAGCGTCAGCCCGGCGCGAATCCGCATGGTGGTGCCGACGCGGCGGCGGCAGCCGGCCCCGGCGGTGACACGCAACGTCGCCGGGGCGGCCTTTGCCAGTGCCTCGAACGAGCCGATCCCGGTGCAATATTGGATCAGGGCGCTGAACGACGGCGTCGTCAAGACTGCGCCGTTGCCGCCCGACATGTGGGGCAACTGGACTGGCGATTCCGCCAGACGGAGCTGGATCGCATATCGCTGGAACCGGCCGGTGACGGTGAACGGGTCGCGCATCTGGTTCTTCGCCGACCAGCCGGCGGGGTCGGGGACCGGCGTCGCGCCGCCAGCGGCCTGGCGGATCGAATATTTCGACCGGGGCTGGAAACCGGTGGCGAACGCGTCGGGCTACGGCGCGATCCCGGGCGCGTATCAGGACACGACCTTCGCCCCCGTCACGACGCGCTGCCTGCGCGCGACGTTCGAGGCGTCGGGCGCGAACGGCACCCATGCGGGCGTCGCAGTGCAGGAATGGCAGGTGCTATCGCCCAGGCCGGCCGTGCCGGTGACGCCGGGTCGGGACCGCACGCTCGCCGGGTGCGAGTGACATCACCGCGGGTCCCATCCGGCGTGCCGCAGCGTTTGCGCCCGAGCGGAAGGCCACCATGGTGTCAACCGTGCGCCTCGCGCCCGCGTCTTGCGCGCCGGCGACAGTCGCCGCGTCAAGGGCGATCTGCAAGAGGGTCATGTCCGCCCCCTGCCACGCTCGAAGCGCGCGATATCGAACGGGGCGATTTCGACCGGCGGGGTTTCGCCATGCGCCAGCGCACCGACGATCCGCGCGGTAACGGCTGCGAGCGTCAGCCCAAGATGCTGATGCCCGAAGGCGTAGATCAGGTTGGAGACGCGGGTCGAGCGGCCGATGGCGGGCAGGTAATCGGGCAGGGTGGGGCGCGACCCGATCCATCTTTCGTACGGCCCGGTGACCGGCAGGCCGAGGGCGGCGACGTGACGCTCCAGCCGGTCCCATTTGCGCGGGTCGGGCGGGGCGTCGGGGTCGTTGAGTTCGACGAAGCTCGCTGCCTGCACGCATCCGCCATAGCGGGTGACGATCATCGAACGGTCCTCGAACACGACGGGGGGCATGTCGGCCGGCCACGCGCTGGCGCTGCCGCGGATATGATAGCCGCGTTCGGCGATCAGCGGGGTGCGGTGCCCGGCCGCGGCCATCAGCGCGGACGATCGCACGCCAGCGCTGACCAGCACCAGATCGGGCCTGTGGCCATCGACCAGCGCGGTGCCGTCGACGACGTCCAGCGTGGCATGCCGCCGCTCGATCCGGCCACCGAGACGAAGCAGTTCTGCTTCCAGCATATCGGCGAGCATGCCGAGGTCGGTGATCTGGCCGCTGCCGTCGAAGCGGATCGCCGCAGCGACGTGCGGCGATAGCGCGCGGAGGTCGGCCATCTCGGCGGCGGTCGCCTCGGCGAAGCGCGCCGTTCCGGTGTCGGCGGCGGCCCAGGCGGCGCGACCGATGGCGGCGCTCGCCGCGCTTTCCCAGGCGACGATATGGCCGTCGCGGCACAGGAGCTCGGGTGCGCCCATCGAGGATGTCAGCTGCTGCCACGCGGGCATCGCTTGCGCGAGCAGAGAGCCGAGTGCGGCACTGCCCTCGGCGAAACGACGCGGGCTCGACGCCGCGATCAGGCGCCACGCGAAGGGCAGCCAGTGGCGGATGCCTGCATGCGGCAGATCGAGCGCGCCGCCTCTGGCGAAATGGCGGCGGGGTGCAGACCGGATCGCGGCGCGCGAGGCGAGGGGCGCGACCTGTTCGGTCGCGATGTGCCCGGCATTGCCCCATGAGGCGGCGGTACGAGCGGGCGTCGCGTCGATCACGACGACGTGGCCGCCGCGCCGCGCCAGATCGATCGCCGCACACAGCCCGATCACGCCGCCGCCGATCACCATCGTTCGAGTCACGGGATCATCCTGTTGCACCACGACGGCGATTATAGTATACGATATTCGAACTCAAGAAGGCAGTGGGACAGATGGCGATTGGTTGGAAGGGTGTGTTCCCGGCGGTGACGACCCAGTTGCGCGAGGATCTATCGATAGACCTAGGCGATACGCAACGCGTCGTCGACGACCTCATCAAGGACGGGGTCACCGGCGTGATCGCCCTTGGCACCGTCGGAGAGAACAATTCGCTCGATTTCGACGAAAAGACGCGGGTGCTGCGCGCGATCGTCGAGGTCGTGGCGGGGCGCGTGCCGGTGATTACCGGCGTATCGGAATATGATACGCGTCGCGCCGTGCGTTATGCCCGGGCGGCGGAGGATGTCGGCGCGGACGGGCTGATGCTGTTGCCGCCGATGGTCTATGTACCGAAGCCCGCCGAGCTGGCGGCGCATTTCAAGGGCGTGGCTGGTAATACCGGCCTGCCGATCATGCTGTACAACAACCCGCCGGCCTATCGCACGATGATCGACAGCAATGTGCTTGCCGAACTGGTCGACGTGCCGAACATCGTCGCCATCAAGGAATCCGCGCCGGACACGCGTCGCTTCACCGACATCCGCACCGCGTTCGGCGACCGCTTCGTGCTCTTTGCAGGGCTGGACGACGTGGCGCTTGAGGGCCTGTATCTCGGCGCGCAAGGCTGGGTGTCGGGGCTGACCAACGCGTTTCCGAAGGAGTCGGTCGAGCTGGTCGCGGCATTCGATCGCGGCGATCATGCCAAGGCGATGGAAATCTATCGCTGGTTCATGCCGCTGCTGCATCTTGATGCCGAGCATGACCTCGTCCAGTCGATCAAGCTTGCCGAGCAGGTGATGGGCCGCGGTTCGGAGCGCGTGCTGCCGCCGCGCTATCCGCTGGTCGGCGCGCGCCGTGCCGAGGTGATCGCGATGGTCGAGCGCGCGGCGGACACCCGCCCCGTGCTGGCACCGGCCAGAGCGGGCTGACAGGCCGTGCCGATGCGCCATACGTTCTTCTGCATCGACGGCCATACGGCGGGCAATCCGGTCCGTCTGGTGGTCGGCGGTGCGCCGCTGTTGCGCGGCGCGTCCATGTCCGAACGGCGGCAGGATTTCATGGCGCGGTTCGACTGGATCCGCACCGGCCTGTGCCTCGAGCCGCGCGGCCACGACATGATGTCGGGCGGCTTCCTCTACCCGCCGACGCAGCACGATACCGATATCGGCATCCTGTTCATCGAAACCTCGGGCTGCCTGCCGATGTGCGGCCACGGTACGATCGGCATGGTGACGTTCGCGCTGGAGCACGGGCTCATCCAACCGGCCACGCCGGGACGATTGCGCGTCGAGGTGCCGGCGGGGGTGATCGAGATCGCCTATGCGACCGAAGGCGCCAAGGTCACGTCGGTGCGCATCGTCAACGTACCGAGCTACGTCGCGGCGACCGGCATCGCGATCGATGTCGAGGGGCTCGGGCCGCTATCGGTCGATGTCGCCTATGGCGGGAATTTCTACGCGATCGTCGAGCCGCAGGGGGCGTATACGTCGCTCGATGATCTGGGCGCGGCGCGCATCGTCGATCTGAGCGTGCGGGTGCGCGCGGCGGTGCGCGCGGCGTTCGAACCGGTCCACCCGCTCGATCCCACGATCCACGGCGTCAGTCATGTGCTGTGGGCGGACGTGCCGCGCGCCGACGGGGCCGATGGTCGCAACGCCGTATTCTACGGCGACAAGGCGATCGACCGCAGCCCGTGCGGTACCGGCACCTCGGCGCGGCTGGCGCACCTTGCCGCGCAGGGGCGGCTGCGGGTCGGCGAGCGCTTCGTGCACGAAAGCTATATCGGCAGCCGCTTCACGGGCCGGGTGGAATCGGCCACCTCGCTCGGTGAGAAGGTCGCGATCATCCCGTCGATCGAGGGATCGGCGGTGGCGACCGGGTTCAACACGATCTGGATCGATCGCGCCGATCCGTTCTGGGACGGTTTCTCGGTGACATGACCGGTCGCGGTCATCGTACAGCGGCGTGCGGTACGGACGTGGACGAAGGAGTGTGCGTGGCATGAGCATCGTCATCCGAACCCTGTCCGAACGGGTCTTCGAGATCGTGCGCGACCAGATCGTCACCGGCACGCTGCCCGAGGAGGTGCCGATCCGTCAGGATGCGCTGGCGCGCGATCTGGGCGTGAGCAAGATCCCGCTGCGCGAGGCGCTCGCGCGGCTGGAGCAGGAGGGGCTGCTGACCAGCCAGGCCAATCGTGGCTATTTCGTCCGCGGCATGTCGGCCACGGAGGTCGACGAAATCTACGAACTGCGCCTGGGGATCGAGCCGCGCGCCGCGGCTCATGCCTCGACTATCGCGACCGAGACGGATCGCGCCGTCGCGATGGCGGCGTTCGAGGCGCTCGATCGCGCGGCCAACGACAGTCTGGGCGATGTCGCGGTGCGCAACCGCGAATTTCACACCGCGCTCGTCCGGCCCGGTGGCCGCTTGCTCACCACGCAGATGGTCGAGCGGCTGTCGATCCTCGCCGAACGCTACGTCGTCGCGCACCTGCAGCCCGCCGGGCGCAATGCGCGCGCGCATGTCGAGCACAAGAAGCTGATCGACGCGTGGATGGCGCGCGATGCCGCGCTGCTGGACCGGCTGATGGCCGAACATATCCGAGGGACTTTGTACGATTTGCACGCGCAGTTCGGCGCACGCGCAGGCTGATACCACCAAGGGGGCTATACGATGTTCGGACCGCGCAAGTCGCCTGAGACGATTACCGAGCATCTTGCGGGGCAAAGCCTCGCGAAGACGCTGAGCTGGCCGCATCTGATTGCGCTTGGCGTCGGTGCGATCGTCGGGACCGGCATCTACACCCTGACCGGTGTGGGCGCGGAACGCGCAGGTCCGGCGGTCATCCTGGCCTTCGCGATCGCGGGCGCCGTATGCGCCTGCGCTGCGCTGGCCTATGCCGAGCTCGCGACGATGCTCCCGGCGGCGGGCAGCGCCTACACCTTCAGCTACGCCGCCCTGGGCGAGACGATCGCCTGGGTCGTCGGCTGGAGCCTGATCCTGGAATATTCGCTCGCCTGCTCGACCGTCGCTGTCGGCTGGTCCGGCTATCTTGTCGGCTGGATCCAGACCGCGGGCGTGCATTTGCCGCCTGCGTTGCTGGTCGGGCCGCATGGCGGCGGGATCATCAACCTGCCTGCCGTCGCCGTCGCGCTCGCGGTGATGGGCCTGCTGGTGGCAGGAACGCGCGAGAGCGCGACGCTCAATATCGTACTGGTCGTCATCAAACTGGTCGCGCTCGGCATTTTCATCGCTTTCGCGCTCCCTGCCTTTCAGGGACAGAATCTCGAACCGTTCATGCCCTACGGCTTTGCGGCGACCGAGACCGGCGGCGAGACGCGCGGCGTGATGGCGGCGGCGGCGATCGTCTTTTTCGCCTTTTACGGGTTCGATGCGGTGGCGACTTCGGCCGAGGAGGCCAGGAATCCGGGACGCGACCTCACGACCGGGATCGTCGGATCGATGCTGGTATGCACGATCATCTACATGCTCGTCGCGGTCGCCGCGATCGGCGCGCTGCCGTTCCAGCAACTCGCCGACTCGCCCGAGCCGCTGGCGCTCGTCCTGCGCGCGCTCGGAGAACCGCGCGCCGCGTATCTGATCGCTTTGGCCGCCGTCGTTGCGTTGCCGTCGGTGATCCTCGTGATGATGTACGGACAGAGCCGCATCTTCTTCGTCATGGCGCGCGACGGGCTGCTGCCGAGCGGTCTGGCGAAGGTTTCGCCGCGTAGCGGCGCCCCGACGCGGATTACGGTGATAACCGGCATCTCGATCGCGGCGATCGCCGGCTTCTTCCGGCTGGACGAGATCGCGGAACTGGCCAATGCCGGCACGCTGGTCGCGTTCATCTCGGTCGGCGCCTGCCTCATGGTGTTGCGCAGGACGGCACCGGATATGAAGCGGCTGTTCCGTTGCCCGGCGCCGTACGTCGTTGGTACGCTGGCGATCCTGGGTTGCCTGTACCTTCTGTTGAGCCTGCCGGGTGCGACGATTATCCGCTTCGGCATCTGGAACGCGATCGGGCTGCTGGTCTATGTCGCCTACGGCCGTCGGCACAGTTTGCTGAAGCGCGCCGCCGCCACCTGACCTTTCCGGCCCTGATCGTTGCTTGCCGGCAGCGTCCGACGAATGACGGCCGGCCTCACTCAGTTCGCCGGAGCCGGTGCGATCGGTGGTGCGGTGGCGGGAATGACGGGCGCGACCGGCCGCGGCATCGACGGCGGACGCTCCTCCAGCAGATGGATGGTGAAATAATCGCGCAGCTTGCGCCAGAAGAACGGCTGGAACACCCAGTGGGTGGTGTTGGGCAGGATGACGAGATCGACGTCGCGGCCCTTTTCGATGAGTGCGTTGGCGAGGCGCAGGCTCTCCGTCACCGGCACATTGTCGTCGATGTCGCCGTGGATCAGCAGCAGCTTGCCGACGAGGTTGCCCGCCACCGACATGTTGGAGTTGCGTTCCCACGTCGCCGCATCGGGATTGCCCATCGACACCTCCGGCCACCATGCCTTGTCGAGCCGCAGGTCGTGGTTGCCCGACGAGGCGACCGCGACCTTGAAGAAGCCCGGCCGCCTCAGCACGAACCGCGCCGCGTCATAGCCCCCCGCCGAACCGCCATAGACGCCAACCCGGTCGGTATCGATATAGGGGTAGCGCGCGGCCATCTGGCGGATCAGCGCGATATGGTCGTCCAGCCCGACCTCGCCGAGATTCCGATAGGCGTCCAGCCGGAACGCCTGCCCGCGTCGCGAGGTGCCGCGCCCGTCGATGGTGACGACGATCGCGCCGAGCTGCGCGACGCTCGCCGGGCTGTTGGCGATCGAATCGATCCAGGTCGTCGGCACGTCGGTGGTGGTCGGGCCGGTATAGACGTTGTCGATGATCGGATAGCGCCGGCCGGGGTCGAAATTGGCGGGGCGCCAGATCATGCCGTAGATCGGCGTCCTGCCGTCCGCCGCGACCCCGCGGAACGGTTCGGGCGGCGTGAAGCCGGTGGCAAGCAGCGCGCGCGCGTCCGCATGGCCCAGCGTCGCGACGATCCGGCCATCGATCGTGGAGCGGACGACGGTGACGGTCGGGCTGGTGGGGCTGGACATCGCATCGACGAACCACTGGCCGTCGGGCGAGATGCGGGTGGCATGGTCGAGCGGCTCCGGCGTCAGCAGCTGCGGCTGGCTACCGTCGAGGGTCAGGCGGTAGAGCGCGCGATAATAGGGATTGCGGTCCCCCTCGCGCCCGACGCCGCTGACGATCAGCGCACGCCCGTGCGCGCCGACATGATCCACCGACAGCACCTCCCACGTTCCGCGGGTCAGCGGAATGCCGCCATTGGCATCGTCCGGCCGCACCAGATAAAGCTGTGCCCAGCCGGAGCGTTCGGAGATGACCAGCTCGCCGCCCAGTTCGGGCGCGGGCCGGATCGCGGTGGAGGTGACGGTGACGAGCGGCTTCACCGCCTCGCGCGCGGTGATGCGCGCCCGGCCGGTATTCGCATCGGCGGCATAGACGACGAGCGAACCATAGCCGCGTTCGGTCCATTGCGCGCGGATCGTGCGATCGTCCGACCAGTCGAGATCGGGGTCGCCGGGGTAAAGCAGCGATTCCGCGGGTACCTGCAGCGGCACGAGCGTGGCGCGGCGGCGCTTCAACGCATCCTCGACATCGATGGCCAGCCGGGTCGCCTGCGGCAAATGCGGCGACCCGGCGAGCGGATAGACGTAGGAAAAGCTGCGGGGATAGAGGCTGCCCGGCGGATTCTCCTGCGTGATCGACAGGCGCGGCACGTCGCGGGTGTCGAGCCGCCAGGTCGCGATCCGGCGGCTGTCGGGCGACCAGCGCACCGATACGGGCATCGGCGGCTCCTCGGTCCCCGCGCTCAGGATGTCGGCGAGGGGCGGGATGCCACGGCCATAGGGTTGATGGCGGGTGCCGTCGGTGGTCAGCGCCACCTCGCGCCCGGATTTCCGATCGCGTGCGAACAGGTTGAAATCGCGCGCCACGATCTCGAACCGTCCGTCCGGCGATACCATGCCTTCGCTGCCGGACGCCCGCCGCGGCACTTCGGCAAGCGTACCGGCACGGTCGATCGTCACGCGGCGGTCATCGACGGAGAGGGAGAGGATACCCGTTTTCACGTCATAATCGGGGCGGGTGAGGCTGAGCATCCGGGGATCGATCTCCCGTCCGACCCTCTTGCCGACCGCGGCGGCGATGGTGGCCTCGTTGATGACGGGCTGTATCGCTCCGGTCGTGAGGTCAAGATACAGGAAGTCGCGCTTGCCGGCAGGGCCACGGCGATAGAGCAGCCCGGCTCCGTCCGACGTGAACGCCGTGCGAAGATCGGCATCGACAATCAGACGATCGATCGCCGGGCGCAGATAGGCATCGGCCCTGGCGTAGCGTTCGGCGACGCTGGGCCAGTGAGGTGCGGTCGGCGACGCAGTCGGCGTCGAGGGAGCCGCCGCTCGCGGTGTCGCCTGTTGCGTGTGCGCGGCTGTCACCGGCGCCATCGTCGCCAGCATGACGGTGGCGAGCAGCATGCCGCGCAAGCTGCGCCCGTTCGATCGTATCATTCGACCCCCTGTTTGCCAGCGACGAATACACGCGCGCCGGACTCGCAACAATTAAATTATACGATATAATATTGTCTCGCGTTGTTGGATATTTGGCTGGTTGCCGATGATCCGGTCATTGTCAGGGATCGCCCGTCGGCCACGCAAGGGCATGTCCGTCCGATGCAACGCGGCTGCGGCGGCAGCATCGATCGACCGGTGTCGTAATCGATATGCGTGACAATGGGATAGAGGCGAACCTAGCCAGCGTCCGGCGCTCAGCCCCTCCCAGAATCGTATACACTATGGCGGCGCGACCGATCCTGTGCAAAGATCGTCCCGTCGATCCGGCGATCTGCCAACAAAAAGCGTCGCGATGCGGGCGGCGGATGTCGGAAAGTGCGGCGTCGCGCATCTCTAGCAACAGGCCGGCAGCGCAGCCGGGAGGAGGCAAGCATCTCGTCGCAACGACAGGCTCGTCCCGAGGTTATTGCGTGGGTTGGAGACCATATTCTGCCGAACGAAGCGCATGTACGCGCCCGCCTCGCGCGGATGGGCGTTCCCGACAGCGAGATCGGCGACATCGTGCAGGATGCCTATGTCGCGCTCGCGCGGCTGGACAGCGTTGCGCACATTCGCAACCCGCGGGCCTATTTCTTCACCGCCGCGCGTCATGCCCTTCTGCAACGCGTCCGTCACGATCGTATCGTCCGCATGGATGCGTTGACCGAGGCCCAGGCGCTGGTGCTGGCCGACGACGAACCCGATCCGTACCGTCACACCAGCGCACGGCTGGAATTGCTGCGTGTCCAGCGCCTGATCGACGCGCTGCCGCAACGATGCCGGACGATATTCCTGCAGCGGCGCGTGCACGGCGTGCCGCAACGCGAGATCGCCGAACGCATGGGGGTGAGCGAAGCGGTGGTCGAGGCGCAGGCGATCCGCGGGCTGCGCCTCGTCATGAAGGCAATGGAAACAGAGGACACGGCCGCCGCCCAGGCGTGCCCCGTCGCGATCGAGCAGGACAATGACAGAAACCAACGATGAGGGCGCAGCCTATTGGGCGAGCCGCCTGGACGACGGCGCGCTGGACGCCGCGGCCACGGACGCCCTGCAGGCCTGGCTCGACGCCGATCCGCGGCGGTGCGGCACGTTGCTGCGTGCGCAGGCGGGTCTCTCCCGGGTGCAGCGGTTGCGGGCGGCGGGCGTCGCCGCGCCGATCCCGGCGACCGGGCGGATGGTGGCCGCGCTGCGCCGGCATGCCGGCCGGATGATGCTGGTCGCCGCGGCGCTGGTCGCGGTGGTGGCATCGGGGCTGGCCCTGTGGCCGTCGGACCAGCATCTCGTCACCGCGCTTGGCGAGGTGCGACGTGTGCCATTGAGCGATGGATCGGTGGTGGCGATCAATACCGCGTCCAGCCTGCACGTCGCCATGGAGGCCGCGCAGCGCCGCATCGTGCTCGATCGCGGCGAGGCATGGTTCCAGGTCGCGCACGACCGGTCGCGCCCGTTCGTCGTGGCCGTGGGCGCGATCGAGGTCGAGGCGGTCGGCACCGCCTTTTCGGTCCGGCGGCGCGACGACGGCATCGATCTTCTGGTCACGCAGGGGGTGGTCGAGGTTCGCCGCGGCGGCGCCGGGCCGGCGCTGCGGGTACGGGCCGGCGAAAAGATGGTCGTTCCGACCGCAGGCGTTCCTGCGCCACCCGTCGCGATGCCCGCCGCCGTCGAACGCGACCTGGCATGGCGTAAGGGGGAGCTCGCGCTCGAGGGACAGACGCTCGGCGACGCGGCGAACGAGATCAATCGCTACAACCGCATCCAGATCGCGGTCGATCCGGCCGTCGCCTCGGCACCGCTGATCGGATATTTCCGCACCGACGATCCGGTCGCCTTCGCCCGCTCCGCCGCAGCGGTCGCCCAGGCGGACATGATCCAGGACGGCGAAACCATCCGCATCACCGTCCGGCGGCAGTTTCGCGACAGTTCGAAATAATTTCTGTGACGGTGGCGTAGGAAAGTTTCGGGCGGCGCATCTTGATGTGTGGGGACGCTGCGGCCGGGGGGCTGCGGCGTCGAGGGGGAACACATGTGATGCCTTATTATCGCTATCTGACCTTGCCGATCGCCATGGCCGCCGTCAGCCTGTCGGCAGCACCTGCGGTCGCGCAGAACCGCAGCTTCGACATCGCGGCACAGTCCGCCACCCGATCGATTCCGTTGTTCGCCCGTCAGGCCGGTATCCAGTTGCTCGCGCGCGGCGACGTGGTGCAAGGCAAGCGCACTCGCGCGGTGCGTGGCATCCATTCGGTCGACGATGCGCTGCGTCTGCTGCTGCGCGGCACCAACCTGATCGCCCGACGGCAGGACGACGACGGCGCGACCTATGTCATCGAAGCGGTGTCGGAGCATGTGGGAACCGGCGACGACGGTGGCGAGATCGTCGTCACCGGCAGCAACATCCGCGGTGCCGAACCGACCGCGCCCGTCACCGTCGTCACGGCAAAGGACATCGCGCGCAGCGGCTTCACCACGCCCGACCAGCTGATCCGCTCGCTGACGCAGGTGGGCACGTCGAGCGCCGCGACCGGGTTCGGCGGCGTCAACGCCGCGCTGAATACCGAGGCGGCGTTCGAAGGTGGCGCGCTGACGCTGCCCGACGGGTCGTTGCCCAATTCGGTCAGCGCGGGCAGCGGCATCAACCTGCGCGGACTGGGCGAGGGCGGCACGCTCGTCCTGCTCAACGGGCGGCGCATGGCCGCGGCCGGTGCGAGCGGCGGGCAGGGCGTCGATATCTCGACGATCCCGCTCAACGCGATCGAACGGATCGAGATTCTGTCGAACAGCGCATCGGCGGTCTATGGTGCCGATGCGGTCGCCGGCGTCGTCAACATCATCCTGAAAAACGGGTATCGCGGTTTCGACATGACCGTGCGCTATGGCCTGTCACAAACGAGCGCCGACGATGCGTCGATCGTCGCCAGCGGCGGGTTCAACTGGAATAGCGGGTCGCTGATGTTGTCGGGCAGCTATCGCCGCGACGACCCCGTGCTGATTGCGCGGCTCGACGGCCCGATCGGCGACCAGCGCTCGCGCGGCGGCAAGGATTTTCGCAGCCAGCGCTGTTCGCTGGGCGAGCCGGGCAATCTGCCGGTGTTCATCCTGCCGGCCAACAGCGGTCGCCCGCGCACCTGCGTCTATGGTCCGGCCGGTCCCGGCACCAGCCTGACCGCCGCCGATTTCATCCCGGCGGCACAGGCAGGCGAGGTGCGCTATACCGATTACCGCTCGGTCGAACTGACCCCGTCGAGCGACAATCTGGCGTTTAGCGGCACGCTGTCGCAGACCCTGGTCGGCAGCTGGACGGTCGACATATCGGGCCTGTGGTCGCAGCGGACCTCGCTCGCGCGCATCCAGCCTGCCTCGGGCAGCATCCTCGTCCCCGCGACCAATCCGTTCAACCCGCTCGGCCGTCCGGCCCGCACCTATTACGACTTTCGCGGCGAAATCGCGCTGGGGACCTTTCCGCGGACGCTGCAATCGAGCACCTTCACCAGCTTCGGGGGCAGCATCGGGTCGCGGGTCAAGCTGCCGTTCGGCAACTGGCGTGCGGCCGTCGATGCAACGTTCAGCCGCAACATCACCCGCGGTTATACGACCGGCCTCAACGCCGCCGCGTTGGTCGCGGCGGCCGCCGACACCAACCGGGCGACCGCGCTCAACCTGTTCGGCGACGGATCGGCACAGAATCCCGAGACGCTGAAGAAGCTGGTGTCGCGTCGCGACTTTCCGCGCTGGATCAGCGAGGACCGCCAACTGGTCGCCCGCGCCGACAGCACCCTGCTGACATTGCCGACCGGGGAAATCCGCGCTGCTGTCGGTGGGGAATATCGCAATCCGGTCATCACCCGGACCCTGTCCACGGGGGTCCGCCTCGTGGCAGACGGCACCTATTCCCGCGCGCAATATGCCGCGTTCGGGGAAGTGCAGATCCCTTTGATCGGCAAGGACGTCGCCTTCCCCGGCATGCGGTCGCTGGTGGTGACGCTGGCGGGCCGGGAGGACTGGTACGACAGGATCGGAACCGTCGATTCCGTCCATGCCTTTACCAAGCGGGCCGGCGTGGCGTGGGAAATGGTGAAGGGGCTGACGGTGCGCGGGCAATATTCGACCGCCTTCCGCGTCCCCTATAACGACCAGCTGTTCGCGCCGCAGACCAACAGCAACAACCGGGTCAACGATCCGAAGTTCGGCGGCCAGACCGTCGTCACGACCTTTCGCACCGGCGGCAACCCGATGCTCGACAACCAGACGTCGAAGACGTGGTCGGGCGGCGGCGAACTGTCGCTGTTCAACCGGATCGTCACGCTGTCGGCCGATTACTACAACATCCACTATCGCAACCTGGTGTTCCGGCCGAGCGCGGACGACTTCATCCAGATCGAGGATCTCTATCCGCAATATTTCCGCCGCGCGGCGCCCGCGGCGGGGCAGAGCGCGGGTGTGCTCGAGTTTCTCGACAACATCCCGATCAACGCCGCGACCTTCAAGAGCAGCGGTATCGATGCCCGGCTGAACGTCCGCCTGCCTGAAAACAGGCTGGGGTCGTTCAACCTCAACGTACAGGCGAGCGAGGTGCTGACCCGCAAGCGCCGGTTGCTCCCGCGCACCGAAGAGACCGACCTGCGCCGCAACCTGCTGTTCGGATCGCCCTTTTCGCTGCGCGGCACTCTCGACTGGAGCAAGGGGGCGGTCGGCGCGATCCTCGCGGTCAATCACAAATCGGGGACCGACAATCCGGTGTTCGGCGCGAAGGTGCTGACCGTCGGCAGCATCACCACGCTCGACGCGCAGCTGCGGGTCAAGATGGGGGAGCGCACGGGCCTGATGCAGGGGACGACGTTGTCGATGGGCGCGACCAACCTGCTCGGCACGCGGTCGCCGTTCCTCGATTCCGATTATGGCATCGACTTCTTCCGGTGGGATCCGCGCGGGCGCGTGGTCTATCTCACCATCGGCAAAAACTTCTGATCGATCCGGACGGGGCCGCGCGATCCGGCCCCGTCCGCGACGCATGGGGACGACCTTTCTTGACCAGCCTTCTCCGTTCCGTTCTTGCGGCAACGCTGCTTGCCACCACCGCCACGGCCGCCGTCGCACAGACCGCCCGCGGCACGGCGTCTGCGACCGAGCCGGCACCGCTTGCCGATCTGATTCGGTCGGTCGACGTGCCGTATCGATCCTTCGTCCTCGCCAACGGGCTGCGCGTCATCGTCAGCACCGATCGCAAGGCACCGGTGGTGGCGGTGTCGGTCTGGTATGATGTCGGGTCGAAGCACGAACCGGTCGGGCGGACGGGGTTCGCGCATCTGTTCGAGCATCTGATGTTCAACGGATCGGAGAATGCGCCGGGCGAATTCTTCAGCCGGCTGAAGGACATCGGCGCCACCGGTGCGAACGGCACCACCTATTTCGACCGGACCAATTATTACGAGACGGTGCCGAGCGAGGCGCTGGCGCGCGCGCTGTTCCTCGAAAGCGACCGCATGGGCCATCTGCTGGGCGCGGTGACGCAGCAGTCGCTCGATACCCAGCGCGGCGTCGTCCAGAACGAGAAGCGGCAGGGCGACAACGAGCCTTATGGCCTGATGCAATACCGGACGGACGCGGCGCTGTTTCCCCGCGACCACCCCTATGGCCACGCGCCGATCGGGTCGATGGCCGATCTCGATCGCGCCAGCCTGGGCGACGTGAAGGCGTGGTTCGCGCGCCATTACGGCCCGAACAACGCGGTGCTGGTGCTGGCCGGCGACATCGACGTGGCGACCGCCCGGCCGCTGGTCGAGCGCTATTTCGGCGACATTCCCGCCGGTCCCAGGACGCCGCGCCCGGCGATCGCGATCCCCGCCCTGCCCAGGGCGATCGCCGAGACGATGACGGACAGCGTCTCGGCGACGCGTGTCGCCCGTTCGTGGGCGATGCCCGGCATGGGATATCGCGATGCGGTGCTGCTGGAGCTTGCAGCGGCGATCCTCGGCGGCACCGAAACGGCGCGACTGCCGCTGGCGCTGGTCGATCGCGCGCCGGTGGCGTCGCGCGTGACGGCCGGCACCGACATCTATGCACAGGGCGGGCGGTTCGAGATCGAGCTGGACGTGCGCCACGGCGTCGATCCGGCCACGGCGACGCGCGCACTGGATGCACAGCTTGCCGCGTTCCTGCGCGACGGCCCGACCGGGGAGGATATCCGCCGCTATGTGACGCGATCGGTGGTCCGCACGATCCAGAGCGTCGAATCCGCCAGCGGCAAGGCATCGGTCCTCGCCAATGGCGCGCTCTACACGGGCGATCCGGGGCAGTTCCGACGCGATCTGGCGATCATGGCGGCGGCGACGCCCGAGACGGTGCGCGCGGCGGCGCGGCGCTGGCTTTCGCGTCCCGCCTATACGCTGACGGTGCAGCCCGGCACGCGCGCGGCCTATGCCGAGGCGGCGATCACACCCAGGCCGGCTACCGCCGCGACGACCCCGCCCGCCGCAACGACCGCGCCCGCCGCCGGCACGCGTGGCGCGATGCCGCCGGTCGGCGCGGCGGCGGACGTCGGCTTTCCCGTGGTCGAACGCGCGCGTCTGTCGAACGGGATCGAACTGGTCCACGCGCGGCGGCCGTTGCCGATCACCTATGTCACGATGGATTTCGATGCCGGTCAGGTCGCCGATCCAGCGGACGGTGCCGGTATCCACGACCTGGCGATGGCGGTGCTCGGCCGGACCAGCGGAACGCTCGACGCCGCGGCGTTCGGCGCGGCGCGCGACCGGCTGGGGATGCGGACGGGGGCGGCAGGGTCGCGGGACCGGACGCGCGCGATGATGAACGTGCCCAGCGTCAACCTGACCCCCGCGCTCGCGCTGTTCGCCGCCATGGTACGGCGGCCGGCCTTCGCCCCCGAAGAGATCGAGCGCGCGCGTGCCTTGCAGATCGCCGGGTTGAAGACGGTGCTGGCCACACCGTTCGGCCTGTCCGGACGGGTCGGCGATCCGTTGGTCTATGGCCCGGCATCGCCTTATGCGCGTGCCGGTAACGCCGACCCCGCAGTGGTCGCGGCGGCGACGCGCGACCAGTTGATGGCGTTCCACCGCGCCTGGGTACGGCCCGACAAGCTGCGCGTCTTCGTCGTCTCCGACCGGTCGCTCGCCGACATCCGCGATGCGCTGGAACGGGCCTTTGGCGACTGGCGCGCAGACGGCCCCGCGGGCGTCAAGGCGATGCCGCCGCTCGCACCGGCATCGCCGCGCATCGTCCTGATCGACCGGCCGGGCGCACCGCAGTCGCTGGTGACGGGGTGGATTCCCACCAACGCGCCCGACGATACCGATCTGCTCGCCGAAACGACCGCCAACGAGGCGCTGGCCGGCAATTTCCTGTCGCGCGTCAATATGAACCTGCGCGAGGACAAGCACTGGACCTATGGCGCGTCAGGCCGGTTCCGCCGGGTGGAGCACGCCATTCCCTATTCGGTGACGGCATCGGTGCAGGCGGACCGGACCGGGGACAGTATCGCCGCGATCCGCAGCGACATCGCCGCCTTTCTCGGCGACCGGCCGATGACGCAGGCGGAGTTCGACCGGACGATCAACGGCGCCACCCGCGAATTGGCCAGCCGGTTCGAGGAAAGCTCGGAAGTCCTGTCGGTCATGCTCTCCAACGACCTGTACCGCCGGCCCGACGATTATTATGCGACCATCGCCGCGCGTTATCGCGCCTTCACCCTGCCGCAACTGCGGGCGGCGTTGCCGCACATGCTCGATCCCGCGAAGACGATCTGGATCGTCGTCGGCGACGCGGCCAGGGTCGCGCCGCAACTGGCGTCGATCGGCCTGCCGGTCGAGACGATCCGTGCGGAGGACGTACGATGAGGGCGGCCGTGCTAGCACTCGCCGCCGTGCTGCTGATCGGCACCGCGTCACCCGCCCGGCGGGTCGGGATCGCGTCGTCCGCGTCGCGATTGCGTGCCGATGTCACCTGGCTGTCGGCGGATGCTCGGATGGGGCGCGATCCCGCCGGATCGGGCTATGCGCAGGCGTCGGCCTATGTGGCGCGCGCCTTCGCCGGGGCCGGGCTTCGCCCCGCCGGCGATAGCGGCTTCTTCCAGCCGGTGCCGCTGGTCCGCTATGGCGTCGGCGGGCCGGTGACGGCGACCTTCATGGTGCCCGGGCGGCCGGTCGTGACGTTGCGACCGGGCGTGGACATCTATCCCGAAGCCGATCCGACCGCACCGGGGCAGCGCGTGTCGGCGCCGGTGGTCTTCGTCGGCGACGGTATCGTCGATGCGAAGGGGCGCGACGATTATCGCGGGCTGGACGTGCGCGGACGGATCGTCGCGGTCCGCTTCGGCGGCGCGGGCATCGACGATCCGGTCGATCGCGCCATCTTGTGGGATATCGCCCGCAAGCGGCGCAGCGCACGGGCACGCGGCGCGATCGGTATGATCGGAATCCATGTCGCCGATCCCGGCAATGCGTCGTTCGCGACGGCGGGCAAGGTCGCGGCCTATCCGGCGCTCGGCTGGCGGACAAACGACGGCGAGAGCGGAGGCGGACCGGCCGCCACGCCGATGCTGGCGACGATCAGCGAAGCGGGCGCGGCCGTCCTGTTCGGCGAGGATTGGCAGCGGCGGCGCGGTGCGACCCTCGCCGGAGCGGTGCTGACGATCGCGAGCGAGACGCGGATCGAACCGGCGCCGAGCCGCAACGTCGTCGCGTTCCTGCCCGGCCGCGATCCGCATCTGGCGGGCGAGACGCTGGTCCTGTCGGCGCATCTCGACCATATCGGCGTATCCGCGGGGCCGGGGGACCGGATCAACAACGGCGCGCTCGACAACGCGATCGGCGTTGCGGTGATGCTGGAGGCGGCGCGCAACCTGGCGCGGGCGCATCCGCGCCGTTCGGTGTTGTTCGTCGCCCTGACCGGCGAGGAAGCGGGTCTGCTGGGGTCGGATTATTTCGCCGCTCATCCGCCGCGCGGGGTGGGCCGGATCGTCGCCGACATCAACGTCGACATGCCGATCCTGACCTATCGCTTCGCCGACATGATCGCGTTCGGGAGCGACCTGTCGACGCTGGGCGAACCGGTGCGCGCGGTGCTGGAGCATGCCGGGGTGGCGCTATCGCCCGATCCCGAACCGGGCCAGGCGTTTTTCGCGCGGTCCGACCAGATGAGCTTCGCACGCCGGGGCGTCGCGGCGGTGATGCTGTGGCCGGGGCGGCAGGGTGCCGGCGCGGCCGCGACCGATGCCTTTCTGGAGCATCGTTATCACCGGCCCTCCGACGACATTGCGCAGCCGATCGCCTGGGCGCAGGCCGCGCGGTACGGTGCGATCATCACGACGATCGCGCGGCGCGTCGGCGATGCGCCGCAGCGTCCCCGTTTCCTCGATCCGCGCCGGTTCGCGCCGGCAGGATGAAGGCGATGGCGCGTGCCATGTGCGACGCGTGAGCGTGACGATCACGGGACCGCAGCAGCGGCGTCACCGGCGGACGGTCATCAATTGTTGTCGAACCTGCCCGGTAACGCGGTGACGCTAGGCCGGGAACGCCATGCTGCGGAACGCCGCGCCGATCCCGTATGGTTCGGTTCGGCTTGCGGAGGATCTGCGCGGGCGGGGGCGAACGACCGGCGCGCTCCCGGCGTCGCGGTCGGGAAGATCACCGGATTGGCGCCCATCTCGCCGAGGGCAGCCTCGACCGCGAGAGCGCAATGGACACGACGGTCGCCCGTCATGCCGTCCAGTCGCTCGGCGATGGTCGATGCGGGCGGGCTTTGGCGGGACGGGGCCCGCCGCCGCCGTCACTTCTTCTTGTTCTGGCCGGATGCGTCCGAGACGGCCGATCCGGCCGATTTCATATCCTTGCCGGCGCCGTTGACCGTATTGCAGGCCGCGAGCGACACCATGCTGGTCAGCGCGAGCGCAAGGCCGATTGTCTTCGTCATGATACTCTCCTTCCGTGGTGAAACGCGATGCGGCGGGTCCGGTACGCTGGACCCGCCGCGGACACTCAGCGCAGCCGGCGGCGCGTCGCCGCCGTTGCACCGAAACCGGACGCCGCCGCGCCGATCAGCAAGGCCAGCACGAGGACGAACGAGGTGCCGGCCGCCGCGCCGGCCGCCTTGTCGGTCGCCGACTTGGCGGTCGCGATCGTGTCGTTCTTGGTCCGGACGAACTGCTGCTTGGCCCGCGTCACCTGGGCCTGCGCCTCGGGACGGCTGATCTTGCGCTGGGCTGCGACGATATCGACGATGCGGCCCTCGGCCTGCCGGCCGTCGCTGCCGCCACGCGCGAGCGCGGGGAGCTGCTTGGCGATTTCCGTCTGCGCCTGTTCCGGCGTCATCTGCGCCGGATCGCTCGGCGCGTCCGACAGATAGGCCGCAGCCTCGCTGCGCACGTCGCCCTCGTCGATGCCGGCGATCGACGCCGCCTTGGGTGCGGCCGTACCGACCGTCGTCCCCGCCGCGCCGGCGACCGCGCCGACCGTGCGGAAGGCACCGCCGATGATGCCACCGACCGCCGACGTCAGGAGATAGAGGGTCAGGATGAGGGTGACGCCCCAGACGACGAGACCGTGGATCAGCGCATCGAACCGCTCGTGGACGCCGGCGACCCGCGCCGCGGCATAGCCGCCCGCACCCAACGCCAGGATCGTGGTGATGAGCCAGTAGATGCCGGCGCCGATGCCGAACCCCGTCGCTCCGGGCGTCGTGCCGTCGACCGGATCGACCATCGTCAGGCCGATCCCGGCGCCGAGAATGCCGAGGACGAGCTGCACCGCGACGGCGATCACGACGCCGGCGAAGATCGCGCCCCATGACAGGCGGGTCGGGGTCTTGCCGGGACGTGCTTCATCGACCGGCGCGAGGCCGGTGGTTACGTGGGTCGCCATAGTATCTCCTGTTGAAACGAATGTGTCGCCGCGGTCAGGGCCGCGATGATTCCGGAATGTCGGAGGCATCGGCCGCGCCGGCCTCTTTCTCGGCCGTGCCACGTCTGCGCACGGCATCGTCGCCGATCAGCTTGCCGATCGCCTCCTGCACCGACCCCTTGGCCTCGCGGGTCGCGGCAGCCTTCGTTCGGTCCTCGGTCGGCTTTTGCGGGCCGCTATGTCGAGCCGTCATGCTGCCGTCTCCTGTTCGGTTTTCTCGTGTCGAACGCCCTCGCCGTCGAAGCCACGCGCGCGTGCCCAGGCGACCGCGGCGATGCGACGATTGACGCCGATCTTGGCGTAGATGCGCGCCACATGGTTGCGCACGGTATTGCCAGCCACGTCGAGCGTCCGCGCGATCGTCTTGTCGTCATAGCCGCGGCAGATCAGCGCCAGCACGTCGCGCTCGCGTGCGGTCAGGTCATCGAGACCGGGGCCCGCGACGTCGGGCTGGGGCGCGCGGAGTCGAGCCAGCTTGTCCATGATCGAGCGGCTGAACCAGCTCGTATCCTTCATCACCGCCTCGATCGCCTCGACCAGTTCGAGTTCGGTCGCCTTGCGCTGCGTGATGTCCTGAAACGCCCACAGGACGCAGGCGTCGTCACCCAGCCGAATGGCTTCCGTGGAGACGATGCAGTCGATCGTGGTGCCGTCCTTGGCCTGGACGCGCGCTTCGTGGCCGCGAAGGTCATGGCCGCCGTCGATCGACGCCTCGATCTCGCGACGTTTGGCGTCGCTTTCCCACAGCTCGATCTCGCCGAGCGGACGATCGATGATCTCGGCCGCGTCGTAGCCGGTCATCTCGGTGAAGCTGGCGTTGACTTCGCACAGCAGATGGCCGTCGCGCACGCCGATCGCCATCGGCACGGGCGCGAGCTGGAAAGTGCGCGTGAACCGCTCCTCGCTATGCCGCAGCGCGCCTTCCGCCTTCCGGCGTGGCTCGAGGTCGGCGAAGGTGAACAGCATGCAGGGCTGGTCGCCCATGTCGATCGGCTGCCCTGCCACGATGACGAGCCTGGTTCCGCCATCGGGCATGGCGAGTTCGGCCTCCATCTGCGGGATGGTCCGCCCCTCGGCGAGACGTTCCTTGGCCAGATCGCGCTGGTCCGCGGCACGCAGCACGTCGATGTCGTACACCGTCCTGCCCAGCACCTGATCGCGGTCGTGCCCGGTCATCTCGAGGAAGCCCTGGTTGACCTTCACGAAACGCAGGTCGCTCAGGCGGCAGATCACCGCAGGCGCGGGGTTCGCGTTGAACGACTGCTCGAAGCGGTCTTCCGCCTCGAAGCGCGCCGACACGTCCTGCATGATGAGCACAAGGCAGGCCGGTTCGGCGTCGTCGGCATCGTTGAGGACGAGGCTGCGCACCTGATGCACCCAGCGCGGTGCATCCTCGCCCGCGACGGTCACTTCGACCACGACTTCGGAAAAGGCGTCGCCGGCGACCACGCGTTCAATGGGATAATCGTCGGCCTCGAGACGGTGATTGTTGCGGTAGCGCAGCTGAAACCGTGAACGATACTCGTCCACCGTCGCGCCGAGATCGGCAATGTCCTGCACGCCGTGCATGGCCAAAGCGGCGTCGTTCGCCCAGAGCAGGCTCTGGTCGGGATCGATCAGGATCACGCCCTCGTCGAGACCGACGATGATCTGGCGCAGGTGGCGCAGATCTGCGGTCTCGCGCAGGGATTTGAACGAAGCCTCGGCCATGACGGATCAGTCGCGGCGACCGTGGACGAGCCAGGCAAGGCCATAGCCGACCATTGCCGCGGCAAGGGCCCAGATTACGGGCTGATCCTGCACGGTCTGGGCCGCGATCTTGCCCCCCTTCTGCGCACCGTCGGCAACCCGCTCGCCGGCCGCCTTCAGACGCTCACGCGCTTCCTCGGCCAGTTCGGGGGCGCTGTCGATCGCGTCTCCGACGATCGACCTGGCACGGCCGTAGCTATGCTGCGCGCCGCCTGCGACCTGATCGACCACGCCGTCGACCTTCCAGTCGCGGCTGTCGACGGCATCGCCGACCGCCTTCTCGACCTTGCCGCCCACATAGCGGGCGCCGCCCTGAAACTCGTCCTTGTTCATGATCGATTCCTGGTAAAATGAAGAGTAGAATGAAGACGCGGCCTATCGTTACGGCGCGACGCCGCAGCCTGCGGCGGCCTTGCCGACGGCCAATACGATGGCGGGATCCTTCAGCTCTCCCGCGACCCGCAGGAGGTCGCCGACCGTCAGCACACCGGGCGTGGCGTCGCCCCGGCGATAGGCCGCGGCGGCACGGCCCAGCGTCTGAAGCTGGCCGAGCGACAGGTCCGATTGCAGCCGGGTGCCGACGCAGTCCGCACGTTGCTGATCGAGCCCGTAGCGCTGAAGACCCGTCGAGATACGGGTTGCGGGCGCAGCGCACGCGGTCAGCGTCAGTGCACCCATGCACGCCATCACCAATGTCTTCATGCGCTGTTCCCTCGGCCGGGATCGCTGCGTTGCGGCCGGTTCGAGCGTTTCAACCGTCGATAGGATGTCGCGTTCCTGGTATTTTTGCCGGTGCGCTTGGTTGTAAAATACCATCGCTGTTGCCGCGCGCTCGATCCCAATAGAGTTGCTCGAAGCGCAAATGGAGCGATCGCGACGTCGGGTCCGAACTCTCCGCGGCCAGCCGGCGATGATCGTCTGCACGCTTGAGAAGATAGTCTCGCTCTTCGGCGTCGGTTCGTGGTGTCGATTGGGACGGGGCAGGATCGGTCATGGCACCAACTGCTACCACCGCACCGCGCAGGCCCATATCGTGCCAAAATACCCAGTGCCTGGTAGATCTGTATCCGCGAACGAAAGCCGGGGCGGTTCGATGCCAGGGGCGTCTGCTCGGTCAGGCGGGAGCGCGCCCGTGGCGCGGTTCGTTCGCAAAAGCCGATCCCGTCGTTGTGCGTCGGCAACGACACGAACAGAAAATGATTTTCTTTTATCGTTCTGCCTGCCACCCTGCCGTCGGGAAACGAGGATGTGGATCGATGGGCGGCGACGAGACCGTTTGCGGCAGGATGGATGGGTGCGCCGTGACGACCGACGGGTCGACTGGCGGCGGGGCCGGTGGGCCGATGTGGACGCGCCGCAATACGCTCTTGTCCGCCGTTGCCTGCACGTTGCTCTCCGCAACGGCGTCCGCCGGGCATGGTGTCGCCTTGGCGACGCCCGCTGCCGATGCGGGGGCCCGCGCGCTCTATGCCTGGCTATGGTCGCAATATGGCAAGCGCACGCTGACCGGCCAGCAGGAGAACCCCGGCCTGCCACGCGACGAACTCGCGTATATCGCGCGGGTTACCGGTCGCCAGCCGGCGCTGCTCGGCCTCGATTACATCGACCCGGCGGACTGGGGCGGCGTGCGGGAGCGCGCCCTGGCGTGGCATCGGCGCGGGGGTATCGTGACCCTGTGCTGGCATTGGGGCGCCCCGACGACCGGCACCGGCTACGAGAATTCCAAAAAGGACTTCGACGTCGTGGCGGCGCTTCGCGCGGGGACGGTCGAGAACCGCGCGATGCTGGAGCAGATGGATGCGGTCGCCGGCGAGCTGCGCTGGCTGCGCGATCGCGGCGTTCCGGTACTGTGGCGGCCTTTCCACGAATTCAGCGGCGACTGGTTCTGGTGGGGCAAGCACGGGCCGGATGCGTTCCGGCGATTGTGGTCGACGATGTTCACGCGCTTCGGCGACAGGCATCGGCTGACCAACCTGATCTGGGTGCTGGGCTGGGCCGGGCAGAACGTCGACCCCCGCTATTATCCGGGCCGGTCGATGGTCGACGTCGCGGGGGCGGACATCTACGCAAGCGACCACGGCAATCTGGCGCCGATGTTCGCCGCGGTGAAGCGCATCGTCGGCGAGACCGTGCCGATCTGCCTGCACGAGAACGGGCCGATCCCCGACCCGGCGCTGCTCGGTCCCGACGCCGACTGGCTGTGGTTCATGACGTGGCATACGCGCTGGCTGACCGAGGCCGTGCAGAACCGGCCGGACACGCTGCGTGCCGCCTATCGGGCAGAGCGCTATCTGACCCTGGACGAGATCGCGCGGCGGCGATGATGTCGCTGCCGCCTATTCACATGAGGACGAAGACATGACGATCGATCGACGCACGCTGCTGGGATCCTCGGCGCTGATAGCGGGCACCACGGCGTTCGCGGGGCTTCATGCCGCGGCCCCGGCGCGCACGCCCTTCGTCACGCGCGAGGGGATGCGGCTGATGGCGGGCGGGCGCCCGTATCGCTTCGTCGGAGCGAACATCTGGTACGCCGCCTTTCTCGGTGCCGATGCTCCGTTCGGCAACCGTGCGCGGCTGCGGCGCGAACTCGATGCGCTGAAGGCGATGGGCGTCACCAACCTGCGCATCCTGGCGTCGGGGGAGGAGGGGCCGTTGCGCAATGCGATCAAGCCCGGTTTCCGGGGCCCGGGGCCGGACTATAACCAGGCGCTGCTCGGCGGGCTCGACTATGCGCTTGCCGAGATCGGCCGTCGCGACATGCGCGCGACCTTGTACCTGACCAACTTCTGGGAATGGTCGGGCGGGATGATGACCTATCTATGGTACGTCAACGGCGGGCATTATATCGATGCGAACGATCCCGCGCACCCCTGGCCCGCCTTCGCCAACGCCAATGCCGCCTTCTACGGCAACGACAAGGCGGTCGGCCTCTACCATGATTACGTCCGCGCGATCGTCACCCGGACCAACGGCGTGACGGGCAAGCCCTACGCCCAAGACCCTGCGATCATGGCGTGGCAACTCGCCAACGAACCGCGACCGGCGGGGGACATGGCGCATGCCGACCTGCCGACCTTCTACGCCTGGGTCGGCAGGACCGCGCAGTTGATCCGCTCGCTCGATCCGCATCACCTGATCTCGACGGGATCGGAGGGGCTGAAGGGCGCGCTGGAGCAGGGCGACATCGTGCTTGCCGAGCATGGCATCGCCGAGATCGACTATCTGACCGCGCACATCTGGCCCAACAACTGGGGTTGGGTCGAGCAGGCCGACCTGCCGCGCACCTTTGCGCGCGGCGAAACGCTGAGCGCGGACTATCTGCAACAGCACGTCGGCTTCGCACGCCGGCTCAACAAGCCGCTCGTCGTCGAGGAGTTCGGTTTCCCGCGCGATGGCGGCAGCAACGATCCGGCGGCGGCGACCACCTATCGCGATCGTTTCTACGGCCTGATCTATGCCGCCGCGGAGCGCGACATGGCCTCGGGCGGGCCGATCGCCGGCACCAATTTCTGGGCGTGGAACGGGGAGGGGCGGGCGGAGCATGCGGATGCGCGGTTCAAGCCGGGCGATCTGCAGTATCTGGGCGATCCGCCGCATGAGCCGCAGGGCTGGTACGGGGTGTTCAACAGCGATCGGTCCACCGTCCGGCTGATATCGCGGCATGCGGCGGCCGTCGCGGCGATGCGCTGAGGCGGCGGTCAGCCGACCCTTGGCATCTGCTGCGCCATCGCGGCATTGGCTGCGCGCATCTGGTGGAGCGCGCCGGTGATCCGGTCTTCGTCGAGCGCGTCGACGACCGGATCATAGCCGTCGGGCACGATGCCCTGGCCCAGCATCACCGCGACCCAGCTGGGGATGGCGAACAGTTCGTCGTCGTAGCGGAAGATGCGACCCTTTTCCCGGAACAGCGCGATCTTGCGGCGGAGCGTGTCCGGCAGCGGCATCGTGCGGACATGGTTCCAGAAGGGCGTGTCGTCGCGGCGGGTCGCGGCGTAATGAAGGATGATGAAGTCGCGGATCGCCGCATATTGATCGCGCATCAGCCGATTGTATTCGTCGCGCTCGACATCGGTGAAGCGGCGGTCGGGGAACAGCCCGAACAGCTTCGAGATACCCGCCTGGATCAGGTGGATGCTGGTCGATTCGAGCGGTTCGAGGAAGCCGCCGGCAAGCCCGAGCGCGACCACGTTGCCCTCCCACAACCGCGTCCGGCATCCCGCCTTGAACGACAGCCGCCGCGGCTCCCCGCTCGGCGCGGCGTCGAGATGGGCCATCAGCACGCGCTCGGCCTCGTCGTCGTCGACGAAGGCGCTGGCGTAGACATGGCCGTTGCCGGTCCGGTGCTGAAGCGGGATTCGCCATTGCCAGCCGGCGCGATGCGCGGTCGACCGGGTGTAGGGCAGCAACGGCTCGGTCCGTGCGGTCGGCACCGCGATCGCCCGGTCGCAGGGCAGCCAGTGAGACCAGTCGTCGAACCCCACGCCCATCGTCTCGCCGAGCAACAGACTGCGAAAGCCGGAACAGTCGATGAAGAGGTCGCCGGCGATGCGGCGATCGTCGTCGAGCCTGACCGCCGCGACATGGCCCCGCGCGTCGCGCTCGACGCCGACGATCCGGCCCTCGATCCGTACCGCGCCCTGCGTCTCGGCATGGCGGCGCAGCAACGCCGCATAAAGCGAGGCATCGAAGTGATAGGCATATTCCAGCCCCGACAGCGGCGACCGCGGATCGGGCGAAGGATGCGCGAAGCGGCCGTGCCGTGCCGCCACCGCCGACATCGCGTAATCGTCGATCGGGCCGATCCCCTCGCGGCCGCGGAGCTTGAGCCAGAGCTGGTGGAAGTTCAGCCCTTCGATATCGCGGCCGTGCGTACCGAAGGGGTGGAAATAGCGGTCCTTGCCATCGGTCCAGCCGACGAACTCGATGCCCAGCTTGGGGGTGCCGCCGGTCGCGCGCAAGAAATCGGCCTCGTCGATACCGAGGCGCGCGTTGAAGCCGCGGATCGGCGGGATCGTCGCCTCGCCGACGCCGACGGTGCCGATCNNGAAACGGGCGGCGGCGGCGGCGGCCATCCAGCCCGCCGTCCCGCCGCCGACGATCACGACGCTCTCGATCGGTTCACCGCTCATGCCACCGCCTTCATCATGCCGGCCAGGTAATCGGGATAGCGCGGCAGCGTCGCCGGGAGGGCCGCGACCGCGCGCCGCAGCTGGCTCAGCGCGGCCACGGCGCTGACCGCGGATACCGAGCCCGCGACCGGGTCGGCGATCTGGGGACGGACGCCGAGGCCGATCAGCGTCTGCTGCCACAGGCCGCGCGGCACCATCGCCTCCTCGATCGGCGGCAGCGATCCGCGCCGGCCGAACTGGACCAGCGCGCTCGCCAGTTCCGGCGGTGCGGTGCGGTCACGCATCGACCGCCAGAACGCGCCCCNNCCCCGCCGCAGCGGCTTCGCGAGATAGAAGGCCGCGGCATAGGCATGGATATGATCCGCCGCGAGGGTGGCGCGTCGGTTATACTCCGACGCCAGCAACGGGCCGTCGCCCCGCGCAGGCATCAGGTGGAGCGCGATGTCCAGCTGCGCCAGGGCGAGCGGCAGGCCCAGCCAGCCGAGCGGGCCGACCGCGGCGGCGGCATCGCCCAGCGCCAGCACGTTGCCGGCGAAGGGCGCGACCTGGCGGCGGGGGCGGATGTCGATGCGCTCGGTCCTCGCGGGCGCCAGCCGCTTCGCGCGCGCATCGCTGGCCGCGTCCGCGGCGAAGGCCGTCCCGACCAGCGTCCGATCGAGCAGCGGCCATCGCGCCGTCCAGCCATCGTCGGTCGCGTCGTAGCGGTCGCAGGGCGAGGGGGCGGACGGCACGGTGCCGAGCAGCAGGCGATCGATCGGCAGCGTCGCACTCCAGTCGATCCACGCCGTCCGGTCGGATGCGAGCAGCGCGCGCGGTCCGCTCGCATCGATGAACAGATCCGCCTCGACCCGCGTACCATCGACGACGAGCGCCGCGCAGCGGCCGTCACGCCATTCCGGCGACACGCGTGCGGCGGGGCTGACGACGATGCCGGCACGCTCGGCGGTGTGGCGCAGCCAGGACGAGGCGCGATCGGGATCGAGCCTCAGGGCATAATCGACGTGCGACAACAGCGAGTCCGGCCTATCGTCGGGATGGACGAACCGCTCCGCCTTCGCCAGCGCGGCGCCGGGCACGACATCGTCGAACGCGCCGTCGCCGTGCGCATGCCACAGCTGGTGCAGCGCCGTGCCGGCGAGCATCGCCACGCCGTCGCCTTCGCCGATGGTGAAGGCTGCGTCGCCCCAGGCGAAGGTCTGTCCGACCCGGTGCGTGGCGGCGCCGGCGGCAACCAGCGCCTCCTCACCGATGCCGATCCGGGCGAGCAGCGCCAGCCCGCGTTGATCGACGGCGGGCAGCCGGTCGGCCAGCGCGGCGGGATCGGCGGGCGGCGCGATCAGAGACACCGCGGTGCGCGGCAGCGCGCGGCGAAACGCGATCGCCGCGCATAGGCCGGTGATCCCGCCGCCGACCACGACGATCCGGTCCAGACCCGCGCGTCGGTTCATGCTGCGCTGGCCAGATATGCCTTGTGATCGGGCATGGCCGCGGTCGCGGCGGCGATGCCGGTGCGCAGCCCCGCCAGCGCGCGATCGAGCGCCGCCGCCTCGGGCAGGTCGGCGCGCGGGTCCCAGCCGGTCGGAACGATGCCCTGGCCCAGGTAGACCGCGATCCAGCTGGGTTCGAGGAACAGCCCGTGGCTGTAGCGCGACACCTGTCCGGTCTGTCGCCACAGGGCGATCTTCTCGGCCAGCGTATCCGGGATCGTCATCGTCCGCACATGATCCCAGAACGGCGAATTGTCACGCGTCGTCGCATGATAGTGGAGGATCAGGAAGTCGCGGATGCGATCGTATTCGGCGTCGACCGTCGCGTTGAAACCGTCGCGGTCGGCGTCGGTGGCCTGCCGGTCGGGGAAATGCTCGATCAACTGCGTAATCGCCATCTGCGCCAGATAGATGCTGGTCGATTCGAGCGGTTCGAGGAAACCGGAAGCGAGGCCCACCGACACGACGTTGCCGACCCAGCTGCGCCGTCGCCGGCCCGCCGCGAAGCGGAGCAGCCGCGGTTCGGCGAGCGGCGGCGATTCGAGCGCGCCGACCAGCGCATCGGCGGCGGCGTCGTCCGACAGGTGCGCGCTGGAATAGACATAGCCGTTGCCGACCCGGTGGGTGAGGGGGATGCGCCAGCGCCAGCCGGCCGGCATGGCGGTGGCGCGCGTGAACGGTTCGATCGGACCCGGCGGCGAGGCGCAGGGTGCGGCGACGGCACGGTCGCACGGCAGCCAGTGGGACCAATCCTCCCAGGCCTCGTCCATCGTCCGGCCGATCAGCAGCGCGCGAAAGCCGGAGCAGTCGACGAACAGGTCGCCCTCGATCCGTGTCCCGTCGGCGAGCAGGACGGCGACCACGTCGCCGCTCCGGGCGTCGCGCTCGACGTCGACCACCATGCCCTCGGTCCGCATGGCCCCGCGCGCCTCGGCATGGGCGCGCATGAAGGGCGCGAAGCGGGTCGCGTCGAACTGGTAGGCATAGCCGAATCCGTCGCCGAGTTCGTCGGAGCCGGGGTTGGGCCGGGCGAAGCGCCGCGCCTCGGCGGCGGCGACGCCCATCGAATAGTCACCGATCGGCGCCGCCTCGCCCGCGGCGTGACGGCGCAGCCAGTAATGGTGGAATCCGACTCCGGCGAGTGACTGGCCGTACGTACCGAAGGGGTGAATGTAGCGGTCGCCGATCGCGCCGAAGTCGCGAAACTCGATGCCCAGTTTGAAGGTCGCATGGGTCTGCGCCATGAACGACGCCTCGTCGATGCCCAGCCGCGTGATGAACGCGCGCAGATGGGGCAGCGTCGCCTCGCCGACACCGACGATCCCGATTTCGGCGCTCTCGATCAGATGGATGCTGGCCGCGCGCGGGATGAGCGAGGCCAGCGACGCGGCGGTCATCCAGCCCGCCGTGCCGCCGCCGACCACGACGACCCTCGTCTTTCGCTCTGCGAGCACGGGCCTCTCCCCATTTAGGTTCGGCATGCCGACCTGTATCCGCGTCGGCCATACCTGTTGCTCAAATGCATACTGCCCCGATTATTTATATCAAGTTTCGATAATTCACTTGAAGCCGCTGTCATGCCTGTAATAACGACGCTCGTGCGGTGTGATCCACAACGGACGCGCCGTTGCCACCAGATCTTCCGGCCGGAACCGGAAGGCGGTTTGGGATGGGGACTGGAAGGGGAAACATGACCGTTCGTGCAAACAGGGTAACGGGCCGCGCCGCCCGGCGGCTCCGGCTGTCCGATCTCAGCATCGGCGTCTCCGTGCTGGCGGTGCTGTGCGCCGCCGCGCCGGCGTCGGCGCAGGACGGCGCCACGCCGACCAAGGGCGTCGCCGAGGGCTCGCAGGGCACCACGTCGGGCACGCCCGCCGTCGACGCCGGCACCGCGCCGACCGCGAACGATCAGGCCGCGGCCACGACCGGTACGTCCGGTGCGTCGCAGGACGCAGCGACGACGCCGCCTGACACCGGCCGCGACGAAATCGTCGTCACCGGCGTGCGCCAGAGCCTGGCGACCGCACAGAATATCAAGAAGAACAGCGACACCGTCGTCGACGCGATCACGGCGCAGGACATCGGCGCGCTGCCCGACCGTTCGGTCAACGAGGCGCTGCAGCGCGTGCCCGGCGTGGCGATCAGCCGCTTTGCCGCGCCCAATGATTCGCAGCACTTCTCGGTCGAGGGTTCGGGCGTGGTCATCCGCGGCCTCAGCTACGTGCGCGGCGAGTTCAACGGCCGCGACACCTTCGCCGTGTCCGGCGGTCGCGAGATCGGCTTCAACGACGTGCCCAGCGAGCTGATCGGCTCGGTCGAGGTGTTCAAGAACCTGACGGCCGACCTGATCGAGGGCGGCATTTCCGGCACGGTCAACATCAACACCCGCAAGCCGTTCGATCAGGACCAGCGCCTGGTCTATCTGTCAGGCAGCATGAACTGGGGCGACCTGGAGCAGCGCGGCGCGCCGTCGGTCGTCGGCCTCTACAGCCAGCAGTGGGACACCGCGGGCGGCAGCCGCTTCGGCATCCTCGCCAGCGCCAGCTATTCGCAGCAGTACAGCCGCTCGGACTCGGTCTTCCTCGCCTCGATGCTGCCGCGCTACAATGACGACCGCAACGGCAACGGCGTGCAGGACGCGGGCGAGGGGCGCACGATCAATGCGGGCACCAGCTATGCCTCGCCGCTGTTCGACACCTATCCGGTGCCCAATGGTGCCGGTCCGGTCTATACGCCGGTCGGCGGCGGTTCGCGCACGCAGAGCTTCGATCGCAAGCGCGTCGGCGTTTCGGCCGCGGCGCAGTTCGAGAATGCCGCAAAGACCTTCCTGCTGACCGCGCAATATCTGCGTACCGAAGGCACGCAGGACTGGCTCGAAAAGACGATCGAGCCGAACGTCTATTACGGCGACGTCACCACCACCTTCCCGCGCGCCGGCACGACCAACACCTATGATGCCAACGGCGTCTTCACCAGCGGATCGATCGTCAAGCGCACGGGCGCGGTGTTCGGCAACGGTCCGAACGGCGTTTACGGCCAGCTGAACCAGTTTGCGCCCAACGGCATCTTCACGACCTTCTCGAACCGTCGTTTCTATCAGAAGGCGACGACGCAGGACTTCTCGCTCAACGCGAAGATCGAGCCGGTCGCCAACCTCCACATCAATCTCGACGGTCAATATGTGAAGTCGAAGTCGGAAGGGCGCGACGACATCGTCGACATGGCGACCTATTCGGGCGTCGACATCGATCTGCGTGGCAAGACGCCGCAGATCACGCTGCGTCCGGACGGCCGCAACACCGCCGAATATTTCGGCAACAAGGCGTCGACCTATTTCCGCGACGCCTTCAACAACGTCCAGGATAACGACGGCGACGAATACGCTTTCCGCGGCGACGTCCAGTACGACGTCAGCGAGGACAGCTTCCTGCGCAAGGTGCGTGTCGGCGGACGTTATGCCAAGCGCGACCAGACGGTCCGCACCAACGATTACAACAACTGGGGCGCGGTGTCGGACACCTGGACCGGTGGCGGCCCCGTCGGCTTCAACGCGTTGCCGGCGGATCAGGCGTCGCTGTTCGCGTATAGCGACTTCTATCGCAACCAGGCGGTGCAGCCACCGAGCACCTATTACATCCCCGACAACATCATGCGCGATCACGACGCGCTGACCGCGCTGCTGCGCACCGTCACCAAGGCAGGCGGCGGCAATTACACGCCGCTCGAGGATCGCGGTGTGCTGCCCTCCTATCGCAACACCGAAACGACGTGGAGCGCCTATGCGCGCGCCGATTTCGGCGTCGAGGATTTCGGCAACGGCATGAGCCTGTCGGGCAATATCGGCGTCCGTTACGTCCGCACCAAGGACGAATCCTTCGGCCAGCTGACCTTCCCGTCGGTGAACAGCGTGTTCACGCCGGACACGCAGAACCCGCCGCGCTACACCAACCTCGCGACCTTCTGCGCCTTTCGCATCGCCAATCCGTCCGGCGGCACCATCCCGGTGCTTTGCACGCTGACCCCGGCGCAGCAGGCGGCGATTTCGGCGTTCTCGAACTTCGTACCGGGCGGGACTGCCGGCACTCGCGCCGACGTCGCGACGCAGAAGTTCGGCAACTGGCTGCCGAGCCTGAACGTGAAGCTGCAGGCGACCGACAAGCTGCTGTTCCGTTTCGCGGCATCGAAGGCGATCTCGCGGCCGAACTTCGGCGATCTCCGCAACTTCATCGGCGTGAACCCCTCGGGTTCGGCCACTGCAGGCAATTACACCTTCGAGGCATCGGCGCGTAACCCGTATCTGCGTCCGATCGAGGCGAAGCAGTTCGATCTGACCGCGGAATGGTATTTCGCCAAGGTGGGGTCGCTGACCGGTGCGGTCTTCTACAAGGACCTGACCAACATCATCATCGATAACTACGGTTATCAGCAGAACTTCACCAACAACGGCCAGACGTTCAACGTCACCGTCAACGGTCCGGCAAACGCACCGGGGCATGGCAAGGTCAAGGGTGCGGAACTGAGCTATCAGCAGACCTACGACTTCCTGCCGGGCATTCTGTCGGGTCTGGGAACGCAGGCGACGTTCACCTTCGTTCAGCCGAGCAAGATCCCGAACGGCGTGCCCGCCAACGCGGCAGGCGACGGTTCGCGTCCGCCGCTCGATGTCGGCGGGATCTACTCCAACCTGCCGCTCGCCGGCCTGTCGAAGTACAATTTCAACGTCGCCGCCTTCTACGACAGGGGCGGGATCTACACGCGCTTCGCCTATAGCTGGCGTTCGAAGTTCCTGCTGACCAACCGCGACTGCTGCTTCCCGTTCCTGCCGGTCTACGCCCTGTCGGCGGGGCAGCTCGACGGATCGGTGTTCCTGACGGTCAACAAGAACTTCAAGATCGGCATCGAGGCGCAGAACCTGCTCGATACCACCACGAAGACGGTGTTCCTGCTCGATTCGAAGGGGCTCACCGCGCCGCGCTCCTTCTTCAAGAGCGACCGCCAGTTCTCGATCACGACGCGTCTGACGTTCTGATCCCTGCGTGTCCTCCCCTGAAGGGTGGGTGGCCGTGTCGGGCCGCCCACCCTTCTTTGTATCGGCAATGCGGTGCATCCGGGCTAGGGTGCGCCATGCCATCGACCGCACGGAATTCGTCATGAACAGCGCCATCGCCACCGCGGCGCGCGTCGAGGAATGGCACGACGTCACGCCGGAGCGGTTCGCGGCGGAGGTCGTGCCCGCCTATCGCCCGGTGGTGCTGCGCGGCCTCGTCCGCCACTGGCCCGCGGTCGCGGCGGGGCTGGAGGGGGCCGCCGCGATGGCGGCCTATATCCGTCGTTTCGACGGGGGCCGGCCGGCCAATGTCATGGTCGCCGCGCCGGAGGAGCGCGGGCGGTTCTTCTACACCCCCGACCTGTCGGGGTTCAATTTCACCCGGGCGCAGATCATGCTGCCGATCCTGCTCGACCAGCTCGTTGCGCAGGCCGGCGATCCCGCGCCGCCCGCGCTCTATGCCGGCGCGGCGACCGCGCCCGACACCTTCCCCGGCTGGGTCGAGGCAAACCCGCTGCCGCTGGCCACGCCCGACGCCGTGCCGCGGCTGTGGATCGGCAACGCCAGCCGCGTGGCGACGCATTACGACGTGTCGAGCAACATCGCTGCGGTGGTCGCGGGGCGGCGACGCTTCGTGCTGTTCCCGCCCGATCAGGGGCCGAACCTGTACGTCGGGCCGCTCGATCACACGATCGCCGGCCAGCCGACCAGCATGGTCGATCTCGAGGCGCCGGACCTGACGCGCTATCCCCGCTTCGCCACCGCACAGGCGGCGATGCAGGTCGCCGAGCTGGAGCCGGGCGATGCGATCTTCGTGCCGTCGCTGTGGTGGCACGACGTGACCGCGCGCGGGCCGCTCAACCTGCTGGTCAATTATTGGTGGGGGCAGCAGGCGGCGGCGTCGCCGTTCGCCGCGCTGATCCATGCGCTGCTCGCGGTGCGCGACCTACCGCCGGGCGAGCGCGAGGCGGTGCGCGGCTGGTTCGACCATTATGTGTTCGGCCCGGATGCGGCGTCCGCGGCCGGTCACCTGCCGCCGGCGGTGCGGGGCGTGCTCGATACGCCCTCGCCGGGGCGCAGCGAGCGCATCCGCAACTACCTCATGCGGGCGCTCGGGCGCGCCTGACCGCGCGTCGCGTCGAGGAAGGCGGTGACCCAGACCAGCGGCGCGTTCCAGTTGATCGCGACCTCGTTCATCGTGAAGGCGCGCCAGTCGTCGCGCCAGCACGTCTGCCCGACGCACCGTCCCTTCAGCACGGGATCGTCGACGCCGGCGCTGCTGTTCGGTCCGCCGACGATGACGCCCGGCGGCGGCGCGGGATAGCGCGGATCGGCGGCATGCGCCCAGAACCGGTGATGCGGTTGGTGTACCGTCCGCGCCCCGAAGCCGGTGACATAGGATCGGTCGAGCGCGTTGCGGCCGAACACATAATCGGCGACGTCGACGACCGCATCGCGGAACGCCGGCCTGCGCGTGATCTGCCACGCCGCACCGAGCAGCATCGCGCGGTTGAGCAGCGTCGCGTTGGACCCCCACTCGAAACGGGACCCCGCATATGGCAATCGATAGCCGCTGCGCTGTCGTTCCGAAAGCAGGCGGTCGGCGGCGACGACGATCCGGGCCCGGGCACGCGCGGCAATGGGCGCGGCGCGGGGATCGTCCAGCATGGCGAGCGTCATGACCCCGGGCAGCGCGGTATCGCCCCAGCCGAAATCGACGCCGTTGCCGCGCAGGAAGGATGAGGCGGCGACGGTTTCGCCGAGCGACGGGTCGCCGGTCGTCGCGAACAGCGCGGCCGCCGCCCAGAAGCGTTCGTCCGCCGACTGCGCATCGCCATAGCCGCCGCTGCCGGTGAAATCGGAACTGGCGCGCAGATCGGGCACGCGCCGGGCTGCCGCCCAACCCCGCTGCGCCGCGGCGAGGGCGCGCGCGGCGAAGGCGGGATCGCGATGACGCCAGATGCGCGCCGCCTGGGCCGCGATCGCGACCATGTTGAGCGTCGCCGCGGTCGAGGGGGGATACAGGAAGCGCCGCATCCGATCGTCGGCGGGCGCGGTCGGGATGCCGGTCCACGCGACGTCGGCGACCTTGGTATGCACCAGCCCGCCGGCATCGATCGTACGGAAGTCGCCGGCCGGCCGGCCGGTGTCGGTGCGGAAGGCGACGGTCAGGCGCTGCCCGTCGGGCACCTGCATCGCCAGCAGGAACTCCACCTCGACCCGCGCCTCCGCCAGCAGCGTGTTGATCCCCGCGCCGGGGGCGACCCCTGGCACCCGTGCGTCCTCAAGCGTGGCGGCGCTTGCCCGGGATGCCAGCCGCTCGCCGATATCGAGCAGCGTCCATGTCGCGATACCGCCGTTGACGACATATTTGCCGTGGTCGCCCGCATCGTACCAGCCGCCGGTGACATCGAGGCGATAGTCGCACCCCGGCCAGCGGACGCCGCGCGGGTCGTGCCCGGCAAAGCAGGTCGCGACGTCGCGAGGATGACCGGCGGGACGCGCCAGATCGGGGCGGGAGACGAAGCGGGCCTCGATCGGCTGGCCGCTGCGCTGTTGATAGAAGAAGTTCAACGCCGCCGACGCGGCGGCGGCGAAGGGGCGGTCGGCGATGGCAAAGGGCGCGCTGCGCCGGGTGCCGATCGTCAGCCGATAGTCCGTGCCGCGGCGATGCACGCCGTCGAACGTGATCTGCTGCACCGTCTTGCCCGACGAGGGATCGAGACCGGCGGGAACGGTGTCGCCGCTGGCGACGACCGCGCCGGTGGCATCGATCAGCGTCCAGCGTTGCGGGGCGTCGTCGGCGGCAACGACGATCGCGTGCTTCGGACCGTCGGTTTCATAGCCGATCTGGTCGACCAAGATGCTGCTGGCCGGCGGTTCGTCGCCGGCCGCGACGAGCGCGGCGGCAGCGGCCATCGCCAGCCCGGCCCTGACGATCACCGTCGTCCGCTCTGGATCAGGATCGAATCGGAGGGAAGGACGTGATCGAGGAACGGCAGGATCGCGGCGCCGATCGCCGGGGCGTCCCGCGCCATCACCGCGGGCATGATCGCCGCGCGCGACGGCTGCGGCACCGCTTCCAGCGCCTCGCTTAACCCCGCCGCCAGTCGCTCGATCAACGCCATCGGCAGGCGTCCGCCGATCAGGATGGCATCGGGATCGAGCAGACAGTTGATGGCGACCAGCGGCGCGAAGAGCGAGCGGACGGCATCGGCGATCCACGCATCGATCACCGCTGCGAATGCCGGCGCCGGGCCGGCCAGTTCGTCGATGCCGGGGCGCGCGAACCCCGCCGCCTCGATCCGGGCGAGCAGCGCCGACAACGACACCGTATCCTGGATCGTCGCGCCCGGCGGGCCGGTCAGGTCGGGCATCAGGCCGATCTCGCCGCTGCGACCGTTGGCGCCGCGGTGATAGGAGCGGTCGATCACCGGTCCGCCGCCCAGACCGGCGCTGATGAGCAGATAGAAGAAGCTCGGATTGTCGAACGCCGTGCCATATTCCGCCTCTCCCAGCGCGGCGGCGGCGGCGTCGTTGTCGCAATGGATCGGCCACGGCAGCACCGACAGCATGTCGGTCAGGTCGACCTGGCTCCAGCGATCGTACGTCGCCGGACGGTTGGGCAGGGCGATGCGGCCGAGGTCGTCGGGGATCGCGACGCCGACGCCCAGCACCCGCGCCCGGTCGATCCCGCCCTCCGCGATCAACGGATCGATCGCCTCGACCACGAAGGCGACGACGTCGTCCGGCAGGGCATAGGCGACCTCGCGGGTGATGCGGCTGCGGACCTGGCCGGCGAGGTCGAGCGTCACCAGCGTCAGGTGATCGCGATCGATGTTCAGCCCGATGCCGAATGCGCCGTCGGGGTTGATCTGCAACCGCAGCGCGGGCTGGCCCCGCCCGCCCTGGATGCGGCCGGCGTTGCGGACCAGGTCCATCTCGATCAGCCGCCCGGTGATGTTCGCGATCGTCGGCGCGGTCAGCCCCGTCTGGTGGGCGATCGCGACCCGCGTCGTGTCGCCGCCCAGCCGGATCGCCTGGAGCACGGTGCGCAGGTTGTAATCGCCGGCGCGTTCCAGGTTGGTGCCCGACAGACTGCGCGACAGCCGGGCGTCCCGGCTTTCCGTCGTGGAAGGATCGATCCGTCGGCCGGACTTGCTGCCGAAAGTGATCTTCATCCGTCCTCCTCTTTTACGGGGCGACCCTAGCCCGCGTCGGTTGGATCGTCACCGGCCGAAGTGGAGAAATATTTCAATTTTCCTTAGTAAAGCCGGCTGACGGTATGCCGATCGCCACGGCGATCGGCTCTCATCAGGGCGAGGTGCGCAGGTCGCAGATCGCGCGGCGCAGACCCGCCTTCGCGACCGGGCCGTCCTGATCGAACGCCATATAGGCGCGGCCCTGCCGGTCGTAGGCGGGCCAGGTGACGAGGCCCGGCCCGTTCGGCGTCCCGAAGCGGACGAAATTGGTCCAATAGGCCTGGAGCGGCGGCTGCCCCGGCTGCGGCTCGTTGAACAGATACCCGACCTCGCTGGCGTGGCTCACGCTGCCGCCGGGCGGCGCATAGTCGAACTGATATTGCCACACCTTGCCGCCCAGCGCCGTCAGCGCGTTCGACACCGCGACCGTCGGGCAGCGGAACGTCAGGTCGTTGGCGAGTTGCATCGTCACGTCGCCCAGTCGCGGATCGGACACGGGCGTGCCGCCGGGCTGCAGGCCGTAGAGGCGAAGCGCGCGCTCGGCATTGGCACCGAATTCGCGGCGCAGTGTCGGCACCGCGGCGTCGGCGCCGCCGTGCAGCGTCAGCTCTTTGGCGTTGATGCCGATCACCAGCGGTGCCGGGTTGATCCGGCCGCTGGCCAGCAGACGCGCCGGCGTGTCGGTCAGGACGCGGCCGTCGACGATCGCCTGCAGCCAGATGAAGCCGTCGTCGTCCAGGCCGGGGACGGGCGCGTCCCTGTCGGCCGCCAGCACCTGCCGCCACGACAGCGCCCGCAGCTGCGCCGTCGTCGCGTCGCCCGACAGGCCGGCGCGACCGGCGATCAGCGTGCCCAGCCGCTCGTTCGTCGCCAGGCTGCGCGGCGGGGTGCCGAAGCCCGCCGTGCCACTCTCCGCGATCGCCTGCGCGAACAGCCCGCGCGAGCCTGGCAGGAGCATGTGCAGCCCGACGTCCATCGCGCCGGCCGACTCGCCGGCGATGGTGACGCGGGCGGGATCGCCGCCGAAGCGGGCGATGTTGCGCTTCACCCATTCGAGCGCCGCCTGCTGGTCCATCAGCCCGTAATTGCCGCTGTGCCCGCCCTGTTCGCGGCTGAGCGCGGGGTGCGAGAGGAAGCCGAGCGCGCCCAGCCGGTACTGGACGCTGACGACCACCAGCCCCTTGTCGGCGATCCGCGATTCCACCGTGCCGCCGCCACCGCCGGCGCGGTTGCTGCCGCCGTGGATCCAGAACAGCACGGGCAGCTTCGCCGTCGGGCGCAGATCGGGCGTGCGCACGTCGAGGAACAGGCAGTCCTCGTCGCTGGCATCCGCCGACGTCGCGTTCCAGCCGAACGACACCTGCGGGCAGGTGGCATGGTCGGCGACCGTCGCGCGCGGCGTCGTCCAGGGGCGGGGCCGCTGCGGCGGTTGCCAGCGCCGGGCGCCGACGGGCGGCGCTGCGAAGGGGATGCCGCGGAACACGCCGCCGGTGCCGGCTGCCTCGCCGCGGACCGGGCCGTCGGCGGTGCGCACGACCGGGCCGGCGGACGCGGCGGCGGTGGCAAGGGCGAGGGCGAACAGCGCGATCACTGCGCGATTCCCCGCGGGGCCGGCTTTGCCATCGCCGTGCGGATCGCCGTCTCCGCCACCGGCGCCATCACCGCATAGCCGGCCGCGTTGGGATGAACGCCGTCATAGGTCCAGGCGGCCTTCAGCGCCTGGCCGTCGTGCAGCGCGCTCCAGTAATCGGCATAGGTCGCGCCGGTGCGGGCGGCATAGCCCTTCATCCAGGCGTTGAGCGCGGCGATCTTCGTCGCGGTGTCGAGTCCCGGCCGCCAGGGGAAGTGATCGGCCGGCGGGATCGAGGCGAGGATCACGCGGATGCCGTGCGCCCGCGCCAGTTCGGCCATCGTCGTCAGGTTCGCCTCGGTCTGCTCCGGCGTCATCGGGCCGGTGTTGCCGGCGATGTCGTTGGTGCCGGCCATGATCTGGACGACCTTGGGGTGCAGGTCGATCACGTCCTGCCGGAAACGCAGCAGCATCTGCGGCGTGGTCTGGCCGCCGATCCCGCGGCCGTAGCGTCCCGGCGTGAAGAAGCCGGGCATCATGTCGAACCAGCCCTGGGTGATCGAATCGCCGATGAAGACGACCTGCACCGGCCCGGACACCTTGGCGTTGGCTTCCTGATAGCGGCCGAGCCACGGCCAGTCCTGATGCAGGCGCACCTCCGCCTCGCGTTCCCACTGCGCCTTTTGTTCGGCGGTCGGCTGGGTCTGGGCGAGCCCGACGGTGGAGAGCGAGGTGAGGATCAGGGCGAGCAGGCGCTTCATCGACTTGGGGCTCCGGTTAGCGGACGGGGGAGAGGATGGCCGCGGCCCCGCCGGCCGCGTGCAACGTCAGGGTGAGCGTGTCGGCCGCGGCGACGGTGCGGCTGGCGGTGACGAGATCGGTCGGCGCGGCGCCGTCGCCCCACGTCCGGGCGGCGTATCGGCCCTTGCCGAGGAAGGCGAGCGGGACGGTGACGCTGCGCGCCGCGTCGGTCATCGCGCCGACGTACCAGACGTCGCCCCTGCGCCGCGCGAGCACGATCGATTCGCCGATATTGCCGGCGATGAAGCGGGTTTCGTCCCAGCTTGCCGGCACCTCGGCCAGGAAATCGAGCCCCGGCTGGCCGCGATAGGCGTCGGGCGTATCGGCGACCGATTGCAGCGGGCTCTCGAACACCACGTATTTGGCGAGTTCCGCCGCCCGCGTCGTCTGCGTCTGCGGCCCGGTCGCGGCGATGGCGAAGCCGTCCGGGGTGCGGTTGCGATAGCCGCCGGGCGTATAGTCCATCGGCCCCGCCAGCATCCGCGTATAGGCGAGGGTGATGTTGTGCCGGGCGGTGATCCGCCGCGTCCACTTGTTGTATTCGGCGCCGAGCACGCCCTCCTGCGTCAGGACGTGCGGCCATGTGCGCGTCATGCCCCAGGGGTGGGTCGCGCCGTGCAGGTCGAGCAGCAGGTGGTGGCGCGCCGTCGCTTCGGCGAGGCGGTGGTAGAAGGCGATCATGTCCTGATCGTCGCGGTTCATGAAGTCGACCTTGATGCCCTTGGCGCCGACGCGCGCGACGGCGGACAGGATCGTGTCCATGTCGCGATCGAGCAAGGCCCAGTGGATCCACAGGATCAGCCCGACGCCGCGCGCGCGGCCATAGGCGACGAGGCCGGGCAGGTCGATGCCGGGCACCGGCTGCGTCGGGTCGGCGCCGGGATACAGCGTGCCGCCGCCGCCGCTGTTCACGTACCAGCCCTCGTCGACCATCATATAGGGCAGCTTGAGCGATGCGGCGAAATCGATGAATGCCCGCTCCGTCGCGGCGTTCGATCCGGCCTTCGTCACGCCGGCGAGCAGCGGTCCCGACCACCAGTCCCATGCGGTCTTGCCGGGCTTCACCCAGGCGAAATCGCCGCGCGGCGCGGGGTTGAGGCTGGTCAGCAGCGTATTCTCGATCAGCGCCCCGGCGGTGGGCGCGACCATGACGACGCGCCACGGCGAGACGACCCCGTTGCCGACGTCGAGCGTCAGCGCGACCGGGGGATCGTCCGGGCGGCGGGTCAGCTTCGCCGCGACGCCGGTGGCCCCGGTTTCGGTGCCGGTCAGGTACATCGCCGGCCACCGCTCGACCGCCGCTTCCGCGATCGCGATCGTCGGCCCGTCCGCGCCCGTCTGGCAGACCAGCGGCAGTTCGTAGAGATTGTGCGGCCGGATCAGCGAGGCGCGGACCGGATCGAATTCGCCCTCATGACTGCTGCCGAAGCTGCCGAGGTTCAGGCCGGTGCAGGCATAGTCGGCGGGAAAGGCGAACTGCGTCAGCTCGTCGACGAGGCGCAGCGTCGTCAGGCCGGGCTGTCGCGGGATCGCGTAGCGCAGCGCGATGCCGGTGTCGTAGGCGCGGATGACGAGGTCGAGGCGGCGGCGCTTGCCGTCCTTCTCCGTCATATGGACCACGATCTGATTGTAGCGCTCGTCCACCGCCGCGGTCTTGCCGGCGACGAGTGCGTAGCGGTCGCGGCCGCCGGTCGCCTGCGTCGAGGTCGTGCGCAGGCCGTCCGCCAATCTGGCGTAGCGCTCGAATTGCAGTCCGAGCGGTGACGGCCCGATCACCGGCTTCCCCGCGACGGCGAGCCTGTAGGTCGGCTGGTCGTCGGCGTTGGTGTCCAGCGTCACGATCAGCCGGCCGTCGGGCGACGCGACGCTCTGCGCTGCGGCGGGGGTGGCGGCGAGGGCCGCGACGGCGAGCAGCAGCCGCGTCATCGCAGCACCGCGGAGGCGGGGGCGACGTTCCAGCCACGGATGGCGATCTGCGCGTCGCGCGCGGCGGCGGCAGGGTAGCGGATCGTCACCGTCCGCGTGGCGCCGGGCAGCAGCGACACGTAATTGTCGCTGAAATAGGCGGGCAGCACCTGGCTGCCGTCGGCGTTCACGACGGTCAGCTTGGTTTCGATCGCCGGCGTCGCCGTCCTGTTCGCCAGATCCACGCGCACTTCGGTTTCGTCGCCCGCAGGCGTGGCGGTCGCCTGCGCCGTCAGCGCGACGGAGGCGAGCGTCGTGAGGCTGCGGTAGGCGGTGTCGTCCTTGCCTTGCCAGTAGACGTTGTTCGACAGTTCGGCGCCGTTCGCGTCCGTCGCCTTCAGGTCGACCAGCACCATGCCGTTGGCGGTGAGGCCCGGCAGGTCGAGCGCGAAGGCGTCGTTGGCCGCTTCCGCCTTCGCGGTGATCGTCGTCCGGCGCTCGGCCAGCGTCTTGCCGGCGAGATCGACCACCTTCGCCGTGACCGTCGCGCCGGGAATGGCGGCGAGCCGGTTGTTGACGAGCACCACCTTGCCGTCGGGCAGGTTCATCTGGACGTGGACGGGCTCCGACGCCTTCTTGACGCCATAGAAGCTGGCGTGGGTGTCATAGTCGGACGAGAAGATCTGCCACGCCGACGACGGCCAGGCCGGCTGCGTCATCCACAGCATGCGCCCGGAATTGACCGTCCACAGGCCGGCGTTCATCCCCTCGAAGATGGCGCGGTAACTTTCATACTGCATCATCTGCGCCTTGCGCTCGAAGTCGGGCAGGCTGGTGCCCTTGCCGAAGCGCGCGTCGAGCGCCTGTATGTACGACGTCACCGCGCCGTTCCCGGTCTGGTGCCAGTCGTGATAGGCCCAGGCGTCGCTGATCGGCCATTGGTCGGCGGCGGGGATCGCACGCTGCCACGCCTCCAGCGTCGGCAGCGACGGCGTGCCGCTCTCCACCGAAAAGCCGCGCGCGTGCTCGGTGAAATATTCGACCGGCGGGCGCCAGTTGTAGGGCCCCGAATTCTGCAGGTTCACGCGATTGGACGATCCCATGTACAGCCGGGTGCCGTCCTCCTTCGCGATCAGATCCTCCAGCCGCTCGTTGAGCAGCGGCTGGGGCACGCCCTCGTTGCGGCCGAACCACACGACGATCGACGGGTGGTTGCGATAGCGCTTCACGACGTCGGTGGCATTGGTCATGAACAGCGCCGGGTCCTGTGCCTCGATATTATAGTCCTGCGTCGATTCCCAGAAATCGCTCAGCACCATCAGCCCGTATTCGTCGGCCAGATCGAAGAAGGTGTCGCTGGTATCCTGGCCCACCCAGTTGCGGATGATGTTGAGGTGCGCGTCGCGGTGCAGGCGGAACATCGGTTCCAGCCGGGCGCGATCGATGCGCTTCATGAAATCGTCCATGCCGATGTTGCCGCCGCGCGCGGCGATCTTCACCCCGTTGACGCGGATGACGAGGTGCGGGGACAGGCCGGGATCGTCCTTCACCGGCGTGACCGCCGGGCTCTTCTCGGCACCGGGCACCAGGCTCGCCGCCCAGCCGTTCGCGACCTGGCGGATGCCGTCGTGGCTGCCGTCGACGATCCGCTGGCCCAGCGACCGCGCCTTGCTGAGGTCGATGGCGACGCGCTGCAGCACGCCGGCGCGGTCCATCAGCGAAATGTCGTAGGTCACCTGACGCATGCCGAAGCGCAGCCGCCGGGTGTCGCTCGGCCGGCCGTCGACGCTGGCGGTCAGCGTCAGATCGTGGAGTGCCGGGTCGCCATAGCCGTTGGGCCACCAGAGCTTCGGGTTGCGCACCGACAGCGCGGGAAAGTCGGCGGGGGCCATCACCACCGTCGCGGTTTCGCCGGGGGCGAGCCGCACCTGCTTCTCGACGGCGACGTCGTCGAACGCCGCCCGTACCCTCGCCGTCACCGGCTGCGCCGAGGTGTTGGCGACGGGCACCGCGATCTCGACATCCGCAACCAACCTGTTCGCCCTCGGCAACGTCGTAACAACCCGCGCATCGCCCAGCTCCGCCGCGCCGGTCGCGACGAGGCGAACGCCCTGCCACAGCCCGGTGTTGCGGTCGCGGACCGAGGGGATCCAGTCCCAGCCCTCGGTCGCCACGAAGGTGGGGCCGTCGAGCATCTGCATTCCGCCGTTCTCGCCGACGCCGGCGGTCAGCGATTCCTCATGTGCCAGCCCGGGATGGGGCGGTGGCGACACCCTGACCGCGACGGCGTTGCGCCCCGCGGCGAGCGTGACCGGGAAGCGCCCGCGCACGAACGCGCCCTTCATGCCGCCGACGGGCGCGCCATTCACCCACACCTCGGCGGCATAGTTCACGCCGTCGAACACCAGCGTCTGCCGCTTGCCGGCGGCCTCCGCCGGCACGTCGAATTCGGTGCGATACCAATAGTCCTGCCGCGCGAGGCTTTCGGGGATCACCGTATTGTTCAGGCCATAGGCGGGATCGGGATAGACGCCGCGATCGACCAGCGTCGTCAGCACGGTGCCGGGCACCGTCGCGGCATACCAGCTGCCGGCATCGAAGCCCGCGCGGCTGATCGCGGCGCCAGCCGCGGTCACCCCGGGCGCTTCCGCCAGGCGCCAGCCGTCGATCGTCCAGCTGCCGTCCGGCTGGCGCAACGGGCCGCGCACCACGGGCAGCGGCTTGGCGACGGGCGCGGGGATCGGGGCCTTGGACCGGGGGCGGGTCGATGCGTCCTGCGGCGCGACCTGGCCGTACATCTGGCGGACCTGTACCGGCCAGTGCGGGCTGCCCTGGATGAAGGCGACCAGCGTCGGATCGGGAGCCTTCTGCGCCCGCCGGCGGATGTCGTCCGCGGTCAGCGCCGTCGCCTCGAGCTGGAAACCGGCGACCCGACCCGCGAACACCGGCGCGTTGCCGGCCCGCGGGGCCAGCGTCGCCACCGGTGCGACCGCGGCGCTGGCCAGCGTCCGGGTCGCGACCGGACGTCCGTCGACGAACAGGCGAACCGTGCGCCCGTCGGCGGTCGCCGCGATATGGTGCCATCCACCGGCCGTCAGCCGCTGCGAACCCGCGATCGATCCGGCCTCGGTGACGAGCGCGGGTTTGCCGTCGGTCAGCGCGAGAAAGCGGTTTGCCGCGTCGTCGCCGAAGCCGGCGATGCGCGCCGTGCCGCGCGGCAAGTCGCGCGGTTCCACCCATGCCGACAGGGTCCAGCGCGGCGTCGTTATCGGTACCGCGGTATCGCCACCGAACGCCTGGCGGATCGCGGTGCCGCCTGCGGGCAGTTCGGCGTCGAGGGGGCCGAGTACCTGCGCGCCCGCCGCCGCCGACAGGCACGCCAGTATCACCGGCATCACCACCACGCCGCGTTTCGCCATCATCGCCATCCCCCCAGCCGACCCCTTTCCGTGGAGGTCATGTCGGATCGGAACGAAGCACAGTTAAACTAAAAAGCCAAATTGAAATAGGTATTGTTGCCGGCGGCGACTCATGGCACCCGGAGCGTCACGCGGCGCAGCGCATCTCTGGCGTAACGCGATCGGCGAGGAGGGGTAGATGGCTTTCACGTTTCACACCGCATGCGCGGCGGTAGCCTTGATGACGACCGCGGCATCGGCCGACGCGCAACAGGCCCAGCCACCCGCTTCGATCGCGCATCCCGATCAATGGCCGGTGCTGCCGATGGCGTTGAAGCTGGACCCGAAGGTCGAGGCGCGGGTCGCCGCGATCCTTTCCAGGATGTCGATCGAGGACAAGGTCGGCCAGTTGATCCAGGTCGACATCGCCAGCATCAGCCCCGGCGACCTCGAGACGTACAAGTTCGGCTCGATCCTCAACGGCGGCAATTCGGCACCCAACAACGACGAATTCGCACCCGCATCCGAATGGCTGAAGCTGTTCGACGCCTTCTATGACGCATCGGTCAAGCGGTCGGACGGACGCCCGGTGGTACCGGTGATCTGGGGCACGGACGCCGTCCACGGCGCCAACAACATCGTCGGTTCGACGCTGTTTCCGCACAACATCGGTCTCGGCGCGATGCGCGATCCCGCGCTCATTCGCAAGATCGGCGCGGCGACCGCGCTGGAAACCGCGGCGACCGGCATCGACTGGAGCTTCGCGCCGACCGTCGCGGTGGTGCAGGACGATCGCTGGGGCCGCACGTACGAAAGCTATTCGGAAGACCCCGCGATCGTCGCCAGCTATGCCGGCCAGATGGTCGAGGGCATACAGGGCACGATCGGCCGGGACTTCATGAAGCCGGGCCGCGTCATCTCGTCGGTCAAGCACTTCCTGGGCGACGGCGGCACGGGCGGGCATGACCAGGGCGACACGCGCGTGCCGGAACGCGTGCTGCGTGACGTCCATGCTGCCGGCTACATGACCGCATTGCCCGCCGGTGCGCTGACGGTGATGCCCAGCTTCTCGAGCTGGAACGGCGAGAAGATGACGGGCAACAAGAGTTTGCTGACCGGCGTGCTGAAGGATCGCTGGGGTTTTCAGGGGTTCACCATCGGCGACTGGAACGCGCACGGCCAGGTACCCGGCTGCACCAACGAGGATTGCGCCGCGGCGATCAACGCCGGGCTCGACATGTTCATGTATTCGGGACCGAAGTGGAAGGACCTGTACGCCAACACCCTGCGCGAGGCGAAGGCCGGCACGATCCCGGCGGCGCGGCTCGACGATGCCGTCCGCCGCATCCTGCGGGTGAAGGTGCTGGCCGGCACGTTTGAGGCGGGGCGTCCCTCGTCGCGGCCGATGTCGGGTAGGTTCGACCTGCTCGGCGCGCCCGGGCACCGCGCGATCGCGCGTCAGGCGGTGCGCGAATCGCTGGTCCTGCTCAAGAACAACGGCGGCATCCTGCCGGTGCGGCCCGGTGCCTCCATCCTCGTCGCCGGTCGCGGCGCCGACGACATCGGCCAGCAATCGGGCGGATGGTCGATTACCTGGCAGGGCACCGGCGTGTCGAACAGGAATTTCCCCAACGGCCAGTCGATCTGGTCGGGGATCGAGCAGGCGGCGCGGGCCGCCGGCGGCACCGCCCGCCTGTCGGTCGATGGCGGCTTCACGAAGAAGCCCGACGTCGCGATCGTCGTGTTCGGCGAGACGCCCTATGCCGAATTCACCGGCGACCGGCCGACGCTGGAATATAGCCCCGACGACAAGAGCGACCTGGCACTTTTGCGCAAGCTGAAGGCGGCGGGCGTGCCGACCGTCGCGGTCTTCCTGTCGGGCCGGCCGCTGTGGGTGAACCCCGAACTGAACGCCGCCGACGCCTTCGTCGCGGCGTTCCTGCCGGGCACGGAGGGCGGCGGCGTCGCCGACGTGATGATCGCGGGCAAGGGCGGCCGCCCGGTCGCGGATTTCCACGGCAAGCTGTCGTTCAGCTGGCCGAAGCGGGTCGACCAGTTCGTGCTCAACGCGCGCGATCCCGGCTACGACCCGCTGTTCCCGCTGGGCTATGGCCTGACCTATGCCGATCGCACCAGCGTCGGCCGCCTCGACGAAACGAAGCCGGCGGTGGCGGCGGGTGACCAGAATGCGCTGTTCGTGCGCGGCCGGATCGCCGGCGGTGCGCGGATCTCGCCCGATGGAGGCGCCACCGTCACGCGGACCGACCGCAGCGGGCAGGAAGACAGCCTGCGCATCGCGGTGAAGGGCGAGGGTGCGGTGGCGATCGAACAGGCGATGCCGATCGACATCACCCGCGAATCCAACGGTCAACTCAGCCTGATCGTCGACTATCGCGTCACCGCGGCGCCCACCGGCCAGGTCGCGCTGGGCGTGGCCGACGGGGCGAAGCTCGCGACGGTGCCGCTGACCGGCGCGATGAAGACCGGCGACTGGATGACGGCCGCCGTCCCGCTGCGCTGTTTCGCCGATCAGGGCGTGTCGATGGCCACGGTGACGCGGCCGTTCGTCCTGACGAGCAGCGGCACGCTCGGGGTGGACATCTCGGGCATCCGCATCGGCACCGCGCCCGCCGGCCCGGTCAGCTGCGGGGTACGCTGACCGGCGCGACCGGTCAGCGCATCGGGATCGTCAACGCCGCGCCGCGATAGGTGACGCGCGTCGCCGGCTCGTCGGCGAAGTCGAGCGGCTTGGGCATCGCGGGGGCATGGAAGCGGACCGAGATGGTACGCGTCGCCGTCATGCCGGGAAAGCTGCCCTGGCGTGTGCCGATCGTCAGGGCCCCGGCCTTCTCGTCCCAGCGGATCGGGATGCGGGCATATTGCCCCTTGGCATAGCCGGGCGAGACGCCGTCGTCCTCGTAGAGCGAAAAGCTGCCGTCGCGGCCGGTGAAGACGTGGAGGACGAGCGGCCCGTCCGGCTGCTGGCGCGCATATTGCACGGCCGGGCCGGTCGGCAGGATCGCGCCCGCCCGCGCGAACAGCGGCATGCGTTCGTACGGCGCCTCGGCGACGATCGTCCGGCCACCGCGGTGAAACGTGCCGGTCGCGACATCGTACCAGTCGGCACCCGCAGGCAGATAGACCTGGCGTGCGCGCGCCTTGAACACGGTGACGGGGGCGACCAGCAGATCGCGGCCGAACAGATATTCGTCGTCGATCCCCCATGTCCGGCGATCGGCGGCGTAATCCATCACCAGCCCACGCATGATGCTGCCTTCCCGGTGATAGGTGTCGGCGGCCACGGTGTAGATATAGGGCATCAGGCGATAGCGCAGCCGGTCGTACCAGATCATCGAGCGCATCATCGCCGGATCGTCCGCCCCCAGTTCGTAGATCTCGCGCTTGGGCTTCTCGCCATGGCTGCGGAACAGCGGGCTGAGCGCGCCGAACTGGAACCAGCGCAGGTTCAGCTCGCGCCATTCGGACTGGGCTGCAGGCTCGGCGTTGGTGTAGCGGTCCTCGACCGCGAAGCCGCCGATATCGTGCGTCCAGTTGGGGACGCCCGACATCGACAGGTTGACCCCCGCCGAGATCTGGTCGCGCAGGTCGTCCCACCGCGCGGCGACGTCGCCCGACCAGAGCGCCGCGCTGGCCCGCTGGATTCCGCCGAATCCCGACCGCGTCAGGATGAACGGGCGCCTGGCAGGCGTCGCCGTGCGCAGCCCTTCGGCGAACCCCTGCGCGTGGACCAGCGGAAAGCTGTTGAAGAAGGCGCCGCCCGGACCGAGCGCATTGGGGCCCATCGTCACCTTGCGTTCGTCGATCGACAGGTTGGAGTGAATGTCGGGCTCGGTCGCGTCCATCCACCACGCATCGATGCCCAGGGTGACCAGCCGGTCGCGCACCTGACGGAAATAGATCCTGCGCGCCTCGGGCGCATAGGGATCGTAATCGGTATTGAGGTAGCCCGGACCGACCCAGTCCTTGTTCCCCATGGTAAGGTTGCCCTGGTACAGGAAGCCCTTGGCAGCCAGCTCGCGCGCATTGTCGGTGTTCGGATAGAATTTCGGCCAGACCGAGATCATCAGCTGCGCGTTCAGCGTGTGGACCTCGTCCACCATCGCCTGCGGATCGGGAAAGCGCGCCGCGTCGAACCGGTGGCTGCCCCATTGATCCTGCGGCCAGTAGAACCAGTCCTCGACGATGTTGTCGAGCGGGATGCCCCGCCTGCGATATTCGCGCACGACGCCCAGCAACTGGTCCTGCGTCTCGTAGCGCTGGCGGCTCTGCCAGAAGCCATAGGCCCATTGCGGCATGATCGGCGCCTTGCCGGTCAGCCCGCGATAGCCGGCGACGACATCGTCCATCGATCGGCCAGCGACATAATAATAATCGATCGCCTTGCCCGCCTCCGACGAGAGCCAGAGCGAATGCCGGTCGGCGGGTGGCAGCGGGTCGTTGTGGAGGAACGCCATGTAGCCGGCGTTGGGTTCCCATTCGATACGGATGTCGACCGGTCGTCCCGCGACCATCGGCAGGTCGATGTTGTGATACCAGGGGTTCCAGTTCTGCCGCCAGCGATCGAGGACCAGCTTGCCGTCGGCATAGACCTTGAAATAGCTCGATCCGTAGACCCGGAACTTGTGTAGCCCCGTTTGGGTCGGGGCCAGCGTGCCGGTCCAGACCACGCGCTGCTTGCCGAGCACCTTGCCCGCGGTGTTCTGGCCGCTGTCCGCAGACGCGACCGTCGGCGCCTTCGCCTCCTTCGGCCAGCGCGCCAGGTCGCGGATATACTGATAGGCGATCGTCGCTTCCTGCCGGCTGACCGCCAGTCGGTCGCCGAGATAATAGTCCGCCTTCCATCCCGGCCTGCCGCCGCTCGTCACCGCCAGGTCGGTGCCGACCGGCGTCGGCGCCTTGGGATCGCCGAAGCGGGTGATCGAATTGTTGTCCCACAGAACGCCATAGTTGCGCGTCGACACGACGAAGGGGATCGCGATATCCATATTGTGCTGGGCGAGTTCGACGTCCTCGCCATTGTAGTTCATCTGCCGGTTCTGATGCTGGCCGAGGCCGTAGAAGCCTTCGTCGGTGCCGCGGTTGAACTGCTGGCCGACGGCGAGATAGCCGCGTTCGGCGACACTGGGCGCCATGGTGCCGCGCGCAGCCTCGTCCAGGGTCACCTTGCCCGATGGATCGAGGAAGCGGACGTGGCCATCGGCCAGGCGGATCTCTGCCGTCGCGCGCGGCAGCCGCAGCATCACCGTCTGGCCGCGCCGGACGATCGCCGGGTCGCCGTGCGGCCGGTCGACGACCATCAGGCTATCGGGCAGCGCCGGTGCTCCGGCCATCGTGGCGGTCACCCGGAACACGGCATCCCCATAGGCAACGACGCTCACCGTCGGGCCGCGATCGGGCACGACGACCACGCCGGAGTCCACGTGGCGCACGCTCGATGCCGACGCGGCGCTGGCGAGAGAGGCAAGCGCACCGACGCCGACGCCTGCGAGAAGACGGTTCATCGCTGATCCTATCGATAGCTGCCCAGCGTCACGCGCAGCAGCACGGGCCGGGTCAGGTTGAGGCCGTAATCGGTCTGGTCGCCGTTCCAGACCCGCGTCGACGTCCACCCGCCGGCGGCGTCGAAGCCGCCCTCCTCGACGCGGATCAGTTGCGCTGCTTCGCCCTTGCCGGGCCTGGCGAGGTCGAACGACACCCGCACGTCGGTGCCGACGACCAGAAACTGGTCGGGCGAGAGCAGCGCGACGGCGGTGCCGCCGACCGGCTGATCCTTCAGCGGGTTGGGATCGGCCTTCAGCCAGGGCGCGTCTTTTACCCCGAACTGCCACAGGCCGTATTGCGCCGTCACCTTCCACCGGCCGAGCGTGGCGCTGCGGTCGCTGCCGTCCGCGGGCTTGGCGCTGCCCCAGGTCTGCCGGTCGAAGGCGATCCGCGCCCAGGCGCGCGCGTTGGGCGCCATGGCGGCATAGGCGTCGCCGAACGCAGCGATGGTCGGCGCGTCGACGACCTTCGCGCCCAGCGGATAGTTGACGTAGTCGGTATCGTCGAAGCCGAACGGGGCGAAGCCGATGCCGCCGCGCCCCAGCACCGGCCACAGGAAGCGCGCATATTCGGCGGCGTTACCGGTTTCGGGCACCATCAGCGCATTGTCGGGGCGGGCGTAATGGTCGAGATAGGCCTCATAGGCACGCGCATCGCGATTGTAGATGTCGGGTGCAACGAGATCGAGGTGGGGGGCGGCGGCCTTCCAGACGTCGATCACCTGCCAGTTGGGCCCGCCGCTCGCGCCGCCGCCCTCCCCGGGGGCGGCGAAGGCATCGCCGAGAGCGGCGTTGGCATACATCGGCACGTCGAGCACCGCTTGGCCTGCGGCGGCGATTTCGTCGACGTAGCGGCCGACATACCAGCTGTTGAACGCGGCCTCGGCCAGCTTGCCGAACGCCGCCGTCCAGCTGCCGCGCCGGCCGGTCCGCGTCGCCAGCGCCGCCGGTATCTCCTGCCGGAACAATGCCTGTGCCGCGGGCGACAGGTCGCGGTTCTGGTCGTAGACGCCGGTCTCGTTCTCGACCTGCACCATAATCACGCGGTGGTCCGGATCGGCCTGCCGCAGGTGGCGCATCAGCGCGACGAAGGCGGCCTTGTCCGCCTCCAGCGTGGTGCGTGCGTGCGGGGTCAGCGCGTAATGCGCGGTGCCTTCGGCCTTCCGCATCCGTGGGAAGCGGGCGCCGTCGGTCTTGACCCACGCCGGAACATAGCCGGCGCTGGTGTTCTTCCAGGTGCCGAACCACAGCAGGACCAGACGGACGTCATGGTCCCGCGCGCCGCGAAGGAGGGCGTCCACATAGGAAAAGTCGAACCGCCCCTCGACCGGTTCGATCTGCTCCCATGCAACGGGGATCTCCAGCGTGTTCGCGTGGAGCCGCGCCACCATCGGCCACACCTTGGGCAGCATCGCTGGATAGTTGCTGCTGTTGTTCGCCTGGACGCCCAGCATCAGGAAGGGGGCGCCATCGACCATCAGTACGTGCCGCCCGTCGCGGGAGACGATCGTCGGCGGCGGGGAGGGCGACGCGGCGGTTGCGGCCGGTCCGGAAAGCGCGGCGGCCAAGGCGATCAATATCAATGCCGTCCCCATTCCCTAGTCAGACAAAAGACATGCTATGCCGGTTAACGGTTCGCGCTACCAGTGTCAGCGTGGCCGATCGTCGAGAGGTTGTGGCATGGGGTGGTCGAAAAACATGCAGGCCCTGATCGCGGGCGTTGCGGCGCTTGCGATTTGGCCGACAGCGAGCGTCGCACAGGGGACGCGCTGGCCCGGGGGCGCCCGGGCGGCGATCGTCCTGACCTATGACGATGCCCTGCCGTCGCAGCTCGATCGCGTCGTTCCGGCGCTGCGTCGCGCGCGGTTGAGGGGCACCTTCTTCCTTGCCGCGGTTCGCGAAGCCGATGTCGAGCGGTGGCGCGCGGCGGCGCGCGACGGCAACGAACTCGCCAACCACACCATCTTCCATCCCTGCGCCGCGGCCACCTATCCCAGCGACCCGCGCTACACCCTCGATCGCTACACGCCCGCCTCGCTGCTGCGTGAGATCGCACAGCAGAACGTGCTGCTGCGTGCGCTCGACGGCAAGGTCCGACACGGCTTCGCCACGCCCTGCGGGCAGACGATCGCGGGCGGCGCGGACTATCTGGAGCCGCTGCGCCAATCCGGGCTGGTCACCTATGTGCGCGGCGTGTCGTCCGGACCGGCCGACCTCGCCGCCGACGTCGCGACGGTCGACCCGATGCACGTTCCCTCGCAGGGCTTCGCCGAAGGCACGACGCTGGCGCAGCTGATCGCGCTGGCCGAACGGGCGGAAGCGGGTGGCGGCTGGGCCGTGTATCTGTTCCACGGCGTCGGCGGCGAGCAGCTGCGGGTTTCACCCGAGGTGCATCAGGCCTTCCTCGACTGGCTGGCGATGCACCGGTCGCGATTGTGGGTAACGACGCTGCAGGAGGCGCTCGACTGGGCGAAGGCGCATCCGGGCGGACGCGCCGCGCCGCGCCCGACATCGCGCGCCAGCCGGTAGCACTAGGTTCGGTCTATACTTCCGCTGTTGCGTGGCACCTCCGTGTTCGAAATGCCTCGTCGCAAGTGCTGTCCGGGTTTCTTCAGTCTAGGAAACCAGCCGGCGATTAAAAATCGGGCCTCGCAACTCTCCTCTTCCCTAAGAATTGTTCGTATTAAATTTCCTCATAATTTCATGATATCATCAAAATGATAACTTTCGTTTGCGGCATCATAGAATGATTGCGTTCTCCTGATCGCGGTTACTCCACATTGATATCCCCGTGGTTCTGATGGGGGGTGTTGATGTTTCATGCGACGCGACTGGGCAGGCTGTCTCGCTGCATCGTGATGCCGGTCCTGCTCGGCTCGGCCGGCAGCGTTCTGACGGCCGGTGCGGCTCTGGCTGCCGACCGGGCTGGCGATACCGCGGCGAAAACGGCCGGCAAGGATGCTGCGGCCGCCACGCCTGCGGACGACGAGGGCCAGCACGTCGAGGCGATCACCGTCACCGCGCGTCATCGCAGCGAGAACCTGCAGCGCGTGCCGATCGCGGTCACGGCGGTGACGGCGCGCGATCTTGCCGCCTCCGGCAATTTCAGCATCCGGCAGATCCAGCAACAGGTCCCCAGCCTGTCGATCCTCGGCTTCAACCCGCGCAACATCACGATCCAGATCCGCGGCCTCGGCACGACCGCGGGGACGGTCAACAGCGGGATCGAGCCGGGCGTCGGCGTCTATGTCAACGGCGTGTACAACGCGCGGCCGTCGATCGCGGTGTTCGATACGTTCGACGTCGCCAGCGTCAACGTGTTGCGCGGGCCGCAGGGGACGCTGTTCGGCAAGAACACGGTCGCCGGCGTGATCGAGGTAAACACGAGTCCGGCCTCCTATACGCCCGAGGCAAGCGGCGAGATCACCTACGGCAATTACGATTTCAGCCAGATCAAGATCGCGGTGTCCGCGCCGATCGACGACACCGGCTTTGCCGTGCGCCTCGCCGGGATCAAGTCCGATCGCGACGGCACGATCTACAACACCCGGTTCAAGGCGCCGTGGCAGGATTACCACAATCAGGCCGTCCGCGGCGAGATCGCCTATCGCAGCCCGGCCGAATCGTTCCACGCCCGGCTGATCGCCGACCTGAACAAGCAGCATCAATATCAGGGATTTCAGCTGATCCGTGGCGTTCTGCCGCGGCTGCGGGCGGATGGCAGCGTCGGCGTCGCGCGCGACTTCTACGCGCGTGCCGCCGACGCCGGATACACGCCGTTGCCGATCGATCCGGCCGCCCGCCGCACCGATCTCGACACGCCCTTCACGGTCGACATGAAGACCGGCGGGGCGTCGCTGCAACTCGACCAGACGGTCGCCGGCCATACGCTGACCTCGATCACCGGCTGGCGCTTCTGGGACTGGACGCCGTCGCTCGACGGCGATCGTCTGGGGGCTGCGATCAATACCGCGAGCAACCTGCCGACCTATCAGCGCCAGTTCAGCGAAGAGTTGCGGATCGCCTCGCCGAGCGGGCAGGCGCTCGAATATACCGCCGGCCTCTATTATTTCTGGCAGCGCAACCGCGAGATCCCGTACAACGCCTTCGGTCCCGACGCCGCCAAATATCTGCTGGGGGCCGCCTATCCCGCCGAGGCGCTGAACGGCGTCGGCCAGCGCGGCCTCTATCTGGCGACGACGCGGAGCTATTCGGGCTTCGTCAACGCGACCTGGCACGCGACCGCGCGGCTCGATATCAACGCGGGCGCGCGCTACACCTATGAAAAGCGCGTGGGCTATTACAACGCCTATCAGGTCGATGCGATACCGATCACCGACCCGGTGTTCGCCGCGCTGACCGCCGCCCAGCGGACCGCGATCGTCAACCAGCGCAACAGCAGCTTCCCGCTGTCCAACACCTATGACGCCGCGGCCGAGGGGGGGAAGGTGTCGGGGACGATCAACGCGCTGTACAAGGTGACGCGCGACGTCAACGTCTATGCGGGCTACTCGCGGGGATTCAAGTCGGCGGGCATCAACCTGGCCGCGCCCGTCCAGCTCGCCGACAGTCCCGCACCGCAGACCTTCGAGCCGGAAATCGTCGACGCCTTCGAAATCGGGCTGAAGACCGATCTGTTCGACAACCGGCTGACGTTCAATGCCGCGCTGTTCCTGTCGAACGACAAGGATTATCAGGCGAACCAGAGCATTATCGCCACGATCAACGGCGCCAGCGTGCTGCGCAGCTTCATCACCAACGTCGGCACGGTACGGACCCAGGGCGTCGAGGTCGATGTCCGCGCCACCCCGATCGACGGACTGCGGATCACCGCGGCGGCGACCTATAACGACGCGTATTTCCGCTCCTACGTCAATGCGGCGTGCCCGTATCGCGATCGCACCGCCGCCAATGCCGGCGTCTGCGACCTGAGCGGCAGGCCGGTCAGCGGCGTGTCGAGGTTCGTCTACAACGCCTCGGCGGAATATGGCTTCGCGACGGGCAAGGCCTGGGGGTTCGACACCGAAACCTATTTCGGTGGCGACTACAGCCATCGCAGCAGCGCCTATGGCGCGCTCAACGACGACCCCTACAGCCTGATTCCCGCTTACGGGCTGGTCAATGCCTATATCGGCATCCGCGATGCCAATGGCGTGTGGGACCTGAAGCTGTGGGGCCGCAACCTCGCCGACACGCTCTATTACACCAACGCCTCGGTCGATCAGGCGACGACCTATTCCTATGCCGGGGCGGTCGGCGATCCGCGCTTCTACGGCGCCACCCTGCGGCTCCAGTTCTGACCGGCGTCGCTTTCGAGGGCAATCCGATGACGGGTCCTGCGACCATCCTTCGATCCGACGTGCTGGTGATCGGCGGCGGCATGGCGGCCTGCGCGATTTCTGGCGGCTCGGCCCGCTGCTGGGCGAGGGCGCCGAGATCGCCGCGCGGCGCTATGCGGAGCGCATCGCGCAAGCCGGATAGCGCCGCGGTCGCCGGCAACGGACCGGGCCGGACGTCAGATCGCCCGGAATGCCTCGTCGATCGACCGGGGACGTCGGATCAGGCCGGCGCGGCGTAACGTGTCGAGCACGATCTGCTGGTCCGCCACGACCCGTGCATCGATCGGCACCGGCAGCCGCCGGTTCTTGTCGACCATGATCCGCGCGATGGCCGGCGGCAGTCCGGTTTCGGCGGCAAGCACGCGCGCGTAAGCGTCCGGATGGGCCGCAGCCCAGCGCAGGGCGTCGCCCTCGCGCCGCAGGAAGTCGACCAGCAGCGCGCGATTGGTGGCGATTGCGGTGTCGTTGGCGACATCGAAACCGTAGCCGACCGTCAGGTCGCGGCCATCGGCGATCACCCGTCCGCCCTCCTGAATCGCCGTCGTCAGATAGGGGACCCAGACCGCCCAGGCATCGACCGCCCCGGAGGAGAAGGCCGCCTTCGCATCCCCCGGAGAGAGAAAGACGAACCGCACGGAATCGGGCGGCAGTCCGGCGGTCTCGATCGCGCGCAGGGCAAGGTAATGACCGATCGACCCGCGGGTGGTCGCCACCTGCTTGCCGCGCAGGTCGGTCATGGTCCGCGCCGGGGAGGCGCCGGGAACGACGACGCCGATCGCCTCTCGCGGGCGCGGTTCGGCGCGCTGTGCCGACACCGCCCTGACCGGGCTGCCGCTCTGATAGGCGAACTGGAACGGCGCATCGCCAGCGAGCCCGACGTCGACCGCGCCGCTGCCGACCGCCTCCAGCAGATTCTGCGCCGCCGGAAATTCGGACCATTCGACATCATAGTCCGCCCCGTCCAGCGCGCCGGACGAGAGCATCAGTGCCTTGGTCCCGCCCTTCTGGCTGGCGACCTTCAGGATCGCGCGCCCGTCCCGCCCGCATGCCGCGAGCCCGGCCGACGCGGCGAGCAGGACCAGCGCGCGCCGGCGGGAGATCGACGTTCCGGTCATGCGACCTCGGGTAACGTGCGGGCGTCGCGCTGCGCGACGAGGTCGCGGACGAGCGGGATCAGGTCGCGACCATAAGCGATCGCGTCGCCGAGCGGCTCGAACCCCCGGATCAGGAAATGATCCACCCCCAGGTCGTAATAGTCGAGCAGCGCGTCGGCCACCTGTTCGGGCGTGCCGACCAGCCCGGTCGAATTGCCCGCCGCGCCGCCGAGCGCCGCGACGCCGGTCCACAGCCGCTTGTCGACGCGATAGCCCTGCGTCGCGGTCTGCAGCAGCCGCTGCGATCCGGCGTTCACCGGCGCATGGTCGCTGGTCTTCAGCCCCGCCGACGTGCGCAGGTCGCGGACCCGCTCGACGATCTCGTCCGCGCGCTTCCAGGCGGCCTCCTCGGTATCGGCGATCACCGGCCGCAGCGACAGCGAGAAGCCCGGGCGCCGGCCGTGCCGTGCGGCGGCGGCGCGGACCCGCGACACCACCTCGCGCACCTCCGCCAGCGCCTCGCCCCACAGCGCATAGACGTCCGCATGCTTGCCCGACACCTCGATCGCGATGTCGGACGACCCGCCGAAGAACACGGGCAGGTTGGTCGGCTTCACCGATGCCAGCCCCTGTTCCACCCGGTAGAAGCGGCCGTGGTGATCGAACGGCTGCTCCGCCGTCCATTCCCGGCGCAGGATGGTCAGATATTCGTCGGTGCGCTGGTAGCGTTCGTCCTTGGTGGTGAAGTCGCCGTCGCGCGCCATCTCGCTGTCGGCGCCGCCGGTGATGATATGCACCGCGACCCGGCCGCCCGACAGCGCATCGAGCGTGGCGAACTGGCGCGCGGCCAGCGTCGGCTGGGTGAAGCCGGGGCGGTGCGCGACCAGGAAGCCCAATCGGGTCGTGATCGCCGCGGCATGTGCCGCCACGATCTGGCTTTCGGGCGAGGTCGATCCGAACGGGATCAGCACCCGGTCGAAGCCGCCCGCCTCCTGCGCTTTGGCCGCCGCCTCGACATATTCGAGGTCGAGCGCGCGACCGCGCACCGCCTCGTGGATCTCGCTCTGGTCGTTGAAGCCGATATAGCCGATGAACTGGACGCCCATGATGGTCGCTCCCTTGCGTGGTTCAGATGACGAAAAACCCGTGGCTGCCGTCGCGCGCGAGCTGGGCGACGAGCCCGTATTCCCATTCCAGATAGGCGTTCATCGCCGCCGCCGGATTGTCGGTGCCCTCATAGGGGCGCTTGTAGCGGCCCTCGCGCGATCGCGGTGCAGGGCCGGGCGCGCCGGCGCCGGGTGCGAACAGGTCGACGCCGTCGAGGACATAGACCTCCCATCCCATCTGCGCGAGCCACGAGGCGGTCATCGCCGCGCGCACGCCGAGGTCGTCGGCCAGCACGATCCGCGCGCCGCGCACCGGCGCGAAATGGTCGGTCTCCTGTACCAATTGTCCCCCGGGGGCGTTGGCGAAGCCGGGGATATGCCGCCGCGCATAATCCTCGGGCGCGCCGACGTCGAAGCGGTACAGCGTCCGGGCGGACTCCCCCGCGAGCGCCGCCAGCCCCCTGGCATCGATCCATTTGACGCCGGCGTGATAGGCGACGTCGCGCGCCTTGCGCCGCGCCTCTCCGGCGATCGCGTCATCGATTTCGGGCGCACGGCGTTGCTGGCCGGTGTCCAGCGTCTGGCCGGCGAGCGTCCAGCCGATCGTGCCGTTGCGCAGCGCCGCCACCCGGTTGGGCAGGCCGGCGTTGACCAGCGACTGGGTGCCGATGATGCTGCGGGTCCGGCCGGCGCAATTGACGATCACCAGCGTATCGGGATCGGGCGCCACCGCACGCGCGCGCAGCACCAGTTCGGCGCCGGGGACGCTGGTGCCGGTCGGAATGCTCATCGTCGCATATTCGTCGAAGCGGCGCGCGTCGAGGATCGCGATGTCGGCCTTTTCCTCGATCAGCGCGTGGACGTCCTCGGCCGACAGCGACGGCGTATGCCGGCGATGTTCGACCAGTTCGCCGAACGCCTTGCTGTAGGAATTGACGTCCCGGAACAGCTCGAACCCCGCCGCGCGCCATCCCTGCAATCCGCCCTCGAGCCTGCGGACATCGGTATAGCCCAGCGCTCGAAAGGCGGCCTCGCCAGCGGCGACCAGGCCCTCGCCGTCGTCGTAGAGGACGATCGTCGTCGTCTTGCGCGGCAGGCGCGCACCGGCCTCGACGGCGATCCGGTCGACCGGCAGCTGTGCTGCGAACAGCGGATGATCCTGCGCGAAGACGTGCTCGCTGCGCAGGTCGACGATCGCGATTTCGGCGCGGGTCAGCAGCGCGTGGCGCACCGCCTGCGGGCTGATGCCGGTCATGCGGCCCGGCTTTCGGTCCAGATGTTCGGGAGCGCGGCATTGGCATAGCCCGAGACGAACGGCTTCGGCCGACCGGCGGCGTCGAACGTCGCGCGTTCGACCGCGCCGATATTGGCGCCATAGACGTGGATGCTGATCGAGACGCGATCGTCATGGGCATTGGCGACGCGGTGAATGTCGCCGATCCGGGGGCTGACCCGATCGACCCGACCGGCCGCGAGGATTTCGGGGGCGCCGATGTCGACCAGCGCCCCGTCCTGCCGCCGGAAGCTCTCGACCCGTTCCGCGCCGCGCAGCACGCCGACCAGTCCCCAGACGCGATGGTCGTGGATCGGCGTGGCCTGACCCGGCGCCCAGACGAAGCTCACCACCGAAAAGCGCGCGCGGCTGTCGCAATGGAGCAGATATTGCTGGTAGCGGGCCGGGTCCGGCACGGCATAGGCGTCCGGCAGCCAGTCGTCGCGGGCAACGAGCCGTTCGAGCAGCGCCGAGCCGGTCGCGAGGATCGCGGCCTCGTCGTCGGTCGACGCGAGCAGATCGCCGAAGCCGGTGACGAAGGCGCGCAATCCGGCGAGATCGGGCGACGCCTGTCCGATAGGGGCGGCGGTCATCGCGCCGGTCCGGTCGGGATCGCGACGACATCGGCATAGGAGCCCTCCGGCGCCTCGACCCCGAGATGGCGGAGCAGCCGTGAGCGGAGCGGCCGGATCGCGGCCGTGCGGCTGCCACGCTCGGCCGCGATCCGCTCCTCGGCGACGATGCGCCCCTTGTCGAGCACCAGCACCCGATCGGCCAGCGCCATCGCCTCGTCGACGTCGTGGGTGACCATCATCACCGCCGGCCGGTGCGCGCGCCACAGCGACAGCACGAGGCCGTGCATCTTCATCCGGGTCAGGGCATCGAGCGCGGCGAACGGCTCGTCGAGCAGCAGCAACTCGGGTTCGCGGACCAGCGCGCGGGCGAGGGCGGTACGCTGCGCCTCGCCACCCGACAGGGTCAGCGGCCAGGCATCGAGGCGGTGACCGAGCCCCACCTCGTGCAGCGCCGCTTCGGCCCGCGCGCGCATGTCGCCGCCGCGCAGGCCGAGCGCGACGTTGCGCCAGACCGGCTTCCACGGCATCAGCCGCGCATCCTGGAACACGACGGCGCGCGAACGCGGCACCACCACGTCCTGCCCGGCGACATCGTCGAGACCGGCGAGCGTGCGGAGCAACGTCGTCTTGCCGCTGCCGGACCGGCCGAGCAGCGCCACGAATTCCCCCTCGGCGATATCGAGGTCGAGCCCGTCGATGATCGTGTTGACCCCGAACCGCCGGGTAAATCCCCGCAGCCGCGCGGCAGACGGTGCGGTGTCTTCGGGCGGCACCGGGGGCGGGGCGAAAGCGACGTTCATACGATCGGCTCTCCGGAAGGCGCCCGCGCGGGATGGTTCGGCGAATGTCGGGGCGAGGTGTGAGCGCGCATTCGCGGGATTACAGCGCCTAAGTCCTACCGATGCAATGGAGTTTGGCAGTCGGACCTATTGGAGCCTCTCATATGTGGCCACGATCAGGGGATAAGCCATTGCTAAGCCGACAATATATCTCCTGTTTCTGGGGCGCCAAAAATCCTCTTTCAGCCGCTAAACCGAAAAGGATGAGGTTCAAACCCTATCCGCGCTATAGGATATTCGCGGGGGCGATGGACCATGACCTTTCGCGCAGGGCAGGACGAAACCGGGACGGTGCAGCACCGGTGCCGGGAGGCGAAAGGCATCCCGATCGGGGCGGTGTCGGCCTGTCCTGCTCCGCATCGAGCCCCCTGCCGAGCCATGCCTGCGCCGCGTCGTGCCGGGGTGGGTGATCTGATCCGAACCGTCCGTCTGCGGACCGGTTCTACGAACGGGTGAACATCAGGATGCCGATCAATCTTCCCACCACGCTGCTGCGGAGTTTCGTCGCGATCGTCGATACGGGATCGATGCTCAACGCGACCGAGCAGGTGTTCGTTACCCAGTCCGCGCTCAGCCTGCAGATCAAGCGGCTGGAGGATCTGGTCCAGCAGGTCCTGTTCTCGCGCGAGGGGCGGCGACTGGTGCTGACCCCCGCCGGCACCGTCCTGCTCGACTATTCGCGGCGTGTCCTGGCGCTGCACGACGAGGCGATCGTGGCGATCGGGGCCGGCAATTTCGCCGGCCCGGTCCGGGTCGGGATGGTGCAGGATTTTGCGGACACGCTGTTTTCGGGGCTGTTGCAGCGATTTGCCGAACTCCATCCGGATTCGCAGATCTATGCGCGGGTCGCGGGGACGGCGGAATTGCTGACGATGTTGCAACGCGGCCAGCTGGACATCGTCATCGGCTTCGCCGGCGCCGACGATCCCGCCGCGGTCCGGATCGCGCCGATGAAATGGTATGGCAGCCCTGCGCTGGCGGAGGGCGCGATCCTGCCGCTGGCCGTGCTCGAACAGCCGTGCCGGTTCCGCGAGGCGGCGATCGCGAGCCTCGATGCCGCCGGGCGTCCGTGGCGGATCGCGATCGAGACGCCGAACCTCAGCACCTTGCGGGCGGCGGTCGAGGCCGGGCTGGGCGTCACCTGCCGCACGCATCTGTTCATCGGCGATGGCGCGAGCCTGAGCGCGGACACGCTGCCGGCGCTGCCGCAGGTCGCGTGCATCGTCGGCAAGGCGAACGACCTCGGCATGGCCAATGCCCGCCTCGCCGAACTCGCCACGCAGGTGGTGCGCGACCTCTGACGGGGCCGCGCGCGCACCGGCGCGGTCAATGCCCCAGGATCGTTGGCCGCCAGACGAGCGCCCTGGTTTCGATCCGCCGCACCAGCGCGTCGCCCGCAAGCCCCAGCAGCGCGTAGACGATCACGCAGACGACGATCACGTCGGTCTGCATGAAGTCGCGCGCGCGGTTGATGAGCGCGCCGAGCCCGGCGGTCGCGTTGATCTGCTCGGCGACCACCAGCACCAGCACCGCCACGCCCAGCGCATAGCGCAGGCCGACCAGCAGCGCGGGCAGGGCGGCGGGCAGCACGACATGCGTGACGATCTCGCCGCGGCTCAGGCCCAGCGTGCGCGCCGCCTCGATCAGCCGCACGTCGACGCCGCGGATGCCGTTGAACAGGTTGAGATACACCGGGAACAGCGTCGCCAGCGCGATCAGCAAGATCTTGGGCTGCTCGCCGATCCCGAACCAGATGATGAACAGCGGCGTCAACGCCAATGTCGGGATCGTCCGTTTGATCTGGACCAGCGGATCGATCGCCGCCTCGGCCGCGCGCGACAGGCCGGCCGCGAGCGCCAGCGCCACGCCCAGGATCAGGCCGATCGCCAGACCGGCCAGCGCCCGGCCCAGCGACACCAGCAGATTGTACGGCAGTTCCCCGCTGACGATCATGCCCGCCATCGTCTCTGCCACGCTGCTCGGCGCGGCGAGGACGTTTGGCGGGATCAGGCCAAGCCGCGACCCCGCCTCCCACAGCAGCAGCCCCGCGATCGGCGACGCCCAGCGCTGGCGGGTGAAGGCGAAGCGCCGTCTGGGGGCGGCGGATGCGGGAATCGCCGCGGCGGACGGTAATGTGGCCAAGGATACCTCCATCAGGCTGCGGATTCGAACGGCAGGCGCGACATCAGCGCACCGCCGGTTCGCTGCCGCGGTTGAAGATCGGGTCGTAGCCGCCGCGGATGTCGGGCACCGCGGCGATCACGCCGGCGCGCCTGTATCGCTCGAATATCCGCACCTGTTCGGCGACCAGCCGGTCGTCGATCGGCACGGTCGATCCGAGGTTGCTGGTGATCGCGAACAGCGCGACCCGGAACGGCAGGCCCGTTTCCCTGGCAAGCACCGCGGCATAGTCGCGCGGATGCTGTTGCGCCCATGTCTTGGCGCGCGACAGGCGCTGCACGAAATCGGCCAGGATCGCGCGCTTGGCGGTGAGTGCGCCGTCGTTCGCGGCGAAGAAGCCGACGTCCTTGGACAGACCGGTTCCGTCGGCCAGCACCCGGTCGCCGTCCTCGAGCAGGGCGATGCCGACGCAGCTGCCCCAGGTCGACCAGGCGTCGATCGCGCCGGTGCCGAGCGCCGCCTTGGACTCGCCATTGGCGAGATAGACCCATTCGACGTCGGACGCCTTGAGCCCCGCCTGTTCCAGCAGGCGCAGCACGAGATTCTGCCCCGCCGAACCGCGGATCGTCGCGACCTTCTTGCCCTTGAGGTCCGCCACCGTGCGCAGCGGCGAATCGCGGCGTACGATCACCGCCGACGCCCGGCCGGCCCCGTCCGCCGCGCGATAGGCATAGACCGCCCTGATGTGCGCGCCGCTGGCATAGGCGAAGGCGAACGGCGCGCTGCCGACGCCGCCGACATCCACCGCGCCGGCGGACAGGGCCTCCAGCAGCGGCGCCGCCGCCGGAAACAGGGCCCAGTCGATCCGATAGGGCAGGTTGTCGAGCTCGCCGGCGGCCGCGAGCAGCGCCTGCGCCCCGCCGCGCTGGTCGCCGACCGTCAGCGTGTCGCCCGCCGCCGCCCGCGACGGCGATGCGTGACGAAGGAACAGGAGGCCGGTCGCGACGATCAGGATCACCACCACGACCGATGCCGCGACGGGCAACCGCGGGGACGTCCGGGAGGCACGCGGCTCGCTCATTCGAAATTCCCTGCTGCCGGAATGGTGCGTGTCGGGATAAAGCTACCCATGATCTTCGGACGCCCCTGCAAATCTATCGTGTCCGCAACGGAAGAAAAACTACGAACGCGCGCTCTACCTGCTCAATAGTGACGCGCAGCCATGGGCATATTGTATTCTGCCCGCGCCGTATGTTGAGCTTTTCCAATAGGAACGGCGACGGCGCCGACCCTCCGTGCGGAAAGGCGGCGCCTCGGCCGGTTCTACAGGTCGGCGTAGAGCGGTTCGTCGGCGATCAGGACGCGCTCGAGCAGTCGCGGGAAATCGCCATAGTTGCGCACCGCATAATGGACCGCCGCGCGATTGTCCCAGAAGGCGATCGACCCCGGCTTCCACGAGAAGCGGACCTGGAATTCGGGGCGCTTGTACTGGCGCAGGATCTCGTCGAGCAGCGCCTGGCTTTCGGCGAGTTCGACGCCCAGGATCTGCGGCTTCTGGGTGAAATTGGCCCAGAGGATCTTCTGCCCGGTTTCGCGGTGGGTGCGCACCAGCGGATGCGCGACGACCGGATAGTCGTGGCCGCCCGCGGTGAGCGCGGCACGGAAGTCATGCGTCGCGTGCAACCCGTCGAGCCGCTGTTTGAGCTCGTCCGACAGCCCTTCATAGGCCAGATGCGCGTCGACCCAGATCGTATCGCCGCCGACCTCCGGCAGCGTCACCGCGCGCAGGACCGCCCCCCAGGTCGGCACCAGCCGCCAGCTGGTGTCGGTATGATAGGCATCACCCGGCCGGACGTCGCGCGCGCGTTTCTTCTCGTATCTGGCGGCATCCTCCGCGGAGATCCGGTGGATCTGGGCGATGGTCGAATCGCGCGACGTGCTGGGGTGGGTGTACAGCGGCCCGAACTGCCGGGCGAAGGCGGCGTGCTGTTCGTCGGTCAGCGTCTGATCGCGGAAGAAGACGACCTTATATTGCAGGATCGCCGCCTTGATCGCGTCGCGTACGGCGGGCGACAGCGGCTGGCGAAGGTCGACGCCGCCGATCTCCGCACCGATCGTCGGCTGCAGGGGGCGAATGGCGATCTCGTTGTGATCCGCACGTTCCAGGATTGCGGCTGCAGCAGTTGACATGGCGATGCGTCTCCGTGGTTCTTCCAGTGGAATGACGACAATACCGTGCGATCGGGTTCGCGTATTATGAATATGGCCGGCATATCTATTGAATATTCAAACGTGTCCGTGGCGATCAGATATACTGATGGCTCCGTTCAATATTTATCATCGATATGGCTGTTTCATCCGGGCGGGCGATCCTTAAAGGCGTTGCCGTGAATGGGAGAAGAGACGATGGACCTTCATCTTGCTGGCAAACGTGCGATCGTGACCGGTGGCAGTCGCGGGATCGGTCGGGCGATCGCTCGGGCGCTGCTCGACGAGGGCGTACGCGTCGTGATCGCGGCGCGCGACGGTGCCGAGGTCGGGCGCACCGCCGTTGCGCTGGCCGGGGCGAGCGGTGGCGACGTGTACGGGCTTGGTGTCGATACCCGCGACGATGCGTCGGTCGATGCCTTCGTCGCCGCGGCGGTCGAGCGGCTCGGCGGGATCGACATCGTCGTCAACGCCGCCGCCCGCCCCGGTGCGATACCCGATGTTCCCGGCATCGCCGGCGTCGGCTCGGCCTATATTCTGGAGGAGATCGATACCAAGCTGGTCGGCTATCTGCGCGTCGCCCGCGCCGCCGCGCCGCATCTCGTCGCCAACGGCTGGGGCCGGATCATCAACATCAGTGGCCTCGCGGCGCGCACGACCGGCACGATCCCGGGGTCGGTGCGCAACGTCGCGGTCGCCGCGCTCACCAAGAGCCTCGCCGACGAACTCGGACCAAAGGGGATCAACGTCACCGTCGTTCATCCCGGCGCCACCCGCACCGAACGCACCGCCGCCATCGTCGCGGCCCGCGCGGCCGCGGATGGCCTGTCGATCGCGGCGGCGGAGACGGCGCTGTACGGCAATTCGCTGATCGGCCGTATCGTCGAGGCCGAGGAAGTGGCGGCGATCGTCGCCTTTCTGGCATCGCCCCGCAGCGTCGCGATCAACGGCGACGCGATCGCGGCGGGCGGCGGGCAGCCCCGGGCGATATATTATTGAGCGCCGGTCCCCGTTCCTCTCCGGGCATGCATGTGTCGTACGCCGTTGCGCACAAATAGAGGCGCGAATGTTCCGGTCATGCGATGGTGAATCCATGAATCCGCCGGCGACCGATCGCGAACAGCTTGTATATTATCAATAGGAGGGCGCGTCTTATTCATAATACCCCGGCGTAATCGTCTTGTAGGACAGTATTGTCCTGTCGGATCTGGCGATTCGGTTGCGGGGAATACATGCGGTCACGATCGGCATCGCGCGCTTCGCCGGTCCCGGCGCCCTCGATCCTCCGGACAGGATGCCATCGATCGTCACCAGACGACGGCCTGAACGGCAAAGATCTGCGAAACAGGGGGAAATCGTCCATGACCAGCGCATCTGCGACGTCGGGCGGGCGCCATGTCGCCCGCGTCATGCTTCATGCCGGCGCCGCCACGGCCCTGCTGGCCACGGTGGCGGTGCCGGCATCGGCGACCGGACGCGGCGCGGGGCAGGACGCCAGGACGCGGGCAACCGGGGAGGACGCCGATCCGGCGGGGGAGGGGCTGGGCGATATCGTCGTCACCGCCTCGCGCCGGACCGAGAGCATCCAGCGGACGCCGATCGCCGTCACCGCGATCGGCAGCGATGCGATCGACCAGCAAAAGATCGTCACCTTCCGCGACCTGTCGGGGCGCGTGCCGGGCCTGCTCGCTCCCAAACGGTCGACCGCCTATACGACCCAGACCTATTCGATCCGCGGCATCGGCGAGACGGACACCTATCCGGAGCCGTCGGTCGCGGTCTATGTCGACGACGTCTATCTCGCGCGTACCGTCGGGTCGCTCTACGACACGCCCGATCTCGAACGGGTCGAGGTGCTGCGCGGACCGCAGGGGACGCTCTACGGGCGCAATTCCAGCGCGGGCGCGATCCGCTTCATCACCCGGGAGCCGACCGCCGAGCGCCAGCTCTATGTCAGCGCGACCTATGGCAGCTACGACAATCGCGATCTCAAGGCGCGGATCGGCGGCGCCATCCTGTCGGACGACCGGCTCAACGGCTCCTTCTCGATCATCCGGCATACGCGCGATGGATGGCAGCATGACGTCCCGCTCGACATCGACGTCAACGACCTCGACCTGACGGTGCTGCGCACCAAGCTCAAGTCGCGCCTCGACGGGCGCCTGTCGGTGACGCTCGCCGCCGATGCGATGTTCGATCGCTCCAGCCAGAGCTATTACACCCCCGTCAACCAGCCCGACGGCCAGACCGGTACGGGGCGGCGGACCGATCCGGACCTGACCTGGGAACCGGTGCGGCCCTATAATTTCACCAACGCCTATGGCGGCTCGCTGACCGTCCGCTACGAGATCGACCGGCATCTGGTGCTGAAATCGGTCACTGCCTATCGCGGCATCGACGGACCGATCTATTACGGCAACTCCGGCGTCGCGGCGATCAAGTCGCCGAGCTACGCCGGGTTCCGCCAGTATCAAAAAACGCAGGAATTCAACCTCAACGGCGAATATGACCGGTTCAACTTCGTCGCCGGGCTATATTACTTCTCCGAATATTTCCACAATCATCGGCTCAGCCAGTCCGCGAGCGGCACCGTCGACAATGTCGGCACCGTCACGCATACCGACAACTGGCTGCGCACGACCAGCTATTCGGGGTTCGCGCAGGGCAATTACGCGGCGACCGATAAGCTGACCGTGACGCTGGGCGCGCGCTGGACGACCGATCGCCGCCGCTTCCGCAACATCGGCGAGCAGGGGACGCGCTGGGGACTGCATCAGCCGGAGGACTGGGGCTATGATCCCGACGCCTTCTTCCGGCTCTATCCCCGGGGCGTGTCCGCCGGCAGCACCTTCACCTCCTTCGACGTGACCGCCCGCCCGCGCAGCTTTTCCAGCTTCACGCCAAAGCTGGGGCTGAACTATCAGTGGACGCCCGACGTCTTCCAGTATGTGTCCTATGCCCGGGGCTTCAAGAGCGGCGGCTACGACCTGCGCACGAACACGGCGATCGGCAGCCAGACGCCGTATCTGCCGCAGATCCTGACGACCTACGAAGCCGGCCTCAAGACCCGTTTGTTCGCCGGTCGCCTGACCGCGAATGTCGCGATCTTCTACAACGACATCACCGATCTGCAGGTGCGCGCATCGAGCGCTGCGGCATTGGGACCAGTCACCAACCAACTCCTGAACGCCGGTAGCGCCACCTCCCAAGGCGCCGAACTGGAGGTCGGTGCCGCGCCCGTTCGCGGGTTGCAGGTATCGGCCAGCGCGGCGTATCTGCGCACGCGCTACGAGAGCTTCACGGCGACGCTGCCGGCGAACGTCCCCGGCCGGACGACGCTGCTGGGGCTGGACTTTCCGCTCTCGCCGCGATGGCAGGTCGGCGGGTCCGCCAGCTATCGCTTGCCGCTCGCCGGACCCGGCGCATGGCGGATCGGCGTCGACGTGCAATATGAATCGAAGCGCTATGGCGACATCTTCAATACCGAGCAGACCGCGACCCGGGCGCAGACCTTCGCCAACGGATCGATCGGCTATACCACCGAAGACCGGCAACTGACCGTCGGCGTGCGGGTCAACAACGTCTTCGACCTGCGACGCGCGCAGACGGCGACCTATGTGCCGGCCAATGCCGGCGTCTATCCGACCTATTACCGGGCGTACAACGAGCCGCGGATGGTGAACGTCTTCATCGACAAGAACTTCTGATTCCGGCGAGGGGCGGGCGCCGTCCGGCAGGCGGCCACCTCTCTAGATGGCGAAGCTCCGCCCGACGAACCAGAACATCCCCAGTCCGACGAGCAGGGACGCGCAGACATCGACCACGATCGGTCGCGGCAGGGTGAGGCTGTGGCGCTGCAACCCCCATATCGCGCCCGACAGTGCAAGGACGAGGCTCAACTGGCCGATCTCCACGCCCACATTGAAACCGACCAGCAGTTCGGCGAGGCGCGCCGGCGGAATCGGATCGCTAAGCAGGTCGGCGGCAAAGCCGAAGCCGTGGATCAGCCCGAACACCAACGTCACCATCAGCCGCAGGCGTCCGGCGTCGCGCACATGGCCTGAGATCATCAGGTAATTGGCCGAAAACAGCCCTGCGCCCAGCAGCAGTAGCGGCGGCAACAGTCCGACGCCCGCCAGCCGCAGCGCGAACATCGCCGCCAGCACGCCGCCGGTCCAGAGCGCCAGCAGCCCCGGCCGGCGGGTCGCGACGGCGATATTCTCGATCCCGATCAGCGCGATCGTCAGCGCCACCAGCGCATCGATGAACTCCGCATGCGGGCGGACGATGCCGGTCACCGCCAAGGCCAGCGTCAGGCTGTGGCCGAGCGTGAAACCGGTGACGACGAAGGCGAGATCGCGCAGCCGGCGCGAGATCAGCACCAGCCCCACCAGGAACGACATATGGTCGATGCCGGTGAAGATATGCGCGATCCCCATCCGCACGAAGGCGAGGAACCCTGCGCCCTCCAGCGCGCCGCCGCTGTCGATCGCGATGCTGCGGTGGTCGCGGTCGAACAGCTGTTCGGCGAAGCCCTCGGCGCCGGTCCGGATCTGGGCGATGGTCACATGCGTCGGCACCAGATCGAAAAAGGCGTCGCTATGGAGGACGATGCCTTCGGCAGACGGGCAGTGGAAGCTGAACGCGATGCGGCGGTAACCGGCCGCGGCGACCGTCGCGCGGGGCGGCGCGGCCGTCCGGCAGGGACGATCGCCCGCGGTCGCTTTCTCGTTGGCGGCCAGATAGCGGATGAGCGCGGCGTCGCTCGGGCGGGATGCGCTCGGGACGATGCGCTGCGCCTCGCCGTCGCTCATCGCGAAGCTGAGATGGACGCTGCGGCCGTCGATGCGCCAGGCGCCATGCGATTCGCTGCGCGTGTGGGCGTCCGCGCCGGCGCCGGCGATGAGCGCCGTCAGCATCGCCAGCACGATCGCGAGGCGCGTCATTCGAGGTCCGGCGCGATGCGGATATCCGCACGCTGGCGCAGAAAGCGGCCGTTGTTCCGCTCGAGCCCGGCGACCTTGTCCCGCACGACGTCGCTAAGCACGCGATCGCGGACGTCGCCGAACCGGACCGGGGCGGGGGGCCGATTGTGGCGTACGATCAGGATATGGGTCCGGCCGCCGCTGGCGACCGGCGGCGAGATGGCGCCATCGGCCAGTCGGACGGCCTGCGCGAACAGCGCGGGGCCGAGGTGCAGCCGGGCGGCGAAATAATATTCCTCGCCGTCGTTCATCACACCCGAACGGGTCAGCGACTGGCGTTGCGGCGCCGCGCCGGCACGCAATGCCGCAACGATCGCCGGCGCCCGCGCGTCCTGGCCGACCGGGACCAGCCAGTCGGCCAGTTCGATCGTCCCCTCGCCGGCATAAGCGTCCCGATGCGCGGCGAAATAGGCGCGCAACTCGCCATCGGTCGCGCCGGCGGTGGTCGCCTCGATCGCGGTCTGTCCCTCGGTGGCGGCCACCAGCGCCGCGCGCACGTCGATATCGTCGTTGGCGAGGCCGAGTTCGATGCCGCGCTGCACGTACAGTTCCTCGCGGATCATGTCGTCGATCACCTGCCGGCGTTGCGCCGGCGTCGCATGCGCAAGGTCGGTGTCGTGCAGCGCGCGCAGCTGCTGGATGACGTCGGTACGCAGGATCGGCACCTGGTTGACGATCGCGGCGTCTTCGGCGGGAAGGCCGGCGGTGCGTGTGCCCTGCGCGGTGAACAGGCCGTAGCCGGCGACGGCCAGCCCCAATACCGCCCCGATGGCGCACAGCGCCAGCGACCGGCGCGCGTCGGCGCCCGCTAGGTTCCACGCGCCGCTGGCGACGGCATCGTCGGGTATCGGGTCGGCGGTCATGGTGTCTCCGGCGGCGGCGCGGACAGCGATGCGACATAGGCCGAGACGGCCCGGATGGCGGCGGCGTCGAGCGCCTTGGCGAATGCGGGCGAGGTGCCGCCCCGTCCATAGGCGATCGAGCGGCGGATCGCGGGTGCGGTCCCGCCATACAGCCAGACCGGATCGGCGAGATCGGGCGCACCGACCGCGGGATCGCCCCGGGCGTCGACGCCGTGACAATCCCAGCAGCCTCCCGATCCGCCGTAGATGCGCCTGCCGCGCGCCGCGGCGGCATCGTCGGTGCTGCGGCGGGCCAGGCCGAGCAGGAATTGCGTGACGTCCTTCGTTCCCTGCGGGGTAAGCGGAGGGATCGGTTCAGCGGCATAGGGGCGGGCGCTGGCATAAGCGGGCATGGCGGCGAGGTTCCAGCCCTTCCGGTCGCCCGAGCGAATGCCGTGGCGGACGATCGATTCGATCTCCGCGACGCGCCCCTCGCCGTAGAGGTGTTCGCCGTCGCGCAGGGAGGGGATGCCCCGCGCCGCATCGGCCTCTCCGGCAATGCCGTGGCAGCGCGCGCAATGGCGGGCGAAGACGCTGCGGCCGAGCGGCAGCGCGACGGCTGCCAGCGCGGGGTCCGCCAGCACCGTGTCCGGATCGGCCCGCACCATCGCTGCGCGCGCCGTCGGCGGCAGGACGTGGCGGACGAGCAATACGGCGAGGAGGAGCAGGGTGGCGGCCGCCAGCCAGCGTGCCGACCTGCTGCGCGGAAGAAGATTCGCCATGTGCGCTAGGACGGTATGGTCCGGACCGGCGCTCCACGATCACCCCGGCGGCGCCGGGCGCGACAGGCCGGCGCGGCCTTCGCGGCCGGCCGGGAAGTGGCGTCCCGGAAGCGCAGGTTCGTCGCTGCGAGCATGGCAATGGACCCTGGAAGATGTCGTCACGGCAGTGCCGCGCGATCGGATCATTGGCCAACGAGCATTGCTGATATCCGGTCCAGTATTACTCATCGATCGGGGCGGCCGGATCTGGCGCCGGATCTGGCGGCGTGGCGATCAGATCAGCAGGACTTCTTCGACCTATGACATGTTCCAAAGACACAGGAGGCGATCGAGCCTGTATCGGTCGGTGGAATATTACCGATTGGGGGCGGTACGATGATGACGGCATCGCTGGTCGACTTTACGCATTGGCTGGGCGGCACATGGCTCGCCGCAACGGTGGCCGGTCACTTCTGGATCGTGCCGGCGCTGCAGGTCGTCCACATCCTCAGCGTGGCGGTGGTGCTTTCGGGCGTGCTGCTCATCAACCTGCGCGTCGTGGGCATCGTCGAGCGCAGCCAGCCGATCGCAGCGGTGCTCGATCGCTTCCTGCTGCCGACCGGGATCGCGATACTGGTGCTGGCGATCACCGGTGCGCTGTTGATCGCGGGTGAGCCGACGCGCGCCGTCTTCCGCACCATCTTCTGGGTCAAGATGGCGCTCATCCTTGCGGCCGGACTGCTGACCTGGTCGCACCGGTCCGCCCTGTCCGCGACGGATTTCGGCGTTCCCCGGGTGCGCGTCACGCGCAAGGCCATCGCGCTCGTGGCGCTGCTGCTGTGGCTCGGCGTGATCGTGGCGGGGCGCTGGATCGCCTATGTCGAAGCCTGGCCCGGCGCCCCGGCCTGATCCCTCTCACCTTTCACCGGGACGACCATCATGAACCTTGAGGATTTCGCGGACTGGCTGTCGCAGACGCCGCTGTCGATCGCGCTGACCGATTCCGAAACCGCCTTTCCCGCGATCGAATCGCTGCACGTGATCGCGATCACGCTCGTCGTCGGATCGATCGCCATCGTCGACCTGCGGCTGCTGGGGCTGGCCGCGCGGCGGCGGGACGCGTCGGAACTGATCGCGTCGATCCTGCCGATCACCTGGTCCGCCTTCGCACTCGGGGTGGTGACCGGCATCCTCCTCTTTGCGGCCAATCCGATCGGCTACAGCGCCAACGCCTATTTCCTCGGCAAGCTGATCCTTCTGGCGCTCGCCGGAGCGAACATGATCGCGTTCCACCTCTTCGCGCACCGCCATCTGGCGAAGGAGGGCGCGCTCGCTCCCAAATTGTCGGGCGGCGCATCGCTGACCTTGTGGGTGGCGATCGTGACATTCGGACGACTGATCGGATTTACGCTATGACGATAGACCGCGCTGCCGGGGGATATGTTTGGGGATATCCATCATTAGTGGCTCCGTAGATACAAAAGTCCGGGGGCAACCAGATGGATATTGGCAATTATTCCGAAAATATCGATGCTTGCGATATCGCCTGCCTGCCCACCCAGACCTGTGTCGATGGCCAGTTTGGCTGTACGACCGCCGGCAACGGCATGCCGGTCTACCAATTGCAACGATCCGCGTAGGCTATGGGTGACGGTCGCGTTCAAACGCTGGCCGGGCGAACGGGCGACTTTGGGTGCCGGCTCCGGCTTTCATCGGGTGCGCTATTGCTCCCCTTTTTTCTCGATATCGATCAGCCGCGCCTGCAGCACCTGACCGGTTTCGACCAGCGTCGCCTTGCGGAAACCACCCCCGCGTTGCCCGTCACGCAAGGGATTGATCTCGACCAGCACCTTGTCGCCCGGCTTGAGCGATTTGCGGGTCCAGCCAAGGCGCGTGAGATTGCCGGGGCTGGTCAGTTCCACCGCCCAGAGCTCCGGCGCGCCACCGGTGCCGCCGTCGGCCAGCACGAACAGCGAGACGTGCGGGTTCACCCAGCGAAACTCGCGCACCGTGCCCCTGAGCGTCCGCGCCTTCGACGGATCGAACATCGCGAAGCTGTGGTGCGCCTCGGCCGGCGGGCTGGTCGCCACGCCCAGCATGGTGAGCGCGGCGGCGGCGAGAACGAGGCGCGTCATAGCCGTTTCCCTCATTTTTCGTTCGGAGCGGGCAGGATATTGCCGTCCTGCTGATAGGCCGGCGCGAAGATCGCATTGCCCCGGGCGTCGGTCGCATCGCGGAAATCGCCCTGACGGCAGACCCCCTCGACGATCTCGTGGCTGCGCTGGCGTTTGCGGTGGTAGAGGCGGGTGGTCTTCCACGGGCGGGTTAGGACCCGGGGGGCGTCGATCTCCAGATCGAAGGCCAGCGTATCGGGATCGACCAGATGGATGCGCTCCTTGACGCGCATGTCGCCGTTGTTGGGAATGCCGACCGCCTCGCTGACCGCCAGATAGACCTGCGGCAGGATGCCTTTGGTGTCCACGACGAGCGTGCTGCCGTCCCAATGGCCGACCGAATAGCCGTGAAAGCTCGGATCGGGATCGGCGGGCATCGCCCGGCCATCGGTGTGGATGCGCCGCAGCCGATTGCCGTCGGATTCGCCGAGGATCGTCACCCGCCCCGGGCTGAACAGGATTTCGAGGGCATTGTGGGTGATGAGGATGAAGGTCGGCGTGCCGTGCGGCAGGCAGTCGATCAGCAGGCCCTTCGGCCGCCCGGCGGCCTCTTCTGCGGTCCAATGGTCGACCTGACGCTGGATATCCGGTTTCCACGGCGTCGGATTGGTCCGGATCTGCGCGTTCTGGTCGACGATGTCGGGGGACCAGGTGCCGCTCCAGTCGGGAAGCCGCGCGATCGCCTGCCAGTCGGCGGCGGTCGGCGCGGGATCGACCCGGTCGGACGCCCGCTGCGCGATCGCAGGGCAGGCGATCGCCAGCGCGAGCAGCGGGAGCAGACGGGAGGCGGGGCGCATGGGCATCCTCATTTCGGCGGCTGGGTGCCGGGGATGGTGCCGATGCCGAGCACCTTGCCGGTGGCGACGATCCTGGCCTTCTTGAACTGGCCGGCCCGGCGGCCGTCGCGCATCGGATTGATGTCGACGACGACCTTGTCGCCCGGTTTCAGCACGGTCCGCGACCAGCCCATCTTGCTGAGATTGCCCGGGCTGGTCGGCAGCTCGAGCGACCACAGCCCGGCGTCATAGCCCCCCACCGGACCCGCCTGCACCCACAGGATCGCATGCGGAGCGGTCCATTGCAGCGTCTTGACGGTCGCCTGGAAGGTCATCGGCCTGCCCGGATCGAACATCGCGAAACTGTGGTGCGCGGCAAGTGGCATCGCCGGTACGGCGAGCACCAGCGCCACGGCGAGGAGCCGCCGGAACCGGGGAGGCATGGGGGAGGGTTTCGTGGCGGACGTCATTTGGAACGGGCCTGATCGGGCGGCAGTCGGGCGCCGCCGTCGTCTTTCGGGACGGGGAGGTAGATCGCGTTGCCATGGGCATCGAGGTCGTCGAGGAAGTCGCCCTGACGGCAGGAGGATTCTACGAAATCGAACGTGCGCTCGCGGTGGCGGGTGAAGAGCCGCCGGGCATGCCAGGGGCGGGTCAGCACCCTTGGCGCGTGGACGACGATATCGACCTGGAGCGTGTCCGGCCCGGCCAATGCGATCCGTTCCTCGACGTGCATGTCGCCGTCGTTCGGCAGGCCGACGCCCTGGCTCATCGGAATGAACACCTGGGGAAGGAAGCCGATCGTATCGACGACGAGCGTATCCTTGTCCCAATGGCCGATCGAATCGCCGCTGAAGGTCGGATCGGGGTCGGCCGGATGCGGGCGTCCGTCGGTCCAGATCCGGCGCAGGCGGTTGCCGTCGAACTCGCCCAGTACGGTCACGCGGCCCGGCGTCACCAGAAACTCGACCGAATTGAGCGTTTGCGTCACCGAACTGGGCAGCCCTTCCGGCAGGCAGTTCACATAGATGTTCTGCGGTCTGCCCTGCTTTTCCAGCGCTTCGAGCGCCGCGATCTGCGCGGCCTGCCCGGGCTTCCACGGCGGCGCGGTCGTGCTGCCCGGCCCGAACCGGTCCATCGGCCCCGGCGACCAGACGCCGGACAGGTCGGGCAGCGTGGCGATCCGCGCCCAGTCCGCGGCGGTGGGCGCGCGGTTGACGGGGCCGCGATCGTCGTCGGCCCGGGCCGATCCGGTGACGGCAAGTCCGGCCGCGCATAAGGCGATCCAGTGACGGGAAAGGCGCATGGGTTGGTTCGGCCTCCTGCAATGCGATGGGCCCGACAGGCGACGCGACCGTCGGTCCGAGGGACCAGACCGGCGGCCGGCGTCGGCGTCAGGCGGCAGCCTTCACCTTCAGCGCCGTGATCGCATCGAGGATCTGCGGCGCCTCGGTGCGCACGAGCCAGTCCGGGCTGACGTCGACGAAGCGCACGATGCGGTCGGTATCGACGATCACCACGGCCGGTTGCGGAAACTCTGCGGTGCCGGTGCCCGTGAGTTCCCCGATCCACCCCGGCGTCGGCTGGCCGGCGGGCACGTCGCCGCGTGCGAAGGTGATGCCGAAGCGGCGGCCGAGCGCATTGTCCCGGTCCGAGGCGACCGGAAAGCCCAGTCCGTGGCGCGACCGGATGCCGTCCAGCCCCTGTTCGGGGAGGTGTGGGCTGATCGCGACCAGCGCGATGCCGGCGGCGGCGAGCGCGGGCCAGAGCTGGCGGTTATAATAGGGCAGCGCGAGATTGCACGCCGGGCATCCTGCCCAGCGGAAGAAGATCAGCACCGCCGGCCCGCGCGCGACCAGTTCGTCGAGCGTCACTGTCCCCCCCTGCGAGGTCGCCAGTTCGAAGGGCGCGACGGTGTCGCCGACCGTCACCACCGTCGCCGGGTCGAATGCCGCGACCAGCGCCCGACGTTGATCGACGTTCTTCGCGAGCTTGTCCGGTTCCCATGTGCGGACACGTTCCGCGTGCAGCGCCTCGAACTGCGGAGTCAGGCTTTCGGATACGGTATCGGTCATGACATTCTCCAGCGTGTCAGGGCGGTCGGAACCGGGTCAGCGCAGCGGGAAGCCGAGTCTGCCCAGCACGGTGCGCAGGCGGTCGCGGCCATGCAGCGCCGCGCCGTCGGCAAAGCGGGCGAGTACCGCCGCCTTCCATCCGGTGACGGGCAGCCCCTGCTGCTGCTGGAACATGCGGCTGACCGTATCGTAATCGGCAATCGCGTTGGCCTCGGCATCGGCCCGATACTGGTTGCGATGCAGGATCGCGGCCTGCGCGGGGCGAGGCTTGATCGACGCCGGGCGTTCGGGATCCGGCCAGCCGACGACGAGCCCGAACACCACCGCCGCGCGGGGCGGCAGGCCGACCACCGCCGCCACGTCGTCGGGGCGGTTGCGCAGCGCGCCGATATAGACCGTCCCCAGCCCGAGCGATTCGGCGGCGACGACCGCGTTCTGCGCGGCCAGCGCGGCGTCGAGCGCGGCGGTGACGAAGCTGTCGAGATAGTCCAGCCCCGCGGTCGTCGCGCCCTCGCGCACGCCGAGGGCATGGGGGCGGGCCAGATCGGCCACCCACAGCAGCAACAGCGGGGCCTCCTCGACATGGCGCTGATGGTTTGCGAGCACCGCAAGCTCCGCCTTCGTCGCCGGATCGGTGACCGCGACGACGCTCCACAGATGGAGGTTCGACGAGCTGGGGGCGGACTGCGCCGCGGCGACCAGCGTCTCGATCGTCCGCTCCTCCAGCGCGCGGGGAAGATAGGCGCGCACCGAGCGATGCGCGAGCAGTCCCGCGATCACGTCGTTCCACACGATCGCCGCCGGACGCGGCTGCGTTGCATAGCGCTGTTCCAGCGCCGTCAAATGTTTGGGATCGTCGAGTGCCATGCCGCGCTCCTTGCTGGACGGAACGGGGAGTACCGGTGAGGAAAAGGGGCGACAAACGAGATTGGCAACGGTCTACATCACGATGTCTTATAGGTGCGGCCTATGACCGTTGCTTATCATCCGGTCAGCCGAACTCGTTTGTCGGCGAATGCGCGCGCCCTATCCTGCCTGGCATTGCCATCGTCCGGCCACCGCGCGGACAGGAGACAAGCGATGACCAAGGCCCGCAAGCAAATGCATCTGGGCGCCATCCTCAGTGGCGTCGGCACGACGCAGAACGGCTGGCTCGACCCCGGTCTGCCCGGCGACGCGAGCGTCGATATCGACTGGTATATCGACAATGCGCGCAAGGCGGAGGCGGCGAGGTTCGATCTCGTCTTCATCGTCGATTCGCCGTTCATCACGCCCGATACGGCGCCGCATTTCCTCAACCGTCTGGAGCCGCTGACGCTGCTGTCCGCGGTGGCGGTCGCCACGTCGCGCATCGGCCTGGCGGGCACGCTGACGGCATCCTATTGGGAGCCGTTCAACGTCGCGCGGCAGTTTGCCTCGCTCGACCTCATCAGCAAGGGGCGTGCGGGCTGGAACGTGGTGACCACCGGGCTGGAAGGCGCGGCGCGGAACTACGGGCGCGACACGCATTTCGATCACGCGCTGCGCTATCGCCGCGCCGGCGAGTTCCTCGAGGTCGTCAAGGGACTGTGGGACAGCTACGAGGACGATGCCTTCCCGCGTGACAAGGCGGCGGGGGTGTTCCTCGACAAGGCGAAGCTGCACCGGCTGGACCATAAGGGCGAATTCTTCTCGGTTGCGGGGCCGCTCAACATCCAGCGTTCGCGACAGGGTCAGCCGGTCATCTTCCAGGCGGGTGAATCTGCCGAGGGGCGCGCCTTCGGTGCGGCGATCGCGGAAGGCATCTACAGCAATGCCGAGAGCTTCGAGCAGGCGCGCGAATTCTATGCGGACGTCAAGGGCCGGGCGGCGGCACTGGGCCGCGATCCCGATCACATCGTCATCCTGCCCGGCCTGGTGCCGATCATCGCCGACAGCGACGAGGAGGCGCAGAACGGCAAGCTCGATCTCGACAAGGCGCTGGTGCAGCTGGGGCGTCCGTTCAACTATCACGACTTCCGGCAATATGATCTCGATGCACCGTTCCCCGACGTCAGCGGGCTGACGCTCAACAGCTACAAGGGGCATGCCGAGCGCATCGTCCGGACCGCGCGGCAGGAAGGGCTGACGCTGCGGCAGACCGCCTGGCATTTTGCCGCGCGGGCCAATCCGTTCGTCGGCACCGCCGCGACCGTCGCCGACGAGATCGAACGCTGGTTCCTCGGCGGCGCGTCCGACGGGTTTAACCTCCGCGTCACCAGCCCCACCGATTTCGCCCGGTTCATCGACCAGGTCGTCCCGATCCTGCAGGCCCGCAACCTGTTCCGGCGGGACTATGCGCACGACACGCTGCGCGGCCATCTCGGCCTGCCCTTTCCCGAGAACCGCCATGCCCTGGCGCGGGAACAGCTGGCGGTGGCGGCGGAATGAACGCCGGCCCCGTGCGTCGGGATCGCGTGTCACGGCACCTCGAACAACGGATATGCTCCCATGACTGACCAACGTAAAATCGCGCTCGGCTTCATCCTTCACGGCGTCGGCCGGACGTGGAACGACTGGCGCCATCCCGATCGCGACGTGAACGCCAGCACCAGCTTTGCCTTCTACAAGGAACAGGCCCAGCTGGCCGAGCGGGGAAAATTCGATTTCCTCTTCGTCGCGGACAGCCTGTCGATCACCGAGAAATCGAGTCCCCACTATCTGAACCGCGTCGAGCCGATCACCATCCTGTCCGCGCTTTCGGCCGTCACCAGCCGGATCGGCCTGGTGGCGACGCTGACTGTGAGCTACTCCGAACCGTTCAACGTGGCGCGACAGTTCGCCTCGCTCGACCATATCAGCGGCGGTCGCGCAGGCTGGAACGTGGTCACCTCCTGGCTAGGCGACACGGCCGCCAATTTCAGCCGCGCCGAACATCCGGCGCACGATCTCCGCTACCGGATCGCCGCCGAATATGTCGACGTCGTACAGGGGCTTTGGGATAGCTGGGAGGAGGGCGCCCATGTCGGCGACAAGGACAGCGGCGTCTTCGTCGATCCGTCGCGCCTGCACCGGCTCGACCATCAGGGCGAATTCTTTCAGGTGCGCGGGCCGCTCAACATCAAGCGCACGCCGCAGGGCCAGCCGGTGATCTTTCAGGCGGGGGCGTCGAACGATGGCCGCAACTTTGCCGCGAGCCGCGCCGAGGCGATCTTCACCCATGCGCCGACGTTCGACGATGGCCAGGCCTATTATCGCGACGTCAAGGAAAGGGCGCGCGGATTCGGGCGCGACCCCGGGGACCTCAAGATCCTGCCGGGCATCTCCCCGATTATCGGCGATACGGATGCGGATGCCGAGGCGCGCTATCAGGAACTGGTCGCTCTGGAATCGCTGGAAACCGGGTTCGGCTTTCTGTCGCGCACGTTTAACGATCACGATTTCCGGCAGTATGATCTGGACGCACCGTTTCCCGATGTCGCGCATATCGGCCTCGACAGCCAGCAAAGCGGCACCTTGCGGATCCTGGCCGACGTGCGTGCGGGGAACCTGACGTTGCGGCAGGTCGTGCAGCGGCTCGCGACCCCGCGCGGCGCGTTCGTCGGCAGCGCCGAGACGGTGGCGAACGCCTTGCAGACCTGGTTCGAACACGAAGCGGCCGACGGTTTCGTGGTCATGGAACCGCTGCCGGGACAACTCGCGCTGTTCGTCGAACGGGTGGTGCCGATCCTGCAGGCGCGCGGCCTGTTCCGCGACGATTACGAGGGGACGACCTTCCGGGATCACCTCGGTCTCGGCGTACCGGCAAACCGGTACACGATCGCCCGCGACGCGCAGCGGGCGGCCTGACCTTTCTGCGACCGGCGGCGCTCGGCGCTGCCGGTAGCGGCGGCGGCGCGCTTACCCGTCGTGATCCGGCCCGAGCGTCCTGGCCAGTGCGGCGATCGTCCGACTGCGCGGCAGGACGTCACGGTTGACATGCGCGGCATAGACGAGGCCGATGTCGCGGGTGAAGTCGAAGCCGTCCAGCCGGACCCGGGCGATGCCCGGGTCCCGAAAGCTGTCGGGCATCACGGTGAGGCCGAGACCGGCGCGCACATAGCCGAGCGCCTTGTCGTCGCTGGTCGTGCGGGCGGGGAAGAAGGGCCGGATCCCCTGCGCGGTAAAGAAGCGGCTCGTTTCGGGCAGCAGTTCGCAGTGGCGGCGCACGATCATGGGATCGTTGGCGAGTTCCTCGATCCGCACGCTCTCGCGGGCGGCGAGCGGGTGGGAGGCGCCGAGAGCGAGCGAATATCCCTCGGTCAGAAGGTGGTGCCCCCCGCCGGCGGCGTCCCCGTCGCGCAGGATGGTCAGCGCCACGTCGATGCGACCCCGGGCAAGCCGGCTGCGCAGATCCTGCTCCTTGCCCTCGACGATCTCGATCCGGTCGCTACCGGAAGCGGCGCGCTGGACCGCCAGAAACGCCTCGATCCAGCGGCGCGGCGTCGTCGCCAGCACGCCCAGACGGACCGTGCTGAGCGATACCGATCCCACCACCTCGCGCTCCGCCGTCGCGAACCCGGTTTCGATCATCCTGGCGTGCGACACCAGCCGGCTGCCGGCCTCGGTCAGTTCCACGCGGCGGTTCGTGCGGTTGAACAGGGTCTTGCCGAGCGACGCCTCGAGCTTCGCGATGCCGACCGACAGGGTGGGCTGGGAGACGTTGCAGGCGGTCGCCGCGCGCGAGAAGTTGCCGCTGTCCACCACGGCCAGAAAATAGCGCAGATGATAGCGGTCGATCATAGACGATCTCTATGCCGTTCATCCGCTTATTTCAATTTTGCACCGGTCGCACGCTGATCTACGATCGCGTCAACGATAAGCGGAGAGAGATATGGCGGACCTGAATTTTGGTCTGGGCGAGATGGCGGATACCATCCGCGAATCCACGCGTCGGTTCGCGCTGGATCGGATCGCGCCGATCGCCGCCCGCGTTGACGCCGACGACCGCTTCCCGCGCGAACTCTGGCCGGAGATGGGCGCGCTCGGCCTGCACGGCATCACGGTGGAGGAGGCGGACGGCGGCCTCGGGCTCGGCTATCTCGAGCATCTGGTCGCGGTCGAGGAGGTCAGCCGCTGCTCGGCCTCGGTCGGGCTCAGCTATGGCGCGCATTCCAACCTGTGCGTCAACCAGATCCGGCGATGGGCATCGCCCGAACAGAAGGCCAGATACCTGCCCCGGCTGATCTCCGGCGAGCATGTCGGCAGCCTCGCGATGTCGGAAGCGGGCGCGGGCTCGGACGTCGTCTCGATGAAGCTGCGCGCGGACAGGGTCGATGGCGGCTATCGCCTCAACGGCACCAAATTCTGGATCACCAACGCGGCGTATGCCGACACGCTGGTGGTCTATGCCAAGACGATCCCCGATGGCGGGTCGAAGGGGATCACCGCCTTCCTGATCGAAAAGGACATGCCCGGTTTCTCGATCGGGCAGACGATCGACAAGGTCGGCATGCGCGGGTCGCCGACCGCGGAGCTGGTCTTCGACGATTGCTTCGTTGCCGACGAACAGGTCATGGGGCCGCTGAACGGCGGCGTGAGGGTGCTGATGTCGGGGCTCGACTATGAGCGGGTCGTGCTGTCGGGCATCCAGCTCGGTATCATGCAGGCGTGCCTCGACGTGGTTCTGCCCTATGTGCGGGAACGCCGGCAGTTCGGCCGCCCGATCGGCGACTTCCAGCTGATGCAGGCGAAGGTGGCCGACATGTACGTCGCGCTCAATGCATCGCGGGCCTATGTCTATGCGGTGGCGAGGGCCTGCGATGCCGGACAGACCACCCGTTTCGACGCCGCGGGCTGCATCCTGCTCGCGTCCGAGAATGCGGTGAGGGTCGCGGGCGAGGCGATCCAGGCGCTGGGTGGCGCGGGCTATACGAAGGATTGGCCGGTCGAACGCTATTGGCGCGACGCCAAGCTGCTCGATATCGGCGCCGGCACCAACGAGGTACGGCGCATGCTGATCGGCCGCGAGCTGATCGCCCACGACGCACCCCGCGCGCAGTAGGCCGGCATGACCACGCTACGCTCGCTGGCCGACACCGGGTCGGAGGCCTTCGCCGCCAACGCCGCGCACAATCGTGCGCTGGTCGAGACGCTGCGCGTCATGATCGCCCGGACCGCGCTCGGCGGTTCGGAGCAGCATCGCGCCCGCCATGTCGCGCGCGGCAAGCTGCTGCCACGCGACCGGGTCGACCGGCTGCTCGATCCGGGCTCGCCGTTCCTCGAGGTCGGGGCGCTGGCCGCGAACGGCATGTATGACGATGGCGCGCCGGGCGCGGGGATGATCTGCGGCATCGGGCGCGTTTCGGGCCGCGAGTGCATGATCGTCGCCAACGACCCGACGGTGAAGGGCGGCGCCTATTTCCCGATGACGGTGAAGAAGCATCTGCGCGCGCAGGAAATCGCGCAAGCGAACCGGCTACCGTGCATCTATCTGGTCGACAGCGGTGGCGCCAACCTGCCGCATCAGGCGGAGGTGTTTCCGGATCGCGATCACTTCGGCCGCATCTTCTTCAACCAGGCGCAGATGTCGGCGGAGGGCATTCCGCAGATCGCCTGCGTGATGGGCAGCTGCACTGCGGGTGGCGCCTATGTCCCCGCTATGTCGGACGAAAGCGTGATCGTGCGCGATCAGGGCACCATCTTCCTCGCCGGTCCGCCGCTGGTGAAGGCGGCGACGGGCGAGGTCATCTCGGCCGAGGAACTGGGCGGGGCCGAGACGCACGGGCGCCGGTCGGGCGTGGTCGATCACGTTGCGGAGAATGACGCGCATGCGCTGCTGATCGTCCGCGACATCGTCGCGACGCTCAATCGGCCGAAGGCGGTCGATATCGAGATCGCGACGCTGCGCCCGCCCACGCTCGACCCGCAGGAGCTGTACGGCATCGTGCCGCAGGACGTGCGCGCGCCATACGATGTCTGCGAAGTGATCGGACGTATCGTCGATGGCTCCGAGTTTCACGAATTCAAGGCGCTCTACGGTACGACCCTGGTCTGCGGCTTCGCGCGCATCTGGGGCATGCCGGTCGCGATCCTCGCCAACAATGGCGTGCTGTTCTCGGAATCCGCGTTGAAAGGCGCGCATTTCATCGAGCTGGCGTGCCAGCGGCGGGTGCCGCTGCTGTTCCTCCAGAACATCTCGGGCTTCATGGTCGGCGGCAAGTACGAGGCGGAGGGGATCGCCAAGCACGGCGCCAAGCTGGTGACCGCGGTCGCCACCGCGTCAGTGCCCAAGATCACGGTGCTGATCGGCGGCAGCTTCGGCGCGGGCAATTACGGCATGTGCGGCCGCGCCTATTCGCCGCGCTTCCTGTTCACCTGGCCCAACGCGCGGATCAGCGTCATGGGCGGCGAGCAGGCGGCGAGCGTGCTCGCGACCGTGCACCGCGACGCCGAGACGTGGACGCCGGAGCAGGCGGAGGCGTTCAAGGCGCCGGTCCGCCGGAAATACGAGGACGAGGGCAATCCCTATTACGCGACCGCCCGCCTGTGGGACGACGGCATCATCGATCCCGCGCAGACCCGCGACGTGCTGGGCCTCGCCTTTTCTGCCACGCTGAACGCGCCCATTCCCGAGCGCGCGCAGTTCGGCCTGTTCCGGATGTGACGGCGATGATCGAGAGCCTCCTCATTGCCAACCGCGGCGAGATCGCCCGCCGCATCATCCGCACGGCGAAGGCGCTCGGCGTCCGCACCATCGCGGTCCATTCCGACGTCGACGCGGACATGCCCTTCGTGCGCGAGGCCGACGCCGCCGTCTGCATCGGCACGGCGCCCGCCGGCGACAGCTATCTGCGGCAGGACCGGTTGCTCGCCGCCGCGCGCGATACCGGCGCGGCGGCGATCCACCCCGGCTACGGCTTCCTGTCGGAGAATGCCGAATTCGCCGAAGCGGTGATCGCCGCCGGCCTCGTCTGGGTCGGTGCGCCGCCCGCCAGCATCCGCGCGATGGGGCTGAAGGACGCCGCCAAGGAACGGATGATCGCGGCGGGCGTGCCGGTGACGCCCGGCTATCTCGGCGCGGACCAGAGCCCCGGGCGGCTGCGCGCGGAAGCGGATGCGATCGGCTATCCCGTCCTCATCAAGGCGGTGGCGGGCGGCGGCGGCAAGGGCATGCGCAAGGTCGATGCCGCCGGCGACTTCGCCGAGATGCTCGAGAGTTGCCGGCGTGAGGCCGCCGCCTCGTTCGGCAACACGCAGGTGCTGATCGAAAAGTATATCCTCTCGCCCCGCCACATCGAGGTGCAGGTGTTCGGCGACACGCACGGGCAGGTCGTCCACCTGTTCGAGCGCGACTGTTCGCTGCAGCGCCGCCACCAGAAGGTGATCGAGGAGGCACCCGCGCCCGGCATGGACGAGGGCACGCGTGCGGCGGTCTGTGATGCGGCCGTGCGCGCGGCGAAAGCGGTCGATTACGTCGGCGCCGGCACGATCGAATTCATCGCCGATGGATCGGAGGGCCTGCGTGCCGATCGGATCTGGTTCATGGAGATGAACACCCGGCTTCAGGTCGAGCATCCGGTGACCGAGGCGATCACCGGGCAGGATTTGGTCGAATGGCAGCTGCGCGTCGCCTCGGGCGAGCCGCTGCCGAAGCGTCAGGACGCATTGTCGATCACCGGCTGGGCGATGGAAGCACGCGTGTACGCCGAGAATCCGGGCAACGGCTTCCTGCCGTCGACCGGTCCGCTCGACCGGCTGCGCTTCCCGCCCGGCGTACGGATCGACAGCGGCGTCGAGGAGGGCGGGGCGGTCACGCCCTATTACGATCCGATGATCGCCAAGCTGATCGTCCACGGCGCGACGCGGCGCGATGCAGCGGCGAGGCTCGCGGCGGCGGCGCGGGGCACGCAGGTGTGGCCCGTGCGGACCAACGCCGCCTTTCTTGCAAAGGCGGCGGCGCATCCCGACTTCGTGGCGGGCCGGGTGGATACCGGTTTCATCGAACGCCATGCCGATCGGTTGATCCCGCCGGCGGAGCCGTCGCCCGCCGTGCTCGCTGCGGCGGCCATGGCGATCCTGCCGCCGCCGAGTGCCGATCCATGGGGCGGCCTGCGCGGGTTCCGCAGCAACGCCGCGCCCTCGCTGGCGGTCGAGGTGGAGGTCGCGGGCAAGCCCTATCTAATCACCCCCGGCGTCGAAGCCGCCGCCTCCACCGCCGACGGCGTCCTCTTTCTGGATGGCGAGGCGTGGCCGTTCGGCCCCCGTCGCGCCGATCACGTCGGCGGGGCGGGCGAGGGCGATGGCGCGGTGCTGTCGCCGATGCCGGGCCGCGTCATCGCCGTGTTGGTCGATGCCGGGCAGACCGTGGCAAGGGGCGAGCGGATGCTCGTCCTCGAGGCGATGAAGATGGAACAGGCGCTGCTGGCACCGTTCGACGGAATCGTCGCCGAGCTGCGGGTCGCGGAGGGCGCGCAGGTGCCCGAAGGCACGTTGCTGGTCCGCATCGACAAGGGGGAGGGGTGATGGCGGGACGCTTCTTCGACGCATGGACGGTCGGCGATCGGATCGTCCACGACATCCGGCGGACCGTGACCGAGACGGACAATCTGCTGTTCACGACGATGACGCACAATCCGCAGCCGCTGCACCTCGACGCCGAGGCGGCGAAGGCGAGCGAATTCGGCCGGATCATCGTCAACGGCACCTTCACCTTCGCGCTGATGGTCGGCCTGTCGGTCGGCGATACGACGCTGGGGACGCTGGTCGCTAATCTCGGCTATGACGAATTGGTCATGCCCAAGCCCGTCTTCCTCGGCGATACGCTGCGCGCCGAGACGGAGGTCGACGCGCTGAAGGACAGCAGATCGCGGCCGGATGCCGGCATCGTCACCTTCGCGCACCGGATGCTGAACCAGCGCGACGAGATCGTCTGCCGGTGCCTGCGCACCGCCTTGCTTAAGAGGTCGGGGGGATAGGGGCGCACGCTCGCGCCCGCGGACTTCACCTGCGGACATATCGTCGGACGCGCTTCGGACCGCTGCGGCGACCCGAATGTCAGGCAGTTGTGGCGCGCCGGCAACGGTGTGACCGCAAGGCCTGTATTGCTATTGTTTTGGTATCATCTCTGTGACAGCATCCGGCGGCCTGCGTCGGGGGATGGGGCAAGACCGGAATGTCGGTATCGCGCCGCGCGTGTCGTGACGGGGCGAACCGACCGGAAAGACGGCAGATCATGCCACGCCGATCCCTCCGACGCTTCAGGCGGGCTGAGGGGAGTAAGAGAATGCTGTTCAGGGGATTGTTGACCACCAGTTGCAGCGTGGCGGCGTTGTTCGCCTTGCCTGCCGCCGCGCAGACGTCCGCAGCTGCGGACACCGATGCGCAGGCGCAGGACGCACCCGCCGTCGCCGGCGATCCGGTCGCCGCGGCGAGGCTGTCCGCCTCCGCCGATCGGGCCGGCGGTACCGAAGGTGGCGACATCGTCGTGACCGGCACGCGCATCGTGCGCCCCAACAACCGGTCGGCGGCGCCGATCGTCACCACGACCTCCGCCGACATCGCCGCGCAGGGCGCGACGACGATCGAGGAGGTGCTCAACCGGCTGCCGCAGGTGCAGGTCAATTCGGAGCAGAACTTCAGCGATTCCGAAGGGCGCCAGCGCATCAAGCTGCGCAGCCTGGGATATGAGCGGACGCTGACCCTGATCGACGGCCTGCGCGTCGGCCTCGCCAACACCGTCGACGTCGGCATCATCCCCAACGCGCTGGTCGACCGGATCGACGTGCTGACCGGCGGCGCGTCGTCGGTCTATGGCTCCGATGCGGTGTCGGGCGTCGTCAACTTCGTCCTCAAGAAGAATTTCGAGGGCATCCGTCTGGATGGCAATTACAGCCTGTACAACCACGACAACGGCCGGAGCGCGGTCACCGACGCCGCCACGCGCGCCGGTTTCAACGCCGCGAACGGCCTGACCAACGATGGCGGACGCAGCGAGATCAGCCTCGCCGCGGGCGTCAACCTGTTCGACAATCGCGTCAATTTCACCAGCTTCATCAACTACCGGCATTCCGACCTGGTCCGGCTGGTCGACCGCTCGAATTCGGTGTGCGAGGTGGTGCAGCCCACCAACCAGTCGCCCCTCGCATGTTCGCGCGCCAGCTATACCCCGGCAGGGACGATCATACCGCAAGCGGGGGCGCGGGCTGGCCAGGTCCTCGTCAACAACCCGGCCGGCAACGGCACCTTCATCCCGATCAACAGCGGGCCGGCGGGCACCTCCGCCAATCCGTATGACGACTTCGCCTATCAGCGGCCGTTCGACCGGGTCAATGTCGGCGGCTTCCTCACCGCCGAGATCAGCGACGATATCGAGCTGTACAGCAACGCTCTGTTCTATCGGGACAAGTCGTACAATACGCTGCTCAACCGCGTCTATTCCTATACGGCATTCGGCAGCGACCCGTACCGGGTGAACTGCGACAATCCGTTCCTGTCGGCGTCGCAGGCGCAGACCCTGTGCGGCGCCAATGCGGGACGGGCGGGTCAGTTCGCTCCGCTTGACGTCCGGTATCGCTTCGACGGCTTGCCGCTGGTGCAGCAGCGCTTCACCAACGAGGGCTATCGCATCGTGACCGGGCTGCGCGGGCGCGGGTTCAACGACGTCTGGTCCTACGATGTCGCGGGCATGATCTCGCGGGCGCGGCTCGACACGATCGACGTGCCGTTCGCGCAATATGACAACGTTAACCGCTCGCTGGATGTGGTCAACGTCAATGGCACGCCGACCTGCCGCTCGGTGGTCAACGGCACCGATCCGCGGTGCGTGCCATTCAACGCGTTCACGCCCTTCAATCAGGACATCGCGCTGAACCGGTACCTCTACGGCTCGGCGTCGGGCGGGATCAGCACGCGCATTCCGCGCCTGCTCCAGTTCGTCGGCACGGTCAGCGGCGATCTCGGCAAGTACGGGATCGTCTCGCCCCTCGCGCAGCAGGGCGTCGCGATCGCGCTCGGCGCCGAATATCGCGACGAGATGGAACGCACCGACGTCAACGACATCTACATCCAGAACAACGGCGGCCAGAACCAGCGGTTCACGCAGAACATTCTGGAGGCCAATGCCGAGCTGCAGGTGCCGTTGGTGGAGGACCACTCCTGGACCAAATTGCTGCAGGTCAACACCGGCTATCGCGTGTCCAAGTACAACCGCCTGAACGGCAAGTTCGATACTTGGAAGGTCGAGGGGATCTGGTCCCCGATCGCGGACATCACGCTGCGCGGCTCGTACAACAAGTCGCAGGCGGCACCCGGCGTCGGAGCGGCGGCCGGCGCCGCCAACATCTTCTGGAACCAGGGCTTCTACGCCGATCCCTGCGCGCCGCAGATCAATTCGGCCAATCCGGGCGGCGCTCGCCTGGCACCGTCGGCGTCGCTCCAGCAATGCCGCAACACCGGTCTGCCGGACAATCTGTACGGCAGCGCATCGCTGATCTGTCCCGACGACCGGTGCACGGTGCGGGAGGGCGGGTTCAACCTCACGCCCGAAAGCGCCTATACCAAGACGTTCGGCGTCGTGCTGCGGCCGCGCTTCCTGCCGGGGCTGACGGTCTCGGTCGATCGCTACCTCATCGATCTGCGCGACCAGCTCGAATTCCTCAATCCGAACGACTGGCTCAACGGCTGCCTCACCACCGGCAACGATTATTTCTGCCGCGGCATCATCCGCAATCCGGGGACGGGCACGCTGTCCAGTTCGCCGGCGTCCAGCCCGGCGACCGGATGGGTCTCGCGCGGGTCAACCAACGGGTACAAATCGCAGTCGCATGGCTGGGATTTCCAGGGCCAGTATAATGTCGGGCTCGGTTCCGTCGGCAAGCTCGACGTCGGCTTCAACGGCACGCTGACGACGCGTGTCGGTTCGCAGGGGGCACCGACCATCACGCCGCGCGACTGCACCGGCTATTTCGGCAACCAGTGCGGCGAGAGCCTGCCCCGCTGGGCGCATCAGATGCGCACGACCTGGATCCTGCCGGAGCGGTGGGCCAGCGTCTCGCTGAACTGGCGCCATCGCGCGGGCATGCCGCTCGACGTCTACGCGCCGGCCGACACGGGCATTCCCGCGCAGCCGGACAGCGCCCGTCGCGATCAATATCCGGGCATCAAGGCCTATGACTGGTTCGATCTCGCCGTGACGTTCGACATCAACAAGCAGATGACGTTCCGGCTCGCCGCGAACAACATCTTCGATCGCGATCCCCCGATCGTCCCGGACAGCCGCGCCCGCATCGGGCTGCTGCGCGGCAACACGATCATGGGCTACGACCTCCTCGGTCGCCAGATCGTGGCGGGCGTGTCGCTCCGCATGTGACGCATGGCAGGGTTGCTCCCCGGGATACCCGTCCTGGCGGAGCGACCCTGCGCTTCTCTTCCGATTTCCCGCTGCACCGACACGGCGTCGGTCGCGTCGGCGTGACAGCGGCGGAGGATCTCCCGCAAGGATGGCGTACGCCGCACGACGCCGCTAACGGCGACACCATGTCGTCCGACCCGCTGCATATCCTCGTCGTCCTGCATGATTTCGCGCTCGGCGGTACGGAGCGGGTGGCGGTTCGCCTCGCCAGCGCCTGGGCGGAGGCGGGCGCGCATGTCACGATCTTTGCCGGATCGGATGCGGGGCCGTTGCGGTCGCTGGCGAATGCCGCGGTCGGGATTGCGGTGGCGCAGCCGCCGATACCGCGGCGGCGGGGCTCGCGCGCGCGGCTGGGGCGGGCGGCGCGCAGCTTTGCCGGGGGCGGCCGGTTCGATGCCGTCTTCGTGCCCGGCAATTACCATTGGCCGGTCGCCGCGGCATTCGGCGGGTCGGGCATCGCGGTCGTCGCGCAGGTGAGCGCCGCGCTCGACAAGCCGCAGCGCGGGCGGCTGCGGCAATGGGGATTCGACCGGCGAATGCGATGGCTGTTGCGCGATGTCGCCGCCGTCGCGACGCTGTCCGACGGTGCGCGGCGGCAGTCGGATCGCATCCTGCGCCGGCCGGTCGCGACGACGATCGCGCTGCCGGCGCTGGGCGATGCCGTTGCTCCGCCGGCGCCGGTCCCCGACGATGGCACGCCGATCGTCATGGCGGCGGGGCGCCTCGTGCCTGAGAAGGGCTTCGCCCGGCTGATCGCGGCCTTTGCCGCGCTGCCGGGACGCGATGCGCGGCTGGTGATCGTCGGCGACGGACCAGAGGCGCGGGCATTGCGGGATCTCGCGGGGCGCGAAGGCGTGGCGGACCGCGTGACCTTTCCGGGCTATGTCGCCGATATCCGCCCGTGGCTGGACGAGGCGCGGCTATTCGTGCTGCCGTCCGATTTCGAGGGGTTTCCGGCGGTACTGGTCGAGGCGCTGGCCGCCGGCCGCCCGGTCGTCGCCACCGATTGCACGCCCGCGACGCAGCTGTTGCGGGACACGCCCAGCGCCGGCGCCGTCGTGCCGATCGGCGCGGTCGACGCCCTGACGCAGGCGATCGCCGCGATGCTCGACCGCGCGCCGCCCGATCCGCGGGCGCTGGCGGCATCGGTCGCGCAGCACCGCATCGGGCCGGTGGCGCGCGCCTATCTCGACCTGTTCGCTACGGTGCGGCGATGACGGTGCGGGGCGTGCGCATCGCCTATGTCATCAACTCGGTCGAGGGGGGCGGGGCGGCCTCGCCGGTACCGGCGGTGCTCGGCGTGCTGCGCGATGGCGGCGCCGAGGTCGCGGTCTTCGCGCTGACCCCGCGCGACCGGCGCGGCGAGGCGGCGATGCGCGCGGCGGGGCTGGCGTTGCACGTGCGCGACGGTGGCGAGCGCGACCACGTCGCCGCGCTGCGCTGGCTCGACGACGCATTGCGCGCCTGGGCGCCGACGCACCTGTGGACGTCGCTGACGCGCGCGACCTTGCTCGGCCAACTGATCGGCTGGCGGCGCGGCTGGCCGGTCGTCAGCTGGCAGCATGCGGCATTCCTGAAGCCCGCCAACCGCATGCTGCTGCGGCTGATGCAGCGCGCGTCGCGCTTGTGGATCGGCGACAGTGCGGCGGTGACCCGGCTGACCGCGGAGCGCCTGCGCGTGCCGGCGGAGCGGCTGGTACAATGGTCGATCTTCCGCGCCGATCCCGCCGCGCGGCAGGCGGCGGCGTGGCGGCCGGGCGAGACGCTGCGGATCGGCACGCTCGGCCGGCTGCACCCGGTCAAGGGCTATGACGTGCTGATCGAGGCGCTCGCGCAGGTGACGACGGCGACCCCCTTCGAGGTCGCGATCGCCGGCGATGGCGCGGAGCGGGCGACGCTGGAGTCGCTGGCGGCGGCGCGGTCGGTCACCGGCGTCCGCTTCATCGGTTACGCCGCGGATCCGGCCGCATTCCTCGCCACCTGCCACCTCTACGTCCAGCCGTCGCGATCGGAAGGGCTGTGCGTCGGCGCGCATGAGGCGATGCAGGCGGGATTGCCCGTCGTCGCATCGCGCGTCGGCGAGCTGGCGGAGAGCGTCGTCGATGGCGTGACCGGCCGGCTGGTGCCGCCGGGCGATGCCGCGGCATTGGCGCGTGCGCTGACGGCGTGCCTCGCCGAGCCAGCAGCGCTGGCGGCCATGGGGCAGGCCGGGCGAACGCGCGTGCTCGAACGCTTCGGCCCGGACCGGTTCGCAGCGACAGGGCTCGCTATCCTCGACCGGCTCGCGGCGTTCGGACCCGGCGCGCGAGCTTCCTGACCTCGCGGATCGCCTCGATCGACAGGCCGTGCGGCGACAATTCGGTGCGCTTCATGTCGACCAGCGTCACCGGCCCGGCGGCGGCCAGCGTGTGCAGCCCCTCGACGTACGGCGCCGCGCCCGCCGGCGCGAGCAGCGCGGGGCCGGCGGTGGCGGCGAACCGGTCGGGGGTCAGCGTCGTCATCGTCAGCGGCCGGATCGCGCCGCCATAGGTCCGGCTGCAATCCTGCACCGGCAGCACGATCCGCCCGTCCACGACGATCGGCAGGCCACCCGGCCGCGCGCTGGCGACATCGACCCGCACCGGATTGCCGGGATGCGGCGTCCACGGTCCCGCCAGCCGGTCGGCGAAGGCGACGTGGAGCGCGCTCATCTTGTCGGGCTCGCGGCTCGCCGAGGTGTAGAACAGCCACCAGCGCCCGTCGTGGAACACCGGCGTCGCATCGACCGCGACATGGTCGAGCGCGATGACGTGCGCCGCCTCCCACCGGCGCGGAAAGTCGGTCGCGCGATACAGCGTCAGCCGGCCGGACCGATGCGCCTCGGGCAGCATCCAGGTCTCGCCCTCCGCCTCGAACACCAACGGGTAGGACAGGTGCCAGGGTTCGGCCAGCACCGGATGGCGTTCGATCAGGCGCAGCGCGGCATCGTAGACCAGCACCTCGATCGCGCCGACGCGGACGCGATAGTCATAGGTCTCGACGAACACGTACAGGCGATCCCCGCGCCACAGCCCGAACGGATCGGCGAGGAAGCGGAAGCTGCCCATCGGCGGCAGCCAGTGCAGCGGCAGCCCCTCGATCGATCCGCGGGCGACGATCTCCTTTGCCGTCGCCTGCACGATCGCCGGGCGCCAGATGTCCTTGCGTAAAGCCACGGTCGTGCATCAATCCCAAAACGGCCGCCCGGAGCGGGGTCGGCGACGATCGCTCCTGTCGCGCCCGTTCAGGCGACGCGCAATCCCTCATCGGCACGCGGCGCGGCGACCGGCCGGTGCAGCGGCGCGTTCGCCCCCGTATCGCCCAGCACGCTCATCACCGCGCGCGCGGCGCGGGTCGCGGAGCGTTCGTGGGTCAGTTCGAAGCTGCGCTGGAACAGGGCGCGCTGCACCGGGCGATAGCTCGCATGGCGCGCCACCGCGCGGTCGAGCGCGTCGCCGAGCCCGTCGGTGGTCGTCACCACCTCGCCCGCCTGCCAGTGCGCATAATTGGGATCGCCCGCCCAGGCGGTGGCATGCGCGTCGAGGAACAGGCAGGGCCGCGGCCGATGGAGGAATTCATAGACCTGGCTGCTGACGTCGCCGAGGTAGATGTCGGCGGCGGCGGTATAGGTCATGTCGGTCGACGCCGCGCTGCCGAGGTCGATGTGAATGTTGGGCGCGTCGCGCCACGCCTGCGCGATCGTGCCGGCGCGATCGATCCGGAACCGGTCGATGGTCACGACGAAGCGCCGGTGGAACAGCATGACGTGCGGCGCGAAAATCAGATTGTAGCGGTCGTCGCGCAGGAAATGGTCGAGCACGGCGCGCCCCTGCGCATACCAGGACGACAGATGCGGCGAGGGGTGGGGGTTGTAGAGCACGGTCGGCTTGCCGTTCGCCTGGAACGGCAGCCGCGGCGCGGGATCGGGCATCAGGTCGAACTTCGGATAGCCGATCAGGCTCATCCGCTCGGGCGCGACGCCGGCGTCGTAGATCAGCCGCTGGCGGATCTTGCTGCCCGACACCAGCACATGGTCGAACATCGCGCTGTGCCGGTTGAAGCCGATCGCGCGGTCGCCGGCGCCGTGCCGGGTGTGGATGATCTTGAGATCGTCGAGCCCGTAGCGCGTCTTGAGCAGCAGCGAGGTCTTCTCCGCCACCACCAGCGCGTCGAGCGAGCGGAAGAAATCGAGATTGTCGCGATAGATGCCGATCTTCGTGACCGGCAGGCCCCATTCCAGCGTCGCGGCAAGCGCCTTCGTCGTCGGACGGCGCAGCCGCAACTGCACCAGCGGCACGGTGACGCAGAGCCGCGCACACAGCCGCTCGACCTCGGCGGTGAGCCGGTCGTTGGTGGTGGCGACGACGATCTCGGCCTGCGGATAGTCCTGCGCCATGGCGAGCGCGGTCGGCAGGGCGTGCGCGACCTGATGGACCTGGTCGTGATTGAACAAGAAACCGATCTTCATGCCGGTGAGACGCCCACGCCGCCCGCGACCCTCATTAAATTTTTTGTCATCTGGCGCGGCGGAGGGAACTTTCCGGTCGTCGCCGTAACGCGGCTGTCTTATTGGCTGCGCGATGCGTCCTTCTCTCCGCAGGCTTGCCGATCGGCCCGATGCCCCGTCGCCCCCGAAGACCGGGGTATGGCTGGTGCTCGCCAATCTCGGCCATCTGCTCGGCGGCAAGGCGGCGGCGGGGGTGATGAGCCTCGTCTACCTCGTGCTGGTGACGCACCGGCTGGGGGCGGCCGATTACGGCGTGCTGGTGCTGGTCAACGCCTATGCGGTGCTGATCGGCAGCCTCCTGGCCTTTTCCGGCTTCCACGGCGTGGTCCGCTATGGCGGGATCGCGCTGGAGAGCGGCGATCCTGTGGGCTTCGCGCGGATCGTCCGCTTCATGGCGGTCGTCGAACTCGGCTGCGGCGCGGTCGCGATCCTGATCGCGGCGATCGTCGCGCCGCTGGTCGGCCCGCGCCTCGGCTGGTCGGCGGACACGATCCGGATCGCGACGGTCTACAGCCTCGCGGTGATCGCCACCGTCCGTGCCACCCCGCAGGGACTGTTGCAGATCGCCGGGCGGTTCGACCTGATCGGCCTGCATCAGGCGGTGTCGCCGCTGATCCGCCTGATCGGCGCGCTCGGCGTGTGGGTCGCGGGTGGCGGCCTGATCGGCTTCCTGACCGTGTGGCTGGTCGCGGCGGTGGCGGAGGGGCTGGCGATGTGGGGCTTCGGCCTCGTCGCCTGGCGGCGGCTGGCGCAGGGCGAGCGGCTGCGCGGGCCGTGGCGCGGTGCGGCGCGCCAGACCGAGGGGTTCACCCGCTTCATCCTCATCACCAATGTCGACATCACGGTGCGCGAACTCGCGCCCAATCTGGCGCCGCTGACCGTCGGCTGGCTGCTCGGCCCCGCCGCCGCCGGGCTGCTCGCGCTGACCCAGCGCGCGACCGCCTTGCTCGCGCAGCCGACGGTGCTGCTGAGCCAGGCGAGCTATGCCGTGCTCGCCGGGCAGGTCGCCCGCGGCGAGCTGGCGGCGTTGCGCCATACGGTGTGGCGCAGCGCCGGCCTCGCGCTGGCGGTGGCGGTGCCGATCATGCTGGTGCTGGCGCTGCTCGGCGACCGGCTGCTGATCGCGTTCGGCGGCAGCAGCTTCGGCGGGGGGACGATGCTGCTCGTGCTGGTCGCGGCGGCGCGGACCGCGGGCCTCGCCAGCGCGCCGCTAGCGGCGGGGCTGACCGCGCTCGGGCTGCCCGGGCGGTCGATGGCGGTCGGGCTGGTGACCAGCCTTGCGCTCTATCCCTTGTTGCCGGTGCTGCTGTGGGTCGGCGGGACCGATGGTGCCGGCTGGCATGCGCTGCTCCAGAACCTGATCGCGATCCTCGCGCTGGCGGCGATGTTCCTCCGTGACGCCCGCGCGCCGGCGGCGGCGGTCGCGGTGTGAACGGCGCCGGGCACGAAAGCGGGCTGCGCGCGGTGTTCCTCGCCGAACGGCCGGCGTTCCTGCGCATGCTGGTTGCGCGGCTGCGCAACGTCGACGAGGCGGAGGAGGTGCTGCAGGACCTGTGGTTGCGGCTCGACACCGCCGCCGGCGGCCCGATCGCGGATCCGGCCGCCTATCTGTACCGGATGGCCAATAACATGGCGATCGACCGCCGCCGCCGTGCGGCGCGGCGGCTGGACCGGGACGGAGCCTGGTCGCACAGCCGGCCCGGCGCCGCCGAGCACCCCGATGCCGAACGGATGATGATCGCGCGCGACCGGCTGGCGCAGGTCGAGGCGATCCTCGCGCGGCTGCCCGAACGCGTCGCCACCGCCTTTCGCCTGTACCGGTTCGAGGAGCTGCCGCAGAAGGCGATCGCGGAGCGGATGAACATCTCGGTCAGCGGCGTCGAGAAGCTGCTGTACCGCGCCTATGCGAAAATCCACCTGCGGCGGGACCCGGCGGGTGAGGATGACGGTCGGGCAGCGCGTCTTACCCGTGAGGAGGACCGCTGCGATGGCCGTTGAACGCGAGGACGAGGCGCATGCCGCTGCGATCGCATGGCATTTGCGGCTGCCGACGGCGACGGCGGTCGAGTGGCAGGCGTTCACCGACTGGCTGGAGGCGGACGACGACAATACGCGCGCCTATGACGCGCTGACGCTGGCGGATGCCGAACTCGACGCCGCGATCGTGCCGCCGGACTGGACGCCGGTCGCCCCCGCGCCTGCGCCGCAACCGAGCCGCTGGCGCAGCCGTTGGGCCTATACGGGGGCGGGCGGGCTGATCGCGGCTGGGATCGCCACGGCGGTGGTCATTCCGCAGCTGACCACGCCGGCGGCGGGCCGGATCGTCGAGACGCGCGCGGGCGAACGGCGTGCATTGACGCTGGCGGACGGCAGCCGGGTCGAGATGAACGGCGGCACCCGGCTGGCGATCGCCGATGCCGACGAACGGTCGGTGGTGCTCGAGCGCGGCGAGGCGGTGTTCGACGTCGTGCACGACGAGGCGCGTCCGTTCGTCGTCCGCTCGGGCGAGATGCGGATGCAGGATGTCGGCACCGTCTTCGACGTGGCGCGGGTCGGGCCGCATCTCAGCGTGCAGGTCGCCGAGGGCGCGGTGCTGTTCCAGCCGCAGGAGGCACGCATCATGCTGACCGCGGGTGCGGCGCTGTCGCATGTCGACGGCGGATCGGCGCGGATGGCGGGCGTGGCGATCGAGGATGTCGGCGGCTGGCGGCGACAGCGGCTGGTGTTCCGCGAGACGCCGGTGCGGCTGGTGGCGGCGGCGCTGGAGCGCAGCACCGGCGTCGCGGTGACGGTGATGCCGGCTCTGCAGGACGTGCCGTTCACCGGATCGATCCGCATCGCCGGCCCGGCGGAGCGGATGATGCCGCGCGTCGCCGCGCTGATCGGCGCGCGCGCGGTCCGTCACGGCGGGCGCTGGACGCTGGCGCAGCGGGAGACGCGCGTTCCCTAGCCGTCCGGTCATGGCGATCCTCGTGGCGGCATCGGCGCTCGGCGTGCCGGTGGCGGTGGCGGCGCGTGCCCCGGAGCGCCATGCGGTGAACGTGCCGGCGGGGCCGCTCGACCGCGCGATCGGCGCGTTGGCAGGGCAGACCGAGAGCGACATCGGCAGCGCCGAATCCGATCTGCGGCACATCGTCGTGCCGGGCGTTCGCGGGCGGATGACGGCGGCGGCGGCGCTCGACCGGCTGTTGCGCGGCACGCCGTTCACCGCACAGGATCTGGGGGCTGGCGTCTATCGGGTGATCCGTCGGCCGCGCGCGCGCGTCGTCAGGATCGCACCGCCGCCGGCACCGGCACCGGCACCGCCACCCGTCGACGCTGCCGAACCGCCGGCCGAGATCGTCGTCACCGCCTCGAAGCGGACGGTGTCGCTGCTGCGCTTTCCCGGCGCGATCACCGTGCTGCGCTCGGGCAACGACCTGCGGCTGGGTGACCAAGCCGGCGACACGATGGACCGCGCGCTGGCGGCGACGCCGATCCTGCAGGGGACGGCGCTGGGCGCGGGCCGCAACAAGCTGTTCATCCGCGGCGTCGCCGACAGCAGCTTCACGGGCCCCACGCAGGCGACGACCAACGTCTATTTCGGCGAGGTGCCGGTCGCCTATAACGGCCCCGACCCCGGGCTGAGCCTGTACGACATGGACCGGGTCGAGGTGCTCGAAGGACCGCAGGGCGCACTCTACGGCGCCGGCGCGATCGGGGGTATCATCCGGCTGGTGCCGCATCCGGTCGATCTCGATCGCGTCGCCGCGGCGATGTCCGGCGGGATCAGTGCGACGCGCGGCGGCGCGGCGGGCGGCGATATCGCGGGGATGGTCAACCTGCCGCTGGCGGACGGCGTCGCCGGGCTGCGCGCGGTCGCCTACCGGACGCGCGACGGCGGCTATATCGCCGACGTGCGCCGCGGCCTGCGCGACGTCAACTCCGTGACCGTTTCGGGCGGGCGCGCCGGGCTGCGCCTGGCGGTCGGGCCGGCATGGACGGTGGATGCCGGTATCGTGCTGCAATCGGTCGCCTCGGCGGACCTCCAATATGCCGAACGCGGTGCGCCGCCGCTGGCGCGCGCCTCGCTGCTCGCCCAGCCGTTCGACCAGCGCTATCTGCTCGGGCGGCTGGTCGTCGCCCGATCGTGGGCCGACGGATTGCGCCTCGTGTCGGCGACCGGCGTCGTCCATCGCGATGCGGAGGGCCGCTTCGATGCGACCCGGCGCGCCCGGCCGACGCAGCCGATCGCCTATGACACGACCGAGCGCAGCCGGCTGCTGTCGCACGAGACGCGCCTGTCGCGGACGCGCGACGACGGTGTCGGCTGGCTGGTCGGCGTGTCGCTGATCGAGGCGCGCGATGTATACGAGCGGACCTATGGCCCGCCCGACCGGCTGCGCGACATCGTCGGCGTCAACAACCGCACGATCGATGCGGCGGTGTTCGGGGAGGCGGGGCTGGCGCCGACGCCGCGGCTGACGGTCACGCTCGGCGGGCGGCTGACGCACCAGCGCACCGATGGCGAACCGATCGCCGGCCCGCGCGCCAACGCCTTCATCCGCGGGCGCAGCGTCACGCGGATCGACCCGACCGTCGCCGCCTCCTGGGCGTTGCGGCCCGACCTTGCCGCTTATGCGCGGGTCCAGTCGGGGTTCCGCACCGGCGGCATCACCGTCGCCCCCGGCGTCGGCCGCGTCGCCGACCTGCGCCCCGACACGATCCGCGTCGCCGAAATCGGCATCCGCACGGAGCGGCGCGGGCCGACCGGCGTCGCCGGCTCGGCCGGCGTCTCGATCGCCGACTGGCGCCATGTCCAGGCCGACCTCGTCGACCGCAGCGGCTTTCCTTTCACCACCAACCTCGGCAACGGCCGCATCCACGGGCTGGAGGCGATGGTGAACTGGATCCCCGTGCCGGGGCTGCGCGGCGATCTGGCGATGTTCCTCAACGACGCGCGGGCCGTGGAGTCCGATGCGGCGATCGGCCGCGTCGTGCGCGTGCGGCTGCCCAACACGCCGCCCTTCGCGATGGCGGCGAGCGTCGCCTATACCCGGCCGATCGCCGGCGACCGCAGCCTCGGCCTCGACCTGGGCTGGCATTATGTCGGGCAGTCGACGGTGGGCACGCAGGCGCCGTTCGACGTCGCGCAGGGCGGCTATGGCACCACGCGGCTGGGCGGGGAGTGGCGGGACGGCCGGGTCCGCCTGACCGTATCGATCGACAATCTGTTCGACGTCACCGGCGATCGCTTCGCCGGCGGCAATCCCTTCGCCCAGGCGATGCGCGACGAATATACCCCGCTGCGGCCGCGGACGATCCGCGTCGGCGGCACGATGCACTGGTAGCCGCGCACGATCTGGACAAGGCGGCGGCGATTGCGCACACCGCGGCCGTGCAGCGTGCGATGTCAACCGAAGAGCGCCTGCCGGTATCGCTCATGCTGCTCTACGGGCTCGCCGCGGCGGGCGGGGTGATCGGCTACGTGCCGCTGCTGACCCTGCTGCTGCCGATCCGGCTCGAGGGGTTCTCGGATGCCGTCCGCTATGGCGTGCTCGCCGCCTGCGGGGTTGCGGGGGCGGTCGCGGCGGGGCTGGCCAACATCGGCTTCGGCTGGCTCGGCGACCGGTCGGTCGCGCGGGGCAGGGGGCGGCGCGGCTGGCTGCTGGCGGGCGCGGTCGCGACGGTCCTGTCCTTCGGGATCTTCCTGACGGTGCGCGACGCGGCGGCGATCGTCGTCGCGATCGTGCTGTTCCAGATCGCGATCAACGCGATGCTGGCGCAAGTCGGTGCGCTGATCGCCGAGGAGATCCCGGCCGCGCAAAAGGGCACGGCCGCGGCGCTGCTGACGCTCGGCGCACCCTTTGCGGCAGGCGCATCGGCGATCGTCGTTGCCGCCGCGGCGACGGAAGGGTGGCGGCTCGCGATCGTCGCGACGCTGATGACGGCCTGCATCGTGCCGCTGCTGCTCGCCGGTACGCGCCGCATCGCGCCGGTCGCGGCGCCGGCGACGGCGCGCGTCGCGATGCGCCGCGATCTCGCGCTCGCCTGGGCGGCACGCCTGCTGATGCAGATCGCGGGCAGCGGCGTCGGCCTCTACCTCTTCTTCTATTTCGAGGGACTGTCCGGCGGGCAGGGCGACATGGCGGCCGCGGTCGCCCGCCTGCTCTTCGTCGCGACGCTCGTGCCCGTCCCCATCGCGCTCGTGCTCGGCCGCTGGTCCGACCGGATCGGGCGGCGCAAGCCGTTCCTCGCCGGCACCGCCTTGCTGGCGACATTGGGCCTTGCGGGGATGGTGATCGCGCCATCGTGGACGACGGGCGCGATCGCCTATGTCGCCTTCGCCAGCGGCGTCGCCGCCTTCGTCGCGCTCAACACCGGCCATGCCATGCTGCTGCTGCCCGATGGCGCGAAGCGGGGGCGGGACCTCGGCCTGCTCAATCTCGCCAACACGATTCCGCAGATCGTCGCGCCCGTTCTCGCCTGGGGGGCGGGGCCGGCGAACGGATTCGGGACCGCGCTGGCGATCATGGCGGTGGTCACGCTGCTGGCGGGTGGGCTGCCGCTGCTGGTCGGCGACGACGACCGCTGAGCCGCGCGATCGGGATCAGGGCAGCGAAGGCGGCATGCAGGTGGACCGGACGATCAGCTCGTAGGGCAGTTCGCGGCAGGTGTCGTCCGCGGCGGCGCGCGCCGGGTTCCGGCGGTCGATGAGCAGGTCGATCGCGGCGGCACCCATTTCGAAATTGGGCTGGCGGATCGTCGTCAGCTGCGGCCATGCCATGCGCGCGATCTCGACATCGTCGAAGCCGACGATCGAGACGGACCGCGGCACCGCGATCTGGTTGCGCATCGCCGCGACCAGCACGCCGAGCGCCATCTCGTCGTTGCTCGCGAACACCGCGGTCGGATGCGGATCGGCCCCGAACAGCACGTCGGCCGCCTCCAGCCCCGACCGGAACTTGAAATCGCCCTGGATCACCCGCCGCGAATCGGGGGTGAGGCCGGCGGCGGTCATCGCGTCCTGAAACCCGAGCCAGCGCCGCTCGGTCGCGCTATGCTGCGGATTGCCGAGGACGAAGGCGATGTCGCGATGGCCGAGCGACAGCAGATGCTCGGTCATCGTCCGCGCCGCGGCGCGATCGTCCATCCGCACCTGCGGTGTCCGGTCGAGCGCCGCGCCGGGGGCGATGCGGACGACCGGCACGTCATGCTGTTCGAACGTCTCGATCAGGTCGATGCGGTCGCAGATCGGCGAGGTCAGGATCGCGCCGTCCAGCCGCAGCCCCTGCACCGTATCCTCCAGCAGCCGCCGCCAGTCCGACCGGTCGAAGCTGACCGGCTCGATGACCAGATGGCGCCCGAGCGCCCGCGCCCGCTCCAGCGCGCCGCGCTGGATGCTGGCGGCATAGCCGGAGGCGGGATCGTCGAAGAACAGCCCGATCAGGAACGAGCGCGAACTCGACAGCCCGCGGGCGAAGGCGTTCGGCCGATAGTTCATCTCGGCGACGACGCGCGTCACCGCCTCGCGGATCTCCGCGCGGACATGCGCCTCGCCGTTGATGACGCGCGACACCGTCTTCGGCGAAACCCCCGCACGACGCGCGACGTCCGTGATCGTGATCGCCTTCAATCGCCCCGCCCCATCGAAAGCCGCCCCACCGAAAACCGTCCCATCGAAAGCCTGCACGTCCACGGCACGCCCGTCGACGGCCCCCGATGTCTCTCGACCGATAATCGGACGGCGTCCAGCCCCCGGCCGGGCCGGCCGGGCCCCGGCGACGGTCCTCGCCGACGACCCGGCATACGCACCCCCTCGCGACTCCTGTTGACATCGATGTCGGATATTCCGATCATCGCGTCAAGCAAGGCGAAAGGGGAGGATATGCAGGACAGCCGGGCTCCGGCGGCATGCCATCGGCATGGCCGCGCCCTGTTCGTCACCGGCACCGTCCCCGCCGCCGCGCCGTCCCGGCCGCGCCCCCGGCGCGCCGGCCGTCCCGCAGGAGTCCCGATCATGTCGTTCAAGCTTGTCCTCGCCCTTGCGTTGCTCGGTGGCGTCGCCCCTGCTGCTCTGTCGGCCCGCGAACCCGCCCGCGCGTCCGCCCGTCCCGGCGCGGCATGGCGCGACACGCGTTTGCCCGCCGCGGATCGGGCGGGCGCGCTGGTCGCGGCGATGACCCGCGCGGAAAAGCTCCGCTACGTCCACGGCCTGTTCCCGCCGATGACGAAGGAACGCCATGCCGACATGATCCCCTCGGCGGGCTATGTGCCGGGCGTGCCGCGGCTCGGCATCCCGACGCTGCGCGAGAGCGATGCGAGCCTCGGCGTCGCCAACCAGGTCGAGCAGCGCAAGGGCGACACCGCCACCGCACTGCCCGCCAGCCTCGCCACCGCGGCGAGCTTCGATCCCGCCATCGCCTTCGCCGGCGGTGCGATGATCGGTGCGGAGGCGCGCGCCAAGACGTTCAACGTGCTGCTCGCCGGCGGCGTCAACCTGACGCGCGATGCGTGGAACGGCCGCAACTTCGAATATCTCGGCGAGGACCCCTTGCTCGCCGGGCTGATGGCGGCCGAATCGATCCGCGGCGTGCAGAGCAACCATATCGTCTCGACGGTGAAGCATTACGTGCTGAATGCGCAGGAAACCGGCCGCAACATCCTCGACGCGCAGATCGACGAAAAGGCGCTGCGGGAGAGCGATCTGCTCGCCTTCCGCATCGCCATCGACGGCGGCCGGCCGGGATCGGTGATGTGCTCGTACAACCGAATCGGCGGCGACTGGGCGTGCGAGAACCGCTTCCTGCTCACCGACGTGCTGCGCGGCGAATGGGACTATCCCGGCTTCGTGATGAGCGACTGGGGCGGCGTCCATTCGACCGAGAAGGCGGCGCTCGCCGGGCTCGATCAGGAATCGGGGCAGGAACTCGACAAGGCAATCTATTTCGGCCAGCCGCTCGCCGATGCGGTCGCCGCCGGACGCGTCCCTGCGGCGCGGCTCGACACGATGGTCGAGCGCATCCTGACCGGCGTCATCGCCAGCGGGCTGTACGATCGTCCGACCCCGGCCCGCGCGCAACCGATCGACTATGCCGCGCATGCCGACGTCGCGCAGCGCGCGGCCGAGGCCGGCATCGTCCTGCTGAAGAACGACCGCGACGTGCTGCCTCTGGCGCGCACCGCCCGGCGCATCGTGCTGATCGGCGGCCATGCCGACGTCGGTGTCCTGTCGGGCGGCGGGTCGAGCCAGGTGCGCTCGGTCGGCGGCGTGCCGATCGAGATCCCGCTGACCGAGGGCGCCGCCGCCTCGTTCGCGCGGCTGACCTATCACAATTCCTCGCCGCTCCGTGCGATCCGCGCGCTCGCCCCCAACGCCGACGTCCGCTTCGTCGACGGCCGCGATCCCGCCGCCGCGGCGGCCGCAGCGCGGGATGCCGACGTCGCGATCGTTTTCGCCACGCAATGGCAGACCGAGGCGCAGGACGCGCCCTCGCTATCGCTGCCGGACGGGCAGGATGCGCTGATCGCCGCGGTGGCGAAGGCCAATCCGAAGAGCGTCGTGGTGCTCGAGACGGGCGGTCCCGTGCTGATGCCCTGGGTCGGCGACGTCGCCGGGATCGTCCAGGCCTGGTATCCGGGGCAGCGCGGCGGCGAGGCGATCACGCGCGTGCTGTTCGGTGCGATCGAGGCGTCCGGGCGACTGCCGCTCAGCTTCCCGCGCAGCATCGCGCAACTGCCGCGGCCGCGGCCGGTGCTGCCGCCCGGCATGACCGCCCTGTCCGATGCCGCGAGCAACGCCGGCAGCGGCGATGCCGCGCCATTGCCCTATCCGGTCGCCTATCGGGAGGGCGCCGACGTCGGCTATCGCTGGTATGCCGCCCGCGGCGAACGCGCGCTGTTCCCGTTCGGCTACGGGCTCAGCTACACGCGCTTCCGCTTCGCCGACGTCCGCTTCACCGGTGGCGCGCATCCCGGCGCCAGCGTCGCGGTGACCAATATCGGCGCGCGCGCCGGCGTCGCGGTGCCGCAGCTCTATGCGAAGGGACCGGACGGTACGCCGCTGCGCCTCGCCGGCTTCCGCCGGGTGACGCTGGCGCCGGGGCAGACGACGCGCATCGCGCTCGCCGCCGATCCGCGCATCCTCGCCCGCTGGACCGCGGGGCGGGGCTGGGCGGTGGCGCCCGGCCGCTACCGGCTGGCGGTGGCGACCGACGCGACGCGCGAGGTGGCGGGCGGCGACGTGACGGTGGCGGGGGTCGTCGTCGCACCGCGCTGACGCGTTTCGACTTGGCACCGCGATAAGCGTTGACATCGATGTCGGTTTCGATACGAAGCACAACGGTAAGGTAATATGCCACAACCAAGGCAGCCGCCGCGAAGAACGGCTGCCGGGTTACAAGGGGATGGATGATGAAGGGGATGAAGCTGTCGGCCGCGCTCGTGCGCTCGACGTCGGTGCTCGGCCTAGTCGCCGGGCTTGCGATCGCCACGGGCGCCGGCGCGCAGACGACGCCCGCCGATCCGCAGCAGGGGACGCCGCAGGCGGACACGACCAGCCAGGCGGCGACACCCGGTGCGGCGAGCCCGACCAACGCCGTGCCCGACAATGGCCCCGACGAGATCGTCGTCACCGGCGTGCGCGCCTCGCTGGAACGCTCGATCGCGATCAAGCGTGAATCCTTCGGCGTCGTCGATGCGATCAGCGCAGAGGATATCGGCAAATTCGCCAACACCAACCTCGCCGAATCGCTGCAGCGCATCACCGGCGTGTCGATCGACCGCCGCAACGGCGAGGGCTCGACCGTCACCGTCCGCGGCTTCGGCGCGCAATATAACCTCGTGACGCTCAACGGCCGCCAGCTCGCGACCTCGAACATCGTCGCGGTCGGCGGCGATCAGGGCGGCGACGGCGCCGGCGGCTTTGGTCGCTCGTTCGATTTCTCCAACCTCGCCTCCGAAGGCGTCAAGACGCTCGAAACCTACAAGACCGGCCGCGCGGCGATCCCCTCGGGCGGGATCGGCGCGACGATCAACGTCGTCAGCCGCCGCCCGCTCGATGCGCGCGAAAGCGGCCTGCTCGGCTCGATCGGCGTCAAGGGCAGCTACGACAACAGCGCCTCCGACTGTTTCGACTGCGGCGCGCGCGTGACGCCGGAGGTGTCGGGCACCGCCAGCTGGAGCGATCCTAGCCAGCGCTTCGGCGTGTCGCTGTTCGGCAGCTACCAGAAGCGCAACTTCAGCTTTTCCAGCGTCGCCCCGGACAATTGGAACATCCGGTCGCTGACCGATTTCCTGAACCCCGCCAACGGCTTCATCAACGCGGCGACGAAGATCAACAACCGCCCGACCAACGGCAACGTGCTCGTCTCCGTCCCCAACGATTCGCGCTACCATTTCTCGGAGGCGAGCCGCGAGCGGATCAACGGGCAGGGTATCCTGCAATTCCGCCCGACCGACACGCTGACCTTCACCGCCGATGGCCTGTACGCGCAATTGCGCCAGTCGGAACGGCGTTCGACCCAGTCCAACTGGTTCAACCGCCCGTTCGGCGAAGTGACGTTCGACGACGCCAGCAACGGCATCGCCACCACCTCCTTCCTCGCCGAAACGATCAACGGCGTGAAGGACGAGGCGTTCGAACAGGCCTATCGCGCGCAGAAAAACAAGCTGTACGATTTCGGCGGCAACATCGAATGGAAGCCGAGCGACCGCTTCACGCTGGCGGTCGACGGCCATATCGGCCGCGCCGACAGCGCACCGGACAATCCCAACGGACAGACCTCGACCACCGTCGCGTTCAACGCGCCCGTCGTCGCCGCCCATTCGCTCACCCTGGGGAAGAACGGCTTCCCGCAGCAGACGCTGACGATCAACGACCGCTCGCCGAGCGTGACGCCGAGCGGGCAGGCCTTCATCAAGGGCAACGGCAATGGCGTGATCGACCTCGGCGACCTGTCGAGCGCGGTGCAGCGCCAGTTCGCCTCCAACCAGACGCAGCGGATCAAGGAGCTGCGCGCCGATGCCGGCTGGGAGTTCAACGACGAACTGCGCGTCGACGCCGGCGGCAACTACCGCACCACCAAGACGCGCCAGACGCAGTATAACACGCGGCAGGTGCTCGGCGACTGGGGCAATTCGCTGCCGCCCGACGTCGCGCGGCTGGCCCCGGGGCAGGTGTTCCAGTTCTGCAACGTCTGCAAGTTCGAGCATAACGATGCGAAGGCCGATGCCAACACTTTGGTGGCGTTCCGGACCGCCGACGCGACCAAGCTCTACAACACGCTCTACGATTATTACATCGGCGTCACCAACGACGGCGTGAACCACGCCAACAACATCGACGCCAACGACGACAACCGGGTCAAGGAAGACATCTGGTCGGGCTATCTGCAGGGGTCGTGGAGCGGCAAGCTGTTCGACCACAATGCGCAGCTCGTCGGCGGCGTCCGTTACGAGAATACGAAGGTGCGGGCGGTGTCGCTGCAGCCGGTGCCGACCGCGATCGTCTGGACCGCGGACAACGACTTCTTCGTCGCCAACACGACCGAACGGCAGACGCTGACCTCGAACGGCAAATACAGCAACTGGCTGCCCTCGGTCGACGCGAAGTTCGAGGTGTTCGACAATTTCTTCGCCCGCGCCTCGTACAGCAAGACGATCTCGCGTGCCGGCTATGGCGACCTGTTCGCCTCGACCGGGGTCAGCGGCCCGGGCCGTCCGACCGCGATCGGCGGCATCGCCACCGGCTTTGCGCACAACACCGATCTCGATCCGCTGTCGTCGCGCAACATCGACGTCTCGCTGGAATGGTATCCCCGCAAGGACATCTTCCTGTCCGCCGGCTTCTTCGACAAGAAGGTGAACAACTTCATCGGTAACACCGTCATCAACCGCAACCTCTTCGGCCTGCGCGACCCGACCTCGGGGACGGCGGGAACGCGGTCGGGCGTCGCCCGGCAGCAGCTGACCGGCACGTTTGGGGCGGACATCACGGATGTGAACCTGTTCACCTATACCGCGCTGCTGCAGCAGAACAGCGGCAACGTCGCGGCGACCAACGCGCAGTTCGCGGCCAATTACAACATCCAGAACCGCGCACTCAACCAGGGCTTCGTCGACCAGATCCTTGGGCAGTACGACATCACCGCCAATGCGCAGGACCCGTTGTTCAACTTCGCGGTGAACACGCCGATCAACAACCGCGACGCGCATATCTACGGCTTCGAATTCGCCGGCCAGTATTTCCTCGGCAACACCGGCTTCGGCGTCGCCGCGAGCTATACCCTGGTCCGCGGCAACATCGGCATCGACGTCGCCGCCGATCCGACCGTCAACACCTTCGCGCTGGTCGGCCTGTCGGACACCGCCAATGCCACGCTGATCTACGACAAGAGCGGGATTTCCGCCCGCCTGTCGTACAATTGGCGCGACAAGTTCCTCAGCGGCATCAACCGCGGCGGCGATCGCAACCCGGTCTTCACCGCACCCTATGGCCAGCTCGATCTGTCGGTCAGCTTCGACCTGACGCCGCGCTTCGCGCTCGGCTTCGAGGCGATCAACCTGACCGAGGAGGGCGTGCGCTCCTACGGCCGCGACGAAAGCAACATCTGGTATCTGTCGGAAGGCTCCGCCCGCTACCTCGTTGCCGCCCGCTACCGGTTCTGACGGTACGAAGAAGGTCGCTCACACGGGCGGCCTTCTTCGGCTAAGAGGGTGTCATGGCTGCGGTTCTGCTCAACAACGTCGATCATCGCGACCTGCGCGTCGCGGTGGGGCATCATGCGCGCTACGGCGACGCGATCAACCAGACGCGCGTGTTTCCGGCCGAATACGAGGAATTGCAGCGCGACTATGCGATCCTGCTGCGCCGCGACGAGCGGGGCGACCTGTTCGCCACGGTCCAGCTCGGCCTCGATCCCGACGAGAACCTGTTCCTCGACGACGAACGATGGGACGCGCGCTACGTCCCCGCGACCTGCGCGCGCGGGCCGTTCTCGATCGGCGTCGACGAGCAGGGCGAGCCGATGATCCACGTCGAGCCCGACCATGTCCGGATCGTCGCGGACGGCGAACCGGTGTTCCTGCCGCTCGGCGGCAATGCGCCGCTGCTCGACCATGTCTCCGCGATGCTCCAGCGCATCTATCTCGGTCTCCAGACCGAACGCGCGATGTTTGACGCCTTCGACGGCGCCGGCTTGCTGGAGCCCGCCACGCTGCGACTCGATCTGGGCGAGGGGCGGTGCTACAACATTCCCGATCGCTTCACGATCGACGCGGGGCGGCTCGCGGCGCTGGAGGGCGCGGCACTGGAGCGGCTGCACCGGCACGATTACCTGCGGCCGGCGCTGTGGATCGCCTCGTCGCTCGGCAATCTGCGCCACCTGATCGACCGCAAGCTGCGGAGCGAGGCCCGTGGCTGAGCCATTGCGCGTCTCGCGCCCCGTCCGCGAGATCCACGGGGCGACCGTCTTCGATCCGGCGGCGCTGGTCGCCGCCGGCGAGCCGGTGATCCTGCGCGGACTGGCCGCCGACTGGCCGCTGGTCCGCGCCGGGCGTCGTTCGGCGCAGGACGCCGCGGACTATCTGCGCGGGTTCGACGTCGGCCGGCCGGTCACCGCCTATGTCGGCGATCCCGCGATCCGCGGCCGGTTCCACTATGACGCGACCGTCACGGCGATGAACTTCACCGCCGACCGCTCCACGCTCGGCGCCTTCCTTGATCGCCTCCTCGGCCATCGCGGCGACGATCGTGCGCCGGCATTGTATCTCGGCTCGACCGATCTCGACACCTGTTTGCCCGGCTTCCGGCAGGACAACGACCTGCAACCGGACACCGGCCTGTTCGATGCCTATCCCCCGGTCGCGAGCATCTGGATTGGCAACCGCACGATCGCCGCCGCGCATCACGACATGTCGAACAACGCGGCGGTCTGCGCGATCGGGCGGCGGCGCTTCACCCTGTTCCCGCCCGATCAGGTCGCCAACCTCTATCCCGGCCCGCTCGCGCCGACGCCCGGCGGGCAGGTGGTGAGCATGGTCGATTTCGCCGCGCCCGATCTCGCCGCCTATCCGCGCTTCGCCGATGCGGTCGCGGCCGGATCGGTGGCGGAGCTGGAGGCGGGCGACGTCCTCGTCTATCCGGCGCTCTGGTGGCACCATGTCGAGGCGCGCGACGATTTCAACGTGCTGGTGAATTACTGGTGGAACGCGGCACCGGCGTTCCTCGACACGCCGATGGACACGCTGCTGCACGCCTTGCTCAGCCTGCGCGACCGTCCCGACCACGAAAAGCGCGGCTGGCGGGCGATGTTCGACCATTATGTGTTCGGCAATGCCGAAGCGGTCGCGGCGCATCTGCCCGCCGCCGCCCGTGGGCCGCTGGCGCCGCTCGACGAGGCCGGCGCCCGCCAGCTGCGCGCCTATCTGCTCCACCGGCTGAACCGATGACCGTCGCAAGCGACACCGGCGGTCCGCCGCCCACTCGCGTCGTCGTCGCCGGCGGCGGCACCGCCGGCTGGATCGCCGCCGCGGCGTTGACCCGCCAGCTCGGGCCGCTGGTCGCGGTGACGTTGGTCGAATCGGATGAGATCGGCACCGTCGGCGTCGGCGAATCGACGATCCCGACCGCGCGCAGCTTCCACGCTTTTCTCGGGATCGACGAGGCGGCGTTCATGCGCGCGACGCAGGCGACCTTCAAGCTCGGCATCTCGTTCGAGAACTGGCGGCAGGTCGGCGATCGCTATTTCCACCCGTTCGGCAGCGTGGGGCGGTCGGTGATGATCGCCGATTTCCAGCATTTCTGGCTGGAGGCGCGAGCGCGCGGCTTCGGCGGCGACTATGGCAGCTATTCGCTGGAGCAGCAGGCGGCCGACGCCGGCCTGTTCGGCCAGGACGCCGAACGGTCGCTGGCCTACGCCTATCACCTCGACGCCACGGCGTATGCCCGCTTCCTGCGCCAGGCGGCCGAGCCGTGGGGCGTGACCCGCGTCGAGGGGCGGATCGAGCGGGTCGAGTGCGACGGCGACAGCGGCGATATCGCGGCATTGGTCCTCGCCTCGGGACAGCGGATCGCGGGCGACCTGTTCATCGACTGTACCGGCTTCCGCGCGCTGCTGATCGAGGGGGCGCTGGAGACGGGCTTAGACGACTGGTCGCACTGGCTCGCCACCGACCGGGCGCTCGCGGTGCAGACCGAAGCGGTCGTCCCGCCGGTCCCCTACACGCGCGCGATCGCGCATCGCGCCGGCTGGCGCTGGCAGATTCCGCTGCAGACCCGCATCGGCAACGGCCTCGTCTATGCCAGCCGGCATATGAGCGACGACGAGGCGCATGCGACGCTCGCCGCGGGCCCCGAAAGCCGTCCGTTGTTCGAACCGCGCCCGCTCCGCTTTACCGCGGGGATGCGCCGGCAGAGCTGGAACCGCAACTGCGTCGCGCTGGGCCTTGCCGCGGGATTCATCGAGCCGCTCGAATCGACCAGCATCCACCTCGTCATGAATGCGGTGACGCGCCTACTGCAGCTGTTCCCGTTCCGCGGCGGCGACCATCGCGCGCTGGCCGGACGCTTCAACGCGCAATCCCGCCACGAATGGGAGCATATCCGCGACTTCATCATCCTGCACTATCACGCCACTGAGCGCGAGGATTCGCCCTTCTGGAAGGACTGCGCGGACCTCGCGATCCCGGACAGCCTCGCCGAACGCATCGCGCTGTTCGCGGCCAGCGCCGGCGCGTGGCAGGGGCAGGACGACCTGTTCCGGATCGATTCCTGGGTATCGGTGATGCTGGGGCAGGGGATCGCCCCGCGCGACCATCACCGCATCGCTAGTGTCATCGGGACGCCGGCCCTGCAAACGTCGTTCGACGACCTGCGCGGCGGCATCGCCCGGACACTGCAGACCTTGCCGCGGCATCACGACCTCCTCAAGCGATATTGCCGGGCATAGAGGCTTCCCCGCGACGGGAATTGCCAGCGACCATCGGCAGTTGCGCCGAACCGCGTTATAGTGGATCACGATTCCGAAATATGGGAACTGCGTGGCAGGCATCGCTGCCGGATCGACAGGATTCCCGGGAGGATGACCATGCGCTTCCACTGGCTGGCGGCCACCGCCGCGACCGCCATCGCCCTCGCCGTACCGGCCGCGGCGCATGATGCGTCCACCGTCGTGGCGTCGGCGCGCGCCAGCTTCAACCTCAACCCGGAATGGCGGATGACGACTGGGGACGTGGCGGGCGCGGCGCAACCCGCTTTCGACGATCGCAGCTGGGGCGAGGTGACGCTGCCCAACGCCTTCAACGAGAAGGAGGCGTTCGCCCGCGACATCAAGGACCTGTCGACTGGCATCACCTGGTATCGCAAGCGCATCACGCTGCCCGCAGGCGCAGAGGCGGGTAAGGCGTTCCTTGAGTTCGAAGGCGTCCGTCAGGCGGCCGAGGTCTGGGTCAACGGCCGGTCCGTCGTCCTGTCGGAACGCGGCGCGATGGCGTTCGGCGCCGACATCTCGCGTGCGATCACGCCGGGCGAGAATGTCATCGCGGTGCGCGTCGACAACGACTGGCGCTACAAGGAGCGCGCCACGGGCAGCGGCTTCCAGTGGAACGACCGCAATTTCAACGTCAATTATGGCGGCATCACCCGCAACGTGAAGCTGCACCTGACTCCGCGCACCTATCAGACGCTGCCGCTGTTCTCCGACCTCGGCACCACCGGGCAATATATCTGGGCCGACGCCTTCGATCTCGCCGCCCGGTCCGCGACGATCCATGCCGAAACCCAGGTCCGCAACGAGCAGGTCAAACCGCGCAACCTGTCCTATCGAGTAGAGGTGCGCGACCGCGACGGCCGGGTCGTCGGCCGGCTGGACGGCGGCACGGTCACGCTGGCGCCGGGCGAGACGCGCACGCTCGCCGCCGCGGGCCGCATCGGCGACCTGCATTTCTGGAGCTGGGGCTATGGCTATCTCTATCGCGTGACGACCAGTCTGGTCGAGCGGGGCAGGGTGATCGATGCGGTCGACACGCGCACCGGCTTCCGCGCGACGCAATTCGGCGACGGCATGATCCGGCTCAACGGCCGCGTCATGCAGGTCCATGGCTATGCGCAGCGCACCTCGAACGAATGGCCCGCGGTCGGTGTGTCGATCCCGCCGTGGATCAGCGACTTCTCCAACGCGCTGATGGTGGAGAGCGGCGGCAACATGGTGCGCTGGATGCACATCACGCCGTCGAAGCAGGACATCGAATCCGCCGACCGCGTCGGCCTGCCGCAGGCGATGCCCGCGGGCGATGCCGAGCATGACGTCGAGGGCCGGCGCTGGGACCAGCGCAAGGAGCAGATGCGCGACGCGATCGTCTACAACCGCAACAACCCGTCGATCCTGTTCTACGAAAGCGGCAACGAGAGCATCAGCGAAGGCCATATGGCCGAGATGAAGGCGATCCGCGACCTCTACGATCCGCACGGCGGCCGCGCGATCGGGTCGCGCGAGATGCTCGACAGCCGCATTGCTGAATATGGCGGCGAGATGCTCTACATCAACAAGAGCGCGCATATCCCGATGTGGGCGATGGAATACAGCCGCGACGAGGCCGCGCGTGCGTATCAGGACGACCAGACCCCGCCATTCCACAAAGACGCGCCCGATTACAATCGGAACCAGGACAGCCAGGCGCGCGAGGACGTGCGCCGCTGGTGGGACTATTACCGCATCCGCCCCGGCACCGGGCGGCGGGTGAGTTCGGGCGGCGTCAACATCATCTGGTCGGACAGCAACACGCATTATCGCGGCGACAACAACTATCGCCGCTCGGGCGAGGTCGATGCGATGCGCCTGCCCAAGGAAAGCTTTTACGCGCACCGGACGATGTGGACCGGCTGGGTCGATGCGGAGACACCGGCGACCCATATCATCGGCCACTGGAATTACGCCCCCGGAACGACGAAGGACGTCAGCGTCGTCTCGAATGGCGAACGGGTCGAGCTGTTCCTCAACGGCCGCTCGCTGGGGCAGGGGACGCGATCGAGCGGCTTCCTGTTCAGCTGGCCGGGCGTGCGCTGGCAGCCCGGATCGCTGCGCGCGGTCGCCATCGGCGCGAACGGCCGCCGCTCCGAACATGCCGTGGAAACCGCCGGCGCGCCGGCCGCGCTGCGGCTGGTACCGCATACCGGGCCGCGCGGGTTCGTGATGGATGGCGCCGACCTGGCGTTGGTCGATGTTGAGATCGTCGATGCGAAGGGACGGCGGGTGCCGACCGCCAACGACATGGTTGCCTTCAGGCTCGACGGCCCTGCGACATGGCGCGGCGGCATCGCGCAGGGGGACAGTTCCGGTAAGCTGCGTGCCGCCGTGGCGGTGCAGGCGGAGGCGATCCCCGGCACGACGCCGACCGCCGGCACCGCGCGGGGCGAGGACAATTACATCCTCTCGCAGCGGCTGCCGGTCGAGGCCGGGGTCAACCGCGTGCTGCTGCGCGCGGGCAAGGCGCCGGGACCGGTGCGGGTTACCGCCACCGTTGCGGGCTTGAAGCCGATGACGTTGACCATTCCGACCGTCGCCGCGCCGCCGGTGCGGGGCGGCCTGTCGCGCGTCTTCGCCGATGCCGCGCAGCCGGGTCTGCTCGGCCGCGGACCGACGCCGCCGGGGCCGTCCTATCGCGTCACCCGCGCGACCCATCTGCCGGTTCAGGTCGTCGCCGGCGCCAATCAGGCGGACGGCGCGAAGACGATCGACGACAACGAACTGACCCGCTGGGCGAGCGACGGCACGCCCGGCAACGCTTGGATCGAATATCGCTTCGCCACGCCGGTGACGCTCGACGCGGTCGAGCTGAAGCTCGTCGGCTGGCGCTCGCGCGCCTATCCGATCCGGATCACGCTCGATGGCAAGGAGGTATGGCAGGGGGAGACGGAGCGCCAGCTCGGCTATGCCGCCGTCGGCTTCCCCGCCGCCACGGGCAGCGTCCTGCGGATCACGCAGGTCGCGCCGACGCAGGATCGCGACGCGTTCGGCAAGATCGTCGAGGTCGGCAACGCGAAGCAGGCAGGCGACACCGGCGCCGATGCGGTGCCCGCCGGCTGGCGCCTCGCGATCGTCGAGGCGGACTTCCACGGCCCCGTCCCCGTGGCGAGGCCGTGAGGGCCGCGGCCGTCGCCGCGGTCGCGCTTGCGCTGCCGCTGTCGGTCGCGGCCTCGTCCCCCGGGACCGGGCCGTACGACGTCTATGTGCTGGCGGGGCAGTCGAACATGTCCGGCCGGGGCGCGCTGGCGGAGCTGACCGCGGCGGAGCGCGTCGGCGATCCTCGCATTCGCCTCTATGGCAACGACGGGCGCTGGCGGGTCGCACTCGATCCGCTCGACGATGCCGCCGGCCAGGTCGATCCCGTCTCCGCCGACCGGCAGGCGGCGGTCGGCCCCGGCCTGCCCTTCGCCCGCGCGATGCTGCGCAGCCGGGGCCGCCCGATCGTGCTCGTGCCGTGCGCCAAGGGCGGCAGCGCGATCACCGAATGGACGCCGGCGCCGGCAAGCGGCACCCTCTACGGCGGCTGCATCCGGCGCATCCGGGAGGCGGGTGGCCACCTCGCCGGCCTGCTCTGGTATCAGGGGGAAAGCGACGCGCGGACGTCGGTCGGGGCGGCGTGGGGCGAACGGTTCGCGACCTTGGTCGCCGCCTTCCGCAGCGATCTGGGCACCCCGACGTTGCCGGTCGCCTTCGTCCAGCTCGCCGACACGCCGGTGGCGGACGGCGCGCGCTATCCGAACTGGGCGGTGGTGCAGGCGCAGCAGGCGCAGGTGGCGCTGCCATGCGTCGCGATGGTCCCGGCGGCGCGGCTGGCGCGCAATCCCGACGAGCTCCATCTCGCCACCGCTGCGCAACGCACGCTCGGCCGGCGGCTGGCGCGGGCGATGACCCGGCTGATCCGCCGCGGCTGCTGAGCGCGCACCGCCATCAAGCCAAGAGGCGCATCGATCGAGCGCGGCTTTGGTTTGGACGCTGCAACGGCGCCATCCTACGACAGACTCCAAGACCAGCGATGCATCGTCGGCGAGAGAATGACAGGAGAGCCACAGTGACTGACATGAGCCCGACCGATATGGCACGCCACCTTGGCGGGGGGCTGCTGTCGTTCCCGGTCACGCATTTCGACGAGGACGGCCAGTTCCTCGAGGCGCCCTATCGCGAACATTGCGCCTGGATGCTGCAGCATGAGCTGACCGGCCTGTTCGCCGCCGGCGGCACCGGCGAATTCTTCTCGCTGACTCCGGCGGAGGTCGCGACGGTGGTCGCCGCCGCGGTGGCCGAAGCGGGCGGCAAACTGCCGGTCATCTCCGGCTGCGGCTATGGCACCGCGATCGCCACCGGTATCGCCCGCGACGCCGAACAGGCGGGGGCGGACGGCCTGCTGCTGCTGCCGCCTTATCTTGTCGGTGCCAAGCAGGAGGGGCTGGAACGCCATATCGAAGCGGTGTGCCGCGCCACCGGCCTCGGCGTCATCGTCTACAACCGCGACAATGCGGTGGTGAACGACGAAACGCTGGCCCGGCTCTGCGATCGCAACCCCAACCTTGTCGGCTTCAAGGACGGCGTCGGCGACATCGAGCTGATGACCCGCATCTATGCGCGGATGGGCGACCGGCTGACCTATATCGGCGGTCTGCCGACCGCGGAGACGTTCGCGACGCCCTATCTGACGATGGGCGTCACCACCTATTCCTCGGCGATCTTCAACTTCATGCCGGAATGGGCGCTCGCCTTCTACAAGGCGGTGCGCGCCGGCGACCAGCTGGAGGTGATGCAGCAGCTGCGCGACTTCGTGCTGCCGTACATCACGCTGCGCAACCAGGGCCGCGGCTATGCGGTGTCGATCGTCAAGGCGGGCATGCGCATCGTCGGGCGCGACGCGGGTCCGGTCCGCTCGCCGCTGACCGACCTGTCCGAGGCCGAGCACGAAAGCCTGCGCGTCCTGATCGAGCGGGTCAGCCCGAGGGCCCTCGCCGCCGCCGCCTGAGCCGGTTAGGCTGGGCCATGTTCGAACTCAGCCAGCTCCGCTGCTTCGTCGCCGCCGCCGAGGAACTCCACTTCGGCCGCGCGGCGCAGCGGCTCAACATGACGCAATCGCCGCTCAGCCGGCAGATCCAGCTGCTCGAGCGCATCCTCGACGTCACCCTGCTCGAACGCACCAGCCGCAACGTCGCGCTGACCCCGGCGGGGCGCGTGTTCCTGATCGAGGCGCGGCGGATCGTCCGTCTGGCGGAAAGCGCGCAGCTGTCCGCGCGGCGCGTGGCGAAGGGCGATGCTGGCAAGGTCGCGATCGGCTTCACCGCGGTGTCGGGCTACAATCTCGTGCCGCAGATCGTCGCGCAGGCGCGCGCGGCGCTGCCCAACATCGACCTCGAACTGCGCGAGATGGTGACGACCGATCAGGTCGATGCGTTGCTCACCGGGCTGATCGACATCGGCTTCGTCCGGCCGCCGCTCGCCCGGCAGGAATTCGACACCGCTCTGGTGCTGCACGAACCTCTGGTGGTGGCGCTGCCCGCCGGCGATCCGCGTCAGGCGAAATCGGTGCTGGAGCCAGCGGATTTCGACGGACAGCCGCTCATCATGTACGCGCGGCAAGGCGCGGGCTATTTCCATGACATGCTGATCCGGCTGTTCGACGAGGCCGGGGTCAACCCGCATTACGTCCAGCACGTGACGCAGATCCATTCGATGCTCGGCCTCGTCCACGCCGGGCTGGCGGCGGCGATCGTGCCGGAATCGGCATCGGGGCTGCACCTGATGGACGTCCAGTATCGCCGCTTCGCGACCGAGCCGGAGCGGCCAGTCGAGCTGTTCATGGCGTGGCGGCGCGACAACCATAACCCGGCGCTCGCACCGATGCGGCGGCTGTGTGCGGAGACGGCGGGATGACGATCGATCGGCGTGCGGTTCTGGCCGGGATGGCGGTGCTGCCCGCGGCGGCGGGCGCGCGCGGCGCCGATCCGGTCGCGACGACGCGCTACGGCCGGGTGCGGGGGCTGCGCGAGGACGGCGTGCTGGTGTTCCGCGGCATCCGCTACGGCGCCGACACCGCGCCCCGCCGCTTTCGCCGCGCCGAGCCGCCGCAGCCATGGACCGGCTTGGCGGATGCGACCCGCTACGGGCCTGCTTCGCCGCAGACCAGGGCGGAGGAGCCGACGTCGGAGGATTGCCTGTTCCTTAACGTCTGGACGCCTGCGCTCGATGCCGGGCGGCGGCCGGTGATGGTCTATCTGCACGGCGGCGCGCATGCGCACGGGTCCGGTTCCGATCCGCTCTACGACGGCAAGCGGCTGGTGCGGCGCGGCGACGTGGTGGTGGTGACGCTCAACCACCGGCTGGCGGGGCTCGGCTACGCCTATCTCGCGCAGGCGGGCGGGCCGGCGGAGAGCGGCAACGTCGGCAGCCTCGACATCATCCTCGCGCTGCAATGGGTGCGCGACACGATCGCGGCATTCGGCGGCGATCCGGGACGGGTGATGATCTTCGGCCAGTCCGGCGGCGGCGCCAAGGTGGTGACGCTGATGGCGATGCCGGAGGCGCGCGCCCTGTTCCACGCCGCCGCGACGATGAGCGGCCAGCACGTCACCGCCGCCGGCCCCAACCACGCGACGGCGCGGGCAAAAGCATGGATGGCGAAGGCCGGCGCGCGCGATGCGGCGGAGCTGGCGACGCTGCCCGTCGAGCAGCTGGTCGCGGCGATGGCGATGACCGATCCGCTGGAGGGGAAGGGGGAGATCAGCTTCACCTCGACGCTCGACCACAGCATCCTGCGACGCCACCCCTTCTACCCCGACGCCCCACGCGAGGCGGCGCACATCCCGCTCGTCATCGGCAACACGCATGACGAAACCGGCCTGTGGATCGAGGCGATGCTGAAGCGCGGCGACACGACATGGGCGAACCTGCCTGAGCGGTTGCTGTCGCAGATGACGCGCGACGTCGGCGTCGACCACGTCATCGCGCGCTATCGCCAATTGTATCCGCAGCGGACGCCGGGGCAGATCCTGCTGGCCGCATCGACCGCGGGGCGGTCATGGCCCGGGCATCTGATCCAGGTGGAAGAGCGCGCGAAAATCCATGCGCCGACGTGGATGTACCAGCTCGACTTTCCCGCGCCGGAGGCGGGCGGGGTGCTCGGCGCCTTCCATTCGCTCGACATCGGGCTGGTGTTCGACAACACCGCGGTGCCGAACGCACGGACCGGCAACGATGCCGGGGCGCAGCGGCTCGCCGGGCAGATGGCGGATGCGTTCATCCGGCTCGCACGCACTGGCGATCCTAATGGCGCGGGCCTGCCGGCATGGCCGCAGTACGATCTCGCGCGGCGGCGGACGATGATCTTCGACCGGCAGGTGCGCGTGGAGGACGATCCGCGCCGCGAAGAACGGCTGCTGTTCGCGGTGGCGCCCTATATCAAGCCGGGCGGCTGACACGTCCGTCATTGCGAGCGTAGCGAAGCGATCCAGAGCGTCTTGGTTCGGCTCTGGATTGCTTCGCTGCGCTCGCAATGACGAGGGAGAACTGCCTAGCGATCCCAGGGAAAGGCCAGCGTCGGCCGGTTGGCGTAGCGCGTCATCGCCAGCGTCAGCCGCGCGCCGCATCCCGACTCCAGCCGCACGGTAAATTCCCGGCCGCCGACATCCCGCGCGACGCCGTCCACCGTCACCGCATCGATCCGATGCTCGGCATAGCTCCCACCCTGCACCGTCACCGTCCGCGCGACGCGACCGGTGTTGACCAGCGTCACCTCGGTCGACCGGTCGCCGAGCGCATGGACCAGCGCCGCGACATCCTCCGGCACACCCGCGCGCCGTCGCTCCGCGTCGAAATAGCGCAGCCGGCAGTGGAGCGGCACGCCTCCCTGCGGCGGGCTGGTCGGCGACCATGGCGGGCGGGCGATGTGCATGCCGCCGGTCATCGTCTGGATGAGCGCGGTCGCGCTCGCCGGATTGATGTCGATCGTCCAGTCGGCCAGCCGTTCCATCCGCGTCGTGCGATCCGCCTGCCGCTTCGCCACCCGCGCGGCCACACGCGCGAGGTCGGCGGCCAGCGCCTGCTCGGCATAGCCCGCGTTGCGGCCGTGGAGGAAGGCGATCCACGGATGGTCGCCCGCTGCCGCCAGATCGGCGGGGTCCTGCGTTGCATACCAGATCTCGAACCCGCCCGTGCGGTACGGGCCGGGCTTCCACCCGTACCAGCCGTCGGCGCCATACATGGTCGGCGCCGCCATCGCGCCGTCGATCCGCTTCGACGCGGCATTGATCCGCGCCGATTGCCGCCGCCAGAGGTGGATATACTCCCGGTCGCCGGTCAGCAGCAGGCCGTTGTAGAAAGCGGTGATCGATCGCGGCACGCGGTTGCGGTTCTCGCGCTTGCCGGTCTGCGGCACCCTGGGCGAGAAGCCCCAGCCATAGACGCCACTCCACCAGTTCTTGCCGACCTTGCCGTCGAGGCCGACATGGCTCGGCACGATATCGCCATTGGCCCGTGCCCGCTCCATCCATGCGTCGAGATAGTCGAGCGCCCAGCCGCGGAACCGCTCGCCCGCACCCAGCGCATAGGCGTTGAGGCCCAGCGTGGTCGCCTGCAGGTTCAGCGGATTGTCGCCGACCACGTCGCCATATTCGTCGTAATGGCTGAGGGTCTGCGCGTAATTCTGCTCGCCATGCTCCATGTGGAACGCGCTGGTGTCGAACGGATCGCCGGTCCAGTCGAGCGGCGTCGCCTGTCGCAGCATCGGCCCGCGGCTGCCGTTCAGGACGCTGCGGATCACCCGTGCGTGCGGATCGTAGTTGGTTACGGACTGGTCCCGGCCGGTGTAGAAATCGGCATAGCGGCGGGTGCGCGCGATCAGCTTTGCATCACGCGGCGCGCTCAGCCCCATGACGTTGAAGCTCGTCAGCCCCTCGCTGTTGTGCTGCCAGTCCATCTGCACCGGAAACTCGCGATAATACATGCCGGCTCGCGCGATCGGCACCTCGACCGTGCGCGCTGCGGTATATTGCCGCAGGTGCCCCTCCCAGAAGCGCTGCGCCAGCGTCAGCAGGCGGTCCGGCGCGCCCAGCGCATGCAGCGTCACCCAGTCGTTGGTCGCCTCCGCCGCATCGTCCGGCCCGTCGTTCGCGCCCCAGCGTTCGAACACCTGCAAGGCGTCGCCCGGCCCGACATATTTCGCGAAGAACGCCTCGCACGCCGCGGCATTGGCGGCGAGCAGCTGGCGTTGCAGCAGCGCCCAGCGCGGCGCGGCCATCGGCGTGGCGATCCGCAGCGGCGGCGCCTTCCCCCGGGCCGCGGCGGGCAGCAAAGTCAGCGCTGCCCCGGCGGTCAGCAGCGCGCGGCGATCGAGCGTCATGCCGGCAGCTCCAGCCGGCGGATCGGCCCGACGATGACGAGGAAGGCAAAGATCGTCAGCAGGCAATGCGCGCCGACGAACACCAGCGCCCAGTCGAACGACCCGGTCGCGCCGACGATGAAGCCGACGACGATCGGCGTGACGATCCCGGCGATGTTGCCGAACATGTTGAACACGCCGCCCGACAGGCCGGCGAGCTGCTTCGGCGCGACGTCCGCCATCACCGCCCAGCCGAGCGAGGCGACGCCCTTGCCGAAGAAGGCGACCGCCATCAGCACGATGACCAGCCATTCCGCCTCCACCCAGACGCAGGCGATGATCGCGGTGGCGAGCAGCATGCCCGCGACCAATGGCCCCTTGCGGGCGAGGTCGATGTTGCCGGTCCGCTTCAGGATCGCATCCGATGCGAACCCGCCGACGAGGCCGCCGACGAAGCCGCACATCGCCGGCGCGGCGGCGGCGAACCCCGCCTCCATGATGTTGAGGCCGCGTTCCTTGACCAGATAGATCGGGAACCAGGTCACGAAGAAATAGGTCAGCACGTTGATGCAATATTGGCCGAGATAGATGCCCAGCATCATCCGGTTGGCGAGCAGCCGCCGCACGTTGGGCCAGGTGAAGCTGCGCGTCGTCGTCTTCGCCTCTTCCATCCGGATCAGCCCGCCGCCGGCCTCGATATGGTCGAGTTCGGCCTGGTTGATCGAGGGATGCCGCACGGGCGAGTGGATGTAGCGCACGAACGCGAGCGCGGCGAGGATGCCGAGCAGCCCCATCGCCCAGAACACCGATCGCCAGCCGAAGCTGTGCGCCAGCCAGCCCATCAGCGGTGCGAAGGCGACCAGCGAGAAATATTGCGCGCTGTTGAAGATCGCCGAGGCGGTGCCGCGCTCCGGCCCGGGAAACCATGCCGCGACCAGCCGGGCGTTGCCGGGGAAGGACGGCGCCTCGGCAAGGCCGACGAGGAAGCGCAGCACGAACAGCGTCGCCACCGCGGAGATGATCGGAAACCAGCCGACGAAGCCCTGCATCGCGGTCATCAGCGACCACAATGCGATCGCGCCGGCATAGATGCGCTTGGTGCCGAACCGGTCGAGCAGCGCGCCGCCGGGGATCTGCGCGAGCACATAGGCCCAGGCGAAGGCGGAGAGGATGAAGCCGGTCTGCACCGGCGACAGGCCCAGTTCGCCCGACGCCTGCGTGCCGGCGATCGAGAAGGTCGCGCGGTCGGCATAGTTGATCGAGGTGATGAGGAAGATCAGCGCGATGATCCGGTAGCGCACCCGCGTCGGGCGTTGCCCGGTCGCGGGGCTGGCGTCGGCCTTGATGGCGGCGGCGGTCATCGGGCACTCTCCTGTGCGGTGCATGCTCCCGTCTTGTCGCGGGTCGGGCCGACGCTAGCGAGGGCGGGGGGCAGGGTCCAAGTCGAAAAGCGGGATGATCGAGCCAGTTCGTGGCTGGATGTCCGCCCACCGGCCCCGTTCCCCCGTCAGTTCCGCGCAGGCGGGAATCCAGACTGGCTGGTGGTCGGGGTCTATCCGATGGCAGCGTTTCCGGATCCCCGCCTGCACGCGGATGACGAAGGGGGTAAGGCGATGGTCCGCCACCCATGCACGACCCGCAACGATCCATGCCGTTTTCAGGTTGGCTTTGCGCGTGCCCGCGGCGCTACCCCAGCCTGACAGAACCGACCCCGGATACGGCAAGGTCGGACATATTAGTGAGGGGATCGATGATGGGCATGTCCGGCATCCGTGGACTGAAGATCGCGCTGGGGCTGACCACGGCGGCGATCGGCCTCTCCGTGGCACCCGCCTTCGCGCAGAAGGCGCCCGAGACGAATGCGGAAAAGGCCGCCCGCGCGCCGGGCAACCAGCAGGACACCGACGCACCGCCGGCCTCGCCCGCGGTCGCGCCCGTGGCCCAGGTCGCCGACGCGCCGCAGCTCGACGACGGCGCGCAGGACATCGTCGTCACCGGTTTCCGCGAGAGCCTGAGCAGCGCGATCAACATCAAGCGCAACCAGACCGCGACCGTCGACGTCATCAAGGCGGAGGACATCGCCGAATTCCCCGACCTCAACCTCGCCGAATCGCTGCAGCGCATTCCCGGCGTCGCGATCAGCCGGGTGAACGGCGAGGGCCGCAACATCTCGGTCCGCGGCCTCGGCCCCGATTACACCCGCGTCCGCATCAACGGCATGGAGGCGATCGGCACCACCGGCGGCACCGACAATTCGGGCGGCGTCAACCGCGGCCGCGGCTTCGACTTCAACATCTTCTCCTCCGACCTGTTCAACAGCCTCGCCGTCCGCAAGACCGCGACGGCGGACGTCGAGGAAGGCTCGCTCGGCGCGACCGTCGACCTCCAGACCTCGCGCCCGTTCGACTACAAAAAGCCGACCGCGGTGATCTCCGCGCAGGCGAGCTACAACGACCTGCGGCGCAAGGCGACGCCGCGCTTCTCGGGCCTCGTCACCACCTCGACGCCCGACGGCCGGTTCGGCGTGCTGATGTCGGTCGCGTACGAGGAGCGCAAGCTGCGCGAGGAGGGCGCCAATATCACGCGCTGGACCTATGGCGGGTTCAACGGCGGCTTCAACGCCGCCTCGACGCTGGCGGGCTATACGCTCGGCCAGATCAACTACGGATCGACGGCGGCGCAGACCGATTACGCCGGGCAGGCGCTGTTCCATCCGCGCATCCCCGGCCTCGTCACCTATGAGATCGACCAGAAGCGGCTCGGTGCGGCGGGATCGGTGCAGTTCCAGCCGACCGATGCGACGCTGATCTCGCTCGACGGCCTCTATTCGCGCCTCGACGGCAGCCGCGCCGAATCGCAGATCCAGGCGATCAGCTTCAGCCGTTCGGGCACTGGCAAGCCGCAGACGATCATCCGGTCGGGCGTGGTCGATGCGAACCGCAACATCATCAGCGGCACGTTCGACAATGTCGATGTCCGCTCGCAGAGCCGCTACGATATCCTGCGCACCGATTTCTACCAGGGCACCGCCAACCTCGAACAGAAGTTCGGCGATGCGGTGAAGTTCGTCGGCACCGTCGGCTATGCCAAGTCCGAATTCACCAACCCGACGCAGACCACGGTGACGATCGACGCGGTCAATTCGAACAACTTCTACTACGACTTCTCCACCCGCTTCCCGACGATCCGCCCCGGGTTCGACGTCACCAGCGCGGCGAGCTACACCTTCACCAACGGCAACAGCGAGGTCCGCGTCCGGCCGCAGACGGTCGACAACAGCTTCAAGACCGCCAAGGGCTATCTGGAATGGACCGCCAGCCCGGTCATCAAGCTGAAGGCGGGCCTCGACTGGCGGGAGTTCCAATATTCCTCGACCGAAGGCCGCCGCAACGCGGGCGAGACGGTGGTGCAGACGCTGACCCCGGCGCAGCTCGCCGCCGCGACGACGCTGCACACCGATTTCGGCCGCGGCATCGACCTGCCCAGCGGCACGCCGACGTCGTGGCTGGTGCCGGACATCAACAAGTTCGCCGAGCTGTACGGCATCTACACCAACCCGCTCTACGCGGTCGGGCGGCTCGACAATGCGACCGCGCGCGGATCGTACATCACGGTGCGCGAGCGCGACACCGGCGCCTGGGGCATGACCGAATTCAACCTCGCCGATGCGGGGGTGCCGCTGCGCGGCGATGCCGGCCTGCGCTACGTCCACACCAACCAGCTCTCGACCGGCTATGCGGGGCAGGGGACGTCGGTGAACCTCGTCACCGCCGAGCGCAGCTACAATCGCTGGCTGCCGTCCGCCAACCTCGTCTTCGACATCACCGACACGCTGCTGATCCGCGCCGGTGCGGCGAAAACGCTGGCGCGTGCCGGCATCGCCTCGCTGACGCCGGGCGGCAACCTCAACATCTCGGGCAGCAACCGCGGCTTCAGCTCGGGCAATCCGGATCTGAAGCCGACCGAATCGACCAATATCGACGCCAGCCTCGAATGGTATCCGACCAAGGGCGCGGTCTATGCGATCTCGGGCTTCCAGAAGGATATCGGTACCTTCGTCCAGTCGCTCAGCGTCAACGTGCCGTTCGCCGACCTCGGCCTGCCGGCATCGCTGCTGACCGGCAGCGCGGCGTCCCCGAACGACATCTTCACGGTGACGCAGCCGGTCAATTCGAGCGGCGGCAAGCTGCGCGGGTTCGAGGTGAACGTGCAGCAGCCGCTCACCTTCCTGCCGGGCTTCCTGCGCGATTTCGGCGTGCTGGCGAACTATACGTTCGTGAAGTCGGACATCAAATATCTGCTGTCGGCGACCAGCACCGCGACCGTGACGCAGCCGCTGGTCGGCCTGTCGCGTCACGCCGCCAATGCGACGGTCTATTACGAGACCAAGCGCTTCTCGATCCGCGGCTCGATCGCCTATCGCGACAAATATCTGACCGCGGTGCCGGGCACCGAGGGCAACAGCTACAACGGCACCAATTCGACCACCAACGTCGATGCGCAGGTCAGCTACAACATCACCGACGCGCTGAAGCTCAGCCTCGAGATGATCAACCTCACCGACCAGTTCAACGACCAGTATGTCGATGCCAGCAACCGCCTGAACGTCCTCACGCACAGCGGCCGGCAGTTCATCTTCGGCGCGCGCTACGCTTTCTGACGAGCGCGCGGGGCGCGGTCAGTCCTGACGGACGCCGCGTCCCGCGACGGTTTCATACGCCGACAGTTCGTCGCCGATCGCGACCTTCGCCGCCAGATCGTCGGCGCGCGCCTGATCCTTCGCCGCTGCCTTCGCATCGTCGGGATGGCCGTCCGGATCGGCGGCGCCGACATTGGGGCTGGCGGGGACGTAGAGGATGCGGTCGTCGGTCTTCGGGTCGGGCATGATGGTATCTCCTTCTCGGCCAACCAACGCGTCGGCAACGCGCCGGTGCCGCGGCGCGGGGGAGTCCGTCCGACCTACGGCTCGGCACGGCGCCATCGCCGCCCCGATCAGCAGCAGCGCGGGGTCGCGATCGCCGATCGTCCGCACCAGGAACGACAAGGCATCCAGCCTTCCGTGGATCAGGCGCTCGTCGGGCAGCGAGACGTTGACCGCGACCAGCACCGGCGTGTCGGGCGACAGGCCGGCGTCCATCAGGTTGCGCGCGACCTCCGCCGCGGCGGCGCGGCCCATATAGACGCCGAGCGTTGATCCGGTCCGCGCCAGCATCGGCCAGTCGAGATCGAGCGGTTCGCCAGCGCGGGCATGCGCGGTGACGAGGGTCAGCGAGCGGGCCTGACCGCGCAGCGTCAGCGACAGCGTGGCGGAGGCCGCGGCGGCGCTGGCGGCGGTGATGCCGGGGCAGATGCGGACGGGGATGCCGTGCGCCGCGCAGGCCGCGATCTCCTCGGTCGACCGGCCGAAGACGGACGGGTCGCCGCCCTTCAGCCGGACGACGCGCTGCCCCGCCAGCGCCGCGGCGACGATCATGTCGTCGATCGTCCCCTGGTCCTTCGAATGGCGGCCGGAGCGTTTGCCGACGCTGATCCGCGCGATCCCGGCGGGGATCAGGTCGAGCACGCCGGGGCCGACCAGCGCGTCGTGGAAGACGATGTCGGCGGCGGCGATCAGCCGTTCGGCCTTGCGGGTCAGCAGCTCCGGGTCGCCGGGGCCGGCGCCGACCAGCCAGACGGTGCCGGGGGCGATGATGTCATGCGGCATGGCTGGAGCCTTCCTGGAGCAGCTTGGCGAGGGCGGGGCGGCAGGACCCGCAATTGGTCCCGGCCTTCAGCGCGGTGCCGATCGCGGCGACATCGGTCGGGCGCTGGTCGGCGATGCAGGTCAGGATGGTCTTGAGCCCGACGTCGAAACAGGCGCAGACGATCGGCCCGCGGTCGACCTGCACGCCCGGCGCGCGGCCGGCGAGCAACGTCGGGGCGGCCTGCGGCTCGGCGAGTTGCGCGACCAGCCAGTCGCGCGGCGGCAGCGTCCCGTCGCGGGTGACGAACAGTGCGGCGGCGAGGCGACCGTCGCGCAGGATCGCGATGCGGCGGGTGCCGCGCGCGGCGTCGATCGTCTCCAGCCGCTCGCCCGCGGGCAGCAGCGCGTCGAGCGCGGCGGGGTCGCCGTCGCCGGCAAGGTCCCAGGCGGTGCCGCACGGCACCGCGACGCGCGTCGCCCACAGGCAGTCGGGGCGGGCGGCAAGTTCGCCTGCGACGATGACGAACCCGCGCCACGCGCTTGCGACCGGGGCGATGCGCGCCGGCGTCGCCTTGAAACCGGGCTGCCCCGAGATCGGGTCGGCGAGCGGGCGCGGCAGCAGGCCGGTGCGCCCGCCGGTGGCATTGCGATCGGTCCAGTGGATCGGGGCGAACAGCTCGCCGACGCGCTGGCTGGTCGCGACGCGCACCCGGAACAGGCTGTCGCCCTGCGGCGTGGCGACCCGGGCGAGGCCGCCGTCGGTCAGCGCCAGCGCGGCGGCATCGTCGGGGTGAACCTCGACCAGAGGCTCCTCGCGATGGCGCGCGAGCTTCGGCGACAGGCCGGTGCGGGTCATGCTGTGCCACTGGTCGCGATAGCGCCCGGTGTTGAGCGTCATCGGCCAGTCGGCAAGCGGTGGGGCGAGCGGTTTCTGCGCAACCGGCACCAGCCGCGCGCGCCCGTCCGGCGTCGGGAAGCGCCCGTCGGCGAACGGCGTGCCGCCCCAGCGAAACGGTGCCATCGCGTCATAGGCGGCATTGCCCAGCGCGGCATGGCCGGGGAGGGCGAACAGGCGTTCGCCGTGATTCTCATAGGCCGACAGGCGGCAATGCTCGCGCCAGATCTCCGCGGGGCGATCATAGGCGAAGGCGGTCTTCCACCCCATCCGCCGCGCGACCTGCGTGACGATCCACCAGTCGGGCTTCGCCTCGCCGGGCAGCGGCAGGAAGGCGCGCTGGCGGCTGATCGTGCGGTCGGAATTGGTGACGGTGCCGTCCTTCTCGCCCCAAGCGGCGGCGGGCAGGCGGACATGGGCGTGGACGCTGGTATCGGTCTGCGCGATCACGTCGCTGACCACGACGAACGGACAGGCGGCAAGCGCCTCGCGCACCCGGCCGGCATCTGGCATCGACACGGCGGGGTTGGTCGCCATCACCCACAGCGCCTTGATCCGACCGTGGCCGAGCTCGCGGAACAGGTCGACCGCCTTCAGCCCGGGTTTGGCGGCCACGTCCGGCGCGGCCCAGAAGCGGGCGACGCGGGCGACGTTGTCGGGCGCGAAGTCCATATGCGCGGCCAGCGTCGAAGCGAGGCCCCCGACCTCGCGGCCGCCCATCGCATTGGGCTGGCCGGTGATCGAGAAGGGCGCCGCGCCGGGCTTGCCGATGCGTCCCGTCGCGAGGTGCAGGTTGACGATCGCATTGACCTGATCCGTCCCGGCGAGCGACTGGTTCACGCCCTGGCTGAACAGCGTCACGGTGCGCGGGGTGGCGGCGAACAGGTCGAAGAAGCGCCTGAGGTCGTCCGGCGGCACGTCGCAGGCGCGCGCGGTCGACCACAGGTCGCTGCCCTCTCCGAACGCATCCCAGAAGCGGTCCGGCACGGCGACGTGGCGCGCCAGATAGGCATCGTCGACCACGCCCGCCGCGCGGCACCAGGCGAGCAGCCCGTGCATCAAAGCGACGTCGCTGCCGGGGCGGATGGCGAGGTGCAGGTCGGCCTCGTCCGCCGTCTCGGTGCGGCGCGGATCGATGACCACCAGCTTCGTACCGCGGGCGGCGCGCGCGGCCTGGATGCGCTGATAGACGATCGGGTGGCACCAGGCGGTGTTGCTGCCGACCAGCACGATCAGGTCGGCGGCGTCGAGGTCGTCGTAGCTGGCCGGGACGATATCCTCGCCGAAGGCACGGGTGTGCCCCGCGACCGCGCTCGACATGCACAGGCGCGAATTGGTGTCGATGTTGGCGGAGCCGATGAAGCCCTTCATGAGCTTGTTGGCGACGTAATAATCCTCGGTGAGCAGCTGGCCGGACACGTAGAAGGCGACGCTGTTGGGGCCATGCCTGGCGATCGTGTCGCGGAACTTGCGGGCGACGAGGTCCAGCGCCTTGTCCCAAGACGCGCGGCGCTGGCCGATCATGGGGGTGAGCAGGCGACCGTCGAGGCCGATCGTCTCGCCGAGGTGCGTGCCCTTGGAACAGAGCCGGCCGGCGTTGGCGGGGTGGTCCGGGTCGCCGGCGATGGTGGCGGTGCGCTCGCCGGTCGGGGTGGCGAGGACGCCGCAGCCGACGCCGCAATAGGCGCAGGTGGTGCGGACCGCGCTCAAAGCCCTTCCCCTTCAGGGGAGGGGTTGGGGGTGGGGCGGTGTCTCACCGAGAGCATCGCTCGCGGACAGGCCCCACCCCAACCCCTCCCCTGAAGGGGAGGGGCTTTTACGCCGCGCCTCACGCCGCCGCCTTCAGCACGCTGGTGCGGCAGATCAGCACGCGCCCCGCCGATACCTTCACCGGCACGACGGGCGTGCAGCCCTTGTCCTCGCCCAGCGCCTCGCCCGTCGTCAGCGATATCCGCCAGTTGTGCAGCGGACAGGCGACCGCCCCGCCGTGCACGATGCCCTGCGACAGCCGCCCGTGCTTGTGCGGACAGCGGTCGAGCAGCGCAAAGACCTTGCCGTCGCCGGTGCGGAACACCGCGATGTCGTCGCCGCCGGTGACCTGTACCGTGCGGCTGCCTCGGACGGGAATCTCGTCGACCCAGCCGATGTCGAGCCATTCGCCGATCATGCCATTTCCCTCCATGATTCGACTGGCGCGCTGTCCAGAGGTGTGAAGACCGCCATCGGCGCATGCTGTTCGCGCGCGTCGCCAGCGGCGCGGGCGGCCCAGGGGTCGTCCTGCATGAAGGTCTGCGAATAACGGAAGCGCGCGGCCAGCGCGTCGCGGCCCTCCGCGTCGTCGGCGATCCGTTGGCGGATATAGTCGACGCCGATCCGCTCGATCCACGGCGCGGTGCGCTCCAGATAGCGCGCTTCCTCGCGGTACAATTGGATGAAGGCGGCGCAATAGTGCATCGCCTCCTCCTCGGTGGCGACCTTGCACAGGAAGTCGGTGGCGCGGACCTTGATCCCGCCATTGCCGCCGACGTGCAGTTCGTAGCCGCTGTCGACGCAGACCACGCCGAAGTCCTTGATCGTCGCCTCGGCGCAGTTGCGCGGGCAGCCGCTGACCGCGATCTTGAACTTGTGCGGCATCCAGCTGCCCCAGGTCATCCGCTCGACCTTGACGCCGAGGCCGGTCGAATCCTGCGTGCCGAAGCGGCACCATTCGGATCCGACGCAGGTCTTCACCGTGCGCAGCGACTTGCCATAGGCATGGCCGCTGACCATCCCGGCGGCGTTGAGATCCGCCCAGACCGCGGGCAGATCCTCCTTTTTGATCCCGAAGATGTCGAGCCGCTGGCCGCCGGTCACCTTCACCATCGGCGCGTCGAATTTCTCGACGACGTCGGCGATCGCGCGCAATTCCTTGGGGGACGTCAGGCCGCCCCACATCCGCGGCACGACCGAATAGGTGCCGTCCTTCTGGATGTTGGCGTGGAGGCGCTCGTTGACGAAGCGGCTCTGCTGATCGTCCTTGTACTCGCCTGGCAGCGCGCAGAGCAGATAGTAATTGAGCGCCGGCCGGCACGACGAACAGCCGTCGGGCGTGCTCCACGTCAGCTTCTGCATCACCTCCGGGATCGATCGCATGCCCTGCGCGACGATCTCGCGCCGGACGTCGTCGTGGCCGAAGCTGGTGCATTTGCACATCGTCCGGACGGTGCGCTCGCCCGAATAATCGTCGCCCAGCGTCACCGCGAGCAGCGTCTCGACCAGTCCGGTGCAGGACCCGCACGAGGCGGACGCCTTGCAGGTCGCGCGCACCGCATCCAGCGTCGCGTTGCCGGCGCCGATGCAGGCGACGACCTTGCCCTTGGTGACGCCGTTGCAGCCGCAGATCTCCGCATCGTCGGAGAGCGCCGCAACGGCCGCTTTAGGGTCCGCCTGCCCCCCTCCCGAGGCGAAGGCCTGGCCGAAGATCAGCATGTCGCGGATCGCGGAGACGTCCTCCGCGCGCTTGAGCAGGTCGAAATACCAGCCGCCGTCCGCGGTATCGCCGTACAGCACCGCACCGACGACGCGGTCGCCCTTGACGACGACGCGCTTGTAGACGCCGCGGCTGGCGTCGCGCAGCACGATGTCCTCCGCCCCGTCGCCGCCCGAGAAATCGCCCGCCGAGAAGACGTCGAGCCCGGCGACCTTCAGCTTGGTCGAGGTGACCGAGCCGCGATAGCCGGTGTGGCGTTCGGTCAGCCCGTCGGCGAGCGCGCGGCACATGTCCCACAGCGGCGCGACCAGCCCATAGACGTTGCCGTCATGCTCGACGCATTCGCCGACCGCGAGGATCGACGGATCGGAGGTGACCATATGATCGTCGACCTGGATCCCGCGACCGACCGCGAGCCCCGCGTCGCGCGCCAGCGCTACCGACGGGCGGATGCCGACCGCCATCACGACGAGGCTCGCGGGGATGACGGTGCCGTCCTTCAGCGCGACGCCCTCGACCTGCGTGTCGCCGAGAATCGCGGCGGTATGCGCCTCGGTCAGGATCGTCTGCCCGCGCGCCTCCAGCGCCGACTTGAGCAGCCATCCCGCCGCCTCGTCCAGCTGCCGCTCCATCAGCGTCGGCATCAGGTGGATGACGGTGACCTTCATGCCACGCAGGCTCAGGCCGTGCGCCGCCTCGAGGCCGAGCAGCCCGCCGCCGATCACCACCGCATCGCCGCCGCGTCCCGCCGCGGCGAGCATATGGTCGACGTCCGCCATGTCGCGGAAGCTGATGACGCCGGGCAGGTCCTTGCCCGGCACCGGGATGATGAACGGATCGGACCCGGTCGCGATCAGCAGTTTGTCGTAGGACACGCTGCGTCCCGATCGCGCCGTCACCGTCTTCGCCGCGCGGTCGATTCCCTGCACCGGATCGCCGGCGATCAGCTCGATCGCGTTCGCGGCATACCAGGCGGCGTCGTTGATGACGATCTCGTCGAACGTCTTCTCGCCCGCCAGCACCGGCGACAGCATGATCCGGTTGTAGTTCACGTGCGGTTCGGCGCCGAAGATCGTCACGCGATAGCGGTGGGGATCGCGGGCGATCAGTTCCTCGACGGCGCGGCAACCGGCCATGCCGTTGCCCACCACGACCAGATGTTCACGCGTGTCTGTCATATCGTCCAGTCCAGTTGGAGCCAGAGTTTGCGGGTGTTCGTGGCGAAGCGGTCCGCGTCGTAATCGGCGTAGCGGACGCTGGCGGTGGTGCGGCCGAGCTTCGCCTGCGCGAGCAGGTCGATCTCGTTGCCGTAATGGCGGACCAGCCGGTCGCTCTCGAACCGGTGGTAGACCGCCTGCAGCGACACGTTGCGCAAGCTGCCGACCTGTTTCCAGCCCCAGCCGGCGCTGGCGTAGAGGTCGCGGATGCCGTCGGCCGGGGTGGTGGTGAACTTGTCCGCCCAGCCCTGGAACTTGAAGATCGCCGACAGCGGCGTCTGGAAGCTGGTCAGCGCCGTGCCCCGGTCCGCGCCGAGCACCTCGTAGCCCGCACCCAGCTTCGGCCCGGCCCCGGAGCCGGCCCCGGGTCCGGCAAAGTCCAGGCCGACGTCCGCCAGCCAGTAATCGGCCTTATAGTCGTTGGGGTTGCGGTGGTAATCCGACTGGCGGGCGTGGCTCGCCTGCCAGCTCAGCGTCGTCCTGCCGAGCTTGCGCGATCCCGCCAGCCGCACGCCATAGCTCTGGCTCGACAGGCGAAACCCCTGCACCGGCGCCTCGTCCTGGTCGACCAGATAGGCGAAGCCGGTCAGCGTGCCGACCGGCGAAGCCCAGCCCAGCGTCGCGAAGATATTGTCGCCGCCCACCGCCTGCGGCCGCGCGCCGGCCCCGTCGATGCCCCAGATCGTCCGCAGGCTCCAGGCATAGGTGACGTCGGCCTTGATCCCCTTCACCGGCACGACCTCGGCGCGGACCGCATCGAAGGTCTGGCCGTTGTTGCGGATCGCCGCCGCGCCGACGAAGCGCTCGTCGTCGAGCTGGATGCGCTGGCGCCCGGCGGTGAGCGTCAGCGGCGCGGTGCGATATTGCAGCTGCGCGCGGTACAGGGCGATGCTCTGCGGATCGTTGATCGACGGGCGCTGCGCCGCGGAACCGTGCAGGCCGTCGTAATAGTCGCCGACGATGGCGAGGTTGCCCTGTGCCTCGGCGAGCGCCGACCATGGTCCTTCGCTCACCTGCACGCCGGCGCGGATGCGCGCGGTCACCGCGTCGGACCGGTCGGGCAGGCCGTCCTGCGCGACATGTTCGTGGCGCAGGCGGGCGTCGATCAGCGGCGTGATCGTCTGCGCCGTGGCGGGAACCGTGCCGGCGAGCGAGAGGAGGGGGAGAGCGAAGGAATAGCGCATATCAGATCCGGACCGTATCGGCGGCGCCCCAGCGCGCACGCCATCCGCGCTTCACTAGGGTCAGACCGGTCAAGGCGACCAGAGCGAGGGCGGCGAAGATCAGGAAGCCCGACGAAAAGCTGCCGGTCAGCTGCTTGGCGATGCCGAGCGAGGAGGCGAGGTAGAACCCGCCGATGCCGCCGGCGAAGCCGACCAGCCCGGTCATCACGCCGATCTCCGCAGCGAAGCGCTGCGGCACCAGCTGGAACACCGCGCCGTTGCCGGTGCCGAGCGCCAGCATGGCGAGGACGAACAGCGCCAGCGCCGCCTCGACGCTGCCCGCGATGCTGACCCCGGCGAGTGCCAGCGCGGCGACGACGAACACCGCGGTCAGCGCCTTGACCCCGCCGACCGCATCCGCCAGCGCACCGCCCATCGGCCGCACCAGCGATCCGGCGAAGACGCAGGCGGCGGTGCAATAGCCGGCCTGGATCGTGGTCAGCCCGAACCGGTCGGTGAAATAGATCGGCAGGCTGGCGGCGAGCCCGACGAAGCCGCCGAAGGTCACCGCGTAGAAGCCCATCAGCGACCAGGCGTCGCCAGACTTCAGCGGCGTCAGATATTGCGAGAGGCTCTTGGGCGCGGGGGCATCCGGCGCATCCTTCGCCATCAGCATATAGGCGACGAACACGAGGGTCAGCGGGATGCAGGCGAGGCCGAGCACCGCGTTCCAGCCGAACAGCTTGGCGAGTGCGGGCGCGAACAAGGCGGCGAGCACGGTGCCGGAATTGCCCATGCCGGCAAGCCCCATCGCCTTGCCCTGATGCTGCGGCGGATACCAGCGGCTGGCGAGCGGCAGCGCGATCGCGAAGCTGGCGCCGGCGAAGCCCAGCACGACGCCCAGCGCGAGCGTGCCGGCGAAGCTGTTCACCCCCAGCGTCCAGGCGGAGAACAGCCCGGCGATGACGATGATCTGGCTGATCGCGCCCGCCTTCTTGGGACCGATCCGGTCGACGAGCAGCCCGTTGACGACGCGCAGGATCGCCCCCGCCAGCGTCGGCGTCGCGACCATCAGCCCCTTTTCGGCCGGGGTGAGCGCCAGCGTCCGTGCGATGTCCGGCGCGAGCGGGCCGAGCAGCACCCACACCATGAAGGCGAGGTCGAAATACAGGAATGCCGCGATCAGCGTCGGCGTGTGGCCGCTCGCCCAGAAACCGGTCTTGTCGCTCGTTCGATCGTCTTGCCAGAGTGCCGTGGCCATATGCCGTCCCCCATCTGCGCTGGACAAAGAAAAAGCCGCCAGGACGTCGACCATCGCTGGTTGCATCCTGGCGGCTTCGTTGCCGTATAGGGGAGGGCGGTCGCCGACCCCTTGCCGTCGATCCCGCCCCCCGTTGGACAGTCCCGACGTCTATTTCGTGTCCGGCTTCATCGCCCGACGATGCGAAAAATGCCTGATTCGTACCGGCAGCGCAAGGGTATTTCGCGCGTGCAGCAAAAAGTGGTTCAGGCGCAGCATCCTAGCTCTTTTTGGTCATCCGGGGGAATTGTCGGGGAGGGCGGAGGAAGGAGCGGAGGCTATCCCGCCAACCCGTTCAGATAGGCCGGTATCTTGTCGGGATCGAAGGCGCGCCCGTCGAAGAAGCGGTCGCTGCCGAGGATCAGCCGCCCCTGCGTCGCGCCGACGCCGGTCGCCGAATCGATCGATCCTTCCATTTTCGAACTCGCCCCCGGCAGTGTCGCCGACGATCCGGCGAGCGCCGCGCGATAGAGATCGGGCCGGAACACGCCCTCCGCCGCCTTCGCTTCCTCGGGGGAAAAGGGCGTGCCGTCCCAGCGCGTCATCTGCGAATAGAGCCACGCCGCCTGGCTGCGCCACGGGAAGTTCGCCGCCTCGCGATACTGGAACATGAAATCGGGGATGTGCAGCGCCTCGGCATCCTGCGCCAGCCGCACCCGGTCGGTGATCGCGCGCAGCACCGTCGCGGCGGGGGCGGCGCAATATTCCGGTCGCGACAGGATCGCGGCACTGTCCTCCGCGGTATCGGGCGCGAGGAAATGCGCGGCGGCGCGGTGCAAGGCGCGCAGCAGCGCCGCAACCTCGTCGCCGCGCTCCGCCATCGTGTCGTTGCGCAGCGCCAGCACCTTCTCGACCCCGCGCCGCCAGATCTGCGCGGTGACCAAAGCAATGCGGCCGACGCCGCGATCGACCGCGATGCTGTTCCACGGTTCGCCGACGCAGATGCCGTCGACCTCGCCCGCCGCGAGCGCGTCCGCGGCGAAGGGCGGGCTGGTGACGACGATCTCGATATCGCGATCGGGCTGGATGCCGACCGCGGCCAGCCAGTAGCGCAGCATGTAATTGTGACTGGAATAGCGATGGACGACGCCGAAGCGCAGCGGCGTTCCCGCCGCGGCCCGCGCCGTCGCCACCGCGCGCAGCCGCGCGCCGAGCGCCACCGGATCGGCGAGCCCGTCGCCCAGCTCCACCGCCTGAGCCAGCGCGGTCGACAGCGTCACCGCATTGCCGTTCAGCCCGAGCACGAACGGCACGCTCAGCGGCACCGCCGGCCGGCCGCGGCCGAGCGTGGTCGCGATCGCCAGCGGGGCGATCAGATGCGCGGCATCGGTATGGCCGTAGAGCAGCCGGTCGCGCACCGTCGCCCAGGTCATGTCGCGGACCAGCTCGATGCCGACGCCTTCGGCCGCGGCAAAGCCCTGTTCGTGCGCCAGGATCGGCAGCGCGGCGTCGACCAGCGGCAGGAAGCCGATGCGGAACATCACAAATCTCCCATCAGCGCGTCGCTGGTGACGATCGCCTCGGCGATCTCGGCGATGCGCCGGTTCGATTGCATCGCGTGGCTGCGCAGCAGCGCATAGGCGGCGGGCTCGTCCAGCCCGCGCCGTTTCATCAGGATCGCCTTGGCCCGGTCGACCGCCTGCCGGTCGGCGAGCGCGTTCTTCGCCTCGGCCAGTTCGTTCTGGAGCCGCGCGAACGCCTGAAAGCGGCGCACCGCGAGGTCGAGCACCGGCTTGATCCGCTGCTTGGCGAGCCCGTCGACGATATAGGCGGACACGCCCGCATCGACCGCGGCGGCGGTGGATTCGGCATCGCTCTGGTCGACGAACATCGCGATCGGGCGGGCGAGCGCGCGGCTCATCGCGAAGAAATCCTCCAGCACGTCGCGACTGGGATTTTCGAGGTTGACCAGCACCACCTCGGGCCGTGCCGCCTCCAGCTGCGCGAGCAGCGGCCCGGCGGGATCGATCAGCGCGAGGTCGCCGAGCCCCGCCTCGCGCAGCCCTTCGGAGATGATCGCGGCACGCGTCGTGCTGGTGTCGATGATCGCGATCCGCATCGCGCCACTATGCTGCCCTGCGGCATAAAGCCAAGCGCGACGTGCGGCGGCGGGCGACATCCGCGGTTCATCGGCGCGCTCTATGGCCGGACAGGCCGGTTGCTTTCGCCGGGCACCTCCGGGACAAGGACGCGCATGAACACTTCCGGTGCGACGATGATGACGGTGACGCCCCAGCGACGCGCCGGGCGGCCGAGCCGCGAAGAGGCGCGCGCGATCGAGACGCTGATCCTCGATCGCACCATCGACGCGCTGCGCGACGCCCGTTACGCGACGCTGTCGATCGATGCGCTGGCGCAGGACATCGGCGTCACCAAACAGACGATCTATCGCCGCTTTCCCAGCAAGGACGCGCTGATCGACGCGGCGGTCCAGCACCGGATGGACGAACTCTACGCCTTCGCCCGCGATACCGCCGACGGTGCCGACGACCCGATCGCGGCGCTGCGCGCCTTCACCCGGCATATGTTCACCCTGCTGCTCAAACCCGAGAATATCGGATTGAACATCTTCATCACCCACGCGTCGCTCACCGACGCCGGCTTCGCGCTGCGGCAGCGGCACTGGCATGCGATGCTGATGGCGCCGATCACCGGCGCGATCGCGACGGCGCAGCAACAGGGGCTGCTCGCCGTGGGCGATCCAGGCTGCATGGCGCACATGCTGTTCGACCTGCTCTCCGGACCCGTCAACCGGTCGCGCATCGTGCTCGACCCGCAGGCCGCGCTCGACGGATTGTGCGAGGAGGGCGCGTTCGATTACCGGTTCCGCGCCTTCCTGACGCTGTACGGCGTGCCCTGCTAAGCGTTAGTGGTCGCCGGGTCCCGGTACGTCTTTAGCAACCAGTTCCAGCCGCTGCGGCACGGTGCCGAGGTCGACGCCCTCGCTCCGCATCCGGCGCAATAGCTCCAGCAGTACGTCGCTCTTCGCGGCTCCGGTGTTGCGGGGGCTGGAGACGTGACCATAGCAATTGAACAGGATGCGCCCGTCGGCGATGCCGTCGAGCTGGACGAGCGGCGCGGGCGCGTCGAGGATCGCGGGTTCGTTGGCGAACGTCTCCAGCACCAGCGCCTTCACCCGGTCGGCATTAGTGGCGATCGGCACGGAAAACTGGATCTGGATGCGGCCCAGCGGGCCGGCAAGCGTCTTGTTGAGCACCGATTTGGTGATGAGCTCCGAATTCGGCACGATCAGCGTCGAATGGTCGCCCAGCTCGATCTCGGTCGATCGCACGCTGATCCGCTTGACGTCGCCCTCGTCGGTGCCGACGCGGATGAGGTCGCCGATCTTGATCGGCCGTTCGGCGAGCAGGATCAGGCCGGACACGAAATTCTGCGTGATCGCCTGCAGGCCGAAGCCGATGCCGACCGACAAGGCCGACAGCAGCAGTGCGATCCGTTCCATGCCGATGCCGAGCGACGCCAGCGCCCATACCACCGCCAGCGCGATGGCGAGGTAGCGCGCCACCAGCCGGATCGAATTGCGCACCGATCCGTCGAGGTCGGTGCTCGGCAGATAGCGCTGGTCGAGCCAGCCGGTGAACTGCCGGACGAGGAACAGGCCGAGGGCGAGCACCGCGACGAAGCGCAGGATGGTGCCCGGCGAGATCGAGACGCCACCGACCTCGACACCGCGGGCGAGGCCGCCGACCCGGTCGAGGAACGACCCGAAGCCCGCGCCGAACGGATAGAGCAGCAGCCCGAGCGCGATGACGACGATCGCCAGTCGCAGCATCGCCGACAGCAATACGCCGAACTGGTCGATCGCGCTCGGGCCGACGCCCATGCCGTGGCGCAGCGTCTGCCCGATCCGGCTGTCGCGCTGGAACAGGCTGGTCGCGACATCGTCGACCACGACCATCAGCAGATAGGTGCAGACCGCCAGCAGCGTCGCCCAGACGACGAACTGCGCGACGGTGATGGCGAGGCCGACATAGCCGATCAGCAGCGCCAAGCCGGCTCCCGCGACGACCAGCCACAAGGTCAGCGTAATCGCGCCGACACCGGCGCTGGTGGCGGCCTCCCGCTCGCTTTCGCCGTCCGCGGCCTCGGCGGCGCGCAGCCGCCCGACGATCAGCAGCGTCCCGCCGATCAGCAGCAGGTGGACGACGACTTCGGCGACTTCCAGTCCCAGCAAAGCGGTCGGGCTGGCGCCGATTGCGCTGTTGAAGGCGCCGAGCAGGATGACGACGAAGGTGAGGGCGGCGAACGCCCAGCCGACCGGCCGCAGCGCGGTCGCTGCGGCATCGGACAGGGGCACGACCCGCCATGACGGCTGGCTCGCCATCAGGAAGGCGGCGGCGACCGCGGCGGTGAAGCCGGCGAACCCGGCCGCGCCGACGAAGGCGTCGGCCAGCCCGCTCCACGACGGGGCGATCAGCGCCGACCAGCGCAGCCCCTGGACGAACAGAAAGGCGGCGGCGGTCGGCATCGCCGTGCCGATCAGCACCCGCCACAGCGCATTGGCCGATCGCCGCACCCGATGGCCCGGCGCGTCCGCGATCAGATACCGCTGCCCCATGCGCCGCAGCAGCTGCCGGACCGGCAGCAGCAGCGCGATCGCCAGCAACGCGCCGAGCAGCGCGCCCCAGGGCAGACCGCCGCGCAGGCCCGTCTCGACCTGCGTCCATTCGCGGCCCATGAAGGTCGTGATCCGGCGCGCATCGCGGGGCAGGGCGGCGAACAGCTCGCTCCAGAACCGCGGCGCGAGCGGGGAGGCGGAGCGGACCGCGATCCGTTCGCCGATCTCCGCAGCGTCGGTCTGATCGATCTCGGTGACCAGCTGCCCGGCCTCGACCGCGATCAGCTGGCCGCGCTTGACCTTCGAATCGAGTGAGTTGCGCGCGAGCGCCAGCGCGCGGCGTTCGTTGCGGATGTCGGCCGCCTCGACCACGCCGGCGACGGGCGGTCCGAGTCCCGCGATCCGGGCATCGACGAGCGCCAGTTGTCCGCGCAGCTGGTCCGCCGCCTCGCGCGCGTCGCCCTGCGCGGACAGCGCCTCGTCGCGCAGCTTGCCGCGGGCGGCGCGGTCGGTGCGCGTGTCGAGTGCGCGGTCGACCGCGTTCAGCGCGGTTTCGGCGGTGGTCAGTTGACCGGTGGCGGCATCGATCGGCGAGGGCTGCGCCGTCGCGGGCACCGCCAGCGCGAGCAGCAGCAGGACCCAGAGCCGCGCCACCGTCGCCATCGCCCGTCTGCCCACGCTCAGCCTCTTTCGTCCATGCCGCTCATGCGAAGCGCCTTGGTCGAAGATGCGGCGAAAGTCACGGCCGGCGCGCTGGCCGTGACTGTCACCGCCAGCCGGCGTCCATCCAGTAATTGTGCGCGGTGCACATGCGCGCATCGTCGGCGGCGAGGAACAGCACCAATGCGGCGACATCGGCCGGTTCGATCCGGCCGTCGAGGCATTGCGCCGCGACGATCTCCGCCTCGCCCTCCGGCGTGTACCATTTCTCCTGTCGCGGCGTCTTCACATTGCCCGGGATCACCGCGTTGACGCGGATATTGTCGCGGCCGAGGTCGCGCGCGAGGCTGCGCGTCAGCCCTTCGATCGCCGCCTTGGCAGTCTGGTAGAGGATCAGGTCCTCGAGCCCGAGATGCCAGCTGATCGACCCGAAATTGACGATCGACCCGCCACCTGCGGCCTTCATCGCCGGGATCACCGCCTGCGCGGCGAAGAACTGGTGGCGCAGGTTGACGTTCATCCGCTCGTCCCAATAGGCCGGGGTGACATCGGCGATGGCGTGGCGATCGTCGTTGGCGGCATTGTTGACGAGCACGTCGACGCCGCCCAGCGCCGCCTGCAGGTCGGCGAACGTGGTGGCGAGCGCCGCGATATCGGTGAGGTCGAGCCGCCGGAAGAGCGGCACATGGTCGACGTCCGACAGGCGTTCGATCAGCGCGCGGCTGTCCGCTTCGGCGATATCGACGAAGCCGACCTTCGCGCCCTGCCGGGCGAAGGCCTCGACCAGTCCGGCACCGATCCCCGATCCGCCGCCGGTGACGATGACGCGCTTGCCGCGCAACGAAGGGTAGTGCGCGCGCCAGCCATCGGCGGCGGTCGTGTCGGTCACGTTCGTCTCCATCGTCGTCATGCCCGGAGCAATCCGCGGCCGGCGAGGTTGCGGATCAATGCCGAGAGGCCGAAGCGCCATGCGGGCGCATCCTTCGAGGTCGTCACGATATTGACCAGTCGGCCCAGCTTCGGCGTCGCGATCGCGACGGTGTCGCCGACCTTGTGCGTGAAGCCCTGTCCGACGACGTCGCGATCCTGCGTCGGGGCGAACAGCGTGCCGAGGAACAGCACGAAGCCATCGGGATATTGATGCTCGCTCAGCGCCTGCCGCACGAGCTCTTCGGGATCGCGGCTGATCTGGTCCATCGCGCTGGCGCCGTCGAGCGTATAGCCGTCGGTGCCCTCGATCCGCAGCGTGATCTCGGCCCGCCGCACGTCGTCGATCGTGAAGCCGTCGTCGAACAGGCGGACGAACGCGCCGAGCGAACAGGATGCGTTATTGTCCTTCGCCTTGCCGAGCAGCAGCGCCGAGCGGCCCTCGAAATCGCGCAGGTTGACGTCGTTGCCCAATGTCGCCCCGATCGCGCGGCCGGCGGGGTCGACGAGCAGCACGACTTCGGGCTCGGGATTGTTCCACGTCGAATCGGAGCGGATGCCGACGTCCGCGCCCCAGCCGACCGTCGCCAGCACCGGTGCCTTGGTAAAGATCTCGGCGTCGGGGCCGATCGCGACCTCCAGATATTGCGACCACAAGGCTTCGTCGATCAGCGCCTGTTTCAGCGCGGCCGCTTCGGGCGATCCCGGCTTTACGGCGCGCATGCTGCCGCCGATCCGCCCCTCAAGCCGCGCCCGCACCGCGGCTGCCGCACCGGCGTCGCCGCGTGCGCGTTCCTCGATGACGCGCTCCATCGCCGATACGGCGAAGGTGACGCCGGCCGCCTTGACGCATTGCAGGTCGATCGGGCTGAGCAACCGCGTCTCGCCATCGACGCTCAGGCCGATCGCATCCAGCGCGCCGATCGCTTCGCCCGCTGCAGGATCGAACGCCGCTTCAGCCACCAGCTCGGCGACCGTCGGCGCGACGCGGCTCATGTCATGGGCGATGCCGCCGACGATCAGGACCGGGCAGGGGCCCTCGCCGCGATCGATGCGGCCGATCCACCGCCCCGCGCGCCAGTCGCTGCCGAGCGCGTCGGCGGGATCGAAGGGTATCGGCATGGTCAGTATCTCCATGGAAGGGGCGGATCAGCGATGGCCGGCATGCGCCGTGAGCGGGCGCCCCGGTGTGGCGTCGGCCCCGGCGTCCTCCGGCAGGCGATCGTCATGCGGCCTGTCATCCCCTGCTACGCCAGAACCTGCGTCCTGTTAGCGATACCATTGATCCCGGCGACGATCGCTGTCAATGTGACCGCCGATCGTGTATCGAGCATGCCAGGGCAACGTGGATCGCCACGGGTTGCCAATTGCCGGGTGCGCTGTTAGGGGCGGCGTTCACACGGCGCGGACCTATTGTCTGCGGCCGCTTTAGCTATTGACCGGAGTGATTGGGTTTTATGCAGATCGTCGTCCGCGACAACAATGTCGACCAGGCTCTTCGCGCGCTCAAGAAGAAGCTGCAGCGCGAGGGCGTGTATCGCGAGATGAAGCTGCGCCGTCACTATGAGAAGCCGTCGGAAAAGCGCGCGCGCGAGCGTGCCGCCGCGGTGCGTCGTGCCCGCAAGCTCGAGCGCAAGCGCGCCGAGCGCGATGGTGCGCGTTAAGTTCTTCTGATCGTTGCGAGGGTCGCGCCTGTATCAGGGCGGCCATCGCGACGTTTCGACACAACCAACCGGTGACGGTCGGCCCGGCACCACAACTCCAGGTGCCCCGATGTCGACCGTCACTGCCGTCCCGCTGCAGCCCGTCAAACGCAGCTATCTCGTCTATCTCTGGGTTGGCATCGTGCTCGCCTGCGTCGCAGCCTTTCTCCTGGCGCGGCAGGGGGACGATTTCCTGACCCGCAATGCGCGCGCCAGCGGCGTGATGACGACGCCTTCGGGCCTTCAGTACAAGGTGCTGCAGCCCGGCCAGCCCGGGGCGGCCAAGCCGACCGATACGGACGTCGCGCTCGTCAATTACGAGGGCAAGCTGCTCGACGGCACCACCTTCGACAAGTCGCAGCAGCCGACGCCGATGCCGGTCGCGGGGGTCGTTCCCGGCTTTTCCGAAGCGCTGAAGCTGATGCCCAAGGGCGCGAAGTATCGCGTCTGGATCAAGCCGTCGCTCGGCTACGGGGCCGAGACGAAGGGGCCGATCCCGGGCAATTCCACCTTGGTGTTCGATGTCGAGCTGATCGACTTCCTGCCTGAATCGGTCGTTCGCCAGATGCAGGCACAGGCGCAGCAGCAAGGTGCGATGGGCGGCATGCCCGGCGGCGCACTCCCGCCCGGTGCGCTTCCGCCGGGCGTTCCTGCCGGCCGCTAAGCATCTGAGATTATTCGCATTGAAAGCCGGCGCTGGGGACAGTGCCGGCTTTTTCGTGTGCGCGTCCTGCATGGTGAAGGGGCGGCTGCCGAAAGCTCGCGCCGCTGAGCATGGCGATCGTTCGACATTCGTCGGGAGCAGAGGGTGTTCGCGCCGAGGCGCGGAGGACGCGGAGTGGGACCGTCCGCGGCGGCGTCGCTCTGTGATGTTCATGTGTCGGTGGGAGGATCGCGAAGACTCTGGCGCAGCGTCTCCCTGCGTTCTCCGCGCCTCCGCGCGAACCATCCCTTTTGTTTGCCCGGAGGCGGACGTGGCCACGCGAAAGCGGACCCGGTCGATCGGACGGCGAGACGCGGCAACCCATCTGCGCCGGACAAAAAAATAGCGGCCCGAAGGCCGCTATTTCCTAGCCGAAGCTATCGGTCAGCTTAGTTGCTGTCCGCGTCGTCGTCGCTGTCGGCGACAACAACGATACCGGCGACAACGGCAGCAGCCGCGACCAGTGCGATGATGATGCCGCCACCGGCGAGCTCGTTCTTCTTCGACGACGCCGAACCGGTACGGACCGACTTCGACACCGACAGGCTGGCAGCCGGGTTTGCCGGAGCGGCAACCGCCGGAGCAACGGTCATCGTCGCGGCAGCAGCAGCTGCGAGATACTTCCCAAGACGCATAATGAACTCCCTCTTGTGCTCGTCACCGGTCGCCTTGCCAGAACTAGGTCAGCAGGACAACCGCTTATCGGCCGCGAACCCCGAATGATCCGCAACCGTTGCGGCGATGCAACATGGCACCGCCACGGGTCGGCATAGCATGACGGGTATCGCTGTGAAGCCCCAATCATGCCGACATCGCTTCACGCGAACGCGAAATTCAACCGGCTCGTATCGTCCATCGCGAAGTGCCTTCGAGGCCCAGCGCAGTCAAACGCCCGGTTTCATAGGCGCCCGTATCTACGCCGATGCGATGTGGCTGTACGTCCAAGTCTTCGCTGATCGTATGTCCATGAACGACCATCTTTTCAAAGGGGCGTTCATGATTCAAAAACGGATTACGTATCCATCGCAGATCCGCGCTGCGCTGGCTCGACAGGTCGGTGCCGGGCCGGATGCCCGCATGCACGAAGACATAATCGCCGATGACGATCAGATCCTCGAAACGCGTCAGAAACTCCTGATGCGCGATCGGGATCCGCTGACCCATGGCGGCGTGCAATTCCTCGTAATCCATGGGGTCATAGTCGGCCGCGTCGATGCCGTAGCTCATGATCGTCTCGCGTCCGCCGATGCGGCAGAACATGCGCAGCGCCTTGGGTTCGCCCTTGAGCGATTCGAGGAACACCTCCTCGTGATTGCCGAGCAGGAAACGGGTATCGGCGCGCGTTTCGGCCAGCAGGCGCAGCCGCTCGATCACGGCGGCAGAGGCGGGGCCGCGGTCGACGAGGTCGCCGAGGAAGATCAGCGTCGTCCGCGCCGGCCCGCGCGCCGCATCGTCGTCGGCGATCAGCGCCAGCAATTGCCCGAGCAGATCGTCGCAGCCGTGGACATCGCCGACCGCATAGACGCGTTCGCCGTCGGGTATGGCGGGAGCGGGGGATGCCGACGCGCGGCGCGCGCCCAGCAGCTTTTTAAGCATGTCATCCTGTCGATCGAGGCGGAGCGTTCAGTTAGGCCCACCGGGCATAGGCTGCAACACCCTGAACGGCACGTGAAAGCGTCAGCTCGCCAGACGAAGCGCCGCCGGCGCGGCGGCGGTGGCGGGCTGGTCCGGCCAGATGCCGCGTGTATCGAGCACGGCCTTGTCGCGCCGCTCCTCGACCGGCACCGAGCGGAAGACGTCGTGATCGACCAGCACGATCATGATCGGGCACGTCTCGATCGCGGTGTCGATGTCGATCAGCCGCGCGCCCGAGCCGTCGAAGGCGGCCGGCAGCGTATCGGCATAGGGCTCGACGATCCGCACGCGGTCGCCGAACCGCATCGCCAGCCGCTCCGCCACCTTGAGCGCGGGGCTCTCGCGGAAATCGTCGATATTGGCCTTGAAGGCGAGGCCGAGGCAGGCGACCGGCGCGCCGGGTCGCGCCTCGATCAGAGCGGCGGCCTGCGCGACGACATGGTCGGTCTTGCCGTCGTTGACGATCCGCGCGGTGCGGATGAGCGGCGTGTTGGCGGGATCGGCATGGACCAGGAACCACGGATCGACGGCGATGCAATGGCCGCCGACGCCGGGGCCGGGTTGCAGGATGTTGACGCGCGGATGGCGGTTGGCGAGGCGGATCACCTCCCACACGTCGACGCCCATCGTATCCGCGATCAGGCTGAGTTCGTTGGCGAAGGCGATGTTGACGTCGCGGAAGGCGTTCTCGGTCAGCTTGGTCATCTCCGCCGCCCGGGCGGTGGTGGTGACGCAGGCGCCGCGGACGAAGCGGCGGTAGAAGGTCAGCGCCTTGCGCGCGCAGCGCGGGGTGATGCCGCCGATGACGCGGTCGTTGTCGATCAGCTCGACGAGGATGCGGCCGGGCAGCACGCGTTCGGGACAATAAGCGATCGCGATGTCCGCCGCCTCGCCGGTGCGGCCGGGGACGCGGAGGTCGGGGCGCAATTGCGCGAGCAGGTCGCGGACCTTCTCCGTCGTGCCGACCGGCGAGGTCGATTCGAGGATGATCGTGTCACCGGCCTTCAGGACCGCGGCGATGCCGGTGGCGGCCTGCAGGACATAGCCGATATTGGGCGCGTGATCGTCGGCGAAGGGCGTCGGCACCGCGATGACGAAGACGTCGGCGGGTTCGATCGTGGTCGAGGCGCGGAGCGACCCGCGCGCGACGACGCCCGAGACGAGGCCGTCGAGATCGACCTCCTCGATATGGACTTTGCCCGAATTGACGGTGTCGACCACCGATGCGGTGACGTCGACGCCGAGCACGCGCGCGCCGGTGCGGGCGATCACCGCCGCGGTCGGCAGGCCGATATAGCCGAGACCGAGGACGACGACCTTCAGTTCAGAGTCCGAAATCATCGGCGACGATCCTTGCGATCCGGTTGCTGGCCTGGCCGTCCCCGAACGGATTGTGGGCGCGGGCCATGGCGGAATAGGCCGCCTTGTCGTCCAGAAGCGTGAAGACTTCGGAAACGATGCGATCCTCGTCGGTGCCGATCAGCTTCGCGGTGCCGGCGACGACGCCCTCGGGGCGTTCGGTGGTATCGCGCATGACCAGAACGGGTTTGCCGAGCGCGGGCGCTTCCTCCTGGACGCCGCCCGAATCGGTCAGCGCGATATCGCACAGCGTCAACGCACGGATGAAATGCGGATAGTCGAGCGGCGCGATGCGCGCGACATTGGCGGCATCGCCCAGCACCGCATCCATCACCGCGCCGACGTTGGGATTGGGGTGCATCGGAAACAGGACCGCGACGTCGTCGCGCGCGGCGATGCGGGCGATGCTGCGGGCGATCGCCGCCATGCCGTCGCCGAAATTCTCGCGGCGATGGGTGGTGACGAGGACGATCCGTTTGCCCGCGAACCGCGCGGCAAGGTCGTCGAGCCCGGCGGCGAGCGCCGGTTCGGCGGTGATCCGTGCGCGCGTCCAGTGCAGCGCATCGATCACCGTATTGCCGGTGACATGGACGCCGGCGGTGACGTTCTCGCGCGCCAGCGCCGCCGCGGCGGTGTCGGTGGGCGCGAAATGGAGATCGGCGATCGGCGCGACGATGCGGCGGTTCACCTCCTCCGGCCAGGGATGGTAGATGTTGCCCGATCGCAGTCCGGCCTCGACATGCGCGACCGGGATCTTGCGGTAATAGCCGGCGAGCGCGCCGACCATCGCGGTCGCGGTATCGCCCTGGACGACGATCCGGTCGGGCGCGACGCGGTCGATCACCTCGCCCAGACCGGTGAGCAGGCGCGCGGTCAGCCGGTCGAGCGATTGGCCCGGCTCCATCAGGTCGAGGTCGATGTCCGGCGTCAGGCCCGCGATCGCCAGCACCTGGTCGAGCAGGCCGCGATGCTGCGCGGTGACGCAGGTGACGGTGTCGATGCCGCCCGCATCCTCCAGCGCGCGGATCACGGGAAACAGCTTGATCGCTTCCGGCCGCGTGCCGAAGACGATCAGAACTTTGGGGCGCGATGGCGATGTCATGCCCGGGGGCTTAATCTATTTGCCTTAATGTGAGACTAAGCACTGCAACTGCATGTTTGCTAGGGCGTGCGGCAGCCTCTACACGCCGACGGACTTACGAGAAGGGTGACAATGACGATCAAGCGGGTGCGCAAAGCGGTATTTCCGGTGGCCGGTCTCGGCACGCGATTTCTGCCGGCGACGAAGGCGATGCCGAAAGAAATGCTGACGGTCGTCGACAAGCCGTTGATCCAATATGCGGTCGAAGAGGCCCTGGAAGCGGGTATCGAACAGATCATCTTCGTGACCGGGCGCAACAAGCATGCGCTCGAGGATCATTTCGATATCTCCTACGAGCTCGAAGACACGATGCAGGCGCGCGGCAAGTCGCTCGACCCGCTGCAGGGGACGCGGATGAAGCCGGGCAGCCCGGTCTATATCCGCCAGCAGCAGCCGCTGGGTCTCGGCCATGCCGTGTGGTGCGCGCGCGAGATCGTCGGGGACGAACCGTTCGCCGTGCTGCTGCCCGACGAGCTGATGGTCGGCAAGCCGGGCTTCATCAAGCAGATGGTCGAGGCCTATGAGCGGGTCGGCGGCAATATCGTCGGTGCGCTGGAGGTGCCCGACAGCGAGACGGACAAATATGGCATCATCTCGCCGGGGGCGATCGACGGCCGGCTGACCGAGGTGAAGGCGCTGGTCGAGAAGCCTGCCAAAGGCAGCGCGCCGTCGAACCTGATGATCCCCGGCCGCTACATCCTGCAGCCCGAGGTGATGCGCATTCTCGAAGGGCAGGAGAAGGGCGCGGGCGGCGAGATCCAGCTGACCGACGCGATGGCGCAATTGATCGGGCAGCAGCCGTTCCACGGCTTCACCTTCGACGGACAGCGCTACGACTGCGGCGACAAGGCGGGGTATATCCAGGCCAATCTCGCGCTGGCGCTCGACCGTGCCGACATCGGACCGGCGGTGCGCGACTTTGCGACGACGCTGCTGAAATAAGGGCGATGCGCCGCCTTCCCCGATGGGGAGGCGGCGTCGCTTACGTTCGCGGCGCTTGGCCGCAGGTCCTGCAGCCCGGGTCCTTGGGCAGGCGCAGCGTCCGGAAACGCAGGCTTAGCGTGTCGGCGAGCAGCAATTTGCCCGCGCTGTCGTCGCCGAAGGGGTGGAGGGCGCGTAGCACCTCCAGCGCGGCGAGGCTGCCGATCGCGCCGGCCATCGGCCCCAATACGCCGTCCTCGGCACAGCTGACGCCGGCGCGATCGGGATCGTCGCCGACGAAACAGCGGTAGCAGGGCTTGTCCGCCTCCCAGCCGCGGAACACGCCGAGCTGACCGTCGAACTGGCCGATCGCGGCGGACACGAGCGGGATGCGCGCCGCATAAGTGGCGTCGGCGACGCACAGTCGCGTCGCGAAATTGTCGCAGCCATCGAGAATCGCATCCGTATCGGCGAGGATGTCGGCGACGTTGGTCGCGTCGATCCGGAGCGCGCGGGCCTGCGCGACGATGTGCGGATTGAGCCGCCGCGCCGCCGCTGCCGCCGCATCCGCCTTGCGCAGGCCGATGTCACCGGTGGCATAGATCGTCTGGCGTTGCAGGTTGGACAGGTCGACCGCGTCGTCGTCGACGATCGTCAGGCGTCCGATCCCGGCGGCGGCGAGATACTGGATGGCGGGCGAACCGATTCCGCCCGCGCCGATCACCACCACATGCGCGGCGCGGAACCGCTGCTGACCGGCGCCGCCGACCTCCTTGAGGACGATATGCCGGGCGTAGCGGGTGAGTTCGTCGTCGGAGAGCGTCACGCCGGCCAGGAGAAGGTCAGACTGGTGCGATACCAGGTGTCGGGATCGGTCGCCGCGGCGGCGATGTTGCCGCGCGCCAGGCTGGAGACGAGCCCGGCGGCATATTGCTCCACCGACGGACAGGCGATCGCGCGCGGGACGACGCGGCGCGGCTGCGCGCCCGGCCCGACCAGCACCGCTAGGTCGATCCTGAGCGTCCAGCCCTGCGCAGCCGCTATCGCCGCAGTGCAACGCCCCGCCTTGACCTCGGCACGGACGAAACCCGACAGGTTGGGGCTGTCGTCCGCGCTGCGCATCAGGGGCAGGGGGCGTAGCACGCTCCAATCCTGCGGCGGCATCGGCAAGGGCGATGCGCCGGCCAATTGGGCCGCCAGTACAAGCACGTCGATCATCGGCCGGTCGATCCGAACCCTCCGCTTCCGCGTGCGGTATCGTCGAGTCCGTCGACGATGGCCAGCGTGGCGCGTTGAACCGGGGCGGGGACAAGCTGGGCGATCCGCTCGCCCCGCGTGATCGCGAACGGCGCTTCACCCAGATTAATCAGGATCACTTTCACCTCGCCGCGATAGTCGGAATCGATCGTCCCCGGGGTGTTGAGACAGGTGATGCCGTGTTTGAGCGCAAGGCCGGAGCGCGGACGGACCTGCACCTCATACCCCTCGGGAATCGCGATGGCGAAACCGGTGGCGACCGCAGCCCGCGCGCCGGGCGCCAGCGTCAGCGCCTCGGCGGCGACGACGTCCATCCCGGCCGCGCCGGCAGTGGCATAGGCAGGGACGGGCAACCCCTCGCCATGCGGCAGGCGGCAGAGGCGGATGGCGATCGCGTCGGTCATGGTCCTGCCCTATCGTCGGTTTGGCGTATTTGTCGATCGATCATGCGCTACGGGTTATGAACGATCGCCAGCTTGTTGCCCGAGGGATCGCGTACATAGGCCGCATACCAGTCGGGACCATAATGGGGTCGCAGACCGGGGGCGCCATCGTCCTGCCCGCCATGCGCCATGGCCGCCCGATAGAAGGCGTCGACCTGATCGCGATTCGCCGCTGCGAAGCCGGTCATCGCGCCATTCCCGGCACGCGCCGGTTCCCCGTCGAACGGCTTGCAGACCCACAGGGTCATGCCTTTGCCTGTGCCATCGCGCGAATAGGCGCGCCACCCGGGGAAGGCGACATGCGACGACCAGTCGATCGTGGCGAGCACGGCATCGTAAAAGGCGTTGGAAACCTCGGAGTCGTTCGCGCCGACCGTCACATAATGATCCATGACACTATCCTCCCTGCGGCAGGATCTATCGCACTGAATGGAACATATCAAGAACTGATAAGCGCGTCCGCGATCCGTTGCGCCAGTCGCCTGGCGACCTCCTCCTTGGGCAGGCGTTCCCAATGTTCGACGCCGTTGGCGGTGGCGAGGTGGACGGTGTTGGCGTCGCCGCCGAAGACGTCGCCGGAGACGTCGTTGGCGACGATCCAGTCCGCGCCCTTGCGCAGCCGTTTGGCGGTGGCGTGTTCGACGACCCGCTCGGTTTCCGCGGCGAAGCCGACGACGAGGCGCGGGCGTCGGTCCGAGGCCGCCACGGTCGCGAGGATGTCGACATTCTCGGTCAGGGTAAGGGCGGGGGTGGCATCGCCCTTCTTGACCTTCTGCGGGGCGGCGTCGACGCGCCAGTCGGCGACCGCGGCGACCATTACCGCGGCATCGGCGGGCAAGGCGCGCGCGACGGCATCCGCCATGTCCTGCGCGGTGACGACGTCGACGCGCGTCACGCCGGCGGGGGTGGCGAGCGCCACCGGGCCGGCGACGAGGGTGACGCGCGCGCCGAGACCGGCGAGCGCGTCGGCGATGGCGAAGCCCTGCCGCCCCGACGAGCGGTTGGCGATATAGCGGACCGGATCGATCGGCTCGTGCGTCGGGCCGGCGGTGACGAGGACGTGGCGGCCGGCGAGCGGTCCCGCCGCTGGCGTCAGCATCGAGTCGATCTCCGCGGCGATGGCGGCGGGTTCGGGCAGGCGGCCTGGGCCATATTCGCCGCACGCCATCGCCCCCTCGTCGGGGTCGAGCACGGTGATGCCGTCGGCGCGCAGCTGCGCGACGTTGCGCTGTGTCGCGGGGTGGGCCCACATCCGCACGTTCATCGCCGGTGCGGCGAGCACCGGCGTGTCGGTAGCGAGCAGCAAAGTGGTGGCGAGGTCGTCGGCGATCCCCGCCGCCATCCGCGCCATCAGATCGGCGGTGGCGGGCGCGACGACGATCAGGTCGGCCTGGCGACTGAGCTGGATATGGCCCATCTCCGCCTCGTCCTTGAGGTCCCACAGCGTCGTATAGACCTTGTCCTCCGACAGCGCGGCAAGCGTCATCGGCGTGACGAAATGACTCGCGCCCTCGGTCAGGACGCAGCGGACCGCATGGCCGCGCTTGCGCAGCAGGCGGATCAGCTCGGCGGCCTTGTAGGCGGCGATACCGCCGCCGACGACCAGCAGGACACGCTTCATCTGACGATCCTCTTCACGGTGATCCGCCGTCGGTCCGACAGGCCGGCAAACAGGTCGCGCACGCCATCGGGCACGAACGCCAGTCCGACCAGCAGCAAAGGCGCCACCAGCAGGCCCCAATAGAAGGTGTCGAGCCGACCGAACAGGCTGAGCACAACGGCATAGGCGGCGAGCAGCAGGGCGACGCGCAGGCCGAGCGGATCGTGCCATGCCGCCCAGCCGAACAGCGCGAGGCCGACGAGCGGCGCGGCGAGCCACAGGGGCGCCAGCGCCAGTGCGGTCGAGACGGTCATCGTCCGCACGAAGAAGCCGAAGCCGAGCTGACCCGACCAGCCGGGCGAGGCGGGGTCGAGCGGGCGGACCACCGCTGCGACGGCATGCGCATGCGCCGCCAGCACGAGCGCGAGGATCGCGCCTGCGACCAGCCAGCCGGTCGCCTCGCGTCGCTGCCCGCCGAGCAGCGCGAGGATCGCCATCAGCGCGAGGTACAGCCCCGCCGTCTCGCGGATCAGCGCCGCGGCGAGCCCGAACGCGACCGACGGCAGCCATGCGGCGGGACGATAGACGGCGAGCGACAGCGCGACGAACAGCCCGGCCCAGATTTCGTGGAAGGCGATCAGGTCGCGCTGCACGAACGCCATCAGCCCGCCTGCGAGCAGCGCCATCGCGACGATCCGCGGCGGCGTGCGCGCGAAGACGGGGGCCAGCCGCACATACCAGGCGAGCGCCACCGCCGCAGCCAGCACGTAGAGCAGCAGGACGACGACACCATGCGGCACCGACGCCTGCACCCGGGCGAGCGTCGGCAGGCGGACGGTGACGAACGGCTTCAGCGGGTAATCGCCGCTGCGCATCGCGTCGGCGGCGACGGTATAATACGGGCCGCCGTGGCGGACGTTCTCGACGATCGTCTCGTAGAGCATCACATCGGCCTGATCGTCCGCCCGGTTGGCGGCATCGCCGCTCGCCGCGGGTGGCGCCGGGGTGGCGAACACCAGCAAGGTCGCGAGCAGCAGCACCGCCAGCGCCGCCAGCACGGCCCCGGCGTTGCGCGGCGACAGCCCGGCGAAGCGCGAAGGCCGGGTCAGCCACACCGGAGCGAGCGGCCGGCGCATCGGGCTAGTGGACTATCAGCCAGGTCGCCGCGACGCTGGCGACCGCGGTGACGACCGCGACCGCGGCATAACGCCAGCCGCCGCCGATCCGCACCACCTCGATCTCGCGCAGCGGCGGCGCGGGCGGTTCGCCGCCGGGGGCGGGATAGCGCGCCTCGATCCGGCGGAGCAGGTCGGGCAAAGCGGCGATGGTGCGCACGTCCCGGATCAGCCGGTCGGCGATCGCCGCCTCGGGGCCGAGTTCGGTCCTGATCCATTCGCGCACGAACGGCGCGGCCGCTTCCCACAGGTTGATGTCGGGATCGAGCCCGGTGGCGACGCCCTCGACCATCACCATCGTCTTCTGGAGCAGCAGCAGATGCGGCTGCGTCACCATGTCGAAATCGCGGGTGATCGAGAACAGGCCGTCGAGCATCATGCCGATCGACATGTCCTTGACCGGCAGGCCGCGCATCGGCTCGCCGACCGCACGCAGCGCGGTCGCGAATTCGGCGACATTGTGGTGGCTCGGGACATAGCCCGCCTCGAAATGGATTTCCGCGACGCGTTTGTAATTGCCGGTGATGAGGCCGTAGAGGATCTCGGCGAGCCATACGCGGGCGCGGCGGTCGATGCGGCCCATGATGCCGAAGTCGATCGCGGCGATCCTGTTGCCCGGCAGGGCGAACAGATTGCCCTGGTGCATGTCGGCGTGGAAGAATCCTTCCGCGATCGCCTGGCGCAGGAACGCCTGCACCAGGGTGTTGGCCAGCCGGGGCAGATCATACCCCTGCGCGACCAGCGCCGCGCGATCGGACAGCTTGATCCCGTCGACCCATTCCACGGTCAGCACGCGTGCGGTCGAGCGCTGCCAGTCGATCGCCGGGACCATGAAATCGGGCTCGGCGGTCATCGATTCGGCGAGTTCGGAGGCGGATGCCGCCTCGCGCCGGAAGTTGAGCTCGCGCGCGGTCCAGCGCTTGAAATTCTCGACCGTCAGGCGCGGGCGGAGGCGGCGCGCCTCGACGCTCATCCCCTCCAGCTGCGCCGCGGCCCATTCATAGGTGGCGATCGCGCGCGTGAAGTCCGCCTCGACACCGGGGCGCAGCACCTTGACCGCGACGGTGCGGCCGTCGGTGGTCACCGCGCGATGGACCTGCGCGATCGAGGCGGCGCCGACCGGCGTCTCCTCGATACTGGCGAACAGGTCCGACGGCGGCCGGCCGAAGCTCGCCTCCATCGCCGCGGCGATCACCGCATAGGGGACGGGCGGCAACTGGTCCTGCAGGCGCAGCAGGTCGTGCGTCGCCTCGTCGCCGACGAGGTCGGGACGGGTGGCGAGCGTCTGGCCGAGCTTGATCGCGGCCGGGCCGATCGCCTGGAAGGCGTCGGCATAGCGCGGCACCTTGGGCACGCGCGCGCCGAACCGGGCGATGCGCGCCAGCCGGCGGACGGGGGCGGGGGTGTTGGGATCGCGTTCGATCCCGCGCAGCGCGCCGTGGCGGGCGAGGATGCGACCCCATTTCAGCAGGCGCCAGACATGGACGACGGAAGCGGTCACCGGGAAAGCCCCTCCCCTGCAGGGGAGGGGCTGGGGGTGGGGCATGTCTCACCGAGCGCGACGCCTGTGTCCCCCACCCCAACCCCTTCCCTGAAGGGAAGGGGCTTGTTTGTACGCCTCATCAGATCTTCCAGCCCGAGTGGATCGCGACGAGGCCGCCGAGGATCGGTTCGGCCCTGGTCCGAACGAAGCCGGCGTCGGCGATCATGCCCTTGAAGGTCGGCATATCGGGGAAGCGGCGGATCGATTCGATCAGATAGCGATAGCTGTCGGCGTCCTGCGCCAGCATCTGCCCCAGCTTCGGCACCAGCTTGTGCGAATAGCTGTCGTAGACCTCCTTGAACCCCGGCCACGTCGTGGTCGAGAATTCGAGGCAATAGAAACGCCCGCCGCGGCGCAGGACGCGATGCGCCTCGCGCAGCGCCTTGGGGATATCGGTGACGTTGCGGATGCCGAAGGCGATCGTATAGGCGTCGAAGAACCGGTCGGGGAAGGTCAGCGTCTCGGCATTGGCCTCGGTCCATACCAGCCCGTCCATGCCGCGCTTGGCGGCGCGTTCCATGCCGACCTCGAGCATCTGCGGATTGATGTCCGCGACCGTCACCGACGCGCCTGCCGCAGCGAGGCGGAAGGCGATGTCGCCGGTGCCGCCCGCCATGTCGAGGATCTGCTGTCCCTCCTGCGGCTGGACGCGGCGGACGAAGCGGTCCTTCCACAACCGGTGCATGCCGCCGGACATGGCGTCGTTCATCAGGTCGTAGTTCTTGGCGACGCTGGAGAAGACGCCGCCGACGCGGGCGGTCTTTTCCTCGGGCGCGACGTCTTCATAGCCGAAGGAGACGGTTCCGGTGGGGGCGGTGTCGGTCATGGGCTTGCCCTAGCGGCGCCTTGTGGCCGGGGCAAACGCAACCTAGCTGATCCGTGTGCCAGAGCTTCCCGAAGTCGAAACCACCGTCCGCGGGCTGACCCCCGTCCTCGCCGGCCAGCGCCTGACATTGGTCGAGCCGCGCCGCGCCGACCTGCGCAAGGCGATTCCCGTCGATCTGCGCCAGCGGATGACGGGGGCGACGGTCACCACGCTGGGGCGGCGCGCGAAATACGGCCTGATCGACACCGATCGCGGCGATACGTTGATCTTCCACCTCGGCATGTCGGGACGCTGGCGGGTCGATCCGGCCGAGCGGCTGGCGCATGACCATCTGCTGATCGAGACGGCGGAGGGGCGCAGCCTCGCGCTCAACGACCCGCGGCGATTCGGCTTCCTCGATCTGGTCGCGAGCGCCACGCTCGACGCCTATCCGCCCTTTGCGGCGATGGGGCCGGAGCCGCTGGGGGACGACTTCACCGGTGCCTATCTTCACACCGCGCTGAAAGCACGGGTCGCGCCGATCAAGGCGATGCTGCTCGACCAGCGAATCGTCGCCGGCCTCGGCAACATCTATGTGTGCGAGGCGCTGCACGTCGCGCGGATCGCGCCGACGCGGGCGGCCGGACAGATCGCGCTGCCGCGGCTCGAGCGGCTGGCGGTGGCGGTGCGCGAGGTGCTGCTGGCGGCGATCGAGGCGGGCGGATCGACGTTGCGCGACTATGCCCGGCCGGATGGCGAGCTGGGCTATTTTTCCAAGCAGTTCCTGGTCTATGGACGCGAGGGCGAACCCTGCCATTGCGGCGGCACGGTCCGGCGGCGGGTGGATAGCGGGCGATCGACCTTCTATTGTCCGCGATGCCAGCGCAATTGATCGGTCGTGGTTGACCCGCATCGCCACAATCGCTAAGGGCACTGCCTTCGAGACGGCGTAGGGATGACCGGCGCCTCTTTATATCGACCACATTACTCGCAAGGACGTACCGAATGGCGAATACGCCGCAAGCCAAGAAGCGCATCCGTCGCAACCAGCGCCGTGCCGACATCAACGGTGCCCGCGTCGGCCGCATCCGTACCTTCATCAAGAAGGTCGAAGCGGCACTTGCTTCGGGCGACAAGGCTGCGGCGACCACGGCGCTTGCGGCGGCTCAGCCGGAGCTGCAGCGCGGCGTCGCCAAGGGCGTGCTGCACAAGAACACCGCCAGCCGGAAGTTCTCGCGTCTGACCAAGGCGGTCACCACGCTCGCCTGACCCACGTCACGCGTCAAAGATTGCAACCCGTCGGGACCCGTCCCGGCGGGTTTTTTGATGTCCGGATCGGGCGCAAAAAGAACGAAAAGGGGAAAGGCAGGAGTCACCGCGATTCGTGTCGCGCCGATGACGGCGCGCGGGCGATAAAATCAGCATAAACAATGGCTTGTCAGATTTCTCGACGCATTTCTGCGGGCCAGGGGCTGTCAATCCCGTTTATTTCAGGAATGTGACCCGGCGGGGGCTTGATCGACTCGGCCCAGGCTTCATAACTCGCCCTCACCGCGGCGACATTCATCGCCACCGGGGACCTGAACAGCGTGGGCATGCCGAACGGCCATTGGCCGTAAGGGGGATTTGTCTGTCTTGAATACGACCGCCGGCCCGCCAGTGCGTGGTTCCGGCAACGGAGAGTTGTGCGTTGAACGATTGGCAGGCAGCGGTGGAGACGGAGAGCGAGGCGCACCGCGCCTGGGCCCGTGTCCGCAGCAACCTGCGTGAATCGGCGGGCGCGCGACTGTTCGAGCAATGGCTGAAGCCGATGGAGCTGATCGAGGACCGCGATGCCGACACGATCCGGCTCGGCCTGCCGTCGGCGTTCATGACCAACTGGGTCCGCAACCATTATGCCGACCGGCTGATGCTCGAATTCCGCACGCTGCTGCCCAACGTGCGCGGCGTGTCGATCGAGACGCGCATCGCCGCGCCGGCGGCGGTGAAGCTGGTCGCCGAGGCGCCCGCGGCTCCGGCTCCGGTCGCCCCGGCGCCGGCGCCGGTCGTGCAGCATGCGCTGCCGCTCGTCGCCGCGAAACCTGCGGGGGAGCGTCCGTCGCTCGATGCGCGCTTCACCTTCGACCGGTTCGTCGTCGATGCGGCCAACCGCGTCGCGTTCAACGCGGCGCGCGCGCTGGCCGAGCCCGGCGTGCCGCGGTTCAGCCCGCTGTTCCTCCATTCGGGGACGGGGCAGGGCAAGACGCATCTGATGCATGCGATCGGCCATGCCTTTCTGGCGCAGCATCCCGATGCCACCGTCATCTGCATGTCGGCCGAGCGCTTCATGTTCGATTTCGTCGCGGCGATGCGCGCGCGCGACACGCACAGCTTCAAGCAGCGGCTGCGCGGCGCCGACCTGCTGCTGATCGACGACCTCCAGTTCATCGCCGGCAAGGACGCGACGCAGGAGGAATTCTTCCACACCGTCAACGAGATCATGAGCGCGGGCAAGCGGCTGGTGATCTCCGCCGACCGTTGTCCGCAGGCGCTGGACGGCGTCGAGGCACGGATCGTCAGCCGCATGTCGGTGGGTCTGGTGGCGGACATCAAGGCGCCCGACCTCACGTTGCGGCGTGCTATACTGGACAGGAAACTCAGCGACCTGCCGGAGGCGAAGGTCCCAGCCGAGGTGCTCGACCTGCTGGCGGCGCGCATCCACGCCAATATCCGCGAGCTGGAAGGCGCGCTGAACCGCGTCGTCGCCTATGCACAGCTGACCGGGGACAGCATCGACATGGACTTTGCGGTGGCGACGCTCGGCGACGTGCTGCGCGGCGCGCAGCGGCGGGTGACGATCGACGAGATCCAGAAGCTGGTCAGCCAGCATTTCGAGCTGAAGCCGCTCGACCTGGTGTCGGCGCGCCGCAGCCGCGCGGTCGCGCGCCCGCGACAGATCGCCATGTATCTGGCCAAGCGGCTGACGACCCGGTCGCTGCCCGAGATCGGCCGCAAGTTCGGCGGGCGCGATCATTCGACGGTGATCCACGCGGTGCGCAAGATCGAGGAACTGCGCGACCAGGACCGCGATATCGATGCCGCGGTGCGGACGCTGATGCGGGAGCTGGAGGCCTGACCTTCAACTCCCCTCCCTGAAAGGGAGGGGCCGGGGGTGGGTCGCGGCGCGCGCGACGGCTTCGATGATCGACCAGTGGACGCCATCGAGGTTGGTCATCACCTCTGTGTTCCAGAAGCGCAGGATCGTCCAGCCCTTTGCCTCTAGATAGGCGGTACGGGCGGCGTCTTCCTCCATCATCGCGCCGTGCTGCCCGCCGTCGAGTTCGACGCCGACCTTGTGCGCCCGGCAGGCGAAATCGAGGATGTAGTGGCTGACGATCAGCTGTCGGGTGAAGCGGGGATTGTGTCCGCGCAGGGCGCCCCACAAGCGGCGCTCTGCCGGCGTCGCATCGATGCGAAGGCGCCGTGCGGCCGATCGCAGCTCGGGGGGCGTGCGTTGCATAAGCGGATGCTACGCGGCGTCAGCGCGTGGGGCTACCCACCCCCGGCCCCTCCCTTGCAGGGAGGGGAGCAGATCAGAGCATCAGCCCCATTGCTTCCTGTGCCCGACGCAGCACGGGGGCGGAGAGGTCGCGGGCCTTTGCGGCGCCCTTTTCGAGGATCGCGTCGATCGCCGTGCGGTCGTCAAGCAGGCGGAGCATTTCGTCACGGATCGGGCCGAGCTTCGCCACCGCGAGGTCGGCGAGGTCGGGCTTGAACGCGCCGAAGCCCTTGCCGGCGTAATCGGCGAGCACGTCGGCGGGCGTCCGATCCGCCAGCGCGGCGAAGATCGTCAGCAGGTTGCGCGCTTCCGGACGGTCGGCGAGTTCGTCGATCGTGTCGGGCAGGAAGCCGGCGTCGGTCTTCGCCTTTTTGAATTTCTCGGCGATGACCTCGTCCGGATCGATCAGCTTGACCACCGACTGTTCGGACGGGTTGGACTTGGACATCTTCGCCGAGGCGTCGCGCAGCGACATGATCCGCGGGGCGGCGGCACTGACCAGGGGCTCTGGCAGGGTGAACAGCTCGGTGGCGTAGTCGTTGTTGAACTTGGTCGCGATGTCGCGGGCGAGTTCGAGATGCTGCTTCTGGTCCTCGCCGACGGGCACGTGCGTCGTGTTGTAGAGCAATACGTCGGCGGCCATCAGCACCGGGTAATCGTACAGGCCGACGCTGGCGCCTTCGCGGTTCTTGCCCGCCTTGTCCTTGAACTGCGTCATCCGGTTGAGCCAGCCGACGCGGGCGACGTTGTTGAGCAACCACGACAATTCGCTGTGCGCCGGCACCCGCGCCTGGTTGAACAGGATCGAGCGGTCGGGATCGATGCCGGCGGCGACCAGCGTCGCGGTCATCTCGATCGTCTGGCTGCGCAGGTCCGCCGGCGCGATCCACTCGGTCAGCCCGTGCAGGTCGGCGATGAAGTAGAGCGTCTCGCCGCCCTCCGCCTGGATCGCGTCCTGCATCGCGACCCATTGCTTCACCGCACCCAGGTAATTGCCGAGGTGGAGGTTGCCGGTGGGCTTGATACCGGAGACGACGCGCTTTGCGGACATGAACGGGCTTTCAGGACTTGGAGCGGAGGAGCTGGCGGATGTCGCGGGGCCGAAGCGCGCCGGTTGCGAAGACCGCGACGGCATAGACCAGCATGCCGGTGCCGACCAGCACGACCATCGCGCCCCAGCGGGCGAGGTTGGTGCCGGTGGTATAGGGCTGGAACAGGTCGTTGAGGAAATACATGACGCCGCCCATCAGCAGCGCGGCGACGAGCAGCCGCGGCGCGCGGCGCCTGAGCTGCGCGTCGGGGACGAACTGGCCGCGGCTGGCCAGCGTGCGATAGAGGAGCGCGACGTTGACCGTGCTGGCGATCGCGGTGGCGAGCGGCGGCCCCATGTGGCGGAGCGGGACGATCAGCGCGAGGTTGAGCGCGAGGTTCACGCCCATCGAGATCGTCGCATAACGCACCGGCGTCTTCGTGTCGGAGCGGGCGTAATAGCCGGGCGTCAGCACCTTGACGAGGATGTAGGAGGGCAGGCCGATCGAGAAGGCGGCGAGCGCCTGCGCGGTGAACAGCGTGTCGGTGGCGTCGAACTTGCCGTGCTGGAACAGGGCGGCGGCGATCGGCATGCCGCAGACGACCAGCGCCACCGTCGCGGGCAGGGTGAGCAGCAGCGCCAGCTCCATGCCGCGGTTCTGCATGGTCATCGCCGCCGCTTCCTCGCCGCGGCCGAGCAGCCGCGAGATGGTGGGGAGCAGGACGGTGCCGAGGCCGATGCCGATCAGCCCGAGCGGCAGCTGGTTGAGCCGATCGGCGGCATAGATGTACGACACCGATCCCGACGGCAGCAGGCTGGCGGCGAGCGCGGTCGAGACGACAAGGTTGATCTGCACCGCGCCCGCACCGGCCGCGGCGGGGCCGATCAGCGCCATCAGCCGCTTCACGTCGGGGCCGAGGCGCGGCCGCTTGATCCGCAGCGTCACGCCGGCGCGGCGGCAGGCGTACCACAGCCACAGCAATTGCAGCGCGCCCGAGACGGTGACCGCGATCGCCTGATTGCGCGCGGTGAGCAGCGGCACGTCGTCGTGGAAGAACAGCAGCGCGGCGATCAGCGTCGCGTTGAGCAGGATCGGCGCGGCGGCATTGACCCAGAATTTGTGCAGCGAATTGAGGATGCCGCCGAGCAGCGACACGAGGCTGATGAACAGCAGATAGGGGAAGGTCAGCCGCGCGAGCTGGACGGCGAAGTCGAACTGCTTCGGATCGACGCCGTTGAACCCGCCCGACAGCGCATAGGTGACGGGCCAGGCGGCGACTTCCATCACCGCGGTCATTACGATCAGGATCGGGAGCAGGATCGACAGCGCGTCTTCGGCGAAGGCGATGCCGTGGGCGAGGCCGGTGCCCTCCGCCGCCTTGTCACCCTCCGCCACCTTGCGGTTGAACATCGGGATGAAGGCGGCGGAGAAGGCGCCCTCCGCGAACAGCGCGCGGAACAGGTTGGGCAGGCGGAACGCGATCATATACGCGTCCGACGCGAAGCCCGCCCCGACGAAGCGGAAGAACAGCGAATCGCGCAGCAATCCCAGCACCCGGCTGGCGAGCGTCAGTCCGCCCACCGAGCCGAGCGCCTTGGTCAGGTTCACCGGTATCCGCCCCCCGCTTTATGGATCAGGCGTGGCCGACGTCGCCGACCGAAAAGGCGCCGCCGTTATTCTGTTCGGACTGCTGCAGGTAGAGCTGCGCGAAGTCGATCGGCTCGAGCAGCAGCGGCGGGAAGCCGCCGTCGCGGACGCAATCGGCGAGCACGCGGCGCGCGAACGGGAAGAGCAGGCGCGGCGCCTCGCCGAGCAGGAACGGCTGGATCGCGTCGGCGGGGACGTTGCGCAGGCCGAACAGGCCGGCATAGGTCAGGTCGACGATGAACGCGGTCTGACCCTCGGCCTCCGCCTTGACGTCGATCTTGAGCAGGACCTCGTGGACCTCCTCGCCGACCTGCGCGGTGCCGATGTTGAACTGCACGTCGATCGCGGGCGGGTTCGGGTTCTGGAAGATCGCCGGCGCGTTCGGATTCTCGAACGACAGATCCTTGACATATTGCGAGATCAGGCCGGCCGCAGGCGCGGTGTCTTCGCCGTTCACCGGCTGCGTATCGATCGTGGTGCCGTTGTCCTGGTCGGCCATGGAAATGATCCTCGAATGAAGCGGAAAGGTGGGGACCGAAGCAGCCCGTCGGGCGTTCGATGCCGATGGCGCCCGCGCCTAGCAGCGCCTGCCCGGAGTTTCAACGCCGGGCGGAAGGGCGTGCGGACGAATAGTGTCGTTCGAATAGTGTGGTTTGAATAACAGGGGCTTTCGGCCTATGTATCGGTCAAGATCGGAGGCACGGTGTTCTACGTAGTTCTTCTCGCGATGGTGGCGGCCTTTCTGGCGCTCCGTCTCTACAGCGTGCTCGGCAAGCGTACCGGCCACGAGCAGCAGCCGCTGCCGCGTGCCGCCGAGGATCGGCCGTCGGCGCTGCCGGTCGCGCCGCGCGCGGTCGATGCGGCGCCGGAGGCGCGCGATCCCGTCAACCGCAACATCGAGCCGCGCGCCGAAGCCGGCCTGCGCGCGATCATCGCGGGCGAGCAGGGCTTCGACGTCAACCAGTTCCTGGGCGGCGCGCAGGCGGCGTACCGGATGACGCTGGAGGCGTTCTGGCGGGGTGACGACGCCGCGCTGGCCGACCTTGCCGAACCGGATGTCGCGCATGCCTTCGGCGAGGCGATCGCCGCACGGCGCGATGCCGGCGAGACGCTGGAGAACCGGCTGGTCTCGATCGAGCGGGCGGTGATCTCCGACGCGTCGCTGGACGGTCGCGAGGCACGGATCACGGTGCGCTTCGATGCCGACATCGCCGCGGTGACGCGCGATGCCGAGGGGCAGGTGATCGCCGGGTCGCTGACCGACGCGGTCGAGACGCACGACGTCTGGACCTTCGCCCGGACGCTCAAGAGCCGCGATCCGAACTGGAAGCTGGCGGACACCGACGAGGAATAGGCCCGGCGGGTCGATCGACCTGACCCGGCGCGGGCGGCGGAGAGGTGATGTCGCCGGCTTTCGCCGACGTCGGCAAACAAGCGCTTGTCCCCATCGGCGCGCTTCGGCAGAGCCTTGCATCACGCCAGCCGCCGACGACAGCGGATCAACGGGGACTAGGATGACCGGTAATCGCGTACTCGCCAGCATAGCGCTGGCCCTCGCCCTCAGTGCCTGCGGCGGCCGGGTCGTGCCGCTCGCGACGGGCAATGTGCCGGTGGCGCAGCCGCCGCGCGGTAATGCTGGCCAGCCAAACCGGCCTGCGTCGCGCCCCGTCGCCCCCGGTCAGCAGATCGCGAGCGGGCGCGGCTTCGACGGGCGCATCCAGCCGGCGGTGCCGCTGCTCGCCGCGCCGGTCGTCGCCAATCCTGGCGCGACCACGGCGGCTACCGCGGGAATCGTGCCCGGCCCGGCGCTCGACACGCTGCCGATCACCGATGCGCAGGCCGAGGCGGCGCGGCGTGCCTTCCTGTCGAGCTGTCCCGGGCTGATGCGGCGCACCGATGCCTCCGGCCTGACGCGCGGGACCGACTGGCAGCCCGCCTGTGCCGCCGCGGCGAGCGTGCCGCCGGGCGGGGCGCGCGCATTCTTCGTCGGCTATTTCGAGGCGGTGCAGGTGGGCGACGGCAAAGCCTTCGCCACCGGCTATTACGAGCCGGAGATCGCCGCCTCGCGCGAACGGCGTGCCGGTTACGAGGTGCCGATCTATGCGCGGCCGAACGACCTGATCGACGTCGATCTCGGCCAGTTCAGCGAGGCGCTGAAGGGCAAGAAGGTGCGCGGGCGCGTCTCTGGCAGCAACCTCGTGCCCTATTACGACCGTGCCGCGATCGACACCGGCGTGCTCGACGGCAAGGCGCCGGTGCTCGCCTGGGGCGCGGACGAGGCGGCGGTGTTCTTCCTCCAGATCCAGGGGTCGGGGCGGCTGCGGCTGCCGAACGGCGACATCATGCGCGTCGGCTACGACACCCAGAACGGCCGCGACTATACCGGCATCGGCGCGCTGATGAAGGCGCGCGGGCTGCTCCAGCCGGGGCAGACGTCGATGCAGGGGATCGTCGCCTGGCTGCACGCCAATCCCGCCGAAGGGCGCGCGATCATGGCGGAGAACAAGAGCTTCGTCTTCTTTCGCGAACTTAACACGCCGCCGGTCGGCGCCATGGGCTATGTCGTCAATGGCGGGATCAGCGCGGCGGCGGACGTGAAATACGTGCCGCTCGGTGCGCCGGTGTTCCTGTCGATGGACCGGCAGGATGCGAGCGGCCTGTGGGTGGCGCAGGACACCGGCGGCGCGATCAAGGGCAGCAACCGCTTCGACACCTTCTGGGGCGCGGGCGCGACCGCGGAGGCGACCGCGGGCGGCATGGCGGCGCGCGGCACCGCGTTCCTGCTGCTGCCGATCGGCACGCTCGCGCGCACGCAGGCCGTCCCCTATGGAGCGGGGTCCGTTGCGCCAGCTCAACGCTGACGAAGCCGACCTGTGGGCGCGGGTGATGGCGACGGTGAAGCCGTTGCGGTCGGTGCCCGTCGCGGTGGCGAAACCGGTCGCCGCTGCGCCCGCGCCGGTGAAGGCGACCCGGCCATCCAAGGCGTTGACCCGGGCGGTCGCGGCGGCGCGGCCGGTTGCGGCGAAGCCGGTGATCGCCGCGCCGTCGCCGCGGCAGAATACACTCGACGGCAGCTGGGACAAGAAGCTGACCCGCGGCATCGTCAGCCCCGACAGCGCGATCGACCTGCACGGGCATACCTTGTCCTCCGCCCACGCGATGCTCGACGACGGCCTGTCGCGGGCGATCGCACGGGGCGACCGCGTGCTGCTGCTGGTGACCGGCAAGCCGCCGCGGCCGGAGAGCGAGCGCCCGCATGCGCGCGGCGCGATCCGCGCGGCGATCGCGGACTGGCTGGCGGCGTCGCGGCATGCGGATGCGATCGCGGCGGTGCGAGGCGCGCATCCCCGGCATGGCGGGCAGGGCGCGCTGTATATCGTGTTGCGGCGGGGCGGGCGTTAGAGCGGAGGGGCCGGGGGCTCGGCGTCGAGCGGACGAAGAGGTGGTTCGCGCGGAGGCGCGGAGGGCGCGGAGGTGTTGCGGATGCCGCGCAGGCGATCCTTTCCCTCCATCATCGCGATGACGGGGCTACGCCATGCGTGCGACACCCCCGCGCTAACCCGATCGTCGGATCAGCCGATCGCGAGCCGCGCGATCACGTCCGCGTAGATCGCGGTCAGGGCGTCGAGATCGGCGACGGCGACCGCTTCGTCCACCTGATGCATGGTCGCGTTGACGAGGCCGAACTCCACCGTCGGGCAAAGTTTCGACAGGAAGCGCGCGTCGGAGGTGCCGCCGGAGGTGGAAAGCTCCGACACCAGCCCCGTCTGCGCCTCGATCGCGGCACTGACCAGGGCGGTGAAGGCGCCGGGTTCGGTGAGGAACGCCTCGCCCGACACCTTGCCGGTGACGATCGCGGCGGGGGCGTGTTCGTGGACGAGCGCGCGGACGCGCTCGATCAGGTCGGCGCCGCGCTGTTCGTCGTTAAAGCGGATGTTGAGGCGGGCGCCGGCGCGGGCGGGGATGACGTTATGCGCGGGATTGCCGATGGCGATGTCGGTGATCTCGAGGTTCGACGGCTGGAACCAGGCGTTGCCGTGGTCGAGCCCCATCGCCTGCAGCGCCGCCAACGCCTTGGCGAGCTTGCCCGCCGGATTGTCGGCGAGATGGGGGTAGGCGACATGGCCCTGCCGGCCGGGTACGTCGATCCAGATGTTGACCGAGCCACGCCGGCCGATCTTCACCATGTCGCCGAGCCGGTGCACCGAGGTCGGCTCGCCGACGAGGCACAGGTCCGGCGCGATGCCGCGCGCCGCCATCCGTTCGATCAGCGCGGGGGTGCCATAGGTCGCCGGGCCCTCCTCGTCGCCGGTGATAAGCAAGCTGAGCGTCGGGCCGGTCGCGCGCGAAGCGGCGGCGGCGAAGGCGGCGACCGCGCCCTTCATGTCGACCGCGCCGCGCCCGTAGAGCAGCTCGCCGCGGATCGCGCCCGACCAGGGCGAACCGGTCCAGCCGTCGCCGGGCGGGACGACGTCGACATGGCCGGCGAAGGCGAGATGCCGCCCCGAACCGGGCCGGAGCGCGATTATATTCTCGACCGGGCCGTCGGGCGCCGCGCCGACGACGAAGCGATCGACCGCGAAGCCGATCGGCACCAGGGCGGATTCGAGCACGTCGAATACCGCGCCGCGCGCCGGGGTGACGCTGTCCGCGCGCAGCAACGCCTGCGCCAGCGCCAGACCGTCGATCACGCCGCCGGCCTCACGTCGAGGGCTGTTCGTATTGCTGGATCACCCAATCCTCTTCCTGCGCGCCGGCGATCCAGTCCTGCATCCACGGATGCTGGATGACCGCGTCGATATAGGCGGCGGCGAAGCGCGCGATCGGCAATTGGTAGGTGATGATCCGGGTGCAGACCGGCGCGAACATGATGTCCGCCGCCCCGAACTGCCCGAACAGGAACGCGCCGTCGCCGCCCCAGCGCGCGCGCGCCTGCGCCCACAATTCCATGATCCGGCCGAGGTCGGCGATGACGTCCTCGTCGGGGCGCTTCGCGGGAAAGACCTGGCGGATGTTCATCGCATGCTTGCGGCGCAATGCGGTGAAGCTGGAGTGCATTTCCGCCGCCATCGACCGCGCCATCGCGCGCGCCGGCTCGTCCTGCGGCCAGAAACGGTCGCGCCCGACCTTGTCGGCGAGATAGTCGACGATGGCGAGGCTGTCCCACACCACCGATTCGCCGTCCCACAGAATCGGCACCTTGCCCGACGATGGCGCGAACTCCGCACCCTCGCGGCGGCGATCCCATTCGGCGTCGTAGAGCGGCACGACCACCTCCTCGAACGGAAGGCCGGACTGTTTGCACGCCAGCCAGCCGCGGAGCGACCAGCTGGAATACGCCTTGTTGCCGATGATGAGCTTCATGCCGCCGACCTAATCGATCAAGTCGCGACACGAAACCCGTCTTTCCCTCGCGTCAGCCGCGCTGAGCGTCAAAATCTGCCCAGTGCAACGCCGATTCCGCCAGATATGCTCGGATGAAGCTGGTGCCGGCGGTAACGGGAAAGGCAGTTGAGCCAGTGCATCCCGGCGCCGATGCGATGAGTTGCTTGATCGCCTGTCGTTCACTCTGTGATCCGTGTTCGCTCATCAGGACGGCCCGGGTCTCGTCCGGCGAGCGGACGGCCAAGCAGTTAGTGACGATCGAAAAACTGCGATCGTCCGGCAGTCGCGCAGTGCTGCGCGCCGTCTCGGCGGTTTGGAAGGCATCAAGCGCGCTCTGTCGAACGCCAACACTGTGTGTGGTCTGTGCGGTCGGCTGTCGCTTATACATTGCCTCGGCTAGGCTTCCGCGCAAGAAGACGACGGGCGCTCGATAGGCATAGGGCAGGCACGCCCGTGCAAGGCCGCTGAGCTGGTTCAGCTCGACCAGTTCGGTCCGCGTGTTGGGAGCAGCATTCAGCACCAGTCGTGCACGCTTGGGGCTGACGTTGGACGCGCAGCGACCGAATTGTTGCGCCAATTCATACGTCTGTTCGTAATACTTGCTTTGCGCAAACGGGCCGGCACCGTTGATCCGGTCGAACGGCGCAAGCGCGCCCGGTTCACGCGGTCGATACGTTTCGGGCTGGGCATATGTCGGCGTCCGCAGCGGCGTGACATCGACTTGAGCCGGCGGGGCGGGCGTCGTCGTCTGCGCCATGATCGCCGGAGCACACAATATAATTGCGCCGACCGACGCGATACACCGCAAAGTCCTCATTGCCTGTCTCCCGACTATGCCCAAAGCAGGGCATCCTCGGGATCATCAGTATGTTTTCTGTACTCAAGCTGAACGATGCCTGCAGGCCACGTGCTGTTCCGGATCAACCCACCGCTTCCATCACCGCGGCGCGGAGTTCGGGGATGCCCATGCCGCCTTCGCTCGAGGTGGCGAGGATGTCGGGGTGGGCGGCGGGGCGCTTGCGGGCCTCGGCGGCGACGCTGGCCATGACGTCGGCGAGTTCGGTCGCCTTCACCTTGTCCGCCTTGGTCAGGACGAGGCGATAGCTGACCGCCGCCTTGTCGAGCATCTCGAGGATCTCGCGGTCGACGTCCTTGATGCCGTGGCGCGAATCGATCAGCACCAGCGCGCGCTTCAGCGTGTCGCGGCCGCGCAGGAAGTCGTTGACCAGGAAGCGCCATTTCCTGACGACATCCTTGGGCGCCTTGGCGAAGCCGTAGCCGGGCATATCGACCAGCCGGAACGCCAACGGCGCGCCGACGTCGAAGAAGTTGAGCTCCTGCGTCCGGCCCGGCGTGTTCGACGTGCGGGCGAGGCCGTTGCGCCCGGTGAGCGCATTGAGCAGCGACGACTTGCCGACGTTCGAACGCCCCGCGAACGCGACCTCCGGCACCACCGGTGCGGGGAGATGCTCGAGCGCCGGCGCGGACTTCAGGAAGCTGATCGGCCCCGCGAAGGTCTTGCGCGCATGCTCGATCAGCTCCGGGGTGAAGCCCTCGTCCTCGGGCGTGGTGACGTCGTCGCTCACTTGGCGGGCGCCGTCTTGAGGTCGGGATGCCGGGCATACAGCACGCGCTGCTGCAGGATCGCGAGGAAGTTGGAGGCGATCCAGTAGACCTGCAGGCCGACCGGATAGCTCGCCATCACGAACATCAGTACCCAGGGGATGATCGCGAACACCTGCTTCTGGGTGTCGTCCATCGGCGCCGGGTTCATCTTGAACTGGAAGTACATCGAGATGCCGAGGATGATCGGCACGACCCCGATCGCGATCATGTGCGGCGGGGTGAAGTGCAGATAGCCGAACAGGTTGAGCGGCGTCAGCGGGTCGGGCGCGGACAGGTCCTTGATCCAGCCGAAGAACGGCTGGTGCCGCATCTCGATCGTCAGCATCAGCACCTTGTAGAGCGCGTAGAAGATCGGGATCTGGAGCAGCGTCGGCAGGCAGCCGGCGACGGGATTGACCTTCTCCGTCTTGTAGAGGCCCATGACCTCCTGCTGCATGCGCGGCTTGTCGTCCTTGAACCGCTCCTGGATCGCCTTCATCTTCGGCTGGATCGCGCGCATCTTGGCCATGCTGGCGAACTGGCGCTGGGCGATCGGGAACATCAGGCCGCGGATCGTCACCGTCAGCAGGATGATCGCGACGCCGAAATTGCCGACCATGCGGAACAGCCAGTCGAGATAGGTGAAGATCGGCTTTTCGACGATCTCGAACCAGCCCCAGTCGATCGCCTTGTCGAGCTTGGTGACGCCGGCGTCGTTCTCGTAATGCTGGAGCGCCTTCACTTCCTTCGCACCGGCGAAGAAACGGCTGGTCTGGGTGATCGCGCGGCCCGCGGGCAGCAGCTTGGGGGCGAAGGCGTAATCGGCCTGATAGGCCTTGTTGGTGCCGGCGCGGAACTGGCCGTCGAACTGCGCGGCCTGGTCGGGGACGAGCGCGGTCAGCCAGTATTTGTCGGTGAAGCCGAGCCAGCCGCCGGTCGTCGTGAACTTCGCGGGCGCCTCGTCGATATCCTTGAACTTGGTGCCGTAATCGGCGCCGCCGCCATGGACCGACATCGGGCCGGTGTGGATCTGCCACGTGCCGGGGTCCTTCGACACGCCGACGCGATTGACATAGCCATAGGGCGCGACGGGGACGGGCGCGCCGCCGGCGTTCTGCACCGTCTGTTTGACGGTGAACATATATTGGTCGTCGACCGACAGCTCGATCGCGAAGCGCTGGCCGCTCGCATTGGCGGCGGTGAGCGTCACCGGGCGACCGGGCGCGAGCAGCGGCGCCGAGGCGGTCCAGACGGCGTCGGCGGCGGGCGGCCTCAGGCCGTCGTCGCGCCAGCCGAAGCCGGCGAAATAGGCCTCGGGCGCGCCGGCCGGCGACAGCAGGCGGATCGGCGGCGAATCCTTGGCGATCGTTTCCTTGTACTTGACCAGCACGAGGTCGTCGATGCGCGCGCCCTTGAGGTTGATCGAGCCCTGCAGCGTCGGCGTCTGGATGCGGACGCGCGGGGATTCGGCGAGCACGACCTGCCGGTTGCGGACCGCCCCGGGATTGTCGGCGGTGGGATCGGCGGTGTCGCGCGCCGGGATCGGCTGCGACTTGCCGTTGACGATCTTCGTCACCGGCGGGTTCGCGACGGGGAAGAACTTGCCCTGGATCAGCGGCCACGCGAACAGGATCAGCGCGGCGATGACCGCGAACAGGACGAAATTCTGGCGTTCTTTGTTCAAGGTCTTGCCCCGTCTTGGCTCAAGGGACCGGATCGGGTCCGTACCCGCCCCAGGGATGACAGCGCGCAATCCGCTTCGCCGCCAACCAGCCCCCTTTGGCCGCGCCATAGCGGCGAAGGGCGGTGATTGCATAGGCGGAACACGACGGCTGGTAACGACAGGTGTCGGGCATCAGCGCCGACGGGCCCAATTGCCAGCCGCGCGCGATCAGGATGAGCAGCTTCGCGATCACCGTTTCGGCTTTCGCGGACCGGACGGGCGCGGGCCACGCGGACGTGCCGGCGCGCTCTCGCCGCGGGCGATCTTCGCCAGCGCCTTGGCCAGCTCGACCTTCAGCGCGGCGTGGTCGCGCTCGATGCCGCCGTCGCGGCCGATCAGCACGTGATCCGCACCGCGGATGCCGGCGGCGGGCAACAGCTCACGCGCCAGCGCCCGCAGCCGCCGTTTCATGCGGTTGCGGACGACGGCGTTGCCGACTTTCTTGGTGACGGTGAAGCCGACGCGCATTGCGGGGTCACCATCGTCGCGGTCGCGCACCAGCAGGACGAATCCCGGCATCGGTGCGCGCCGCCCCGCATTCGCCGCAAGGAAATCGCGGCGAACCGTAAGCGTTCGAATTACGCCGACAGCTTCTTGCGGCCGCGGGCCCGGCGTGCGTGGATCACCGCACGGCCGCCGACCGTCGCCATCCGGGCGCGGAAGCCGTGGCGACGTGCACGCACCAGATTGCTCGGCTGAAAGGTCCGCTTCATGATTCATTCCCTGATCGTCTGAATAGAAAACGGCCGCCACGCGGGACGGCCTTGATGGGGAGCGCATACCGAGGGGGATCGCGGAAGTCAACGCGAGCCGATCCGCTTGTCGCGCGCGTGCCGCTTGTCGCGGGCATGGCGGCGCAACGCGCTCTGCCGCCGCATCGTCCGGTCGACCAGACCGCCGATCCGCGGCCAGCGCCGCTTGATCCGCGCGAACCGGACCTGCGCGGATCGCGAGTTGCGCAGGATCAGCACCAGCCCGCCGGCGAACAGGAAGATGCCGCCCGGTCCCGGCAGCGGCGCGAGCGCCCCAGCGCCAAGGATCAGCAGGCCGCCGAGCAGGAGCTGCAACAGACGACTGACGGGATGGCGATCCTGCATGGCGCTCACTTGGGGGCTGTGTGTTGTTCGGACAAGGCAGCTTATGAATGTTCGAAACGGACTCTTTCGCACGGTGCAAAGCGCGCTATGAACCCGGCGTGACGCCGACGTGACATCGGGGGAGCGACGGGGGGAATGACATGGTGGCGACCGTCCAGACGGTGGCGTATCTCGGTCTGGAAGCGCGCGGCGTCGAGGTGCAGGTGCAGCTGATCCCCGGCCTGCCGAACTTCATCGTCGTCGGGCTCGGCGACAAGGCGGTCGCGGAAAGTCGCGAGCGGGTGCGGGGTGCGATTGCCGCGCTGGGCCTCGCGCTGCCGCCCAAGCGCATCGTCGTCAATCTGTCGCCCGCCGACCTGCCCAAGGAAGGATCGCATTTCGACCTGCCGATCGCGCTGGCGCTGCTCGGCGCGATGGCGGTGATCGACGTCGAGGCGCTGGCGGATTACGTCGTCGTCGGCGAACTGGGCCTCGACGGGCGGATCGCGTCGTCGCCCGGCGTCCTGCTCGCCGCATTGCACGCCGCCGCGGAGGGCAGGGGGCTGATCTGCCCGGCCGCACAAGGCTCCGAAGCCGCCTGGGCCGGATCGGTCGAGGTGCTCGCTGCGCCCGACCTGCTCGCGCTCATCAACCATTTCAAGGGCCATGGCCTGCTGTCGGCGCCGCCCGCCGGCGAGGTCGAGGCGGCGTCGCACGGCCCCGACCTGCGCCAGGTCAAGGGACAGGAGGTCGCCAAGCGCGCGCTGGAGATCGCCGCGGCGGGCGGTCACAATCTGCTGATGGTGGGCCCGCCGGGTGCCGGCAAGTCGCTGATGGCGTCATGCCTGCCCGGCATCCTGCCGCCGCTCGATGCGGCCGAGGCGCTGGAGGTGTCGATGGTGCAGTCCGTCGCCGGCACGCTGGCGGGCGGGCGGCTGACCCGCAACCGGCCGTTCCGCAGCCCGCACCACAGCGCGTCGATGGCGGCGCTGACCGGCGGCGGGTTGCGGGTGAAGCCGGGCGAGGTCAGCCTCGCGCATCTCGGCGTGCTGTTCCTCGACGAGCTCCCGGAATTCCAGCGCGGCGTGCTCGATTCGCTGCGCCAGCCGCTGGAGGCGGGCGTGGTCAGCGTCGCGCGCGCCAATGCCCATGTCACCTTTCCGGCGCGCGTCCAGCTGATCGCGGCGATGAACCCGTGCCGCTGCGGCCACCTCGGCGATGCCAGCCTCGCCTGCGCCCGCGCACCCCGTTGCGCCGCCGACTATCAGGCGAAGGTGTCGGGGCCGTTGCTCGATCGCATCGACCTGCACGTCGAGGTCGCCGCGGTGAGCGCCGCCGATCTGGTGCTGCCGCCGCCTGCGGAGGGATCAGCGGAGGTCGCGGCGCGAGTAGCGGCGGCGCGGGCGATCCAGACCGCGCGCTATGCCGGTCACCCGGTCCGCACCAATGCGGAGGTGGACGGCGCGCTGCTCGACATGGTCGGCACCCCGGACGCGGCGGGGCGCCAGCTGCTCGCGCAGGCGGCGGAGGCGATGCGGATGTCGGCGCGCGGCTATACCCGCGTCCTGCGTGTCGCCCGCACGATCGCCGACCTCGCCGGTCGGGACGCGGTCGGCCGCGTCCATGTCGCCGAGGCGCTGAGCTACCGCCGCCGCGCGCCCACTGCCTGACCCGAGCTGGTTTTGCGGGTCGGTCCGCCAAGCACCCTTGCGGGACCGCAGCCCGCCCGCTATCGGGCGATGCTTCGCTGCCCCTGTGGCGAAATTGGTAGACGCATTCGACTCAAAATCGAACGCCGAAAGGCATGCTGGTTCGAGTCCGGCCAGGGGCACCACTTCCCGAAGAAAACCGATTGATTGCTGCCGTTTAGGCTGACTTGGTGTCTAACTCGGGCGGAAGGTTGGACGTTTTCCACTTCGACATCCGACGCCCCCGTCAGACCGGCGGGGTTGGAGGCGTCGCGCGAAGCGCGTGGCTGAACGGCGGATGCCATCACCCGAAACACCCCATCGCCGCGCACGATCGGGATCGACAGGCGTCGATCGCCGCCGGTGGACCGGCCTGTTCGATCCCCTGAACGTATAGACCGTGGCGTCCGGGGCACGCCCCGCCGCTGCCTAGCCGCGCTTGCGCAGCCGCCCGCGGAACAGGCCGCGCTGCGTGGTCGCCTCGAACATCTCACCGGGGCCTTCGGGATCGAGCACCTCGTTGTCCGCCAGCCACTTTTGGATGCCGTCGAGGTCCGGCACCTCATAGGGGCGCAGCGAGCGGCCCGGGCCGCGCAGCCGCTCGATCGTCTCGATCAGCGATCCCGTCTGCTCCATCAGCTGCGCGACGCGTTCCGGCGCGACGTCGAGATGTTCGGCCATCAAATCGTGGCGGGTGGCGAGGATCCTGTTCTCCAGCCCGGCGTCGGGATGGCGTTCGGCGTCGAGCACCACGTCGCATTCGGTGTCGAGCCGGAGCGAGCGGTTGTTGATGTTGGCCGAGCCGATGCGCAGCTGCGTGTCGTCGATGATCGTGATCTTGGCGTGGCAATAGATCGCCGTGCCGCCGCGGGTGAAGGGATGGTAGAGGCGGAACCGGTCGTGCCTGTCGCGGCGGCGCAGCGTCTCGACCAGCCGCGCCCGCGCCGTGTCCATCGCCAGCGGCTCGAGCCAGCCCTGCGCGGTCAGCGGATTGACGATGACGATCTCCGGCCCGTCCGGCTCGTCGAGCCGCGCGGCGATCGCCTCGGCGATGCGGCGCGAGGCGAAATACTGGCTTTCGCAATAGATGTGGCGTTTGGCCGCCTTGATCTGGTCGAGGAACAGCGCCTCGACCTCGGTCACCGCCGCCTCGCCCGGCATCTCCGGCTGGCTGCGCGCGATGCCGAGGTCGACGTTCTCGAACGTCGGGTCGAGCGAGGCGGGCCAGCAGCTGCCGCCGCCCTCGACCGGGGTCAGCGTGTGGCCAGCCGCAAGATGCCAGCGGTCGCGGCACAATTCGCCCAGCGCGGCGGCGGCCGGTCCGGTGATCGCGGTGGTCGCGTCGTGCCACGGCTTGTAGGGCTTGCCGCTCCCCGGCAGCCGGCGCCCCGGATCGTCGTCGCGGTGCGCGCGCGTGTCCCAGCGTTCGGCGGTCATGTCGATCCCGCCGCAAAAGGCGAGGCAATCGTCGATCGAGACGATCTTCTGGTGATGCGACGAGGCGGTCGGATGATGGCCGTCGAGCTTCACGTGGATGCGCGGATGGCGCATCCATTTGAGGACGGTGAACATCGTGCTGCCGCGGAACGCCGCCTTGACCGCGCCGACGTCCCAGCGGAGCAGGTAGAGTTCCAGCTCCGGATTGCGCTGGATCAGCCAGTAGAGAAAGTCGCCGACCGTCTCCGGCCCCTCGGTCATGCCGGTGCTGCCGACCAGCCGGATGCGCGCGTCGAAATCCCAGCCGACCAGCATGATCCGCTTCCGGGCCTGCAGGAACGCTTCGCGGGCGACCCCGAAATAGCGGTCGGCATCGACGATCACCGACAGGCGGTCGGCACGTTCGATACGCCAGACGTTACGGGCTGGGTCGAGCATCGGGGGCGTGTGGTCCTTCTGTCGGTCGTGGAAGCGGTCGAGGACGGCATCGCGCACGAGGCGCTGCGCCGCTGGATCGAAACGGGAGGACCAGCAAGCTGTTCCGTGGGGAGGGGCGCGGACCGTCTCCCCGGAAGGAGGCTCGGCCCGTATGGCCGGGTGCGTACCGGCGAAATGCGTCGCCGTGAAGTCTTGGACGGTGCGGGAGAGGCCGGCGGGGCGCCACCATCCCGCGCGATCGGCGCCGATATGGCGGAATAGGTCCGCGCCACGGAACGTTACGCGGCCGATCCGGGTTTCACCGTTTCGATGAGAGACGATCCCGCACCCCCCCCGGCGCCTGCCGCCGACCTCGGCCGCTTTCCGAAGACCGGCCGGTTCCTGCTCGGACGGGGCAGGGAACGTATGACCGACGAGGAGCGCGACGTCCTCGAAAAGGCGGCGTGCGCGGTGAAGGACTATCCCGCGCGCCATCATCTCGTGCGGCGCGGCGAGCCGGTCGATACCAGCATGATGCTGATCGACGGCTATGTCTCGCGCTACATGGACGACCGCGAAGGCTATCGCCAGCTGGTGTCGGTCCATATCCCCGGCGATTTCGTCGATTTGCACGGCTTTCCGACCGGGCGGCTGGATCACGACATCGGGACGCTGGGGCCGATCCGGATGGCGCTGTTCGATCACCAGACGCTGGTCGGCATCACCGAACGGCATCCGCGGCTGACCCGCTTCCTGTGGTTCGCGACCCTCGCCGATGCCGCGATGCATCGCGAATGGATCTTCCGGCTGGGGAGGCTCGGCGCGGACGGGCGGCTGGCACACTTCTTCTGCGAGCTCAACGCGCGGCTGGAGCTGGTCGGCCTCGCGCGCGACGGCAGGTTCGAACTGCCGCTGACCCAGCCCGACCTGGCCGAGGCGTGCGGGCTCACCGGCGTGCACGTCAACCGCACGCTGCGCCGGCTGCGCGAAAAGGGGCTGCTGCTGTTCCGGAACGGGCAGGTCGAGATCCTCGACCAGCGCGGCCTGTGCGTCGCGGCGGAGTTCGACAGCGATTATCTCTATTCGGATTTCGGCGCATGGAAGACGACGTGAACGAACCGGCCGGCGGACGTGCGCATGATCCGGAAACCGTGCCGGGCGCGGTGTCGCTGCAGGAGGGGCAGGTCATGCTCGACGGGCCCGACGGCGTCGCGGTGGCGATGACGCCCGAGGCGGCGCTGGAAACCGGCCGTCGCCTGATCGCGGCGGCGGAACGGGCGAACACGCAGCGACCGGGGTGACGTCGGCGGATCAGCGGCTATGCTGGGCGTAACCATGATCCGGAGAGCATCTTGTACCACATCCTTCTCGCCACCGGCGCGGTCGCGCTGATGGCCGGCAGCGTCGCCGCCCAGACCGGCCCCGCGGCGACCGCGCCGGCCGCCAATCCGCTGCTTGCCGACTGGACCGGCCCCTATGGCGGGGTGCCGCCCTGGGACAAGGTGAAGCCCGAGCTGTTCCCGGCCGCGTTCGAGGCGTCGCTGGCGGAGCGCGCCGCGGACTATCGCCGGATCGCCGACAATCCGGCGGCGCCGACCTTCGCCAACACCTTCGTGCCGATGCAGCTCGCCGGCCAGCGCTACGGCCGGGTGATGACGCTGTTCGGCGTGATGACTGGCAATATGAACACGCCCGCCTATCAGGCGCTCGACCGCGAATGGTCGCCTAAGTTCGCCGCGGCGTCGGACGCGATCACCTTCGATCCGAAACTGTTCGCGCGGATCGAGGCGGTCCATGCCGCGCGGGCGACGCTCGACCCGCAGCAGCAGCGGCTCGTCACCCGCACCTACGACAGTTACGTGCGACAGGGCGCGAAGCTGACGCCGGCGCAGAAGGTGCAGCTGTCCGCCTATAATCAGGAGCTGGCGAGCGCGTTCAGCGACTTCTCGAGACGGCTGCTCGCCGACGAGAACAAGGCGATCCTCGTCACCGATGCCGCGCAGCTCGCCGGCATCCCCGACAGCGTCAGGGCGGTGGCGAAGGCCGCGGCGGCGGAGCGTGGCCAGACCGGCTGGGCGATCGTCAACACGCGCTCGGCGGTCGATCCTGTGCTCACTTTCGCCACCGATCGCGCGTTGCGGGAAAAGGTCTGGCGCGCGTTCGTCGACCGCGGCGACAATGGCGACGCGAACGACACGAACGCGACGATCGCGCGGATCGTCAAGCTGCGGGCGGATCGTGCGCACCTGCTCGGCTTCAAGACGCATGCCGACTGGCGGATGCAGGACACGATGGCGAAGACGCCCGCCGCGGCGATGGACCTGATGATGCGGGTCTGGCCGGCGGCGAAGGCGCGCGTCGGCGAGGAGGTCCGCGACATGCAGGCGATCGCGGACAAAGGCGCGACGAAAATCACGATCGAGCCCTGGGACTATCGCTTCTATCAGGAGCAGGTCCGCAAGAGCCGCTACGACCTCGATCAGGCGCAGCTGAAGCCCTATTTCGAGCTCGGCAACATCATCCAGGGGTCGCTCTACGCCGCCAACCGGCTGTACGGGCTGAACTTCAAGGAGATCACCGGCACCGTGCCGGTGTTCGAGCCGAACATGCGCGTCTGGCACGTCACCGACCGTAACGGCAGGGAGGTCGGACTGTTCTACCGCGACGATTTCGCGCGGAGCGGCAAGAGGTCGGGCGCATGGGCCAACACCTATCGCGGCCAGCGCAAGCTCGCGCCCGCGCAGACCGTGCTGTCGTCGAACAACAACAATTTCGCACGGGGGGCGAAGGGGGAGCCGATCCTCATCAGCCTCGACGATGCGCAGACGCTGTTCCACGAATTCGGCCACGCGATCCACGCGATGCTGCAGAACGTCACCTATCCGGGCCTTGCCGGCACGCCGCGCGACTTCGTCGAATATCCCAGCCAGGTGAACGAGCATTGGCTGCTCACCCGCGACGTGCTCGACAAATATGCGCGCCATTACCAGACCGGCGCACCGATGCCGCAGGCGCTGCTCGACAAGATCGAGGCGTCGAAGACGTTCAACCAGGGGTTCGCGACCGCCGAATATCTGTCCTCGGCGATCGTCGACATGAAGCTGCACACGGTGGCGGACGGCGTCGTCGATCCCGATGCGTTCGAACGCGCGACGCTGACCGAAATCGGCATGCCGAAAGAGCTGGTGATGCGGCACCGCCTGCCGCAGTTCAATCACCTGTTCTCGTCCGACAGCTATTCGGCGGGCTATTACAGCTATCTGTGGTCGGAGACGATGGACGCGGACACGTTCGCCGCGTTCGAGGAGGCGGGCAGCCCGTGGGACAAGCCGACCGCGGAGCGGTTCGCGCGCATCCTGCTGTCGACCGGCAACGAAACCGACCGCGCCGCCGCCTATCGCGACTTCCGCGGTCGCGATCCGGACGTCAACGCGCTGCTGAAGAAGCGGGGGTTCCCGACAACCGCCGCCAGATGATGCGACGGGCGGTGTGCCGGCGTCCGGTGCATCGCCGTCCTTCATGGAAAGGTGTGTGTTGTCGCGCAGAGGCGCAGAGGACGCAGAGATGGTGCGCCCGCTTCACCCTCACGCATCCCCGTCAGGCCGTAGAGATGGCAGGGCGCCGCGCACCCGGTACGGGACACCTCCGCGTCCTCCGCGCGAACCCTCTCTCTAGAATCGGATGACATCAGATTGATCCGAATGTTCGTCATTGCGAGCGCAGCGAAGCAATCCAGAGCCGTACCAGGACGCCCTGGATTGCTTCGCTGCGCTCGCAATGACGGATCAGTTTGATGTCATCCCGCTCTATCGCGATTTCCGCAGTCACGACACGGGCGTCAAGGCGTAACCTAAGACGCGGTGTCGGATCGTGGAAAGGGTGTGTGTTGGCGCGCGGAGGCGCGGAGGACGGAGAGATGGTGCGTCCGCTTCATCCTCACGCATCCCCGTCAGGCCGTAGAGACGGCAGGGCCACGCGTACCCGGCACGGGACACCTCCGCGTCCTCCGCGCCTCCGCGCGACCCATTTCTCTATCGCGATTTCCGCAGTCACGACACGGGCGTCAAGGCGTAACCCAAGACGCGGTGTCGGATCGTGGAAAGATGTGTGTTGGCGCGCGGAGGCGCGGAGGACGCAGAGATGGTGTGCCCGCTTCACCCTCAGGCATCCCCGTCAGGCCGTAGGGACGGCAGGGCCACGCGCATCCGGTACGGGACACCTCCGCGTCCTCCGCGCCTCTGCGCGCACCATCTCTACCGCTTCCGCACATCATGCACGCCGCAGAACGGCCAGCTCACCGGCTATCGGCCCTGACGCGGCAGTTCGATCGTCGCGCACAGGCCGCCGTCGTCGCGGTTCGCCAGCCGAACGTCGCCGCCCGCCTCGCGCACGATCGACCGGGCCAGCGCCAGACCGAGCCCGATCCCGCCGGTATCGCGGTTACGCGAGGTTTCCAGCCGGGTGAACGCCTCGAACACGTCGGTCAGCCGTTCCTCGGGGATGCCCGGCCCGCGGTCCGCCACCTCGATCCGCACCGTTGCGCTGTCCGGCACCAGCCGCACCGCCGCCCCGCCGCCGTACTTCACCGCATTCTCGATGAGGTTGCGGATCGCGCGGCGGATCAGCGACGGGCGCAGCCGCATGCGCAACCGGTCGGCCTCTTCAAAGCTGACATCCTGCCCCAGATCGCGGAAATCCTCGACCACGGCGTCGACCAGCGCGGCGAGGTCGACCTCGGTCAGCGGCTCGCTCGGCCGGCCCAGCCGCGCCAGCGACAGGATGTCGTCGAGCGTCCGGTTCATCTCGGCGATGGTGTCCGCCATGCGCGTGCGGTCGGTGTCGTCCTCGACCGATTCGACCCGCACGCGCAGCGCGGCGAGCGGCGTGCGCAGGTCGTGGCCGATCGCACCGAGCATCCGGTCCTTCTCGTCCAGCATCGCGGTGACGCGCAGCTGCAGCGCGTTGAACGACTGGACGAGGCTGGCGATATCCGCCGGGCCTCGCACCGTCACCGCCTCCGGCGCGTCGCCGCCGCGGCCGAAGCGCTGTGCCGCCGCGGTCAGGTCGCGCAGCGGCCGCGAGATATGGCGCGCGATCCACAGCACCGGCAGCAGCACGACGCCGTAGAGGATCAGCGTCTGGGCGAAGAGGCGCCAGAACAGGCGGACGCCGCCATTGCCGCTCCACGGCACGATCACCGCCAGCCAGCCGTGCCCCGGCTGCTCGACCGCGATCAGCAGCGCCTGTTCGGGACGATCCTGCACCCGGCGCTGGCGGTTGCTGCGCGCCGGATTGCGGGTCAGCACGGCATCGTCCATCGCCGTCCAGCGCCGCACGCCCGTGTCGATCCGCCCGACCTCGACGCCCTGTTCGCGCAGCTGGTTGCGCAGTTCGGCGGCGATCTCCGGCATCCGCGGCAGGGTGGCGGGGATGCCGTCGGCGTCGGCGCGGCGGATGCGCCCGCGGTCGCGCTGGATCGTGCGCAGCCCCTGCGCCTCGCGATCGATCGCGTCCGCCAGCCGGATCGCGACCGGCCGCGTCGCCTGCGCCAGCCGGAACTCCGCCCGGTCGCGCAACGCGAGCGCGAAATTGACCATCTGCGCGACCAGCAGCGCCAGCGCGATCAGCACTGCCATCTGCCCGGCGAGGCTGCGCGGCCACAGCCGTAGCGTCACAGCCGCACCCTCACAGGCGCGTCACCTCGGCCGCGAGCGTATAGCCGCCGCCCCACACGGTCTTGATGATCTCCGGCAGCTTCGCATCCGCCTCGATCTTGCGGCGCAGGCGGCTGACCTGGTTGTCGATCGCGCGGTCGAAGGCGGCAGCCTCGCGGCCCTGCGTCAGGTCGAGCAGCTGGTCGCGGGTCAGCACCTGCCGCGGCCGCGTCACCAGCGCGAGCAGCAGATTGTATTCGCCCGTCGACAGCGGCACCGACACACCCTCGCGGTCGACCAGCGCCCGCTCGCCCGTCTTCAGCACCCAGCCGGCGAAGGCGTAGGAGCCGCTCTCGGGCGCATGCTGGCGCGCGCCGCCCGCGGTCAGCCGCCGCAGCACCACCTTCACCCGCGTCGCCAGCTCGCGCGGCGAGAAGGGCTTCACGACATAATCGTCCGCGCCCATCTCCAGCCCGACGATCCGGTCGGTCTCCTCCGCCTTGGCGGTCAGCAGGATCACCGGCGTGTCGCTGGTCGCGGCGATGTGCCGGCACAGCGACAGGCCGTCCTCGCCCGGCATCATCACGTCGAGGATGACGAGGTCGATCGCATAGGCGGCGAGCCGCGTCCGCGCGCTTTCCGCATCCGCCGCCTGGGTGACGCGAAATCCCTGCTTGCCGAGATATTGCGCCAGCGGCTCGCGGATCGAACGCTCGTCATCGACGAGCAGCAGGTGCGGCATGTCTCCCATCGGTTCGGCATTAGCCATGCGATCGCGCTCCTGCCAGACCGGACGGGGCATGCCCGCCCCGCCGCGTCGTCACTGTGCCGGGGTCGGCGTGGGAAGCGGCGGGTTGCGGGGGCCGCGCATCGGCCGCGCCGCGGCCAGTTCGGCCGCATCCAGCCTGCCGTCGCGGTTGGTGTCGAGCCGGTCGAACCGTGCACCGGCTCGCTGCGCCGCCTCGGCACGGGTCAGCGCGCCGTCGCCGTCCGGATCGCCGCGCATGCCGAAGCCGCCACCACCGCGCGGACCGCCACCGTTGCCGTTGCGCCGCTGCGCCCGCATCGCCGCGCGCGCCGCATCGCGTTCCGCCGCGGTCACCTTGCCATCCTTGTCGGTGTCCATCGCCACGAAGCGCGCATCCGCGTCCGCAAGCATCTCCGCTCGCGTGATCGTGCCGCCGCGATTGGTGTCGGCGCGCATCAACCCGCCGCCATAGGGAATCGGGGGCGGGGGCGGGGCCACCGACTGCGCGATCGCCGTCGTCGCGAGCAACCCGCCCGCCGCCGTCATCAGAGCCAGAACAACACGCATCGTCGAACCTCCACCGCCAGGGCCGATCCCTGTACCGACCGATGCGACCTATGGGGCGGGTCTGTCGCCGCGATATGTCCGGCGCGGGGGAAAGTGTCGCAATCTGTCGCACGGAGCCCTTGGCGTGTGACGACCCCGGTCGTCAGGCGAACACCGCCACGCTCTGCATATGGTCGGCGACCGGCGTGCCGTCCGCCGCCCAGATTCCCATCCGCTGGCTCGAATGCCCCGCCCGCGCATAGTCGCTCGTCGCCTGCAACAGCCACCAGCCGTCGTCCGTCGCCGGCGCATCGCCCAGCAGGTTGAGCTGCCACGTCATCGAACTGACCGGCGCCGTCCGTCCCAGCATCTTGAGCGCCACCGGCGGCAGGCAGTCCGCCACCGCCATCAGCGCGACCATCGGGTGCAGCCCGTCGCGCTCCTTCAGCCGGACCCAGCGCAGCCATTCCGCCCGCTCGGCCTGCCGCCGCTCGACCAGTTCGAAATTCTGCGAAAAGGCGACCGCGGGATGGCCGCGCAGCACCGTGTCGTCGGGGCCCGGCGGCGCGACCGCCGGCGCGGCACCGGTATGGACGTCGAGCGCCGATGCCACCGTTCCCATGAACACGAAGGTGGCGCGCAGCCCCAGCCCCGCCTCGCTCTCCACATCCGCCTGCACGAACGCCGCGTTGCGGCCCCGGCGCAGCCGGCTGGCGCGGATCGTGATGTCGCCGCTCAGCGGACCGATGAATGCCACCAGCGCCGATCGCAGCGGCGGCAGATCCGTGTCCGATCCCATCGCGGCATGCAGCGCCAGCGCCGCCGACAGTCCGCCATAGGCGGTGCGTCCCTGCAACCAGCCGTCCGGCACCCGCCCGCGCCAGCCGCCCTCGACCGGCTCCAGCCCGGCGATCACATCCCGCAACGCCGTCATGCGAAATCCTCCAGCCGGTCGCGCAACGCGCGTTTCAGCACCTTGCCGATCGCGCTGCGCGGCAGTTCGTCGATCCGGTGCAAGGCCGACAGCCGCTGCGTCTTGCCGACCTGCGCGTTGACCCAGGACAGGATCGCTCCGGCATCCTCGCCCTCGAACCCCGGCCGCGCGACGTAGAAGCCGACCGGCGTCTCGCCCCACGCCTCCGACGGCGCACCGATCACCGTCCCGTCGCCGACCGCCGGATGCCGCAGCAGCACCGCCTCCAGATCGGAGGGATAGATGTTGAACCCGCCCGAGATGATGAGGTCCTTCTTGCGGTCCATCAGGATCAGGAAGCCGTCGTCATCGAAGCGGCCGACGTCGCCGTGGCGGATATAGCGGTTGCCGTCCGCGTCATGCCATTCCGCCTCGCGCGTCGCGCCGTCGCGGCCGTGATAGCCGGTCATCATCGTCGGCGACCGGCCGACGACCTCGCCCGTCTCGCCCGGCGGCACCTCGCGGCCGTCGTCGTCGATCAGGCGGATCTCATGGCCCGGCAACGGCTGGCCGACGGTATGCAACTTGTCGGGATGGGCGCTGGCGTTGAGCCCGCACGAGGCGCCACCCTCGGTCATGCCGTAATATTCGACCAGCAGTCCCGGCCAGCGCGCGACGACATCGGCCTTCAGCGTCGCCGCGAACGGTGCGCTGGTGCTGGTCTTGAAGCGGAAGTGCGACAGGTCGAAGGCGGCGAAATCGGCGAGCGCCATGATCCGCTGATACTGCACCGGGACCAGCATCGTGTGTGTCGCGCGATGCCGCTCGGCGAGCGTCAGATAGGTGCGCGCGTCGAACTTGCCCATCAGCACCGCGGTGCCGCCCCAGCCGAGGGTGGGGAGGAAACTGACCAGCGTCGTGTTCGAATAGAGCGGCGTCGCCACCATCGTCACCGCGGTGTCGAAGCCGGCGGCGGCGTTGCGGGCGATATGCGCCCAACGCATCGCATGGCTCTGGACGATGCCCTTGGGCGTGCCGGTGGTGCCGGACGAATAGATGATGTTGAACGGATCGTCGGGCCGGATCGCGACGGGGGAGGGGCGGACGTCCTCCGCCCCGAGCCAGGCAGCGAAGCCGTCGCCGAACGCGATCCGCCGCGCCGCAAACGCCTGATCCGCGAGCAGCGCCGCATTGGCGGCGTCGAGGAACACCAGCGGCGCGCCGCAATCGACGACCATCGCCGCGATCGCCGCCGGCGTCGCCGAGGGCGCGAGCGGCGTCGCCACGCACCCCGCGCGCAACGCCCCCAGAAACACGACCGCATAATCGACGCTCGCCTGCGCCACGATCGCCACGGCTGCGCCGGGCGCCACGCCGTCGCGTTGCAGCGCCGCGGCGACGCGGTCCATCGCGCGATCCAGCGCGGCATAGTCCATCGTCCCGCCGCTATCGGCGAGCGCGACCCGCTCCCCTCGTTCGCGGGCGTGGGCGGCGATCAAATCGGGAAGCGTCGCGAAGTCGGACGCAAGCATGTCGGCGGCGGTCTGCATCGCGCGACGCTAGGTGAAGGTGTGCGCCGACGCCATACGCAATCTTCGAAACGCTCTGCACCGACGCTGGTACGTTGGAAAATGGCTCACGCGGAGACGCGGAGACGCGGAGGTGTCACGCGAAAGGCGCCGCAGGCGCTCCATTACGAACGGTGCAATCGGCGGCGTGCGGGGAGGGGATCGGTACGCTCACCCCCGGCGCACCATCTCCGCGTCTCCGCGTCTCCGCGCGAACCAATCCTTCTACGACGCAGCAGCCACCCGCACCCGAGCCACCACGATTCCCGCGGCGGCCAGCCCGAGCACCCCCGCGATCACGAACGCCGCGCCCGGAAAGCCGTGATCGATCCCCCACGCCAGCACCTGCGTCAGCAACAGCGGCGCGATGATCGCCGAGACGCTGCCCATCGACCCGAGCCCACCCTGCAACTGCCCCTGCCGCGTCGCATCGACCATGCGCGACATCAGCCCCTGCATCGCCGGCATCGCGAAGCCCGACAGCGCGCTGGTGCAGAACAGCAGATAGACCTGCCAGCTCGCGCTCACCGCCGCGAAGGCGAGGAACGAGCCGCCGCCCGCGACCAGCCCGATCAGCAGCGCCCGCCGCTCGCCGAAGCGGGTGATCGCACGCCCGGTCAGCCCGCCCTGGACGATCGTCGACACCAGCCCGACGAAGGCGAGGCTCCAGCCGATCGCCTTGGCATCCCAGCCGAATCGTGCGGTCGCCCAGAAGCTCCACGTCGCCGGATAGACCATGTGCGCCAACTGCCAGAGAAACATGGCGAGCAGCAGCGGTGCGGCATGGCCGGCGTGGAACAGCGGCCGGAACGCGCCGACGACATGCGCGTCGCGCAGGCGGAACGGGCGCCGGTTCTCCACCGCCAGCGTTTCCGGCATCGCCACCAGCATCACCGCGGCGTTGACCAGCGCCAGCGCCGCCGCGGCGTGGAAGGGCGCGCGTGGCCCCCACAGGGAAAACAGCCCGCCCAGCGCCGGCCCGATGATGAAGCCCAGCCCGAACGCGGCGCCGATCAGCGCGAAAGTCGCGCCGCGCCGTTCGGGCGGCGTCACGTCGGCGATCACCGATCCCGCCGGGCCATAAACCGCGCCCGCGATGCCGGCGACCGCACGCCCGACGAACAGCCAGGCGACGCTGGGGGCGACCGCCATCACCGCATAGTCGATCCCGAAGCTCAGCATGGATGCGATCAGCACCGGCCGCCGTCCGAACCGGTCGGACAGGTTGCCGAGCACCGGCCCGGCGACGAATTGCGCCGCGGCATAGACGACCAGCATCCAGCCCGCGATCCGCGTCGCATGTTCGATATCGGCATGGCCCAGGCTGGTCAGCAACGCGGGAAACACCGGCGCGACGATGCCGAAGCCGATCGTGTCGATCAGCACCGCCGCCAGCGCCATCGGCACCGCCTTATGCCCGAACCGCATGTCGATCTCCCGCCCAGCCCGGCAGGGTTGTGCCCGATCGTCGCGGCGGAGCCAATGGCGGGGCTTTGCATGTCCGATCTTTCGTGGCATGGCCTGCCGCGACATACCCGATCTTCAGATTCGGGTTTCAGGAGATCCCGATGGCAACCGCCGCCGAACTCGACCCGCTCGCCGCCTTTCGCGAAGAGGCGCGGACCTGGCTCGCCGATCATTTCCCGAAAAGCCTCGCGCATCAGGATGCCGGCCTGTCCGCACTGGAAGGGCCGCACGATCCGACCCCGGACGAGGCCGCCTGGACGAAGGCAATGGGCGACAAGGGCTGGGGGGTGCCGACCTGGCCGCGGGCCTATGGCGGCGGCGGCCTGTCGCGTGCCGAGGCGCGGGTCTTGCAGGAGGAGATGGCGCGTATCGGTGCCGCCAATCCGATCGGCGGCATGGGCGTGATGATGTTCGGCCCGACCCTGCTCGAATATGGCACCGAGGAGCAGAAGCAGGAACATATCCCGGCGATCGCGCGCAACGCGGTGCGCTGGTGCCAGGGCTATTCCGAGCCCGGCGCCGGCTCCGACCTCGCCAGCCTGCAGATGTCCGCCGAGGACAAGGGCGATCATTATCTCGTCAACGGCCAGAAGACGTGGACCAGCGGCGGGCAATGGGCCGACAAATGCTTCGCGCTGGTCCGCACCGACCGGACGAAGAAGCATGAGGGCATCAGCTTCCTGCTGATCGACATGGATTCGCCCGGCGTCGAGGTGAAGCCGATCCGCCTGATCTCCGGCGCGTCGCCGTTCTGCGAGACCTTCTTCACCGACGTGAAGGTGCCCAAGGGCAATCTGGTCGGGCGCGAGGGCGAGGGCTGGACGATCGGCAAGCGCCTGCTCCAGCACGAACGCTCCAGCCTGTCGGGCGGTGGCGGTTCGGCCGGGCGCCTGCTCGCCGGCAAGCCGTTGAGCCAGGTCGCCAAGGACTATCGCGGCACCGATGACGCCGGCCGCCTGTCCGACGCCGACCTGCGCATGCGCCTCGTCCGGCACGAGATGGACACGCGCGCCTTCATGCTGACGCTGCGTCGCGCGGCGCTGGAGGCGAAGTCCAATGCCGGCCCGTCGGCCGCGACCTCGATCATGAAGAACGTCGGCGCCCGCATCACGCAGGATCGCGCCGAGCTCGGCATCGAGATCATGGGCATGAACGGCCTCGGCTGGGAGGGCGAGGGCTTCTCCGAGGCCGAACTCGCGCAGACCCGCACATGGCTGTGGGGCAAGGCGGTATCGATCTACGGCGGCAGTTCCGAAATCCAGAACAACATCGTCGCCAAACGCATTCTCGGCATGCTGGACCACCAGTAACCGGGCACCCGTTGGAGGGGAGCGGGGGGACGGCGCAAGCCGATCCTCCCGCCAATTTTGCAGGAACAGACATGGCCGTCCTCACCGAAGAACAGACGATGCTGCGCGACATGGCGCGCGAATGGGCGGACAACGAATCGCCCGTCACCGCCTTTCGCAAGTTGCGCAACGCTGCGCCGGCGGAGGGCTATGACGCCGCCGCCTGGGCCGAGATCGGCCAGATGGGCTGGGGCGGCATCGTCATTCCGGAGGAGCATGGCGGATCAGCGCTCGGCTATCTGTCGCTCGGCATGGTCGTCGAGCAATTGGGGCGCAACCTTGCCGCCAGTCCGCTCGCCTCGACCGGCCCCGCCGCCAGCGCGATCGTGCTCGGCGAGAGCGAGGCGGCGAGATCCGACTGGCTGCCGCGCATCGCCTCGGGCGAGGTCGTCGCGACGCTCGCGATCGACGAGGGCCCGGTGCACGGCGGCCCGATCGCGACGCGCGTCGAGGGTGGTCGCCTGACCGGCACCAAGCTGTTCGTCGCGGAGGGCGACAGCGCCGCGCTGTTCGTCGTCGCGGCGCAGGACGGCCTGTATCTGGTCGCCGGCGACGCGGGCGTCCGCCGCTCGCCGCGCCGCATGGCCGATGCGCGCAGCCATGCCGAGGTGCGCTTCGACGACGCCCCCGCGGTCCGGCTCGGCGGCGTCGATCTGACGGCGCGCGTGGTCGATTACGCCACCGCGCTGGTCACAACCGAATTGCTCGGCCTCTCCGAACAAGCGTTCGCCACCACCAACGACTATCTCAAGACCCGCGTCCAGTTCGGTCAGGCGCTCAGCACCTTCCAAGCGCTGCAGCATCGCATGGCGAAGATGCTGACCGAGCTCGAACTGATGCGCTCGGTGGTCGAGGGCGCGCTCGAGGCGATCGATTCCGGCCGCTCCGATCGCGATCAGGCGGTCAGCCTCGCCAAGGCGGTCGCCGGCGACACCGCGAAACTGGTGACTCGCGAGATGATCCAGCTCCACGGCGGCATCGGCATGACCGACGAACACGACGCCGGCTTCTACATGAAGCGCGCTGCGGTGCTGGAGGCGATGTGGGGCAACTCCGCCTTCCATCGCGAACGCTTCGCCCGCCTCAACGACTATTGATCGCGTCGCGGGCATTCCGGTTTCGCACGAATAAGGTAGATGTTCGCGCGAAGGCGCGAAGACGCGAAGGTGGACCTTTCGGGGCGCCGCAGGCTCTCATCACAGCCTATGCCGGGTGACGATCTAGCCTCGCCGGCAACATCTTTGCGTCTTCGCGCCTTCGTAAAAACCCTTATTCTCTCTGCGCCCTCCGCGCCTCTGCGCGAACCATCAAGCCGCCGGCAAAGCCCGGTCGTCGAACAGTCCGAACAGCAACGTCGAGGCATACATACCGATCGCCCGTTCGCGCGGCATCGTCGCCGCCCATTTGCGCATGTCGAACGCCGCATTCTGTAGCGCCATCAGCGCCTGCGCTGCCACCAGCGCATCGACGGCGCGGATCGATCCTTCGGCGATCCCGTCCATGATCGTTCCCGCGAAGCGGCGCGCGATGCGGTTCGAGCGGTCGACCATCGCGGTGCGGACGACCCCCGGCAGGCCGCTTAGCGCAGTCGTCCGCAACAGCGGCGCGCGTTCGGCGAACTGGACGTCGAGCAAGGTCGCGATCGTGCTCGCCAGTCGCTGCCAGTGCGAGCCGCCGGCTTCGTCCGCCAGCCGCTGCGCATCGCTGATCGTGTCGAAGCTGCGGCGGTAGCAGGCGATCACCAGATCGTCCTTGGCGTCGAGATGGTGGTAGAAGCTGCCCTTGGTGACGTTCAGCTCCGCCGCGATCCGCTGCACCGACGCACCGCGATAGCCCAGTTCGTTGATGAGCCGCGTCGCGGCGAGCAGGAAGGCGGCGCGACCCGGCTCGATCTCCTCATGCTCGAGGTCGATCGGCACCGGCGCCCAGCGCACGTCCGCCCCCGCGATGCCGCGCTCGAACACGTCCATCAGCCGCGCTTCGACCCGGTCATATTGGTCGGGCTCGTACCGGACCAGCCACACCGGCAGCCAGAAGGTGTTCTCCAGCAGTACATGCGCCCGCGCGCCGAAAAGGTCGGTCTGCGCCCGCGACGTCGCCGGGCCCCACAGCGCGCGGGTTCGCCGGAACACCTCGCGCCAGCGATTTAGCAATCGGGTACGGTTCGGGTCTTCTGTGGCGCGAAGATCGGACAGCACCGCCATCGCGCGATCCTCGCCGCGCTGCACCCGCGCCAGCCGGTCCATGTTGAGCGACAGATAGCGACGGACGCGCTCCCGCGGGGTCGGTGCCGCCATCGCCTCGTCGATCATCGCCAGCAACTGTTCGAGCGTATGCTCGAACGCCGCCGCCGCCAGATCCTCCTTGCGCTTGAAATAATAGGTGACGCTGGTGGTGTTCAGCCCTACCCGCCGCGCGACGTCGGCGAAGGTCATGCCCTTTGCGCTCTGTTCGTTGATCGCCTCCGCCGCGGCGGACAGGATCGCGTCACGCTTCGCCCGGAAGCGCTTCGTTCCCTGTTCTTCCCCGTTGCCGATTTCGCTCCCGCCGCTGCCGGCGTCCGCCCCCGTCTGGTTCATCCTGCCAGTGTATCGACTGCGCTTTCGAAGAAACAGTGTTTTCTGGCGGGCCACGCGTCCAGGCGTGAAAAAGCGGCCATCGACCGCTCTGCGGGACTTTACCGAATGTACGGTACGGCCTAAACCCCCGGTCAAAGACGTTTGGAGAGAGCCACATGGACTTCACCCTCAGCGAGCGCGAGACCTATTTCCGCGATCGGGTGCGCAGCTTCATCGACCAGGAGATCCGGCCCCGGATCCCCGAACATGACGCGCAGGAGCATGAGGGCGAGCGCTGGAAGGTGATCCCGGTCATCGAGGCATGCAAGGAAATGGCGAAGGCCGCCGGCCTGTGGAATTTCTTCATGCCGCCCAATTCCGGCCAGACCCATGTCGACGACAGCTTCGCCTTCGAAGGGACGCAGCTCACCAACCTCGAATATGCCCTGTGCGCCGAGGAGATGGGCAAGGTGGGCTGGGCGTCGGAGGTGTTCAACTGTTCCGCGCCCGACACCGGCAACATGGAGGTGTTCCACCGCTACGGTACGCGCGAACAGAAGGAGCAATGGCTCGGCCCGCTGATGCACGGGCAGATCCGCTCCGCCTTTCTGATGACCGAACCCGCGGTCGCCTCGTCCGATGCGACCAACATCGAAACCTCGATGGTGAGGGATGGCGATCATTACGTCATCAACGGCCGCAAATGGTGGTCCTCGGGCGTCGGCGATCCGCGCTGCAAAGTCGCGATCGTCATGGGCAAGACCGATACCTCGGCGAAGCGCCATGCGCAGCAGAGCATGATCCTGATGCCGATGGACGCGCCCGGCGTGACGATCGAGCGGATGCTCACCGTCTACGGCTACGACCATGCGCCGCACGGCCATGGCGAGGTGGTGATGAAGGACGTGCGCGTGCCGGTCGAGAACGTGCTACTCGGCGAGGGGCGGGGGTTCGAGATCGCGCAAGGGCGGCTCGGGCCGGGGCGCATCCACCATTGCATGCGGACGATCGGCGTGGCCGAGACGGGGATCGAGGCGATGGCCAAGCGGCTGCTCGGCCGCGTCGCCTTCGGCAAGCGGCTCGCGGATCATTCGGTATGGGAACAACGCATCGCAAAGGCCCGGATCGACATCGAAATGACGCGCCTACTGTGTCTCAAGGCCGCGGACATGATGGACAAGGCCGGCAACAAATCGGCGCAGCTCGAGATCGCGATGGTCAAGGTCGCCGCACCGACGATGGCGCTGCAGATCCTCGACGATGCGATCCAGGCGCACGGCGGCGGCGGCGTCAGCCAGGATTTCCACCTCGCCCATGCCTGGGCTGCGATGCGCACGTTGCGCTTCGCCGATGGTCCGGACGAGGTCCACAACCGCGCCATCGCCCGCGCCGAGTTCGGGAAATACGGCGACTATGCCGCGGAGCGGCCGACGCGGTGATTGGGGAAGCCGGTCCTTTGCCCGATCGTCAACCCGGCGAACGCCGGAACCCATCGACACGAAGCGTCGGCGACGGCGCTTATCTCCGACCGTTTGCAACCATGGATCCCGGCGTTCGCCGGGACGACGGGGTAGGCAGGCCGGTCGCCCAGCAACAAGGCTCCGCACGATGAAAGCCGCCGTCCTTTTCGAACCGAAACAGCCGCTCAGCATCGAGGAGGTCGCCGTCTCGAACCCGGCGGCGCATGAGGTGCTGATCCGCACCGTCGCGGTCGGCGTCTGCCGATCGGACCTGCACTTCGTCGACGGCATCTATCCGCATGCACTCCCGACCATCCCCGGCCACGAGGCCGCCGGCGTGGTCGAGGCGGTCGGCAGCGAGGTGCGCACCGTCAAGGTCGGCGACCATGTCGTCACCTGCCTCAGCGCCTTTTGCGGCCAGTGCGAATTCTGCGTTACCGGCCGCATGTTCCTGTGCGTCGATGCGGGCGTACGGCGGCCGAAGGGGGCAGCCCCCCGGCTGACGCTCGGCGACCGGCCGGTGGCGCAGATGCTCAACCTGTCCGCCTATGCCGAGATGATGCTGGTCCATGAACATGCCTGCGTCGCGATCGACCCCGACATGCCGATGGACCGCGCGGCGCTGATCGGCTGTGCTGTGACGACGGGGGCGGGCGCGGTCTTCAACACTACCGACGTGACGCCGGGCGAGACGGTGTGCGTCGTCGGGTGCGGCGGCATCGGCCTCGCCGCGGTCAACGCCGCCAAAATCGCCGGCGCGGGCAAGATCATCGCGCTCGATCCGGTGCCGGAAAAGCGCGCGCTCGCCGAAAAGCTGGGCGCGACGCACAGCATCGACGCGCTGTCCGACACCGCGGCGGACGAGGTGGTCGAGATCACGAAGGGCGGCGTCCATCATGCGATCGAGGCGGTCGGCCGCCCGCAGAGCGCCGCGACTGCGGTCAAGGTGCTGCGCCGCGGCGGTACCGCGACGATCCTCGGCATGTTGCCGCCGACCGAGAAGGTCGGCCTGTCGGCGATCGACCTGCTGTCCGGCAAGAAGCTGCAAGGCGGGCTGATGGGCAGCAACCGCTTCCCGGTCGATATTCCGCGGCTGGTCGATTTCTACATGCGCGGGCAGCTCGATCTCGACACGATCATCGCGGATCGCATGCCGCTGGAGCGGATCAACCACGCCTTCGACGAGCTGCGCAAGGGGGATGCCACCCGCAGCGTGATTACCTTCGGATGACGCCCTGTCGTCCCGCTTCCGTCATCCCCGCGCAGGCGGGGATCCAAAGCCGCCACATGTGTGAAAGAGCCGCAACGTCAGCGTGTGAGGATTGTCGCTTTCGCGGGAATGACGATGAAGGGATGACCATTACAGCATGACCGACACCATCCCCGTCCCGGAAAAAGACCGGCTCAACGATGCGAATCTCACCGCCTGGATGGAGGCGAACGTCGCCGGCTTCACCGGCCCGCTCACCTACGCCAAGTTCGCCGGCGGCCAGTCCAACCCGACCTATCGCGTCGACAGCCCGTCGGGCGCCTATGTCTTGCGTCGCAAGCCGTTCGGGCCGCTGCTGCCGTCCGCGCACGCGGTCGATCGCGAATATCGCCTGATCGCCGGCCTGTATCCGACCGGCTTCCCGGTCGCCAAACCCTATGGTCTGTGCACCGACGACACCGTCATCGGATCGATGTTCTACGTCATGGCGCTCGCCGACGGGCGCAACCTGTGGGACGGGACGCTCCCGGATCACGCGCCGGCGGAGCGCACCGGCATCTACAATGCGATGGTCGATACGCTCGCCGACCTGCACAACACCGACCACGTCGCCGCGGGCTTGGGCGATTACGGCAAGCCCGGCAATTACTTCGCGCGGCAGGTCGAGCGCTGGACGAAACAATATCGCGCCAGCGAAACCGAACATATGCCCGAGGTGGAGAGCCTCATCGCCTTCCTGCCGCGCACCGTACCCGAACAGACGCGGACGTCGATCGTCCATGGCGACTATCGCATCGACAACATGATCTTCGCGCCCGCCGAACCGCGCGTGATTGCCGTGCTCGACTGGGAGTTGTCGACGCTCGGTGATCCATTGGCCGATTTCAGCTATTTCCTGATGAGCTGGGTGACCGAACCCGAAGGGCGCTCGGGCGTGAAGGGGCGGACCGGGCCGGACACCGGCATCCCGACGATCGAGGCGATGACGCAGCGCTATTGCGCGCGCACCGGCCGCGACGGCGTGCCCGATCTCAACTGGTATTTCGCGTACAACCTCTTCCGCCTGACCGGCATCGTCCAGGGCATCAAGAAGCGGATCGTCGACGGCACCGCCTCCAGCGCGCAGGCCGAACGCTCCGCGGCGCAGGTCCATCGTCTCGCCGCCGCGAGCTGGCATTTTGCCCAGGCGGCTGGGGCATAATTCACCTATCCGAGAGGGTTACATGTCGCTCTTCGATCTGACCGGCAAGGTCGCCGTCATCACCGGTTCCTCGCGCGGGATCGGCAAGGCCAGCGCGGTCGAACTCGCCCGCGCCGGCGCCCGCGTCGTCATCAGCAGCCGCAAGCAGGACGCCTGCGACGCGGTCGCCGCCGAGATCAACGCGGCGTTCGGCGAGGGGCGTGCGATTGCGGTCGCCGCCAGCATTTCGTCGAAGGAGGCGCTGCAGCATCTCGTCGACGAAACCCGCCGCGCGTTCGGCCGCATCGACGTGCTCGTCTGCAACGCTGCATCCAACCCTTATTACGGTCCGATGGAGGGCATCGCCGACGACCAGTTCCGCAAGATCCTCGACAACAACATCCTGTCCAACCACTGGCTGATCCAGATGGTGGTGCCCGAGATGCGGCAGCGTCGCGACGGATCGGTCGTCATCGTCTCGTCGATCGGCGGGTTGCGCGGGTCGCCGATGATCGGCGCATACAACGTGTCGAAGGCGGCGGACTTTCAGCTCGCGCGCAATTATGCGGTCGAATACGGCCCCGACAATGTGCGGGTGAATTGCATCGCGCCGGGCCTCATCAAGACCGACTTCGCCCGTGCCTTGTGGGACACGCCGGAGGCGGAGACGCGATCGAGCCAGCATACGCCGCTGCGACGCCTCGGCGATCCGATCGATATCGCCGGCGCGGTCGTCTATCTCGCGTCCGATGCCGGTCGCTACATGACCGGTCAGGCGATGGTCGTCGACGGCGGGGTGACGATCTGATGGCGCGTTTCACCGGCAAATCGATCGTCGTCACCGGGGCAGGCAGCGGCATCGGCCGTGCGGCAGCTATCCTATTCGCCGGCGAAGGCGGGCAGGTGATCGTCGCCGACCGGACGGAGGGCGCCGACGAAACCGCGGCGGCGATCGTCGCGAACGGCGGCACCGCTCATGCCATCCGCATCGATGCGGGTGTCGAGGAGGACGTCGTCCGCGCCATCGCGCTGGCCTGTGACCGGTTCGGCGGACTCGACGTCATGTTCGCCAATGCCGGCATTTCGGGGGGCATGGCCAATATCTTCGATACCGACGTCGCGCTCATTACCGACGTGTTGCGTGTCAACCTGATCGGGCCATTCCTCGCGATCAAGCATGCCGCGCCGCGGATCGCCGAACGCGGGCAGGGCGCGATCGTCCTCACCGCCAGCGTCGCCGGCATCCGATCCGGCGCGGGCTCTCCCGCCTATTCCGCGTCCAAGGCGGGGGTCATCAATCTGGCGGCGGTGGCGGCGCAGCAGCTGTCGGGCAGCAATGTCCGCGTCAACGCGATCTGTCCCGGCCTGACCGAGACGGGGATGACCCGGCCGACGTTCGACTATGCCCGCGACGCCGGCAAGATGGACCGTCTCGGCCGCCTCAATCCGTTACGCCGCGGCGCGCAGCCCGATGAACTGGCGAAGGTCGCGCTGTTCCTCGCCTCCGACGATGCCAGCTACGTCAACGGACAGGCGATCGCGGTCGACGGCGGCCTGTCCTCGAGCCATCCGGTGACCCGCCAGGAATTTGGCAAAACGGCGGTCTGAATGACTTGAAGCGGTAACCCGTGCGGGTCAGGATGTGGGGATGAGCCTGATTCTCGCGACCACTCTTCTGGCAGCCCCCGCCGTCCAGAGCGTAGAACCGATCACACTGGTTCCCCGCTCTGCCGGTCCGAACACCGGTATTGTGGCATCGCCACGGCAGGAACTCGGCCGTTGGGTAATGAGTCCGGTGCTTTGTGCCGATACTGCGGGTGTCGGGCTCGTAGCGCAGGCGGCGGTCCGGGTGCCAGAGCCGCAGCGGTTCCTGGGCTGGAACGGTGTCAGTCCGCGACGCACGCTGACGCTGGACTTTCGTATCGATGAGGACGGGCGCCCGTTGTCGATCGCGCGCCGCACCGTCGGCGGCTTCGTCTACGTCCCCGACGCAGAAGACGTCGTCCCCGCCTTCGCGGCGAGCCGCTTCGCACCCGGCGCGGCACGGACGCGCTGCACCGCCACGTTCTCTGCCGATCTCACGCCGATCGCCGCCGCTCCGATCGAGGACGTGATGGCCTATTCGGTGTTCCCAGCGACGCGGCCGACCGCGGCGATCTGGGATCGGTTGAAGACGCCCGGCGCCGATTGCACCGATCCCGCGCCCGACGTGCTGCTGCGCGCCTTTCCGGCATTCAGGACGATGCCGGATCAGCCGGGATACCGGACGTGGAGCATGACCGCCTACGACCTCGACCGATCGGGCAGGCCGCGCAACGTGCGGACGATCGGCGGCAGCGGCACGCTGGCGCTCGATCGCGCCTCGCGGGAGGCGGTCGCGCGCTCTCGGTTCGAACGCGGCGCACGGACGGGATGCTTCTATCCCTATTACAAGAATGCCGCGATCCTCCCCGCGCCCGCAGCGCCGACGGAGGACGAGATGCGGCCGGTCGGGGCGACCTGTCCGCACGACCACAGCTGGAATCAGGCGCCGGCGCTTCGCTATCCGACGCCCTATTGGCGGCGCAGCATCGAAGGGTGGGCGGTGGTCGCCTATGACGTCGCGCCCTGGGGCCAGACCGGCAACATCCGCGTCCTGAAAGCGGAGCCGAGCGCGGAATTCGGCGACGCGGCAATGGCGATGATCCGCGGCGCCACGCTGAAGACCGCCGGCACGGGCTATGTCGGCTGCGTCGACCGCGTCCTCTACGTCATGCGCAAACCCGGCACTCCCGCAAAAGCAGGCGAACCGGACGCGATCGTCGATTGACCACTCAGTCCCGTGGCGCGCGTCTTCGGATGAGCCCCTCCTGCGCGACGCTCGCGACCAGCCGTCCGTCGGCGGTGAAGATGCTGCCGCGGTTCATGCCGCGTGCATGGCCGGCCCAGGGGCTCTGGGTGGTGTAGAGCAGCCATTCGTCGGCACGAAAGGGTTCGTGGATCCATAGCGAATGGTCGAGGCTAGCGGTCTGCATCTCTGGCATCAGCCAGTTGACGCCGTGCGGCATCATCGCCGTCGCGAGCAATGCCATGTCGGAGGCATAGGCCAGCGCCGCGCGGTGTACCGCCGGATCGTCGCCGATGGCGGCGGCGGTGCGGAACCAGGCGGCGTTGTTGGGCGGGCGCTTCTCGGGCGCGAACCAGCTGCGCGGATAGAGCGGCAGCATCTCGATCGCATTCTGCCGGCGCGTGAAGAAATCGCGGTATTTCTCCGGCACCTGATGTGCGACCGCCTGTCGCAGTTCGCGTTCGGACCTCAGCGTCTCGGGAGCCGGCACGTCGGGCATGACATCCTGATGATGCAGGCCGTCCTCGGGCGTCTGGAACGAGGCCGCCATGGTGAGGATAGGTTGCCCCTGCTGTGTCGCGACCACGCGCCGCGTCGCGAAGCTCTTGCCCTCGAAATCGCGGGTGACCTGATAGACGATCGGGAAATTCTCGTCGCCGGGACGCATGAAATAGGCGTGGAGCGAGTGCGCGTCCTTGCCCGCGACCGAGCGCTGCGCTGCCTGCAACGCCTGCGCGATCACCTGTCCGCCGAACACGCGGCCCCGCCCGCCGGGCTGGCGCGAACCGCGGTAGAGATCGGTGTCGATTTCCTCGACGTCGAGCAGGGTGACGAGCATCGCCGCCAGCTCTTCGGGCGAGCGTTCGGTGAACGCCGCCATCAATAGCCCGCCGCCTTCGCCAGCCGGTCGGCATGGAAGCCGACGTCGCCGAACATCTCGGCGAGCACGCGCGCGCGCTTCATGTAGAAACCGATGTCATATTCGTCGGTCATGCCGATGCCACCATGCATCTGGATGCCCTCCTGCACGCTCAGCGTCGTCGCCATGCCGGTCATCGCCTTGGCGATCGACACCGCATCGTCCGCATCCGCGCCGCCGTCGAGCAATTGCTGCGCCTTCAGCACCGCGGCGCGCGCCACCTCCATCTCGGCATAAAGATGCGCGGCACGGTGCTGGAGCGCTTGGAAGCTGCCGATCGCGACGCCGAACTGCTTGCGCTCCTTGAGGTAGCCGACGGTCATGTCCATCGCGCCGCCGCCGACGCCAAGCAGCTCCGCCGCGGCGCCGGTACGTCCGGCGCGCAGCAGCCGCCCGAGCGGGGTGCGCCCCGCATCGACCTCGCCGATCACCGCATCGGCATCCACCTCGACCCCCTCGAACGCGATCCGCGACGCGAGGCTCGAATCGGCGAGGCGTTCGGGCGTGGCGGTCAGGCCGGCGGTATCGCGCGGGACGGCGAACAGGGTGACGCCTTCCGCCTCGTCGGGCGATCCCGCCGTGCGCGCCGCGACGATCAGCAGGTCGGCGACATGGCCATGGGCGACGAACTGCTTGGCGCCGGTCAGGCGAAAGCCGTTGCCCGATCGCGCCGCGGTCATCGCGATCCGGTCGCGGTGCTTGGCGCCCTCGTCGATCGCCAGTGCGGCGACGGTGTCGCCCGCGACGATGCCGGGGAACCAGCGCTCCGCCTGCGCCGATCCTTGCAGCGCTGCGACCGCCGCGACCGCGGTGGCGAGGAAGGGGGAGGGGGACAGGTTGCGCCCGATCTCCTCCAGCACCACCCCCGCCTCGACATGGCCGAGGCCGAGGCCACCCTGCGTCTCGGGGATCAGGATGCCGTTGAGGCCCATTTCCGCGAACTGCTTCCACAAGTCGCGGCTGAAGCCGGTCGCATCGTCGGCGTCGCGCAGCGCGCGGAGGTGCGACACCGGGGCATGTTCGGCGACGAAGTCCTTCGCGGTATCGCGCAGCATCGTCTGTTCGTCATTGAGGTAGAGAGGCATTGATCGTCTCCTGAGCCCCCTCCGCGCGGGAGGGGGATCGATGGTCTATGCGCCCGGCAGTTCGAGGATGCGCTTGGCGATGATGTTGAGCTGCACTTCCGACGTGCCGCCCTCGATCGAATTCGCCTTGGTCCGCAGCCAGGCGCGGGGGCCGGCGCCGGTGTTCGACCGCTCGCTCTCCCATTCCAGCGCGTCCGATCCGCCCGCCGCCATCAGCAGTTCGTGCCGATCCTTGTTGAGCTCGGTCCCGACATATTTCATCATGCTCGGCTGCGCCGGATGCGCCCGCCCGGCCTTCAGCTCGTCGATGAAGCGTTCGGACATCGCCGCGAACGCCTTGGCCCGCACCTCGAACAGCGCGATCTGCGTGCGCAGCACCGGGTCTGCCAGCCGCCCGTCATGATCGAGCCCGATCGTCGCGATCGCCCCCTCGATCAGCGGATTGCGCCCGCCATGGCCGAGGCCCATGCCGGAGATCATCTCGCGCTCGTGACCGAGTAAGTATTTCGCGACGTCCCAGCCCTTGTTCTCGTCGTGGATGCGGTTCGCCTTGGGCACCTTCACATTGTCCATGAAGGTTTCGCAGAAGGGCGAATAGCCGCTGATGAGCAGGATCGGCCTGGTCGAGACGCCGGGCGTCTCCATGTCGAACAGGACGAAGCTGATGCCGCCCTGCTTGGACGCCTTGCTGGTGCGGACGAGGCAGAAGATCCAGTCCGCCTTGTCGGCATAGCTGGTCCACACCTTCTGCCCGTTGACGATATAATGGTCGCCGCCATCGTCCGCGCTCGCCGCCAGCCCGGCGAGGTCGGAGCCCGCATTGGGTTCGGAATAGCCCTGGCACCAGCGGATCTCGCCGCGCGCGATTCTGGGCAGATGTTCCAGCTTCTGCTCCTCGGTGCCGTATTTGAGCAGTGCCGGCCCGAGCATCGAGATGCCGAAGGAATTGAGCGGATTGCGCGCGCGGATCGCCGCCATTTCCTCGCGCAGGATCTTGGTTTCGGCCGGCGACAGCCCGCCACCGCCATAGGCCGTGGGCCAGTCCGGCACCGTCCAGCCGCGCGAGGCCATCCGGTCGAGCCAGTCCTTCTGCGCGGGCGACGACGGCTTGAAATTGCGTCCGCCCCAGCAGACGTCGGCGTCGGAGCGCACCGGCTCGCGCATCTCGGGCGGGCAGTTTTCCGCCAGCCATGCGCGGGTCCGGTCGCGGAACGTGTCGAGTTCGGTGTCGGTCATGGTCACTCTCCGAACGGGGTTACTTGATGCTGCCCGACGTCAGGCTCTGCGCAGGGGTGAAGCCATGCTTCTCAAGCCCTGCCACAACCTTGTCGTAACCCTCGGATTTTGCCCAGAACATCGGGCCGCCGCGATAGACCGGCCAGCCATAGCCATAGATCCACACGACATCGACGTCGGACGCGCGCTGCGCCATCCCCTCCTCGAGGATCAGCGCGCCCTCGTTGACCATCGTGTAGAGCGTCCGCTCGACGATCTCCTCGTCGGTCACCGCATGCTGGGGCGTGCCGGTCTTCTCGCGCCATTCGGCGATGATCTCGGCGACGCGGGGGCTGGGGGAGGGGTTCCGCTTCTCGTCGTAATCGTAGAAGCCCGCCTGCTTCTTCTGCCCCCAGCGGCCCTCGGCGGCGAGCGCGTCGCGGACGTTCTCGATCCGGTTCGGGTCGCGGTGCCAGCCGATGTCGACGCCGGCAAGGTCGGCCATCTGGAACGGCCCCATCGGCATGCCGAACGCGACATGGACGCGGTCGATCTGTTCCGGCGTCGCACCTTCCAGCAAGAGCTTGTTCGCCTCGACCTGCCGCGGCATCAGCATGCGATTGCCGATGAAGCCATAGGTCACGCCGGCGACCACCGCGACCTTCCGGATCGTCTTGGCGAGGTCCATCACCGTCGCGAGCACGTCGGGCGCGGTCTTCGCGCCGCGCACCACCTCCAGCAGTTTCATGACGTTCGCCGGCGAGAAGAAGTGCATGCCGACGACATCCTGCGGCCGGCTCGTGCAGGCGGCGATCTCGTCCACGTTGAGATAAGAGGTGTTCGACGCGAGGATCGCGCCCGGCTTGGCGATGCCGTCGAGACGCGTGAAGATCTCCTTCTTCACGTCCATATTCTCATACACCGCCTCGATGATGAGGTCGCAATCGGCGAGCGCATCGAAATCCAGCGTCGGGGTGAGCGCGCCCATCGCCGCCGTGACCTGCTCGGGCTTCATCCGGCCCTTCGCCGCGGTCGCCTCGTAATTCTTGCGGATCGTCGCCGTGCCGCGGTCGAGCGCCTCCTGCTGCATCTCGACGATCGTCACCGGAATCCCGGCGGACAGGAAGTTCATCGAGATGCCGCCGCCCATCGTGCCGGCGCCGATCACGCCGACACGCTTGATCGGGCGCCGCTGCGTATCCGCGGGAACGTCGTCGATCTTCGCGGCCTGCCGCTCGGCGAAGAAGATGTGGCGCTGCGCGGCGGACTGCGTCCCCGTCATCAGCTTCATGAATTCCTGCCGTTCGAAGGCGATGCCCTCGGCGAACGGCGTTTCCGTCGCTTTGACGACACAGGCGATATTCGCGGCGGGCGCCTCGAACCCGCGGAAGCGGCGGGCGTTGTCCTTCTGGAAGGCGGCGACCGCCTCGGGATCGGGCTTCGCCTCCTTCTCCGAGGCGCGCGGGATCGGCCGCGCCGCCTTGATCTCGCGGGCGAAGGCGATGGCGTCCGCCTCCAGACTGTCCTCGCCGACGATCCGGTCGATCAGGCCCGCTTCCTGCGCCTTCTTCGCCGGGATCGGATCGCCCTTGGCGGTCATCTCCAGTGCCATGCGGACACCGGCGATACGCGGGATGCGCTGCGTGCCGCCCGCGCCGGGCAGCAGGCCGAGCTTCACCTCGGGCGTGCCGATCTTCGCCGAGGGCACGGCAACACGGTAATGGCAGCCCAATGCGACCTCGCAGCCGCCGCCCAGCGCAGTGCCGTGGATCGCGGCGACGACCGGCTTGGTCGAGGCCTCGATCAGGTCGACGACGGTCGGCAGGCCGGGTTCGACCATCGGCTTGCCGAATTCGGTGATGTCGGCGCCCGCGAAGAAGGTGCGGCCGTCGCAACGGATCACCATCGCCGCGATCGACGCGTCGGCGACGCCTTCCCGGATCGCGGCGTCCAGCCCCTGCCGCACCGCCGCGCCGAGCGCGTTGACGGGCGGGTTGTCGGAAATGATGACGAGCACGTCGTCATGGCGTTCGGTACGGATCGGCGAGGTCATGGGAAACACTCCGGTGACGAAGAAAGGGGAAGGGGCTCAGTTCAACGCGGCGTAGATCATCGTCTTCAGCTCGCGGCGGATCGGGTATAGGCCGGACGGGCTCAACTGGGTCATGAACACCATGTGGAGCCGCTCGACGGGGTCGATGAAAAAGGCGGTCGAGAACATGCCGCCCCAGTAATATTCGCCCTGTGACCCCGGGATCATCGTCCGCGCGACGTCCTGCGTCACCGCGAAGCCAAGGCCGAAACCGGTGCCGGCATTCTGCGTCTCGCTGAACAGCGATCGCGACAGGCTGGCGAGGTCCTTGCCGCCGGGCAGATGGTTCATCGTCATCAGGTCGAGCGTCTTGCGCCCGACGATGCGTACGCCGTCCAGCGTGCCGCCCTGTTCGCACATCCGGCAGAAGCGGTGATAGTCGAGTGCGGTCGACACCAGTCCGCCACCCCCCGACAGCAGCTTCGGGCGCCGGCTCCACGCGCTCGCTTCGCCGCGGTCGTAGAGCACGCGGCCCTTGCCCTCGACCAGCGTATAACAGTCGGTCAGGCGATCGATCTTGTCCTCCGGCACCGCGAAGAAGGTGTCGTGCATGCCCAGCGGCGCGAAGATACGGGTCTGGAAGAAGGCGTCGAGCGTCTGCCCCGACACCCGCTCGACCACCGCGCCGAGAACGTCGGTCGCCACCGAATAATTCCAGCCTTCGCCGGGCGAGAATTCCAGCGGCAGCTTGCCGAGCGCGGCGACGAAGCCGTCGAGGTCGAGGTTGCCGTGCCAGTTTTCCATTTTCGATTCGCGATAGGCGGCATCGACGTTCGACCGGTTCTGGAAACCATAGGTCAGGCCGGCGGTGTGGCGCAGCAGGTCGAGCATCCGCATCGGCTCGCTGGTCGGCCGGGTGACGAACGGCACGCCGCCGCCGCCGCCATTATAGACGCCGAGGCCCCTGAACTCCGGCAGGATGTGATGGACCGGGGTGTCGACCGCGACCTTGCCCTCCTCGACCAGCATCATGAACGCGATCGAGGTAATCGGCTTGGTCATCGACGCGATGCGGAACAGCGACCGCTGGTCCACCGTGCCGCCGCCCTCGCGCGCCGCGCCCTGGTGCGAGAAATGCACGATCTCGCCCTCGCGTGCGATCAGCAGCTGCGCGTTCGGCAACAGGCCGGTGTCGAGGTAGCGCGCCTTCAGGAACGCATCGATCGCGGCCAATCGCCTGCTATCCATGCCCTGAACGCTCGCGGCGGTGTTGGTCATCCTCTGCCATACCCCATTTTCTAACGTTCCTATCCTATTGCCTTGAGCGGCAGCGGAATCAACTATAACCTTTCATCGAAACGCGGGTTTTCGACGACCCGCTCGACAGGTGAGAGAGGAAGCTGATTGTGGCGAGCGAACCGATCGTGGCCCTGCCGCCCTCGTGGCCGGCGATGTCGCTGCCGCAGGCGCAGGCGCTGCTGACCGCCCCCGGCGCGAAGTTCGAGATGGCGCAGGCCGACATCCGCGGCGTGCCGACCCGCGTCTGGAAGAATGCGCCGCCGACGATGCGCGTCCTGCTGGAGGCGAGCCGCGGCCATGCCGATCGCCTGTTCGTGATCTACGAGGACGAACGGGTGAGCTACGAGGCGCATTACCGCGCCGCCGCCGCGCTCGCCGCGCATCTCGTGGCGCTGGGCATCGGCAAGGGCGACCGCGTCGCCCTGGCGATGCGCAACCTGCCCGAATGGCCGGTCGCGTTTTTCGCCGGCGTGTCGATCGGCGCGATCATGGTGCCGCTCAACGCGTGGTGGACGGGGGCGGAGCTGGAATATGGCCTGCGCGACTCGGGCGCCCGCGTGCTGATCGTCGACGGCGAGCGCCACGGGCGGCTGGAGCCGGTCTATGCTGCGCTGCCCGGACTGGAACGGGTGATCGTCGCGCGTGCGACCACGCCGCTGGCGGCGGGGACCGAGCGGCTCGAGGAGGTGATCGGCACGCCGCACGACTGGACGGCGCTACCTGAGGCGGCGCTGCCGGCGGCCGACATCGCGCCCGACGACGATGCAACGATCTTCTACACCAGCGGCACCACCGGCGCGCCCAAGGGGGCGCTCGGCACCCACCGCAACTTCATGACCAACATCATGTCGAGCGGCTTCACCGCCGCACGCAGCTATCTGCGCCGCGGCGAGACGCCGCCCGAGCCGACGCCGCGCGTATCGCTCACCGTCATCCCGATGTTCCACGTCACCGCCTGTTCGGCGGGGATGATGGGGGCGATCGCGAGCGGGTCGACGATGGTCTTCCTGCGCAAATGGGATGCGACGCGCGCGCTCGAGATCATCGAGCGCGAACGGGTCAACATGACCGGCGGCGTGCCGACGATCGCCTGGCAATTGCTCGAACACCCGGACCGTGCGCGATACGACCTCTCGTCGCTCGATACGATCGCCTATGGCGGCGCGCCGTCCGCGCCCGAGCTGGTCCGCCGCATCTATCAGGAATTCGGCGCCTTGCCCGGCAACGGCTGGGGCATGACCGAGACGACCGCGACCGTCACCCAGCATGGCGGCGAGGATTATCTCAACCGCCCCGACAGCGCCGGTGCACCGGTCGCGACCGCGGATATCGAGGTGCGGGGCAGGGACGGCGTCACCGTACTGCCGCCGGACACGATCGGCGAGCTGTGGGCGCGCGGGCCGATGATCGTCAGCGGCTATTGGAACAAGCCCGAGGCGACCGCGGCCACCTTCATCGACGGCTGGGTGCGCACCGGCGACCTCGCCCGGATCGACGCAGAGGGGTTCCTGTTCATCGCCGACCGCGCCAAGGACATCGTCATCCGCGGTGGCGAGAACATCTATTCGATCGAGGTCGAGAACGTCCTCTACGCGCATCCCGCGGTCACCGATGCGGCGCTGGTCGGCATTCCGCACCGCACGCTCGGCGAGGAGCCGGCGGCGATCGTCCATCTCTGCCCCGGCTGCGCGGCGACCGAGGCCGAATTGCAGGCCTTCGTGCGCGAGCGGCTGGCGGGGTTCAAGGTGCCGGTGGCGATCCGCTTCCTGCCCGCGCCGCTGCCCCGCAACGCCAACGGCAAGATCCTGAAGAAGGACCTCAAGGCGCTGTTCGAGGACCGGGTCGCCGCCATCGCCTGACGCACCCTCAAGAAGCAGGATGGCGGGGCGCGAAAATGCGCTAGAGCAGGGGGATGGCCGACACTCCCGATCCCGCGTCCAGCGCGCCTCCCATGTCTTCCGAAGAGCAGGTGGCGCTGGGCGCGCCGCTGTTGCCGGGGACGCGATCCGAGATCGGGCGGATCGCCTTGCGGCGCGACCGGTTGCTGGCGGCCTTTACATTGATCTCCGGCGTCGGCCTCGCGCTCGGCACGCCGTTCGCGCTCAAGTCCGGCGCGGAGTTCTTCATGCCGCTCACCGCCGCGCTGGTCATCGCCATCGCGCTGGTGCCGGTGCTCGAATGGCTGGAGCGCCGCCGTCTGCCGTCGGCGCTGGCAGCGCTGTTCTGCGTCCTCGTCTTCCTCATCATCGCCAATATCGCGATCGCGGCGATCGTGGTGCCCGCGACCGACTTCTTCCAGTTGCTGCCGAGCCGGATCAGCCGGATCCAGCATAATCTGTCGCCGCTGCTCGACCTCTATTCGACGCTCGAAAAGTCGGTGAACAAGATGTTCCGGCAGATCGCCTCGACCCCGGTCCGCCAGCCGCAGACCGCGGCGGTCGCGCCGCCCAGCTCGATCCTCGAACTCGCCGCCACCTCGGCGCCGACGGTCATCGTCCAGTTCTTCTTCGGCATCCTCATCGTCTTCTTCTTCCTGTCCGGCTGGACCGGCATGCGCAAGAAGACGATCACCGGCCGCACCAGCTTCGACGGCGCGATGGCGACCGCGCGGGTGATCCAGGACGTCGTCGACGACGTGTCGGCCTATCTCGGCACGATCACGATCATCAACCTGACCTTGGGCGGCATCGTCGCGGGCGCCCTGTATTTCATCGGCATGCCCTCGCCGCTGATGTGGGGCGGGATCGTCGCCCTGCTCAACTACATTCCCTATTTCGGGCCGATCATCGCGATGTTCCTGCTCGCGATCGGCGGGATGATGACCTTCACCGACATCTGGGTGGCGATGCTGCCGCCCGCGGTGATGATCGGCTGTCACCTCGTGGAGGCGAATGCGATCACGCCGCTGATCGTCGGGCACCGGCTGACGATCAGCCCGCTGATGATCCTCATCTCGATCAGCTTCTGGGGCTGGGTGTGGGGAACGGCGGGGGCGCTGCTGGCGGTGCCCTTGCTCATCATCATCCAGACCGTGCTCGGCGCGGCGGGCAAGCCCGATATCGCCGGTTTCCTGTTCGAGCACGGTACGCTGGTGCAGCAGGAGCGGGAGCGTCGCCGGCGAAACGACGGTGACGGCGAATAGGCCGTTGACACCCCCGATGCCCTCGCCTAGTTGGCGCGCCTCAACGCTTTCAGCGGGTGTAGCTCAGTTGGTTAGAGCGCCGGCCTGTCACGCCGGAGGTCGCGGGTTCGAGCCCCGTCACTCGCGCCACTTTCCGTTCCGGGAAGCGGGATAAGCTAATCGGAATATGCGGGAACAGCGCATCGCCCAATCGGCGAAGGTCGCGTTCCGACCGCTTTCAGCGGGTGTAGCTCAGTTGGTTAGAGCGCCGGCCTGTCACGCCGGAGGTCGCGGGTTCGAGCCCCGTCACTCGCGCCACCGGTCATCGACCGGGGCGCTTTCCGAAACTCCCCTCAGCGCCAGCGCCCGGTTTCCATCCACAGCAGCAGCGGCCGCAGCGGCATGATCCAGACGATCCCGGTCACCAGATAGAAGGGCAGTTGCAGCCACCACGGCCAGGCGCCGACGATCGCCGACGCGCTGACGATCCCGATGCACCAGATCGCGATCAGCGCGAGGATGATGAACATGCCGGCCGGCTTGCGCCACGAAGGGGTCATGGGACGATCCAGTCTGATTCGGTGGCGATGGCGTGAAGAGGGACGTCCCAGGGATCGGGGAAGAGCGTATCGACCTGCTGCACCGACCAGGCGATGCCGATCCGCCACGCCGCCGGATGCGCGGCGAAGGCGCGATCGTAATGGCCTGCGCCTTGCCCCAGCCGGTTGCCGCGGAGGTCGAAGCCCAGCAGGGGTGTCAGGATGATATCCGGCCGGATCTCGGCCGCCGTCGCATCGGGCTGGCGCAGGCCGAACGGACCGCCACCGAGCGTGATGGCCTCGTCCCAGGCGAGGAAGCGGAACGGCGCTGCGCGCGTCGTGACATGGGGCAGGGCGATGGTGCAGCCGGCGGCGCGGGCCGCGGCGACGAAGGGGGCAGGGTCCGCTTCGCTGCCGATCGGGATATAGCTGGCGACCACCGGCCGGCGAGCGAGCCGCGCCGCAAAGTCATCCGGCACCGCAATCGCGGCGTCGCGCGCGAAGCCGTCGCGGGCTGCACGCAGGCGGGCGCGGAGGGCGAGCTTGTCGGTCATCGCTCCGGACTGCATGCGGGAGGGAAAAGCGGGTGGCGGGACCGCCGTGGCCGTGTGCCAAAGTATCCGCCGACGCCTGTTAACGTCAGGTGGGGACCATATGCATCGGACCAGGGTCCGGACAGGGACAGCCCCCTTGGATGATGAATAGCCTCAGGGATAAAGTAAGGCTCGTACCGGGCAGAACCCGCCACCGCCAATCTAGGGTGTCCGGGCTCCCGTGGCAATGCCCCCGGAGCAGGCACGTCACCCCGCCGCGGGGGCATGCTCCAGCGCCTCGGCCAGCGCCTCCAGCCGGTCGGCGATCCGCGCCAGCGCGGGCTCGCTCACCGCGGCGCCCTCGGGCGGGCGCTGCTCGATCTCCTCGAGGTCGTCGGCGAGCATCAGCGCAACGAACAGCATCGCCCGCTCGCCCGGCACCCCGGCCGCGGCGCGCAGCGCGGCAGGCCAGCGTTTCTCGATCATCGCGCCGAGTTTTTGGAGGCGCGGCTCCTCGCCGTCGCGACAGGCGATCGTATGGGGGCGACCGCCGATGGGGAGCGTGACGTTCGCCATCAGGATGCGGTGCCGCGGGCGATGACGTCGTCCAGCGCGCTGACCGCCTCGGCCATGCGTGCCTTCAGCGCGGCATGGCGGCGGGCGAGCGCATCGCCGGCCGCGGCGCGGGCGTCGATCGCGGTTTCGATACGGGCGATCGCGGCGTCGATACGCTCGACCGCGGTGGGGGTGTCAGCCATCGCGACGACGTAGGCGTGCGGTCGAGGACCGGCAAGACGGCAAACCGGTGCGGCCATTCGTCTCGCCGCGGGAAGCCAACATGTGAAGGCTGCGGTTGACAGGATGGGTCCCCCCCTCGCAAAGGCTGCGCGCCCGGCGCGGCCCCATTCCGTCGCGCACGCAGACCCACGCGAGGAGAGACCAGATGACGGTGAAGGTTGCGATCAACGGCTTCGGACGCATCGGACGCCTCGTGGCGCGTGCGATCATCGAGCGCAATTCGAGCGAACTCGAGCTGGTCGCGATCAACGACCTCGCCGACGCCAAGTCCAATGCCTGGCTGTTCAGCCGCGACAGCGTCCATGGCAAATATCCCGGCACGGTCAGCGCCGAGGGCAACGACCTGGTCATCGACGGCAAGCGCATCCGCGTCACCGCCGAGCGCGATCCCGCCAATCTGCCGCACAAGGAACTGGGCGTCGATCTGGTGCTGGAATGCACCGGCTTCTTCACCGACAACGTCGCCTGCCAGAAGCATATCGATGCCGGCGCGAAGAAGGTGCTGATCTCGGCGCCCGGCAAGGGCGTCGACCTCACCGTCGTCTATGGCGTCAACCACGACAAGCTCACTGCCGAGCACACGATCGTCTCGAACGCCTCGTGCACGACCAACTGCCTCGCGCCGGTCGCCAAGGTGCTGAACGATTCGATCGGGATCGAGCGCGGCCTGATGACCACGGTCCACGCTTATACCAACGACCAGAAGATCCTCGACCAGATCCACCCGGACCTGCGCCGCGCCCGCGCCGCCGCGATGTCGATGATCCCGACCACCACCGGCGCCGCCCGCGCCGTCGGCGAGGTACTGCCCGAACTGAAGGGCAAGCTCGACGGTTCGGCGATCCGCGTGCCGGTGCCGGACGTCAGCCTGATCGACCTGACCTTCACGCCGAAGCGCGACACGACGCGGGACGAGGTCAATGCGATCCTCAAGGCCGCAGCCGAGAGCGGCCCGCTCAAGGGCGTGCTGGTCTATTCGGACGAGCCGCTGGTTTCGATCGACCTGATGCACAGCCCGCAGTCCTCGACCGTCGACAGCCTCGAAACCGCGGTGCTCGACGGCAAGCTGGTGCGCGTCGTCAGCTGGTACGACAACGAATGGGGCTTCTCGAACCGCATGGTCGACACCGCGACCGTGATGGCGAGCTTCCTCTGAACCGAGGACGATCCTTCTGGTTCGTCGCTGCGAGGAGCGTGGCGACAGGGCGACCCGGGGCCGCGCGCAGGCCGCTCCGGATCGCTCCGCTCCGCCCGCAATGACGACGTCGGGTACCGGCGTGCTGGTCGGCATCGCCCGGCACGCCTTTCCGAAGGCGCCGATGGAGCTGCTCGAGGCCGTCGAGGTGACGGTCGAGGGCGGGCTTCACGGCGACTTCCGTGGTGCGGTGAAGCCGGGCGGGCGCGGCAAGCGTCAGGTCACGATGATGGAGCGCATCGACTGGGATGCGGCGATGGCCGAACTCGGCCACACGATTCCCTGGCAGGAGCGGCGGGTCAACCTGCTGCTCGACGGCATCGACATCCCGCAACTGCCCTGCACGCGCATCCGCATCGGCACGGCCGAATTCGAGATCACCGTGGAATGCGATCCGTGCAGCCGCATGGAGACGGTCGCGGCCGGACTGAAGGCGGCGCTGACCCCCGACTGGCGCGGCGGAGCTTGCACGCGCGTCAAGGTCGCCGGGCGGATCGCGATCGGCGATGCCGTGACCATTCTCCCCTGACATTTCAGACACGAAGGAAGACGACGTGACCAAGCCCTTCAAGACGCTCGACGATATGGGTGAGATCAGCGGCAAGCGCGTGCTGGTCCGCGAGGATCTCAACGTGCCGATGGCGGATGGCGCGGTGACCGACGACACGCGGCTGCGCGCCACGCTGCCGACCGTCACCGAACTTGCCGACCGCGGCGCGATCGTGCTGATCCTCGCGCATTTCGGCCGGCCCAAGGGCGTGCCGAGCGCCGACATGTCGCTGTCGATACTCGCGCGGCCGTATAGCAACGTTCTCGGCCGCGAGGTCCGCTACATCGACTGGGAAGGCGCCGAGGAGGCGGTCGCGACGCTGCAGCCCGGCGACATCGCGATCCTCGAGAACACGCGCTTCTTCGGCGGCGAGGAAAAGAACGATCCGGCGGTGGTCGCGCGCTTCGCGAAGCTCGGCGACCTCTACGTCAACGACGCCTTCTCCGCCGCGCATCGCGCCCATGCCTCAACCGAAGGGCTGGCGCGGGCGTTGCCCGCTTTTGCCGGCCGCGCGATGGAAACCGAGCTCGACGCGCTCGAAAAGGCGCTGGGCAAGCCCGAGCATCCGGTCGCGGCGGTGGTGGGCGGCGCCAAGGTGTCGACCAAGCTCGACGTGCTCAAGCACCTCGTCACCCGCGTCGATCATCTCATCATCGGCGGCGGCATGGCCAACACCTTCCTCGCGGCGCGCGGGGTCGATGTCGGCAAGTCGCTCTGCGAACACGACCTGACCGGCACCGCGGACGAGATCCTCGACGCGGCGGACAAGGCGAACTGCACCGTCCATCTGCCCTATGACGTCGTCGTCGCGAAGGAATTCCGCGCCAATCCGCCGGTCCGCACCGTCAACGTCCACGAGGTCGCAGCGGACGAGATGATCCTCGACGTCGGCCCGAGCGCGGTCGAGGCGCTGGGCGACGTGCTCAAGAACTGCCGCACGCTGGTGTGGAACGGCCCGATGGGCGCGTTCGAGACGCCGCCGTTCGACGTCGCGACCGTCAGCCTCGCGCGCACCGCCGCGGCGCTGACCCAGGACGGCAGCCTCGTCTCGGTCGCGGGCGGCGGCGACACCGTCGCGGCGCTCAACCAGGCGGGCGTTGCCGATCGCTTCACCTTCGTCTCGACCGCGGGTGGCGCCTTCCTCGAATGGATGGAGGGCAAGGACCTCCCCGGCGTCGCCGCGCTGATGGGCTGAACGGGGTGGCGCCGCTCAGGCGGGCGGCGCTTCCTTCAGCAGCGGAATGAGGGTGGCGTTGAGATCGTCGAGATCGAGCGCCGCCGCCTTCGCGTAGCGCACCACGCCGGCGCGATCGATGACGTAATTGGTCGGCACGGCACCGTCGATCAGCGGATAGCGTCCCTTGATCCGCTTTGCCGGCGTGATCGCCAGCGCCGCAAACAACGGTTTCATCCGGAACGCAGGCACCGAATCCTCCGTCGCGATCGCGAACACGCGGAGGCCGTGCTTGCGCGTTTGCCGGTAATAGCCGTCGAGCAGCGGCAGTTCGGTACGGCACGGCACGCACCACGTCGCCCAGAAGTTCAACACCACCACCTGACCGCGCAGGCTCGCCAGCGTCACCTTGCTGCCGTCGATGAGCGTCACCTCGAAATCGGGCGCGGGCCGGCCGACGAGCGTCGGGGCCGGCGGCGCCAATGCCGCGGTGAGGGTCCATACCGCCGCGGCGATGGCAGCGCGAAACAGCTTCATGATCGTTCCCCCCTGCGCTCACCAAAGTATGCCGGGGGCGGTCCGTCAACTCCCGCTCCTAACCGGTTGATCCGGCGGGGCAGCCGGGCTATGTTAAACGCGTTAAACAGGAGCCGGCATGCTCGGAGTGCGACTCGACACCGAACTGGAAGATCGGCTCGCCGCCGTCGCGCGCACCCAGGGTCGCAGCAAGAGCGACATCGCGCGCGAGGCGGTCCGCCGTTACGTCGACCTTCACGACGACGCCTATCGGCGTGAGGCGCGGCGCCAGTCGACGCGCGCCTCCGCCCGCGATTCCGCCAGCGACACGACGTTCTGGCAGGATGCCGCCGCATGGAAGTGAAGCATGGCGGCATCGTGCTGGTCGATGGACCCGATGGCGCCCCGGCGCGGCCGTGCGTCGTGGTCCAGTCGGACCTGTTCAACGCCACGCATGCGACGATCACCGTCTGCCCGCTGACCGGCGTCATGGGCAGCGAGGCGCTGTTCCGCGTCGCCATGTCGCCGCGCGAACACAATGGCCTGACCGCGGAATGCGAGGTGCAGGTCGATCGCATCGCCAGCGTCGCGCGCGAGCGGATCATCGCGGTGATCGGCCATGCCAGTCCCACCCGCATGGAGCAGATCGACCAGGCGCTGCGGCGCTGGCTGATGCTCTGACTTTCGTACTGTCCCCAAGGAGCCGACCCATGACCACCGTCACCCCCGCCGTCAAAGCGATCCTCGACAAATATGAAGCGACCAGCCCCGCGGTGAAGGCGAACCTCGCCCGCATCCTGATGCAGGGCAAGCTGGGCGGCACCGGCAAGCTCGTCATCCTGCCGGTCGATCAGGGCTTCGAACATGGCCCGGCGCGCTCGTTCGCGGTCAATCCCCCCGCCTACGATCCCCATTATCACTATCAGATCGCGGTCGACGCCGGCCTGTCCGCCTATGCCGCACCGCTCGGACCGCTCGAGGCGGGCGCCGACACCTTCGCCGGCCAGATTCCGACGATCCTCAAGGTCAACAGCTCGAACAGCTGGGCGACCAGCATCGACCAGGCGGTGACCGCCAGCGTCGGCGACGCGCTGCGCCTCGGCTGCGCGGCGATCGGCTTTACCATCTATCCCGGCTCGGACGGCATCTTCGAACAGATGGAAGAGATCCGCGAGCTGAGCGAGGAAGCGAAGTCGGTCGGCATCGCCACCGTCATCTGGAGCTATCCGCGCGGCGGCAAGCTGTCGAAGGACGGCGAACTTGCGCTCGACGTCGGCGCCTATGCCGCGCACATGGCGGCGCTGCTCGGCGCGCACATCATCAAGGTGAAGCTGCCCTCGGCACATATCGAGCAGGACGAAGCCAAGAAGGCTTATGAGGGCACCGACTGGTCGAAGCAGTCGGATCGCGTCAAGCACGTCGTCCAGTCGAGCTTCGCCGGCCGCCGCATCGTCGTCTTCTCGGGCGGGGCCGCCAAGGGCAGCGATGCGGTCTATCAGGACGCGCGCGACATTCTGGCGGGCGGCGGCAACGGCTCGATCATCGGTCGCAACACCTTCCAGCGCAACCGCGAGGACGCGCTCGAGATGCTCGCCAAGATCATCGCCATCTACAAGGGCGAGGCGGCCTGATCCGATGACCGGGGCGGGGGACGGCAGCGGCGACGCGACCGACCTCCGCTTCGCCTATCATCGTGCCGTCGCGCCGATGATGTGGATGCTGGTCGCGTGCGGGACGGTCGAACTGCTTGTCACCCATGCGCTGATTGCTTTCTGGCATCCGACTGCGGCACTCATCGTCTCGCTGCTGACCCTGGTCGGGCTCGGCTGGCTGGTGCGGGGGCTGCTGCTGATGAAGCACCGGCCGGTCCTGCTCGGCCATGGCCGGCTGGTGATGCAGGTCGGGACGATCCGCCGCGTCGATGTTCCGCTCGATGCGATCGCCGGTATCCATCCGTCGATCGACATGCAGGCGGTCAAGCGGCGCTCCGTGCTCAACCTCGCGCTGCTCGCCTATCCGAACGTGGTCGTCGATCTCGTCGCGCCGCTGCCCGGCCGGCGGGGGATCGCGACGATCGCGCATCGCCTCGACGACCCGGCCGCTTTCGCAACCGCGCTGGAGCGGCTACGGGCGTCGTCATGACAGAAGACGATCCCCTCGGCCCGCTCGATCCCGATTTCGCTAGCCATTTCCAGCGGTCCGACCGCCGGCCGCCGTGCCAGCTCTATCTGGTCTCGCCGCTCGACGTGACCGGCGGGTTCGCCGACCGGCTGGCGCGGGCGCTCGATGCCGGGCCGGTCGCGGCGTTCCAGTTCCGCGTCAAGGACGTGGACCAGCATGCCGCCGCGACGCTCGCCGAACCGCTGCAGCGGATCTGCGCGGATCGTGAGGTCGCGTTCATCGTCAACGACAGCATCGCGCTCGCCAAGCGGCTGGGGGCGGACGGCGTCCATCTCGGTCAGGACGATGGCGACCCGCGCGAGGCGCGCGATATCCTCGGGCCGGACGTGCAGATCGGCGTCACCTGTCATGATAGCCGCCACCTCGCGATGGAGGCAGGCGAGCGCGGCGCGGACTATGTCGCATTCGGTGCCTTCTTCCCGACGACGACCAAGACGGTGGAGCATCAGCCCGATCCGTCGATCCTGTCCTGGTGGGCTTCGATGTTCGAGCTGCCGAGCGTCGCGATCGGCGGGATCACCCCGGTCAACGCGCCGGCATTGGTCAAGGCGGGGGCGGATTTCCTCGCCGTGTCGGGCGCGGTGTGGGGCGGCGACGAAGCTGCGGCCGTAAAGGCGTTCGCCGGGGTCCTCGCCAGATAGGCGTCCCCGACCCGCCGGGACCATCGTGCCGCTGCGACGAAACCTCCGCCCCCGCCGACCGTTCAGTCCGCAAGCGTAACGGTAAAAGGGACACGGCGGATGAAGGCGTTAGTCGCAACGGCACTCCTGGCGGGCGCCACGCTCGCCGCCCCGACGACGGCACAGGCGCCGCAGCCGGTCGATCGCAACATCCTCCACGTACAGGTCATCCTCGATTCGCTTGGCTTCGGTCCGGGCGTGCTCGACGGCAAGGGCGGGCAGTCGCTGACGGCCGCGTTGAAGGGGTTTCAGGAAGCCAAGGGGCTGCCGCGTACCGGTAAGCCCGATGCGGCGACGCTCCGTGCCCTCTATCCCTATCGGGCCAAGCGCCCGACCGCGCGCTTCGTGCTGACCCGCGAGGCGCTCGCCGGTCCGTACATCAATCCGCTTCCCAAGGATTATGGTGAGCAGGCGAAGCTGCCGACGATCGGCTATGCCACGCCGATGGAAAAGCTGGCGGAGATGTTCCACACCCAGCCCGCGGTCCTGATCGCGCTCAATTCGCCGACGACGCGGCTGAAGGTCGGCGACGCGATCACCGTCCCCAACGCGCTGCCCGCCTCGCGCGATTACGATCCCAAGCTGCCTGACCACTGGCGCCAGACGCTCAATATGCTCAACGTCGATGCGACCCAGCCGGTCGCCGATCACATCGTCGTCGACAAGTCCGACAGCGTCCTGCGCGTGCTCGACAAGGACGATCGCCTGATCGCGCAGTTCAGCGCGACGATGGGGTCGAAATACGATCCGCTGCCGCTCGGCACGTGGAAGATCAACGGCGCGGACTATAATCCGAAATTCCACTACAATCCCGCCTTGTTCTGGGATGCCAAGAAGGGCGACGAGAAGGAGATGCTGCCGCCCGGGCCGAACGGTCCGGTCGGCGTGGTCTGGCTCGACCTGTCGAAAGAGCATTACGGCATCCACGGCACGCCGCACCCGGAGCTGATCGGACGGACGGAGAGCCACGGCTGCATCCGCCTGACCAACTGGGACGCCGCCCGCCTCGCGCAGATGGTGAAGCCCGGGACCAAGGCGGTGTTCCAGGCGTGATGCGGGCCGGGGAGGTGCGCCGATGACCCGCCTCGGCTGGGGCATCCTCGCGCTCGTGCTGGTCGTCGTCGCCGCCTTCCTGTCGATGACCAGCTTCGGCACCGCGTCCCGCCGCTCCCTCCGCGTCGACGCCGCCGTCGGGGAGCCGCAGCCGGCACCCGACGCCGGCACGCTTGCCGTCCCCGTCGCGGGTGTAGCCCGCGGTACGATCGTCGACAGCTGGAACGACCCGCGTGGCGGCGGCAGTCGCGGCCATCACGGCACCGACATCCTCGCCCCCGCCGGCACGCCGGTGCTTGCTGCCGCAGCGGGCCGCGTCGAGAAGCTGTTCCAGTCCGGCCTCGGCGGCACCACCGTCTATATCCGCTCGCCCGACCGCCGCTGGATCTATTATTACGCGCATCTCGCAGGGTACGTGCCGGAGTTGCGGGAGGGCATGAGCGTCCGTGCCGGGCAGCAGATCGGCTATGTCGGCGATACCGGCGACGCCGGCCCCGGCAATTACCACCTCCATTTCGGCATGCAGCGGATGCGCCCCGACCAGCGCTGGTATCAGGGCGAGGACGTCAACCCCTACCCGATGCTTGCCGCCCGCGCCGCGCCACGATAAAGGACGCGACACCAAGGCGCGCGCTGACCTGCGCGCCGCAATCGCTCTTTCCTATAGGTTCAGACCATGAAGATCAGCGGCGTGGACATCCGTCCCGGCAACATCATCGAATATGAGGGCGGCATCTGGCGCGCCGTCAAGATCCAGCACACGCAGCCCGGCAAGGGCGGCGCGTACATGCAGGTCGAGATGAAGAACCTGATCGACGGTCGCAAGAACAACGTCCGCTTCCGCTCCGCCGAGACGGTCGAGCGCGTCCGCCTCGACACCAAGGATTTTCAGTTCCTGTTCCGCGACGGCGATGCGCTGACGTTCATGGACAAGGACAATTACGAACAGATCACGCTCGACGCCGGCATCCTCGGCGATGCCGCGGCGTTCCTGCAGGACGGCATGGACGTCGTGCTCGAGCTGTACGACGAGCGCCCGATCTCGGTCGAGCTGCCGAGCACGATCGAGGCGATGATCGTCGAGGCCGACGCGGTGGTGAAGGGGCAGACCGCCTCGTCCAGCTACAAGCCCGCGATCCTCGACAATGGCGTGCGCGTGATGGTGCCGCCGCATATCGGTGCCGGTACGAAGATCGTCGTCGACGTCTACGAACAGACCTACGTCCGCCGCGCGGACTGAGCCAACATCCCTCTCCCTGCGGGAGGGGGTGGTCGAGCGCAGCGAGGTCGGGCGAGGGCAGGGCCTTCGCCGATCCTCACCCTCCCACCGCCTGACCGCGGCGGGCCCAGTTGCGGGGTGGATCACACCCCGTGTAATCCAGGTCATGCCGGTGGCATGACCGACCCCGCAACTCTCTCCCGAACGGGAGAGGGGTAAAGAGAGCATCCCATGCCCAGCCATTCCGGCCTCTTCACCGTCATCGAACGCGCCGCCCGCAAGGCCGGCACGGCGCTGCGCCGCGACTTCAACGAGGTCCAGAACCTGCAGGTCAGCCGCAAGGGGCCGGCGGACTTCGTCTCGATCGCCGACAAGCGCGCCGAACAGACGCTCTACGAGGAACTGAGCCGTGCCCGCCCCGACTGGGGCTTCCTGATGGAAGAGGGCGGCGAGGTCGCGGGCGATCCGAACAAGCCGCGCTTCATCATCGATCCGCTCGATGGCACGTCCAACTTCCTCCACGGCATGCCGCATTTCGCGATCTCGATCGCGGTCGAGGAGCCGACGCCGTCGGGCAAGCGCGAGATCACCACCGGCCTCGTCTACCAACCGCTTACCGACGAGAGCTTCTGGGCTGAGAAGGGCCGGGGGGCATGGCTCACCGACCAGCGGCTGCGCGTCTCGGGGCGGCGTGACCTGTCGGAGGCGCTGATCGCCACCGGCATCCCGTTCCTCGGCCATGGCGATTTCGTCCAGTGGAGCCGTATCTTCGGCGCGATCGCCCCCGAAGTCGCCGGCATCCGTCGCTTCGGCGCGGCGGCGCTCGACCTCGCCTGGGTCGCCGCCGGTCGCTTCGACGGCTATTGGGAATCGGGCCTGAAGCCCTGGGACACCGCGGCCGGCATGCTGCTGGTCAAGGAGGCCGGCGGTTATGTCACCGATTTCCGCGGTGCCGATCGCGCGATGGAGCGCAACGAATTCCTCGCCGCCAACGACGGCCTGCACGTCAAGCTGCACAAGCTGGTGGCCGGCGCGCTGCGCTGACGCAGACGTCCTGTGCCCTCACCCGTGCGGCGAAGCCGGTGCAGGGGTGAGGGCAGGGGGAAGCCGGGCTAAGTCATTCACTCCCGCTTAATTGCGAGTGATTCTCACACCCTCCCGGCCTTGCCCGTGCCACCCCACGGGCCTAAAGCGACCCCATATCCTTCGCACCTGCGAGAAGCCCATTGGTCGATCTGTCGCAATACCTGCCAATCCTGCTGTTCCTGGGCATCGCCCTGGCGCTGTCGAGCACGTTCGTGTTCCTGCCCATGGTCGTCGCCCGCCTGACCGGCGCCGACAAGCCGAACGAACAGAAGCTGTCGGAATATGAATGCGGCTTCCCCGCGTTCGAGGACCCGCGCAGCCAGTTCGACGTGCGATTCTATCTCGTCGCCATCCTGTTCATCATCTTCGATCTCGAGGCCGCGTTCCTCTATCCGTGGGCCGTATCGGTGTTTAGCATCGGCTGGAGCGCCTGGATTTCGATGATGATCTTCATCGGCGAATTGGCCTTGGGCCTTGTCTACGCCTGGAAAAAGGGAGCGTTGGATTGGGAATGACACCCATGTCCGGACCCGTCGAACTCGATCGCCCGGCCACCGCCACGTCGCTGGTGCCGCCCGATCAGGGGTTTTTCGATAGCCTGAACGGCGAGCTGACCGACAAGGGCTTCCTCGTCACCTCGACCGAGGAGCTGTTCCAGTGGGCGCGTACCGGCTCGCTGTGGTGGATGACCTTCGGCCTCGCCTGCTGCGCGGTCGAGATGATCCACGTCAACATGCCGCGCTACGATCTCGAACGCTTCGGCGCCGCGCCGCGTGCGTCGCCGCGCCAGTCGGACGTGATGATCGTCGCGGGCACGCTGTGCAACAAGATGGCGCCCGCGCTCCGCAAGGTCTACGACCAGATGTCGGAGCCGAAATACGTCATCTCGATGGGCAGCTGCGCCAACGGTGGCGGCTATTATCACTATAGCTACAGTGTCGTGCGCGGCTGCGATCGCGTCGTGCCGGTCGACATCTACGTGCCCGGCTGCCCGCCGACCGCGGAGGCGTTGCTGTACGGCATCATGCAGTTGCAGCGGAAGATCCGCCGCGCCGGGAGCATCGAACGGTGAGGGCGCCCGCTCCCGCCTATGCGGCCGATCTCAACGGCGAGACGATCGAAACCGCGCGGATCGCGCTCGGCGCGGCGCTGATCGGCGCGGTCGACCAGGTCGGCGAGGTCGCGCTCTATGTCGAGCGTGAGGCGATCGTGACCGCGCTCACCGCGCTGCGCGACACGCCCGGCCTCGAATATCAGCAGCTGATGGAGATCGCCGGCGTCGATTATCCGGAGCGCCCCGAGCGCTTCGAGGTGGTCTATTGCCTGCTGTCGCTGACGCGCAACCATCGCCTGCACGTCCATGTCGCGACCGACGACGTCAAGCCGGTGCCGTCGGTGACGGGCATCTGGCCGGTCGCCGGCTGGCTGGAGCGCGAAGTGTACGACATGTACGGCGTGCTTTTCACCGGTAACGCCGACCTGCGCCGCATCCTCACCGATTACGGCTTCCGCGGCCATCCGCAACGCAAGGACTTCCCGCTCTCTGGCTTCGTCGAGATGCGCTATTCGGAAGAGCAGAAGCGCGTCGTCTACCAGCCGGTCAGCCTCGCGCAGGATTTCCGCAACTTCGACTTCCAGAGCCCTTGGGAAGGTGCGCAATACGTCCTTCCCGGCGACGAGAAGGGCATGGTGCCCGAGGCCAAGGGCGCGCCGACGCCGCTGAAGGCGGACGAGATCGTCAAGGCCGACGCGCCCGCGAAATCGCAGCCGGCAGCCGCGACGAACGAGCCGAAGACCACCGAAACCACCGCGCAGACCGGCGCCGGCGAACCCGATCCCGGCAACCAGCGGCAGGATAAGCCCAAGGATTCGGACGTCGTTCCGACCAAGGGCGGAGGACAGAACCAGTGAGCGACTATGTCGACGAACTGATGCACGTCACCGATGCGGCCGATCCGACCACCGGCGACGTCACCATATCGAACTATACGATCAACTTCGGTCCCCAGCATCCGGCGGCGCACGGCGTGCTGCGGCTGGTGATGGAGCTGGACGGCGAGATCATCGAGCGGATCGACCCGCACGTCGGCCTGCTGCATCGCGGCACCGAAAAACTGATCGAATACAAGACCTATGCGCAGGCGATCCCCTATTTCGATCGTCTCGATTACTGCTCGCCGATGTGCATGGAGCATACGTTCGTGCTGGCGATCGAGAAGCTGCTGGATATCGAGGTGCCGATCCGCGCCCAGTATCTGCGCGTCTTCTTCGCCGAGCTGACGCGTATCTCGAACCACATGCTCAACCTCGGCAGTCACGTGATGGACGTCGGTGCGATGACGCCGAACCTGTGGCTTTTCGAGATTCGCGAGGATTGCTACAATTTCTTCGAGCGCGCGTCGGGCGCGCGCATGCACCACAATTTTATGCGGCCGGGCGGCGTCCATCAGGACGTGCCGCTCAAGCTGCTGACCGACATCGCCGACTGGCTCGACACGCGCCTGCCGCGCCTGTTCGAGGATGCGATCAGCCTCGTCGCGGACAACCGCATCTTCAAGCAGCGCAACGTCGATATCGCGACGGTGAGCCGCGAAGATGCGATCGCCTGGGGCTTCTCGGGTCCGATGATCCGCGCCGCGGGCATCCCGTGGGACCTGCGCAAGTCGCAGCCTTACGACGTTTACGACCGGATGGAATTCGACATTCCGGTCGGCACCAGGGGCGATTGCTACGATCGCTTCATGGTGCGCGTCGAGGAGGTCCGCCAGTCCGCGCGGATCATGAAGCAGTGCCTGCGCGACATGCCGGAGGGGCCGATCGCCTCGACCGACCGCAAGGTGGTGCCGCCCAAGCGCGCCGAGATGAAGCAGTCGATGGAAGCGCTCATCCACCACTTCAAGCTCTACACCGAGGGCTATCACGTCCCCGCCGGCGAGGTATACGTCGCGACCGAGAGCCCGAAGGGCGAATTCGGCGTGTTCCTCGTCTCCGACGGTTCGAACAAGCCGTATCGCTGCAAGATCCGCCCGACCGCGTTCAGCCACCTGCAGGCGATGGACTTCATGTCCAGGGGCCACATGCTGGCGGATACGACCGCGATCCTCGGTGCGATGGATATCGTTTTTGGTGAATGTGACCGCTGATGGCTGAAGCACCCCAGATCCCCGACGAAGCAGAGACCCGCGCCCGCTGGGGCGGCTTCGCCTGGAACGAAGAGAACCAGCGCAAGGCGAACGAGATCCTGTCGCGCTACCCCAAGGGTCGCGAACAGTCGGCATCGATCCCGTTCCTCGACCTCGCGCAGCGGCAGGTCGGCAGCGAGACGCAGACGCAGGGCTGGCTGCCCGTGCCGGTGATCGAATTCGTCGCGCGCGCGATCGGCGTGCCGTATATGCGCGTGTACGAGGTCGCGACCTTCTACACGATGTTCAACCTCGCGCCGGTCGGCCGCTATCACGTCCAGGTCTGCGGCACGACGCCGTGCATGCTGCGCGGGTCGGACGACGTCCTCGCCGCCTGCAAGAACCGCGGGCTGGTGAAGGGCGGCACGACCCCCGACGGCCTGTTCACGCTGACCGAGGTCGAATGCCTCGGCACCTGCGCCAACGCGCCGATGGTCCAGATCAACGACGACAATTACGAAGACCTCGACTATGACCGCACCGTCGCGGTGCTCGAGGCACTCGCCAAGGGCGAGCAGCCGAAGACGGGGTCGACGATCGGTCGCCAGACCAGCTGCCCCGAGGGCGGCCCGACGACGCTGACCGCGATGGTCGATGCCAACCACGATTACCGGAGCGAGTGGGCATAATGGCCGAGGAAGCGGACATCCTGAACTTCATCGGTGAACAGTTTCGGCGGCTGAATGCGCGCTTCGACAAAAAGGATGTCGAGGATCTGGAAACGAAGATGCGCCTGTCGTCGATCGACGACCATCTCCCTGGCATGATGATGTCGGTGGCGGGAATTAACTCGCGGATCGACCGCGTCGAGGAACGCCTCGGCCGTGTCGAGCGCCGCCTCGATCTGACGGATGTACGCTGATGCTCGCCGACAAGGACCGCATCTTCACCAACGTCTACGGGTTCCAGCCCTGGAACCTCGAATCGGCGTTGAAGCGTGGCGACTGGGACAATACCAAGGCGCTGATGGCGCTCGGCCAGGACGCGATCATCGACGTCATCAAGGCGAGCGGCCTGCGCGGCCGTGGCGGTGCGGGCTTCCCGACCGGCACGAAATGGTCGTTCATGCCCAAGGAGCCGAAGCCGGACCGGCCGAACTTCCTCGTCATCAACGCCGACGAATCCGAACCCGGTTCGTGCAAGGACCGCGAGATCATCCGCCACGATCCGCACAAGCTGATCGAGGGTGCGCTGATCGCCGGTTATGCGATGCGCGCGCGCGCGGCCTATATCTACATCCGCGGCGAATATATCCGCGAGGCGGAAACGCTGTTCGCGGCGGTCGCCGAGGCGTACGACCGCGGCCTGATCGGCAAGAACGCCAGCGGCTCGGGCTATGACTTCGACGTCTTCGTCCACCGCGGCGCCGGCGCGTACATCTGCGGCGAAGAAACCGCGATGCTCGAAAGCCTCGAGGGCAAGAAGGGTCAGCCGCGGCTCAAGCCGCCGTTCCCGGCGGGCGCGGGCCTCTATGGCTGCCCGACGACGGTCAACAACGTCGAATCGATCGCGGTCGCGCCGACGATCCTGCGGCGCGGTGCCTCGTGGTTCTCGAGCTTCGGCCGCGAGAACAACAAGGGTACCAAGCTCTACCAGATCAGCGGTCACGTGAATAAGCCCTGCGTCGTCGAGGATGCGATGGGCCTGACCTTCCGCGAACTGATCGAGACGCATTGCGGCGGCATCCGCGGCGGCTGGGACAATCTGCTCGCGGTGATCCCGGGCGGATCGTCGGTGCCGTTGGTGCCGGCGAAGGATATCATCGACGCCCCGATGGACTTCGACGGGCTGAAAGCGGTCGGCTCCGGCCTCGGCACCGCGGCGGTGATCGTCATGGATAAGTCGACCGACATCGTCCGCGCGATCAGCCGCATCTCCTACTTCTACAAGCACGAGAGCTGCGGTCAGTGCACGCCGTGCCGCGAGGGCACCGGCTGGATGTGGCGCGTGATGGAGCGGCTGCGCACCGGCGATGCCGACATCGCGGAGATCGACACGCTGCACCAGGTGACCAAGCAGGTCGAGGGCCACACCATCTGCGCGCTCGGCGATGCGGCGGCCTGGCCGATCCAGGGCCTCATCCGCCACTTCCGCCCCGAACTGGAGCGCCGGATCAACGAACGTAGCGGCGGCGATCTGACGCCGATGCAGGAAGCTGCTGAATAATGCCCAAGCTGAAGGTAGACGGGATCGAGGTCGAGGTGCCGCAGGGCGCGACGGTCCTCCAGGCATGCGAAGCCGCGGGTAAGGAAATCCCGCGCTTCTGCTATCACGAGCGGCTGTCGATCGCCGGCAATTGCCGCATGTGCCTCGTCGAGGTGAAGCCGGGGCCGCCGAAGCCGCAGGCTTCGTGCGCACTGCCCGCCGCGGACAACCAGGAGGTGTTCACCACGACGCGGATGGTGAAGGCCGCGCGCGAAGGCGTGATGGAATTCCTGCTCATCAACCATCCGCTCGACTGCCCGATCTGCGATCAGGGCGGCGAATGCGACCTGCAGGACCAGTCGATGGCCTATGGCAAGGGCCATAGCCGCTACACCGAGAACAAGCGTGCCGTCACCGAGAAGTATATGGGGCCGATCGTCAAGACGATCATGACCCGTTGCATCCAGTGCACGCGCTGCGTCCGCTTCGCCGAGGAAGTCGCCGGGGTCGAGGAGATCGGTGCGATCTACCGCGGCGAGGACATGCAGATCACCTCCTATCTCGAACAGGCGGTGACCAGCGAACTCAGCGGCAACGTCGTCGACCTGTGTCCGGTCGGCGCGCTGACCAGCAAGCCCTACGCCTATGAGGCGCGGCCGTGGGAGCTCAAGAAGACGCTGACGATCGACGTGCAGGACGCGGTCGGCACCAACATTCGCCTCGACAGCCGCGGCCGTCAGGTGCTGCGCTGCGTTCCCCGCATCAACGAGGACGTCAACGAGGAGTGGGCGACGGACAAGACCCGCCATCACGTCGATGGTCTGGTCCGTCGCCGTCTCGACCGGCCCTATGTGCGTCGCGACGGCAAGCTGGCGCCGGTGAGCTGGGACGAGGCGTTCGCCGTCATCAAGACCAAGATCGATGCGGCGGGCTCGAACGTCGCGGCGGTCGCCGGCGACCTCGTCGATTGCGAGACGATGTACGCCGCCAAGTCCTTGCTGGCGAAGCTCGGCTCGTCGCTGCTCGAGGGGCGGCAGACGGGTATGGATTACGACACGTCCAGCCTCGCCGCGGTGAATTTCAACACGACGATCGCCGGCGTCGAGGAGGCGGACGCGATCCTGCTGGTCGGCACCAACCTGCGCTGGGAAGCGCCGCTGGTGAACACCCGCATCCGCAAGGCGATCAAGAAGGGCGCGAAGGTCTTCGCGATCGGGCCGGAAACCGAGCTGACCTACAAGGTCGAATGGCTCGGTGAGGATCTGTCGCTGCTCGGCAACCTGCCGGAGGCGGCCGCGCAGCGGTTCACCGACGCGAGCAAGCCGATGGTCATCGTCGGTGGTGGCGCGCTGAAGGGCGGCCATGGCGCCGCGCTGGCCTTCGCGCGGCAGTTCAACCTCGTCCGCGAGGGCTGGAACGGCTTCAACGTCGTCCATATGGCGGCGAGCCGCATGGGCGGGCTGATGCTGGGCTATGCGCAGAAGGGCGGCATCGCCGACCTGACCGGCGCCGGCGTCACCTTCTTCCTCGGCGCCGACGAGGTCGATTACGGCCGTTTCGCCGGGTTAAAGGTCTATATCGGCCATCATGGCGACACGGGCGCGCACCATGCCGACGTGATCCTGCCGGGTTCGACCTATGCCGAAAAGTCCGGCACCTGGGTCAATCTCGAGGGGCGCGTCCAGCGCGGCGAGCGTGCGGTGTTCGCACCGGGCGACGCGCGCGAGGATTGGGCGATCCTGCGTGCGCTGTCCGACGTGCTTGGCCACACGCTGCCGTTCGACAGCCTTGCCGGGCTGCGCGAGGCGATGGGCGCGGACGTGCCGGCGCTGCGCGCGCCGGGTCTGGCCAGCTTCGACTGGAACCCGCCGGCGCTCGACGCGGCCGGGCAGGGCAGCCTGTCGGGCTATCCGATCAAGGATTTCTATCTGACCAACGCCATCTGCCGGGCGTCGCCGACGATGCAGCGCTGTTCGGCGGAACTGGTCCATGGCGAGACGTTCGCGGAGGCCGCGGAGTGACCGACTTCTTCAATTCCACCGTCGGCATGTCCTACGAATGGGCGTGGTTCACCGCGACGATCGTCGGCATCCTCGTGATCGCGCTGCCGCTGATGCTGGCGGTGGCAATGATAATCTACGCCGATCGCAAGATCTGGGCGGCGATGGCGCTGCGCCGGGGCCCGAACGTGGTCGGGCCGTTTGGTCTTCTCCAGTCGTTCGCCGACGGGCTCAAGGTGTTCCTGCAGGAGACCATCGTCCCCGCCGCCGCCAACCGCGGCCTGTTCCTGATGGCGCCGATCATCACCTTCACCGTCGCGCTGATCGTCTGGGCGGTGATCCCCTTCGGTGCGGGCGTGGTGCTCGCCGACATCAACGTCGGCCTGCTCTACGTGCTCGCGGCGTCGTCGCTCGGCGTCTACGGCATCATCCTGTCGGGATGGGCGTCGAACTCGAAATATCCCTTCTATTCCGCGCTGCGCGCCGCGGCGCAGATGGTCAGCTACGAGGTCGCGCTCGGCTTCGTCCTCATCACCGTCGTGCTCTGGGCGGGGACGTTCAACCTGTCCGCCATCGTCATGGCGCAGAAGGCGATCTATTCGTGGCTGCCGGTCAACGGCTTCGGCTTCAACCCGCTGCTGTTCCCGATGAGCATCGTCTTCCTGATCTCCGGCATGGCCGAAACCGGCCGCGCGCCGTTCGACCTGACCGAGGCGGAATCGGAACTCGTCGCGGGTTACCAGACCGAATACAGCTCGATGAGCTTCGCGCTCTTCTGGCTCGGCGAATATGCCAACGTGCTGCTGATGTGCGCGCTCAACGCGACGCTGTTCTGGGGCGGGTGGCTGCCGCCGATCGACTGGGCGCCGCTCTATTACGTGCCGGGCATCATCTGGCTGTTCGCGAAGATCCTGTTCTTCTTCTTCGTGTTCAGCTGGGTGAAGGCGACCGTACCGCGCTACCGCTACGACCAGCTGATGCGGCTGGGGTGGAAGATCTTCCTGCCGCTGTCGCTGTTCTGGGTGTTTCTGGTGTCGGGCGTCCTGATGTGGATGCGGGTCGGGCTGTGAGCCACGTCTCCACCTGGCTTTCGCATCGCGGGTTTGACCCGCAGGCAGTGTACCGGCGTACGCTTGGCGGCGTCGTCATCGGATTGACGGTCGTATCGATCGATCGAATATTGGGGTTTGGGTCTTGAGCGTCGCACAGATCATCAAGTCGTTCACGCTGTGGGAGTTCGTGAAGGCGCACGCCCTCACGCTGCGGTATTTCTTCAAGCCCAAGGCGACGATCAACTACCCGTACGAACGCAACCCGATCAGCCCGCGCTTCCGCGGCGAGCATGCCCTGCGTCGCTATCCGAACGGCGAGGAACGCTGCATCGCATGCAAACTGTGCGAGGCGGTGTGCCCGGCGCAGGCGATCACGATCGAGGCCGAACCGCGCGACGACGGCAGCCGCCGCACGACACGCTACGACATCGACATGACCAAGTGCATCTATTGCGGCCTGTGTCAGGAAGCATGCCCGGTCGACGCGATCGTCGAGGGGCCGAACTACGAATATGCGACCGAAACCCGCGAGGAGCTCATCTACGACAAGGCGAAGCTGCTCGATAACGGTGACCGCTGGGAAAGCGCGATCGCGGCGAACCTTGCCGCCGATGCGCCCTACCGTTAATGCGCGCCGCACTCGATTCAGGGCTTAGGGGGCCGACCCAATCGTGATTCAGGCAATTGCCTTTTACCTGTTCGCCATCGTGGTGATCGGATCGGGCGCGATGACGATCTCGTCGCGCAATCCGGTGCATTCGGTGATGTGGCTGATCCTCGCGTTCTTCAACGCCGCGGGGCTGATGGTGCTCGTCGGTGCGGAATTCATCGCGATGCTGCTCGTCATCGTCTATGTCGGCGCCGTCGCGGTGCTGTTCCTGTTCGTCGTCATGATGCTGGACATCGAGGTCGCGCAGCTGCGCGCCGGCGTCGCGCAATATGCCGCTCTGGGCCTTGCGCTTGCGGTGGCGCTGGCGGCGGAGATTCTGATCGGCATCGGCGCCTGGAGCGCGGGCGGCCTCAAGATCAGCCAGCGTATCGCGCCGATCGATACGGCGGTGCCGAACGTGCAGGCGATGGGGCAGCTGCTCTACACGCGCTATCTCTTCGTGTTCGAGGCAGCGGGCTTCGTCCTGCTCGTCGCGATGATCGGTGCGATCGTGCTGACGCATCGCCAGCGTGGCGGGGTGCGCGCGCAGTCGCCATCCCGTCAGATCGCGCGCCGTCCCGAGGATGCGACGCGCAACGTCCAGCCGCCGGTCGGTCAGGGGGTCCAGCTGTGATCGGTCTTACCCATTATCTCGTCGTCGCGGCGGTGCTGTTCACGATGGGCGTGCTCGGCATCTTCCTCAACCGGAAGAACCTGATCGTCATCCTGATGGCGATCGAACTGATCCTGCTCGCGGTGAACCTCAACCTCGTCGCCTTCTCCGCGTATCTCCACGACCTGGTCGGCCAGATCTTCGCGATGTTCGTGTTGACCGTCGCCGCCGGCGAGGCGGCGATCGGGCTGGCGATCCTGGTGATCTATTTCCGTGGCCGCGGCACCATCGCGGTCGACGACGTCAATCGGATGAAGGGCTAAACACCGGTGACCTCCATCCTCTTCATCGTATTCCTGCCGCTGCTCGCCGCCATCGTCGCCGGGCTCGGTAACAAGGCGATCGGCTGTGTCCCGGCGAAGGTCATCACGACCGGCGCCCTGTTCGCATCGTGCCTGCTGTCGTGGCCGATCTTCCTCGGCTTCCTTGCCGGCACGAATACGGCGACCGTCGTACCAGTGCTGACCTGGATCGTCAGCGGCGACATGGCGGTCGACTGGAGCCTGCGCGTCGATCAGCTGACCGCGATCATGCTGGTGGTCATCACCAGCGTGTCGGCGCTCGTCCACCTCTATAGCTGGGGCTATATGAGCGAGGACCCGGATCAGCCGCGCTTCTTCGCCTATCTGTCGCTGTTCACCTTCGCGATGCTGATGCTCGTGACGGCCGACACGCTGGTGCAGATGTTCTTCGGCTGGGAAGGCGTCGGCCTCGCCAGCTACCTGCTGATCGGCTTCTGGTTCCGCAAACCCTCGGCCAATGCCGCCGCGATCAAGGCGTTCGTCGTCAATCGCGTCGGCGATCTCGGCTTCATGCTCGGCATCTTCGGCACGTTCCTGGTGTTCGGTACCGTCTCGATCCCCGCGATCCTCGCCGCCGCGCCGGGCATGACCGGATCGACGATCGGCTTCCTCGGCATGCGCGTCGATACGATGACCGTGCTGTGCCTGCTGCTGTTCGTCGGCGCGATGGGCAAGTCGGCGCAGCTCGGCCTGCACACCTGGCTGCCCGACGCGATGGAGGGCCCGACCCCGGTGTCGGCGCTGATCCACGCCGCGACGATGGTCACCGCCGGCGTCTTCATGGTCTGCCGCCTGTCGCCGATGTTCGAAACCTCGCCGGCCGCGCTGCATGTCGTGATGTTCGTCGGCGCGGCGACCTGCCTGTTCGCCGCGACGGTCGGCATGGTGCAGACCGACATCAAGCGCGTCATCGCCTATTCGACCTGTTCGCAGCTCGGCTACATGTTCTTCGCCGCGGGCGTCGGTGCCTATGGCGCGGCGATGTTCCACCTATTCACGCACGCCTTCTTCAAGGCGCTGCTGTTCCTCGGCGCCGGTTCGGTGATCCATGCGATGCATCACGAGCAGGACATGCGCTATTACGGGGGCTTGAGGAAAAGCATTCCGCTGACCTTCTGGGGCATGATGATGGGGACGCTGGCGATCACCGGCGTCGGCCTGCCCGCGGTGTTCGGCAACCCGCTCGGCATCGGGTTCGCAGGCTTCCATTCGAAGGATGCGATCATCGAGGCCGGCTGGGCGGCGGGCGAACCCGGCGTGTGGTTCGTCGGCGTGCTCGTCGCGCTCATCACCAGCTTCTATTCGTGGCGGCTGATGTTCCTGACCTTCTGGGGCAAGCCGCGCTGGGCCGCGTCGGAGCATATCCAGCACGCGCTGCACGATGCGCATGGCCACGGCCATGACGATCACAGTCATGCCGATCACGGCCATGACGCGCATCACGCCGACGAGACGCACGCCAATCCGGCGAAGGCCGAGGACGGCGGCGATCATCCCTCGACGCATGGCGCGTCGCAACAGGATTTGCCCGCGGGCACCGGCGGCTATCATCCGCACGAGAGCCCGTGGCCGATGTTGGTGCCGTTGATCCTCCTCTCGATCGGCGCGATCGCGGCGGGCTTCGTCTTCCACGGCTATTTCATCGAGCCGGAAGCGGGCGAGACCTTCTGGAAGGGCGACATCGCCTTCCGCGAGCATCTGATGCATGCGATGCATGAGGTGCCGACGATCATCAAACTGTCGGCGACGATCGCGATGCTGCTCGGCCTCGGCACGGCATGGTATGCCTATATCAAGGCGCCGCGCTTCCCGGCCGCGGTCGCGGACCAGTTCCGCGTCCTGTACCGCTTCCTCGTCCACAAATATTATTTCGACGAGCTCTATCACCTGATCTTCGTCCGTCCCGCCTTCGCCATCGGCCGCCTGTTGTGGCACCGGGGTGACGAGCAGACGATCGACCGGTTCGGACCGAACGGTTCGGCCTGGGTGGTGCAGCTCTCCAGCCGTCTCGCCGGCCGGCTCCAGAACGGATATGTCTATACCTATGCCTTCGTCATGCTGATCGGTCTGACCGCCGTCGTCACCTGGGCGATCGCACAATGAGCGGGCTGCCCATCCTCTCGATCATGCTGCTGATCCCCGCGGTCGCGGCGATCGCCTGTCTGTTCGTCCCCGCGGCGACCGCGCGCATGGTCGCGCTGGCCGCCACGCTGGTCGATTTTGCCCTCGGCGTGCTGCTCTGGGCGAATTACGACATCGGCGGCGCGCAGTGGCAGTTCGTCGAGCAGGGCCCGCGGCTCGGCTTCTTTGGCTGGGACCTCGGCATCGACGGCTTCGCGCTCATGCTCATCATGCTCAGCGTCTTCCTGATGCCGATCTGTATCGGCGCGAGCTGGCGCGCGATCGAGAAGCGTGTACCGGAATATATGGCGGCGTTCCTGCTGACGGAAACGCTGATGATCGGCACCTTCGCGGCGCAGGACCTGTTCCTGTTCTACCTGTTCTTCGAAGCCGGCCTGATCCCGATGTATCTCATCATCGGCATCTGGGGTGGCGCGAACCGGATCTACGCGTCGTACAAGTTCTTCCTGTACACCCTGCTCGGCTCGCTGCTGATGCTCGTCGCGATGCTTTACATGGCGCAGACCGCCGGTACGTCGAGCATCCCGGCACTGCAGGCCTATGACTTCCCGGCCGGCGTCCAGACCTGGCTGTGGCTTGCTTTCTTCGCCTCGTTCGCGGTGAAGATGCCGATGTGGCCGGTCCACACCTGGCTGCCCGATGCGCACGTGCAGGCGCCGACCGCGGGGTCGGTGATCCTAGCGGGCGTGCTGCTCAAGCTCGGCGGCTACGGCTTCCTGCGCTTCAGCCTGCCGATGTTCCCGGAAGCCAGCGGCGAGCTGACCTGGCTGATCTTCGGCCTGTCGGCGGTGGCGGTGATCTACACCAGCCTCGTCGCGCTGGTGCAGGCCGACATGAAGAAGCTCATCGCTTATTCGTCGGTCGCGCACATGGCGATCGTCACCATCGGCCTCTTCGCCTTCAACCGGCAGGGGATCGAGGGCGCGATGATTATGATGCTCAGCCACGGGCTGGTGTCGGGCGCGCTGTTCCTGTGCGTCGGCGTCATCTACGACCGGCTGCATACGCGCGAGATCAGCCGGTACGGCGGGCTTGCGATCAACATGCCGCGCTATGCGCTGTTCTTCCTGTTCTTCACCATGGCGTCGATCGGCCTGCCGGGAACCAGCGGCTTCGTCGCCGAATTCCTGGCGCTGATGGGCACCTATCAGGTGTCGACCTGGATCGCGCTCCTCTGCACGACCAGCATCATCCTCGGTGCGGCCTATATGCTGTACCTGTATCGCCGCGTCGTCTTCGGCGAGATCAAGTCGGACGACGTGCGCGAGATGCAGGACCTGTCGCATCGCGAACTCTGGCTGCTCGCGCCGATCGCCGCGGTGGCGCTGTGGATGGGTGTCTATCCCGAAAGCTTCCTCAGCCCGATGCGCAAGGATGTCGGCGTGCTGCTCGCCCGGATCGACCGTGCGACGCCGCCGTCCGACTCGCAGCCGACCGCCGGCAAGCCCCTACCTGCGGCCCACGCCGCCGCCCACGGACAAGCGCACTGATGGATTACGCCGCCAATCTCGCCATGACCCTGCCCGAGGTCATCCTCGGACTGGGTGCCGTCGCCCTGATGCTGGTGTCCGCCTGGGGCGGCTCCGCCTCGACGCGCGCGGTGTCCTGGACCGCGGTCGCGATCCTTGCCGGTGCCGGCGTCGCGTTGATCGGCCCCGCCAGCTACGGTGGCTCCGCCTTCGACGGGCTGTACCGGGCCGATGCCTTTGCGGCCTTCGCCAAGGTGCTGATCTTCATCGCCGCGGCGGTCGCGATCCTGATGGCGCCGGACTTCTTCCAGCGGACCAGCGGCGACGATCTGCGTCCGGAATATCCGGTGCTGATCCTGCTGTCCGCGGCCGGCATGGGCATGATGGTGTCGGCAAGCGATCTGCTGACGCTCTACGTCGGGCTCGAATTGCAGAGCCTGTCGGCCTATGTTCTCGCGAGCTTCATGCGCCGCGACACGCGCTCGGCGGAAGCGGGCCTCAAATATTTCGTGCTCGGCGCGCTCGCCAGCGGCATCCTGCTCTACGGCATCAGTCTGGTCTACGGCTTCTCGGGCACCACGCTGTTCGGCGGCATCGCCGCCGCCTATGCGCAGGGCAATTCGCTTGGCCTGTTGTTCGGTCTGGTCTTCGTCTTCGCCGGGATCGCATTCAAGATTTCGGCGGTGCCGTTCCACATGTGGACGCCCGACGTCTATGAGGGCGCGCCGACGCCGGTCACCGCCTTTTTCGCGTCCGCGCCGAAGGTGGCGGCGATGGGCCTCGCCGTCCGCGTCGCGGTCGAGGCGATGGGCCCGGCCACCGACCAGTGGCGCCAGATCGTGATCTTCGCCGCGCTCGCCTCGATCGTGTTGGGTGCGGTGGCGGCGATCGGCCAGACCAACATCAAGCGGCTGCTCGCCTATTCGTCGATCAACAACGTCGGCTTCGCGCTCGTCGGCCTCGCCGCGGGAACGCCGGACGGCGTGTCGGGTGTGCTCGTCTATCTGACGATCTACGTCGCGATGACGCTCGGCTCGTTCCTCGTCGTGCTGCAGATGCGCGATGACGAGGGCCAGCCGGTCGAGGAGATCGTCGCATTGTCCGGCATGTCGCGGACCCGTCCCGGCCTCGCCGCGGCGCTCGCGATCTTCATGTTCAGCCTCGCAGGCATTCCGCCGCTGTTCGGCTTCTACGCGAAGTTCGCGGTGTTCGACGCGGCGGTGAAGGCCGGCCTGTTCCCGCTGGCGGTGATCGGTATCGCCGCCTCGACGATCGGCGCCTATTATTATCTGCGCGTGGTCAAGACGATGTACTTCGACGAACCCGCAGCGGCGTTCCCCAAGGGCAACAGTCCGGTCGAGGGCGGCCTGATCGTCCTGACCGCGGCCTTCGTGTCGCCGCTCGGCTATCTCGCCATTCCGCTGCTCGGCGGCTGGACGATGGCAGCCGCCCGCGCGCTGTTCCCCGCGATTTGACGATCCGCACCGTCGCGGAGACGGGATCGACCAACGCGGATATGCTCCTTCTCGCCCGGCAGGGCGCGGAGGAGGGGTTCTGGCTCCGCGCCGAACGCCAGACCGCCGGGCGCGGGCGGCAGGGCAGGGCGTGGACCGCGCCGCCGGGCAATCTCTCCGCCTCGACGATCGTGCGGCTGAGGCCAAGCGATCCGCCCGCCGCGACGCTGGCGCTGGTCGCTGCGGTCGCGCTGCACGAGGCCGTGGCGGTGTTCGGCGTGGCGGCGCAGCTCAAATGGCCGAACGACCTGCTCTGCGATGGCGCCAAGCTGTCGGGAATCCTGCTCGAACGCAGCGACGACGCGGTGGTCATCGGAATCGGCGTCAATTTGGCCCACCACCCCGACCTGCCCGATCGCCCGGCCACCAGCCTTGCCGCGCACGGCGCGCCGGTCGCCCCGGACGCGTTCCTCGAGGTGCTGGCCGAGGCCTTCGCGCGCTGGCTGGCGCGCTGGCGGGGCGAGGGGCTGGCCGTGGTACGCGCCGCATGGCTCGCTGCGGCGTATCCCGTCGGCACCGCGCTGACCGCACAGATGCCCGACGGCAGCGCGCATGACGGCCTGTTCGACGGGCTCGACGCCGACGGCGCGCTGATCCTGCGCTTGGCGTCGGGGCAACGGCATGTCATTCACGCCGCCGACGTGTTCCTGCTGTGAAGGATTGACGATGCTGCTCGCCGTGGATGCCGGCAACACCAATGTCGTGTTCGCGCTGGTGGAGGGCCGCACCATCAAGGCGCGCTGGCGCATCGCCACCGACCCGCGCCGCACCGCGGACGAATATGCGGTCTGGCTCAGCCAGCTGCTCGCGCTGGAGGGCTATGACCGCGGCCAGGTCGATGCGGTCATCATCGCCACCGTCGTGCCCCGCGCGCTCCACAACCTTCAGGTGCTGGCGCAGAAATATTTCCGGACGGAGGCGCTGATCGCCGGTCGCACGCCGGTCGAATGGGGGATCACCATCGACGTCGACGAACCCGCGAGCCTCGGTGCGGACCGGGCGGTGAACACGATCGCGGCGCATGCGCTGCACGATGGTGACCTGATCGTCATCGACTTCGGCACCGCCACCACCTTCGACGTCAGCGACTATAGTGGCGCTTACAAGGGCGGGATCATCGCGCCCGGCATCAACCTGTCGCTCGACGCGCTGGTCAGCGCTGCGGCCAAGCTGCCGCGCATCGCGATCGAGGCGCCGGCGATCGACAGCGTCATCGGCCGCAACACCGTCGACCAGATGGCCATCGGCGTCTATTTCGGCTATATCGCGATGATCGAAGGGCTGGTCGCGCGGATGAAGGCGGAAATCGGCCGCCCTGCCAAAGTCATCGCAACCGGAGGGCTCGCCACCCTCTTCGAACAGCATACCGACGTGTTCGACGTCATCGAGCCGGACCTCACTATCCAGGGGCTGGCGATCATGTACCAAAACGCCCATATCGAATGAGACGCGCTCGCGCCATCAATCGGCCTGCGGGCGCCACGATATTCCTTGAAAGACATAAATGACACCTAAGAACAACGAGCTTCTCTTCTGCGCCCTCGGCGGTTCCGGCGAGATCGGCATGAACGTCAATCTCTACGGCCATGCCGGCAAATGGCTGATGGTCGATTGCGGCGTGACGTTCGCCGACGCGGCCTATCCCGGCATCGACATCGTCCTGCCCGACCTGTCGTTCATCGAGGATCGCATCGACGACCTCGTCGGCATCGTCCTGACCCATGGACATGAGGATCATATCGGCGCGCTGCCGTATCTGGCCGAGGATCTCGGCGTGCCGCTCTATGCGACGCCGTTCACCGCCGGGCTGATCCGCGGCAAGCTGGAAGAGGAAGGCAACGCCAACCGCGTCAAGCTGCGCGTGATCCAGCCGAACAAGGACACCGGCGTCGCCGGCGTGCAGATCGGCCCGTTCGGCGTCAGCTTCGTCGAACTGTCGCACTCGATCCCCGAACCCAATGCGCTCGTCATCGAGACCAAGGCCGGCCGCGTCTTCCATACCGGCGACTGGAAGCTCGATCCGACCCCGGTGATCGGCAAGCCGGTCAGCGCCGAGCATCTGACGCGGATCGGCGATGCCGGCGTCGACGTGCTGGTCTGCGATTCGACCAACGTCTTCAACAAGGAGGCCTCGGGATCGGAGGCGTCGGTGCGGCAGGGGCTGGCCGAACAGGTCGCCAAGGCGAAGGGCCGCGTGCTCGTCACCACCTTCGCCTCCAACGCTGCGCGTCTCCACACTCTGGGCCAAGTCGCGCGCGAGACGGGGCGCAAATTGTGCGTTACCGGCCGCTCGCTCGACCGGATTCTGAAGGTGGCGCAGGCCACCGGCTATCTGACCGACTTCCCCGACACGGTCGATCCCGACACGGCGATGCGCCTGCCCAAGAACAAGATCCTGATCGTCGCCACCGGCGGCCAGGGCGAACCGCGCGCCGCGCTTGCCCGCGTCGCCGACGGATCGCACACGATCAAGCTCGACATGGGCGACACGGTGATCTTCTCGTCCAAGCAGATTCCGGGCAACGAGGTCGCGATCGGCAAGATCCAGAACACGCTGGCGGGCAAGGGTGTGGTGATGATTACCGAGCGTCAGGCGCACGTCCACGTCTCCGGCCATCCGGGTCGCCCCGAACTCGCGCAGATGTACAAGTGGATCCGCCCGCAGACGCTGATCCCCGTGCATGGCGAGATGCGGCATATGATGGAGCACGCCCGCTTCGCGCTGACCGAGGGCGTGCCGCAGTCGCTGGTGCAGAGCGATGGCGACGTGATCCGCCTGATTCCGGGCAAGCCCGAGAAGATCGGCAACGCCGGCGTCGGCCGGCTTGTGCTGGACGGCGACGTGATCCTGCCCGCCGACGGGTCGACGATCAACGAACGCCGCAAGCTGGCGATCAACGGCCAGATCTCGGTCGCGGTCGCGATCGGGCGCAACGGCCAGCCGCTCGGCCGGCCGCAGATCCGCGTCAACGGCGTGCCGGTCGAGGAAGATCGCGCGGCCTTCGTCGAGGATGCTGCCGATGCCGCCGCTGAAGCCCTGAAGGGTCAGAAGCGGGAGATCGACCGTCGTCGCGAGGACGTGCGCCTCGCCGTCCGTCGTATCGCGACGCGCTGGACCGGCAAGAAGCCGATCGTCGACGTGCTGATCGTCGAGGCCTGACGCCGCCATGAAGTGGACGTCGATGCTGGCGATCTACGTCCTCTTCTGGGCGTTTTCGGTGTTTCTCGTCCTGCCGTGGGGCGTCCGCACCACGGATGAGGCCGGCGGCGACTATGTCGCCGGCCAGGCCGAAAGCGCGCCGCATGAATTCCGGCTCGGCCGGCTTGCGTTACACGTGACGATCGTGGCGACGGCGCTGTTCGCGCTGTTCGTCGCCAACTACCGGTTCGGCTGGGTCACGCCGCAGATGCTCGACCTGTTCAACCGCGATTCGGTCTACGGCCACGGCTGAGGCGCGTCGGGGATGACGGGACGGCCATGTCGCGAGGGGCCGGCTGGAACTACGATCGTGCGGCGATCGGCTGCCAGCCGCTGACGGGTATGAGGCTCGACAGCGGCGCTTTCCAATAATGCCCCTGGAAGGGCTGGTCGAACGTCCGGGCAATGGGCTTTCCCGCCAGCGCACAGAAGAGCAGAGTACCGACCGCGCCATGTGCGACGATCGCAAGATCGCCGCCGTCATGTTCCGAGACGATCTGCGACACGGCGTTATGGACACGCGCCTGGGCATCGATTGCCCGCTCCCATTCCCGGACGCTTGCAGCGGGTTCTGCGAAGAACGCATCCGCGACTTGTTTGAATTCGGCCGGCGGCAGAAAACCGGTAGCGCTCCGATCGTTCTCGCCGAGCGCCTTGGAGACGGACACGCCGAGTCCCAGGGCGGCGGCGAGTATGCCGGCCGCCTCGATCGCCTTCGTTTCCGTGCTGGACCATATGGCACGGACGCCGGAGAGTGCCGGCTGGTGGGCGAAGGTGCGCATCCGCGCGATGCCCGACGCGCTCAGGTGCCAGCGTTCGACGGGCGTCTGCGCGTCGACCACCACCTCCGGGTGGGTGATGAAATACGGATACGACATCCGGGTTTCCTGCTCGGTCGTTGCGCCCCGCGGGCTCAGGATGACCGGCGATCCGGGCGTTGCCGCTGGTAATGTCCGATCAGCGCAGCCGCTCGATCGCCTGGGCGAGCGCCACGTACAATTTGCCCATGTCCGACGACAGCAAAGTGACGCTGAGCGGCGAGCCGTCGCGCTGGGCGAGGATCGTGCGGAGCATGCTCTCGAAATCGTGGATGTAGCGGTTCACCGCCTCGCGGAAGCCGGTGTCGTCGTCGTAGAGCCGCGCGATGTCGCGGGCGTCGCCCGGCTCCAGCACGCGCACCGCGCGCCGCGTGAACACGCCGCGGTCGCCCTTGAGATAGGCCGCCCAGGCGCTGTCCGACACCTCCGGCGCGAACGCCTTGGTGATGTCGATCGAGGCGCTGTGGAGCGATTCGATCAGCAGGGAGGCACGGCGCGCGAAGGTGTCGCGTTCGGCCTCGTCGCGCTCGGTGCGTGCATCCTCGATCCGCGTTTCGACGATCGCTGTCTGGTCGAGGATCTGCTGCACCTGATGCGAGAGCCGTTCGGTCGCCCGCGTCGCGGCGTCGACGGCCTGACCGGTGGCGTCTGCGATCGCGCGCACCTGTCGCTCGACCGTGTCGGTGGTAGCGCGGCGCATCGCCTCCGCGCTTGCCGTCTCGAGCTGGCTGGCGGCGTCGGGAATGACGGTCGCCAGCGTCTCGCGCGCCTTGTCCGCCGCCACCGCGGCGGTGTCGCGGACGCGGAGCAGCGCATCGACCAGCCGCGGCGCGGCCTCCTCGGCGAAGCGGTGGGTGCGGTCGATCGTCTCGTCGACCATCATGCCGAGCGCATCCGCCTTGGCGCGGCCGTCGGTCAGCGTCTGGAGCAGGGTGCCCGACAATTGGTCGAGCGTGCGCCGCTGTTCGGCGATCACGCCGGCGATCGCCTCGATCGCGTCATGCGTGCTCTCCGCCGCGGTGACCAGCGCGAGCAGCTCCGGTTTGGCCGCGATCACCACCTGTTTGCTACCGGCGATCTTGGCGTCGAGCCGGGTCAGCGCGTCGGGCAGGGTCTCGTCGATTTCGCGTGCCGCCGCGTCGAGCGCGATCAGCAGCGATTCGGTCGTCCCGATCGTCCGCGTCGCCATCGCATCGCCGGCACGCAGCGCCTCGGTCATCGCATCGGCCGAGCCGCCGAGCGCACTGATCGAGGCTGCAAGCAATTGCGACCGCTCGACGCCCTGCGTGTGGAGCGTGTCAAGCCGCGTCTCGACCCGGCCGATCCCGGCGTCGAGCCCGGCGAGCAGCGAATCGCTTGCCGAACGCTGCCCCTCGAGCCGCAGGGTGACGCGGTCGATCACGTCCTCCACCGCGGTGATCCGCTCGGCGAGCGCATCGGCGCTGTCGCGCGCGGCGCTGTCGAGCGCGGCCTGATTGGCGCGCAGCATCGCGAGCATCGCATCGCCTTGTGCCGCAATCCCCTTGCGCGCCTCGTCCACGGCATCGGCGGTGCGGCCGAGCAGGGCGTCGACCGCGGACGACATGTCGCCGGTCACCGCCTCCAGCCGTGCGCCGGCGGTTTCGCTGGTCGCCTCCATCCGTGCGATATGCGCCGCGAGCTTCTGCGCGGCACTGCCCGCGACCAGATCGGCGTCGCGGCCACGTTCGGCGAGTGCGGCGAGCTGCGCTTCCAGTGCGGCGGCATGGCCACTCGCCGACAGGCCGGTATCGTCGAGCAGGCGCTGGACCTCCGCCACCTCCGCATGCGCGCGGGGCAGCGAGGCGAGCAGCACGCCGAGGCTGCCCTGCGCGTCGGCCGCGGCGCGCGACAGGGCGCCCGCATGCGCGTCGGCCTGACCGATCTCCGCAGACAGACCCCGGCCGATTCCCGCCAGCCGTTCGCTGGCGCCGTCGCCCATCGCCATCAATGTGGTGATCTGCGTGGCGAGTTCGCGCCGGTTGGCGTCGAGCGAGCGGGACAGCAATGCGACGGTACGTTCGAGATTGGCCGCCTCGGCCCGCATGCCCTGCGCCGTGCCGCGGAACCGTCGCGCCTCGCGCCGGCTGGTCCGCATGCCGAGCAGGTAGGCGATGCCGACCAGCGCCGGCACGACGGCGAGTGCCGCGAGGAACTGCACCAGCGCGACGGGGGCGAGCAGGGGGATCTGGTCGCGGGCGATCCATGCCATGCCGCCCAGCCACGCGACGCAGACCAGCACCGCGATCAGCGGTGCGATCCAGGCGTTGGTGCGACCCGGCTCGGGCTCGACCGCCTCGGTCCACACATGCGTGCCGTCGTCCGCATCGGCGCCGGCGATGCCGTGATGGTCGCCATAATCGTGGACGTCGCTGTGTGCGGCGGCTTCCGCCCGCATGTCGATTATCATGGAACCCCCGTTCTTCGGCGGCGAACTTAACCGGCTTCGCCCGCACCATAAAGCGAAACCGCAACACTTGATTAAGCACCGTCGCGTTACAGGCTCGTCATGGCTTATGATCCGGGAGCGATCGATGCGGCACTGGCCGCGGCAGTGGGGGACGAACCCGCTCTGATCGCGGAGCTGCGGCTGGCGTTCGTCGAGAGCGCGCAGCGGGCGCTGGCGGCGATGGAGGCGGCCGACGGGCGCGACGCATGGCGAGAGGCGGCGGCGCGGATGAAGGGGCTGGCGGCGAGCTTCGGTGCGGTGCGCCTGATGGCGCTCGCAGCGCAGGCGGCGGACCTGCCGCACGACGGCGCGATGCTGGCGAAGCTGCGGCGCTCCGTCGCGCGACTCTGACGCCGGATCGTCACGATCGCTCGGGCGAGCCTTCGTAATGACCTAGGCATGGGCCGCATCACCGCCTAACAGCGGCGGGATGCTCGCCGGCCTTCTCTTCGCCATGCACGATGCGGACGATCGGCCCGCGATGTTGACCGCCACGCTGCCGTTCGGTGGCGTGACGCTGATCGAATATCAGGCACGCCTGCTGATCGCGGCGGGGGCGTCTCAGATCGTCATCCTCGTCGCGCGTCTGACCCCCGAATTGCTTGGCGCGATCAGCCGTATCGGCAAGCGTGGCGTCGCCGTCGACACGGTGCGCACCGCGGCGGAGGCGGCGGCGAAACTGCACCCGCTCGCCCGCGTGCTGATGCTCGCCGATGGCCTGACCACGACCGAGGACGTACTGGCGGTGCTGGCGCGCGAGGGCAGCGACGCGCTGCTGGTGATGCCGGAGGATCAGGCGACCGGCGGGTACGAACGCGTCGGCAGCGGCATGGTGTGGGCGGGCGTCGCCCGGCTCGATCCGGCGCGGCTCGGCGAACTCGCCGCCATGCCGCGCGACTATGACGTGCAATCGACCCTGGTCCGTCTCGCCTCGCAGGCGCGGGCGGTGCACGTGCTGCTCCCGCAGGAGGCGGTGCGCGGCGGCCATGGCGTCGGCCATGCCGGCGCGGCGCTCGAGGCGCGGGGCCGGACGGTGATGGCGGCGATGATCTCCGGCCGCAACGGCTGGTTCGAACGGTTCGTCACCGCGCCGCTGGCGCGTGCCGTCATTCCCCTGCTGGTGCCGCGGACGGTGCCGGTGGTCGCGGTCGCCGGCGGTGCCGGGGCGATCGGCGTGGCCGGACTGGCGCTGACCCTGTTCGACCAGCCCGTGTCGGGACTGCTGCTGGCGTTGCTCGCCACGCTCGGTCTGTCGCTCGCCGCGGCGCTGGCCGACCTGCGCGACGAATCGGCCAGCCAGCGCCTGCTCGATCTGGCGGCGAAGCTGCTGCCGGCGGGCGCGGCGATCCTCTATGGCGTTCAGGCGACGCAGTTCAGCGGCGACCGGGCGGCGGAGATCCTCGGGATTGGGCTCGTGCTGCTCGCCGTGCTCGGTGAGCGCGCGCTGGGCACGCGGCCGCGCCGGTTGTGGTGGGGCAGTGCGCCCGCCTATCTCGGCTGCACGTGGCTGGGCGCGCTGTTCGCCGCGCCGGTGACCGGGCTGGGCCTGGCGGCGATCTATGCCGCCGCGACATTGACCGCCGCGATCGAACGATTGCGACGGGAGCCTTAGCGCTGTCTTAATGATGGAAGGGTAGTCGTCAGGCCATGTCGGTCGGACCGGAACAGGCGGAGCGCGAGGCGCTCGGCACACGCATTACCGCTGCACGCCGGCTCGGCGGGCTGGCGGACGCGCGCCTGACCGGGGCGATCGCCGATTTCTTCCTCGCGGATGATGGCCGCCTCGACGAACGCACCCGGATCGATCTGGGACGCGTGCTCGCTGCGGTGGTGCAGGGGATCGAAACCGCGATCCGCCGCCACGGCGCCCGCGTGCTGTCGGCGCACGGCGCGGACGTGCAGGCGGAGCGGCTGCTGCGCGGGCATGAGGACGTGATGCGGCGCCTGTCGCGCGCCGGCCTGTTGCGCGACCGGCAGCTGATGGACGAACTGATCGCGCAGGTCCGGTGCGAGCGGATCGCCGCCGAACTGCCGCCCGCCGCCGCCGCGCGCGAGCAGGCGAGCCTGCTGGTCCGCCTCGCCGAGGTCGACGATGGCGTCGTCGCGGCCGCGGCGCGCGCGCTGCTCGCCGCGGAGGCCCGTCGCCGGTCCGCGGCCGAACAGGGCCTGTTGCCGGCAGAATTGCATCACCAGTTGATCTGGTGGGTCGCCGCCTCGATCCGCGAGGGGCAGGTCGCGGCGGGTGGCGAAGATCCGGCGGTGGATCGCGCGATCGTCGAGGCGGCGCAGCGCAGTCTCGCCGCGCATGACGAAGGGCAGCGGCCGGAAGCGATCGCGATGCGCCTCGCCTCGGCGATCGATGCGCGGGCGGACGAACTCGGCGGCCTGCTGGTCGACGCGCTCGGCGATCGGTGCCTGCTGCTGTTCGTTGCCGTGCTCGGCCGCGCCGTCGATCTCGATTTCACCGGCGCGCGGGCGATCGTGCTCGAACCCGAAGGCGACCGGCTGTGGCTCGCGCTCCGCGCGGCCGATCTCGACCGGCAGACGATCGCGCGCATCGCGCTGGCACTCGCCGATGCCGATCCGCGCCGCGATATCGAGCGCTTCGCCGACGATCTCGATGCGATCGCCGCGATTGCGCCGGAGGCGGCGCGATCGGCGCTGGCCCCGCTGACGCTGCACCACGACCTGCGGCTGGCGATCGACGCCCTCGCGCGGGAGGCGATGCGATGAGGGCGGACGGCATTCCCGACCTGCCGGTCAGTCACGCGACGCTGGATTCCGACGGGCGTCTGCTCACCGCCGACCCGGCACTGATGGCGCTCAACGACAATGCCGGCGGGGCGCCGGGCGCGATGCTGGCGATCCCGCAACTCGCGACGGTGGCGCGACTGGCACGGCGGCTCGGCATCCTCGTGTCGCGCGGCGTGACCGTTGCCGATCTCGACACGGACCTCGACCTGTGGGTGCGCGTGCAGCCCGAGGGCGACGGCCTGCGCATGGCGGTGAGCGGCTGGCGCGAGGTGCGCCCCCGCTTCGTCGCGACGGCTCCGGCCGCGCCGCTGGTCGAGGATGGCGATCTGATGTGGGAAACCGATGGCGCGTTGCGCCTGACCTTCGTCGCGATCGATCCCGCGCGGCGGCTCGGCATCGACGCCTTCTCACTGCTCGGACAGCCCCTGACCGCCCTCTTCGCACTGGATGCGGCGGGCGATGGCGCGCTGCCGATCCTCGCCGCGGTCGCCCAGCGCAAGGCGCTGCGCGAGCAACGCGCGACGCTGCGCCCGGATGGCGCGCCGATGCTGCTGACCGCGCAGGTCAGACAGGATGCGAGCGGCGAGTTCGCCGGCCTCTCGGGCATCGCCCGTGCCGCCAACGTGCCGACGCTGACCGAGCCGTCCGCTCCCGCGATTTCCGCCGCGTTCACCGGCGGCCTCGACAAGGCCCTGCGCGGGCCGCTCGCGCGGATCATCGCGCATGCCGACACGATCCATGCCGAGGCGGAGGGGCCCGTCCAGCAGGATTACGTCGCGTATGCCTCCGACATCGCCAATGCCGGGCGGCATCTGCTCGGGCTGGTCGACGATCTGGTCGACCTGCAGGCGGTCGAGTGCGAGGATTTCGCGCTGGTCCCCGAAGCGGTCGATCTGGCCGATGTCGCGCGCCGGGCCGCGGGTCTGCTCGCGGTGCGGGCCGGCAACGCCGGCGTCGCCATCGCGCGGCCGTTGCCCGACCTGCGCGTCGACGCCTCGGGGGATTTCCGCCGGGCGCTGCAGATCATGGTCAATCTGATCGGCAATGCCGTCCGCTATTCGCCCGAAGGCGGCGTGGTCACCGTTACTGCGACCCGGCTCGGCGACCGGGCCGAGGCGATCGTCGCAGATCAGGGCAAGGGCATCGCACCGGAGGATCAGGCACGCATCTTCGAGAAGTTCGAGCGGGTCGATCCGTCGGAGGCGGGCGGCAACGGCCTCGGCCTCTATATCGCGCGGCGACTGGCGCGCGCGATGGGCGGCGATCTGACGGTGGAGAGCATGCCCGGCGACGGTGCGCGGTTCACGCTGACGCTGCCGGTCTGAGGTCCGGTCTGAGGTCTTCGGGCGGGAGCGGTGCCGCCGCTAGCGGCGCATCCGCCGCGCGACGAGGATCAGCAGCAGTCCGGCGACCGCCAGTGCCGCGCCGCGGTCCGCCCATGGCCGCTGGTCGAGCATGAAGCTCGACTGCGGCCAGTGGACGTAGCCGAGGCCCTGGGCGATCCAGAGCATCCCCATCAGCGTCAGGAGGACGCCAACGGAGAGCAGGACCGGCCGGGCGCGGCGCATCAGCGCTGCTCGACCGGAACGTAGGACCGCTGCGTCGGGCCGGTGTACAGCTGGCGCGGACGGCCGATCTTCTGGTCGGGATCGGTAATCATCTCGTTCCACTGCGCGACCCAGCCGACGGTACGGGCGAGGGCGAACAACACCGTGAACATCTCGGTCGGGAAGCCGATCGCCGACAGGATCACGCCCGAATAGAAATCGACGTTCGGGAACAGCTTCTTCTCGATGAAATATTCGTCGTTGAGCGCCAGCTCTTCCAGCCGCAGCGCGGTGTCGAACAGCGGATCGTTGACCTTCAGCGCGTCGAACACCTCGCGCACCGTCTTCTGCATCACGGTCGCGCGCGGATCGTAGTTCTTGTAGACGCGATGGCCGAAGCCCATCAGGCGGAACGGATCGTTCTTGTCCTTGGCGCGGGCGATATATTCCGGAATGCGCTCGGGCGTGCCGATCTCGCGCAGCATGTTGAGCGCCGCCTCGTTCGCGCCGCCGTGCGCCGGACCCCAGAGGCAGGCGATGCCCGCCGCGATGCAGGCGAACGGATTGGCGCCCGACGACCCGGCGAGACGCACGGTCGAGGTGGAGGCATTCTGTTCGTGGTCGGCATGGAGGATGAAGATCCGGTCCATCGCCTTCTCGACCGCCGGATTGACCTCATATTGCTCGGCGGGGACGCCGAACGTCATGCGCAGGAAGTTGCCGGTGTAGCTGAGCGAATTGTCCGGATACAGGAACGGCTGGCCGACGCTGTACTTGTAGGCCATCGCCGCGATCGTCGGGATCTTCGCGATCAGGCGATGCGACGCGATCGTGCGCTGCACCGGATCGTGGATGTCGGTGGAATCGTGATAGAAGGCCGACAGCGCACCGACGACGCCGCACATGATCGCCATCGGATGCGCGTCGCGACGGAAGCCGCGGAAGAAGGCCGCAAGCTGTTCGTGCACCATCGTATGGCGCGTGATCGTGTTGTTGAACCCGCTCAGCTCGTCCGCCGACGGCAGTTCGCCGTTGAGCAGCAGATAGGCGACCTCCATGAAGCTCGAATTCTCGGCCAGTTCGCCGATCGGATAGCCGCGGTGCAGCAGCACGCCTTCGTCGCCGTCGATATAGGTCAGCGCCGACTGGCACGACGCGGTCGAGGTGAAGCCCGGATCGTAGGTGAACGACCCCGTCTGCGCGTAGAATTTGCGGATATCGACGACGTCGGGCCCGACAGAGCCGGACATGACCGGATATTCGAGGTCCTTGCCATCCAGGGAAACTTTGGCGGCTTCGGTCATGTCGTTGTCCTTCCTATCAGGCTGCCATTTTGTCCGCGATCCGGCCGAGGCTTTCCTCTTTGCCGAGAAGCGCGAGCACGTCGAAGATGCCGGGCGATGTCTTGCGCCCGGTGAGAGCGGCGCGGAGCGGCTGGGCGACCTGGCCGAGCTTGACGCCCTGGCTGTCGGCCACCTGCCGTACCGCTGCTTCGATCGCCTCCTGATCCCACTGCTGCACCGCGTCAAGCGCGGCGTGCAGTGCAGCGAGAACGCGGGGTGCGTCGCCGCCGAGCAGGTCCAGAGCGGGCTGATCCATATCGAGCGGGCGGACCGCGAACAGGAAGCGCGCACCCTCGCTCAATTCGTTCAAGTTGGCGGCACGGGCCTTCAGCACCGGCATCGCACGGGTCAGCAGGTCCGTATCCGGATAGCCGCCGATGGCCGCGACCAGGCCGGCAAGGCGGGCATCGTCTGCGGCGCGGATGTAATGGCCGTTCAGGTTTTCGAGCTTCTTGAGGTCGAAGCGGGACGGGCTCTTGCCGACGCCGGCGAGGTCGAACCATTCGGTCGCCTGTTCGCGGCTGATGATCTCGTCGTCGCCATGGCCCCAGCCGAGGCGCAGCAGGTAATTGTCGAACGCCTCCGGCAGGATGCCGAGTTCGTCGCGATAGGCCTCGATCCCGACCGCGCCGTGGCGCTTCGACAGCTTGGCGCCGTCGGTGCCATGGATCAGCGGGATGTGCGCATAGACCGGCTCGGGCCAGCCGTTCGCCGTGTAGATCGGCAGCTGACGGAAGGCGTTGTTGAGATGGTCGTCGCCGCGGATGACGTGGGTCACGCCCATGTCGTGATCGTCGACCACCACCGCGAGCATATAGGTCGGCGTGCCGTCGGAGCGCAGCAGAATGAGGTCGTCGAGTTCGGCATTCTGGACCGTCACCGAACCCTGCACGCGGTCGGCAATCGTCGTTGCGCCCTCGCGTGGGGCCTTGAGGCGGACGACGAACGGCTGGCCGGACGGCGCGGTCGCCGGGTCGGCATCGCGCCACGGGCTGCGGATTCGCAGCGGCTTCTTCGCCGCCTGCGCCTCGGCACGCTGCGCCGCAATCTCGTCCTGCGTCATGTAGCAGCGATAGGCATGGCCGTTCGCCACCATCTGGTGCGCGACCTCGGCATGGCGGTCGGCGCGCGCGAACTGGAAGACGGCCTCGCCGTCCCAGTCGATGCCGAGCCAAGTGAGGCCCGACAGGATCGCATCGATCGCCGGCTGCGTCGAACGGGCGCGATCGGTGTCCTCGATCCGCAACAGGAACTTGCCGCCGTGATGGCGCGCGAACAGCCAGTTGAACAGCGCGGTCCGCGCGCCGCCCAGATGCAGATAGCCGGTCGGCGACGGCGCGAAGCGCGTGACGATGCCATTCGTATCGGATGACGCCGGGGCCGCAGCCTGGTCGGTGCCGAGATTGTCAGTTGCGCCCAACCGCGCGTGCTCCCAAGGTTCGAAATGTGATGGCCAGTCCAGCCGCCGCGGCCCCTAGCACGCGCTCGGTGCGCCTTCAAATCCCGCGCGCGCACCGCGGGTTGCGCGACGGTATCGAAGCATGGCTGGAGGCGGAGCGCGACCAGATCGTCCTGTGGGCGCCGGTCGCCTTCGGTGGCGGCATCGCGATCTGGTTCCTGCTGCCCGATGCGCGCGGCTGGCTGTCGGCGATGCTGTCATGCGTCGCCGTCGGGCTCGGCGGTATGGCGACCGGCACCGGCGGGCGGCTGGCGCGGATACTGGCCATCGGCGGCCTCCTTTGTGCGGGCGGTATCGCGCTCGTCTGGTGGCGGGCGGACCGGGTCGCGGCGCCTGTCCTCGCGCGGCCGGTCGTCGTCGCCTTCACCGCCACCGTCGAGCGGGTCGAGCCGCTGGCCGCCCGCGACCGCGTGCGGCTGACGCTGTTGCCCGATGCCGGGGCTGGCCTGCCGCGGCGGGTGCGGGTCAATCTGGCGACCGGCGACGCGCCCGTGGGAGCGGGCGAGGGCGCGCGGATCGGCCTGCGCGCCCGACTGATGCCGCCGCCCGCGGCTGCGGTGCCGGGTGCGCACGATTTCGCACGCGTCGCCTGGTTCGCCGGAATCGGTGCGACCGGCCGCGGCTTCGCGCCGGTCACGGTGATCGCTCCCGGCGCGGGGCAGGGCGGGCTGCGGACGCGGCTGACCGCGCATATCACGTCGCGGCTCGACGGCAGCCGCGGCGGCATCGCGGCGGCGCTCGCCACCGGCGACGAGGGCGCGATCGCGTCGGTCGATTCGGAGGCGATGCGCCGCGCCGGCCTCGCCCATCTGCTGTCGGTGAGCGGCCTGCACATCACCGCGGTGGTGGCGGCGACGATGCTGCTCGTCCTGCGGCTGCTGGCGCTGTCGCCGTGGCTGGCGATCCGTCTTCGCCTGCCGCTGGTCGCGGCCGCGGCGGGCGCGCTGGCGGCGATCGGCTATACGTTGCTGACCGGCAGCCAGGTGCCGACGATCCGGTCGTGCGTCGCGTCGCTGCTCGTGCTCGTCGCGCTGACGATGGGACGCGAGGCGATGACGCTGCGGCTGGTCGCAGCGGGCGCGATGATCGTGCTGCTCGCCTGGCCCGAGGCGCTGGTCGGCGCGAGTTTCCAGCTGTCCTTCGCCGCGATCGCCGCGATCGTCGCGCTGCACGAGCATCCCGCCGTGCAGGACTGGTTCGCGCCGCGGGAAGAGGGGTGGGGGTTGCGCCTGGTGCGGGGGCTGGGATCGCTGCTGCTGACCGGGCTGGTGGTCGAGGCGGCGCTGATGCCGATCGCGGTCTATCATTTCCACAAGGCGGGCCTGTACGGCGCGGCGGCGAACATCGTCGCGATCCCGCTGACCACCTTCGTCGTCATGCCGCTGGACGCGGCGGCGTTGCTGTTCGACACGGTCGGGCTCGGCGCGCCTTTGTGGTGGCTGACCGACCTCGCGTTGCAAATCTTGCTCGGTCTCGCCCATCTAGTGGCGAATGCGCCGGGCGCGTCGGTGGCGCTGCCGTCGATGCCGGTCGCCGCATTCGGGACGATGGTCGCGGGCGGGCTGTGGCTGGCGCTGTGGCGGACGCGCGTGCGGTGGTTCGGCTGGCTGCCGCTGGCGGTGGGGGCATCCTGGGCGGTGCTGACCCCCGCGCCCGACCTGCTGGTGACAGGCGACGGGCGGCATCTGGCGGTGCGGGTGGATGGCGGGCTGGCGCTGCTGCGCGATCGGGCCGGGGACTATACGCGCACGATGCTGGCCGAGAATGGCGGGATCGACGGTGAACCGGCGTTGCTGGCGGATCAGGCGGCGGCGCGCTGTACGCCGGATGCGTGCGCCGTCGATGTGCGTGCGGAAGGGCGGGCGTGGCGGGTGCTGGCGACGCGCAGCGGCTATCCGGTTGCGTGGCGGACGCTGGTGGCCGCGTGCCGCTCGGCTGATATCGTGGTGAGCGAACGCCGCCTGCCGCGGGGCTGCATCCCGCGCTGGCTGAAGCTCGATGCGGCGATGCTGCGTACGACCGGCGGCGTCGCGGTGACGTTCGCCGGTGGCCGGGTGCGCACCGTGCGAACGCCGGGCGACCGTCACCCTTGGCTCGTGCCCGCGACGGTCATGCCGTTCCGCGTGGCGCGATTCGATGGCGGGCGCGAGGTGCGACGCCGCGCGCTACAGCGACGCCGCGACTGATCGGCCGTCATCGCGAGCGCCGCGAACCAATCCAGAGCCGGGTTTAGGACGACCGGGATTGCTTCGCGGCGCTCGCGATGACGGTTCGAGAGGCCCGAGCGGTGACCCTGACTATGCTCTCCACGAGGCACGGTGGAGGTCGTCCTATGGCTGCAGGCGACGGCGGACGTGTGTCATTCCGGGACGGGGATCCCGTGGGCGCTACCGCTTCGCTCTGTCCGGCAGGCTGGTGGGGATGCGCTACCACCAGCCCGAGCAGTACAATGTGGGTTAGGGCGAGCGATCCATGCCGTCGAAGGCGAACCTCCGCACGGGTGCAAGGGTGATGTGTATTGCACCGACGGAAAAAGACCGGACGTCACCCCACGATCGTCATTGCGAGCGCAGCGGAGCAATCCAGGGTCGGCCCAGGACGCCATGGATCGCTTCGCTGCGCTCGCAATGACGATCTGCTGCCTGCGCGGCAGCCTTGAGTATGGTCGCGATCCGGCGGATATGCGGTCGGTCGCGGCCATGTCATGGAACAGACGATGAAGCATCTCGCCATTTTCGCCGCCGCACTGGCGAGCCTTTCGGTCGCACCACCGGTCGGGGCGCAGGATGCCGCGCAGCGGCGGCTGTGGAATGCGCCCGCGGAGCCGTTCCGTATCGTCGGCAACGTTTATTATGTCGGGACGGCGGGGCTGTCGTCGTTCCTGATCGCCGACCCCGCCGGGCTGGTGCTGATCGACGGGGCGTTGCCGGAGAGCGCGCCGCTGATCGCCGCGAACATCCGGCGCCTCGGTTTCCGGCTGCGCGATATCCGGTATCTGCTCAACAACCACAGCCATGTCGACCATGCCGGCGGACTCGCCGCGCTGCGACGGGCGAGTGGGACACGGGTGGTGGTGAGCGCGGGCGATCGCGCCGACCTGATCGCGGGGCGGACCATCGGCCGATCGGATATCAGCGGCTTTCCGCCGGTGCGTCCGTCATTGACGATCCGCGACGGAGCGACGATCGCCGTCGGCAAGACGCGGCTCGTCGCGCATCTGACTCCGGGGCATACCGACGGCGCCACGACATGGAGCCTGCGTACCAGCGAACGAGGCAAGCCGCTCGACGTGTTGTTCGTGTCGAGCCTCAGCGTCGCCGGCCGGCGGCTGGTCACCCGCGCCGACCCTGCCGACCCGGCCCGCGGCAGGCCGCCGCACGATACCGCGGCGGTCGCGCAATTCCGCGGCACGTTCCGCCGGCTCGCCGCGATGCGCGCCGACGTGGTGCTGAGCTATCATGCCGAGCTGTTCGACCTCGCAGCAAAGCGCAAGGCACAACTGGCAGGCGATCCGGCGAGCTTCGTCGATCGCACCGCCCTGCCGCGGATGGTCGCCGACGCCCGCACAGCCTTCGAACGCGCGCTGGCGGAGCAGCGCCGTTCGCCTCAGTCGTAGCGGCGGAGGATACCCGACAACTTGCCCTGCACCCGGACGTGCGACGGGACGTAGCGCTGCGGCTCGTAGGCGCGATTAGCCGGATCGAGCCGGATCATCGCGCCCTCGCGACGGAAATATTTGAGCGTCGCCTCGGCATCGTCGATCAGCGCGACGACGATCTCGCCGTCCCGCGCCACCTCGGTCCGCCGGATCAGCGCATAATCCCCATCGAGGATGCCGGCCTCGACCATCGAATCGCCAGACACTTCGAGCGCATAATGTTCGCCCGAGCCGAGCAATGCGGCTGGCACGGCGAGCATCGAGCTGCCCTCGAACGCCTCGATCGGCACGCCGGCGGCGATCCGGCCATGCAGCGGGATTTCGATCACGTCATTCGCGGGCGAAGGGGCCGCACGGACGTTGCCTGACTTCGCCGGAGGCGGCGTCGGCGCGGGGGGCGCGACCTTGCGCTCCGACCGTTCCGGCATCCGCAGCACTTCGAGTGCGCGGGCGCGGTTGGGCAGGCGACGGATGAAATGGCGTTCCTCCAGCGCGCTGATGAGGCGATGGACGCCGGATTTCGACTTGAGGTCGAGCGCTTCCTTCATCTCCTCGAACGAGGGGGAGATGCCGGTCTCTTCCAACCGGTCGTTAATGAAGCAAACGAGCTCGTGCTGCTTGCGCGTGAGCATAGGCGGTCTTCCCCGTCAGAACAGACGCGGAACTTCTAGGGAACGAAACCGCCCTCGTCAAGCGATGACGAGGATTTCCGCCGAGTCGCCCGCCCGCGCCGGCGGCGCATCGATGGGGCGCACGATCAGGCAATGCGAGCGCGCCAGCGTCAGCAGCATGGAGCTGTCCTGGATGGTAGAGGCGAAGGCCCGCCCGTCGCGCAATTCGGCACGCAGATAGTCGGTGCGGGGGCCGTTGGCGGGCAGGTCCTCGCCGAGGATCGCGTGGGTGGTGCGCGGATGGGGATCGGCCGCCCCGCCGAGATGCGCGATCAGCGGCCGCACGAACAGAGTCGCGGTGACGAAGGCGGAGACGGGGTTGCCGGGCAGGCCGAGCACGCTGGTGCGGCCGATCCGCCCGGCCATCATCGGCTTGCCGGGACGCAATGCGATCCGCCAGAAATCGATCGATCCGCCGGCGGCCTCGAGTGCCGGGCGGACGAGATCGTGGTCGCCGACCGAGGCGCCGCCGGTGGTGACCAGCAGGTCGGCGTCGATGGCGGCGAAAGCGTCGCGCAACGTGTCGAGGTCGTCGGGCAATATGCCGAGGTCGATCAGCTCGACCGGCAGATCGGCGAGCATCGCGGCGAGCATCGCGCGATTCGATTCGGGCAGGGCGGCGGGATCGTGCGCGCCGCCGGGTTCGACGAGCTCGTCCCCGGTCGCGCAGATCGCGACGCGGACGCGGCGATTGACCGCCAGCGTGCCGACGCCGCCGGTCGCGGCGACCGCGATGCGCGCCGGGGTAAGTCGCTCGCCGCGGGCGATGAGCGGATCGCCCTGCGTAAAGTCGAGGCCGCGCCGTCGGGTGTTGCGGCCGCGGGCCGGCGGACCTTCGCCGGTAAGGCGGATCGCGGTGCCGTCGGCGGCGACCTCTTCCTGGATCATCACCGTGTCGGCACCCGCGGGCATCGCCGCGCCGGTGAAGATGCGGACGGTCTCACCCGGTCCCACCGTACCGGCAAAGGCGCGGCCCGCGGCGCTCTCGCCGATCAGGGTCCAGGGACCGGGCAGGTCGGCGTGGCGGATCGCACAGCCGTCCATCGCCGACAGGTCGGTCGCCGGTTGCGTGCGGCGGGCGTGGATATCGGCGGCGGCCCAGCGCCCGTGCGCGTCGGCGAGCGCGACCTCCTCCGCGGCGACCGGTGCGGCGAGCGCGAACAGGCGGTCGAGCGCGTCGGGGATCGGCAGCAGCGTCATGCGTGCCAGTCGCCGGATTTGCCCCCGGCCTTCTCCAACAGGCGGATGCCGGTGATCGTCATGCCGCGGTCCATCGCCTTGGCCATGTCGTAGATCGTCAGCAGCGCCACCGAGACGGCGGTCAGCGCCTCCATCTCGACCCCGGTCTTGCCGTCGGTCGCGGTCAGCGCGGTGGCGGTGACGCCGGTGTCGTCGAGCACGAGGTCGAGCGTCACGCGGGTGAGGGGCAGGGGGTGGCAGAGCGGAATGAGGTCGGCGGTCTTTTTCGCCGCCATGATCCCGGCGACGCGCGCGACGGCGATCACGTCGCCCTTCTTCGCGCTGCCTTCGCGGATCGCCTGCAGCGCGTCGGCGGCGATGGCGATATGGCCCGTGGCGACCGCGCGGCGGCTGGTCACCGCCTTGTCGCCGACATCGACCATATGCGCGGCGCCCTCGGCATCGAGATGGGTGAGCCGGCTCATGCGGCGGGCGCGAGCAGGGCCAGGGTCGCCGCCTCGACGTCCGGCTGGCGCATCAGCGCCTCGCCGATCAGGAAGCAGCGGACGCCATGCGCGGCCATCGCGTCGAGGTCCGCGCGCGTCTCGAGGCCGCTTTCGGCGACGAAGGTGCACCCCTTCGGCGCCTTGCCGACGAGTTCGTAGGTGCGCGCGAAATCGACGCTGAAATCGCGCAGGTCGCGGTTGTTCACGCCGATCAGCCGCGATTTGAGCTTCAGCGCCCGGTCGAGTTCGTGCGCGTCGTGCACCTCGACCAGCACGTCCATCCCGCAATCCATCGCCGAGGCCTCGATCTCGGCCATCTGGTTGTCGTCCAGCGCGGCGACGATGATGAGGATGGCGTCGGCGCCGATCGCGCGGCTCTCGGTCGCCTGCCACGGATCGATCATGAAATCCTTGCGGATCACCGGCAGGTCGCAGGCGGCGCGCGCGGCGATCAGATACTCGTCATGGCCGCGGAACCATTGTTCGTCGGTCAGCACCGACAGGCACGCCGCGCCGCCGGCCTGATAGGCGCGGGCATGCGCCGGTGGATCGAAATCCGCGCGGATCAGGCCCTTTGACGGGCTGGCCTGCTTGATCTCGGCGATCAGGGCGTGGCCGGGCTTCGCATCCAGCGCAGCGCGAAAGCCGCGTGGCCGGGTGACGGCGGCGATACGCGCGTCTAGATCGGCGAGGCTGGTCGTCGCCTTGCGCGCGGCGACCTCGGCCCGCTTGGTTTCGATGATACGGGACAGGATGGTCATCGATAGGCAATCCAGCGGTCGAGCAGCGCGGCCGCGGCACCGTCGTCGATCGCGGTGGCGGCGGCGATCGCGCCTGCGGAGAGGGAGGGGCTGTGCGCCGCGACGACCAGTGCCGCGGCGGCGTTGAGCAGGACGGCGTCGCGATAGGCGCCCTGCTCGCCGTCGAGCAGGCGGCGCAGCGCGGCGGCGTTATAGGCGGGGTCGCCGCCCCGGATCGCGGCGAGCGGGTGACGCGGCAAGCCGGCGTCCTCCGGCACGATGCGGCGCGGCAGGTCGGCGCTGCCGACGTTGACCGCGAGGCTGGGACCCGCGGTGGACAATTCGTCGAGCCCCTCCTCGCCGGAGATCACCGCGGCGCGTTCGGTGCCAAGCTGCTCCAGCGCCTCGGCATAGAGGCCGGCATAATCGGGGCGTGCGATGCCGATCAGCTGACGGGTGACGCGGGCCGGATTGGCGAGCGGACCCATCAGGTTGAAGATCGTGCGCTTGCCGATGCGGCGGCGGATCGGGGTGATCCGCTTCATCACCGGATGATGGTTGGCCGCGAAGAGGAAGGCGATGCCGAGGTCGGCGAGGCTTCCCTCCGCGGTCGCACCGGCGACCTCCATGTCGAGGCCGATCGCCTCCAGCGTGTCCGCCGCGCCCGCCTTGGAACTGGCGGCGCGGTTGCCGTGCTTGGCGACCGGCACGCCGCAGGCCGCGACGACCAGCGCCACCGCGGTCGAGACGTTGAGCGTGTGATGGCCGTCGCCGCCGGTGCCGCAGACGTCGATCGCACCGGCGCGGGCCGCGATCGGGATCATCCGTTCGCGCAGCGCGCGCGCCGCCTCGGCGATCTCGACGCTGGTTTCGCCGCGATCTGACAGCGCGATGAGGAAACTGCCTATCGCCTCTTCGGACACGCGCGCGTCGAGCATGTCGGCAAAGGCCTGCGCCGCGCTCTCACGCGACAGCGGCGTCGCCGGATCGGGCAGCAGCGTGACGACGGTCACGCGTGCTCCCTCACCGGGATGCCGGCGATGCGCAGGAAATTGGCGAGCATCGCATGGCCATGCTCGGTCGCGATGCTCTCGGGATGGAACTGGACGCCGTGGATCGGCAGGCTTTCGTGACGGAAGCCCATGACGTTGCCGTCCTCCGCGCGCGCGTTGACCACCAGAGGGGCCGGCACGTCATTGACGATCAGGCTGTGATAGCGCGTCGCGGTGAAGGGCGAGGGCAGGCCCTCGAACAGGCCGGTGCCGTCGTGCAGGACGGGCGAGGTCTTGCCGTGCATCAGCCCGCCGCGCTCGACGCGCCCGCCGAAATGGTGGCCGATCGCCTGATGCCCCAGGCACACGCCGAGCAGCGGCCGGCCGGCATCGGCGGCCGCGGCGACGAGGTCGAGGCTGACCCCCGCCTCGGTCGGCGTGCACGGGCCGGGCGAGATCAGGAACGCCTGCGCACCCGACGAGAGAGCCTGCCCCGCGGAAATGGCATCGTTGCGCACCACCTCGACCTCGCTGCCCAGCTCCATCAGGTAGTGGACGAGGTTCCAGGTAAAGCTGTCGTAATTGTCGACGACGAGGATCATGGGGACGCCATAGCCGATGACCGCTGCGGTGCAACGCCTGTTGCGCGCGCGCAATCCTGCGGCAATGTGGCCGGGGCTAATGTGATCTTGTGTGACACCGGGAGCAACGGTGTCGGCCGCTCGTTATGCCCACGAAGGAGATGCTTACCATGATCCGCCCGTTGCTTTTTGCCGCTCTGGTCGCACTGCCCGGCCTCGCCGGTGCGCAGACCGCCCCGGCGGCCACGGAGGGCGCGTCGTCGGGAACGCCGCCGCAGCGCGTGCGCAGCGTCACGCTGGGGGTGGGCCAGAAATGTCCGCAGAGCAGCGATACCGAGATCGTCATCTGCTCGACGCTCGACCAGCCCTATCGCATCCCCAAGCAGTTCCGCGACAGCGGACCGATCCCGGCGCAGAACCAGGCCTGGGGCAATCGCGTCGCGACGGCGGATCAGGTCGGCCGGGTCGCCGGCGGCCTGCCCGACACCTGCTCCGCGGTCGGCAGCGGCGGCCAGAGCGGCTGCGCGCTGGCGACGAACCGGCAATGGGCGGCCGAGCGGCGTGCGCAGCGCGATGCGGAGTCGACGGTTCCCTGACGGGCGCATGGCGTGATCGTGTTGTGGCCGGATGATGTCGGCCAATGCGGATACGTCTGATCGGTTCGACAGGCTTATTGTAGCCCGGCTCTCGATGAGTGGCTCTTTGACGGACACGGCGCGACCTGGTCGAAAAGAGATCGTCATGTACGCGGAGACGCGGAGGTGCCGCGACTGCGGCAGCGGATCGCTTTGACCCTCATCGTTTGATGGGGAAGCTGCGGTTGCGACAAGCACCCCATCTCCGCGTTCTCCGCGCCTCCGCGTGAACCCAACTGTCTTTTGCTTCGCGGATCACCGCAAGGCGGCAGGTCTTACCGACGGCGCGGTCCGCGCGGCTCCGGAAGGCTTCGCCGTGCTCGCAACGAAGGTTCAGGCCGCGCTTTGCCTCTTCGTCTCGCCGTCGAAAGCGCCCGCAAGCATGGGTCGGGCCGCGCGGTCCGCCCCCGCGCCCATGCGGTCTACTGACCGAAGCCGCCGGCCGCTGTCCGGGCGACCGCGTCGCGGGCGGCAGCGAGGATCGCGCCGGCCTTCGCCTCGCATTCGCGCTGTTCGTATTCGGCGACGCTGTCGGCGACGATGCCCGCGCCGGCCTGCGCATGGACGATGCCGTCCTTCACCACGGCGGTGCGCAGCACGATGCACGAATCCATCGATCCGTCCGGCGAGAAATAACCGACGCCGCCCGCATAGGCGCCACGCCGTTCGGGTTCGAGCTCGGCAATGATCTGGCAGGCGCGCACCTTGGGCGCGCCGCTGACCGTGCCGGCCGGGAAGCCGGCGAACAGCGCGTCGATCGCGTCGGCCGAGGGCGACAGTTCGCCGACGACGTTCGAGACGATGTGCATGACGTGGCTGTAGAATTCGATGCCGTAGCTCGCCGTCACCCGCACCGATCCCGGCGCGGCCGAGCGGCCGACGTCGTTGCGGCCGAGGTCGAGCAGCATCAGATGCTCGGCACGCTCCTTGGGGTCGGCGAGAAGGCTGATCCGGTTCGCCTCGTCCTCGGCGGCGGTCTTGCCGCGCGGGCGGGTGCCGGCGATCGGGCGGATCGTCACCTGACCGTCCCGGACGCGCACGAGGATTTCGGGACTCGAGCCGATCAGCGCGAAGCCGGGCAGGTCGAGGTGATAGAGGAAGGGCGACGGATTGATCCGCCGCAGGCTGCGGTAGAGTTCGAAGGGCGGCAAGGCGAACGGCGTCGAGAAGCGCTGCGCCAGCACCACCTGAAAGATGTCGCCCGCGGCGATATAGTCCTGCGCGCGGCCGACCATCTGCGCATAATGCGCCGGGGTGATCGCGGGTGTGTAGGCGAGGTCGCCGGCATCGCCGCGCACCGGCACCGGCAAGGCGGTGTGCGCGAGCCGGGCGGCGGTGGCATCGAGCCGCTCCTCCGCCGCGGCGACCAGGGCCGCGGGATCGCGCGCCGCGTCCGGCCACACCGGTGCGACCAGATAGAGCGCATCCGCCAGCCGGTCGAAGACGCAGATCACCGTCGGCCTTACGAACAGCATGTCGGGCAGGCCGAGCGGATCTGCCGCCGGCTGGTCGAGCCGTTCGACCAGTCCGATCGTCTCATAGCCGAAATAGCCGACCAGACAGGCGAGCGCCCGCGGCAGGTCCGCCGGCACGTCGCCGCGGCATTCGGCCACCAGCGCGCGCAATGCCGCCAGCGTCGGCTGCCCGGCGGGCTCGAACGCGTCGCGATCGGTCGCCCAGTGCCGGTTGATCTCCGCCCGGTCGCTGGAGGCGCGGAAGACGAGGTCGGGGGCGAGGCCGATCAGGCTGTGCCGCCCGCGCGTCGCGCCGCCCTCGACCGATTCGAGCAGATAGTCGCCGCGCCCCGGCTCGATCAGCTTCAGCGCGGCGGCGACCGGCGTTTCGGTGTCGGCGATCTGGCGCCGCCAGACGAACGCCGGGCGGCCGGCGGCGACCGCCGCGACCGGATCGTCCATCGCCGCGCTCATCTCAATTGCCGTTGCCGGTCAGGTCGGCACGGACCTTGGCGAGGGCGGCGGCATCGGTCTTCACCCCGACCGCATTGCGCACCGCACGGGCGAACTGCTCGGCATATTCGCGGCCGACCAGTTGCGCGATGCTGCCGCGCGCACCGGCGACGGCGGCGGGTGTGCCGGCGGCGTTGCCGGGCACGACGGTGTCGAGCTTGACGATCAGCCAGCCGGCATTGTCCGGCGCCTCGAGCAGCTTGGCATTGCCCTTCGCCATGCTGAACATCAGCGCGAGCGCCGGCTGGACGTTGCCCTGCTGTTGGGCGAGCTGTGCGCGCGTCGCGCTGGCGGGCTGGACCGGCGGCAGCGCGCGACCCGATCCGGCCAGCGCCTGCGCCAGCGGCGTGCCCTTGTTCACCTTCGCCAGAATGTCGCTCGCCAGCTTGCGTGCGGCGGCGCGGGCGCGATCGGCGGTGACGTCGGCCGCGACCTGCGCGCGCACCTGCGCCAGCGGGCGGGGCGCCGCGGCGACGACGCGACCGATCGCGACCACCGCGAAGCCGCCGTCGGTGCCGACCGGCACCAGCTGCGCCGGGTCGCCCTCGGCCATCTGGAACGCCGCGGCGACCACCGGCGTCACTGCCGGATCGGGCTGCGTCGTCGGCGCATCGGGATTGATGCCATTGGCGAGCAGCGCCGGCGTGGTCTGCGCCGACAGCTTCTGGTCGGCGACCGCCTCGTCGAAGGTCGCATTCTTGGCGAGCGCATCGTCGAGCTTGTCGTGGACGTCCGACAGCGCCTGTTGCAGCTTTTGCTTCGACAGTTCGGCGACCAGCTCCGGTCGCGCCTGGTCCAGCGTCTTGCCGGCGACCTGCTCGACCGCATCGACGCGCGCGACCACCCAGCCGAGCGGCCCGCGGACCGGCCCGATCACACTCCCGCGCTGCGCGGCAAAGGCCGCATCGGCGATCGGGGGCGTCGTCGCTGTGGCATAGGCCGCTTTGGTGACGCCGGTCTGTACCGCGGGTTCCAGCCCGGCGGCGCGGGCGGCATCGGCGATCGACGTGCCGCCCTTCACCTTGGCGGCGAGCGTGTTGGCGCCGCCCTGATCGGCGATCACGACCTGGCTGATCGTGCGCTTCTCCGCCGCGGCGAAGCGGCTCGCCTGCTGCCTGTAGGCGGCGGCGACCTCCGCATCGGTCGGCACCGCCCGTGCCTTCACCTGATCGGGCGCAACGAGCGCATAGCGGACGACGCGGCGTTCCGGCACGGTGTAGCGCGCGATGTTGCGGCGATAGAAGGTCTGGAGATCGGCGTCGGTCGGCGCCACACCGGTATCCACCGCGCGGGCGGGGATGAAGCCGACCTGCCCGGTGCGCTTCTCGAGCAGCAGCGAGGCGTAGGGGAGCGCGACCTTCATCGGCACCTGCGTCGCGCCCTGCGTCGGCAGCATCAGCTGCTGGGCGACGATGTCGCGCGCGATATCGGTGCGGACCTGCGCGTCGGTCAGCTTCTGGTCGGCGAGCAGGCGCTGGTAGTTGGCCGGATCGAACTGGCCGTTGGGACCGCGCAGGCCGGGAATGCTGGCGATCACGCCATCGATCGATCGCTTGCTGACGACCATGCCCTGATCGAGCCCGAAGCGTTCGAGCGCGATACCGTTGATCGTGCGGTCGAGCACCGATTGCAGTCCGCCCTGTGCGAGCAACTGCTCCATCGTCGCGGTCGGCTGCTGCTGGCGCGCCGCCTGCAATTCGGTCTGGACGCGGTTGCGCAGCTCGGCCGCGGCGACCTTCTGCCCGCCGACGGTCGCGACGCTGCCGCCCGACAAGGCGCTGGTGCTGCCGCTCAGACCGGTGATGTCACCGGCGGCGAAGGCGAGCGCGATGACGCCCAGCACGATGAAGGTGACGACGATGCCGGCCTTGGAATTGATGATCCGGCGGAAGAAGCTGAGCATGAAAAGGCCGATCGTCCCTTGAACAATTGGCCTCGCTTTAGGGGGGCTGCGCCTTGCCATCAAGCACGGGCGCGGGCATTGCGTGTTTAACGTGTAAAACAGGAGGCGGGATGACGCGGCGCAAGCTCGTGGCGGGCAATTGGAAGATGAACGGGTCGCGGGCCAGCCTCGCCGAACTCGACGGCATCGCTGCGGCGGCGGCCGCCGCACCGGGCGTCGACGTCGCGGTTGCCGTCCCGTCGACGCTGATCGCCCCCGCGGCCGAACGCGTGCCGGGGCTTCAGATCGGCGCCGAGGACGTGCACGAGGCGGAAAGCGGCGCGCACACCGGCTGCGTCTCGGCGGCGATGGTCGTCGAGGCGGGCGCGCGCTTCACCATCGTCGGCCATAGCGAACGCCGGATGGACCAGGGCGAAACCAGCCACGACGCCTGGGCGAAGGCGGCGGCGGCACGGCGCGCGGGGCTCCACGTCATCTCCTGCTGCGGCGAGACCGAGGCGGAGCGCGACGCCGATCGCGCCGAGCGCGTCGTGCAGGCGCAGATCGAGAAATCGGTGCCCGACAATGCCGACGGCAGCTGGTTCACGCTCGCCTACGAACCGCGCTGGGCGATCGGCACCGGCCGCACCCCGACGCTGGAACAGATCGCCGCGATCCATGCGATCGCCCGCGCCAAGCTTCGCATGCTGATCGGCGATGCCGCCGATGGCGTCCGCATCCTCTACGGCGGATCGGTGACGGGCGAGAATGCCGCGACGATCCTCGCCTGCGAGAATGTCGACGGCGCCCTGGTCGGCGGCGCCAGCCTGACGGCAGCGAAGTTCGTGCCGATCATCGAGGCCGCGGCCGGACTGTAGGGCGGGGTACGCGCCCCGGTCAGCGTTGCGAAAGCTGCCATGCGCCATCATCTCGGGATGGTGATCGCGCCCACACCCCTACGCGAACGGCTCGGTGCCGCCGTGCTGACCGCGGCAATCGTCGCCGCGCTCGGCTATGCGCTGTTGCTCGGGCTGGCGTTCCACGGCGCCGCCGGGCCGGCGCAGCAGGCGCTCGCCACCTTCGATCTCGCGCCCGATCCGCCGCCGCCCGAGCGGATCGTGCCGCCACCGCGCAAGATCAACCGGCCGAGCGGCAAGGCATCGCCGCCCAATCTCCGCTCCAAAGCGACCGAGGTTACCGCGCCGGTGCCGATCATTCAGGTCGCGCCGCCGCCGCCGATCGTCGTCGCGCCGCTGCCCAACATCGGCGTGCAGGCGACGTCGGGCGCGTCGGATCGCGCCGGACCGGGCACCGGCGCAGGCGGGATCGGCAACGGCAATGGCGCGGGGGGTGACGGCGATGGCGACGGTAGCGGCCTCGAACGCGTACCGCGGCTCATCACCGGCCGGATCAAGGGATCGGACATCCCCGATGCGATCCTCGACATCGGCTTTCGCGGCGTCGTCGGCGTCCGCTACCGGGTCGGGACGGACGGCCGCGTCACCCAGTGCGCGGTAGTGCGATCGAGCGGCAACGCGCTGATGGACCAGGCGACCTGCGCCGCGATCGAAAAGCGCTTCCGCTACGATCCGTGGCGCGACGCCGCCGGCCGGCCGGTGCGCTCGACGGTGCTGCGCGACCAGCAATGGGACATCGACCCGCCGACGATCGATCGCTGAACGCGGTTATCGCGGGTAGCGCTGCCGCAGCATCGCATAGCAGGCGCGCAGGGCATAGGCGTCGCCGCCCTTGGGCCGACCCGGTTTGGCCCCCGGCCGCCACGCGAAGACGTCCATATGCGCCCATGCCACGCCCTTGGGCACGAAGCGGCGCAGGAACAGCGCGGCGGTGATCGCGCCCGCGAAGCCGCCGTCGGGCGCGTTGACCATGTCTGCGATGTCCGATTTCAGCATCTCGTCATAGGCGTCCCACAGCGGCAGCCGCCATAGCGGATCGTCGAGCGCGGTGCCGGCGGCGAGCAGGTCGGCGGCGAGCGCCTCATCGTCCGTAAACAGCGGCGGCAGGTCGGGCCCGAGCGCGACCCGCGCCGCGCCGGTCAGCGTGGCGAAATCGAGGATCAGCTCCGGTTTGCTCTCACCGGCCTTCGTCAGCGCATCGGCGAGGATCAACCGGCCCTCGGCGTCGGTATTGGTATTCTCCACCGTCGGCCCCAGCCGGCTGCGCAGCACGTCGCCGGGACGGAAGGCATTGCCCGCGATCGCATTCTCGACCGCGGGGATCAGCAGGTGCAGCCGCACCGGCAGCCGCGCCGCCATGACGAGGCTGGCGAGCGCCAACGCATGCGCCGCACCGCCCATGTCCTTCTTCATCAGACGCATGCCCGCCGACGGCTTGATGTCGAGCCCGCCGGTATCGAACACCACGCCCTTGCCGACGATCGCGACCCGGGGATGCGCCGGGTCGCCCCATGCGAGCTCGATCAACCGCGGCGCGCGTTCCTTGACCGCCGCCTGACCGACCGCGTGGATCAGCGGATAGCCGGTGGCGAGCGAATCGCCGCGGGTCACCGTGACGGTGGCGCCATGCTGACGGGCGAGCTGCTCCGTCGCCGCCTCAAGCTCCGCCGGGCCGAGATCGCCGGCGCCGGTGTTGACGAGGTCGCGGACCAATGCGGTCGCCGCGGCGATACGCAGCGTCTCGTCGATCCCGGCCGCGTCGGCGGTCAGCAGGATGCGCGCGGTGGGGTCTTCGGCCTGGCGGTAGCGTTCGAACCGATATTGCCCGAGCAGCCAGCCGAGCGCGGCCGGGCCGATGTCGCTGGCGACGCGATAGGTTCCGGCGGGCAACGCATCGGCCACCCGCGCCAGCGTCCACGGACCCATAGCGCCGGCGACCACCACCGCCTGGACGTCGTCGTCGGCATAGACCGCATGGCTACCCGCCTTGCCGCTGAAGCGCTGCGCGGCAAGGGCGGCGCGCACCCGCGCCGGCTGGGTGCCGAGCCAGGCGTCATAGCCATCGGGCGCGACGAGGTGGATCGGATGCGCAGGCTGGCTGCGGTCGGGCTGGAGCAGGATGTCGGGCATGTCAGTTCGCCGGGCTCACGAGGAATTGTTCGTAGCGCTGCCGGCCATCCGGCTCGGCGAAGGTGCCGATCGACAGCTTCCGCTTCGGATAGGTGACGGTGTAGCGCCGCTGGACGAAGCCGCCGCGCAACCGCTTGGGTCCGGCGAGTTCGAACCCGGTCGGCTCGCCCAGCGCGGACAGGCTGGACTTATAGTCGGCGAGCACCTGCGGCGTGAAATAATAGGCCGCGTTGGCGGTCAGCAGGTCGCGGTCGAGCGTGCCGTTGCGCAGGGCGTCGAACATCGCCCGCGCCGCGCGGGTCTTCGCGGCTTCCACCGCGTCCGCCCCGGCGGGCAGCACCGTCTTGGCGAGCCCGTCGGCGATCGCCATGAAGGCATCGCCGAAATCGGCATTGGTCAGTACGACGATCGCCGCTTTCTGTTCGGGGAACACGATATTCTCCGACAGGAAGCCAACCGCCTCGCCGCTATGCTCGACATAGGGTCGCCCGCCGCGCTTGCCGGCACTGACACCCAGGCCGTAATTGGTCGTGCTGCCATCGGCGAGCAGCACCGGCTTTTCCTGCGCGACCCAGTCGTCGGCGGGAAGCAGGCTGCGATCGAGCCGCGCGACGTCCCATTTCGCCAGATCGCCGGCCGTCATCGACAATTCGCCGGCCGCGAACAGCCAGCCGTCGGCGGGTGGCGGTGCCGCCCGCACCGGCCCCAGCGCATTGCGGTGATAGCCGACCGGGAAGCGGCCGCCGATCGCCTTGTCCTGATCGATCGCGGTGATGCCCAGCGGCTTGAAGATCCGCCGATCGAGGAACGTCATCAGCGGTTCGCCCGCCGCCTTCTCCGCGATCAGCCCGGCGACGACATAGCCGGTGTTGGAATATTGCCACTGCGTGCCGGGCGCGAAGTCGAGCGGTTTCTTCGCCCAGCAATCGACGATCGCCTGCGGCGTGGTCGGCGTCTCCATCGCGGCGAAGCTGTAATCCTGCGGCCAGTAATCCTGCAGTCCTGCGGTATGGCTGAGCAATTGCCGGATCGTGATCCGGTCGCCGCCGCTGATCCCGGGCAGCCATCGACCGACGGTGTCGTCCATCGACAGCTTGCCGTCATCCTCGAGCAACAGCAACGCCGCGGCGGTGAACTGCTTGGAGATGGAGGCGATCTGATAGGGCGCGTCGGTGCGCGCGGGGGCGGTATCCGACTGCCTGCCGTACGCTTTGACGAGCACGATCTTGCCGCCACGGACGATCGCTATCTGCGCCGAGGGCGTGCCGGTCCGGGCGAGGCCGTCCGCGACGACCGTGTCGATCGCGGTCAGTTCGGCGGGCGTGAGCGCCTGCGCCCGGGCGACGGAAGGTGCGACGGTGAGTGCGACGGCGGCGGCGAGCGATCGAAGGAACATCCCGGCGTGCTGCCACATCCACAGCCGCCGGCGAAAGCGAAATCGATCAGACCGGCACGCCGTACAGATCGTGCTCGTCCGCATCCTCGATTGCGACCGGCACGATGTCGCCGACCGAGAGGTGGGCGGCGTCGCGCAGGAAGACCTGGCCATCGATCTCGGGCGCGTCGGCCTGGCTGCGGCCGGTGGCGCCTTCCTCACCGACCTCGTCGATGATGACGGGCAGCGTGCGGCCGACCTTGGCGGCAAGCTTGGCGGCGCTGATCGCGGCGGTCTTGGCCATGATCCGCTGGTAGCGTTCTTCCTTCAGTTCTTCCGGCACGTGGTCGGGCAGGTCGTTCGCCGCCGCGCCCTCAACGGGCTCGAAGCGGAACGCGCCGACGCGGTCGAGCTGCGCCTCGTCGAGCCAGTCGAGCAGATACTGGAAATCCGCCTCCGTCTCGCCGGGGAAGCCGACGACGAAGGTCGAGCGGATCGCGATGTCGGGGCAGATGTCGCGCCATTGGTGGATGCGCTGCAGCACCTTGGCGTCGTTGCCCGGGCGCTTCATCCGCTTGAGCAACGACGGTGCGGCATGCTGGAACGGGATGTCGAGATAGGGGAGGACCAGCCCGTCGGCCATCAGCGGGATGACCTGGTCGACATGGGGGTAGGGGTAGACGTAGTGGAGCCGGACCCATGGCGCGATCTTGCCGAGCTCGCGGGCGAGGTCGGTCATGTGCGGCACGACCTCCTGCCCCTTCCACATCCGCGGCTCCTTGCGGATGTCGATGCCATAGGCACTGGTGTCCTGGCTGATGACCAGCAGTTCGCGCGTGCCCGCAGCGACCAGCTTCTCCGCCTCGCGCAGGATCGCGTCGGGGCGGCGGCTGACGAGATCGCCGCGCAGGCTGGGGATGATGCAGAAGGAGCAACGGTGGTTGCAGCCCTCCGAGATCTTGAGATAGCTGTAGTGGCGCGGTGTCAGCTTGAGGCCGGCGTCCGGGATCAGGTCGATGTACGGTGACAGGTTCGCGGGCGCGGCCTCGTGCACCGCCTCGACCACCTGTTCGTATTGATGCGCGCCGGTGACCGCGAGCACCTGCGGGAAGCGGGCGCGGATGACCTCCGCCTCCTTGCCCATGCAGCCCGTCACGATGACGCGGCCGTTCTCGGCGATCGCCTCGCCGATCGCCTCGAGGCTTTCCTCCTTGGCGGAATCGAGGAAGCCGCAGGTGTTGACCAGCACGACGTCGGCGCCGGCATAGTCGGCGGACATCTGATAGCCGTCGGCGCGCAGCTGGGTGAGGATGCGTTCGCTGTCGACCAGATTCTTGGGACAGCCGAGCGAAACCATGCCGACGCGCGGCGGGGAGGGGAGTCGAGTTGCCATGAGAGCGGCTCACATAGTCGTTTTCGCATGGTTTCGCCAGATGGTCCCGCTAGAGCACGCGGCAGGGAGTGCGCGACTATGCTGGCAGTGGGTCTGATGTCCGGAACGTCGCTCGACGGAATCGATGCGGCGCTGATCGAGACGGATGGCGAGGGGCAGGTCCGGCCCATCGCCTTTCGCGGCGAGCCGTTCTCGGACGCGGCACGGGCGCAGCTGGAGGCGGCGACGGCGCTGGCGCTCACCTTCGACCGGCCGCGGGCGAGCCCGGATCTGGTCGCGGCGGGCGAGCTGATCGACCGGACGCATGCCTTTGCCGTCCACAAGCTGCTGCGCGAGGCGGGGGTCGAGGCGGCGACGGTCGATGCGATCGGCTATCACGGCCAGACGGTGGCGCACCGGCCCGACCGCGGCTGGACGTGGCAGATCGGCGACGGTGCGGTGCTGGCGCGAGCGACCGGCGTCACCGTGGTGAGCGATTTCCGCAGCGCCGACGTCGCCGCGGGCGGGCAGGGCGCGCCGCTGCTGCCGGTCTATCATGCCGCGCTGGTCGCCGGGCTCGATCTGCCGGTGGCGGTGCTCAATCTGGGCGGCGTGGCGAACGTCACCTTCGTCGGTCGCGACGGCGCGCTGGTGGCGTTCGACACCGGGCCGGCCAACGGCCTGATCGACAGCTGGGTCGCGGCGGAGACGGGCGCGCGCTTCGACGACGGCGGCGCGCTGGCGGCGGCGGGCCGGGTCGACGAGGCGGTGCTGACCGGCATGCTCGACCATGGCTTCTTCGAACTGGCGCCGCCCAAGAGCCTCGACCGCAATGATTTCACCATCCAGCCGGCGCGGGGCCTGTCGGCCGCGGACGGCGCCGCGACGCTGACCGCCTTCACCGCGGCGAGCGTCAACGAGGCGATCGACCGGCTCCCCGAACGGCCGCGGCGGCTGATCGTCGCGGGCGGCGGGCGCCACAACCCGACATTGCTGCGGATGATCGCGGAGCGCACCGGACTGACGCCGGAACCGAGCGACGCGCTCGGCTGGAACGGCGATGCGATGGAGGCGGAGGGCTTCGCCTATATGGCGGTGCGGACGCTCAAAGGGCTGCCGATCAGCTTTCCGGGCACGACCGGCGTCGGCGCGCCGCTGGCCGGCGGGGTCGTGAACAGGGAGTGAGCGCTTGCCGCCCGAGACGGCGAACCCGACTCAGCGCCGGCGGACGCTCGCCGGAACGGGGCAGCCGTCGATCTCGCGGACGACGGTGTAGATCGGCGTCGCGGGCGGCATGTCGCCGAGCTTGCGGGCCGCCGGGGGTGGCAGGTCGCCGACGCGGCGGGCACCGGGCAAAACGCAGTGGGGCTTGCCCTTGTGAATGACCGGCGTGTTCGATGGAGGAATCGCGCCGGACTCTGCCAGCGCAGCGGCAGGCAGCAGGACGGCGAGGAGCGGCAGATGGCGCATAATGTGTCTCCCGAGGGGGATACATTATCCCATCGCGCGCGCCGACGCTACCGCTTCCGCGTCAGCTCGCGCATCGCGTCGTCGAGGCCTGCCAGCGTCAGCGGGTACATGCGGTCGGACATCAGCTCGCGCAGGATGCGGGTTGACTGGCTGTAGCCCCATTGCCCGTCCGGCACCGGATTGAGCCACACCGCGGCGGGATAGGTGTTGGTCAGGCGCTGCATCCACACCGCGCCCGCCTCCTCGTTGAAATGTTCGACCGAGCCGCCGGGATGCGTGATCTCATAGGGGCTCATCGCCGCATCGCCGACGAAGACCAGCTTATAGTCGTGGCCGAACTTGTGGAGCACGTCCCACAATGGCGTCCGCTCGGCGAAGCGGCGGCTATTGTCCTTCCACACCCCCTCATAGGGGCAATTGTGGAAGTAGAAGAATTCGAGGTTCTTGAACTCCGCGGTCGCGGCGCTGAACAATTCCTCGCAGAGCCGGACCCACGGGTCCATCGACCCGCCGACGTCGAGGAACAGCAGCATCTTCACCGCATTGCGCCGCTCGGGCCGCATGCGGATGTCGAGCCAGCCGGCGCGCGCGGTGCCGTCGATCGTGCCGTCGATGTCGAGTTCGTCCGCCGCGCCCTCGCGCGCGAAGCGGCGCAGGCGGCGGAGCGCGACCTTGATGTTGCGGGTGCCGAGTTCGCGGGTCGAATCGAGGTTCTTGAATGCGCGCTGGTCCCAGACCTTGAGCGCGCGGCCGTGCTTGCCCTCGCCGCCGATCCGCACCCCTTCGGGATTGTAGCCGGAATTGCCGAACGGGCTGGTGCCGCCGGTGCCGATCCATTTGTTGCCGCCCTGGTGGCGCCCTTCCTGCTCGGCGAGTCGCTGCTTGAGCGTCTCCATGATCTCGTCCCACGAGCCGAGCGACTTGATCTGCTCCATCTCCTCGGGCGTCAGGAATTTCTCGGCGACCGCCTGCAGCCAGTCGGCGGGAATGTCCTCCGCCTGCGTGCCATAGGTGGTGGCGATGCCGCGAAAGACCTTGGCGAAGACCTGGTCGAAGCGGTCGAGCAGCCCCTCGTCCTTCACATAGGTCGCGCGGGCGAGATAGTAGAAGGCCTCCGGCGTGCGGTCGATCACCTCGGCGTCGAGCGCTTCGAGCAGGATCAGATGTTCCTTGAGGCTCGCCGGGATGCCGGCGGCGCGAAGCTCGTCGAGGAAGGTGAGGAACATGCCCTCATCCTAGCCGCGCCGGGCGGCGTGTCCAGCGCGTGACGACCGGATGATCGGTCCGTCCGGTGGCGTATGTCCTAGCGCCCGGCGTCCGGGACGTAGGCGTCGATCAGCGCGCCGACATAATCGGGGTTGCGGCTGGTCAGTTGCGGCGAAGGCCGGCCGCCGTAGATGAAGCCTTCGACCGGATAGACGCTGCCGCCAAGGCCGTCGGCATCGCGATACCAGACCTTCACCTCGCTCCAGTCGTTGCGGTCGGAGACGTCGTACAGCGTCACATCCTGTTCGGCATGGCCGCGTTCGCCGTTCTGGCGCGACCAGTTGGCGTGGGTCAGCATCAGCACGCGCTTCTCGACCACCCGGCTGACCACGGCGACATGGCCGAGCGGCAGGCGACCGGTCTTCGCAAAGACGATGACCGATCCGATCCGCGGCGCGTGGCCGCGGTCGTAGCGGCCCTTTGCCTGCCCCCACCAGGTCCAGGCGTCGCCGTAGATCTGGATGCCCGAGGCTTCGCGCGCGAAGGGCACGCATTGGCCGACGTAATCGAGCAGGCCGGCCGAAGCGCCGAGCGGAGCGGCAATCAGCGTGGCCGCCAATGTTGCCGCGGCCACACTGCCGCATCTGGGAAGAAAACCCCGCATGACCATGGGTTACCGCGGGAGCGATGACCACAGCATTGGCGATTACGGTTAACGGACCATGCAAACGGCAATTATTTGCCGGTCGTTGCAGAGTCGAAACGGCTCGTCGCGGACTCGGTGGTGCGCGCAGTGACGGAAGGGGGCGTGACGGGCCGAGCGTCAGCGTCCCTGCCGTTTCGCCATGAAGGCGAGACGCTCGAACAGCATGATATCCTGTTCGTTCTTGAGCAGCGCACCATGGAGCGGCGGGATCGCCTTGGTCGGATCGCGGTTCTGCAGCACGTCGAGCGGCATGTCCTCGTGCAGCAGCAGCTTCAGCCAGTCGAGCAGCTCGCTGGTGCTCGGCTTCTTCTTGAGGCCGGGGACGTCGCGGACGTCGTAGAAGATGTCCATCGCCTTGCTCACCAGGATCTTCTGGATGCCGGGGAAGTGGACGTCGATGATCGCCTGCATCGTGTCGCGATCGGGAAATTTGATATAGTGGAAGAAGCAACGGCGCAGGAAGGCGTCGGGCAGTTCCTTTTCGTTGTTGCTGGTGATGACCACGATCGGCCGCTCGACCGCGCGCACCGTCTCCTTCGTCTCGTAGACGTGGAATTCCATGCGATCGAGTTCCTGCAACAGGTCGTTGGGAAACTCGATGTCCGCCTTGTCGATCTCGTCGATCAGCAGCACGGGCGGCGTCGGCCGGGTGAAGGCCTCCCACAATTTGCCGCGGCGGATGTAATTGGCGATGTCGTGGACGCGCTCGTCGCCCAATTGGCCGTCGCGCAGGCGGGCGACGGCGTCATATTCGTACAGGCCCTGCTGCGCCTTGGTCGTCGATTTGACGTTCCATTCGATCAACTCGGCACCGGTCGCCTTGGCGATCTCATAGGCCAGCACGGTCTTGCCGGTGCCGGGTTCGCCCTTGACCAGCAACGGCCGGCGCAGCGTCACCGCGGCGTTGACCGCGACCTTCAGGTCGTCGGTGGCGACATAGCTTTGCGTGCCTTCGAAGCGTTTCATGACCGTTCCCGTCAATCGAATGTCGGGTACGTCGTTGGCGGATCGTCGCCCGCCTTGCAAGGTCAGCCTTCGCGCGCGCTCGCCCGGGCCTCCAGCAGGTCCCACAGCGCGCGGTGCTGGGCGAGCAGCTGCTGCGCGCCGAAACTGACCGCGCGTTCGGTCGCCGGCGTGCCGCCGAGCATCGCGATGCTCGCGGCGGTTTCCGCGAGCGGCGGGAAGGCGGCGGGCACCGGCTCGACCCCGAAGCGGGCGGCGGCATGGTCGAGCAGCAGGCGGATCGTCGACCAGTCCTGCACCAGCGCGGCGACCGCGCCCGTGGCGCAGCCGCGCCGTTCGGACTTGGCCAGCATCTCGATCGCGTGATGGCTGGTGATGAGCGCGGCTTCGGTTTCCGCCTGGCCGGGAGTCGAGGGCAACGGTCCGGCGGCGGCGGCGAGCTGCGCGATATAGCTGCGTTCCGCGACGAACGCCTCGGCGACCGCGTCCAGCCAGTCGCAGGCGTCGGGCTGGACGCAATGGGTGCGTGCCTCCGCCGCGAGGCCGGGATGATCGCCATGGACGGCACAAAGCGCGTGGACGGCGTCGGACAGGTCGCGCGCCGACGCGGCGGGCGAGATGAGAAGGGCGAGATGCGGGTGCGCGGCACTGCCGTCGGCGTCACCCAGCTGGGTCACCAGATCCCATGCGCTCGAGTGCCAGCCTGTCTGTGCCGTATCCAACATGTTACCCCGGAAATGATCCCTGCCGTCCCGCCCATCCGTCACGACATGGGCCTTGTCCGACCATGACCTATACGAACCACGTAAAGACACGGTTTACGGCGCGTTAACCCCGGCGCAATCCACCTTTACGTCGCCGGAACGTGGCCTAAGAACGACGGCACGTTGGATTGGAGCTAAGGTGATGCGGAAATGGATCGTGGCGTTGGCGCTGGCATCGGCGGGGACCATGACGGTGGCCGGTGAGGCGGGCGCGCAGGTGGCGAGGCCGGCCGCGGCGGGCGACCTGACGCTGGCGCGGGTGTTCGGCAGCCCCGACCTGTCGGGATCGCAGCCGCGCGGCGTGCGGCTGTCGCCGGACGGCACGTTGCTGACCTTCCTGCGTCCGCGCGCGGACGAGAAGGAGCGTACCGACCTGTGGGCGCGCGACACGCGCAGCGGCGCGGAGCGGATGCTGGTCGACAGCAAGAAGGTCGGCAGCGGCGCGGAACTGACCGAGGCGGAGAAGATGCAGCGCGAGCGCGCGCGGATCGGCGGGTCGAAGGGCATCGTCGCCTATGACTTCGCGCCGGACGGCCGCTCGATCCTCGTGCCGCTCGACGGCGACCTGTATCTCGCGACGCTGAACGGCAATGTGCGGCGGCTGACGCAGACCCCGGGCGGCGAACTCAACCCGGTGGTGTCGCCGAAGGGCGGCTATGTCAGCTTCGTGCGCGACCAGAATCTGTACGCGCAGCCCTTGGCGGGCGGCGAGGCCCGTCCGGTGACGCAGGGCGGCGGCGGCACGATCCACTTCGGCGAGGCGGAGTTCGTCGCGCAGGAGGAAATGGATCGCCGCACCGGCTATTGGTGGTCGCCGGACGAACGCTTCATCGCGGTCGAGAAGTTCGACGAGGCGCCGGTCCATGTCTTCACCCGCGCCTCGATCGGCGCCGCGGGGACCAAGACCTACGAACAGCGCTACCCGGCGGCGGGCACGCCCAACGTGCTGGTCGAGCTGTATGTGATGCGGCCGGACGGGTCGGGACAGGTCAAGGTCGATCTCGGCAGCAACCCCGACATCTATCTGGCGCGGGTCGACTGGACGCCCGACGGCAAGACCCTGCTGGTGCAGCGCCAGAGCCGCGACCAGAAGACGCTTGACATGCTGCGCGTCGATCCGGAGACGGGCAAGGCGAGCGTGCTGTTCACCGAAAAGGCGGGCGCGAAGAGCTGGCTCAACCTCAGCGACGATTACAAGCCGATGAAGGACGGCAGCCTGATCTGGCGGTCCGAGCGCGACGGCTACGGGCATCTGTACCGCTGGACGCCGGGCGGCAAGTGGACGCAGCTGACCAGGGGGCCGTGGGTGGTCACCGGGCTGACGGGCGTCGACGAGGCGAAAGGCCGTCTCTACTTCACCGGGCTGAAGGACGACGTGCTCGAACAGCATCTCTATGCGGTCGATATCGCGAAACCGAACGTCATCACCCGGCTGACCGAGCTCGGCTGGACCAACGGCGCGAGCATGGATCATGCCGCGAGCCGCTTCATCGTGTCGCGCTCCAACCCGTCGCAGCCGACGCAAGTCTATATGGCGGATACGACCGGCAAGCGGATCGCGTGGATCAACGAGAATGCGATCGTGGCGGGCCATCCCTACCAGCCGTTCCTCGCCAGCCATCAGCCGACGAAGTTCGGCACGATCAAGGCCAAGGACGGCACGACGCTCTATTGGGAGATGATTACGCCGCCGCTGGTCGCCGGCAAGACCTATCCGGTGTTCTTCGAACATTACGGCGGCCCCGGCACTGGCCAGCAGGTGACGCGCGGCTGGCAGGGCGCGCTGCCGCAGTTCCTGGTCGATCAGGGCTGGATCTACTTCAAGATCGACAACCGCGGCTCGTACAACCGCGGCAAGGCGTTTGAGGACCAGATCTATCACGCGATGGGCACGGTCGAGGTCGAGGACCAGTTGGCGGGTGCCAACTACCTCAAATCGCTGCCGTTCGTCGACGGATCGAAGATCGCGACCTATGGCTGGTCCTATGGCGGCTATATGTCGCTCAAGATGCTGGAAAAGACGCCGGGCGTCTATGCGGCGGCCGTCTCGGGCGCGCCGGTGACCGCCTGGCAGCTCTACGACACGCATTATACCGAACGCTATCTCGGCGACCCGGCAAAGGACCCGAAGAGCTATGCGGCGTCGGCGGCGGTCGAGGAATCGGTCGGGATCAGGGACCCGCTGCTGCTGATCCACGGCATGGCCGACGACAACGTCTTCCTCGACAATTCGACCAAGGTCGCCGCGAAGATGCAGGGGGCGGGCACGCCGTTCGAGATGATGTTCTACCCCGGTTACACCCATCGCGTCGCTGGACCGGGGGTCAGCCAGCACCTCTGGGGGACGATCCTCGAGTTCCTCGACCGCAATGTGAAGAACAGGCCGGCGAAGTGACGCGTGGCGGCGGGGCTTCGGCTCCGCCGCCGGGCGATGCTTTGTGCGCAATAAAGCGAAAGCGGATGGACCTCGCCACGCAACGCCGATAGGGGGCGCGGCGTACGAGTGGAGGGTTTCATGGGTTATCGGGTGGTGGTCGCGGGCGCGACGGGCAATGTCGGGCGCGAGATGGTCAACATCCTCGCCGAGCGCGAATTCCCGGCGGACGAGATCGCAGTGCTGGCGTCGAGCCGCAGCCAGGGCGAGACGATCGAATACGGCGACACCGGCAAGATGCTCAAGGTGCAGAACATCGAGCATTTCGACCCCGCCGGCTGGGATATGGCGCTGTTCGCGATCGGCAGCGACGCGACCAAAGTCTATGCCCCCAAGTTCGCCGCAGCCGGCTGCACGGTGATCGACAATTCGTCGCTGTACCGGATGGATCCCGATGTGCCGCTGATCGTGCCCGAGGTGAATGCCGCCGCGATCGACGGCTACAAGGCCAAGAACATCATCGCCAACCCCAATTGCTCGACCGCGCAGATGGTCGTCGCGCTGAAGCCGCTGCATGACGCGGCAAAGATCACGCGCGTCGTCGTCTCGACCTATCAGTCGGTGTCGGGCGCGGGGAAGATCGGCATGGACGAGCTGTTCGAGCAGAGCCGCAACATCTTCGTCGGCGATCCCGCGGAGGCGAAGAAGTTCACCAAGCAGATCGCGTTCAACGTGATCCCGCACATCGACAGCTTCCTGGACGACGGATCGACCAAGGAAGAATGGAAGATGGTGGTCGAGACCAAAAAGATTCTCGATCCGAAGATCAAGGTCACCGCGACCTGCGTCCGTGTGCCGGTGTTCGTCGGCCATTCGGAATCGATCAACATCGAATTCGAGAACGAGATCTCCGCCGAGGACGCCAAGCGCATCCTGCGCGAGGCGCCGGGCATCATGCTGATCGATAAGCATGAGGACGGCGGCTATATCACCCCGATCGAGGCCGCCGGCGACGACGCCACCTACATCAGCCGCGTTCGCGAGGACCCGACGGTGGAGAACGGGCTGAACCTGTGGTGCGTCAGCGACAATCTGCGCAAGGGCGCGGCGCTGAACGCGGTGCAGATCGCGGAACTGCTCGGCCGCCGGCACCTCAAGAAGGACGGTTGAGGCTGGACTTCGTCTGTATCCGCGTTTGTGCTATACGACGCGGATGCACGACGGGTTTCACGATCGGATAGACGCCATTGCCGCCGACGCGATCGCGGAGCGTGCGTCCGCTTACGGTCATTCGATCGAAGAGGAGGTCGCTGCGGTGCGCCGCGAGGTGCGGCCGTTGACTATCGAGGAAAAGCTGGCCTTGTCGGCGAGACAGCGGGCGATGGCGCCAACGGATTGTCTGTCCGACGACAGCACCCTCATCATCCGCTGGTATCGCGACACCAATCATGGGCGCGATACCGATGATGGCTGGCCCGATGACGACGGTCGTTGACGCCAGCGTCGCGATCAAACTGTCGGTAGAGGAACTGGGGTCGGCGGCAGCGCTCGAGTTGGTAAGGACCGAGCCGTTTCTCGTCGCGCACGACCTGATCCTGACCGAGGCGGCCAATGCCTATTGGTCTATGGTCCGCACCAGTAGGCTGCTGATGGTGCATGCCGAAGATAATCTGGAAAACCTGCCTAGGTACTTCAGCCGCCTGTACCCAACCGGCGGCTTGATACAGGACGCCTTGCGCATTGCGTTCCTGCTGCGCCATCCGGTCTACGATTGCGTCTATCTGGCGCTGGCCGTACGCCTGCAATGCCGCCTGATCACCGCCGACCGCAAATTTCAGATCAAGGCGGCGGAGCGCTTCAACGTCGAGCTGCTGCCGTTCGAGACGGAATGACCAGACGGGTCAATGCCCGATATATCGTCCCGGGCGGTGCCAGGCGATGAGGATGAGGCTGATCGCCGCGGCGCTCAGCGCAGACCAGGCGAGCTGGACGGCGCTGATGACCGGGATCGACGCGCAGAGGATGACGACGTCGATCGCGATCTGGGTGCGGCCGGCGTTCCAGCCGCGGGTGTTCTGGAGCCAGAGCGTGAGGATTCCGGTGCCGCCGACCCCTGCCTGATGGCGGGCGAGGACGAGGATGCCGAGGCCGATGACGGTACCGCCGACCAGTGCGGCGAAGGCGGGATGGACGTGGACGACGTCGATCGACAGGCGCGAGACGGTCGACAGCAGCGCGATGCCGAGGTTCACCAGCAGCGACTTGACCGCAAACTTCGCACCCATGACCCGGTGTGCGAAGGCGAAGAAGGGAATGTTGATGAGCGTGAACAGCACGCCCGCCGGGATCGGCAGCCAATAGGACAGCAGCAGGGCGATGCCGGCGACGCCGCCGGTGACCAGTCCGGCCGCTTTCAGGAAGACGAGGCCGAGCACCAGCAGGATGCAGCCGATCGCCAGCGCATAGGCATCCTCGGCGACGCTGTGCGGCCGGCCGATCGGAAGGGCGCCGGAGGGAAGGGAATCGTCGCGGGGCTGCATCGGACCTCATGCGTGATGGGTCAGGCGCCTCTCCCGGTCCGCCGCTCTGGTCGGCGGTGATCCCGTCATACAGCAGTCGACGGCGAACGGAAGCGTCACGAGATGCGACGGTGCTTTCCGCCGTAGCGCTGGCCGACATAGGTGCCGATCCGCGCCATCTCGCGCGCCGCGGCCTGCGTCGCCTCGGCGCAGCAGGGCAGGGGATCGCGCTCGGCCTGCGCGGCGCGCATCGCGACGCGATCGGTCAGCTCCTCGATATCGGCGCGGCTGAGCAGGTTCTTCTCGCGCAGCAGGCACACAAGGCTCTGGAGGATCACCAGACTCTCGTCGCCGGCGCGGGATTGCAGACCATTGTCCATCATCGCTCTCCTTACGTCTTCGAATAGAGAGTATGCCGTTATTCGTCTGGTGAAAAGACCAAATCGGTCCCGCTTAATCCGCCGATCCGCCCGGGGCATCCGCTCTCGGGGCATCCGCTACGGCTGGACATGCGCCCCCATTCGACCCAACGAGCGGGGTATCGCCCACAGATGGAACGAGACCTTGGCCGACTCTCCCACCGACACGCAGTATTTCGCCAGCTTCGACGGCACCCGCATCGCCTGGCGCGAACTGGGCGCGGGGCGGCCGGTGGTGCTGATCCACGGCTATTTCTCGAACACCGAGGTCAACTGGCTGAAATACGGCCATGCCGCGGCGGTCGCCGCGCGCGGCTTTCGCGTCATCATGCCCGACCTGCGCGGCCATGGTGCGAGCGACCGGCCGCACGATCCCGTCGCCTATCCGCCCGATGCGCTGATGCGCGACGGGCTGGCGCTGATCGCCCACCTCGGCCTGACCGACTATGACCTGGGCGGCTATTCACTGGGCGGGCGGACGACGATGCGGATGCTGGTCAACGGCGCGCGACCGGGCCGCGTGGTGCTGGCGGGCATGGGGCTGACCGGGATCCTGCAGACCTCCGGCCGCGGCGAATATTTCCGCAACATCCTGACCAACCTCGGCAGTTTCGAGCGCGGCACCAACGAATGGATGACCGAGGCCTTCCTCAAGACGACCAGGGGCGATCCGGTCGCCTTGCTCAACGTGCTGGGGACGTTCGTCGATACGCCGCTGGAGGCGCTGGCGGCGATCGACGTGCCGGTCGCGGTCGTCACCGGGGCCGAGGACGACGACAATGGCTCGGGCGCCGACCTAGCTGCGGCGCTGCCGCAGGCGGTGTTCCGCGAAGTGCCGGGCGGGCATATGAGCGCGGTGGCCAAGCCCGAACTAGGGCAGGCGATCGCGGAGTTTCTGGGCGCCGACCGGCCGGCTTGACCTGCGGGGGGTGAGACGCGCATCCTGCCGGCAACACCATGTTTGTCAGGGGTTTCCAGTCCATGCGTCTCGTTTCCACCGCCGCGATCGCCGCGGCGCTGTTCGTCATGCCCGCCGCCGCCCAGGGGACGGACCAGAACACCGGCCAGACCACGCCGCCGACCGCGGCCGGGGCCGATGCCTATGTCGCCGCGGTCGAAACGGAGGCGGCGGCCCTGTCGATCCCCGCCAACCAGACCGCCTGGGTCAACGCCACCTATATCACCGACGACACCGATGCGCTGACCGCGAAGTCGGGCGCCGAGCTGACCGAGAAGGCGGTGCAATGGGCGAAGGGGGCGGCGCGCTTCAACGGCGTCGCCGGCGTGTCGGGCGACACCCGCCGCAAGCTCGACCTGCTCAAGAACGGCGTCGGCCTTCCCGCGCCGACCACGCCGGGCGCCGCGACCGAGCTGGCGACGCTGACCACCCGGATGTCGTCCAGCTACGGCAAGGGCAAGGGCACGCTCGACGGCAAGCCGATCAACGGATCGGACATCGAGGCGGCGATGGGCGAGACGCGCGATCCCGCCCGGCTCAAGGAAATGTGGGTCAGCTGGAACGACAACGTCGGCGCGCCGATGCGCAAGGACTATATGCGGATGACCGCGATCTCCAACGCGGGGGCGAAGGAGCTGGGCTTCGGCGACGTCGGCGCGATGTGGCGGTCGGGCTACGACATGACGCCGCAGCAGTTCGAGGTGCTGACCGACCGGATCTGGAAGGAGGTCGAGCCGCTTTACATGGCGCTGCACACCTATGTGCGCTGGAAGCTCAACGAGAAATACGGCGATGCGGTGCAGGCGAAGACCGGACCGATCCGCAGCGACCTGCTCGGCAATATGTGGGCGCAGGAATGGGGCAATATCTATGACATCGTCGCGCCCAAGGGGGCAGGCGACGTCGGCTACGACACCGGCGAACTGCTGAAAGCCAAGGGCTACGACCCGGTGAAGATGGTGAAGCAGGGCGAGGCCTTCTATTCCTCGCTCGGCTTCGCGCCGCTGCCCGAGACGTTCTGGCAGCGCTCGCAGATCACCAAGCCCGCCGATCGCGAGGTGATCTGCCACGCCTCGGCCTGGGACATCGACAATGCCGACGATATCCGCATCAAGATGTGCACCAAGGTGAACGGCGACGATTTCGTCACGATCCACCACGAGCTGGGCCACAATTACTATCAGCGCGCCTACAAGGGCCAGCCGTTCCTCTACAAGAACGGCGCGAACGACGGCTTCCACGAAGCGATCGGCGATACCGTCGCACTGTCGATCACGCCCGATTATCTGGTGAAGATCGGCCTGCTCGCGCCCGCGCAGGTGCCGAGCGCGGACAAGGACATCGGTCTGTTGCTGCGCCAGGCGATGGACAAGGTCGCGTTCCTGCCGTTCGGTCTGCTCGTCGACAAATGGCGGTGGGACGTCTTCTCGGGCAAGATCGGTTCGGGCGATTACCAGAAGGGCTGGGACGCGCTGCGCCTGCGCTATCAGGGCATCGTGCCGCCGGTCGCGCGCGACGAAAGCAAGTTCGACGCGGGCGCGAAATATCACATCCCGGCGACGGTGCCCTACACGCGCTACTTCCTCGCGCGGGTGCTGCAGTTCCAGTTCTACAAGGCGGCGTGCGATCAGGCAGGCTGGAAGGGGCCGCTGCATCGCTGCTCCTTCTACGGCAACACGGCCGTCGGCGAGAAGCTGAACGCCATGCTCGCCATGGGCCAGTCGAAGCCGTGGCCCGATGCGCTGCAGGTCATGACCGGCAGCCGGCAGATGTCGGGCAAGGCGCTGGTCGATTATTTCGCGCCGCTGAAGACGTGGCTCGACGCGCAGAACAAGGGCAAGCCGACCGGCTGGTGACGGTTCGCCTCTTCTCCCCTCCCTATCAGGGAGGGGAGGAGAAGGCTCAGATCGTGTCGGGGATGGTGTTCTCGTCGGCGATGCCGGCCTGGAACGACTTGGACGCATCCTGTCCGTCCGGGGTGTGCGCCTTTTTGCCGCCCTCCTTGGGCGTGCTGCTGCGGAGCGTCAGCAGCGCGGCCGCGGCGGCGGCCCCGACCGCGGCGACGCCCGCACCGACCGCGGCAATGCCCCATTTGCTGGTGCCGCTGTCCTTGGTCGCCTTCTTCGGCCCCGGCTTCTTCGCGGTGGCGGCGCGGGGAGTCGCGCGTTTGGTCGAGCGTGGCTTCACCGCCTTGGCGGCCGAAGCGACCGTGCCCTCGGCCTTGGTCGCCGCCGCCTTGACCCGGCGTGTCGTCTTGGCGGCGGTGTCGGCGACCGCGGTTTCGACCTTTTCCTCCGTCGACGGCTCGGGCTTGGCGCGCGGCGTGCGCGGCTTGGCGGTGGCCGTCTTGGCCGGCGTGCTGCGCGTCGTGCTGGTCTTGCGCGGCGCGCGGCGGCGCGGCGTGGCGGCGGGCGATTCGGTCTTCGGCGTGTCGGTGGTGTCGTCGGCCACGGGCATGGACTCCCTGATTGGTTCGGGGGCGTAACGCATTACCGGCGGTTCGGCTCCGACTCCTAGCGGAACGGCGGTTCGTCGAAGGCGCGCAGCTTGCGACTATGCAGTTTCGCCCCCTCCAGCCGCAGCTGTTCGCACGTTTCGATCCCGATCCGCATATGCTCGCTGATCGCGCGTTCGTAGAAGCGGTTGGCCTGTCCGGGCAGCTTCAGCTCGCCATGCAGCGGCTTGTCCGACACGCACAGCAAGGTGCCGTAGGGGACGCGGAAGCGATAGCCCTGCGCGGCGATCGTCGCCGATTCCATGTCGATGCCGACCGCCCGGCTGAGCGAGAAGCGCAGCGCCGAGGCGGAATAGCGCAATTCCCAGTTGCGGTCGTCGGTGGTGACGATCGTGCCGGTCCGCAGGCGACGCTTCAGCTCCTCCCCCGACTGGCCGCTGACGATCTCCGACGCGCGCGCGAGCGCCTGCTGCACCTCGGCGATGGCGGGGACCGGGATCTCGGGCGGCAGCACGTCGTCGAGGACATGGTCGTCGCGCAGATAGGCATGGGCGAGGACATAGTCGCCGATCCGCTGCGAGGGCCGCAGGCCGCCGCAATGGCCGATCATCAGCCATGCTTCGGGGCGCAGCACAGCGAGATGGTCGCAGATTGTCTTGGCGTTGGATGGGCCGACCCCGATGTTGACCAATGTGATGCCGGTGCGGTCGTCCGCCATCAGGTGATAGGCGGGCATCTGGTGCCGCCGCCACGCGCTGTCGTTGACCAGCTTGTCGACGTCGCCGGGGTTGTCGATGACGATATTGCCCGCGCCCGACAGCGCGGTAAACCGGCTTTCCGGCCCCAGCTGCGACGCGCCCCAGCGGACGAATTCGTCGACGTAGCGATGATAGTTGGTGAACAGGACGAAGCGCTGCGTGTGCTCCGACGGCGTCCCCATATAATGGCGCAGGCGGGCGAGGCTGAAATCGGTGCGCAGGGCGTCGAACAGCGCGAGCGGGCGGCTGCCCCCGTCCGCAATCCACAGGCCGTCGGCGATCTCGTCGCCGATATGCGCGAGTTCGGTCGCCGGGAAATGGCGCGCCAGCTCGGTCGCCGACACCGTGTCGAGGCTGAGCGCATGGCCGGGATCGAGCACATAGGGAAAGGGGATTTCCTGCCGCCCCTCGATCGCCTCGACCGTCACGTCATAATCCTCGAGCAGCAGGGTCAGCTGTTCGGTCAGATAGTCGGCGAACAGGGCGGGCTTGGTGACGCTGATCGTATAATCGCCGGGCGAGACGAGCCGGCCGAACGAGCGCAGCGGCGTCGGGCGGTCGCCGACGGTGGCGTAGCGCAGGCGGATGACCGGATAGGCGAACGACCCGTCGATGCGGCTCTGCGGCGAGGGCGGCGTTCCATCGGTGAGATAGGCAGTCAGCGCGGCCTGGAGGCGATCGACCGAGGCGCGGTACAGGCGGTCGAGGTCCGCGACGATCTGGGATGCGGTTGTCATTGCGGATGGTTACGCAATGCCCGTGACGGAGGCAAGACGGGGCAGGGTTCTCCTGAGAACAGCTGGCATCCCCGCGCAGGCGGGAATCCATAATCACGACGGTCGCGGATGGAGCCGTGCCGTCAGCCAGTATGGATCCCCGCCTACGCGGGCATGACCAAGATGTGAGGCGTGGCTGTTACAGCTCGCCGAGCAGATATTCGGCGCTGCTGACCTTGAACTCGCCGGGCGCTTCGACGTGCAGCTGCTTCACGACGCCGTCCTCGACCAGCATCGTGTAGCGCTGGCTGCGCTTGCCCATGCCGAACTTGCTGCCGTCCATGGTCAGGCCGAGCGCTTCGGCGAAGTCGCCGTTGCCGTCCGCCAGCATGGTGATGCCGTCCGCGTCCGCCGACTTGGCCCAGGCGCCCATGACGAAGGCGTCGTTGACGGAGGTGCAGGCGATCTCGTCGACGCCCTTCGCCTTCAGTTCCTCGCGCTTCTCGATGAAGCCGGGCAGGTGCTTGGCGGAGCAGGTCGGGGTGAAGGCGCCGGGGACGGCGAACAGCGCGACGGTGCGGCCGGCGAAGAAGTCGGTGGCGCTGACCTGGTCGGGGCCGTCGGGTGTGACCTTCACGAGGGTGGCGCTGGGCAGGGTGTCGCCGACGGTGATCGTCATGGGGTCAGTCTCCGGATAGCAGCGGCCGCCGGTCGGCGGTGCGCCGCACAGGTCGGGCGGATCGATGGCGATTTCAAGCATGGCGTGTCGCCGCGCGGCGCCTATGTTGCATGACGATGCAAACGCCCGCTTATCTTTCCGGCCAGTTCCTCCTCGCGATGCCGGGTATGATCGATCCCCGTTTCGACCATGCGGTGATCGCGATCTGCGCGCACGACAAAGACGGCGCGATCGGCATCGGCGTCGGCGCGACGATCGACGGTCTCGGCCTGCACGACCTGCTCGACCAGTTCGAGATCGCGCACGGCGTCGCGCCCGACGCGCCGGTGCATTTCGGCGGACCGGTCGAGCCGCGGCGTGGCTTCGTCGTCCATTCGAACGACTGGGGCGGGCAGGACACGATCGATGTCGCCGGGCGCTGGTGCCTGTCGAGCACGGTCGACGTGCTGCGCGCGATCGCGGAGGGCAGCGGCCCGACCCGCTGGCTGGTGGCGCTCGGCTATGCCGGCTGGGGCGAGGGGCAGCTCGACGGCGAGCTGCTGCGCCCGGGCTGGTTCCATGTCGAGGGCGATGCCGGCCTGCTGTTCGACGCGCCGGCGGAAACGCGCTGGACCAGCGCCTTCGCACAGGCGGGGATCGACACCCGGCTGCTCGCGCCGACGACCGGCACCGCCTGATTCACATATAAAGATATCTTTATATTTGATCCGGGCGGCCGGGGCGGCTAAGGGCTGCGGCATCCATTATCTTCAGGAGCATGACCCGTGGCTACTGCGCTCGCGCCCAATGCCGAAACTGGCTCAAACACCGATTACGTCATCAAGGACATCGCGCTCGCCGATTTCGGTCGCGCCGAGATCCGCATCGCGGAAACCGAGATGCCGGGCCTGATGGCGCTGCGCGACGAATTCGGTGCAGCACAGCCGCTCAAGGGCGCGCGCATCACCGGCTCGCTGCACATGACGATCCAGACCGCGGTGCTGATCGAGACGCTGACCGCGCTGGGTGCCGACGTGCGCTGGGCGACGTGCAACATCTTCTCGACGCAGGACCACGCCGCCGCCGCGATCGCCGCGACCGGCGTGCCCGTGTTCGCGGTGAAGGGCGAGAGCCTGGCCGATTACTGGGATTATGTCGGCGACATCTTCTCGTGGGATCGTGACGTCGACGGCCAGACCGCCAACATCATCCTCGACGACGGCGGCGATGCGACGATGTTCGCGCTCTGGGGCGCGAAGCTCGAGGCCGGCCACACGCTCGGCGAGCCGGAGAACGAGGAAGAGGTCGAATTCCAGCGCGCGCTCAAGGCGTTCATCGCCAAGAAGCCGGGCTATCTGACCGAGACGGTCAAGAATCTGAAGGGCGTGTCGGAAGAGACGACCACCGGCGTCCACCGCCTGTACGAGATCGCCAAGAAGGGCGAGCTGCCCTTCCCGGCGATCAACGTCAACGACAGCGTTACCAAGTCGAAGTTCGACAACCTGTACGGCTGCAAGGAATCGCTGGTCGACGCGATCCGTCGCGCGACCGACGTCATGCTCGCCGGCAAGGTCGCCTGCGTCGCCGGCTTCGGTGACGTCGGCAAGGGCTCGGCGCAGTCGCTCCGCAACGGCGGCGCGCGAGTGATGGTGACCGAGGTCGATCCGATTTGCGCCCTGCAGGCCGCGATGGAAGGCTTCGAGGTCGTGACGATGGACGAGGCGGTGAAGCGCGCCGACATCTTCTGCACCGCGACCGGCAACGCCGACGTCATCACCGCCGATCACATGAAGGCGATGAAGCCGATGTCGATCGTCTGCAACATCGGCCACTTCGACAGCGAGATCCAGATCGCCGCGCTGTCGAACTACAAGTGGACCGAAGTGAAGCCCGGCACCGACCTGGTCGAGTTCCCGGACGGCAAGCAGATCATCGTGCTCGCCAAGGGGCGACTGGTGAACCTGGGCTGCGCGACCGGCCACCCGTCGTTCGTGATGTCGGCGTCGTTCACCAACCAGACGCTCGCGCAGATCGAGCTGTGGACGAAGGGCGAGAACTACAAGAACGACGTCTACGTCCTGCCCAAGCACCTCGACGAGAAGGTTGCCGCGCTGCACCTCGAAAAGCTCGGCGTGAAGCTGTCGCAGCTGACCGCGAAGCAGGCGAGCTACATCGGCGTGCCGGTCGAGGGGCCGTTCAAGCCGGATCATTATCGCTACTGATCGGACGCGATCGGTTTCGATGCGACGAGGGCGGTGCCGAAAGGTGCCGCCCTTTTCGTTTGTGATCCTCTCCTCCTTGCGAGGGAGGGTAAGCATGATGCCTCCGGATCAACGACATTGCCGCTGCCGTATGTTCCGTTCTACAGCTTAACGCGAGGGTGCCGTCGGGAGGCATGACGAGGGGTAGGCGTTGATCCAGCTTTCAGTGATGGCGGCGGTCGTATGTGGTGCGATACTCGCGCTGCTGCTCGGCGGGGCCGGCTATGCGCTGTTCGTCGGCTGGCGCCTCCACGGCGAGGCGGCGGCGGTGCTGGATTATAGCCGCGAGACGGAGGCGCTGCGCAGCGTGTCGCCGGCGATGGCGATGCTGGTGCGCGCCGACGGCCGGGTCGAGATGCCGCCGCGGCTGGTCGACTGGTTCGGGCTGGATGCGTCGCCGCGGTTTCTGCAGGATCTGGCGGCGGACGGATCGGGACTGCACCCGGTCGAGGCGCAGGCGCTCGCCAACGATATCAAGGCGGCGCAGCGCGCCGGCCGCGGCTTCGAACGCGCCTTGCATCCGCAGGGGTCGGGCCGCGCGATCACGGTGCGGGGCAGCCGGGCGCCGGGCGAACTGGGCGCGACCGGCGCGGTCGTGGTGTGGACGCTCGACGCGACCGACAGCGAATCGGAGATCACGCGCCTGCGCGACGAGGTCGGGTCGCTGTCGATCGCCTTCGACGCGCTGACCGGGCTGATCGAGGCGGCGCCGCTGCCGATGTGGTATCGCGGCTCCGACCTGCGGCTGGCGATGGTCAACACCGCCTATGTGCGTGCGGTGGAGGGCGCGGACGCCGCCGATGTCGTGGCGCGGCAACTGGAGCTGGTCGAGGGATCGGGGCGCGGGGGGCCGCGTGCGGGTGCGCAGGCGGCGCGCGCGATGGGGACGCCGCAGCGCGAGGTGCTGCCCGCGACGATCGAGGGCGAGCGCCGCTCGCTCGAGGTGCACGACGTGCCGCTGCCCACCGGCGGCGTCGCCAGCTTCGCCGTCGATATTGAAGATCTTGAACAGTCACGTGCCGGCGCCAAACGCTTCGCCGACGCGCAACGTGCGATGCTCGATCGGCTGTCCGCGGGGGTCGCGCAATTCGGCCCCGACCGCGGTCTGGTGTTCTGTAACCAGCCGTTCCGCAGGATGTTCGCGATGCGCGCCGAATGGCTCGCCGACCGTCCCGAGTTCGACCGCGTGCTGGAGCGGATGCGCGAGGCGAGCCGGTTGCCCGAGGTGCGTGACTTTCCGAGCTGGAAGGTCGAGCGCCGCGCGTGGTTCGTCCCCGGCGACACCGCGATCGAGGAAAGCTGGCACCTGCCCGGCGGCACGCACCTGCGCGTCGTCGCCCAGCCGTTGCCGGACGGCGGCCTGCTCGCGATCTTCGAGGACCGCACCGAGCAGGTGCAACTGGCGAGCGCACGCGACACGCTGTTGCGGGTGCGGACCGCGACCTTCGACAATCTGTTCGAGGCGCTGGCGGTATTCGCCGCGGACGGCAAATTGCAATTGTGGAACAACCGGCTGCGCGCGGTCTGGGGGTTCGAGGAGGAGTTTCTCGCAGGCCATCCGCGCGTCGATGCCTTTGCCGAGGCGGCCGCGTCGAAGCTCGCGACGCCCAACCGCGCGGCATTGATCCCGGAACTGGTCCGATCGGCGACCGGGGACCGGCAGCAGCGCGCCGGCCGCGTCGCCTTCGCCGACGGACGCCATTTCGAATTTGCGGCGGTGCCGTTGCCGGACGGCAATGCGCTGCTGACGATGCTCGACATCACCGATAGCCGGCGCGCGGAACAGGCGCTGCGCGATCGCGCCAACGCGCTGGAGACGGCGGATCGGGTCAAGACGCAGTTCGTCGCGAACATGAGCTACGAACTGCGCACGCCGCTGACCTCGATCAGCGGGTTCGCCGAAATGCTGCACGCGGGCTATGCCGGCCAGCTGAGCCCCGACGCCGGCGGCTATGTCGAGGCGATCCTGCAATCGGTCGAGCGGCTCGGCTTGTTGATCGACGACGTGCTCGACCTGACGCAGGGCGGCGACGATGCCGAGATCGAGCGGATCGACGTCGATCTTGCCGCGACCGCGCGGGCGGCGGCGGAGACGATCATGCCCGCGGCGAAGCGTCGCAAGCTCGACTTCGCGGTGGAGCTGGCGCGGTCGACCGGGCGGGTCAGCGGCGATCCCAAGCGGCTGAAGGAAGTGGTCGAGCATCTTTTGCGCCATGCGGTTGCCTCAACGCCTGAAGGCGGGCGCATCCTGTTGCACAGCGACGGCAATGCGACGGGCGCGCGGATCATCGTATCCGACGACGGTTTCGGGATGGACGCGGAAAGCGTCGCGCGCGCGTTCGACCGGTTCGGCGAGCCCGGCATGCAGCCCACCGGCGAGCGCGCGCTGGGGCTGGGCCTGCCGCTGGCGAAGCAGTTCGTCGAGGCGCACGGCGGGCAGATCGATCTGGTGTCGGAGCCGGGCGAGGGGACGCTGGTGACGGTCGAATTGCCGCGGCGGTGAGGCTATGACTCCCATCCATTTGCCCGACGCGACGGCGACCGAGGCGTTCGGTGCGACGCTCGCCGACCATGTCCAGCCCGGCGACGTCATCACGCTCGCCGGCGATCTCGGCGCGGGCAAGACCAGCATCGCGCGCGGGTTGCTCGCCGCACTGGGCCTTGCCGGCGAGGCACCCAGCCCCAGTTTCGCGATCGTCCAGCCCTATGACCTGCCCGAGGTGCGGATGCCGGTGTTGCACGTCGACCTGTACCGGATCGACGACCCGGGCGAGATGGCGGAACTGGGGCTGGACGAGGCGCTGTCGGATACGCTGCTGCTGGTCGAATGGCCGGAGCGTGCGCCCGATCACTGGCCGCATGCGCTGGCGCTCACCCTGTCGCCGGCACCGGACGGCGGACGAATCTTGACAGCGGACGTGCCGGCGGGTTGGAGGCGGCGATGGCCGATATGACCCCGCCCGCCGGCGCTCCCGCTTTCCTCGCGCAACACGGCTGGGCCGGCGATCTGTCTCCTGTTGCAGGCGATGCCTCGTTCCGCCGCTATTTTCGAGTGACGAGCGAAGGGCGAACGGCGATCCTGATGGACGCGCCGCCGCCACACGAGGACCCGCGACCGTTCATCGCGATCGCCGAATGGCTGCGCGGACGCGGGTTCGCCGCCCCTGCGATCCATGCGGCCGACCTCGATCAGGGGCTGGTGCTGCTTGAGGATTTCGGTGACGCCCGGCTGCGCGAGGCGGCGGATGCGGACGAACCCGCAGCGCTGCCGCTCTATGCCGCGGCGATCGACCTGCTCGTCGAACTGCGCGCGCATCCGGCCGAAGGGCTCGCACCCTACGACCGCGCGGTGCTGCATCGCGAGGCGGGATTGCTGGTCGAATGGTATGCGCCGGCGCTGGGGCTCGATGTCGACGTCGCGGGCTATCACGCCGCCTGGGACGCGGTGTTCGACCATGCGCTGACCGACGAGCCGGTGACGGTGCTGCGCGATTACCATGCCGAAAACCTGATGCTGGTCGGCGCGGCGCAGTCACTGGGACTGCTCGATTTCCAGGACGCGCTCGCCGGCCATCCGGCCTACGACCTCGTGTCGCTGTTGCAGGACGCGCGGCGCGACGTCGATCCGGGCGTCGAGGAGGCGATGCTGCAACGCTATCGCGCGGCGACCGGTGCGGGCGAGGACTTCATGGCGGCCTATCACGTGCTCGGCGCGCAGCGGAACGCCAAGATCATCGGCATCTTCACCCGCCTGTGGAAGCGCGACGGCAAGCCGCGCTATCCGACGCTCTGCCCGCGGGTCTGGGCCTATCTGGAGCGGGACCTGTCGCATCCGGTGCTCGGCCCCGTCGCGCGCTGGTTCGACGACAACGTACCGCCCGAACTGCGCGGCGATCCTGCGATGCTGGCCACCGCCGCGGAGGCAGGGGCATGAACCGGCAAAGGTCGCTGCGCCCCGATCCGGGCGGCGTCGTGCCGGACACGGCGATGGTGATGGCGGCGGGCCTCGGCAAGCGGATGCGGCCGCTGACCGCGACGCGGCCCAAGCCGTTGGTCGAGGTGGCAGGCAAGCCGCTGATCGACCACGTCTTCGACCGGCTGGCCAGTGCGGGCGTCAAGCGCGCGATCGTCAACGTCCATTATCTCGCCGACACGCTGGAGGCGCACGTCACCGACCGGTTCGAGGGGATCGAGGTGATCGTCAGCGACGAGCGGCGTCAGTTGATGGAGACGGGCGGCGGGCTGGTGCAGGCGCGCGGCCTGCTCGGCGATGCGCCCGTGCTGGTCATCAACAGCGACAATTTGTGGCTCGACGGGCCGATCGACGCGATCAGGCTGCTCAGCCATCGCTGGGACGATGCGATCATGGACGCGCTGCTGCTGGTCGTGCCCTATGCGCGCGCCAACAATCATCACGGTCAGGGCGATTTCCGCGTCGCTGCCGACGGGCGGATCATCGGCCGGCGCAAGGAGGGCGCGACCGCGCCGTTCGTCTACACCGGTATCCAGATCCTTCATCCGCGCATCATCCGCGACTGGCCCGAGGGGCCGTTCTCCACCAACCTGTTCTGGAGCCGCGCGATCGAGGCGGGCCGCGCCTATGCGCAGGTGCATCAGGGCCTGTGGTTCGACGTCGGCACGCCCGCCGCCATTCCGAAGACGGAGGCGGTCATCGCCAATGGCTGAGGCGCGCAAGCCCCGGCTGTTCACGATCCCCTCGCACAAGGCGTTTGCCGATACGCTGGTCGCTGGACTGATGCGGCGGACCGCGGGCGACGCGATGGCGCTGGCCCGCGGGCTGGTGCTGCTGCCCAACAATCGCGCCGCGCGGGCGGTGACGGCGGCGTTCGTGCGGGCGAGCGGCGGCGGGCTGTTGCTGCCGCGGCTGGTGACGCTCGGCAGCCCCGATCTCGGTGAGGCGGTGGGCGCGGCGCTCGACCCGGTCGACGATCCCAGCCCGCCGCCGCCCGCGGTCGATCCGATGCAGCGACGGATGATCCTCGCGCGACTGGTGTTCGAGGAGCGTGCCCGCGCCGGTGCGTCGATCGACGCGGCGGAGGCAGTGCGGCTGGCGGGCGAATTGTGCCACACGCTCGACCAGCTGCTGGTCGAGGAGGTCGCGCCCGAGGCGTTGCGGGATATCGACCTCGCCCCCGAACTGACCGAACATTGGCAACGCGCGCTGTCGACCTTCGCGATCGTGCTCGAACGCTGGCCGGTCGAGCTTGCCGCGCTCGGCAGGATCGATGCCGCGACCCGGCGGCGGATACTGCTCGACCGGCTGGAGCAACGCTGGCGTGCGGCGCCGCCGACGGGCTTCGTCTGCGCGGCGGGCATCACCGATCCTGCGCCCGCGGTCGCACGGCTGCTCCGCTGCGTCGCGGAGGCGCCGCAGGGGATGACGGTGTTCGCAGGGCTCGACCTCGCGATGCCGCAGGAGGAATGGGACGCGCTCGGCCCGCATCGTCCCGATCCCGTCACCGGCCATATCCGCCGCTCGATCGAAACGCATCCGCAGTTCCACCTCAAACTGATGCTCGACCGGATGAGCGTTGGTCGCGGCGAGGTGGCGAACTGGCCCGGCACCGCCGGTCCCGATGCGGGCGCGGTGCGCGGCCGGGCGATCGCCAATGCGCTGGCGCCGGCCGCCTTCACCGGCAAATGGACCGACCTCAAGGCAGAGGACCGGCGGCTGACCGGCGTCGTCGCCGCCGAACTCGCTACCCCGGCGGAAGAGGCGCAGACGATCGCGCTGGCGCTGCGCGGCGCGCTGGAACAGGAGGGACAGACCGCCGCGCTGGTGACCCCCGACCGTGCGCTGGCGCGGCGGGTGGCGGTGCACCTCAAGCGCTGGGGGATCGACGCCAACGATACTGCGGGGCGGCCGTTGTCGATCCTGCCGCCGGGAACGTTGCTGCTTGCGCTTGCCGAAGCGGCGGCGCAGCGCTTCGCGCCGATGGCGTTGCTGGCGCTGTTGAAGCATCCGCTGGTGCGCAACGATCCGGACGACCGGGCTGTTCGTGGCGCGTGGCTCGACGGTACGCGCGGCGTCGATCGCGGCCTGCGCGGACCGCGGCCGGCTGCGGGGCTGGACGGGATCACCGGGCATCTGCTGACCAACCGGCGCGACCGTGCGGCGGCGTGGTTCGGCGAGGCGGTGGCGCTGCTCAAGCCGATCGAACTGGTCTGCGAACAGGGCGCGCAACCGCTGCCGGCGCTGCTGGCGGTGCTGCGCGAGACGGCACAGGCGTTGTGCGGCGACGAATTGTGGTCCGGGCCGGCGGGGCGGGCGGCGGCGGATTTCCTCGACGCGCTGGAACGCGAGGCGGCGATGGGGCCGCCGCGGGTCGCGCCCGATGGACTGGTGCCTCTGCTGCGCGGGTTGATGGACGAAGTCGCGGTCCGCTACGGATCGCGCGTCGGCCATCCGCGTATCGCGATCTATGGCCTGCTGGAGGCGCGGCTGCAGACCGCGGACCTGATGGTGCTGGGCGGGCTGAACGAAGGCGTATGGCCCGGGCGTCCGGCGCCCGACCCGTGGCTGGCGCCGCGGATCCGGGCGACGCTCGGCCTGCCGGGGCTGGAACGAGCGGTCGGCGTGGCGGCGCATGAATTCGGGCAGGCGCTGGGCGCGCCGCGCGCCATCGTGACGCGGGCACGGCGCGATGCTGCTTCCCCCGCGCTGGCGTCGCGATTATGGCTGCGATTGCAGGCGATGGCGGGCGACCGGTTCGTGCGGGCGCACGATCTGGAGGGCTGGGCGCGGGCGCTCGACGACCCGCAAGCGCACGAACCCGCGGATCGGCCGGCGCCGATGCCCGTACCGGCACTCCGCCCCAGAGTGATTTCGGTGACCGAGATCGACCGGCTGAAGGCGGACCCCTATGCGTTTTACGCCCGCCGGGTGCTCGGGCTGATGCCGCTTGATCCGGTCGACGCCGATCCCAGCGCAGCCTGGCGTGGCACCGCGGTGCACGACATCCTCGAACAATGGTGGAAGCTGGATCGGTGCGCCGCCGATGCGCTGATGGACCGCGCGACCGCGATGCTGGAGGACGAACGGACGCATCCGATGATGCGCGCGCTCTGGCGGCCGCGGCTGGTCGAGGCGATCGACTGGATCGCGCGCACGGTCGCCCAGCAGGATGCAGAGGGCCGCAAGGTCGCTTCTGCGGAGGGACAGGGACATATCGAGATCAACGGCGTCAGACTGTCGGGCCGCTACGACCGGGTCGACCGGCTCGCCGACGGCAGCCTTGCGATCGTCGATTACAAGACCGGCAAGCCGCCATCGTCCGCCGCGGTGCGGGCGGGTTACAGCCTGCAACTCGGGCTGCTCGGTGCCATCGCCGAGCGCGGGGGCTTCCCCGACGTCGCGGGCCGGGCCGGCGGGTTCGAATATTGGTCGCTCGGCAAGAAGCGCGACCAGTTCGGCTATATCGAAAGCCCGGTCGATGCCGAGGGCCGGCGCGAGAAGATCGTGACGGGCGAATTCACCACGATCGCGGTCGCCAATTTCGTCGATGCCGCGGCGAAATGGCTGACCGGCGACGAAGCCTTCACCGCCAAGCTGGTGCCGGAATATGCGCCTTATGCCGAATACGACCAGTTGATGCGCAGGGACGAATGGTATGGCCGGGACTGACCTCGCCACCCTGCCGCGGCTCAAGGGCGCGCAGGCCGCGGCCAGCGATCCGCAGGCGCACGTCTGGCTGTCGGCCTCGGCCGGCACCGGCAAGACGCAGGTGCTGGCCGCACGCGTGTTCCGGCTGCTGCTGGGGGGAACGCAGCCCGGCGCGATCCTGTGCCTGACCTTCACCAAGGCAGGCGCGGCGGAAATGGCGCAGCGGATCAGCAACCGGCTCGCCGCCTGGGTACGGATGCCCGGGCCGCAGCTGGCTGCCGATCTGGAGGCGCTCGGCGAGCGTGCGACGCCGGACCTGCAGGCGCGGGCGCGCACCCTGTTCGCGGGCGTGCTCGACGCGCCGGGCGGGGGGCTGCGCATTCAGACCATCCATGGTTTCTGCCAGAGCCTGCTCGCCGCCTTCCCGGTCGAGGCGGGGCTGACCCCCGGTTTCCGGCCGTTGGAGGCGCGCGAGGAGGCGGTGTTGGCGCGCGAGACGCTGGCGACGCTGCTGGTGGAGGCCGAACGCGACGGTCGCGGCCGTCCGATCGAGACGATCGGCGCGCTGTCGCTGCGGATGGGCGAGGGCGGTGCCGAGGGGTTTCTGCTCGCCTGTGCCCGCTCGCTGGCGGCGCTGGAGGCGCTGCCGAGCGGGATCGGACCGTGGCTGCGCCGCGCGCTCGACCTGCCGCAGGGCAATATCGGCGAGGCGCTGGCGTCGGGCTGCGACGATATCGACGAATCGCTCGTCGAGCGGCTGGCGGCGGCGAACATGGCATGGGCGACCGCGACCGGAGTTGGCCATGCCGAAACGCTGAACCGCTGGCTCGCCGCGGCGCCGCAGGATCGCGCGCTGACGCTGTCCGATCTCGCCGGCGTGGTGCTGACCGGCAAGAACGAGCCGCGCAAGGCGTCGAAAAAGCTCGTCGATCTCGAACCGGACTATGCCGAACTTGCCGGTGCGCTGGGTGCGCATTGCCTCGACCTGCTGTCGCTGACGCAGCGCGCCGCCTACGCCGACCTGCTCGCGGATGCGCTCGACGTCGGCCGCGATTATGCGCGCGCCTATGCGGCGGCAAAGCGGCGATCGGGGGCGGTCGATTTCGACGATCTGATCGGCGTGACGGTGCGCCTGCTCGAACAGCCCGGCATCGGCGAATGGGTGCGCTACAAGCTCGACCAGGGGACCGAGCATGTCCTGATCGACGAGGCGCAGGACACCAACCTCAACCAATGGCGGATCGTCACCGCGCTGGCCGGGGAGTTCTTTGTCGGACGCGGCGTCCACGCTCCCTCGACACGGACGCTGTTCACGGTCGGCGATTTCAAGCAGGCGATCTTCGGCTTCCAAGGGACCGACCCGATCAACTTCCGCTGGGCGGAGGGGCATTTCGCCACCCGTGCCGCCGAGGTCGAGGGCGAGGCGGACTGGCCCGAAGCCGAGCGCGGCCTGCCGTTCCAGCGATTGTCGCTCACGCACAGCTTCCGTTCGACGCGGCCGATCCTCGAATTCGTCGACGCCGCTGTCGCCGCGGCGGGCGAGCCGGGGCTGGGCGCGATCGGCGACGTGCAGGAGCATGCCAGCGAGGTGCCGGGCCCGGGCACCGTCGAACTGTGGCCGCCCGTCGTCGCCGGTGGCAGCGACGAGGATGAGGAAGCGTGGATCGACGACACCGTGCGCGAACAGGCGGTGCGCGTCGCCCGCGCAGTGCGCGGCTGGATCGACGGCGGTCTGATGCTCGAGAGCAAGGGCCGGGCGCTCCGGCCCGAGGATGTGATGATCCTCGTCAAGCGGCGCGGCGACCTCGCCTCGCTGATCGTCGCGCGTTTGTATGCGGAGGGCGTGCCGGTCGCCGGCGTCGACCGGCTGCGGCTCAACGCGCCGCTGGCGGTGCAGGACCTGCTCGCCGCGGTGCGGTTCGTGTTGCAGCCGGAGGACGATTTGTCGCTGGGCTCGCTGCTGGTGTCGCCGCTGATCGGCTGGACGCAGGACGAGCTGATGCATGCCGCGCCGCGCGACCATGGCAGCCTGTGGCGGCATCTGACGCTGACCCAGACCGACGAGCTGCTCGCGCCGCTGCGCACGATGCTGCTGCGCGCCGATATCGCTACCCCCTACCAGTTCCTCGAGGAATTGCTGTCGGGACCGCTCGACGGACGGCGCAAGCTGCTGCGACGGCTGGGGGCGGAGGCGCGGGACCCGATCGAAGAACTGCTCAACGCGGCGCTGTCGTTCGAGACCAGCTCGACCCCGTCGCTGCAGCGCTTCCTCGACTGGTTCGATCGCGGCGATGTCGAGATCGTGCGCGACCCGTCGGCGCCGCTCGACGCGGTGCGGGTGATGACCGCGCACGGGGCCAAGGGCCTGCAGGCTCCGCTCGTGATCCTCGCGGACGCGACCGTCGATCCGACCGCGGCGCCGCGCGCGCTGGTGCGCTGGGCGCCGGAACCGGGCGCGCAGCCGATCCCGATCTTCCGTCCGCGCGCCGCCGAACGCGGCGGGCCGCTCGACGAGGCGATAGCGACGATCGAACGGCGCGAACTGGAGGAGCATTGGCGGCTGTTCTACGTCGCCGCCACGCGCGCGGAGGAACGGCTGGTGATCGGCGGCGCGCTGGGGCCGCGCGCCAAGGGCGAGCCGCCGCTTTCCAGCTGGTATGCCGCAGCGGCGCGCGCGCTCACCGACCTCGGCGTCGCGGTTGAGGGCGTGCGGACCTTCACCGGCAAGGCTGTGCACGCCCCCGTCAAGCCACGCCCCGCCACCAGGGCTGCGGTCGCGGAGGGGATCGCGCTGCCCGACTGGGCGCATCGCGATGCACCGACCGAATCGCGGCCGTCACGGCCGCTCGCGCCGTCGCAGCTCGGCGAGGATGAGGTCAGCGATCCGCCGCCCGGTCCCGCCATGCGCGCCGCGGCGGAACGGGGGCGGCTGATCCACGCATTGTTCGAACGCCTGCCACCAGTCGCGCCCGCGGATCGTGCAGCGAGTGCGGAGCGCTGGCTGGCGCTGGCGGGCGGCGTCGCCGATGCCGCCGTGCGGGCGGAGATCGCCGGCAGCGTGCTTGCGATCCTCGACGATCCGCGCTTCGCGGATCTGTTTGGTCCGGACGCGTTGGCCGAGGCGCCGATCGCGGCGACCCTCGCCAACGGGCTCGTCGTGTCCGGCACGGTCGATCGGCTCTTGATCGCCGACGACCACGTCCGCGTCGTCGATTTCAAGACCGGTCGTCGCGCGCCCGCGACGATGGCGGATATCCCGCGCTATCATCTCGACCAGATGGCGGCCTATGCCGCGGCGCTGGCGATGATCATTCCCGGGCGGCGGATCGAGGCGGCATTGCTCTATACCGGCGGCCCGACGCTCCACCCGCTCGACGCGGCGACGCTCGAACGGCACAAGCCGCGCTTTCGGCCACGGGAGCAAAGCTAGGCCGCGGACGGTTGAGCCGGGGTCCGCGCCATCCTAGATGGGCTGCAAAGGAGAATATCGATGGCTACCAAGGCAATTACCGACGCCAGCTTCGACAGCGACGTGCTCAAGGCCGACGGCCCCGTGCTCGTCGATTTTTGGGCGGAATGGTGTGGCCCGTGCAAGATGATCGGGCCGAGCCTCGAGGAGCTGTCCGAGGAATTGGGTGAGCAGGTGACGATCGCCAAGCTCAACATCGACGAAAATCCCGACGCGCCAGGCCGTTATGGCGTGCGCGGCATTCCGACGATGATCCTGTTCAAGGGCGGTGCACCCGCCGCGACCAAGGTCGGTGCCGAGCCCAAGGGCCGGCTGAAGGCGTGGCTCGAAGGCGCGCTGGCGTAATCGCCTTTCCATGAACGCCCCTTCCCTCAAGGGGAGGGGCTTATTCTTTATCTCAGTCGAACAGCGCCTTCGCCGCCTGTTCCCACAGCGCCGGTGACGCCGCGGCGATCATGCCCTGGCGCTGGTCGCCGACGCGATAGTCGGTGCCGTCGGGCCGGCGGACGACGCCGCCCGCCTCGCGGAGGAACAGCGATCCGGGTGCATGATCCCAGGGCAGCGTCTTCTGGAAGAGCGCGACGTCGTTGGTCCCGAGCACCAGCCGTGGGTATTGCTCCGCGGCGCAACGCGGCATTGGCGTGACCGTGAACGCCATCTCCGCCCGGGCGATCAGCGCCACCCGCGCCGCATCGTCAAGATGATAGGTGGCGATCACCGACGACGGCCGCGCCGCGCCGCTCGGTCGCGTATGGACGCGGGCACCGTCGATATAGGCGCCGCCGCCCAGCACGGCATGGCATAGCCGGTCGCTCACCGGATCGAGGATCCAGCCCGCCTGCGTCTCGCCGTCCGTGACCAACGCGATCATGATGCCGAAGGTCGCGATGCCGCTCGCATAATTGTTGGTGCCGTCGATCGGATCGATGATCCACACCGCGCCGCGATCGATACCGTCGACCAGCGCCGCGTCCGCCGCCACCGCTTCCTCGCCGACCACGCGGATCGCGGGATCGAGCGCCGCCAGCCCCGCGGTCAGCGCCGCTTCGCTCAGCCGGTCGGCGACGGTGACCATGTCGTCCGAGGCCTTCTCCTCGATCTCGTCCGCGGCGAGGTTGCGGAAGCGGGGCATGACGATGTCCGCCGCCACCCTCCGCATCAGCACGACGACGGCGTCATGGTGCCGGTGCTGCATGTCAGCTCCTGTAATCGGCGTTGATCGAGATATAGCCGTGGGTCAGGTCGCAGGTCCAAACCGTCGCCTCGCCATCGCCGAGGCCGAGGTCGACGCCGATCTCGACCTCTTGCCCCTTCAGATGCGCGGCGACCGGCGCTTCGTCATAGCCCTCGACCGCAAGGCCGTCGCGCGCCACCTGCGTCTCGCCGAAGCGGATCGACAGCCGGTCGCGCTCGGCCGGTTCGCCCGCCTTGCCGACCGCCATGACGACGCGGCCCCAATTGGCGTCCTCACCGGCGATCGCGGTCTTCACCAGCGGCGAATTGGCGATCGACATGGCGATGCGGTGCGCGCTGCGGTCGCTTTCCGCGCCGGTGACCGCGATCTCGATCAGCTTGGTCGCGCCCTCGCCATCGCGCACCACCAGCAGCGCCAGTTGCCCACAAAGGTCGGCGAGCGCCGCGGCAAAGGCGTCCGCGCCGTCGCTGTCCGGGCCCGTCAGCGGCGCATTGCCCGCCGCGCCGGTCGCGAAGGCGAGCACCGTGTCGCTGGTCGAGGTGTCGCCGTCGACGGTGATGCACGAAAAGGTATTGCGGTTGGCGGCGTTCATCGCGGCCTGCAGGAAGCCGGGCTCGACCGCGGCGTCGGTGAAGACGAAGCCGAGCATCGTCGCCATGTCCGGCGCGATCATCCCCGAGCCTTTGATGATGCCGACCAGCGTCACCGTCCGCCCGTCGACGATCGCGGACGTCGTCGCGCCCTTGGGATAGGTGTCGGTGGTGCCGATCGTCTCGGCCGCCGCCTGCCAGTCGCACGGGCTGGCCGCATAGGCGGCGTCGAGCCCCGCCTCCGCCTTGTCGATCGGCAGCGGCACGCCGATGACGCCGGTCGAGGCGACGAACACGTCGGACGGCTGGCAGCTGAGATGCTGCGCGGTGCGCGCGGCGATCGCCTCGACTGCGGTGCGCCCGCGATGGCCGGTGAAGGCGTTCGAATTGCCCGCATTGACCACCAGCGCGCGGGCGGCGCCGAGGGTCAGCGCCTTGCGGCACCATTCGACTTCGGGCGAGGGGCAACGGCTCTGCGTCAGCACGCCGGCGACGGTCGTCCCTTCGGCGAGCGTCACGAAGGTGAGGTCGCAGCGATCCCACGTCTTGTAATGCGCGCGTGCGACATGCGGCACGACGCCGGGGATGGCGGGCAGGGCGGGAAAGGGGGTGGCGAGCGGCGAGATGGACGAGGACATGGCGGTGCCATAGGCCGGTTCCGAGACGCTTCCAAGACAGCGCGCGGATGGTGGATCGGGCCGTGGCGGTGGCGAGCGAGGTCGGTTGATCGCGCCATTCGGGCATCGTGGCGCTACACGCGCAGTGGACGCGCCCGCCGGTCCGCCTTATGGCCGGGGCCGTGAACCTGCTGCTGCTCCTGTCCGCGCTGCTGTCCGCCATCACCGGCGGGGCATCGGCGATGCGCGCGCCGACGGCGGCGCATGCGGTTGCGACCGCCGCCGCAGCGGTGCGGGCGGAGGTCCGCTCGGCGCGGATCGCCAGCCGTCCGCAGCAGCCGCTGCCGACGCTTGCACAGGCGTCCGTGCCGTCCGTGCCCGTCCTGCTGCCGCTGGTCGCGATCGAATCGCTCTACGCGAGTCGCCGGCGCGAATAGCGCGCACCCGACGTTGCACCGGCTGCGGCCGATCAATCAATCCGTGACCAACGACGCTGCGCGCCCCCGTGATCGACCGGGCCGCGCGCTCTCCAGATCCAGGAATACGCTTATGTTCGGCGGCATTGCCAAGTCCCTGTTCGGTTCGTCCAACGACCGGTACGTCAAATCCCTCAACCCGCTCGTGGCGAAGATCGCCGCGTTCGAGCCGACGCTGCAGGCGCTGTCCGACGAGCAGCTCGCCGCGCAGACCACCAAGTTCCGCGAGCAGTTGGCGAACGGCACCAAGCTCGACGACCTGCTGCCCGAAGCCTTTGCGACGGTGCGCGAGGCAGCGGTGCGCGTGCTCGGCATGCGGCATTTCGACGTGCAGATGATCGGCGGCATCGTCCTCCATCGCGGCGAGATCGCCGAGATGCGCACCGGCGAGGGCAAGACGCTGGTGGCGACGCTCGCCACCTATCTCAACGCGCTGCCCGGCGACGGCGTCCATGTCATCACCGTCAACGACTATCTCGCCGCGCGCGATGCGGAATGGATGGGGCAGGTGTATCGCTTCCTCGGCCTGACCGTCGGCACGATCATCCCCAACCTGACCGACGAACAGCGCCGCGCCGCCTACAACAGCGACATCACCTATGGCACGAACAACGAGTTCGGCTTCGATTACCTGCGCGACAACATGAAGTACGAGCGCAGCGCGATGACCCAGCGCGCCTTCGCCATGGCGATCGTCGACGAGGTCGATTCGGTGCTGATCGACGAGGCGCGCACGCCGCTCATCATCTCGGGGCCCACCGACGACAAGTCGGAGCTGTACATGAGCGTCGATGCGATCGTGAAGCAGCTGAACGACGACGATTACGAGAAGGACGAGAAGCAGAAGTCGATCATCCTGACCGAGAGCGGCACCGAGCGGATCGAGCGGATGCTGGAGGCGGCGGGCCTGCTGGAGGGCGCGAACCTCTACGATTTCGAAAACACGCAGGTCGTCCACCACGTCAACCAGTCGCTGCGTGCGAACATGATGTTCAAGGCGGACACCGATTATATCGTCAAAGACGGTAAGGTCGTCATCATCGACGAATTCACCGGCCGTATGATGGACGGGCGCCGCTGGTCTGACGGCCTGCACCAGGCGGTTGAGGCGAAGGAGGGCGTCAATATCGAGCCCGAGAACCAGACGATGGCCTCGATCACCTTCCAGAACTATTTCCGCATGTACCCCAAGCTGTCGGGCATGACCGGTACCGCGGCGACCGAGGCGGCGGAATTCTACGACATTTACAAGATGAACGTCGTCACCATCCCGACCAACGTCGGCGTCCGCCGCGTCGACGAGGAGGACGAATTCTACAAGGACACCAACGACAAGTTCCGCGCGATCGCCAAGAAGATCCGCGAGCACGCCTCGCTCGGCCAACCGGTGCTGGTCGGCACGGTGTCGATCGAGAAGTCCGAACTGCTCAGCGAATTCCTGACGCAGGAGGGCGTCGAGCATAAGGTGCTGAACGCGCGCTACCACGAGATGGAGGCGCATATCGTCGCGCAGGCCGGCCGCAAGTCGGCGGTGACGATCGCCACCAACATGGCGGGCCGCGGCACCGACATCAAGCTCGGCGGCAACCTCGAATTCCGCATGCTCGACGAGCATCCCGAATTCGACGAGGGCACGCCCGATTACGAGGCGATCGCCGCGCGCATCCGCGACGAGATCGAGGTGGAGAAGCAGGAGGTGCTCGCCGCGGGCGGTCTGTTCGTGCTCGGCACCGAGCGGCACGAATCGCGCCGCATCGACAACCAGCTGCGCGGCCGTTCGGGCCGCCAGGGTGATCCCGGCCTGTCGCGCTTCTACCTCAGCCTCGACGACGACCTGCTGCGTATCTTCGGGCCGGACACTTTGTTCGCCAAGATGATGCGCAACAATATCGAGGACGGCGAGGCGATCGGCAGCAAGTGGCTGTCGAAGGCGATCGAGACCGCGCAGAAGAAGGTCGAGGCGCGCAACTACGACGTCCGCAAGCAGGTCGTCGAATATGACGACGTGATGAACGACCAGCGCAAGGTCATCTACGAACAGCGCGCCGACATTATGGACGCCGATGCGGTCGGCGACGTCGTCAGCGACATGCGCGCCGAGACGGTCAATGTCATCGTCGGCGGCGCGTGCCCGCCCAATTCCTATCCCGAGCAATGGGACATCGCCGGCATGAAGACCGGCCTCGCCGAAATCCTCAACCTCGACGTGCCGGTCGACGACTGGCTGAAGGAAGATGCGATCGACCCGGAGGTGGTCGAGGAGCGCGTCCGCGAGGCCGCCGACGCCGCAATCGCCGCCAAGGCGACCGAGCTGGACCCCGAGACGTGGACGCAGGTCGAAAAGTCGATCCTGCTCCAGAACCTCGACCATCACTGGAAGGAGCATCTGGCGACGCTGGATGCGCTGCGTCAGGTGGTTCACCTGCGCGCCTATGCGCAGAAAACGCCGATCAACGAATACAAGCAGGAGGCGTTCTCTCTGTTCCAGCGCATGCTCGATGCAATCCGCGAGGATGTGACCAAGACGATCGCGCATGCGCAATTCCAGCTGCAGGCGCCGCCGGAGCTGCCCGAGCTGCCGGACTTCATCACGACGCACTTCGATCCGTTCACCGGCGAGGACAATTCGAACGACATCGACGCCGGCACGATGGGCCGGATCACGACGCAGATGCCGCCGCTCCAGATGATGCAGCCCGACGTGCCGAGCGAGCTCGGCGACAATCCGGAGCATTGGGACGGCCGCGTCAACCGCAACGCCCCATGCCCGTGCGGGTCGGGCCGCAAGTACAAGCATTGCCACGGTGCGGTGACCGCCTGAGCGGGGGCTCACCTGACCGCATAACGAAAAAGGCCGGATCACCCTGCGGTGACCCGGCCTTTTTCATGCGAGACGCGATCGGTTTACTTCGGCAGAACGACGCTCGGCCCGATGCTGTCGACGACCGCGCGGGCGTTGAACGCGCGCAGATTGTCGCGCGGGATCGGACCCTTGCGCATCACGATCTCCGCGGTCGCTTCATAGCGGTCGATCGTGCGGATATCGAAGTCGTTGCCCCAAGGACCGAAGCCGCCGCCGAACCACGGGTCCCAGCTGCGCCAGCCGAAGCCACGGCCATAATAGCGCCACGACGGACCCCAATAGCCGCCGAAGCCGCCATAGCCGAAGCCGGGGGTGCTATAGGTGCGCGATTGCAGGTCGGTGTCGCGATTGGCCATGACGAAATAGTCGTAGCCGCTCTGCAGCGTCAGCTCCGCGGCACGGAACAGCAGATAGCGCTCGACCGTGTCGCGCGAGGTGACGCTGTTGCCAGCGAAGCTGACGAGGAAGCGGTTCGGTTCGACCTGACGATCGCTATAGCCGGTACGGTTGAAGCCCTGTCCGGTAGCGGGGCGGTATGTGGTTTCGGTCGCGCAGCCCGCGACCATCAGGGTGGAGGCGGCGAGGGCCGCGACCACAGCCTTGCGGCCTAGATGCATCATCACTCCAATTCTCCATTCGCTCGCGGATGCGGCGAACCGTGGCGCGTCTAACCCATCACAGTGGAACGAGCGATGAACGACTTGGCTCCGTCAGGCAACGGCTTGCCGCGCGTCATTCGCCGATCAGGTGGAGCGCCAGCGTCCGGCGGTGCGGGCTGGTGCGGTGTTCGAACAGATAGAGGCCCTGCCACGTGCCGAGCGCCATCGCGCCGTTCATCACCGGTATCGACAGCTGAACGCCGGTCAGTGCGGTCTTGAGATGGGCAGGCATGTCGTCCGGCCCCTCGTCGTCATGCTCATAGGCGCGGCTTTCCGGGGCAAGGCGATTGAAATAGGCCTCCATGTCGCGGCGCACCGCGGGCGCGGCATTCTCCTGGATCACCAGCGCTGCCGAGGTGTGCCGACAAAAGATCGTCAGCAGGCCGTCGCGCAGGCCCTGTTCGCGCAGCCAGTCCTGAACCGTCGCGGTGATCTCCACCAGCCCCTGTCGTCGCGTGTCCACCGCCACCATGCCGAGCGCCTGTCGCATCACCACCCCTTTGCTGCGTCGCGCCATCAACCAACGGCGACGCGATCGCGATCCGTCGTCGCGCCGCGGGCAGTCAGCTGTCGAGGGCGAGCGCCGCGATCGCGGCGGCGTTGAGCGTGCGGCGGGCGCTCGGCTCCGGGCCTTCGAGCACCAGATAGGCGGACGCCTGCGCCGCGCCATCGAGCCGGCGCCAGCGTTCGATACATTCATGCACCGACGCCCGCCACGGCTGATGGATCGAGGCGACGAGCTGTGCGGAAAGGATACGGGGCGACGGGTTCACCGGGCGGGTCCAGGGCAAGAGGGCGTGATCTGGTCACCCCCCTATACAGGAGCCGCTAGCGTCCCGTTAACATCGCTGTGGGGGAGGGCGGGTCAGCCCGACTGGCGCTCGCCGGCATCGCTTTTGCGGCCGGTCACCGCCATCAGCACCGGCACCGCCAGCAAGGCCGCGGCCATCGCGCCGATCGCCACTTCCCGAAAGATCATCATGCATCGCCCTCCAGCGGGAGCGTCAGCGCTCCTCGTCATGGTGCCGATGATGTCGGGTTGTACGAAGGGCTGCAAGCGCAAACTGATAGGCGCGCCCTAAGTCACTGACGATGCTGGAGGAAATGGCTCCCTGAGTAGGATTCGAACCTACGGCCGCTCGATTAACAGTCGAGAGCTCTACCGCTGAGCTATCAGGGAACGTCGTCGTGGAGGGGGTCTATACCCGGCAAAAATCGCGATGCAACCCCGTTGTCATGCTTTTTCGAAGGTTCGGGACCGGAAAGGCGATCAGGCGACGAACTGCTCCATCGTGATGCGATCGTCGAGCGCGTGTTCGGGGTCGAACAGCAACGTGAGCTCGCGCGCGCGATCGATCCCGATCGCCACTTCGGCGACGTCGCGGAATTCGCGCTGGTCTGCAACGGCCGACACCGGCCGCTTCGCGCCGTCGAGCACACGCAGCGAGATGCGCGCCTTGTCGGGCAGTATCGCACCCCGCCAGCGGCGCGGGCGGAACGGGCTGATCGGGGTTAGCGCGAGCATGTTGGAACCCAGCGGCAGGATCGGGCCCTGCGCGGACAGGTTATAGGCGGTGGAGCCTGCCGGGGTCGCGACGAGGATGCCGTCGCAGGCGAGTTCGGGCATGACGATGCGATCGTTGACCGACACCTCCAGCTTTGCGGTCTGGCGCGTCTCGCGGAGCAGCGACACCTCGTTGATCGCGGGCGCGTGATGGATGCGCCCGTCCATTCCGGTCACCGTCGCGGCGAGCGGCGTGACCTTGAACGGCTTGGCACGGTCGAGGCGCTCGCCGATGCCGTGGCGGCGCCATTCGTTCATCATGAAACCGACCGTGCCCAGGTTCATGCCGAACACGGGCACCGTCGGTCGCCGTCGGTCGAGCAGGCCGTGCAGCGTCTGGAGCATGAATCCATCGCCGCCCAGCGCGATGATGACGTCCGCGTCGGCGGGGTCGACCCAGTCGGCGGCGTCCGCCAGCTCGGCCGCCGCTGCCTGTGCCGGCGCGGTGGGCGAGGCGACCAGCGCCCGCCGCTCGTACTGGCTCATCCGCCGGTGACGCTCATGTGCCGCGACACCGCCGGCGCCGCGCCCGCCTCGATCCGGAAATCGTGGCGCGCGGGCTTGCGGAGCAGGCCGCGATCGATCGCCGCGTCCAGCCCGACGATGCCGCCGTCGCGCAGCGCACCCTTGAGGTCGACCTGGTCCTCATGGCCGAGGCACAGGTACAATTTGCCCTCGGTGGTCAGCCGTACGCGGTTGCAGCCGTCGCAAAAATTCGCGGTGAGCGGAGAGATCAGGCCGAGCTTCGTCCCCGTCCCCTCGACGCGCCAGTAGCGGGCCGGGCCGCCGGTGCGGTGCGCGTCGCGGACCAGTGGGAATCGCGTCTTGAGATGCTCGAACACGCGGGTCAGCGGGACGAAGCGGTCGGTCCGGTCCTCGTCGATCGCGCCGAGCGGCATCGTCTCGATCAGCGACAGGTCGTGACCCTCGTCGATGCACCATTGTAGCATCGCCGGGATCTCGTCCTCGTTCAGCCCGGCGAGCGCGACCATGTTGATCTTCACCGCCAGCCCCGCGGTCTTGGCGGCGGCGATACCGCCGAGCACCTGCGCGACGTCGCCATGGCGGGTGATGTAGCGGAAGCGATCGGCATCGAGGCTGTCGAGACTGACGTTGATCCGACGGATGCCGGCGTCCGCCATCGCCTGCGCATACACGTCGAGCCGTGTCGCATTGGTCGTCATCGTCAGCTCGTCGAGGCCGGCGCCGACATGCCGCCCCAGTCGCCGCATCAGATCGCCGACGTCACGACGCACCAGCGGTTCGCCGCCCGACAGCCGAATCTTGGTCACCCCGCGCGCGATGAAGCGTTCGGCGATGATCGCGATCTCGTCGAGGCTCAACAATTTGGCGCGCGGCAGGAAGGTCATCTGCTCGGCCATGCAATAGCGGCAGCGCAGGTCGCAGCGGTCGGTGACGGATATGCGCAGATAGCGGATGGTGCGACCCTGGGGGTCTACGAGCGGCGGATCGACCGGGCGGTCGACCAGCGGCTGATCGGATTGGGGAAGGACGCTGGTCATGTCTAGGAGCTAGGCGGTCAACCGTCCGCCGACAAGTCCGTTCCATCTGCGGTACGATGGCGACCGTCTCCATTGCCGGTTAACGGTCTGCGGCCTAGGTTCAAGTCGATGAAAGACCAGGCCGACCGCAGGACGCTGTTCATCGTGTCGGCCCGCGCGGGCGACGCGCTTGCCGCCAGCGCACGCGACGCCGGATGGCGCACGATCATCGATGGTGGTGGCGAGGATGTCGCCGCGCGCGCGCTGGCGAGCCGGGCCGAGGTGCTGTTGGTCGACGCGCGTCGCGATGGGGTGGACGACGTGCAGGCGCTGGGCGGTCTGGCCGCGGCGACGGGATGCGCGCTGATCGCGCTGACCGACGACAGCGCCAAGCTGGACGAGGTGCACGCCGCCGGCGCTACCGATTTCCTGATCGATCGCGGCGATGCCGACGAGCTGCGCCAGACGATCCGCTTCGCCGCGCGCCCGTCGCTGCGCGACCAGAACGAGCGGCGCGGCCCCAGCTTCGGCGACAGCGTCGATCCGGCGGACATGGGCGAATGGATCGATGCGCGGCTGCGGGCCGGCGAGCATGTCGGCGTCTCGATCATCGCGCTGTCGCGGCTCGATATCCTCAATGCCGCGCGCGGTCGCGCGGCGGGCGATGCGCTGATTGCGGAGGCGCGCGTGCAGGTGGAGGCGGTGGTGCGGGCGCTGCTCGGCCCCGCGGCGATCATCAACGCGCCCGGTGGCGGCGACATGATCGTCGCCTCCGCCGCATCGCCGGCCGTGCTCGCCCGCCTCGCCGCCGCGCTGGATGCCGCGCTGGCGCGTCCGCTGGCGATCGGCGGACGGCTGGCGGTGCTCGGCAGCCGCTGGGGCATGGCGGAAAGCGGCACGGCGGACGATGCCGCCAGCCTGTTGCGCCGCGCCGGCGAGGCTCTGGTCGCGGCCAAGGCGAGCGATGGCGCGACGGTACGCGTCGCCGGTCCCGAAGGCGCCGCCCCGCTCGATTCGCTGGCGATCGACCTGCACCTCGCGATCGAGCGCGGCGAGATCGACGTGCTGTTCCAGCCGCAGGCGCCGATCGACGGCCGCCATGTGACGGGGGTGGAGGCGCTGGCGCGCTGGCGGCACGGCCGGCTCGGCCCGCTCGGTGCCGATGCCCTGTTCGCCGCGGCGGACCGCGCCGATCTGGGCATCGCTCTGTCCGATCATATCCAGGAACTGGTGCTGGCGCGGGTCGCGCGCTGGCCGCGACCGCTGGCGGGGCTGCGCATCTCGCTCAACCTCACCGCCAGCGACCTCGGCCGACCCGGTTTCGCGGCGCTGTTCCTGGATCGCGTCGCGGCGAGCGGCGTGCCGTTCGACCGGCTGACGGTGGAGATCACCGAAACCGGGGCGATCCGCAATCTGGAGGCCGCCGCCGCGGTGCTCGCCGCGCTGCGTCAGGCGGGTGTCCGCGTGGCGCTCGACGATTTCGGCACCGGCTATTCCAGCCTTGCCTATCTGACCGCCCTGCCGCTCGACTATCTCAAGCTCGACAAGGCGCTTGCCTGCGGGATCGAGGCGACGCCGCGGCATCGCGGCGTGATCCGCGCGGTGATGACGCTGGCGCGCTCGCTCGGGCTGGAGGTGATCGCCGAGGGGATCGAGACGGAGGCGCAACGCGCACTGCTGGCGGCGGAGGGATGCGCCTTCTATCAGGGGTTCCTGCTGGCCGAACCGCTGGACGAGGCGGCGTTGACTGCGTTGATGGAGACGGAACGATGCTGATCCTGCCGCTGTTGCTGACGATCGTCGCGCCCGCGGCCGAGGTGCCGGAGGCGGCGATCCGCGCGGCGATGGAGGACAGCGCGGCCGGCTGGAGCACGGGCGACATGGCGCGTTTCCTCGCCATCTATGCCGACGAGGCCGTCTTCGTCACCAAGGACGGCCTCGTCCGCGGCAAGGCGGCGATCGCCGCGCGCTACGACCGGAACTATGGCGCGGACGCGGCAAAGCGCGGGCGGCTGTCGTTCCGGATGCTCGGCTTCCGGCGTATCGATGCGACGCACCAGATGGTCTGGGCGCGCTGGACGCTGGATTACGACGGCGGCAAGCAGTTCGGCGGCATGACTTCGCTGCTGTTCGCGCGGCAGGCCGGCGGCTGGAAGATCGTCTCCGACCACAGCAGCTGAACCGGCCTGCGCGCGCGGCTCACCCAGCCGCCTTCGCCAGCCCCTTCGACAATTGCAGCGCCCCGTGCAGCCGCGACTTGGCGTCGGGCCAGGCGCGTTGCAGCACCAGCTTGCTGTCGGGGCGCAGCTTGGCGACGCCGTTCAGCCGGTCGACATAGGCGAGCAGGCCCGCCACGTTCGGCGGCGTATCGTCGTGGAAGGCGACCAGCACGCCGCGCGGGCCGACGTCCATCTTGGCGATGCAGGCCTTTCGCGCGTTCAACTTTATCATGATGACGCTGATGAGGTTTTCGGTCGCATCGGGCAGCGGGCCGAAGCGGTCGATCATCTCGGCGGCGAACGCCTCGATCTCGCGATGCTCGTCCAGTTCGTTGAGGCGACGATAGAGGCCCATGCGCAGGTCGAGGTCCGGCACGTAATCGTCGGGGATCAGGATCGGCGCATCGACGGTGATCTGCGGGCTGAAGTCGCGCGGGCGGGTGGCGAGGCCGCCGGCCTTGGCGTCCATGATCGCCTCTTCCAGCATCGCTTGATAGAGCTCGTAGCCGACCTCTTTGATATGCCCCGATTGTTCGTCGCCGAGCAGGTTGCCGGCGCCGCGGATGTCGAGGTCGTGGCTGGCGAGCTGGAAGCCGGCGCCGAGCGAATCGAGGTCGGACAAGACCTTGAGCCGCTTCTCCGCCGTTTCGGTCATCTGCCGTTCCGGCGGGGTGACGAGATAGGCATAGGCGCGGGTCTTCGACCGGCCGACGCGGCCGCGCAGCTGGTACAATTGCGCAAGGCCGAAGCGGTCGGCACGGTTGACGATGATCGTGTTGGCGGACGCGATGTCGATGCCGCTCTCGATGATCGTGGTGGAGACGAGCACTTCGAACTTCTTGTCGTAGAAGGCGCTCATCCGCTCCTCGACCTCGGTCGGGCTCATCTGGCCGTGCGCGACGACGTAGCGGATCTCGGGCACCTCGTTGCGGAGGTATTCCTCGAGATCGGGCAGATCGGCGACGCGGGGGGTGACGATGAAGCTTTGCCCGCCGCGATAATGTTCGCGCAGCAGCGCCTCGCGCAGCACGACCGGGTCCCAGGGGATGACATAGGTGCGCACCGCGAGGCGATCGACGGGCGGGGTCTGGATCACCGACAGCTCGCGGATGCCGCTCATCGCCATCTGCAAGGTGCGCGGGATCGGCGTCGCGGTCAGCGTCAGCATGTGCACGTCCGCCCGCAGCGCCTTCAGCCGTTCCTTGTGGGTGACGCCGAATCGCTGTTCCTCGTCGACGATGACGAGCCCCAGCCGCTTGAAGTCGATGTTCTTCGCCAGCAGCGCATGGGTGCCGATCACGACGTCGACGGTGCCGCCGGCCAGCCCTTCCTTGGTCGCCTTCGCCTCGCCCGCCGGGACGAGCCGCGACAGGCGCCCCATGTTCATCGGGAAGCCTTCGAACCGCGTCGTGAAATTGTTGTAATGCTGGCGCGCCAGCAACGTCGTCGGGCAGACGACGGCGACCTGCTTGCCCGCCATCGCAGCGACGAAGGCGGCGCGAAGCGCGATCTCGGTCTTGCCGAAGCCGACGTCGCCGACGATCAGCCGGTCCATCGGCTTGCCCGCCGACAGGTCGCCGAGCACGTCGTCGATCGCGCGGTCCTGATCGTCCGTCTCGGCATAGGGGAAGCGATCGACGAAGCTGGGATAGCCGCTGGCGTCGGGTTCCAGCACGTCGCCGGGGTGGAGCGCGCGCTCGGCGGCGGTCTTGATGAGCTCGCCCGCGATCTCGCGGATGCGCTCCTTCATCCGCGACTTGCGGCGCTGCCATGCCTCGCCGCCCAGACGGTCGAGCGACGCGCCTTCCTCGTTCGAGCCGTAGCGCGATAGGACCTCGAGATTCTCGACCGGCACGAACAATTTGTCGCCGCCGGCATATTCGACCGCGACGCAATCGTGCGGACTCTTGCCGACCGGGATCGAGGTCAGGCCGAGATATTTGCCGATGCCATGGTCGGAATGGACGACGAGGTCGCCCGGGGTCAGCGCCGCGAGTTCGGCGAGGAAGGCGTCGGCGGATTTCTTGCGCTTGGCGCGGCGCACCAGCCGGTCGCCGAGCATGTCCTGTTCGGTCAGCACCGCGACGTCGGGCGCGGTGAAGCCGTGGTCGAGCGGCAGCACGACCAGCGCGACGCCGGCGCTCTTCGCCGTATCGGCGACGCCGAGCGCCTCCTGCCAGCTGTCCGCCGCCTTGCCGCCGTGGAGGCCGTGGTCCTTGAGCAGATTGCCGAGCCGTTCGCGCGCGCCGACCGAATAGCTGGCGAGGACCGGCTTCTTGCCCGCCTTGCGCAGCGCCTTGAGGTGGTCGACCACCGCTTCGTAGACGTTGGCGCTCGCCGAGCGTTCCGGACCGAAGTCGCGCGGGCCGTCGACCCCGAAATCGAGGACGGTGGCGCTTTCGGGCTCGTGGAACGGCGTCGTCAGATGCGCATGACCCGCGTCGAGGCCGGCGGCCCATTCCTTCGCGTCAAGGTACAGGGATTTCGCCGCGAGCGGGCGATAGCTGCCGGGCTGCGCAGCCTCGGCGCGCTGGCGGTTCTCGTAATAGTCCGCGATCGATTCCATCCGCGCATCGGCGGCGCCGGTCACGCCGAAGTCGCGGACGATGACGTCGTCGGCGGAAAGATGGTCGAACAGGGTGGCGAGCTTGTCCTCGAACAGCGGCAGCCAATGTTCCATGCCGGCCAGCCGTCGCCCGTCGCTGATCGCCTGATAGAGCGGGTCGCCGGTCGCGGTCGCGCCGAACTTGTCGCGGTAGCGGCTGCGGAAGCGCTTGATCGATTCCTCGTCGAGCAGGGCCTCGGAGGCGGGGAGCAGGGTGAAGCCCTCGACCCGCCCGGTGGTGCGCTGGTCCTCGGGGCTGAAGGTGCGGACCGTCTCGATCTCGTCGCCGAAGAAGTCGAGGCGCAGCGCCTGTTCCTCGCCGCTCGGATACAGGTCGACGATGCCGCCGCGGACGGCATATTCGCCCTGGTCGTGGACGGTTTCGGTGCGGACATAGCCGTTCGCCTGCAACAGCCGGGCGAGGTCGTCGCGGTCGATGCGCGCGCCCGGCTCCAGCGTCGCGACGAGCTGGCGGATGCGGAACGGGGTCAGCACGCGCTGGGTTGCCGCATTCGCCGTCGTCAGGAACAGCTGCGGGCCCCTGGCCTTTTGTTGCAGGCGATAAAGCGCGGCGATGCGCTCAGCCATGATCCGCAGCGTCGGGCTGGCGCGATCATAGGGCAGGCAGTCCCAGGCCGGGAAGCTGACGATTTCCAGCTCGGGCGCGAAGAAGGCGGCGGTGGCGGCGATCGCCCGCATCGCGGCGTCGTCGGGCGCGATGAAGACGGCGCGACCGCCCTTGCCGGAATGCGCGGCGGCGCGCGCGAGATCGGCGAGCAGCGCGGGTTGGAACCCGGCGGGGGCGCCCGACAGGGTGAGCGGGGCCTTGGCGCCGAGGATGGTCTTCAGGTCGGGCATTTTATCGTTTTCCAACATGCTCACCATCCCGTCGTCATTCCCGCGAAGGCGGGAATCCATACGGGCTGGCCTGTCGCCTCAATCGCTGCCGTCACGCTTATGGATTCCCGCCTGCGCGGGGATGACGGGAACGGGGCGGGGGCGGATTGTGCCGTGTTACCCGTTCAGCGCGGCACCGGCACGTAGCTCAGCGAGCGCATCGCTTCCATCATCGGTCCGTCCCATTCGGGCGGGCAGGGCAGCGATCCGATCGCCCAGCCCATGATGTCGACGTCCTGCTCCTCCAGCAGCGCCTCGAACCAGTCGAGCTGGTCCGGGGTCCAGCCGGCGCCATGCGCGTCGAAGAAGCCGCCGATCATCAGATCGGCCTCCTTGGTGCCGCGATGCCAGCTGCGGAACTTCAGGCGTTTGAGGCGGATGGCGTGATCCATGCGGGCGTCCCATGCAAAGCGCCCGGTAACCGCTGGCGGCGGTTACCGGGTCGGGTATAGCGGTCATGTAGTCATGCGCCCCGATATCCTCAATCCGCTGTTCGCCGAAGTCACCGCCCTGAAGGGCGTCGGCCCCGCGCTCGCCAGGCCGCTCGACCGGCTGGGGCTGGCGCGCGTCGTCGACGTCGCCTTTCACCTCCCGAGCGGCTGGATCGACCGGTTGCCGCGCGAGGAACTCGACATGGCCGACGCCGGCCGCGTCATCGCGATCACGCTGACCCCGCGCGACTATCGCACCGGCAGCGGGCGCGGGCCGACGCGGGTGCAGGCGACCGACGCCAAAGGCAATGTCGTGTCGCTCGTCTATTTCGGCGGATCGTCGGGCTGGGTGAAGAAGCTGCTGCCGCTGAACGAACCGCGCCGGGTGTCGGGCAAGCTCGAAAGCTATGGCGAGACGCTGCAGATCATCCACCCTGACATTGCCGGTGCAGGGGGGGGCGAACCGGACGAACCGTTCCGCGAGCGCGAGGCGATCTATCCGCTGTCGGAGGGGCTGACCTCGCGCCGGCTCGGCGGGTTCGCCGCGCAGGCGCTGGAGCGCGCGCCCGACCTGCCCGAGTGGATCGAGCCGGGGCTGAAGTCGAAGCGCGGCTGGCCCGACTGGCGCGCGGCGTTGCAGCGGATCCACGACGACCCCGCCGACAAGATCGCGCGCGAGCGGCTGGCCTATGACGAGATCTTCGCCAACCAGCTGGCGATGACCCTGGTCCGTGCCGACACGCGCAAGCGGCGCGGGCGGGCGCTGGTCGGCGATCGCCGGCTGCGCGACCTGCTGCGGCTGCCCTATGCGCCGACCGGCGCGCAGTCGCGGTCGGTGGCAGAGATCGAGGGCGACCTCGCGCAGACCGCGCCGATGCTGCGACTTCTGCAGGGCGATGTCGGTTCGGGCAAGACGCTGGTCGCGGCGATGGCGCTGCTGATCGCGGTGGAGGCAGGCGCGCAGGGGGCGATGCTGGCGCCGACCGAAATCCTTGCGCGCCAGCATTACGAGACGCTGCGCAAGATGCTGTCCGGCCTGCCGCTCAACATCGCGGTGCTGACCGGGCGCGACAAGGGCAAGGCGCGCGAGGCGACGCTGATGGCGCTCGCGGCGGGCGAAATCGACATCCTGGTCGGCACGCATGCGATCTTTCAGGAGGCGGTCGGCTATCGCGATCTCGCGCTGGTCGTGGTCGACGAGCAGCATCGCTTTGGCGTCGCCGAACGGATGATGCTGCAGGCCAAGGGCAAGGCGCCGCCGCACCTGCTGGCGATGACCGCGACGCCGATCCCGCGCACGCTGACGCTGGCGCAGTATGGCGAGATGGACGTCAGCCGGCTCGACGAGATGCCGCCGGGCCGCGAGCCGATCGAGACGCGGGTGGTGTCGGAGGACCGGCTGGACGAGGTGGTCAATGCGATCGGTCGCCATATGGCCGACGGCGGCCAGGCCTATTGGGTGTGCCCGCTGGTCGAGGAGAGCGAGAAGAGCGATCTCGCCGCCGCGGAGATGCGCGCCGAATCGTTGCGCGCGCGCTTCGGCGACCGGATCGGCGTCGTCCACGGGCGGATGAAGCCCGCCGAAAAGGACTCCGTGATGGAGGCGTTCGCGGGCAACCGGCTGAGCGTGCTGGTCGCGACGACGGTGATCGAGGTCGGCGTCGACGTGCCGAATGCCACGCTGATCGTGATCGAACATGCCGACCGCTTCGGCCTCGCCCAGCTCCACCAGCTACGCGGCCGGGTCGGGCGGGGCGGGGGCCTGTCGCGCTGCCTGCTGCTGCGCGGCAATGCGCTGAGCGAGACGTCGCGCGCGCGCCTGGCGCTGATGCGCGAAACCAACGACGGCTTCCGCATCGCGGAGGAGGATCTGCGGCTGCGCGGCGGCGGCGAACTGCTGGGAACGCGCCAGTCGGGGGAGGCGACGTTCCGGCTCGCCTTGCCCGAGATGCTCGGCGACCTGTTGCAATGCGCGCAGGACGATGCGCGCTTGCTGATCGATCGCGACGGCGGGCTGGAGGGGCCGCGCGGGCAGGCGGCGCGGGTGGCGCTGTATCTGTTCGACCGCGATGCCGGCGTGGCGCTGCTGCGATCGGGCTGAGCGTTCCTCCGATCGGGCTGACCGATCAGCCGCCCATCGCGGCGAGCACCGCATGGTAGCGATTCGCAGGGATCGGCTTTTCGAGCTGACAGCCGATTCGGCCGCCGAGCGCCCAGCGCACCGCCGCCTGCATCTCGCCGACCAGCGGCAGCTGGATGCGCAGCCATTCGCCCGCACTGACCGGCACGTCGCTGCGAATCATCAGCCCCTGCGGCGACAGGTTGACGATCAGCACCGGCACCGTCCGCCGGTCCGCCAGCGTCACGCGGCTGCGATGATGCACCTCGTCGCGCGGTTCGGCACGATCATCGACCGAGAACGAAGCTCCTGGGGCCAAGACGCAACTCCTTATGGTCCCGACGCCGGACCATTTCGGACTTTTTTACGTCCAACCCGTTTACAGAGACTTACCGGGACGGGTTGAGCAGGCCGTGGTTCTTCTTGCCGGCGGAGATCCGCACCGGCTCGCTCCCGACCGGAATCGCCAGCGCGTCGTCGTCGACGCGGTCGCCATTCACCTTCGCGCCGCCGCCCGCGACGAGCCGGCGCGCCTCGCCCTTCGACTTGGCAAAACCGAGCGCGATCAGCGCATCGACGATGCCGATCGATCCGCCGTCGACGGTGATCGCGGGCAGGGCATCGCCGCTGCCCCCTTCCTCGAAGGTGCGGCGCGCGGTTTCGGCCGCCTGCTCCGCCGCGTCCTGACCACGGCACATCGCCGTCGCCGCATTGGCGAGCACCTTCTTCGCCTCGTTGATCCCGGCGCCCTCGCGCGCTTCCAGCGCGGCGATCTCGTCCAGCGGCAGGTCGGTGAACAGCCGCAGGAAGCGGCCGACGTCGCGATCGTCGGTGTTGCGCCAGAACTGCCAGTAGTCGAAGTGCGACAGCTGGTCCTCGTGCAGCCAGACCGCGCCGGCCATGGTCTTGCCCATCTTGCCGCCGTCCGCAGTGGTGATGAGCGGCGTGGTGACGCCGAACACCTCGGCCCCGTCCATCCGGCGTGCCAGTTCGATGCCGTTGACGATATTGCCCCATTGATCGCTGCCGCCCATCTGCAACCGGCAGCCGGCGCGGCGCGACAATTCCAGGAAGTCATAGGCCTGGAGGATCATGTAATTGAATTCGAGGAAGCTGAGCGACTGTTCGCGGTCGAGCCGCAGCTTGACCGAATCGAAGCTGAGCATCCGGTTGACGCTGAAATGCTGGCCGACGTCGCGCAGGAACGGGATATATTCCAGCGCGTCGAGCCATTCGGCATTGTCGAGCATCACCGCATCGGTGGGGCCGTCACCGAAGATCAGGAAGCGTTCGAAGATCCGCTTGATCGACGCGACATTGGCCTTGATGCCCTCTTCGCCGAGCAGCTTGCGCGCCTCGTCCTTGAAGCTCGGGTCGCCGATCTTGCCGGTGCCGCCGCCCATCAGCACGATCGGCTTGTGGCCGGTCTGCTGGAGGCGGCGCAGCAGCATGATCTGGACGAGGCTGCCGACGTGCAGCGACGGCGCGGTCGGATCGAAGCCGATATAGCCCGGCACGACCTGCTTCGCCGCGAGCGCATCCAGCGCGGTCGCGTCGGTCAGCTGGTGGATATAGCCGCGCGAGGCGAGCGTGCTGAGCAGGTCGGACTGGTACGTCATGCGCGCCGGTTAGCAAGCGCAGCGGGCGACGTCACCTGTCGACGCGCGGGTCAGCGGCGCGGCAGCTGCCCGAGCGGATCGACCGGCGTGCGGCCCCTGCGCAGCTCGAAATGCACCTCGGGCCGGTCGGCGAATCCGGAATCGCCCGACAGCGCGACCGTCTGGCCGCGCTTCACGCTCTGGCCGCGCTGGACGAGCAGCTTGCTGGCGTGGCCGTAGACGCTGGTCCAGCCGTTGCCGTGGCGGACGATGACGAGCCCGCCCAGCGCCGCGATGCCGTCGCCGGCATAGGCGACCACGCCGTCCGCGGTCGCGTGGATCGGGGTCGCGACCGGCACCGCGATCTTGATCCCGTCGTTGCGCTCGCCGCTCTTGCCGGGGCCGAAGCGGCGGACGACCTGTCCGTCGGCGGGCCAGACGAAGCCGCCCTGCAACCGCGCCGGCGCCGCGACCACCGCGGTCGGCGGCAGCACCCGGCGCGGGCTCGTCACCGGTTTGGCGGGCGCCTGGCGCGGTGCGGGCGCCGGTTCGCCGCCGGTCAGGATGTCGTCGATGTCGAGGCGGAAGGCGGCGGCGCGATCGGCACGGCTCGGTGGCTGCGCCGGATCGCCGGGGATCAGCACCCGCTGTCCGGCGCGCAGCACATAGGGTTCCGCGAGCTGGTTGGCGCCGACGATCCGCGACCATTCGACGCCATAGGCCCGCGCGATGGCGATGCCCGTCTCGCCCGGACGGACGAGGTGATAGCGGCCGCCGGGGATCGCCAGCGTCTGGCCGGTGCGGATGGTGAAGGGCGGCGCCAGTCCGTTGGCGCGCGCGATCGCCTCCGACGCGGCGCCCGTGCGCTCGGCGACGCGGCGCAGCGAATCGCCCGGGGCGACGGTGTAGGTCTGGCTGGCGACGACCTGCGCGTCCGGGCGCACCGGCCGCGCCTCCCACGCCGGCCGTGCGGTGCGCGGCATCGCGACGTCGCCGCGCTCGACCATGTCGCGGCCGGGGATGTCGTCGGCCGGCCGGTTCGGGGACGGCGTCGCGGCCTGAGGCGGATCGCGCCGCGGCGGCGGGGCCGCGCCGTCATAGGTCGGCGCATAGTCGCCGCCGTCGATGCTCGGGATGCAGCCGGACAGCGTCAGCGTGGCCAGCGCCGTGCAGCCGATGATCCGCCAGCCTCGCATCCCCGCCCTCCTAGCCGCGCGGCGCGAGCCGGGTCAGCCCGCCGAGATAGGGCTGCAGCACCGCCGGCACCGCGACCGATCCGTCCTCCTGCTGATAGTTTTCCAGCACCGCGACCAGCGTCCGGCCGACCGCCAGACCCGAACCGTTGAGCGTATGGACGAAGCGCGTCGCCTTCTCGCCCTCGGGCCGATAGCGCGCGTTCATCCGCCGCGCCTGAAAATCGCCGCAGGTCGAGCAGCTCGAAATCTCGCGATACGTGTCCTGCCCGGGCAACCAGACCTCGAGGTCGTAGGTGCGGCGCGCCGTGAAGCCCATGTCGCCCGCGCACAGGAGCATGCGGCGATACGGCAGCTCGAGCGCGTCGAGGATGCCCTCGGCGCAGGCGGTCATCCGCTCGTGCTCGGCGTCCGACGCCTCCTCGGGAACGATCGACACCATCTCGACCTTGTCGAACTGGTGCTGGCGGATGTAGCCGCGCGTGTCCCGGCCCGCCGCACCCGCTTCCGAGCGGAAACAGGGGGTCAGCGCGGCGAAGCGCAGCGGCAGCTCGCCCGCCGGCAGGATCGCCTCGCGCACGATATTGGTCAGCGACACCTCCGCGGTGGGGATCAGCCAGCGCCCGTCGGTCGTGCGGAACAGGTCCTCGGCGAACTTGGGCAGCTGGCCGGTGCCGAACACCGCCTCGTCCTTGACGAGCAGCGGCGGTGCCACCTCCTCATAGCCGTGACGCTGCGTCAGCGTATCGAGCATGTACTGGCCGAGCGCGCGTTGCAGCCGGGCGGCGGGGCCGCGCACCAGCGTGAAGCGCGCGCCGGCGATCGCGACGCCGGTTTCGAAATCGAGGCCGATGCCCGGGCCGATCGCGTCATGCTCCTTCACCGGAAAGGCGAAGCGCGGCGGCGTGCCGCGCTCGTGGACGACGACATTGCCGCTCTCGTCCTCGCCTTCCGGCACGTCGGCGGCGGGACGGTTGGGGAGGGCGGCAAGCGCGTCGGCCAGCGCCGCCTCCGCCGCGGCCTCCTCCGCCTCCAGCCGGGGCAGCGCGTCCTTGAGTGCGGCGACCTCGGCCATCAGCGCCTGCGCGCGCGCCTCGTCCTTCTGCGCCTTGGCCTGGCCGATCTGCTTCGACACGTCGTTGCGGCGGGTCTGCGCGTCCTGCGCGGCGGCGATGGCGGCGCGGCGCGCATCGTCGAGCGACAGCAGGCCGGCGGCCGGGGCGGCGACGCCGCGGCGGGCGACGGCGGTGTCGAAGGCGGCGGGATCGTCCCGGATGACGCGGATATCGTGCATGGTCCCGCGGCTATGGCGGCGTGCCCGGGCTGGCGCAAGCCGGCAACCCTCTCGTGCCCCGCTGCGTTGAGCCCCCGATTGCAACGATCAGGAGTAAGCGACGATGCAGGTTCCCCATAACGCGTTCGTGCTGGTCGCGGATGGCCGCAAGGCGCTGTTCTTCCGCAACGAGGGCGATGCCGAATATCCCAACCTGCAGGTCGAACATGCCGAGGAACAGGCGAACCCCGCCGACCGCGACCAGAAGACCGACGCCGCCGGCGCCGCATCCTCGACGCGCGGTGGCGGCCAGTTTGCATCCGGCGGCGGGTCGATGGGCGAAACCGACTTCCACCAGCAGGAGGAGGATCGCTTCGCCGCCGAGACCGCGGACATGCTGAAGCGCCGCGCGCTCGCCAACGATTTCGAGGCGCTCATCATCGTCGCGCCGCCCAAGACGCTGGGCGAGCTGCGCAAACATTACCACAAGGAGGTCAGCGACCGCCTGACCGGCGAACTCGCCAAGGATCTGACCGGGCATCCCGTGCCGGACATCGAGCGCGCGCTGCGCTCGGCCTGATCGCGGCGACGCCGACGAAAAAGGGCTGCCTCACCCCCGGGTGCGACAGCCCTTTTCATGTTCACCGCTTTCAGGCGGCCTGCGGTCTGGCGAGCCGCTTGCGGGCGACCAGTGCGGCGGCCGCGGCGCCGAACAGCAGCACCATCGGCGGCGCCGGCACCGGTGCGGGCGGGCCGCCCGACGATCCGGTCGAGCCCGTCGAGCCGTGATGCCCGCTCGACGTCCAGCCGCCGTTCGACGACCAGCCGCCGCTGGTGCTCCAGCCCTTCGAGCTCGATCCGTAAGACGAGCTGCTCGACGAGGTCGAGCTGGAACCCGACGACGATCCGCTGCTGCTCGACGAGGAGGAGACGTTGCCGCTGGAGGACGAGGACGACGAGGTCGACGACGACACGTTGCCGCTCGACGAGCTCGACACGTTGCCGCTGGACGATGACGAGACGTTGCCGCTCGAGGACGACGTGCTGCTGACGTTGCCCGACGACGAGGTGCTGCTGACGTTGCCGCTTGACGTCGAGGAGGTGCTGCTGACGCCGCCGGTCGAGGTGGACGACCCGCCCGTCGACGTGGACGATCCGCCGGTCGAGGTCGAGGAACCGCCGCTCGACGTCGACGAGGACGACCCGCCCGACGAGGTCGAGGACGATCCGCCGCTCGAGGTGGACGAAATCACGACGCTGCCGCTCGATCCCGACGATCCACCCCCGAAGAAGCCGCCGCCGAACCCTCCGCCGAAGCCGCCACCCCAGCCGCCGCTGCCGCCGACGACCACCGGCACCGCGCCGCCGCCACCGCTGACGAAGCCGTCGGCGGCGGGCAGGGGGATCGGAACCGGTGCGGCCTGGGTGGCGACGGTGACGACCGTCGGATCGCACGTCGTCCGGGTGGTGGTGACGATTCGCCGCTTCACGCCGCGATGCACGGCGGCGACCTGCCGACGGACGACGACGCGCTTTTTAGCCTGTTTGACATAGGCCGGGCGGTTCGGTCGCTCGGCGACATGGACGGCGCCCCCGCCGATCAGCGCTCCCCCGCATGCGCAGGCGCACAGTTTTGCCAATGCCATCCGTACGGACATAACGTCACTTTCTCTTTGCCGGCGTCGCCGCCCGGATATGCCGGGTTTAGCGGAGCCTCGCTGCCTTACGACCAAGTGCAAAACAAACGATGAAGCGCAACAGCGTTAATCATCTTCTGCGTTGATTCGTCCGCTTTTCTTCATGTGGCGGTGGGGTGATTGACGTTAACGTGCCAGAGTGGAACACAAGCCATGGCTATGGTTAACGACCGCGGCAACCCGGGGTTTTGGTGCCGGTGGGACATAAATGACGCTAATCGCAACAAAAGGTCGCATCTTTGTTCGATTCGGCAACTCTCATCGCTTGTGGTTCTTTTCGCGCACGATTATAGGCGCCTTCACCATTTGGGGGCGGCCCCGAGGTCATCATGGGGCCGGAGGGAGAGTGGTATGGCAACGCAAGTCAGTCGCGTACACGATGTGAGTTCGAACCCGATGCCGGCAAACGATGCGGGGGCTTTCGACGACGATGGTTATCGGCCGGGTGCCGACGAACCGTTCATGAGCCTGCGTCAGCAGGCGTATTTCCGTAACAAGCTGCTGCGGTGGAAGGACGCGATCCTTCAGGACGCGGCCGGCACGCTCAACCAGCTCCAGCTTGATTCGCTACGCGAATCGGATCTGACCGACCGGGCATCGAGCGAGACCGACTGGTCGATCGAGCTGCGCACCCGCGACCGGCAGCGCAAGCTCGTCTCCAAGATCGAGGCGGCGGTCCGCCGCATCGACGAGGGCGAATACGGTTATTGCGAAGTGACCGGCGAACCGATCAGCCTCGGCCGGCTGGAGGCGCGTCCGATCGCGACGATGACGCTGGAGGCGCAGGAGCGTCACGAGCGCAACGAGAAGATCTCGCGCGAGGATTAGGCGGCGGCGCGCGGATTAAGGAATTCGCTACCGATCCGCGGCTACGCGCGGACGCTATCGTCGGTGGCCCGGTGGGCGCCGACGATCCGCCCATGCCGACAAGCCGGCGAACGAGAGTGGCTTTGCTTATGGATAGCTTTTCCTACGACCCGTTCGCCAAGGCCGACGAGATCGGCGGGTCGCAGCGTAGCCGTTCGCGAGACAGCCTGTTCCTGATGGCCCAGCTCCAGTTCGTCGGCGACGCGAAGATCCGCGAGGTCCGCGTCCGCAACCTGTCGGAGGGCGGGCTGATGGTCGATTGCACCTCCGTCAAGGAACCCGGCACCGCCGTGTCGCTCGATCTGCGCGGAATCGGTACGGTGTCGGGCAAGGTCGCCTGGTGCACCGAGGGGCGGATCGGCATCGCGCTCGATCGACCGATCGATCCCAGGAAGGCGCGCAAGCCGGTCGTCCAGCCGCGCTGATACGAAAAGCCCCTCCGCGAAGGGAGGGGCCGGGTTGCGCCTAGAGGCCGGTGAGCGCTTCCTTGAGCTTCAGTTTCTGCCGTTTCAGGTCGGTGAGGATTGCGGAGTTGGGCATCGGGCGGTGGGCTTCGTCGGCGATGCGGCGGTCGAGCGCGGCATGCTTGGTTTCCAGTGCCTGTTGATGCGTCGTCTGCATTTCGGTGTACCTCCTGATGCATGCGTGTTGGGGGGAATGAGTAAACCACCGACGCGTCGAAAAGTCCTCATCGAAATCGTCCGAACGCGATTAGCCGACCTATATCGTGCGACGACTGGGGGGCGCTCCTGCCAATCGATCGATCGTGCCGCGACGCGCTTGGTCCGGCGCTGCGGCTGGGGTAGGGGGACGCAGGCTCTGGGGGTATTGGCATGGACGAAGCGCAGATCATCGCCCGGCTCGACCTGTTGCGGACCGAACACCGCGATCTCGACGCGGCGATCGACGCGCTGGCGACCAACGGCATCCCCGACCAGTTGCAGATCGCCCGGTTGAAGAAGCGCAAGCTGCGGCTGCGCGACGAAATCTTCAATTGCGAGGACCAGTTGATCCCCGACATCATCGCCTGACCATGAGGCGCACCGCCGATCGGTTCGCTTTGGTACAACCCGCCGCGACGTGCCGCTGTGCAGCGCCGCACCGCTGTGCCACCAGCATCGCATGACCGGCCGCAGCACCGAATCCCGTATCCACCGTCGCCTGATCGACTCGCTCTATACCGAGGCGATGCTGCTCGCCGACGAAGCGCGCGCCTATTTCGACGAGGCGGGCCGCGCCGAGCGCGAATCGCTCGATCCGCTGATTCGCGTCGGCTTCTCATGCGAATCGCTGAAGGTGACGACGCGGCTGATGCACGTCATCGCCTGGCTGCTGACCCAGCGCGCGGTCGATGCCGGCGAACTGCGCCCGCGCGAGGCGCTCGATCCCGCGCGCCGTTTGGGCAGCGCCCCGCAATTCGACGCGAACCTGATCGACGCACTGCCGCCGCGTGCGCGCACGCTGGTCGAGGCGAGCGCCAACCTGCACCGCCGCGTCGGCCTGCTCGACGCCGCGCTCGAGGTGCAGCTCGCACCCAGCCCGGTCCATCGCCTCCACGACCGGCTGGCGCTCGCCTTCTAGGCGGCGGGGCAGGCGACCACCCCCGCGTCGTCACGCGGCCATCCGCCGCCGCCGACGTAGTGCCCCGATCGCCTCAGCCGAGCAGCCGCGCCTTCGCCGCCGCATATTCGGCGGCCAGCCGCGCGACGCGATCGGCGACGCTCTCCACGCGGTCGACCACGCCGATCCCCTGACCCGATCCCCAGATGTCGCGCCACGCCTTGGCCTTCGAGCCGTTGCCGCCGCCGAAGTTCATCGTCTTGAGGTCCCCCTCGGGCAGGTTGTCCGGGTCCAGCCCCGATGCCTCGATCGAGCTGCGCAGGTAATTGCCGTGCACGCCGGTGAACAGGTTGGAATAGACGATGTCCGACGCGCGGCTGGCGACGATCGACGCCTTATATTCCTCCGCCGCATTCGCCTCGGTCGTCGCGATGAAGGGCGAGCCGATATAGGCGAAGTCCGCCCCCGTCGCCTGCGCCGCCAGCACCGCGCCGCCGGTCGCGATCGATCCGGACAGCGCGAGCGGCCCGTCGAACCACTGGCGGATCTCCTGCACGATCGCGAAGGGCGACAGCTTGCCGGCATGGCCGCCCGCACCCGCCGCGACCGCGATCAGGCCGTCCGCGCCCTTTTCCACCGCCTTGCGTGCGAAACGGTCGTCGATGACGTCGTGCAGCGTGATCCCGCCCCAGCCGTGGACGGCGGTGTTGAGGTCCTCGCGCGCGCCCAGCGAGGTGATGACGATCGGCACCTGCCACTTGGCGCAGGTTTCGAGGTCGGCCTCCAGCCGGTCGTTCGACTTGTGGACGATCTGGTTGACCGCGAACGGCGCCGCCGGCCGGTCGGGATGGTCGCGATTGTGCGCGGCCAGTTCCTCGGTGATGCGATGCAGCCATTCGTCGAGCAGTGTCTGCGGCCGCGCGTTCAGCGCCGGAAACGATCCGACGATCCCCGCCTTGCACTGCGCGATCACCAGATCGGGACCGGAAATGATGAACAGCGGCGACCCGATCACGGGCAGCGCCAGACGGTCGAAGATCTTGGGTGTCATGGTGTCGGCATCCTCTCGAGATCGGTTGTTTACCGAAACCGATCTGCCTGTCCAGCGCGTGCGAGGCCGGTTGCGAACCGCCGATCCCTTGCCGTTACGGAACAAAGGCGTATGGCCGCGGCCATACACCCGATCCGGAGTCGATCCCCCCATGAAGCTTGCTGTCGTCACCGCCCTTGCGCTTACCGTATCGACCCCGGCGCTCGCCGCGGGCAGCCTGCCGACCACTGTCGTCCCCGTCGTTTACGACATTTCGGTGACCCCGAATGCGCAGGCGATGACCTTCACCGGCAGCGAGACGGTTGAGATCGACGTCAAGGCCCCGACCGCCACGATTACGCTCAACGCCGCCGATCTGGCGCTGTCGGCGGCGACGTTCGACGGCAAGCCGGTTCGCTATGCGCTCGACAAGGAGAGCCAGCAGCTCACCCTGACGCTGCCCGCCGCCGCGCGCGTTGGCCGGCATACCGTCGGCTTCCGCTGGAGCGGCAAGATCGGCCAGTCCGCCGCCGGCCTGTTCGCGATCGACTACACCAATCAGGACGGGTCGAAGGCGCGGATGCTCGCCACCCAGTTCGAGGCGCCCGACGCGCGTCGCTTCGCACCGATGTGGGACGAGCCGGCGTTCAAGGCGAAGTTCCGGCTGAAGGCGGTGGCGCCCGCCGGGCAGCTCGCGCTGTCGAACATGCCCGTCACCTCGGTCGCGAAGCAGGCGGACGGCACCCAGCTGTACAGCTTCGCCGAAACGCCGATCATGTCGAGCTACCTCCTGTACCTCGGCATGGGCGATCTCGAGCGCAAGACGGTGAAGGCGGGCAACGTCGAGATCGGCGTCGTCACGCGGCGCGGCGTGTCCGACCAGGGCGATTACGCGCTGGAGCAGGCGAAGCGGCTGCTGCCCTATTACAACGACTATTTCGGCCAGCCCTATCCGCTGCCCAAGCTCGACATGATCGCCGGCCCCGGCTCCAGCCAGTTCTTCAGCGCGATGGAGAATTGGGGCGCGATCTTCTATTTCGAGCCCGAACTGCTGTTCGACGCCAAGCGCGCCACCGAAAGCGGCCGCCAGCGTATCTTCACCGTCGTCGCGCATGAAATGGCGCACCAATGGTTCGGCGACCTGGTCACTATGCGCTGGTGGGACGACCTGTGGCTCAACGAGGGCTTCGCCTCGTGGATGGAGAACAAGTCGGCCGCCGATCTCAATCCGGCGTGGCAGGCCGACGCCGCCGCGGTATCGTCCGATCGTGAGGCGGCGATGGGGATCGACGCGACCGCCGCGACGCATCCGATCATCCGCAAGATCGACACCGTCGACCAGATCGGCGAGGCGTTCGACGGCATCACCTATATGAAGGGGCAGGCCGTCATCGGCATGCTCGAATCGACGTTGGGCGCCGAGGCGTTCCGCGACGGCATCCGCCGCTACATGGCCAAGTACAAATATGGGAATACGGTGACCGAACAGCTGTGGGCGGAACTGTCCGCCGCGGCGGGGCAGCCGGTCGCCGACATCGCGCACGGCTTCACGTTGCAGGGCGGCGTGCCGCTGGTGACGCTGACCGGCGCGCGCTGCGTCGGCGGCGCGACCACCGCGACGCTGGCGCAGGGGCGGTTCGGTCTCGATGCCGCCTCGAAGGCGCCGCAGACGTGGAAGGTGCCGCTGGTCGCCGGCACGCTCGGCGGCGGCGAGACGCGCAGCGTCGTCACCGGCCCGGCGACGACGGTGTCGGTGAAGGGCTGCGGCACGCTGCTGCTCAACAAGGGCAAGGGCAGCTACACCCGCGTGATGTACGACCAGCCCGCGCATGACGCGCTGGTCCGCGATTATGTCCGCCTGCCGCTGCCCGACCGGCTCGGCACGCTAGCCGACGATTATGCGCTGGCGGCGGGTGGGTATCAGGATCTGTCGCGCTTCTTCGCGTTGATGGCGAAGGTCGGGCCGGACGCCGATCCGCTCGAATGGTCGCTGGTGTCGGGTCGCCTCGGCGGCCTCGCCGGCACGTTCGAGGGCACGCCGGTCGCCGCGCCGCTCGGCCGCAAGACCGCCGCGATCCTCGCCCCGGTGCTCCAGCGGGTCGGCTTCGCCGCGACGCCGGGCGAATCGCCGCTGGTCGGCAATCTGCGCGAGGGGCTGATCGGCGGGCTGGGTCGCAACGGCGATCCCGCCGTGTTGCGGCAGGCGCGCGATTATGTCGCCAGACTGGCCACCGACCCCACCGCGATTCCGCCGGCGATCCGCCAGCCGATCCTCTCCACCTTCGCGATCCATGCGACCCCGGCCGAATGGGACCAGCTGCTCGCACTGACCAAAGCGGAGACCAATCCGGTCGCGAAGAACCGCTTCGTCTCGCTGCTCGGCGCCGCGAAGGACGATGCGATCGCCACCCGCGCGCTCGGCCTGCTCAGGACCGACACGTTCACCGCCCCGCAGAAGGCGGCGCTGCTGCGCGCGGTCGCGGGCAGCCATCCGGACATGGCGTTCGACTGGGCGGTCGCCAACCGGCCGCTGGTCGATGGCTTCATCGAGGAAAGCAGCCGCTCGGGCTATATCGTCGGTCTGGGGGCGGGATCGAAGGATCCGGCGATGCCCGGGAAGATCGAAGCCTTCGCCCAGACCTTGCCCGAAACCTCGCGCGGCGCCGCGCGCCGGGTGATCTCGGGCATCGCGGTGCGCAAGGCGACCGCCGACCGGCTGCGTCCGGCGGTCGAGGCATGGGTCAGGTAAGTCGTCTCGGGGCGGGGGCGATCAGCCCCCGCCGTTGCCCGGAATGCCGGTGACGTCGGCCATGCCGTCGTCCGCCAGCGCGACCAGCCAGGCGCTGTTGTCGAGGCACCGCACCGCCCACACCGGCTTGCCGTTGCGGTCGCTCTGGCGGGTCGCCTCGGCAATGCCCTGGCACGGCTGTTTGGCATCGTCGATCGCGCGATACAGCACGCCGTTGAGCTGGCGCGGCGGCAGCGCCAGCACCTTGGCGATATAGCCCGTCTCGGCCGGCGCGGCGGCGGTGGTGTTGGCGGCGACCGGCTCGGCGGGCTGCGATCCGCATGCCGCGAGCATGATGGCCAACCCCAGACCCGTCCCCAGCCCCGTCATCGTCAAAGCACGCATCCGTCGTGTCTCCCCTCTGCTGCCAACACCGGCATAACCGGCTCTCCGAAGGAACGACAAGCGCCGCCGCTCCGTTCCGGTTGATCTGCGGGGCCCGGCGATGGCAAGGGCGGCGCATGGATTGGCAGCTATCGATCGAGCGGCATGGCGCGGAGCAACAGCCGGTCGTCGTCATCGACGGCTTCGCGGATGCGGAGCGGTTTCGCGACGATGCGGCCTTCCTGTCGTTCGCGCCGATCGGGCCGCATTATCCCGGTATCCGCGCGGTCGTCGCCCCGGCGCTGTTGCGCGACCTGCTCGCCCGGCTCGAATCGGTCGCGGCGGAGGTGTTCGGCAGCGCCGGGCTGGAGGTGGTCGACGCTTTCTATTCGATCGTCACCACGCCGCCGTCGGCGCTCACCCCGATCCAGCGGCTGCCGCATTTCGACGAGGTGTCGCCGACCCGGCTCGCGCTGCTCCATTATCTGTCGCCCGACGAAAGCAGCGGCACCGCCTTCTACCGCCATCGCACCACCGGGTTCGAATCGATCGATGCGGGGCGATTGCCGTCCTACCGCACCGCGCTCGATGCCGATCTGCGGCTGCACGGCATACCCGATCCTCGATATATCGGCGGCGACACGCCGGTGTTCGAACGCGTCGCGTTGCACCGCGGCCGGTTCAACCGGGCGATCCTGTACCGCTCCAACACGCTGCACTGCGCGCATCTGCCCGAGGGGATGGTGCTCGATCCCGACCCGGAGACGGGCCGGCTGACCGTGAATACCTTCCTCGATTCACGGCTTTAGCGGCGTTCTGTTGCACAAAAAGCACGTACCCCCGGGCGGTATGTGAATACGTATGTGGCCGACTTCACTCCTATCGGCCTCGCGTTCACAAGCCGGCACCACAGTCAGCCGATCATCCGCGATGGAGCGGGCGGGGGCATGGCGCCACGCAGGGGGAGGATCTTTCATGTCCCACATCGATACCACGTTTTCCATGCGCGCGCGGATCGCGCTGCGCTCCACCTCCGTCGCGATCGGCAGCATCCTGCTGGTGACCGGTGGCGCGGCGTTCGCGCAGGAAGCGCCGAACCCGCAGTCGCCGACCGCCAACCCGTCTGCGGCCGCCACGGTCGCGGCGCCCGCGCCCGCCGCCGAACCGACCCCGAACCAGGACGCCGCGCAGGCGCAGACGGTCGAGAATGCGGTCGCCGACGATGCCGACATCGTCGTCACCGGCATCCGCGCCAGCCTCGCCAATTCCGCCAAGATCAAGCGCAACTCGACGCTGATCGTCGACAGCGTCTCGGCCGAGGACGTCGGCAAGCTCCCCGACGTGTCGATCGCCGATTCGCTCGCCCGCCTGCCCGGCGTCACCGCGCAGCGGCTCGAAGGGCGCGACCAGCGCCTGTCAATCCGCGGCCTCGGCCCCGATTTCTCGACCACCTTGCTCAACGGCCGCGAACAGGTGACGGTCGGCGACAACCGCGGCGTCGAATACGATCAATATCCGTCGGAATTCTTCCGCAACGTCAACGTCTACAAATCCGCCGACGCCTCGCTGATCGCGGCCGGCATCTCCGGCACCGTCGACCTGCGCATGCTCCGCCCGCTGGAACAGTCGGGCCGGATCTTCGCGATCAACGCGCGCGGCCAGATGAACGGCATCGACAATCTCAACCCGGATTCGTCGCGCTACGGCTATCGCGCCTCGGCGACCTATGTCGACAAGTTCGCCAACGACACGCTCGGCATCGCGATCGGCGTGTCGGGTTCGCAGACGCCGACGCAGAACGAGCGCTACAACGCCTGGGGCTATAGCGGCACCGGCACGACCGCCGATCCGTATCTGCTGAACGGCGCCAAGCCCTACGTCCAGTCGAACGAGCTGAAGCGCTACGGCGGCGTCGCCACGATCGAATGGGCGCCGTCCGACAGCTTCCATTCGACCTTCGACGCGCTCTATTCGGACTTCACCGAGGAACAGCGCCTGCGCGGCATCGAATTCCCGCTCGCCGGCCAGCTCCGCACCCCGACCAACCCGACCGGTACGGTCGTCAGCGGCGTCACCGGCAGCGGCGGCTTCGTCGATTCCGCGACCTTCTCGAACGTCTATGCGGTGCAGCGCAACGACTTCAACCGGCGCAAGGCGAAGAACCTGTCGCTCGGCTGGAACAACGATCTCAAGCTGACCGACACGATCCACTTCAACGTCGATGCCAGCTGGTCGCGCGCCAAGCGCACCGACTTCCTGCTCGAGACGAACACCGGCACCGGGTTCGCCAAGAGCGGCGTGTCCGACACCGTCCGCATCACGCAGAACGGCAACGGCACCTATTCGATCGTCCCGACGCTCGACTACACCAACGCCAACATCTTCAAGCTGACCGACCCGCAGGGCTGGGGCAACAACGGCACGCAGCAGGTCGTCCAGTCGGGCTTCCTCGGCAATCCGAACTTCAAGGACGACCTGAAGTCGCTCCGCGCCAGCCTGAACGGCGAATTCGGCGGCGGCCTGCTCAAGGGCTGGGAAGTCGGCGCCAACTACAGCCGCCGCAAGAAGACCAGCGCCTACAAGTCCTACTTCCTGTGTCCGCGCGGCACCGGTACCGGGTGCACCGTGACCAGCGGCACGCCGCTGACGGGGAACGTGCCCAGCGAGGCGCTGCTCGGCACCAACATCCCGCTCGACTATCTCGGCGTCCCCGCGATGCTGACCTACGATCCGCTGTACGTCTTCGATAACGCGCTCAATTCGGCGTTCGACAACCGGCCGTCGGCGCTGGTCCGCGACAATCGCGTGATCGAGGACGTCTACACCGGCTATGCCAAGGTCAATATCGACGGCGACCTCGGCGGCAAGGCGGTCAAGGGCGCGCTCGGCGTGCAGGTCATCCGGTCCGAGCAGCGCTCGGTCGGCCAGATCGCCAGCTTGGTCGGCACCGTGGTGACGATCGCCCCGGCGGACCAGCGCGAAAAGTACACCAACGTGCTGCCGTCGGCGACGCTGTCGGTCGAGTTGATCCCCAACGGCTTCGTCAAGATGGGCGCCTCGCAGACGATGGTGCGTCCGCGCCTCGACCAGGAGCGCGTCACGCAGGACGTGTCGATCAACCTCAACAACATCGGCCTCCAGCCGATCGGCAGCAACCCGGTCTTCTCGTCGACCGGCGGCAACGTCGCGCTGCGCCCGTACCAGTCGACCAACATCGACCTGTCGTTTGAAAAGTATTTCGACGCCGGCGGCTATGTCGCACTGTCGACCTACTTCAAGGACCTGACCGACTTCGTCGATCCGAACAATTCGCTGCCCTATGACTTCAGCGGCCTGCTCGGCGCGCTGACGCCGGCGCAGCGGGCGCAGGTGATCGCGTCCGGGCAGCAGATCGGCAACGTCAGCACGCCCGCCAACACCGGCCGCGGCAACATCCTCGGCGTGGAGGCGACGCTGTCGCTGCCGTTCAAGGCGGTGACCAGCGCGCTCGACGGCTTCGGCATTTTCGTCAGCGGCAACTACACCGAATCGACGATCAAATACGCCAACGCACCGACGCCGATCACCTTGCCCGGCCTGTCCAAATGGACCGGCAGCGGCACGATCTACTTCGAGAAATGGGGCTTCCAGGCGCGCGCGAACTATCGCTACCGGTCGTCGTTCCTGGCCGAGATCGCCGGCCTGTCCGCCAACCCGGACTATTATACGGCGCGCCCGGAGGGCATCCTCGATGCGCAGATCGGCTATGAATTCCAGGAAGGCTTCCTGCAGGGCCTGTCGATCCTGGCGCAGGCGAAGAACCTGACCGATCGCCCGTTCACGACCTACTTCAATGGTAATCAGCGCCTGGTCCGCGACTACCAGCGCTATGGCCGCGATTACTACGTCGGCATCACCTACAAGTTCTAAGGGTTTTCCAAGAGGTTCCTCCCCGAACCACCTCGGGCTGCCGTCGCAGGACGGCAGCCCTTTTTCTTGCTAGGACCATCGCCATGACCGACCGTCCCATCACCACGATCGTCATCGCCGGCGGCGGCACCGCAGGCTGGATGGCGGCGGCGACCTTCGGGCGGTTCCTCGAAAGCGGCTATCGCATCCGGCTGGTCGAATCCGAGGAGATCGGCACCGTCGGCGTCGGCGAGGCGACCATCCCGCAGATCCGCCTGTTCAACCAGGCACTCGGGCTGGACGAGGATGCCTTCCTCCGCGCGACCGGCGGCACGTTCAAGCTCGGAATCAGCTTCGACGGCTGGCGCGCGCCCGACCATAGCTACATGCATGCGTTCGGCGACGTCGGCCGCGACGTCGGACTGATCGCCTTCCAGCATTACTGGCTGCGCGCGCGCGGGCTCGGCCTCGCCAAGCCGCTCGATGCCTATGCGCTCAACGACATCGCCGGGCGCGCCGGACGCATGCATCGCGGCGGGCCGCTGACCGCAGCGACGATCCCCGCGATGCCCTATGCCTTCCACTTCGATGCCGGGCTCTACGCCGCCTACCTCCGCCGCTTCGCGGTCAATCGCGGCGTCGAGCGGACCGAGGGGCGGATCGCCACCGTCGAGCGCGACGGCGAGAGCGGCGACGTCGCCGCGCTGGTCCTCGCCTCCGGCGAACGGATTGCGGGCGACCTGTTCCTCGACTGCACCGGTTTTCGCGGGCTGCTGATCGAAGGCGCGCTGGAGACGGGTTACGAGGACTGGACGCACTGGCTGCCCTGCGACCGTGCGGTCGCGGTGCCGAGCGCCAATGTCGGCGCGCCGCTACCCTATACCCGTGCCATCGCGCGCGCGGCGGGGTGGCAATGGCGCATCCCGTTGCAGCATCGCACCGGCAACGGCCACGTCTATTGCAGCGCCTTCACCAGTCAGGAGGCCGCGACCGAAACCCTGCTCGCCCATATCGAGGGCGCGCCGCAGGCCGATCCCCGCCACCTGCGCTTCACCACCGGCCGGCGCCGGCGCGCATGGAACCGCAACGTCGTCGCGATGGGGCTGGCGAGCGGTTTCCTCGAACCGCTGGAATCGACCAGCATCCATCTGATCCAGTCCGCGATCGCGCGGCTGGTCAAGCTCATGCCGGCGCTCCCGGTCGCCGCTGCGCTGCGCGACGAATACAATCGCCAGACCGATTTCGAGATCGAGCGCATCCGCGACTTCCTGATCCTGCATTATTGGGCAAACGGCCGGTCGGAGCCGTTCTGGCAGGCATGCCGGTCGATGGAATTGCCGGAAACGCTGGCGACGAAAATCGCGCTGTGGCGTGAAGCCGGAACGATCACGCGCGAACATGAGGAACTGTTCACCGAGGACGGCTGGCTGCAGGTGCTGGCCGGGCAGGGGGTGGAGGCGCAGGCGCATCACCCGCTCGCGGACCAGATCGCGACGGGCGACCTTGGCGAATATATGGAGACGCTCGAACTGCTCTACCGGCGCGAGGCGCAGGCGATGCCCGCGCATGGCGACTTCATCGCGCAGCATTGCGCGGCACGGGCCTAGGGCCGATCGACATTCCGATGATGACGTGCCAAAAACGGTGGTTTTGCGTGACCCGGAGCGCAGCGTACTAACGGTACGTGAGTACCGGAACGCGCGAAACCGCCGTTTGCAGGCCGTCAGCGCTGAATGTCGATCGGCCCTTAGCTCGACCCGCGCACGATCAGCCGTGGTTGCAGCAGCGCCGTATCGGTCGGCTCCTCCGCGATCCGGCGCAGCAGCGTGTCAACCAGCACCTCGCCCGCCTTGCGGTAGTCCTGTGCGATCGTCGTCAGCGGCGGCTGCGTCGTCGCGGATGCGGGGATATCGTCGAAGCCGATGATCGCCACGTCCTCCGGCACGCGCAGCCCTGCCTCCGCCAGCGCCCGCGCCGCGCCCAGCGCGATCAGGTCGGATGCCGCGAACAGCGCGTCGAACGGCAGGTCGCGCGCCAGCAGCCGCCGCGTCGCGTCATAGCCCGATTGCTCGACCGACAGCGCATCGGCGTGCAGCCCCGGATGCACCGGCAGCCCCGCCTCGCGCAGCGCCGCGCACAGCCCGCGATAGCGGTCGCGGAATTCGGGATAATGGTCGTCGGCATCGCCGATGAAGCCGATCCGCCGGCGGCCGCGCGCGATCAGATGCGCGCCCGCCATCCGCCCGCCCGCGACATTGTCGCAGCCGATCGTCACGCCGATATTGTGGCTGTCGACCGATCCCCAGCGCACGAAATGCGTCCCCTGCGCGACCAGCGCCTCCAGCCGCGCCTTGTAGAGCTCGTAATCGCCATAGCCGAGCAGGATGATCCCGTCCGCCTTGCGGCTGTCCTCGAAATCGCGGTGCCAGTTCGCCGACAATTGCTGGAACGAGGTCAGCAGATCGTAGCCCCGCGCCGCGCAGGTGCGCAGGATCGATCCCAGCATCGACAGGAAGAAGGGGTTGATGAAGCTGCCGTCGTCGAGCGGGTCCTCGAAGAACAGCAGCGCCAGCGTCATGCTCTGTCCTCGGCGCAGCGAAGAGGCGTTCTTGTCGACCTTGTAATTGAGCTGCCGCGCGATCGCCTCGATCCGCATGCGGGTGGCGCCGCTCACCGTCCGGTCGCCGCGGAGCGCGCGGCTGACGGTGGGTTGCGAGACGCCCGCGAGCGCGGCGATATCGAACGACGTCGGTTTGTCGCCGGCCCCCGACGCGCCCCGGCCTCTGGTTTTCACGGCCATCGCCCGATCCTACAGGAGAGCGGCGCCGCGCGAAAGCGCCGCGACCACCGATGTGAAACCGCCGATGTGAATACGTATGCCCTATGCTTGGCTTGGCGCGCCGCTGTCCGCACAACGCCGCCACGGATGCGACCGGCAAAGGATCGGACGCGCGAAGACCCGAGGGGATCTATGCTGAAGCTGGCCACCAAGACCGCGACCGCGCTCGCGCTGCTGTTCGCCGCGCCCGCGGTGACGGCCCAGACCGCCGACTATCGCGCGCGCCTGCCGCAGGACGAGGTGATCTATTTCCTTCTCCCCGACCGGTTCGAGAATGGCGACGCCGCCAACGACCGCGGCGGGCTGACCGGCGGGCCGCTCACCACCGGCTTCGATCCCACCGCCAAGGGCTTCTATCACGGCGGCGACCTCAAGGGGCTGACGCAGCGGCTCGACTATATCCAGCGGCTTGGCGCGACCGCGATCTGGGTCGGGCCGGTGTTCAGGAACAAGCCCGTGCAGGGCGGCCCGGGCCAGCAATCCGCCGGCTATCACGGCTATTGGATCACCGACTTCACCGCAGTCGATCCGCACCTCGGCACCAACGCCGATTTCGACGCGCTGGTAAAGGCGGCGCATGCGAAGGGCATGAAGGTCTATATGGACATCATCGTCAACCATACCGCCGACGTGATCCAGTATCGCGAATGCGCGGGCCAACGCGAATGCCCCTACCGCAGCCGTGCCGACTATCCCTATCAGCGGCAATTGGGCGCGAAGGGCAGGCCGATCAATCCGGGCTTCCTCGGCGACGACGTCCGCACGCCGGCGAACTTCGTGAAGCTGACGCGCAGCGATTACGCCTATACCCCCTTCGTCCCCGCGAAGGAGAAGGGGATCAAGGTCCCGGCCTGGCTCAACGACGTGACGCTCTACCACAATCGTGGCGACACGACCTATCGCAACGAAAGCTCGACGATGGGCGATTTCGTCGGGCTCGACGATCTGATGACCGAAAATCCGCGGGTGGTCGCCGGCATGATCGACATCTTCGGCGGCTGGATCGATCGCTACGGCGTCGACGGCTTCCGCATCGACACCGCCCGCCACGTCAATCCCGAATTCTGGGCCGCATTCGTCCCCGCGATGGAAGCGCGCGCCAAGGCGAAGGGCATCCCCAACTTCCACATCTTCGGCGAAGTGTCGGATCACGAGGTCCGCCCGGCGGTGCTGGCGCAGCATACCATCGTCGACAAGCTCCCCGCGGTGCTCGATTTTGCGTTCCGCCAGGCGGTGGTCGAGACGGTCGCCGGCACCCGCGGCACCGACGCGTTCGAGGCCCTGTTCGACGGCGACGCGCTCTACGCCAGGGGCGCCGACACCGCGGCGATCCTGCCGACCTTCACCGGCAACCACGACGACGGCCGCTTCGCCACCTTCGTGCGCAAGGCGTTCCCGCAGGCGAGCGACGACGAGGTGCTGCGCCGCGTGATGCTGTCGAACGCGATGCTGCTGACCCTGCGCGGGGTGCCGACGATCTATTCGGGCGACGAACAGGGCTTCGTCAGCGACGGCAATGACCAGGACGCGCGCGAGGACATGTTCGCGAGCAAGGTCGCGGTCTATAACGACAATCGCCTGCTCGGCACCGACACGACCACCGCGACCGCGCATTTCGGCACCGACAATCCGCTGTTCCGCCAGACCGCCACACTGGCGCGCCTGCGCGTCGCGACGCCCGCGCTGACCCGCGGCCGGCAGCAGCTGCGCGCGCGGGAGGAGGCGCCCGGCCTGCTCGCCATCTCGCGCTTCGACCCCAAGACCGGTGCCGAGACGCTGCTCGCGTTCAACACCGCGACCGCGCCGATCGAACGGCAGGTGGAGATCGGCGTCGACGCCGTCACCGCCACCACGCTCGCCGGCACGGGCTGCGCGGCGCGCGTCACCGCGCCCGGCAGCCTCACCGTCACGCTTCCTCCCCTTGGCTATGCCGTCTGTGCTTTGAAGGCGACCCGATGAATCCGAACGACCGCCCGTGGTGGCACGGCGCGACCATCTACCAGATCTATCCGCGCAGCTTCGCCGATGCGAACGGCGACGGTATCGGCGACCTTGCCGGGATCACGCAGCATCTCGATCACGTCGCCAGCCTCGGCGTCGAGGCGATCTGGCTGTCGCCCTTCTTCCGCTCGCCGATGGCCGATTTCGGCTATGACGTGTCCGATTATTGCGACGTCGATCCGATCTTCGGCACGCTCGCCGATTTCGACGCACTGGTCGCCCGCGCGCATGCGCTGGGGCTGAAGGTCATCGTCGATCAGGTCTGGGCGCACACCAGCGACCGGCACCCCTGGTTCGTCGAGAGCCGTGCGAGCCGCGACAATCCCCGCGCCGACTGGTACGTCTGGCGCGATCCCAAGCCAGACGGTTCGCCGCCCAACAACTGGCAGTCGGTGTTCGGCGGCCCGGCATGGACGTGGGACGCGCGCCGCAACCAATATTACATGCACAATTTCCTGAAGGAACAGCCGCAGGTCAACGGGCATCACCCCGACGTGCAGCAGGCGTTCCTCGACGTCGCGCGCTTCTGGCTGGAGCGCGGCATCGACGGGTTCCGCATCGATGCGATCAACTTCATGATGTTCGATCCCGACCTGCGCGACAATCCGCCCGCGCCGCTCGACGACGGCATCCCGCGCACCCGCCCGTTCGACTACCAGCTCCACACCTACAACCAGAGCCATGACGCCATTCCCGGCTTCCTCGAACGGGTCCGCGCACTGTTCGACAGCTATGACGCGCGCTTCACCGTGGCGGAGGTCGGAGGCGCGGACAGCGACCGCGAGATGAAGCTGTTCACCGCGGAGGGGCGCCGCCTGCACAGCGCCTATGGCTTCGACTTCCTCTATGCGCCCGACCTCACCCCGCGGATCGTCGCCGATGCGATCGTCAAATGGCCCGAACAGCACGGCGTCGGCTGGCCGAGCTGGGCGTTCGAGAATCACGACGCGCCGCGCGCGATCAGTCGCTGGGTCGCCCCCGACCGGCGCGATGCCTTCGCGCGGATGAAGATGCTGCTGCTCGCCTCGCTGCGCGGCAACATCTTCCTCTATTACGGCGAGGAACTGGGACTGACGCAGGTCGACGTGCCGTTCGAGCATCTGCAGGACCCGGAGGCGATCGCCAACTGGCCGCGCACCCTGTCGCGCGACGGTGCGCGGACGCCGATGCCTTGGCACGCCGACGCGCCGCAGCTCGGCTTCTCCACCGCCACGCCCTGGCTGCCGATCGGCGCCGATCACGCCGCGCTGGCGGTCGACCGGCAGGAGCGCGACCCGCATGCCTTGCTCCACTGGACCCGCGACGTGCTCGCGCTGCGCAAGCGCCACCCGGCGCTGCTGACCGGCGACATCCGCGTGGTCGAGGCGGGCGACACGATGCTCGCGATCGAGCGGCGGAGTGCGGGGGAGACGATGCTGTGCGTGTTCAACCTCTCGCCCGAGCCGCAGCGCTGGGTGCCGGAGGAGCCGGATGCATGGCAGCCGGTCGCCGACAGCGCGACGCAGGGCTGGCATTTCGACGGATATGGCGCATTGATCGCCACACAGACGGGACGAGGATGATGAAGTACTGGCATTACGGCGCCGCCATGGCGTTGGCGCTGCTGGCGACCGCCGCCACTGCGCAGACCGATCCCAATGCCGTCGCGCAGCTTCCGACGACGCAGTTCAAGCCGGTCGCCACCGCGACCTCGCCCGACAGATCGATCGTCGTCACCATCGCCTTCGACAACGACGGCCGCCCGACCTATGCCGTCACCCGCAAGGGCAAGCCGGTGCTGCAGCCCGGCAAGCTGGGCGTGATGTTCACCGACGCGCCCAAGATCGAACGCAACATGACGCTGATCGGCCAGTCGCAGGCAAGCGCCGATAGCAGCTGGACGCAGCCGTTCGGCGAATGGAAGTCGATCCGCGACCGGCACAACGAACTGACGCTGCGCTTCCGCGAAAAGGCGGGGATGCAGCGTGAGATGGACGTGATCTTCCGCGTGTTCGACGACGGCGTCGGCTTTCGCTACAGCTTCCCCGATCAGCCCAATCTGCATCAGGCGAACATCGCCGACGAACTGACCGAATTCGCCTTCGCGCAAGGCGGCACGGCGTGGTGGAAGCCCGCCTATCAGTGGAACCGCGAGGAATATCTGTACAACCGGACGCCGCTCGACGCGGTCGGCACCGCGCAGACGGTGATGACGGTGAAGCTGGCGGACGGCACCCACGCGGCGCTGCACGAGGCGGCGCTGGTCGATTATGCCGCGATGAACCTCGCGCGCGGCGAGGGCAACACGTTCAGGGCGTCGCTGACCCCCGGTGCGGGCGCGCCCAAGGTGACGCGCATGGCGCCCTTCGCCTCGCCGTGGCGGACGCTGATCCTCTCGGACGATGCGCCCGGCCTCTACATGAGCCACCTCGAACTCAACCTCAACGAACCGAACAAACTGGGCGACGTCAGCTGGATCAAGCCCGCCAAGTTCGTCGGCGTGTGGTGGAAGATGATAAAGGGCGACTGGAGCTGGGCGACCGGGCCGATCCACGGCGCGACCAATGCCAACGTCCGCAAATATATCGACTTCGCCGCGGCCAACCGGATTCCCGGCGTGCTGGTCGAGGGCTGGAACGTCGGCTGGGACGGCGACTGGTTCGGCAATGGCAATGCGATGCGCTTCGACACGCCGACGCCCGACTTCGACGCCGACGCGCTCGCCGCTTATGCGAAATCGAAGGGCGTCTATTTGATCGGCCACCACGAAACCGGCGGATCGGCGAGCCATTACGATGCGCAGCTCGACCGCGCCTTCGCCTGGGCGGCTGCGCATGGCGAACCGGTGGTCAAGACCGGCTACGTCACCGATGCCGGCCAGATCGAGCGCGTCGATGCCGACGGGACGAAGAAGCGCGAATGGCACGAGGGGCAGTGGATGGTGAACCACTATCTCCGCGTCGTGCAGGCCGCCGCCAAGCATAAGGTCGGCATCGACAGCCACGAACCGGTCAAGGACACCGGCCTGCGCCGCACCTGGCCCAACTGGCTGGCCCGCGAGGGCGGGCGCGGCATGGAATATAACGCCTGGCCGGGCAAGAACCCGCCCAACCACGAAGCCAATATGTTCTTCACGCAATGGCTCGGCGGCCCGATGGACTTCACCCCGGGGATGCTCAGCCTCGAAGGGCAGGGCGGCAGCGCCCTGCTGTCGACCGAGGCGAAGCAGCTCGCGCTCTACGTGGTGATCTATTCGCCGGTGCAGATGGCGGCGGATACGCCCGAAAATTACGCCAGGCACATGGACGCCTTCCAGTTCATCCGCGACGTGCCGGTCGACTGGTCGGACACCCGCGTGCTCAACGGCGACGTCGGCGAGTTCGTCACCGTCGCGCGCAAGGACAGCGCCAGCGACGACTGGTATCTGGGCAGCGTCACCAACGAGGCCGGCCGGACATTGTCGGTGCCGCTCGACTTCCTCGATGCGGGGCGCAGCTACACCGCCGAAATCTATCGCGACGGTGCGGGCGCGGATTACCGCACCGACGCGCGCCATGCGATCGCGATCGAGAAACGCTCGGTGAAGCGTGGCGACACGCTGTTGCTGGTGCTGGCGCCGGGCGGCGGACAGGCGATCCGCTTCGTCGCGGGCGGCGGGAAGCGGCGGCGGTAGGTGTCCTCTCGGTGACCGCCGCCGCCCCTCCCGCCAGCATCGCGATCCTCGGCGGCGGCACCGCGGGCTGGATGGCGGCTTGCCTGATGGCCAAAGCGTGGCCGCGCTGCGCCATCACCGTCGTCGAATCGCCGGAGATCGGCATCGTCGGCGTCGGCGAAGGCTCGACCCCGCAATTGAAGGCGCTGTTCGACACGCTCGGTATCGCCGAGGCCGCGTGGATGCCGGCGGCGGATGCGACCTACAAGACCGGCATCGCCTTCCACGGCTGGGGCGACGGCACGCCATCCTATTTCCACCCCTTCGCGGGCCAGATCGACCTGCATACGCAGGGGGCGTTCTTCGCCAGCACGCGCGCGCGGCGGCTGGGGGCGGACGTGCCCGCGCACCCCGATCGCTTCTTCCTCAACGCCCGGCTGGCGGCGGCGGGCAGGGCACCGCTCGCACCCCCCAGTTTTCCGTTCCACATCGGCTACGGCTATCATTTCGACGCGCACAAGGTCGGCGTGGTGCTGCGCGACCATGCGCTGGGGCGCGGCGTCGTGCACCTCGCGCGCCGCGTCACCGACGTCGCCGTCGTCGACGGGCGCGTCGCGCGCCTCGATCTCGCGGGCGGCGACAGCATCGCCGCCGACCTTTTCGTCGATGCGAGCGGTTTCCGCTCCGTCATCGCGCAGGGGGCACTCGGCGTGCCGTTCCGCTCCTTCGCCGGCAATCTGTTCGCCGATCGCGCCGTGGTCATGCCGACCCCGCGGGCCGGGCAGCTGCCGGTGCAGACACAGGCGACCGCGCTCTCCGCCGGCTGGGCGTGGGACATTCCGCTGACCACGCGCACCGGCAACGGCTATGTCTATTCCTCGCGCCATCTGTCGGCCGACGCCGCGGAAACCGAATTGCGTCGCCATCTCGGTCTGCTCGATGCCGACGTCGCCGCGCGCCACCTGACGATGAAGGTCGGTCGCGTCGAGACGACATGGACCGCCAACTGCCTCGCGATCGGCCTCGCGCAGGGGTTTGTCGAACCGCTCGAGGCGACCGCGCTGCACATCGTCCAGGCGACGGTCGAGGGCTTCATCGCCGCGCAGGACGGCGGCGGGCGGGACGCGTTCAACGCCGCCATCGCCCGCCGCTACGAGGGCATCCGTGACTATATCGTCGCCCATTACCGGCTCAACCGCCGCTCCGGCGATTTCTGGCGCGAGAATGCCGCCAACGACGACCTGTCCGACGATCTGAAGGCGATCCTGTCCGCCTGGTTCACCGGCCGCGACGTCGGCGAGGTGATCGCGGCGCGCGACCTCGGCGGCTATTATGCGCCGATGTCGTGGGAGGTGCTGCTCGCCGGCTACGGCACCTTCCCCGACGCCGCCCGGCTGCGTGCGGCCGCGCCCGTCGCCGACCTCGCCGGGATCGACGCGCTGCTCGACGGCTGCCTGCTCAACTTTCCGCCCGCCGGGAGATTATCATGACTGCGACCCTGACCCGACCGCGGCAGAGCTGGGCCGGCCTTTTGAACATCTCGTTCGGCTTCTTCGGCATCCAAATCGGCTTCGCCCTGCAAAATGCGAACATGAGCCGGATCTTCCAGTCGCTCGGCACCAGCCTCGACGATCTGCCCGCTCTCTGGGTCGCGGCACCGCTGACCGGATTGCTGGTGCAGCCCGTGATCGGCCATCTCAGCGACCGCACCTGGCTCGGCCGCCTCGGGCGGCGGCGGCCCTATTTCCTCGCCGGAGCCATCCTCGCCGCCATCGCGCTGCTGCTGATGCCGGAAAGCCCCGGGCTGTTGATGGCGGCGTTGCTGCTGTGGATGCTCGATGCGTCGCTCAACGTCTCGATGGAGCCGTTCCGCGCCTTCATCGGCGACATGCTCGACAAGGACCAGCACGCCGCAGGCTATGCGGTGCAGACCGCCTTCATCGGCGCGGGCGCCGTGTTCGGGTCGATCTTCCCGTGGCTGCTCGAACATCTCGGCGTGTCGAACGTCGCGGCGGGCGGCGGCATTCCCGATACGGTGCGCTACGCCTTCTGGTTCGGCGGCGCGGCGCTGTTCCTCGCGGTGCTGTGGACGGTGCTGACGACGCGCGAATATTCGCCTGCCGAGATGGCCGGCTTCCACGGTGCCGTCGCGGACGATCAGGCCCACACGACGCAGGTGCTGGCGGCGCGCGGCGTCGGCGGCAGCATCGCGTGGATCGTATTGGGTGGGACCGTCATCGCCACCGTCGCGGCGCTGGGGCTGGAAAAGGAAGTGTATCTGCTCGGCGCGCTGCTCGCCGCCTACGGTCTCGCCAGCATCATTGCCATCGCGCGGGCGCGGAGCGGGCGGCCGGCGGACATGCTGGGGCATATCGTCGGCGATTTCGGCGGCATGCCGGTGCTGATGAAGCGGCTGGCGGTGGCGCAATGCTTCAGCTGGTCCGCGCTGTTCATCATGTGGATCAACACCACGCCGATCGTCGCCGGCGCCTTCTACGGCGCGCCCGATGCGCAGGGCCCGGCCTATCAGGCGGGGGCGAACTGGGTCGACGTGCTGTTCGCGACCTATAACGGCGTCGCTGCCGTGGCCGCGCTGACGCTGCTGCCGCTGCTGGCGAAGCGGATCGGACAGGCCGGCACGCATATCGTCGGGCTGCTGTGCGGCGCGGCGGGGTTTGCCAGCTTCTTCGTCATCACCGACCCGCAATGGCTGTTGCTGAGCGAGATCGGCATCGGCATCGCCTGGGCGTCGATCCTCGCCATGCCCTATGCGATCCTCGCCTCCAGCCTGCCGCAAGCCAAGCTGGGCATCTACATGGGCCTCTTCAACGTGTTCGTCGTGGTGCCGCAATTGCTGGTGGCGACGGTGATGGGTTCGATCACCAAGCATTTCTTCCCGGCCGAGCCGATCTGGACGCTGGCCTTTGCGGCGGGCGCGCTGCTGCTGGCGGCGGTGGCGATGCTGCGGGTCAACGCCAGCCGGTAATCGCCCGGCCGCGGTCGACGTCGTGTTCGACCATCTGCTGCGTCAGGCGCAGGAACAGGCGCTGCGCCTGACGCCACGCGACCAGCCGGGCGCCCCGGTCACGCGGGCGCTCGCCGACGACCAGCCGGCTGCCCCAGCCGGCGATGGTCGCACCCACGTCAACGTCTGCGCCGGGCTGGATGACGAGCGAGGGGAAGGGCAGTCGCGCCTGCGGGGAGGCGAACAGGTCGCCCGCCTCCGGCTGCGGGGCGAACAGCAGCGCGCCGGCGATCCGGCCGACGTCGTCGGCGGGCGACAGCCGCGCCCACCAGGCACTCGCCGCGCAGCCGATGCCGTCCGCGATCAGCAGTACCCGCGCATCCGCCTCGCGCACCGCGCGGTCGAGCCGCGCCGCCCAGACATTGCGCTCCCCGCGCGACCGCACGTCGATCGGCACGGCCGTCGCGCCCTCCGCGGGCCAGCCGAACATCCGTTCCCATGACGGCGCGGGGCGATGCGCCTCGCCGATGGTGACGACGGAAAAGAGGTCGGTCGGAAAGCCTCCGGCGATGACGGTCATGCGCGTCCCACTCCCTGTTGATCTCGGCCGTCACGATCATGCGCGCTTTTCTGTGATACGCCAGCCAGGAAAAACTTCGCGCGGGGTGAGTGGAGCCACGGCCGTGTCGTGCTGCGGCCCGTTCCGCCGCCGAAGCTTTGCCGATAAGGCGGGGCGGCAGGCAGCTTGGGGACGGAATGACGATGCCGACGATATTGGTGACCGGAGTGGCGGGCTTCATCGGCATGAGCGTCGCCGACGCCTTGCTGGCGCGGGGCGATACCGTCGTCGGGATCGACGTCCTCAACGATTATTACGACCCCGCGCTCAAGCAGGCGCGGCTGGCCCGGCTGACGCAGCGCCATGGCGAGCGCTTCACCTTTCTGCGCGTCGATTTCGCCGATGCCACGGCGTTGCGCAGCGCGCTTGCGCCCCATGCCTTCGACCGGATCATCCATCTCGGCGCGCAGGCGGGCGTGCGCTATTCGATCGAGAATCCGGAGGCCTATGGTCAGTCCAACCTCGTCGGTCATCTCAACCTGCTCGAAGTGGCGCGGGCGCGGCATGTCGCGCATTGCGTCTACGCCTCCTCCTCCTCGGTCTATGGCGGCAACACCACGGTTCCGTTCCGCGTCGAGGATCGCGTCGACCGGCCGGTGTCGCTCTACGCCGCGACCAAGCGCGCGAACGAGGTGATGAGCGAAAGCTACGCGCATCTCTACCGACTGCCGCTCACCGGGCTGCGCTTCTTCACCGTCTACGGTCCGTGGGGCCGGCCGGACATGATGATGTGGATCTTCACCAAGGCAATGTTCGAAGGCCGCCCGATCCCGGTGTTCAATGACGGCAGGATGGAGCGCGACTTCACCTTCATCGACGATATCGTCGCGGGCGTGGTCGCGGCGCTGGACAATCCGCCGCCCGACGACGGGTGGGAGAAAGCGGGCGGCAGCATCGCGCCGCACCGGCTCTACAATATCGGCAACAACCGGTCGGAGCCGCTGGGGCGGGTGATCGGCCTGCTCGAAGCGGCGACGGGGCGGCCGGCGGTCCGGCAGAACCTGCCGATCCAGCCCGGCGACGTGGTCCGCACCGCGGCGGATATCGATGCGATCGCGCGCGACCTCGGCTATCGGCCGACGACGTCGATCGACGTCGGGGTGCCGCGCTTCGTCGACTGGTATCGCAGCTTCCATGGAATTTAGGCACGTGCTTCAGGGCGTGGCCGTTGCCCATGGTGCCCCGGCGAGCGTCCGCGCCAGATGGTCGATCAGCACCTGCACGCGCAGCGGCCGCAAAGGGCTGGGCGGTGTCATCAGGTGGAGCCCGAGCGCCGGCACGCTCCAGTCCGGCATCGCGACCTCCAGCCGCCCGTCGCGTATCTCGTGCCAGACGAGGAATTCCGGCTGCAACGCCAGCCCTTGACCGGCGAGCAGCGCCGGGTTGAGCAGGTCGGCATTGTCGGTCCACAGCCGCACCGGCGGCTCGACCGTCTCCTCGCCGAAGCGGGGATGACGAAAGCGCCACAGCCCGCGCGTCGCCCCGCCGGTATAGCCCAGCGCATGATGATCCCTCAGCTGGGCCGGATGGCTGGGGCGGCCGTGGCGATCGAGATAGGCGGGGGAGGCGACCAGCAGGAGGCGTACCGTGCACAGCCGCCGCGCCAGCAGCGAACTGTCCTCCAGCGCGGCGATGCGCAGCGCGATGTCGAACCCTTCGGCGACGAGGTCGACGCGCCGGTCGCTCAGCGCGAAGTCGAGCGTCACCTCCGGATAGGTTTCTAGAAAGGTGGGCAGGGTCGCGCCGACATAAGCGGTGCCGAACGACAGGGGCGCGCTGATCCGGACGAGCCCGCGCGCGACGTCGGACTGTTCCGCCGCCTCGTCCTCCAGCGCCTCGCCGTCCTGCAGGATGCGACCGGCGCGCGCCAGCGCGGCCCGCCCCGCCTCGGTCAGTGACAGCCGCCGCGAGGTGCGCGACAGCAGCGCCACGCCCAGCCGCACTTCGAGCCGGGCGATCGCCTTCGACACCGTCGGGTTGGACAGGCCGAGCGCCTGCGCCGCGCCGGCGAACGAACCGCGCTCGGCGACCTTCGCGAAGATCGCCCAGGCTTCGAGATCTGGCAGGCGGCGTGTCATTATCGGCAATGATGAGATGCCATCATTGCTATTTCGTCAAGTGGCGTTCGCCCTCATCTAGGACCCAACGGAACGATAACGGAGACAGAGCATGATCGAACGTCGCCCCTTCGCCACCCTCGGCGGTGCCAACCACGGCTGGCTCGATGCCAAGCATCATTTCTCCTTCGCCAGCTATTACGATCCCAAGCGGATGGGCTGGGGCCCGATCCGCGTCTGGAACGACGACACGATCGCCGCCGGCACCGGCTTTCCGCCGCACCCGCATGCCGATATGGAGATCGTCACCTATGTTCGCAGCGGCGCGATCACGCATCAGGACAGCCTGGGCAACATCGGCCGTACCGAAGCGGGCGACGTGCAGGTGATGAGCGCCGGGTCGGGCGTGCGCCATTCGGAGTATAATCGCGAGAGCGACGCGACGACGATCTTCCAGATCTGGATCGAGCCCAAGACGCGCGGTGCGGCCCCGTCCTGGGGCGCCAAGCCCTTTCCCAAGGGCGAACGGTCGGGGAGGTTCGTGACGCTGGCGAGCGGTTTCGAGGCGGATGGCGACGCGCTGCCGATCCGCACCGACGCCCGTATCGTCGGTGCGACGATCAAGGCCGGCGAGACGGCGGAATATGCGCTCGGCGCCGGCCATCACGCCTATCTCGTTCCGGCGACGGGGCGGATCGAGGTCAACGGCGTCGCGCTCGACGCCCGCGACGGCGCGGCGATCGTCGATGAAAGCGTGATCCGCGTCACCGCCACCGAGGATGCCGAGATCGTCCTGGTCGACGCCGCCTGACCCAGTCCTCCCGCCCGGATCTCTTGCGCTTTCCGGGCGGGACCACGAAGGTGATCCGATGAGCGACACCATCCTGATCTTCTACGGCTCCTACCGGTCCGACCGGCAAGGCATCCGACTGGCCGACTATCTGGTCGAGGCGTTCCGCGCGCGCGGTGCCAGCCCCGAGCTGATCGACGCCAAGGCGCTCGACCTGCCGATGCTCGACCGGATGTACAAGGAATATGCCCCCGGCGAGGCACCGCCCGCGCTCGAGGCGCTGGCGGGCAAGATCAAGGCGGCCGATGCGTTCGTCTTCGTCGCCGGCGAGTATAACTGGAGCGTCCAGCCCGGCCTCAAGAACCTGACCGATCATTTCCTTGAGGAATGGTTCTGGCGCCCCGCGGCGATCGCCAGCTATTCGGCGGGTCGTTTCGCGGGCGCCCGCGCCGGTCTGGCGTGGCACGGCATCCTGTCTGAGATGGGGATGATCGTCGTGTCGAGCACGCTTGCGGTCGGCGGCATCGGCAAGGCGCTGTCCCCCGACGCCGAGCCGATCGGCGACGGCGGCGCCAGCCTCGCCAGGGCGTTTCCCCGCTTCGCCGACGATCTGGCGTGGTGGACCGAGGCAGCGCGGGTACAGCGCGCCGCCAAGGCTCCGCCTTACTGAGCGTCCGCCGCCTTGCGCTCGGCCCGGAAGCGGTGGAGCAGGGGTTCGGTGTAGCCGCTCGGCTGCGCGATGCCGTCGAACACCAGGGCGCGGGCGGCGCGATAGGCGATGCTGTCCGCCTCGTGGCCGCGCATCGGGCGATACAGCGGATCGTCGGCATTCTGGCCGTCGACCTTCGCTGCCATGCGACCGAAGGCGGCATCGACCTCGGCTGCCGTGGCGATGCCGTGGAGCAGCCAGTTCGCCATATGCTGCGACGAGATGCGCAGCGTCGCGCGATCCTCCATCAGGCCGATGTCGTGGATGTCCGGCACCTTCGAACAGCCGACGCCCTGATCGATCCAGCGGACGACATAGCCCAGGATGCCCTGCGCATTGTTGTCGAGCTCGGCGCGCACTGTGTCGGCCTGCCAGTTCCGCCCGGCCTCGGCGACGGGGATGGTCAGCAGGTCTGCCAGCGGCGCGACGGCTTCCGCCGTGCGCTCGCGCTGGCGGGCGAAGACGTCGACGCGGTGGTAATGCGTCGCGTGCAGCGTCGCCGCGGTGGGCGAGGGGACCCAGGCGGTGTTCGCCCCCGTGCGCGGATGGCCGATCTTCTGGTCGAGCATGTCGGCCATCCGGTCCGGCGCCGCCCACATCCCCTTGCCGATCTGCGCCTTGCCCGACAGGCCGCAGGCGAGCCCGATCTGCACGTTGCGATTCTCATAGGCGGTGATCCAGGCGGCCGTCTTCATCTCGCCCTTGGGGATCATCGGCCCGGCGTGCATCGCGGTGTGCATCTCGTCGCCGGTCCGGTCGAGGAAGCCGGTGTTGATGAACACCAGCCGGTGACGGACGGCGTGGATGCACGCAGCGAGGTTGGCGCTGGTGCGGCGCTCCTCGTCCATCAGCCCAACCTTGATCGTGTGGCGCTTGAGCCGCAGCAGGTCCTCGACCGCATCGAACAGCCGGTCGGTGAAGGCGGCTTCGGCCGGTCCGTGCATCTTCGGCTTGACGATATAGATCGATCCGGTGCGGCTGTTGCCGCCCTTGTCGTGCAGCGCGATCAGCGACGTGACGATCGCATCGAGGATCCCCTCCGGTGCTTCGCTGCCGTCGGGCAGGCGGATCGCCGGGTTGGTCATCAGATGGCCGACGTTGCGCACGAACAGCAGGCTGCGTCCGGGCAGCGTCAGCGTGCTGCCGTCGGGCGTGGTATAATGGCGGTCGGGATCGAGCGCGCGGGTGACGGTGCGGCCGCCCTTGGCGAAGCTGGCGGTCAGATCGCCCCGCATCAGGCCGAGCCAGTTGGCATAGGCCGCGACCTTGTCCTCGGCATCGACCGCGGCGACCGAATCCTCGAGGTCGCAGATCGTGGTCAGCGCGGATTCGAGCATGACGTCGGCGATGCCGGCGGGATCGTCGCGACCGATCGGATGGCTGCGATCGATCACGATCTCGATATGCAGGCCATTGTTGCGGAACAGCAGCGTGCCGCCGGCGCGACCGACGAATTGCGCGGGATCGATCAGATCGGGCGTGCCGCCGGTCCAGTCGGTCCAGCTGCCGCCGGCGAGCGGAACGGCATCGTCGAGAAACGCCTTGGCCCAGGCGATCACCTGCGCGCCGCGCGCCGGGTCGTAGCCGCCGGGCTTTGCCGTGCCGGGGAGGGCATCGGTGCCGTAGAGCGCGTCGTACAGGCTACCCCACCGGGCGTTGGTGGCGTTGAGCAGGAAGCGGGCATTGAGGATGGGCACTACCAGCTGCGGGCCTGCCATCAGTGCGATTTCCGGGTCGACGTTCGTCGGATCGATCGCGAAGGGGGCGGGTTCGTCGACCAGATAGCCGATTTCGCGCAGGAATTCGGCATAGCCCTCAGGATCGGCGCCATGGCTGCGGTGCCAGTCGTCGATCGCCGCCTGCAACCGGTCGCGTTCGGCGAGCAGCGTGCGGTTCTCCGGCGCGAACCGCGCGTAGATCGCGGCGACGCCCGACCAGAAGGCGTCCGGGGCGATGCCGGTCCCGGGCAGGGCGCGATCCTCCAGGAACGCAGCGAGTTCGGGGGCGATCTCAAGGCCGGCGCGGTTCGTCATCTGTCTGTCCTCTCACAGTGACGCGACGATAGGGAGTGGATCATCCGTTCGCTAGCGGGCAAGATGTTAAAACACTTTGTCGTCAGGAGAACGAATGGCACTTGATCCCGACTATGCGTTGTTCATTGCCGTCGCAGAGGGTGGCAGCCTGTCGGCGGCGGCGCGGAGTCTGCGGATCTCGCCGGCGATGGTGTCGAAACGGTTGCAGCGGCTGGAGGGACGGCTGGGCGTTACGCTCGTCCACCGGACGACGCGGCGCCTCGCGCTGACCGAGGCGGGGGAAGGGTTCCGCGGCGACCTCGGGGCAATCCTCGCGGCGCTGGGCGAGGCGGAGGCGCGGGTCACCGGCGCGCGCGGGATCGCGGCGGGGCCGCTCCGCGTGTCGGCGCCGACCTCGTTCGGGCGGCTGCACGTCGCGCCGCATCTCGCCGCCTTCCTGACCGCGCATCCCGCGGTAGAGCTGACCTTCGACCTTGGCGACGGCTTCGTCGACCTGCTTGGCGACCGGGTCGATTGCGCGATCCGGATCGCCTCCGCGGTGCCGCCGACCGTCGTCGCGCACCGGCTGGCGAACAGCCGCCGCATCCTCTGCGCGGCGCCCGCCTATCTGGCGGCGCAGGGCATGCCGGCGACGGTGGAGGACCTCGCCGCGCATCGCCTGCTGGCGGCGGCGGGGCAGATGCCGTGGCGGCTGGTCGCAGGCGGGCGCACGCTGCAGGTCGAGCGCGACAGCCATGTCCGCACCAATTCGAGCGAGATGGTCCGCGAACTCGCGATCGGCGGCGTCGGCATCGCGCTGCGATCCTTGTGGGACGTCGGCGACGCGCTGCGCGACGGCCGGCTGGTGCGGGTGCTGCCGGGCTGGGAAGGTTCGCAGGACGTCGGCATCTATGCGGTCCATCTGCGCAGCCCCGCTGTCCCACCCGCGGTCGCGGCGTTCGTCGCCTTCCTGCGCGGCGTGGTCGACGAGGCGGCATGGGACGGGTGATCCCGCGCCGTCAGGCCCGGTCGCGACCGCTCAGCTCCGCCCCGGCGCGCGGATCGAAGCGCATGTTGACGAAGATCGCGAGCAGCGAGATCGCCGTCACCGTCCAGAAGGCGAAGCTGAAGTCGGGGAACGCCACCGCCTGCCGCCCCTGCCACAGCATCGACACGTGGAGCGCGGTCGCCCCGATGCAGATGCCGAGCGACAGCATCAGCTGCTGGAAGGTCGAATAGAAGCTGGTCGCCGCGCTCATCCGCGCCTTGTCGATCTCGTCATAGGCGATCGTGTTGTAGGCGGTGAACTGGAACGACATCAGGAAGCCCGACACGACCAGCACCGCGAACACCACGGGCAGCGGCCAACCGGGGCGGAACAGGCCGCAGGCGGCGTAGCCCGCGGTGGCGCCGAGCCCCATCACGATCAGGCTGTTGCGAAAGCCGAAGCGTTTGAGGATGCGCCGCGCCAGCCCCTTCATCCCGAACGAGCCGATCGCGGTGGCGACGGTCATCACCCCGCTCTGCGCGGCGGACAGGCCGAAGGCGAGCTGCATCATCAGCGGCAGCAGGAACGGCTGCGCGCCCTGCGTGATCCGGGTCAGCGAACCGCCGACCACCGACAGGCGGAACGTCGCGATCCGCATCAGCGACAGGTCGAGGATGGGGTGCGCGGCGCGGCGGGCATGACGCCAATAGGCGAGGCCGAACAACGCGCCGATCCCGACCAGCGCCGCCGTGAGCGTGCCTTCTCCCGGACGGCTCGCCATTTCGAACCCGAACAGCAGGCAGCCTAGCGCCGCGCCCGACAGGACGAAGCCGGCGGGGTCGAAGGGATGCGGTGCCTCCTCGCGGATATCGGCGATGAAGCGGCCGACGAGGACGATCCCGAGAATGCCGATCGGCAGGTTGAGCCAAAAGATCCAGCGCCAGTCGAGATAGGTGACGATGAACCCGCCGAGCGGCGGCCCGAGGATCGGCCCGATCAGCGCGGGCATGATGAGCCAGGACATCGCCGACACCATGTCGCGCTTGGCGACCGATCGCAGCAGCACGAGCCGCCCGACCGGCATCATCATCGCGCCGCCGACACCCTGGAGGAACCGCGCGACCGCCATCCATTCGAGGCTGGGGGCGAGGCCGCAGGCGAGGCTGCCGAGTACGAAGACGCCGATCGCGGCGCGGAACACCGGCCGCGCGCCGAACCGGTCCGCCATCGTGCCCGAGGCGGGGATGAACATCGCGAGCGCGAGCAGATAGGAGGTCAGTGCGATGCTTATCGCCGGGGCGGCGACGCCGAAATCGCGCGCCATCGTCGGCAGCGCGGTGGCGAGCACGGTCGCGTCGAGATGCTCCATGAACATCGCGGTCGCGATGATGAGCGCGACGGTGCGGTAGTTGCGGGTCGGCGGTTCGCCGCCCTCGTTATCCGCGGTCGTCGCGATCCCGTCGCCGGCAGGCACGATGCCGTCGCGGACCTCGGCATTGACCGACGCTATCCCCCGTCGTCGCGGCCGCAATAGCTGGCGCGGGTCGAGGGCGGCGGGGATGTGGAGATGCATGACGGGCGTAACGACTTTCTCGCGCGGATCGGGCCTCTCCGGACATGCGGGGGCCGATCCTTGTCATGGGGCCGTATCGCTGTCCTATCCCCATATAGGTACGATCGACCGCTAGGCGAGGGGCCGGACGCATCCGGCAACGCGATCAGGACAGAGTTGCGGCTGCGGCCAGGGCGCGCTCGCGCGCTTCGCGATGGCCGATCATTTTCGGGGGATAGGCGTCGGGGCGGGCGCCGGCCTCGTCGGGATCGTGGATCGTCGCATCGGTCAGGTCGCGCAGTTCCGGCACCCATTCGCGGATATAATCGGCGGCATCGAACTTCTCCGACTGCCCGAGCGGCGCCATGATCCGGCCGAACATATTGGCGTCGACGCCGGTGCCGGCGATCCACTGCCAGTTGACGGCATTGTTGCCGTAATCGGCATCGACCAGACAATCCCAATACCAGCGTTCGCCCTCGCGCCAGTCGATCAGCAGGTGTTTGACGAGGAAGCTGGCGGCGATCATCCGCACGCGATTGTGGATCCAGCCACTGGTCCACAATTGCCGCATACCGGCATCGACGATCGGATAGCCGGTGCGCCCCTGTTGCCACGCCTCGAGGTCGCGCTTCGCCGCGGCGCCCTTGCGCCACGGCAGCGCGTCATATTTGGGCCGGCCGTTGACGTCGCCATAATCGGGCAGGGCGAGCAGCACGCCGGAGGTGAAGTCGCGCCATGCCAGTTCGCGCAGGAAGGCGCCGGCATCCTTCGTGTTCCCCAGCGCATGATAGACGCTGCGTGGCGAAATCTCGCCATGATGGAGATGCGGGGACAGGCGCGACGTTCCCTCTTCGGACGGCAGGTTGCGCCGCCGGTCGTAGGCGGCGACCTCCTGTGGCCAGCCCTTCGCCTTGGCCAGTGCCTCCGCCTCACCGGGCGTCCAGTCGTGGTCGAAACTCTGCGACCAGTCGGGCGCGGTCGGCAGCAGTTTCCAGTCATCGAGGCGATCGCCCGCCGGCCATCGCGACGGTGCCGGGATGGTGTGCGGGACGGGGAGCGGCTCGTCCGGCGGCAGCTGCGATTGCAGCGCCTTCCAGAAGGACGAAAAGACCTTGAACGGCGTGCCTGCGCCGGTGGTGACGTCCTCCAGCCGGACGAGGTGATTGCCGTCGTACAGCGCGAGCGCATCGCCGAGCGCTGCCTCCGCCTCGCGCCACCACGGCTCGTAATGGCGGATGGCATGGATGCGGGTCGCGCCCGTCTCCTCCATCAGCGCCTTGAGCGCGTCGCCCGCCTTGCCGCGCCGCAGGATCAGGCGGCTGTGCTTGGCCTTGAGCGCCTTGTCGAGCGCGGCAAGGCTGTGGTGGAGCCACCAACGTTGCGCACCGCCGATCGCCCAGGCGCCGGGTGCATCGTCGTCGAGGATGTAGACGGGAATGACCGCGCCGTCATGGGCGGCGGCGACGAGGGCGGGCTGGTCGTGGAGGCGCAGGTCCTGCCGCAGCCACAGGAGGGTCGGTTCTGTCATGCGCCTGTCCAAGCGGCTGGCGGTCGGGGAAGTTCCTGTGCGTCGTCACACCCGGCTTGTTCGCGCGCGGCGGGGCGCGCAGGAGGGGGCATGACACGATTCCTCGCCTTGTTGCCGCTGGTGCTGGCGGCCTGTTCCCCCGCCGCGCCCGATCCGACCCCGCCGCGGCTGCCGGTGCCGATCCGCGGGTCCGACGCCATGACGCTGGTGCGCGGCCCGGCGCTCGAACGGCTGGTGCGGGGCAGCGTGCAGAGGCGCGCCGCGGTCGGGGCCGCCGCGCCGCCGACCGAACGGTTCGCCGCGACCGGCGATGGCTATACGCTGAGCTACGACCGGCCCGACACCAGCGGCCGCTACCGGATCACCCCCGACCGCGTGTGCCTGCGCTTTACCGGCGATCGCAGCGCCTATTGCCGCTTCTACCTGACCGACGCGCAGGGCGGGGTGTGGATGGCGGAGGACGATCGCGACTATCCGCTGCACATCGCGGCGGTGACCGTAACCCGCGGGGATTAGGGCCATGGCCCGTCCCCGCGGGTGACGGTCACGCGACCATCGCGGCGCCCGCGATGATCTTGTCGAGCGTGATCGGATATTCGCGGACCCGCACGCCGGTGGCGTTGTAGATCGCATTGGCGATCGCCGCGCCGACGCCGCACAGGCCGAGCTCGCCGACGCCCTTCGCCTTCATCGGCGACGACATCGGATCGACCTCGTCGAGGAAGATCACCTCCTGATGCGGGATGTCGGCATGGACCGGCACCTCGTAGCTGGCGAGGTCGTGGTTGACGAAGAAGCCGAAGCGCTTGTCAACCGCCAGTTCCTCCATCAGCGCCGCGCCGACGCCCATGGTCATCGCGCCGATCACCTGGCTGCGCGCCGCCTTCGGGTTGAGGATGCGCCCGGCGGCACAGACCGCGAGCATGCGCCGGATGCGGATCTCGCCGGTATAGGCATCCACCGCCGCCTCGACGAAATGCCCGGCGAAGGTCGATTGCTGTTCCTTCTTCGCGAGATCGCCGAACTCGATCGCATCCTCCGCCGACAGGCCGGCATTGCCCGCCGCCTCGGCGAGCGGCACGCTGCGGTTGCCCGCGGTGACCTTGCCGTCGGCGAACTGCACGTCGGCCGAATTGAAGCCGAGCTTCTGCGCCACCGCCTCGCGCAGCTTCATGCAGGCGGCATAGACGCCTGCGGTCGAGCTGTTCGCGCCCCACTGGCCGCCCGACCCGGCCGCAGCGGGGAACGAGCTGTCGCCGAGCAGGACGATGACCTTGTCGAGCGGCACGCCCATCACTTCCGCCGCGGTCTGCGCGATGATCGTGTAGCTGCCGGTGCCGATGTCGGTCATGTCGGTGGCGACCGTCACCATGCCCTTCCGGTCGATGCCGACGCGTGCGGCGGACTTCATCGTGATGTTGTTGCGGAAGCCCGAGGCGACGCCCATGCCGACCAGCCAGCGGCCGTCGCGGACCGACCGCGGCTTCGGCTTGCGCTGCGACCAGCCGAACTTGTCCGCGCCCATCCGCAGGCATTCGATCAGCTGCCGTTGCGAGAACTTGCGCTCCGGCTTTTCGGGATCGACCTGCGTGTCGTTGACAATGCGGAACTCGACCGGGTCCATCCCCAGCTTTTCCGCCATCTCGTCCATCGCGACCTCCAGCGCCATCAGACCGGGCGCCTCGCCCGGCGCGCGCATGGCATTGCCTTCGGGCAGGTCGAGCACGGCGAGCCGCATCGACGTCAGCCGGTTGGCGCCGGCGTAGAGCAGCCTGGTCTGCGCGACCGCGGTCTCGGGACCGCCGCCGGGCAGATCGCCCGAACCACTCTCGTGCGCGATCGCGGTGATCTTTCCGTCTCTTCCGGCGCCGAGGCGGATACGCTGGCGGGTCGCCGGACGGTGCGTCGCATTGTTGATCATCAACGGCCGCTGCAACGCGACCTTCACCGGGCGGTTGGCCTGTCGGGCACCGAGCGCCGCGAGGATCGCGTCGGCGCGGACGAACAATTTGCCGCCGAAACCACCGCCGATATAGGGCGAGATCAGCCGGACGTTCTCCTTCGGGATGCCCAGGGTCTTCGCGACCTCGCCCTTGCCCCAGGCGATCATCTGGTTCGACGTCCACAGCGTCAATTTGTCACCCTGCCACGATGCGATGCTCGCATGCGGCTCCATCATCGCGTGGCTCTGGTCGGGCGTCTCGTACAGCGCGTCGAGCTTTACCGGTGCAGCGGCGAACGCCTTCTCGAAATTGCCGACGCGGTCGACGGGCGGCTGCCCTTCTTCGGCGGGCTTCAGCGGCGCGGTCTTGAGCGCGGCGTCGAGGTCGAAGCGGCCCTGATCGCGTGCATAGTCGATGCGGATCAGCGCGGCGGCGGCGCGTGCCTGTTCGAACGTCTCGGCGACGACCAGCGCGATCGCCTGATGGTAGTGATCGACCTGCGGGCCACCGAGCAGCTTGGCGGTGTTCATGTTGCCCTTGCCGAGCGGTCCGGCGGTTTCGGCGGTGACGATCGTCAGCACGCCCGGGGCCGCCTTCGCCGCGCCGAGATCCATGCTCGCGATCCGGCCCTTGGCGATGCCTGCGCCGACGACATAGCCATAGGCCGCATTGGGGGCGACGTCGTGCCGTTCATAGGCATAGGGCGCCTTGCCGGTCGCCTTGAACTTGCCGTCGATGCGGTCGGTGGGCTTGCCGATGACCTTGAGCTGGTCGATCGGGTTCTGGCCTGCGGGGGTGTCGAACTTCATGCTGCGTCTTTCGCTTCGGCCATCACCGCGGCGAGCGTGCGCTCGACGAGGGGGACCTTGAAGGCATTGTCCTGGGTCGGGCGGGCGCCGGTGAGCAATCGCGCGGCGGTCGCCTTGGCACCCTGCGGCAGGACGGCTTCCGCCGCATCGACCCGCCACGGCTTGGGGGCGATGCCGCCGATCGCGACATGGCCGGTGCCGTCGCGCTGAAGGATCGCCGCCACCGAGACGAGCGCATAGGCATAGGACGCGCGATCGCGGACCTTGTGGTAGATATGCGTGCCGCCGACCGGCTTGGGCAAGGTCACCGCGGTGATGAGTTCGCCCGCCCGCAGATTGGTGTCGATGTGCGGGGTATCGCCCCACAGCCGGTGGAAGTCGGCGATCGGGATCCGGCGAGTCTGGCCGTCGGGCTGCACCGTCTCCACCGTCGCATCGAGCACGCGCATCGCCACGGCCATGTCGCCGGGATAGGTGGCGATGCAGGCGCTGCTGGTACCGATGATGCCGAGCTGCCGGCTGTAGCCGCCGATCGCCGCGCAACCCGAACCGGGCTTGCGCTTGTTGCACGGCTGGTTGGTGTCGTAGAAATAGGGGCAACGCGTCCGCTGGAGCAGGTTGCCCGCCGTGGTCGCCTTGTTGCGCAACTGCCCGGACGCGCCCGCGACGATCGCACGCGACAGCACGCCATAGTCGCGCCGCACGCGCGCATCGGCGGCGAGATCGGTGTTGCGCACCAGCGCGCCGATCCGCAGGCCACCGTCCGCGGTCGGTTCGATCTTGTCGAGCGCCAGCCGGTTGACGTCGACCAGATGCACCGGCTCCTCGATCTGCAGCTTCATCAGGTCGAGCAGATTGGTGCCGCCCGCGATGAACTTCGCGCCCGGTTTCGCGGCGACGGCCGCTGCCGCAACCGCAGGGCTTTCCGCCCGTTCGTAGGTGAACGCCTTCATGCCTTGGTCCCCGCGACGTCGCTCATCGCCTCGATGATATTGGAATAGGCGCCGCAGCGGCAGATGTTGCCGCTCATCCGCTCGCGCATCTCCGCGGCGGTTGCGGTCGGTTTGGCGGTGATATCCGTCTGCACATGGCTGGGGACGCCGCGCTTGATCTCGTCGAGCACCGCGACGGCCGAGCAGATCTGGCCCGGCGTGCAATAACCGCACTGATAGCCGTCATGCTTGATGAAGGCGGCTTGCATCGGATGCAGGTCGTCGGGCTTGCCGAGCCCCTCGATCGTCGTGATCTCGTCGCCGTCGTGCATCACCGCGAGCGTCAGGCAGGAATTGATCCGGCGGCCGTCGACCAGCACCGTGCAGGCGCCGCACTGGCCGTGATCGCAGCCCTTCTTGGTGCCGGTCAGCTTCCAATGTTCGCGCAAGGCGTCGAGCAGCGTCGTCCGCGTGTCGAGGTCCAGGCGGTTCAGTCGCCCATTCACCTTCAGCGTCACCGGCATGGTCGGCGGCGCGGCGCGGTCCTGCAGGGGCGGCGGGGCCGCCTCGGCGGGCATGGCGGTTGCCGCCACGCCGATCGTCCCGCCCGCGATCACGCCGCGGCGGGACAGTCGTAGTTCATCCTGGCTCATAAGAGGCCCCCTGATACAATTGAAAACGCCGCGATATCGCGATCGCGGCGTTCACTGGCTCTGGAGGTGCCCTAACGTGCCGAATCCATCCAAAGCAAACGCTTGGTGGAGATACGCGGCGGGACAGGTCCAGGTTCCGCCCAGGGCGGGCGGAACCCGGAATTTGCCGGTCAGAAGCCGATATGGGCGCCGGCCGACACGATCAGTGCGCTGGCGTCGCGCAGGAAGCCGTTGGTGGCGATCGGCGTCTGCACCGCGGTGCCGGCATAGGCGGCGGTCACGCGGTCGATCGACGAATCGTCGATCTTGACGTAGTTCGCGGCCAGATCGATGCCGAAGCGCGGCGTCAGCTGGAAGGTGCCGCCGGCACCGTAGTTCCAGCGGTTGCCGTCCGGCACGCGCGCATCGCGCAGGCCGTTGCGGGTCGGCGTCGTGCCATGCTGGACGCCGGCACGGAGCGTCAGCTGCGGCGACACGGTATAGTCGATACCGCCGGCGAGGCTGTAGCTGTCGCGATAATTCTGAGGCAGCGCGGTGTTGAGCGGCGCGCCGAGGCGGATCGCGTCGAACTTGCTCCAGTTGTAGCGAACCGCCTGGCCGTTGAGGGTCAGCGCCGGAGTGGCGCGGATCCGCGCGCCGACGATCACCTGCGCCGGGGTGTAGAAGCTCGCCTCGACGCCATCCAGCGTGCGGTTCTGCGCGGCGAGCGGGCCCTGCAGCCCCTCGACCAGCAGGTCGCCCTTCAGCGTATGCTCGATGCGTGACTTGTAGCTGACGCCGACCGTCGCCCAATCGTTGTGCATCTGGAAGCCGGCGGTCCAGCCGAGATCCCAGCCGTCGCCTTCGAGCCGCTGGCGGCCGTCGGGCAGCGCCGCCGACAGGTTGGGCAGGGCGTTGCCGAGGCTGGCATAGACATGCTCGACGTTGGCGGCGCCGCCGACGCGCAGCCAGTCGGTCAGCGCGACCGCGATCGACGGCTGGATGTCGAACGTGCGCAACTTGGTGCGGGTCGCGCTGTAGCGGGTCCAGCTGGTCGAATCATAGTCGGTGGTGAAGCTGTACGGCGATGTCACCGCGAGGCCGAGCGCGACCGGGCCGAACGGCAGCGCGATCTGGCCCGAGGGCAGGATGCCGTTGTCGATCGGGTCCTTGGCGAGCTGGTCGCCGCCGATCGGCGCGAACTGGCCGCCGGGGCGGCGGATGACCGTGCCGTTGTTGACGACGTCGCCCTTGGGACGGATCATCGATGCATTGATCGCGGCCTCGCCACGCTCCATCCCGGCGATCGAGGCCGGGTTCCACCAGAGCGACTGCGGGCCGGTATCGGCCACCTCGCCGGAAAAGGCACGGCCGGCGCCGCGTGCCGACTGTTCCTGCAGATAAAAAGCCTGGGCGTGCGCGACGGTGGCGAAACCGAACGAACCGATGAGGGCGGAGGCGAGCAAGGGAGCCTTAAGACGCAATGACATAGCGATGATTCCTGAATGTGGTTGGGAGATAATGGCGGGCGGACGATAGCAGGCTGCCGTGCCCGATCGACCGACCGGGCCGGACGTGCCGGCAGACGGGGAGGCGACCGTTTAGCGGACGCGGGTCCAGGTCTGCGTCTTGCAGAGCGGGACGAACACGCAGCCGCGGACCTTCAACGTATTGGCGTCGACCGGGGTCACCTTGGCCTTGTACGTTTTTCCATCGTCGGGATTGTAGATCTGGCCGCCGGCCCAGGCGTCGCCGTCGGCGGTGAAGCCGCTGATGAGCAGCAGGCCGCGCAGCGGGCGGTTGCGCTGCGCCGCATTCTGGTTGTTGGCGTCCTTGAGGTCGGGCTGCTGGCGGAGCAGTTCGGAGGAGATCAGCCGGCCGCAGATCGACGCGCCGCAGCGCTGGATCTCGACGATGCCGTTGCGCGTCTCGGTCTTCCAGCGGCCTATGGCGGTGTCGGGGGCGGGCGCCGGTGCTGCGGCGGCGAGCAGCGCGCCGAGGATAAGAATGGACATGGGGTAATCTCCTCTCCATGGCCCCGCTAACAGCCGCGGGTGCCGGTCCAGCCGGGGTCAGCTTCGCGCCGTATCTGTACGGTCGCGGTTACGGGTCGAATATGGCGCCGGCCACCTGAACGGTAACCTAATGGCGAGCGCCCTGCCGTATACGGCAGTTAGCGGCCCGCCTAAGCCGTCCAGCACTTGTGTCAAGTGACATGACGTTCATCGGCGCCGTCCGGCGCGGCGATCCGCCCCCTCCGCCGTCCGAGCGGGACGGCTGGCGGAGGGGGCATTCGGTCAGTTGCGCAACGGCTTACCCGTGGTCAGCATCTGCTGGATGCGCGCCTGCGTCCGCGGGTCCTTCACCGCATCCATGAACGCTTCGCGTTCCAGCGTCAGCAGATCGTCCTCGGCGACGATATCGACGACGTCGGCCTCGCCGCCGGTCAGCACGTTGGCGAGTCGGCCGGAGACGACCTCGTCATATGCGGTCGCCATGCCCTTCTTGCGGAAGCCGTCGACCACGCCGGCGATGCCCGTGCGGCCGCTCTCGCCGGGCAGGCGGAACGTGGGCTTCTCCGGCGGCGCATAGCCGGCGACGAGGCCGAGCGCCTTCGCCTTGGCGTCGGCCAGCAGGCGATCGCGGTTCATCGTGATGCCGTCGGTGGGGCGCAGGAACATCATCTCCTTCGCCAGCGCCGCGGACTTGGACACCTGCGCGGTCGAGATCGTCTCGAACGCCTTGGCGACGGCGGGCATCGGCCCGCGCGGCATCAACGGCGCCTTCGATATCCGGTCGAGCATCTCGCCATTGCCACCCCAGCCGGGCAGCAGCCCGACGCCGCATTCGACCAGCCCGACGTAGGTTTCGGCATGCGCCTGCACCGCATCGCTGTTGAGCAGCACCTCGCAGCCGCCGCCCAGCGCCATGCCGGCCGGCGCCGCGACGACGGGGAAGGGGGCGTATTTCAGCGCCTTCAGCGCCTGTTGTCCGCCCGCGACGAGCTTTTCGATCTCGCCCCACATGCCGGCGGCGACGGCGAACATCGCCATGCCGAGGTTGGCGCCCGCGGAGAAGTTCGAGCCTTCGTTATAGATCACCAGCGCCTTGAACCGCTCCTGCACCAGCGGGATGGCCTGATGGATCAGCGCCATGATCTCACCGTCGAGCGCGTTCATCTTGGTGGTGAATTCGAGCGCCGCGACGCCGTCGCCGACATCCCAGAGCGCCACAGAGGCGTTCCGGAGCAGGGGTTCGGACGCCAGCTTGATATCCTCGAGCAGCAACACGCCGTCGCTGCGGACGACGTCGCGATATTCGCCGTCGAGGGTCAGGAACTGCCGCTTGCCCTCGACGACGCGGTAGAAGCTGCGGTCGCCGACCGTGTCGAGGATCGCCGGTACAGTGCGGCCCTCCTCGCGCAGCCGTGCGGTGACGGCGGCGGCGCCGATCCGGTCGAGCAGCTCGAACGGCCCGAACTTCCAGTTGTAGCCGAGCTTCATCGCGTCATCGATGGCGACGATGTCGTCCGCCGCCTCGCCGACCAGCATCGCCGCATAGGAGAGCGTCTTGCCGAGCACCTCCCAGGCATAGTCACCGACCTTGCCCGGCGTGGCGATCAGCGTGGCGAGGTCCTTTTCCGCCTTCGGCGGCAGCGCGGCGGGCTTCTGCCCCTCGCGATAGTCGCCGGTGGCGAGATCGAGCGCCAGCTTGGTCTTCGTCGCCTTGTCGAAGCGGTAGAAGCCGCCCTTGCCCTTGCGCCCCGTAAAGCCCTCGGCGATCATCCGGTCGACCAGCGGCATCGGCCGGACGGTGTCGAAATAGGGGTCGCCTTGCGGCAGCGTCGACGTCAGGCTCTTCGAGAGCAGCGGCATCAGATCGACGCCGACCAGATCGACCAGCCCGAAGATCCCCGTCTTGGGCACGCCCATCGGGCGGCCGCCGATCTGGTCGGCCTCCTCGACGGTCAGCCCCTGGTCCATTGCCGCGTTGATCGCGACGGCGAGCCAATAGGTGCCGATGCGATTGGCGATGAAGCCGGGCGTGTCCTTCGCCCGGACGATCCGCTTGCCCATGAAGCGATCGACGAAATCCTCGACGCGATCCGCGACGGCGGCGTCGGTATGCGCACCGCGGACGATCTCGATCAACCGCATGTAGCGCGGCGGATTGAAGAAGTGCGTGATGAGGAAGTCGGCCTTGAACTGGTCGGAGCGTCCCTCCACCAGATTCTCCAGCGGGATGGTCGAGGTGTTCGACGATACCGCCGTGCCGGGACGCTTCAGCGCCTCCAGTTTCGCATAGAGCGCCTGCTTGATGTCGAGCCGTTCGACGATCGCCTCGACGATCCAGTCGCATTCGGCGACGCGATCGAGATGGTCGTCGATATTACCGGTCTCGACCAGCTTCGCCGCGCCCTTCGACATGAAGGGGGCGGGATCGGTCTTGAGCATCTTCGCGACCGCGCCCTTCGCCACCGCATCGCGATCGTCCCCCTCGCGCGGCACGATGTCGAGCAGCAGGACGGGCACGCCGGCATTGGCGACCTGTGCGGCGATGCCGGCGCCCATGACGCCCGCACCGATCACGCATACCTTCTTGATCTGATCCGTCATTATACGCGCTCCAGCACCGTGGCGATGCCCTGACCGCCGCCGATGCACTGGGTCGCCAGCGCATAGCGGCCGCCCTCGCGCTCGAGCAGCGCCGCCGCCTTGCCGACGATGCGCGCGCCGGTCGCGCCGAGCGGATGGCCGATTGCGATCGCGCCGCCGTCGAGGTTGATCGTCTCGTCCTTCAGGCCGAGATCGCGGATGCAGGCGATCGCCTGGCTGGCGAAGGCCTCGTTGATCTCGACCACGTCGAGGTCGGCGACCGAGACGCCGGCGCGGGCCAGCGCCTTCTGCGACGCGCTGATCGGACCGAGGCCCATCGTCGACGGCTCGATACCCGACACGCCGACCGCCTTGATCCGGGCGAGGATCTTGAGGCCATGCTTCTTCGCGAAGTCCTCGGAGGTCACCAGCACCGCCGACGCGCCGTCGGTCAGCGGCGAAGAGGTGCCGGCGGTCACCGATCCGTCCAGGCTGAAGGCGGGCTTGAGGCCGCCGAGCGCCTCGACGGTGGTGTCGGGACGGATCGTGCCGTCCTCGCTGACGGTGCCGGCCTTGGTCGTGATCGGCACGATCTCATCGGCGAGCCGGCCATCGGCGCGCGCGGCGGCGGCCTTCTTCTGGCTCTTCACGGCAAAGGCATCCTGCTCGCCGCGGGTGATCTGATATTTGGTCGCGACGTTCTCCGCCGTTTCGCCCATGCCCATGTACGCACCCGGATTCGCCTTCGCGAGCGCCGGATTCGGCATCGGGTTGTAGCCGCCCATCGGGATGCGGCTCATCGATTCGAGGCCGGCGCAGATGAACGCCTCGCCCGCACCGATCTGGATCTGGCCCATCGCGATATGGATCGCGCTCATCGACGATCCGCAGAAGCGGTTCACCGTCATGCCGCCGACCGACAGCGGCAGGTCGGCGAGCAGGCCGATCAGGCGCGCGACGTTAAGCCCCTGCTCCCCTTCCGGAAAGGCGCAGCCGAGGATGATATCCTCGATCTCGGCAGCGTCGACGCCGGTGCGCTCGATCAGCCCGCGGATCGTCTGCGCGGCAAGATCGTCGGGGCGGACGCGGGCGAGTGCGCCCTTGCCGGCGAGATGAAAGGGGGAGCGCGCATAGCCGGCGATGACGACGTTGGTCATGAAATCCTCTCTCTGATGGGCATTCGAGCTTGCGATATGCCGTATAGGTGCGATACCTTCCCATTACGTCAAGTAGCACGAGCGGACAATATGCTCGATGATCGACTTTGAGAGGAAGCATGGATGAGCGACACCGCCAAGGCAGACGTGGCCACCGCCGATGAGGCCGTAACGGCACCGCTGGCGATCAAGCAGGGCGTCGCGCTGTCCGCCCGGCCGCGCCTCCTCGGCGAATTGCTCGACCGGTCGGTGGCCCGCTTCCCGAGTCGCGCGGCGATCGACTTCATGGGGCGGGTGACGACCTGGGGCGATCTCGGTGCGGCGGTGGATCGCGCCGCGGCGGGGCTGCAGGCGCTCGGCGTGGTGAAGGGGACGCGCGTCGCGCTCTGCCTGCCCAATACGCCTTACTATCCCATCCTGTTCTACGCGACGCTGAAGGCGGGCGGCATCGTCGTCAACGTCAACCCGCTCTACGTCGAGCGCGAGCTGACGCACCTGATCCACGATTCGGGGGCGGAGATCATCGTCACCTGCGACATCGCCGAGATCCAGGCGCGCGTGCTGAAGGTCGCGGGCGAGACGGGGCTGCGCCACGTCGTCACCTGTTCGATCGCGGACGCGCTGCCGACCGTGAAGAAATTCGCCTACAAGCTGGTCAAGCGCAAGGAGATCGGCCGCGCGCCGCGCAGCGCGCAGCATCTGCATTTCCCCGACCTGATGGCGCACGGGCAGCGGCCGACGCCGGTGCCGGTCGCGCCGGACGAGATCGCGGTGCTGCAATATACCGGCGGCACCACCGGCGTGCCCAAGGCGGCGATGCTGAGCCATGCCAATATCGTCGCCAACACCGATGCGATGCTGGTCCATGTCGGCGGCGAGAGCGCCGAGCAGGATCGCGTGCTCGGCGTGCTGCCGCTGTTCCACGTCTTCGCGCTGACCAACGTGCTGACCTTCGCCACCCTGGTGGGTGCGGAGATGATCCTGTTGCCGCGGTTCGAATTGAAGCAGCTGCTCGCCACGCTCAAGCGGACGCGGCCGACCTATTTCCCCGCGGTGCCGACGATCTACAATGCGCTCGCCAATCTGGGCGCGGACCAGCGGCCCGACCTGTCGTCGGTGAAGGTCTGCATCTCGGGCGGTGCGCCGCTGCCGATCGAGGTGAGGCACGCCTTCGAGGCGAACACCGGCGCGAAGCTGGTCGAGGGCTATGGCCTGTCCGAAGCCTCGCCGATCATCACCTGCAATCCGTTCGAGGGCGTCAACAAGGAGGGGTCGGCGGGCCTGCCGTTCCCCGGCACGACGATCGAGATCCGCGACCGCGAGGATCCGACCCGGATCGTGCCGGCCGGCGAGAAGGGCGAGATCTGCGCCCGCGGGCCGCAGGTGATGGCGGGATACTGGCACAAGCCCGCCGAGACGGAGGCGGCGTTCGCCGACGGCGCGTTGCGCACCGGCGACGTCGGCTATCTGGACGCGGACGGCTATCTCTTCATCGTCGACCGGATCAAGGACCTGATCCTGTGCGGCGGGTACAACGTCTATCCGCGCGTGATCGAGGAAGCGCTGTACGAACATCCCAACGTGGTCGAGGCGGTGGTGATCGGCGTGCCCGATGCGCACCGCGGGCAGGCGCCCAAGGCCTTTGTCGTGCTCAACGAGCCGGGCGCGATCACCGGCCCTGGCCTGCGCGATTTCCTGCGCGACAAGATCAGCAAGATCGAGCTTCCCCGCGAGGTGGAAATCCGCGACACTCTCCCCAAGACTTTGATCGGCAAGCTATCCAAAAAGGAACTGGTCGAGGAAGAGTTGCAGAAGGCGGCACGTTAGACCGCGCGACGGGAGTGGGTGATGGACGGTCCGGGGGACGACAGGGGAGAGTTGCAGGGAATCCAGGAGGTGGCCGACATGCTCGGCATCACGCCCCGGACCTTGCGCTTCTACGAGGACAAGGGGCTGATCGAACCGTGCCGGATCGGGACGACCCGCGTCTACCGCCGGCGCGAGATCGCGCGGATGCAGCTGATCCTGCGCGGCAAGCGGCTCGGCTTCTCGCTGACCGACATCGCCGAATTCCTCGACCTGTACGATGCCGACCCGCAACATCTGGAGCAGATGCGGGCGCTCGCCGAGCGCGTGCGGATGCGGATCGACGAACTGGAACAGCAGCGCGACGCGCTCGACCAGACGCTGGCGGACCTCGCCAAGCTGGAGGGAGAGGCGCTTGCCCGCGTCCATGCGCACGAACCCGAGGCGCAGCGCGCGGCGGGGTGAGGGGCGTGCCGCGCCGGCTTGGTCTGGCTCCCTCTCCGCTGTAGAGCGAGGTGATGGCCGACCCCCGCGAAACCGAACTCCGCCTCGATCCGAAATATGACGCCGCCGGCCTCGTCACCGCGGTCGTCACCGATCGCGCGGGCGCGCTGCTGATGGTCGCCCATATGAATGCCGATGCGCTGGCGGCGACGCAGGCGACGGGCGAGGCGACCTTCTGGTCGCGCAGCCGGGCGCGGCTGTGGAAAAAGGGCGAAAGCTCCGGCAACGTGCTGCGCGTCGTCGAGATGCGGATCGACTGCGATCAGGATGCGCTGTGGATCATCGCCGATCCTGCCGGTCCGGCCTGCCATACGGGCGCGACGAGCTGCTTCTATCGCCGGATCGACGGCACGCGGCTGGTGCCGATCGGGTGAGGCGCATGCTGGTGCTCGCCGCGCTGGTGACCGGCTGCGGCGCACCACCGCAGGCGGCGCAGGACAGCGCCGGTGCGCGACTCGAGGCGGCGGCGGAGCAGGCGGGGCTGGTCGCCGATCCCGCGCGGGCGTCGCTGGTCGGTTCGTGGGCGCTCGATACCGACCGGGTCTGCGTCGTGCCGGGGGCGAGCGGCGCCTACCGGATCGGCGTCTCGATCGATTATGGCGAGGGGCAGGGGTGCGCTGCGTCCGGCAGCGCGCGCCGCGGCGGCGACCGGGTCGCGGTGACGCTGGGCGCCTGTCATTTCGATGCCCGGTTCGAGGGCGACCGCATCGTCTTCCCCGCGACGGTTCCCGCCGCCTGCGACCGGCATTGCACCGGCCGCGCCTCGCTCGCCGCGCTGGCGGTCGAGCATCTCAGCGCGTCGGTGTCGGAGGCAGAAACGCTGCGGTCGCCGGGCGGAAAATTGCTCTGCGCCATGCGTCAATAGATTGACGTTGACGTAAACGTGATGTAACCGCATCGCCATGGCCTCGACACCTGCCTATGCGCTGATCGAACCCCGCCACGATCGCGAGAATTTCAGCATATCGGACCTCTCCGACGAGTTCGGGGTGACCGCGCGGGCGCTGCGCTTCTACGAGGACGAGGGGCTGATCGCCCCCGAACGTCGCGGCACGCAGCGCATCTACTCGCACCGCGACCGCGCCCGGCTTGCCTGGATCCTGCGCGGCAAGCGCGTCGGTTTCTCGCTCGGCGAGATCCGCGAGATGATCGACCTCTACGACCTCGACGACGGCCGCCGCGTCCAGCGCGAGGTGTCGATCGAGCGCTGCCGTGCCCGCATCGCGCTGCTCGAACGGCAGAAGCAGGACATCGACGCCGCCATCGCCGAACTCAACACCTTCGTGACGGTCGTAGAAGCCGTCCATACGTCTGACACACAAGGATAACAGGATGCCTCAGTACACGCCCCCCGTCCGCGACACCCGCTTCATCCTCGAGCATGTCGTCGGCCTCCAGAACTACAGCAACCTTCCGGGGTTCGACGCGGCGACTCCAGACGTGGTCGAGGCGGTGCTGGAAGAGGGCGGACGTTTCGTCGCCGAGGTGCTGTTCCCGATCAACCAGTCGGGCGATCAGGAAGGCTGCACGCGCCACGAGGACGGCAGCGTCACCACGCCCGCCGGCTTCAAGGAAGCCTACAGCCAATATGTCGAAAGCGGCTGGGCGACGCTGGGCAATGCGCCCGAATATGGCGGTCAGGGCATGCCGCACGTCGTGTCGATCGCGTTCCAGGAGTATATGATCTCGTCCAACATGGCGTTCGCCATGTACCCGGGCCTGACGCATGGCGCGATCGCCGCGCTGGTCGCCAAGGGCAGCCCCGAGCAGCAGGCGATGTACGTCCCCAAGATGGTGTCGGGCGAGTGGGGCGGCACGATGAACCTGACCGAGCCGCAGTGCGGCACGGACCTGGGCCTGATCCGCACCAAGGCGGAGCCGCAGGCGGACGGATCGTACGCGATCACCGGCACCAAGATCTTCATCTCGGCCGGCGAGCACGACCTGACCGACAATATCATCCACCTCGTGCTGGCGAAGACGCCGGGCGCGCCGGACAGTTCGAAGGGCATCAGCCTGTTCGTGGTGCCGAAGGTGATGGTCAATGCGGACGGTTCGCTGGGCGAGCGCAACGCGGTGACCTGCGGCTCGATCGAGCACAAGATGGGCATCCATGCCAATTCGACCTGCGTCATGAACTATGACGGCGCCAAGGGCTGGCTGGTCGGCGAGGAGATGAAGGGCCTCGCCGCGATGTTCATCATGATGAACGCCGCGCGCCTCGGCGTCGGGCTGCAGGGCCTCGCGATCGCCGAGGTCGCCTATCAGAACGCGGTCCAGTACGCCGAGGATCGCCGGCAGGGCCGCGCGCTCAACGGCCCGAAGGAGCCGGGCGAGAAGGCGGACACGCTGTTCGTCCATCCCGACATCCGTCGCATGCTGATGGAGGGCAAGGCTTGGACCGAGGGCCTGCGCGCCTTGTGCCTGTGGGGTGCACTCCAGGTCGACCTCGAGCATCATGGCGCGACCGAGGAAGAGCGCGAGATGGCGGGCGACCTGATCGGCCTGCTGACCCCGGTCATCAAGGGCGTCGGCACCGACAAGGGCTATGAAGTCGCGACCAACGCGCAGCAGGTCTATGGCGGCCACGGTTATATCGCCGAATGGGGCATGGAGCAGTATGTTCGCGATGCCCGTATCGCGATGATCTACGAAGGCACCAACGGCGTACAGGCGATGGATCTCGTCGGCCGCAAGCTCGCCACCAAGGGTGGGCGTGCGGTGCAGGCGCTGTTCAAGATCGTCGCGGAGGAAACCGCCGCGGCCGAGGGTGTCGAGGCGACCGCGCAGATCGCCACCGGACTGAAGAAGGCGCTGGGCGAGCTCCAGGCGGCGACGATGTGGTTCATGGCCAATGGCATGAAGAACCCAGAGAATGTCGGCGCCGGCGCGGTGCCTTACATGCACCTGATGGGGATCGTCGCCACCGGCCTGATGTGGCTGCGCATGGCGAAGGCGGCGGCCGAGCTGAAGGCGGCGGGAGAGGGCGATGCCGCCTTCCTCGACGCCAAGCTGGTCACCGCGCGTTTCTTTGCCGAGCGGATCGTGCCGGACGCCGGCGCGCTGCGTCGCAAGATCGAGGGCGGTGCCGAGAGCCTGATGGCGCTGCCTCCCGAGATGTTCCGCGCGGCGTAACCAAAGGGAGGGCGGCCGCGACGTGCGCGTCGACGGCCGCCTCTCGTCACTGATCGTATTTCGTCGATTTCTGCGGCGCGACCGCGCATCTTTGCGTCCGGTCCGGAACCTTGCTGCAATGCAAGGGTTCGCCGCGCCATGACCGACAACAACGCCGCCAACACCGCCAGCAGATATCCCCTGCTCGCCTTCCCCCATATCCAGCTGCATGGCGTCGTCGACGACATGATGTATGCGCGCTTCAAGACGCAGCTGGCCGACGCACCGCAGGACGGACCGCTCGTCGTCTCGATCACCACGCTGGGCGGCGATCCGGAAATGGGCCGCGCGATGGGCGCCGACATCCGCCTGCTGCGCGACTATACCGGCCGCGAGATCCTGTTCGTCGGCAAGGTCGCGGTCTATTCCGCCGGGGCGACGTTCATGTCGGCGTTTCCGGTCGAGAAGCGCTTCCTGACCCGCGGTACGCGGCTGATGCTGCACGAACGGTCGATGACCAGCACCATCCAGCTGTCCGGCCCGCTGACGACCCTGCCGGCGATGCTCAAGGCGAAGCTGCACGAGATCGAGGAATCGGTGAAGATTCAGGAGGAAGGATTCCGCGACATCGTCCGCGGGTCCGGCGTGACCTTCGAGGAATTGCAGAGCAAGGCGCCGTCCAACTGGTATATCGAGGCCGACGAGGCACGCGACCGCGGCCTCGTTCTCGATGTGATCTGATCGCGGCTTTGTCGCTCCGGGGGTTGCGCCGCGCCCCCGAAAGGCATAGCCGCAGGTGCAGCATTCAATAGGAGCGTTGCGGCGATGGCCGAGTTCACCCTGCCCAAGAACAGCAAGGTCAAGGCGAAGGGCAAGGTCCATAAAGCGACCGGGGACGCCAAGCGGATCAAGACCTTCAAGGTCTATCGCTACGACCCCGACACCGCCGAGAACCCGCGCTACGACACGTTCGAGATCAACCTCGACGAATGCGGCCCGATGGTGCTCGACGCGCTCATCAAGATGAAGGCGGAGCAGGATTCGTCGCTCACCTTCCGCCGTTCGTGCCGCGAGGGCATCTGCGGGTCGTGTTCGATGAACATCGACGGCCGCAACGGCCTCGCCTGCACCACCGCGATCGAGGACGTGAAGGGCGAGGTGAAGATCACGCCGCTGCCGGCGATGGACGTCATCAAGGATCTCGTCCCCGACTTCACGCACTTCTACGCGCAATACAGCTCGATCAAGCCTTGGATGCAGACGGTCAGCCCGCCGCCCTCGGGCAAGGAGCGGCTCCAGTCGCCGGAGGATCGCGCCAAGCTGGACGGCCTGTACGAGTGCATCCTGTGCGCCTGCTGCTCGACGTCCTGCCCGAGCTATTGGTGGAATGCCGACAAATTCCTGGGTCCGGCGATCCTGCTGCAGGCCTATCGCTGGCTGGCGGACAGCCGCGACGAGATGACCGGCGAGCGGCTCGACCAGCTCGAGGATCCGTTCCGCCTGTATCGTTGCCACACGATCATGAACTGCGCGAACACCTGCCCCAAGGGCCTCAACCCGGCCAAGGCGATCGCCGAGGTCAAGAAGATGGAAGCCGAGCGCATCCTGTAACCGGCGGTGACGGACACGCCCTCACCGGTCTTCAGCTACGAGGACGATCCGGAACTGCCGGGCTGGAAGCGCTGGCAGTTCCGCGACGCCACGCGCTACAATGCCTTCATCGAGCCGCTGCACGTCCGTGTCGAGGGTGACATCGCCCGGGTGCGGATGCTGCCGCGCCGGGCGCATTCCAACATGCGCGATAACGTCCATGGCGGTGCGCTGCTCGGCTTCATGGACGTCGCCTTGTTTGCGGCGGCGCGCGGGTTCGGCGTGCTGGGGGCAGGGGGCGCGGTGACGCTCGACCTGTCCGCACAATTCATCGGCGGCGGTGTGGTCGGCGTGCCGCTGGAGGCTCGGATCGAATTGCTGCGCGAGACGGGGCGGATGCTGTTCCTGCGCGGGCTGGTCGTGCAGGAGGACGTGCCGACGATCGCCAGCTTTACCGGGACCTTGCGCAAGGCGACCGAACGGGGCTGATCCGACACGCTTGCGTACGGCCCTCACCCTCCCGGCGCGAAGCCGGCGCCGGACGAATACTAGGCGGGACCCGGTTTTCCCTATCCCGAACGCGCGCGGCCGCGTGCGCAGGAGCACGACGAATGACGAAAGTCCTCAACGCCTATGATGCGCTGGTCGCTGCGGGCGAATTGCGCACCGATCCCGAGCAACGGGCGGCCGCCACCCGGCTGGATACGCTCGCTGCCGAGCTGGAGACGCCAAAGCGCGCCGGCCTGTTCGCCCGCCTGACCGGTCGCGGCGGCGCCAGTCCGCGCGGCGTCTACATGTTCGGCGACGTCGGCCGCGGCAAGTCGATGATGATGGACCTGTTCTTCGCGAACGTCGGCGTGGAGCGCAAGCGCCGCGTCCATTTTTCCGAATTCATGCTCGAGGTCCATGGCCGCATCGCGATCGAGCGGCGCAAGGAGGCGGGCGACCCGATCGCCCCCGTCGCCGCGGCGCTGGCCGAGGAGACGCGGCTGCTCGCCTTCGACGAGATGATGGTCACCAATTCGCCCGATGCGATGATCCTCAGCCGGCTGTTCACCGCCCTGCTGGAGGCGGGGGTGACCGTCGTCACCACCTCCAACCGTGCGCCCGCCGACCTCTACAGGAACGGCCTCAACCGCGAGCATTTCCTGCCTTTCATCGCGCTGATCGAGGCGCGGCTCGACGTGGTGACGCTCAACGGGCCGATCGACTATCGCCGCGACCGGCTGGGGCAGCAGAACACCTGGCTGGTCCCCAACGGTCCGGCGGCGACTGCTGACCTTTCCGCCGCCTTCTTCCGCCTGACCGATCACGAGGTGACCGAGCCGATCCCGGCGGAGGACATCGTCGTGCAGGGGCGCACGCTGCATGTCCCCAAGACGCTGAAGGGCGTCGCGGTCTTCTCGTTCCGGAAACTGTGCGGCGAGGCGCGGGGCGCGGCGGACTATCTCGCCGTCGCGCGGCGCTATCATACCGTCATCCTCGTCGGCGTGCCCAGGCTCGGGCCGGAGAACCGCAACGAGGCGGCGCGGTTCGTCGCGCTGATCGACGCGCTCTACGAGCATAAGGTCAAGCTGCTCGCCGCGGCGGATGCCGAGCCGGACGCGCTCTATCCGGAGGGCGACGGGCGGTTCGAATTCCAGCGCACGGTCAGCCGGCTGGAGGAAATGCGCTCCGAGGATTACCTCGCGCAAGGCCATGGCAGCACCTAATTGCACCTGCGAACCATTATCAACTAAAGTCTTAATCCTTGGCGATTAGCGGTTGCCGGGCGCCGAAAAGGGGCGTAGGCGGCATGGCCAATCAGGACCTGCCTTTACGGAGATGGATTGGATGGCTCGCAAGAAGATCGCGCTGATCGGCGCCGGCAATATCGGCGGCACGCTCGCGCACCTCGCGGCGCTCAAGAATTTGGGTGATATCGTCCTCTTCGACGTCGCCGAAGGCGTGCCGCAGGGCAAGGCGCTCGACCTGTCGCAGTGCGGCCCGGTCGAAGGCTTCGATGCGACGATCATCGGTTCGAACGATTACGCCGACATCGCCGGCGCCGACGTCATCATCGTCACCGCCGGTGTCGCCCGCAAGCCGGGCATGAGCCGCGACGACCTGCTCGGCATCAACCTGAAGGTGATGAAGGCGGTCGGCGAGGGCATCAAGGCCAACGCGCCGAACGCCTTCGTGATCTGCATCACCAACCCGCTCGACGCGATGGTCTGGGCGCTCCGCGAATTCTCGGGCCTGCCGCACCATATGGTCGTCGGCATGGCGGGGGTGCTCGACAGCGCGCGCTTCAGCCATTTCCTGGCCGAGGAATTCCAGGTGTCGGTCAAGGACGTCACCAGCTTCGTACTCGGTGGTCATGGCGACACGATGGTGCCGGTCATCAGCTATTCGACGGTGTCGGGCATCCCCATCCCCGACCTCATCAAGATGGGCCGGTCGACGCAGGACAAGATCGACGCGATCGTCAAGCGCACCCGCGGCGGCGGCGGCGAGATCGTCGTGCTGCTCAAGACCGGCTCGGCCTATTACGCGCCGGCGACCAGCGGCATCGCGATGGCGGAGGCCTATCTCTACGACCAGAAGCGCGTCCTGCCGGCAGCGGCCTATGTCGACGGCCAGTATGGCGTGAACGATCTGTACGTCGGTGTTCCGGTGGTCATCGGTGCCGGTGGCGTGGAGCAGATCGTCGAGATCGCGCTGGACGACGAGGCGAAGGCGAACCTCACCGTGTCGGTGGATGCGGTGAAGGAGCTGCTGGTCGCGTGCAAGGGGATCGACGGTTCGCTGAATTGATGAATTGACTGATACCACCCCGGCGGAGGCCGGGGTCCAGTCGGGAAGGTCGTTGTCTTGGGCGAAGCTGCCGCCGTTTACATGATGGCGAACAGGCGCAACGACACGATCTATCTGGGGTCGACGATCAATCTGCCGAAGCGCGTGTGGGAGCACCGTAACGGAGTCGTCGACGGGTTTACGAAGACATATGGTTGCCATGTCCTCGTCTGGTACGAGGTTCTCGGCAGCTGGGAAGCCGCACGGCAGCGAGAGCTGCAGATGAAGCAATGGAAGCGAGCGTGGAAGCTGCGTGAGATCGAGGGTCTCAACCCGGAGTGGGGCGACCTGTATGACCGTATCGCACTGCCCTGAGCGCATTCCCAACTGGACCCCGGCATTCGCCGGGGTGGTAAGGACGAAACGCAGATGAGCATCCTCGTCAACAAGAACACCAAGGTCATCACGCAGGGCATGACCGGCGAAACCGGTAGCTTTCATACCAAGGCGGCGCTGGAATATGGCACGCAGATGGTCGGCGGCGTGACGCCGGGCAAGGGCGGGACCGAGCATCTCGGCCTGCCGGTCTACAACACCGTTGCCGAAGCCAAGTCGAAGACCGGCGCCGATGCGTCGGTGATCTACGTGCCGCCGCCCTTCGCCGCGGATTCGATCCTCGAGGCGATCGACGCCGAGATCCCGCTGATCGTCGCGATCACCGAGGGCATTCCCGTGCTCGACATGGTCCGAGTCAAGCGCGCGCTGTCGGGCAGCAAGTCGCGGCTGATCGGCCCGAACTGCCCCGGCGTGCTGACGCCGGGCGAGTGCAAGATCGGCATCATGCCGGGTAGCATCTTCAAGCAGGGCAGCGTCGGCGTCGTCTCGCGATCGGGCACGCTGACCTATGAGGCGGTGTTCCAGACCTCGAACGCCGGCCTCGGCCAGACCACCGCGGTCGGCATCGGCGGCGATCCGGTCAACGGCACCAACTTCATCGACGTGCTCGAGCTGTTCCTCGCCGATGAGGCGACTCAGTCGATCATCATGATTGGCGAGATCGGCGGCGACGCCGAGGAGCAGGCCGCGCAGTTCCTGATCGACGAGGCCAAGCGTGGCCGCAAGAAGCCGATGGCCGGCTTCATCGCGGGCCGCACCGCGCCTCCGGGCCGTCGCATGGGCCATGCCGGCGCGATCGTGTCGGGCGGCAAGGGCGATGCGGAAAGCAAGATCGCGGCGATGGAAGCCGCCGGGATCAAGGTCGCGGCGAGCCCCAGCGAGCTGGGTTCGACGCTGCTCGAGGTGTTGAACGGTTAAACCATTTACCCCTCTCCCATCGGGAGAGGGAGGGAGCGGCGCAGCCGCGGAAGGGTGAGGGCAGGTGGGCCCTCCCCTTCGACCCTCACCCTCCCACCGCCCTGCGGGCGGCGGGCCCCTCCCTATCCCATCGGGAGAGGGAAATAGGAAGAAGACCATGGGCTACGAAGGTCAGGATTTCGGCGACATCGCATCCGGCGTGTCGCCTGCGTTCATCGAAGCGCTCTACGCCAAATATCAGGCCGACCAGTCGTCGGTCGATCTCGGCTGGCGCGGGTTCTTCGAGGGGCTGGAGGGCGGCACCGGCGGTCCGAGCTGGAGCAACAAGCGCTGGCCGCTGACCACGACCGACGACCTGACCGCGGGCCTCGACCCAACGCAGATGGAACCCGCGCCCAAGCCGGCTAAGGGCGGCAAGCCCGCCGCGGCGCCTGCGGCTGCGCCGTCGAAGGACGATATCATCAAGGCGGCGGGCGACGCGATCCGCGCGCAACTGCTGATCCGCACCTATCGCGTCCGCGGCCATCTCGCCGCCAACCTCGATCCGCTCGGCCTGTCGCACCGCGACATGCCCGAGGACCTGCGCACCGAATATCACGGCTTCACTGATGCCGACATCGACCGCCCGGTCTATCTCGGCGGGACGCTCGGCTTCGAATGGGCGACCGTGCGCGAACTGGTCGACACGCTCCGCCGCAATTATTGCGGCAACGTCGGCCTCGAATACATGCACATCGTCGATGTCGAGGAGCGCCGCTTCCTGCAGGACCGCATGGAGGGCAAGGACAAGGCGATCGAGTTTAGTGTTGACGGCAAGAAGGCGATCCTGAGCAAGGTCATCGAGGCCGAGCAGTGGGAGAAGTTCCTCGGCAAGAAATATGTCGGGACGAAGCGCTTCGGCCTCGACGGCGGCGAGAGCATGATCCCGGCGCTGGAAAGCGTCATCAAATACGGTGGTCAGGCCGGCGTGCGCGAGATGGTGTTCGGCATGGCCCACCGCGGCCGCCTGAACGTGCTTGCCAATGTCATGGCCAAGCCGCTGCGCGTGATCTTCCACGAATTCGCCGGCGGTTCGGCGCAGCCCGATGAGATCGGCGGATCGGGCGACGTGAAATATCACCTCGGCACCTCGACCGACCGTGAGTTCGACGGCCACAAGGTGCATATGTCGCTGGTCGCCAACCCGTCGCACCTCGAGGCGGCGGACCCGGTCGTCCTCGGCAAGACGCGCGCGATCCAGACGATCGCCAACGACCTCAGGGACCATACCGGCGCGCTGCCGGTGCTGATCCACGGCGACGCGGCATTCGCGGGGCAGGGGATCGTGTGGGAATGCCTCGGCTTCTCGGGCATCCGCGGCTACAACACCGGCGGCTGCGTCCACTTCATCATCAACAACCAGGTCGGTTTCACCACCAGCCCGCAGTTCGCGCGTTCCTCGCCCTATCCATCGGACGTGGCGAAGGGCGTGCAGGCGCCGGTGTTCCACGTCAACGGCGACGACCCCGAGGCGGTGACCTTCGCCACCAAAATGGCGATCGAGTTCCGCCAGAAGTTCCATCGCGACATCGTCATCGACATGTGGTGCTATCGCCGCTTCGGCCATAACGAAGGCGACGAGCCGGGCTTCACCCAGCCGCTGATGTACAACAAGATCCGCCAGCACCCCGGTGTCAGCGAGATCTACGGCAAGCGCCTGATCCAGGAAGGCGTGATCGACCAGGCGTGGCTGGACGAGAAGGTCCACCAGTTTACGACGCTGCTCGAAGGCGAGTTCGAGGCGGGCGCGAGCTACAAGCCGAACAAGGCGGACTGGTTCGCGGGGCGCTGGTCGGGCCTGTCGGCGCCGACCGATGGCGGCACCGAACGGCGCAACGTCGAAACCGGTATCGAGCTCAAGCTGTTCGACGCGCTCGGCCGGACGCTGACGACGGTGCCGGAGGGCATCCAGATCCACAAGACGCTGTCGCGCGTGATCGACGCCAAGCGGCAGATGTTCGCCACGGGCGCGAATTTCGACTGGGCGACCGGCGAGGCGCTGGCGTTCGGGTCGCTCCTGTCGGAAGGCTATGGCGTCCGCCTGTCGGGCCAGGATTCGGGTCGCGGCACCTTCTCGCAGCGGCACGCGGTGTGGGTCGACCAGACCGACGAGCACAAGTACGTGCCGCTGACCACGGTCGAGCATGGCCGCTTCGAGGTGCTCGACAGCCCGCTGTCCGAATATGGCGTGCTCGGCTTCGAATATGGCTATGCGCTCGCCGACCCCAAGACGCTGGTGATGTGGGAGGCGCAGTTCGGCGATTTCGTCAACGGCGCGCAGATCATGATAGACCAGTTCATCACAAGCGGCGAGTCAAAGTGGCTGCGCGCCAATGGCCTCGTGATGCTGCTGCCGCACGGCTACGAGGGGCAGGGGCCCGAGCATAGCTCGGCGCGTCCCGAGCGCTTCCTGCAGAATTGCGCGCAGGACAATATCCAGGTCGCGAACTGCACCACGCCGGCGAACTATTTCCACCTGCTGCGCCGGCAGATGCACCGCAATTTCCGTAAACCCCTGATCGTGATGACGCCCAAGTCGCTGCTCCGCCACAAGCTGGCGGTGTCGGCCGCGGCCGATTTCCAGGGCGACAGCCACTTCAAGCGCATCCTGTCCGACACCAATGGTGCGGCGGATGCCGAGACGAAGCGGCTGGTGCTGTGCACCGGCAAGGTCGCCTACGACCTGATCGAGGCGCGCAACGCCGCGGGCGATACGGATACGCAGATCGTCCGCATCGAGCAGCTCTATCCATTCCCCGGCGACGCGCTTGCCCGCCGGATCGCGCGGATGCCGCAGCTGCAGGACGTGGTGTGGGCGCAGGAAGAGCCGAAGAACAACGGATACTGGTTCTTCGTCGAGCCGCTGATCGAGGAATCGCTCACGTCCGCGAACTGCGCCGTGAAGCGCGCGCGCTATGCGGGCCGGCAGGCGTCCGCCTCGCCCGCGACCGGCCTGATGAAGCGGCATACCGCGGAGCAGGGTGCGCTGGTCGCCGATGCGCTCGGCCACAATGTCCGCGAGGAAATCCGCCGCACCCGCAGCGAGAGTTCGACGACCACCGCCCGCCCCACGCAGGCGCCCAGCAGCTAAGAACGTTACCGACTACACCCCCTCCCCGGGGTAGAAGGATTGAGAGATGGCAACCGAAGTCACCGTCCCCGTATTGGGCGAATCGATCACCGAAGCGACCGTCGGCGAATGGCTGAAGCAGCCCGGCGACCCCGTGAAGGTCGATGAGCCGATCGCCAGCCTGGAAACCGACAAGGTGTCGGTCGAGGTGCCGTCCCCCGTTGCCGGCGTGATGGGCCAGCATGCGGTGCAGGTCGGCGACACCGTGCAGGTCGGCGCGATGCTCGCGACGATCGACGCCGGTGACGGCTCGGCCGCCGCGGCGCCTGCTCCGGCAGCGCCACCCGCTGCCGCCCCGGCGCCGGCTGCTGCGCCTGCACCGGCCGCTCCGGCTCCGGCTGCGCAGCCCGAGGCATCGAGCGATTCGCCCGCGGCACTGTCGCCTTCGGTGCGCCGTGCCGTGCTGGAATACGGCCTCGACCCGGCGTCGATCACCGGCACCGGCAAGGACGGTCGGATCACCAAGGAAGACGTCGCCGCAGCGGCCGCGTCCAAGCCCGCCGCAGCGCCGGCACCTGCCGCGGCACCCGCGCCTGCCGCCGCCCCGACGGGTGGGCGCAAGGAAGAGCGCGTCAAGATGACGCGCCTGCGCCAGACGATCGCCAAGCGCCTCAAAGAGGCGCAGAACACCGCCGCGATGCTGACGACGTTCAACGACGTCGACATGACCGCGGTGATCGAGGCGCGCGCCAAGTACAAGGACCTGTTCGAGAAGAAGCACGGCGTCCGCCTCGGCTTCATGGGCTTCTTCGTGAAGGCCGCGACGATGGCGCTCAAGGACATTCCGTCCGTCAACGCCAGCATCGAGGGCGATGAGATCGTCTATCACGATTATGCCGATATCTCGGTCGCGGTGTCCTCGCCGGGCGGCCTCGTCGTGCCGGTCATCCGCGATTGCCAGGATCTGACCGTTGCGGGGATCGAGAAGACGATCGGCGACTTCGGCAAGCGCGCCAAGGACGGCACGCTGAAGATGGACGAGATGAAGGGCGGCACCTTCACCATCTCGAACGGCGGCGTCTTCGGTTCGCTGATGTCGACCCCGATCATCAACCCGCCGCAGTCGGCGGTGCTCGGCCTGCACCGGATCGAGGATCGCCCGGTCGTCCGCGACGGTCAGGTGGTGGTGCGCCCGATGATGTACCTCGCGCTGAGCTACGATCACCGCCTGATCGACGGCCGCGAGGCGGTGACCTTCCTCGTCGCGCTCAAGAATGCGATCGAGGATCCGACGCGCATCCTGATCGACCTGTAACGCCCGCCCACGCACCAACCACCCCGGCGGAGGCCGGGGTCCAGTTGGGAAGGTGGTGGTGACGAAGCGCCACGCTCTTCCCATATGTTCCCCAACTGGGCCCCGGCCTCCGCCGGGGATGTGAGAAGATCATGGCAGATACCTACGACTATGACGTCCTCGTGATCGGCGCCGGCCCGGGCGGCTATGTCGCCGCGATCCGTGCCGCGCAGCTGGGGCTGAAGACCGCGTGCGTCGAAAGCCGCGAGACGTTGGGCGGCACCTGCCTCAACGTCGGCTGCATCCCGTCGAAGGCGATGCTGCACGCGTCGGAATATTACGACGCCGCCGCGAACGGCACGATGGCCAAGATGGGCATCAAGGTCACCGCCGAGCTCGATCTCGACACGATGCACGCCCAGCGCCGCGATGCGGTGAAGCAGCTGACCGGCGGCATCGAATATCTGTTCAAGAAGAACAAGGTCGAATGGCTGAAGGGCCGCGCCAGCTTCACCGGCAAGGACACGGTGGACGTCGCCGGCACGTCCGTGCGCGCCAAGAACATCGTCATCGCGACCGGCTCGTCAGTCACGCCGCTGCCCGGAGTCGAGGTCGACCAGAAGGTCGTCGTCGACAGCACCGGCGCGCTGGAGCTGGCCAAGGTGCCGCAGCATCTGGTGGTGATCGGTGGCGGCGTCATCGGGCTCGAACTCGGCAGCGTCTGGCGCCGGCTTGGCGCGAAGGTGACCGTGGTCGAGTATCTCGATCAGATCCTGCCCGGCTTCGACGGTGACGTCCGCAAGGAAGCGCAGAAGATCTTCAAGAAGCAGGGCATGGAGTTCAAACTGTCGACGAAGGTCACCGGCGTGACCGTGTCGGGCGACACCGCGACGCTGACGGTCGAACCCGCCGCGGGGGGCGAGGCGCAGACGATCGAGGCGGACAGCGTGCTGCTCGCGATCGGCCGCAAGCCGAACACCGACGGCCTCAACCTCGAGGCCGCCGGCCTGGCGGTCAACGGCCGCGGACAGGTCGAGATCGACCATGATTTCGCCACCAGTGTCCCCGGCATCTGGGCGATCGGCGACGTCGCCCCCGGCCTGATGCTCGCGCACAAGGCCGAAGACGAAGGCATTGCGGTCGCCGAGAATATCGCCGGCCTGACCGGCATCGTGAACCACGACGTCATCCCGAGCGTCGTCTACACGATGCCCGAATTCGCCGGCGTCGGCCTGACCGAGGAAGCCGCCAAGGCGAAGGGCGAGATCAAGGTCGGCAAGTTCCCGATGGCTGGCAACAGCCGTGCCAAGACCAACCACGAGCCGGACGGCTTCGTGAAGATCATCGCCGATGCCAAGACCGACCGCGTCGTCGGCGTCTGGGCGATCGCGAGCGTGGCCGGGACGATGATCGCACAGGCCGCGCAGGCGATGGAGTTCGGCGCGACCAGCGAGGATATCGCCTACACCTGTCATGCCCATCCGACCCATTCCGAGGCGATCAAGGAAGCGGCGATGGCGGTGACCGGCAAGCCGATCCACATCTGATGACTGCCGGCGCGGGTCCCATCGGACCCGCGCCGGTCGCGAGCGCTTAGGCTGCGGCCTGCAGCTTCGTGCCGCGGATCAGGTCGGCGGCCTTTTCGGCGATCATGATCGTCGGCGCGTTGGTGTTGCCGCTGATTAGCGACGGCATGACCGAGGCGTCGATCACCCGCAGGCCATCGAGTCCGCGCACCCGCAGCGATTCGTCCACCACGGCGTTGCGATCGTCGCCCATCCGGCATGTGCCGACCGGATGGTAGATGGTTTCCGCGGTGGCACGCACCCAGGTATCGATCGCCTCGTCGCTGCGCACGTCCGCGCCCGGTGCCAGTTCGGCGTCGCGATAGGGATCGAGCGCCAGCTGCGCGGCGACCTCGCGCCCGATCTTCACCGATTCGCGCAGCACGCGGCGATCCTCCGGCGTCGCGAGATAGTTCGCCTCGATCAGCGGATCGGCAAGGGGATCGGCCGATTGCAGCCCGATGCGCCCGCGGCTTTCCGGGCGCAGCTGGCACAGGTGAAGCGAGAAGCCATCCTCGGTCGCCTTTACCTTGCCGTGATCGCGCATGATCGCGAGCACGGCGTGGATCTGGATGTCGGGATGTTCGAGGCCTGGGCGCGAGGGGATGAAGGCGCCCGCCTCGAGGAAGTTCTGCCGGCCGACACCCTTGCCGGTGAGTGCGTAGCGCAGGCCGACGCCGAGCTGGCGCAGGCCCTTCACCTCGCTGAACACGGTCCGCAGGCCGCGGCTGCGCCAGTTCATGATGACGTCGAGGTGATCCTGCAGGTTTTCGCCGACGCCGGGCAGGTCGTGCAACGCGGACACGCCGGCCGCGCGCAGCCGTTCGGGATCGCCGATGCCGGAGAGCTGGAGCAATTGCGGCGACTGCACTGCGCCGGTGGCGACCAGCACTTCGGCCCGCGCGTCCGCCTGATGCAGCGCGCGCCCGACGGCATAATCCACCCCGATCGCGCGGCCGCGCTCGATGCGGATGCGGGTCGTCCGCGCGTCGGTCACGATGGTGAGGTTCGGGCGGCCGAGCGCGGGGGCCAGATAGGCCTCGGCCGCGGTCCAGCGCCGGCCGTCACCGATCGTTAGGTCGTAGGGGCCGAACCCCTCGGGCGTGGCGCCGTTGAAATCGTCGGTCACAGGATAGCCCGCCTGCCGTCCGGCCTCGATGAAGGCGGCGTTGAACGGGCTGTCGCTTTCGCCCGGCGAGACGCGCAGCGGGCCTGCGCTGCCATGCAGGTCGCCACCGCGATGATGGCCCTCCAGCTTGCGGAAATAGGGGAGGACGTCGTCCCAGCCCCATCCGGCGAGGCCCGCCTGCCGCCAGCGGTCATAGTCGCGCGGGTGGCCGCGCGAATAGATCATGCCGTTGATCGCCGAGCTGCCACCCAGACCGCGACCGCGCGGCCACCACAGGCGCCGGCCGTCGAGATGCGGTTCCGGAGCGGTCCAGAACCCCCAATTGTGCTTGCTCTTCGCCTTGATGAGTTCGCCCACACCCGCCGGCATGCGCACCAGCAGTTCGCGGTTGCGGCCGCCCGCCTCGATCAGCAGCACGCTTGCCGCCGGGTCTTCGGACAGGCGCGCGGCGAGGACGCAACCGGCCGAGCCGCCGCCTATGACGATATAGTCGAAACTCCCTTTGGACATGCTCTCTCCTGTGCGGCCGTCGGGGCCGTCGTATCGGTGGGCGGGTAGCAGAGGAGGGCGATCATCTCCTCCATCAGCGTGGCGCGATCGAGTTCGGGGGCGTGGACCTTGCTGAGGCCGAGCGTGATGAGCGCATAGGCGCGCACCATCGCGTCGTGGCGATCGAGGTGGTTCGCCTGCAGGCAGGCGACGAGGAAACGCATCAGCTGTTCGTCATGCCGTTCGACTGCCTCGCGGGCGCGGGGGTCGCTTTCCGCCCAGGCGCGCATCGCGATCGACAGGCGCGACATGCCACGCCGGCGGACGACCTGCGCCAGCAGGCGAATGCGGCCGACCGGATCGGCCTCGGCGCGTGAGATCGCATCGATCAGCTCCGCGATTTGCGCGCCCGCGAAATAGTCGGCGAGCTGGCCCTGATAGCGGTCGAAATCAGTGAAATGATGGTAGAAGCTACCGGTCGATACGCGCAGCTCGCCGGCCAGCGGACGCAGCTTGAGCGCGCGCAGCCCGCCCCGGCGGAGCAGGGACTGCCCCGCCTCCAGCCAGTCGCGCGGCGACAGGTCCGCCGAGCGCATGGATACCGGATCGCGCGTCGCCATGACGAATGTTATGCCGGCGCGCGCTCACGGTAAAGAGGCTGCCGGCTTTCGATGCCGGTGACGTGCAACAGCGCGACGTCGCGCCGGCGCCGGTCGATCCGCAGCACCACGTCGCCGAGCCGCAACTCGAACCCGTCGGCACCGTCCCAGTCGCCGGCCTGCATCGGTACGCCATCGAGCCGGCGCCAGTCAGGCGCTGGATAGGGAGCGACGCCATCGAGGCCGTGCCGTGCGCGGAAATCCGCGAGTGCCTCCACGAAAGCCTCCAGCTCCCGGTCGCGCCGTGCCCAGTCGACCCAGCCGATCGCATTGTCCTGCGCATAGGCATTGTTATTGCCGCGCTGGCTGCGGCCGAATTCGTCGCCGGCGGTCAGCATGATCGTGCCTCGCGAGGCGAACAGCGTCGCCAGCAACGCTCGTGCGTCGCCGTTGCGGCGCGACAGGACGGCGGGATCGACGGTCGCGCCTTCGACGCCGTTGTTCCAGCTGTGATTGTCGCCATGGCCGTCGCGATTGTCCTCGCCATTGGCATGGTTGTGGCGTTCGGCGAAGGCGACCGTGTCGGCGAGCGTGAAGCCGTCATGCGCCGCGATGAAATTGACCGTGCGGGTCGCGCCGGGGCCGAACAGGTCGTCCGATCCGGCGAGGCGCGTCGCCAGCGCGCCGGTCGCCCCGTCGCCTCGCCAGAAGCGGCGGACGTCGTCGCGATAGCGATCGTTCCATTCGAGCCAGTCGGCGGGGAATGCGCCGAGCTGGTAGCCGCCCGGACCGATATCCCAGGGCTCGGCGATCATGATGCGGTCGGCAAGCAGGGGATCGGCCGCGATCTCCGCAAAGATCAGCGCATGGGGATCGAAGCCGGGGGAGCGCGCCAACACCGGTGCGAGGTCGAAGCGGAAACCGTCGACGCCCAGAGCGGCGAAATGGCGCAGGCTTGAGAGGATCAGCGCGCGCACCTCGGGCCGGCCGCAATCGAGCGTGTTGCCGGTGCCGGTGTCGTTTATCAGCGTGCCGTCGGGGGCGTGGGTATAATAGAGCGCCTCGTCCAACCCACGCATCGACAGCGTCGGGCCGTATATGTCGCTTTCGCCGGTATGGTTGAACACGAGGTCGAGGATCACGCCGATCCCGGCCGCGCGCAGGGCGGCGACGGTGTCGCGCAGCTCGGCGACGCCGCCCGGGGCGAGGCGCGGGTCGATCGCCATCGGCACGACCGGATTATAGCCCCAGGCATTGGTCAGCCCCAGCGCCGGCAGATGCCGTTCGTCGATCCACGCGACGATCGGCATCAGTTCGACCGCGGCGACGCGCAGGCCCTGCAGGTGCGCGATCACCGAGGGATGTGCCAGCGCCGCGATCGTGCCGCGCTGCGCCGCCGGCACGTCCGGATGCAGCATCGTGAAGCCGCGGACGTTGAGCTCATAGACCAGCCCGCCGGGCCGGAACAGCGGGGCGTCGACCGGTCGCGGAACCACGGGCGCCGGGACGATCGCGCGCGGCACCAGCGCCGTGGTGTCCACACCCGCCTGCGCGAGCGAAGGATCATAGCGAAAGGCGCGATCGAGCTCGACCGCATAGGGATCGACCAGCAGCTTGGCGGGATCGGCTGCGGTACGGTAGCCGTAGCGCTGGCCGGGACGGACGCCGGCGACCTCGACCGACCAGATGCCGTCCGTGCCGGTCATGGCGATGCGCCGTTCCCCGCCGGCGTCGAACAGGCACAGCATCGCTTCGGTCGCCGAGCGGATGGCGAAGCGGGCGCCGCTGTCGTGGGCCTGCGCGCCGAGTACGGGGCCGGCGGACTCGTTGCTGGTCATGATATCCCCCGGGCCGCCTGTGCCGCCCGCGCGACTATGCGGGGCGGTGGCCCCCGGAACAAGTCCGGGGGTGCTACCCGGAGGCAGATGCGTTCAGGTCACCACGTCCGGCGCGGTGCGGCCGGTGTGGCGGGCGATGCCGGCAAGCGCGTCCGCCGCGGCGACGATATCGGCGAGCATGTCGCCCGTCTCACGGTCGATGTCGCCGGACGCCGGTTCGTAGCGTTCGAGATAGACGCGCAACGTCGCGCCGGTGGTGCCCGTACCGGACAGGCGGAACACGACGCGGCTGCCGCCCTCGAACAGGATGCGCACGCCTTGGTTGCGGCTGACCGAGCCGTCGGTCGGATCGGTATAGGCGAAATCGTCCGCGCCGGCGATCGTCAGCCCGGACACCTGCATGCCGGCCAGCGTGTCGAGCTTGCCGCGCAATTCGGCCATCAGCGCATCCGCGCGCTCCGTCTCGACGCCCTCGTAATCGTGGCGCGCGTAATAGTTACGACCATAGGTCGCCCAATGGTCGCGGGCGATCGCATCGACCGAAGCACCACGCGCGGCAAGGATGTTGAGCCACAGCAGCACCGCCCACAGGCCATCCTTTTCGCGGACGTGGTCCGAACCGGTGCCGGCGCTTTCCTCGCCGCAGATCGTCGCCATGCCCGCGTCGAGCAGGTTGCCGAAGAACTTCCATCCCGTCGGCGTCTCGAACACCGGCACGCCGAGCTTGGCCGCAACGCGATCCGCGGCGGCACTGGTCGGCATCGACCGCGCGATCCCCTTCAGCCCAGCGGCATAGCCGGGGGCGAGATGCGCATTGGCGGCGAGCATCGCGAGGCTGTCGGACGGGGTGACGAAGCGGTTGCGGCCGATGATGAGGTTGCGGTCGCCGTCGCCATCCGAGGCGGCGCCGAAATCGGGCGCGTCCGCCGCCATCATCGTCTCGTACAGTGCGTGCGCATGGACGAGGTTGGGATCGGGGTGATGCCCGCCGAAATCCTCCAGCGGCGTCCCGTTGCGCACGGTGCCGGCCGCGAAGCCGAGCCGCTTTTCCAGGATTTCCGTCGCATAGGGGCCGGTGATCGCGTTCATCGCGTCGAACGCCATGGTCAGGCCCGCGCCGCGGATGGCGGGGAAGTCGAACAGCGTCTCCATCAGCGCCGCGTAATCGGTCACCGGATCGATCACCTCGACCGTCATCGCGCCGACCGTCACCTCGCCAAGGGAGTCGAGATCGACGTCCTTCGCATCGACCGTCAGCCAGCGATCGATCGTCTTCGTCCGCGCGTAAAGCGCATCGGTGACCTGTTCGGGCGCGGGGCCGCCATTGGCGATATTGTATTTGATCCCGAAATCCTCGTCGGGACCGCCGGGATTGTGGCTCGCCGACAGCACCAGCCCGCCCAGCGCCTTGCGGATGCGGATCAGGTGGCTCGCGGCGGGCGTCGAGAGCAGGCCGCCGCGCCCCACCACGACGCGAGCGAAGCCGTTCGCCGCGGCGATGCGGATCGCCTTCTGGATCACTTCGCGATTGAGGAAGCGGCCGTCGCCGCCGATCACCAGCGTCGCGCCCGCCTTGCCATCGATCACGTCGAAGACCGACTGGATGAAGTTTTCGGCGTAGTTCGGCTGCTGGAACACCTTCACCTTCTTGCGCAGGCCGGACGTTCCCGGCTTCTGGTCGGTGTAGGGCGTGGTCGCGACGGTCGTGGTCATGCGGCTCCTGTCAGGCTCTTGTACAATTCGGCGTAACGGCGACCGCTTTCCGCCCATGAGAAATCGGCGCGCATCCCGTTGCGCTGGATCGTGCACCACAGATCGGGCCGTGCATAGGCGGTGATCGTGCGGCGGATGGCGTGGGCGAGAGTGTGATAGCCGGTTTCGCCATGCTGGAAACCGGTCGCGACGCCGGCCGCGAGCGCTGCCTCGTTCGCGTCGATTACCGTGTCGGCAAGCCCGCCGGTGCGCGCGACGACGGGGACGCAGCCATAAGCGAGGCCATAGAGCTGGGTCAGCCCGCACGGTTCGAACCGTGACGGGATCAGGATCGCGTCGGCCCCGCCCTGCAACAGATGCGACAGCGGCTCGTCATAGCCGATTGTCACCCCGATCCGTCCCGGATGCCGCGCCGCGGCGGCAAGGAACGCCGCCTCCAGATGCGCATCGCCCGATCCGAGCAGCGCCAGCCGCCCGCCGAGCGACACCAGTTCGTCGAGGCACTGGACGAGCACGTCCATGCCCTTCTGCCAGGTCAGCCGGCTGATGACGGTGAAGATCGGTCCGTCGCCCGTGTCGAGGCCGAACATCGCCTCGACCGCGCGCTTGTTCGCCTTGCGGCGGCCGAGCGCACGCGCGGTGTAGCGGCTGGGCAGCGCCGTGTCGGTTTCCGGATTCCACACCGCCGGGTCGATGCCGTTGACGATGCCGTGCACGCGGCCGCGCCGCGTCTCGATCAGCCCTTCCAGCCCCATGCCGAACCGGCCCTCGCGGATTTCGGCGGCATAGGTCGGGCTGACGGTGGTGATCGAATCGGCGGATTCGAGGCCCGCCTTGAGGAAGCCGACGCCGCCGTAATATTCGACGCCGTCGATCGCATAGGCCGCGTCGGGCAGGCCCAGTTCGGCGAAGATCTCCGCCCCAAACTGCCCCTGGAACGCAATATTGTGCACGGTCATCACGCTCGCGACGGGCCGTGCGTCCGCCGGACGATAGCGCAGATAGGCGGGCGCCAGCGCCGCCTGCCAGTCGTGCGCGTGCAACAGGTCGAAGTGCATGCCGTCCGCTATCTCAGCCGCCGCCCGCGACAGCGCGGCGAAGCGCCGCCAGTCGTCCTCCGCCCCATACAATCCGCCGGCGCGCGCGAACAGGGCAGGGGCATCTAACACCAGCAGCGGGTGGCTACCGATCCTGGCGGAGAGCAACCGTGCTTCCGCACCCATCAGGTCCTTCCAGCGGTGGACGACCTTCGCGCCCTTCACCGCCTTGCCGACGGTGGGATAGCCCGGGATCAGGGTCGTGGTCGCGACGCCATGCGGCGCCAGCGCATCGGGCAGCGCGCCGACGACATCGGCGAGACCGCCCGTCTTGACGAGCGGAAACGCCTCCGATGCGACGGAGAGGACCTTCAGCGGCACGTCGGAGGTCACGATGGCAGGCGGTCGATCATCGGTTGCGTGATGAGGCAGATGCCCTTGTCGGTCCGGCGGAAGCGGCGGCTGTCCAGTTCGGGGTCCTGCCCGACGACGAGTCCGTCGGGGATGACGACGCCGCGGTCGAGCACGACGCGCTTCAGCTGCGCGTTGCGGCCGATATGGCAATACGGGAGGACGACGGCCTCATCCAGCGACGAGAAGCTGTGCGCGCGGACGCCGGTGGACAATAGGCTGCGCTGGATCGACGACCCCGACACGATGCAATTGCCCGACACGAGGCTCGATACCGCCGAACCGCGGCGGCCGTCCTCGTCATGGACGAACTTGGCCGGCGGGGTGATCTCCGAATAGGTCCACAGGGGCCATTCGTGGTCATAGACGTCGAGCTGAGGTATGACGTCGGTGAGGTCGATGTTCGCCTCCCAATAGGCATCGACGGTGCCGACGTCGCGCCAATAGGCGGCGGGTTCCTCGCTGGTGCGCACGCAGCTGGCGGAGAAGCGATGCGCCTGCGCATGGCCGTGCTCGACCAGATAGGGGATGATGTCCTTGCCGAAATCGCGCGCCGATCCCGGCGTGTCGGCATCGCGCCGCAACTCCTCGATCAGGAACTTGGTGCGGAAGACGTAGATGCCGAGGCTGGCGAGTGCGGTGTCGGGCTGGCCCGGAATCGAGGGCGGATCAGCCGGTTTCTCGACGAAATCGATGATCCGGTCGGTCTCGTCGACGTGCATCACGCCGAACGCCACCGCCTCCATCCGCGGCACCTCCATACAGGCGACGGTGACGTCGGCGCCGCTGTTGCAATGCTGCTGGAGCATCACCTCGTAATCCATCTTGTAGATGTGATCGCCCGCCAGGATCACCATATATTCGACGTTGTACGCCTCGATGATGTCGATGTTCTGGAACACGGCATCGGCGGTGCCCTCATACCATTGGAACTCGCTGACGCGCTGCGAGGCGGGCAGGATGTCGAAGCTCTCGTTGCGTTCCGGGCGCAGGAAGTTCCAGCCGCGTTGCAAATGGCGGATCAGCGAATGCGCCTTGTACTGCGTCGCGACGCCGATGCGGCGGATGCCCGAATTGATCGCGTTCGAGAGCGCGAAGTCGATGATCCGGCTCTTGCCGCCGAAATAGACCGCCGGCTTGGCGCGCGTGTCGGTCAGCTCCATCAGCCGGCTGCCGCGCCCGCCCGCCAGCACGTACGCCATCGCGTCGCGCGACAGCGGCTGTCCTCGTCTGTCTACCATTCGCACCCTCCTGTTGTCGTCACCGGCCGTTTCAGCCTTCGTATTCCAGCATCACCGTGGCGAGCGGCGGCAGCGTCACCCAGGCCGCGCCGTCCTTCGCCTCGACCCCGCCCAGATTGCCCAACCCCGATCCCCAATAGTCATGGGCATCGGAGTTCATTACCTCGCGCCAGCGACCGTTATGCGGCAGCGGCACGCGATAGGGGGCACGGGCAACCGGTGTCAGGTTGGCGATCACCGCCACTGGTTTCTCGCCGGGCGCCTTGCGCAGCCAGGCGAAAACCGAATTGGTGGCGTCGTCGCCGATCAGCCATTCGAACCCCTCCGCCTCGCAATCGCGCGCGTGCAGCGCGGGCGTGTCGCGATAGACGCGGTTGAGGTCGCGGACGAGCTTGCGAACGCCGTCGTGCGCCGCAGAATTGCGCAAATGCCAGTCGAGCGCGCGTTCCTCGCTCCACTCCTGCCGCTGCGCGAACTCCTGCCCCATGAACAACAGCTTCTTGCCGGGATAGCCCCACATGAAGGCGTAATAGGCACGCAGGTTGGCGAATTGCTGCCAGTCGTCGCCGGCCATCTTGGTGAGCAGCGATCCCTTGCCGTGGACGACCTCGTCATGACTGAGCGGCAGGACGAAATTCTCGTCGAAGGCATAGACGAAGCCGAAGGTGATCTCGCCGTGATGATGGCGGCGGTGGATGGGCTCGCGCGCGAAATACTGGAGCGTGTCGTGCATCCAGCCCATGTTCCATTTGAAGCCGAAGCCAAGGCTTTCCTTCGGTCCCTCCTCGAATGCCGGCGTCGACACGCCCGGCCAGCTGGTCGATTCCTCGGCGACGGTGAACACGCCGTCCTGCTTGCCGTAGACCGCGCGGTTCAGGTCGCGGAGGAAGGTCACCGCCTCCCAATTCTCGCGCCCGCCCTGATCGTTCGGAATCCATTCGCCGGGTTCGCGGCTGTAGTCGCGATACAGCATCGACGCGACGGCATCGACGCGCAGACCGTCAACATGATAACGTTCAGGCCAGAACAAGGCGTTGTTGATGAGGAACGAGCGCACCTCGCGCCGTCCGAAATTGTAGATCGCGGTGTTCCAGTCGGGGTGGAAGCCGAGCCGCGGATCCTCATGCTCGTACAGGGCCGTGCCGTCGAAGCGGGTCAGGCCATGCGCGTCGACTGGGAAATGCGCCGGCACCCAGTCGAGCAGCACGCCGATGCCGGCACGATGCGCGCCGTCGACGAAGCGCGCGAAGCCGTCGGGATCGCCGAAGCGCGCGGACGGCGCGTAAAGGCCGGTGGTCTGATACCCCCATGACGGATCATAGGGATGCTCGCTGATCGGCATGAACTCGATATGCGTGAAGCCCATGTCGACGACATAGGGGATCAGCCGGTCGGCGAGCGCATCCCACGAGAGATACCAGCCGTTCTCGTCCTTGTCCCAACTGCCGGCATGCACCTCGTAGATGCTCATCGGCACGCGGCGTGGATCAACCTTCGACCAGGTGTCGCGATGCGCACCGTCGCCCCAGACATGCGCGGGCGGTGCGGTGGTGATCGACGCGGTCTTGGGGCGCAGTTCCGCGGCGAAGGCATAGGGGTCCGCCTTCAGCGGCTGCAACCGGCCGTCCGGGCCATGGATGGCGAATTTATAGCTGCGGCCGGCGCCGATGTCGGGAACGAAGATCTCCCACACGCCCACCTCGCTACGCCGGCGCATGACGTGGCGGGCGTGGTTCCAGTCGTTAAAGTCGCCGACCACCGACACGCGTTGCGCATTCGGCGCCCAGACCGCAAAATGCACGCCGGATACGCCTTGATGCTCGATCAAATGCGCGCCCATCTTGTCGTAAAGGCGGAAGTGCGACCCCTCCGCGATCAGATAATCGTCGGTCGGCCCCAGCACCGGCCCGAAGCTGTACGGATCGGTCACCCACCATTCCGCGCCATAGCCCTGCGCCCGGTACTTCACCGGTTGCGGTGCCCCGGTGACGATCCCCTCGAAGAGATCGTCCGAGCCGACGCGCGTCAGCGCCCCGAGCGACGCCCCGTCCAGATCATAGGCTTCCGCGGTTTCCGCGCCCGGAATCCAGGTGCGCGCGAAGGTGCCGCCCGGTCCGGCGAACACGCCGAGCAGCGAGAACGGATCGTCGTGGCGCCCGTCGAGCAAGGCGGCGATGGCGCCACGCGGTGGTTTCACTTGACACCCCAGATCTGCTTGGCATATTCGCCGATCGTCCGGTCGGACGAGAACCAGCCCATATTGGCAACGTTGAGCACCGCCGACCGGCCCCAAGCGGCGGTGTAGTTCCACTTCGCATCGACGTCGCGCTGCGCGGCGGCATAGGCATCGAAATCGGCGGCGAGCATGAACCAGTCATGGTCATACAGGCCGTCCATCAGCCCGGTGTAGCGGCCGGGATCGTCGGGCGAGAAGACGCCGGAGCGGATCGCGTTGACCGCCTGCGCCAGCTCGCGCGATCCCTCGATCACGTCGCGACCGCGATAGCCGCTGGCGCGCTTTTCGGCGACTTCGTCGGCGGTAAGGCCGAAGATGAAGATATTGTCGTCGCCGACATGCTCTTTTATCTCGATATTGGCGCCGTCCAGCGTGCCAATCGTCAGCGCGCCGTTGAGCGCGAACTTCATGTTGCCGGTGCCCGACGCCTCCATGCCCGCGGTCGAGATTTGTTCGGACAGGTCGGCAGCCGGGATGATCCGCTCGGCCATGCTGACATTATAGTTCGCCACGAACGCGACCTTGAGCAGGTCGCCCACCGCAGGATCGGCGTTGATCCGCTTGGCGACGTCGTTCGCCAGTTTGATGATGAGCTTGGCGTTGTGATAGCTCGACGCGGCCTTGCCCGCGAACAACTTCACCCGCGGCGTCCATTGCCGTTCGGGGTGGCTGCGGATCTGGTCGTACAGCGCCACCGTCTCGACGATGCCGAGCAGCTGGCGCTTGTATTCGTGGATGCGTTTGATCTGGACGTCGAAGATCGCATCGGGATCGAGGGTCAACCCCATGCTTTCCTTGATATAGGTCGAGAGCGTCACTTTGTTCGAACGCTTCACCGCGGCGAAACGCTCCCGAAATGATGCGTCGTCGGCAAAAGGAATCAGCGCGGTCAATCTGGTCGCATCGTCGCGGAAATCGGCGCCGATCGCCTCGGTCAACAGGCCGGTCAGGCCCGGGTTGCATTGCTGCAGCCAGCGCCGCGGCGTGATGCCGTTGGTCTTGTTGTTGATGCGGTCGGGATAGAGGCGGTGGAGATCGGCGAACACCGTCTTCTTCATCAAGTCGGTGTGCAGCGCGGCGACGCCGTTGACGCTGTGGCTGCCCGCGAAGGCGAGGTTCGCCATCCGCACGCGCCGCTCGCCGCCCTCGTCGATCAGGCTGATCGCGGCGATCGCGCGATCGTCGATCCCCTCGACGCCGCGCGCCTCGCGCAGCAGCTTGGCGTTGATCGCATAGACGATCTGCATGTGTCGCGGCAGCAGCCGTTCGAACAGCGGCAGCGGCCAGCTTTCCAGCGCCTCGGGCAACAGCGTGTGGTTGGTATAGCCGAACACCTGCCGGGTGATGTCCCACGCCTCCGGCATCGTCAGTTCGTGATGATCGACCAGCAGCCGCATCAACTCCGCCACCGCGACCGCGGGATGGGTATCGTTGAGCTGGATCGCCGCCTTGTCGGGCAGAGTCCGGATGTCGTCGAAATACTGGATATGCCGGCGGACGATGTCCTGGATCGACGCGGAGGAGAAGAAATACTCCTGCCGCAGCCGCAGCTCCTGACCGGCGGGCGTGCTGTCGTTGGGATAGAGGACGCGGGTCAGCGTCTCGGCGCGCATCTGTCCGGCGAGCGCGCCCTCGAAATCGCCGGCGTTGAACTGGTCGAGCTTGATCGGATCAAACGCGCGCGCATTCCACAGCCGCAGCGTGTTGACCCGTTTGCCGCGCCAGCCGACCATCGGCGTGTCGAACGCGACCGCCTCCACCGCCTCCGCCGGCGACCAGTGGACGCGGCCCTCCGCAACGCTGGTCACCTCGCCGCCGAAGCCGACGAAATAGGCGCTCTCGCGGCGTTCGAATTCCCACGGATTGCCGTGCGCCAGCCAGTTCTCGGGCAGCTCGATCTGCCAGCCGTCGTCGAGCCGCTGGCGGAACATGCCGTTCACGTAACGGATGCCATAGCCATAGGCTGGCAGGTCGAGGCTCGCGAGGCTCTCCATGAAACAAGCCGCGAGGCGACCGAGGCCGCCGTTGCCGAGCGCCGCGTCGGGCTCGATCTCCTCGATCTCGGCAAGGTCGACCCCCAGCGTCGCAAGCGCCGCCGCCACCTCGTCGTTGTGACGCAGGTTCGACAGCGCATCGCGCAGCAGCCGCCCGATCAGGAATTCGAGGCTGAGGTAATAGACCCGCTTGGCGCCGGCGGCATGCGCCGCCTTGGTCGATTCCATCCAGCGTTCGATGATCTCGTTGCGCAGCGTCAGGATCGTCGCGGCCAGCCAGTCGTGTGGCCGCGCGGCCTGCGCATCCTTGCCGATGCGGTGGACGAGCGTGTCGACGATGGTGGAGGCGAGGTCGTTGCTGGAAGCGGTCGGCGAAGCGGCGGCGGGGCTGTCTGTCACGGCATGTCCGGAGCAAGAGGAGGGCGCAATAGACGACGCCCGGCGGTGAAAGTCACCTGCCAAAACGACCGCATCGGGATCATAGCATCCCGATCAGCAACGTGCAGTTGAGGCCGATGATGATCGCCGCGATGCTCCAGGCGAGCATCCGCAGCCACGCCGGGCTGACGAAACGGCCCATCACCCGCGACTGGCCGGTGAACAGCACCAGCGGCACCACCGCGAACGGCAGCTGCAGACTGAGCACGACCTGGCTCAGCACCAGCAACTGCGTCGCGCCGCTGTCGCCCGATGCGCCGACCACGATCACCGCCGGCACGATCGCCAGCAGCCGCGTCACCAGCCGCCGCAGCCACACCGGCAGGCGCAGGTTGAGGAACCCCTCCATCACGATCTGGCCCGCCAGCGTGCCGGTGACGGTGGAATTCTGGCCCGAGGCGAGCAGCGCGATGCCGAACACGACGCTCGCCGCGCCGACGCCCATCATCGGCGCGAGCAGGCGATAGGCCTCGTCGATCTCGGCGACCTCGGTGCGGCCGGCGGTGTGGAACACCGCCGCGGCGACGATCAGGATCGCGGCGTTGATGAAGAAGGCGAGGCCGAGCGCGATCGTGCTGTCCAGCGTCGCCATCTTCGCCGCCTCCGCCTTGCCCGCGTCGGTATGGGCGAAGGCGCGGGTCTGGACGATGGAGGAGTGGAGATAGAGGTTGTGCGGCATCACCGTCGCGCCGAGGATGCCGATCGCGAGGTACAATTTGGCGGGATCGGTGACGATGCCGGGCGAGGGGATGAAGCCCGCCATCAGCGCGCCCATGTCGGGCTTCGCGTGGAACAGCTCATAGGCGAAACAGCCAGCGATGATGACCAGCAGCGCGAGGATGAACGCCTCGATCTTGCGGAAGCCGAAGCGTTGCAGCGCGAGGATCAGGAACACGTCGAGCGCGGTCAGCACCACGCCCCAGACCAGCGGCATGCCGAACAGCAGCTTCAGCGCGATCGCGGTGCCGAGCACCTCGGCAAGGTCGCAGGCGATGATCGCGATCTCCGCCAGCACCCACAGTGCCAGCGACACCGGCTTCGAATAATAAGCGCGGCACGCCTGCGCGAGGTCGAGGCCGGCGGCGACGCCGAGCCGCACCGACAGCGCCTGCAGCACGATCGCCATCAGGTTCGACAGCAGGATGACCGACAGCAAGGTATAGCCGAATGCCGATCCGCCGGCGATGTCGGTCGCCCAGTTGCCGGGGTCCATATAGCCGACCGCGACAAGGAAGCCCGGCCCCATGAACGCGCCCAGCCGCCGCCAGCCGGTGGCACCGACGGGGACGGCGACGCTGCGGTGGCTGCCGCCGAGCGAGGCGGGATGGGAGTAAGCGGGAAGGGCGGCAGTCGTCGGCGTGGCTGTCGTCATGCGCCGATCTGTGGACGAAGCCGGCGGGCGGGGCAAACCCAAAAGCGGCGAATGCCTTAGCCTGTGTCAGGCCGTCCGGTCAGACCGGCGCGGCATCCGTATCCGGGCCGGCGCCGTAATGGTGCCAGGTGAAGATCGCGAGCGCGCCGCGATGCGGCCGCCACGCCTCCGCCAGCGCGCGGGTGAGCTTTTCCGATGGGCGTTCGTCATGGCCGAGCAGGCGGCCGACCTCGATCTGCACGGCAAGGTCGCCGGCGGGCCACACGTCGGCGCGCCCCTCGGCGAAGAGCAGGTAGATTTCCGCCGACCAGCGGCCGATCCCCTTGACCCGGACGAGCTGCGCGATCGCTGCCTCGTCGTCGGCGGGCAGATGGTCGAGATCGAGCCGGCCGCTGGTCACCTCCTCGGCGAGGCTGCGGGCGTAGCTCGCCTTCTGCCGCGACAGGCCGGCGGCGCGCAGCGTCTCGTCGCTGGCGGCGAGGATCGTGTGCGGATCGCCGGGATCGCCGACCAGCCCCTCGAGCTTGCGATAGACCGCGGCGGCCGACGCGACGCTGACCTGCTGGCCGAGGATCGTGCGCAGCAGTGTCGCATAGCCGCGTTCGCGGATGCGGGGCGGCGGATAGCCGACGCGCGACAGCCCTTCTGCGAAGGCCGGTTCGGCGGCGGCGAGTGCATCCATCGCGACGCGGATCTGTTCCGCGCTCAGGCCCATGCTTGATCCCCGGCGCGGGGCGCGGCATGGCCGGTTGCAACTTGATCGGAGACTGACATGCCCAAGCTTATCGTCGTGACGCGTGAGGGGGAAGAACGCGAGATCATGGGTGAGGCTGGCCTGTCGGTCATGGAGGTGATCCGCGACGCCGGTATCGACGAATTGCTGGCGCTGTGCGGCGGGTGCTGCAGCTGTGCCACCTGCCACGTCCATGTCGACCCGGAATTTGCGGACAAACTGCCGCCGATGGGGCCGGACGAGGACGACCTGCTCGATTCGAGCGACGAACGCAACGCGACCTCGCGCCTGTCGTGCCAGCTGCAGATGACGCCGGCGCTCGACGGCCTGAAGGTGACGATCGCCGGCGAGGACTGATCGACTGATCGTCGCTGCCGTCACCCCGGAACCGATCCGGGGTGACGGCAGGATCAGCGCGCCGCGACCGCGTAGAGCGCGATCGCCGCGGCGTTCGAGACGTTGAGGCTTTCGACCTTCTCGCTGATCGGCAGCTTGGCGAGTTCGTCGCAATGCGCCTCGGTATTCTGGCGCATGCCTTCGCCTTCCGCGCCCAGCACGATGCAGATGCGCTGCGTGCCCATCGCCTGCGCCAGCGTCTGGTCGGCATGGCCGGTCAGGCCGATGCGCCAGAATCCCGCCTCGGCGATCTCCTCCAGCGCGCGCGCCAGATTGACGACGCGTACCCAGGGCACCGTCTCCAGCGCCCCCGACGCCGCGCGCGCGACCGTGCCGCTTTCGGGCGGCGCATGGCGGTCCTGCGTGACGATGCCGAGCGCATCGAATGCCGCGGCCGAGCGCAGGATCGCGCCGACATTGTGCGGGTCGGTGACCTGATCGAGCACCACCAGCGGGCGCTGGTCGTCCTTGCCCGCGATCAGCAGGTCGGCGAGCCAGCTGTCCTCCAGCGGCTCGACCTCGGCGACGAGGCCCTGATGCGGCGCGTCCGCCGGCACCAGCCGGCCGAGGTCGGGCGCCTCGGCATAGACCACGGGCAGCGTCGACGGAATGTCGAGCGACGCCAGCGCCTCGCGCGTTCCCCAGATCTTGCGGACGACGCGGTCGGGGTTGGCGAGCGCCGCCGTCACCGGGTGACGGCCCCAGAATTTGGGACGGTTGGCGGTGCCCGTCGACGGGCGATGCCCCTTGCGCGCCATCAGTCGGCACCCGGCAGGCGAAGGGTGGTGGAAGCAGGATCAGTCATCATTGGCATCGCTATAGGCAAAGGGATCGGTGACCACCGGCTGCGTCGGCAGCGGCGGGCGGGGCAATGCCTTGTCGGCATTGGCGGCGGAAAGCAGGACGGAGGCGAGGACGATCGAGCCCTGGCGCAGATCCTCCGGCTTCAGATGATCGAACGTGTCGACCGAGCTGTGATGGACGCGGCTGCCGTAATCGAGCGGGTCCTGAATGAACTGGAAGCCGGGGATGCCGATCTGTTGCAGGCTGACATGGTCGGTGCCGCCGGTCTGACGCGCGACGACGTTGCCCGCCCCCATCGAGGCGAACGGGGCGAGCCATTCGCGGAAGATCAGCACGACCGCCGGATTGTTCTCGGCATAGAGGCCGCGCAGCTTGCCCGATCCGTTGTCGATGTTGAAATAGGCGGCAAGTTCGCCGTGGCCGGGCAGCGGCACGATCGGCCAGCGATAGGCGAAGCCGTAATCGACGCCGGTGGGCTGCGGCCCGGTGCCGCGGCGGGCGAGGTGCGCGCGCGTATAGGCGGCCGAGCCGAGCAGCCCCTCTTCCTCCGCGCCCCATAGCACGAAGCGGATCGTCCGCTTCGGCCGCACGCCGCTCGCCGACAGGATGCGTGCCGCCTCCATCACCTCGGCGGAGCCGGCGGCGTTGTCGGCGGCGCCGTCGCCCGCGACCCAGCTGTCGAGATGTGCGCCGGCCATGACGTACCCTGCCTTGGGATCGGTCCCGGGGATTTCGGCGATGACGTTATAGGCGTTGACGTCGCTGTCGTCGAAGCGGACGTCGCTGACGATCTCCAGCACCGGCGCCGGCCCCATCTTGGCGAGCCGGGCAAGGCGGAGGTAATCCTCCTGCGCGATCTGCACCGCCGGCAGCGATGCGGTATCGCCGACGCCGAACAGATAGCCTTCGCCATGCACCAGCTTGCCGTCGCGATAGGACATCGTCGCCACCGCCACCGCGCCCTCTTCCTTCAGGAAGGCGTCGAGCTTCTTGGTATAGTCCAGCCGCTTCATCCGGCGATCGGCGGCGGCGGGATCGTAGCTGGGCTGCTGGAATTGGTCGAGCTTGCCGATATCCTCGCCCGTCAGGCGGCGGAAGGCGGGTTCGGTCGGGTCGGCGGCGGCGCGGGGCAGGGTGAGCATGACGATCTTGCCGCGCAGCTGGCCGCGATATTTCGCGAAATCGCGTTCGCGGGCGATCAGCGCGACGATCACCGGCGCGGTGAGCGGGCCGGCGGTGGCGGGCGTCCAGGCGACGGGGATGGCGGTCAGCTGGATCGGCCGCGGGCTGACCATCCGCACGCTCGACCGCTCGATCGACCAGCCGCGGCCGAAGGCGAAGCCTTCCTTGCGGACGTTCTTCAGCCCCCATGCGCGCAGCTGGCCTTCCGTCCACGCCTCCGCCGTGCGCGCGCCGGGCGAATTGGCGAGGCGCGGGCCGATCACGTCGGTCAGATGTTGCACGGTCTGCACGACCTGGCTGTGGTTGGTCCCCTGATCGATGATCGTGGCGATGGCGGCGCGATCCTGCGCGGCAACAGGCGTCGCGGCGGTAAGGGCGGCAGTGGCAAGCAGCAGGTGGCGCATCGATGTCCCCGGTGGTCTGTCGTCCGGGTGCTAGGCGGCGGCCGGCTTTCGCGCAAGCATCCGCGATTCGGCGGAAAGCGGCGTTGACAGCCGCGTTTTGCTTCGCCAATAGGCCGCCTCGCTTCGGCGAACTCGCATCCGGACAGGTGGCCGAGTGGTTAAAGGCAGCAGACTGTAAATCTGCCCGTGCAAGCGTACGCTGGTTCGAATCCAGCCCTGTCCACCACCTTCCCGCGCCACCGGGAAGGGTGCGGCCCGATCGGTCATCGGTCATCCCCCAGTTATTGGTCATTCTGCCGTCGGATTATAGAAACTAGGCTTATCTAGTTGAATCTGCACGCGTAACGACTGGAACGGGCTGCGCTACGCCGGGTTAGGGATCTTCCAAGGGAGATCCGCATGACCGAAGCCCATGACGATGCGCCAGCCGCGACGTCGAAACGACGCGGCGCCGCCGACACCGTAACCGAATCGCTGACCGAGGGGCAGGGCTCGTCGGTGGTGGCGCGTTCGGTGACGATCAACCGCCCGGCGAGCGAACTTTACAGCTACTTCCGCGATTTCGCGAACCTGTCGCATTTCATGGAGAATGTGATCGCGATCGAGGTGCGTGATCCGACGCATTCGCATTGGACCGTCAAGGCGCCGGCGGGTGCGAAGGTCGAATGGGATGCGCGCGTGACGGAAGAGCAGCAGGACCGGTTGATCGCCTGGACGTCCGAACACGGGGCCGACGTCGCCAATTCCGGTCGCGTCGAGTTTCGCGAGGCCGGCGACCGCGGCACTGTGGTCACCGTGACGATCGCCTACGACCCGCCCGGCGGCGTGGTCGGCAAGGTGATCGCCAAGATGTTCCAGCGCGAACCCGCGATCCAGGCGCGCCGCGACCTGCGCCGCTTCAAGCAGCTGATGGAGACCGGCGAGATCGCCACGCCAGCGATGAACCCCGCGCAATTCGAGGAGATGGGGCTGTGAAAGCATTGGCCTGGCACGGAAAGCACGACGTCCGCATCGATACCGTCGACGATCCCGAGATCGTCAACCCGCGCGACTGCATCATCAAGGTCACCTCGACCGCGATCTGCGGATCGGACTTGCACCTCTACGACGGTTACATCCCGACGATGCAGGCGGGCGACATCCTCGGCCACGAATTCATGGGCGAGGTGGTCGAGGTCGGCGCGAAGTCGACGCTGAAGAAGGGGCAGCGTGTCGTGGTGCCGTTCACCATCGCCTGCGGCAGCTGCTACCATTGCGGCAAGCACCAATATTCGGCCTGCCCCAACGGCCTGCCCGCCGACAATCAGGATATCGCGCAGGAGCTGTACGGCCATGAGATGTCGGGCCTGTTCGGCTACAGCCACATGACCGGCGGTTATGCGGGCGGTCAGGCGGAATATGTCCGCGTGCCGTTCAGCGACGTCGGCCCGATCGTCATCCCCGACGGCGTCGAGGACGACAAGGTGCTGTTCCTGTCCGACATCCTGCCGACAGGCTGGCAGGCGGCGGAATATGCGCAGATCGAGCCGGGCGACACCGTCGCGGTCTGGGGTTGCGGCCCGGTCGGGCTGTTCGCGGTACAATCGGCGTTCCTGATGGGCGCCGAACGCGTCATCGCCATCGACCATTTCCCGCATCGTCTGGAACTGGCGAAACGGTTCGGTGCCGAGACGATCAACTTCGAGGAAAGCGCGACTTACGAAGCGCTGATGGAGATGACCGGCGGCATTGGTCCCGACGCGGTGATCGATGCGGTCGGGCTGGAGGCGCACGGCATGTTCGTCGACAATGTCATCGACCGGATCAAGGCGGCGACCTTCCTCGGCACCGATCGCCCGCATTCGATCCGTCAGGCGATCATCGCCTGCCGCAAGGGCGGGCGCGTGTCGATGCCTGCGGTCTATGGCGGGTTCGTCGACAAGTTTCCGCTCGGCGCGTTCATGGAAAAGGGCCTGACGCTCAAGACCGGCCAGACCCACGTCCAGCACTACATGCCCGGGCTGCTCAACGCGATCATGGAGGGGAAGATCGACACCGAATTCCTCATCTCGCACCGCATGCCGCTGACCGACGCGCCCAAGGGCTACGACCTGTTCAAGAACCACCAGAACGAAACGACCAAGATCGTGCTGAAGCCCGGCATGACCGCCACCGCCTGAAGGATATCGAACCATGGCTGACAAACTTGCGATCATCACCGGTGCCTCGACCGGCATCGGCTTCGAACTGGCGACGCTGGCGGCGAAGGACGGCTACGACCTGATCGTCGTCGCCGACGAGGCGCTCATCAATGCGGCGGCGAACGACTTCGAGCAATTCGGCACGACGGTGACCGCGATCGAGGCGGACCTGTCGACGATCAAGGGCGTCGACCGGGCGCTCGATGCGGCGGACGGGCGACAGATCGATCTGCTCTGCGCCAATGCCGGCCACGGCCTCGGCCATGCCTTCCTCGATCAGGAGGTGAGCGACTGGCGGTCGGTCGTCGACACCAACATCACCGGCACCGCCTATCTGCTTCAGAAGGTGCTCGGGCCGATGGTAGCGCGCAATGCGGGCAAGGTGTTGGTGACCGGATCGATCGCCGGCTATATTCCCGGCAGCTTCCAGGCGGTCTATAACGGCACCAAGGCGTTCGTGGACAGCTTCGTCGCGGCGATCCAGAACGAGATCAAGGACGCCGACGGCGTCACGCTCACCAACCTGATGCCCGGGCCGGTCGATACCGAATTCTTCGCGCGCGGCGACATGCTCGATACCGACGTCGGTTCCGATCCGAACAAGAGCGATCCCGCCGATGTCGCGAAGGACGGCTGGGACGCGCTGATGGCGGGCAAGGCGTCGGTCGTGTCGGGCTGGAAGAACAAGATCCAGTCGGCCGTCGCCAACATCACGCCGAACGCGATCCTCGCCGAACAGCATCGCAAGATGGCGGAACCCGGGACGGCGAAGGACTAAGGGCGGCGGGGTGGAGCGGGTAACGGGAATCGAACCCGTGTATTCAGCTTGGAAGGCTGCTGCACTACCATTGTGCTATACCCGCGCACGCTGTGCGTCAGCGCCATTACCGTCCCCGGCGAGCCGGTGCAAGCGCCCGTTCCGTCGGCGACGCATGGTTCACGACTTGCTTACCGTTCGTCGGCTAGACGGGCGCGCATGTATCATGATCCTGCGCTGGCGGCCCGAGGCGCTGCCGATCCACGGCCCCGGTCCGCGGTCAGCCATGGCGTCGGCCTGGCCGGGCTGGCGGGGCTGGCCGTCTGGATCGCGATCGCCTGCGCGGTCGGCATGGACGGGCCCTATGCGGCGCTGGTCGGCCTGATCGCCTGCGGCGGGCCGATGGTCGGCTGGTCGTTGCTGGTCGACAAGGTCCATCGCAGCTCGACGACGGGGATCGACTGGAGCCTGACGCGCCCGCTGGCCGAGACGCGCGACATCAGCCTGACCAAGCTTGCCGGCCTCTACGTCACCTGGGGCGGCATCGCGATCGTCTATGGCGTCGGACGCTTCTATTGGGAGGGCAATTTCGCCTTCGCCATGTGGTGTTTCAGCTGGGCGATCCCGGTCGTCGCGGTGATCGCCGTACCCTATGTGCTGTGGCTCGACCGCCATCTGGTCGAGCCGCGCGACGGGGCATGGCATCTGGGCGCATGGCTGACCGGGCAGCAGGACGTCGACCGCAACGCGATCTACGGCCATTTGCGCAGCTGGGCCGTGAAGGCGTTCTTCCTCGCCTTCATGCTGGCGGTGGTGCCGGGTAATTTCGGCGGCTTCGTCCGCAGCGACCTGTCGGCGCTGCGCGATCCGGTCGCGCTGGCCCATTGGCTGATCGCGCTGATGTTCGTCATCGATGTCGCCTTTGCGACCGTTGGCTATATCCTGACGCTGCGCCCGCTCGACGCGCATATCCGCAGCGCCAATCCGTTCGCGGCGGCATGGACGGCGGCGCTGATGTGCTATCCGCCGTTCATCCTCATGGAGGCAGGCGGTCCGCTCGATTACCATCCGGGTACGCAGGAATGGACCGACTGGTTCGCCGGCCATCCGCTGCTCATGGCCGGCTGGGGTGCGATACTGGTCGTGCTGACCGCGATCTACGCCTGGGCGACGGTGGCGTTCGGACTGCGTTTCTCCAACCTCACGCATCGCGGCATCCTGACGCATGGCCCCTATGCCTGGTCGCGCCACCCGGCCTATCTGTCGAAGAACCTGTTCTGGTGGCTGTCGACGCTGCCGATCCTCACCACCGGCAGCCTGATCGACGCGGTCCGCGCGACCGCGCTGATGGGCGTCGTCAGCGGCATCTATTACTGGCGCGCCCGCACCGAGGAACGCCATCTGGGCCTCGACCCCGTCTATCGCGATTACAGCGACTGGATCGACCGGCGCGGCGCGGTGCCGCGCTTCCTGCGCTGGATGGTCGCCCGCTAAAGCGCCTTTGCCCACAAGGCGTCGATGCGCTTCTGATTGCCGCCGCTCTCGCGCAGCCGCAGGTCGAGCAATTCGACCTTGCGCCCGCGCAGCATCTGCCCCTCGGTCTTCCAGACCAGATCGTAGATCGCCTGCCGCGTCGTCGGCTGGTCGTCGGTGAAATAGGTGTAGCGGATCAGCACCGGCAGCCGCCCGGTCCGCTCGTCCGCGCCGCCGTCGGTGGTCTTGCGCAACGCGTCGTCGAACCAGCCCGCCTCGATCGTCTGCGTCACCGAATCCTGCGGCGCGACGCCGAGCGCAGTCGGGAAGGTCACGCGGATGTCGCCGAGCGGATGTGCTTCCTCGCGCGCCAGCAGGATCGATCTCTTGTCCCTGGCCACCGTGCCGCGCAGCGTGAAGCGCGCCTTGTCGCGGCTCGCGCTCGCCTGTTCGACCGCCTTGTCGGCCGCGGCGTCGCGGCGTTCCTGCCAATTGCTGTACAGCGTCAGTGCGGCGATCACCACGCCGGCGACCGCCACCACCTCCGCCAGCGTGATCCAGCGGCGGCGGGTCTGCGCCTGATCCTGCGTCTCGCTCATCGTCCGCCCGCCTCCAGCAGCCGGCGCGGCGCGGCCAGTTCCCAGCTGCGCGCGATCCGGTCCTCGATCAGCACCCAATCGGGATCGCCGTCCAGCGTCACGCCGACCCAGCCCGATGGGCCCAGATAGGCGGGCCGGCTATAGGTGTCGGGTGCCGCGTCGATCAGCATCGCCTGCTCGTCCGTTCCGCTGGTGCGCACGCAGACGACGTTTAGCCCATCGCCGTGATGGTTCTCCCGGACCTGCGCGAACTGCTTGTCCGCAACGAAGAAGGTTGGCTGGCCGTGGCTCGTCCGCTCCTCGACCTCGGGCAGCAGCAGCGCGATCTCGCGGACGCGGGTCAGGGCAGGGGAGGCGGCAGGGGCATCGGCGGTCATCGGCTGGCGAACTCCTTCAGCACCTGCGGGTAGAGCCGGTGCTCGGCCGCCAGAACGCGCATGGCCAGTGTTTCGGGTCCATCGTCCGGCAGCACCGGCACCTCAGCCTGTCCCAGCAGCGCACCGCCGTCGAGTTCCTCGGTGACGACATGCACCGAACAGCCCGCCACCGCATCGCCCGCCGCGATCGCGCGGGCATGGGTGTCGAGTCCCTTGTATTTGGGGAGCAGCGAGGGGTGGATGTTGACGATCCGTCCCCGCCAGCGCGCGACGAAATCGTCCGACAGCAGCCGCATGTAACCGGCGAGCGCGACCAGTTCGCATCCCGCCGCACGCAGGGCGGCATCGATCTGCGCTTCATAGGCGGCCTTGCCGATTCCTTTGGGCGACAGCGCGAAGGTGGCGATCCCGCGCGCCTCCGCCCAGGCGAGGCCCGCCGCATCGGGCTTGTCGGAGGCGACGAGCCCGACCGGGATACCCGCCTCGACCAGCGCCATCATGTTCGATCCGCGCCCGGAGATTAGGATGCCGACGGTCTTCACGCCGCCTCAGCCCTCATGCGTCGCGGTCCAGTCGGCGCGCGCGCTCCACGTCTCGGTCGATCCGCGCACGGTGCAGCCGCGCGGCCCCGCCTCGACCGTGCCGATCCTATCCACCGTCTCGCCCGCCTCGCGCAGTGCCGCGGCGACCGTTTCGGCGCGCTCCGCCGCGACGACCACCGCCATCCCGATCCCGCAATTGAAGGTGCGGGCCATTTCCTCGGGCTCGATCGCGCCCTGCGCCTGCAGGAATGCCATCAACCGCGGCTGCTCCCAAGTGTCCGCGTCGATCACCGCATGCGCGTCACCCGGCAGCACGCGCGGGATATTCTCGAGCAGGCCGCCGCCGGTGATATGCGCCAGCCCCTTGATCTCGCCTGCGCGCAGCAGCGGCAGCAGGCTGGCGACATAGATGCGCGTCGGCGCCATCAGGATATCGATCAGCAGCCGGTCCGAATCGAACAGCGCCGGCCGGTCGAGCTTCCACCCGCGATCCGTCGCCAGCCGGCGGACGAGCGAGAAGCCGTTGGAATGCACGCCCGACGAGGCGAGGCCGAGGATGACGTCGCCCGCGCCGATCTCGCGCCCGGTCAGCACCCGGTCACGCTCGACCGCGCCGACGCAGAAGCCGGCAAGGTCGTAATCGCCGGGGGCGTACATGCCCGGCATCTCGGCCGTTTCGCCACCGATCAGCGCACAGCCCGCCTGACGGCAGCCCTCTGCGATCGAGGCGACGACGCGCTCGGCGATCGCGTTGTCGAGCTTGGCGGTCGCGTAATAATCGAGGAAGAACAACGGCTCGGCGCCCTGGACGATCAGGTCGTTGGCGCACATCGCGACTAGGTCGACGCCGACGCCCTCGTGCCGGTCCCATTCGATCGCGAGCTTCAGCTTGGTGCCGACGCCGTCGTTCGCCGCGACCAGCAGCGGGTCGTCGAACCCGGCGGCCTTGAGGTCGAACATGCCGCCGAAGCCGCCCAGCTCCGCATCCGCGCCCGGGCGCCGCGTCGCCTTGGCGAGCGGTCCGATCGCGCGGACCAGCGCGTTGCCCGCGGCGATCGACACGCCGGCATCGGCATAGGTGTAGGACTGGTCGCCGGAGGCTGACGGGGAGGCCGGGGTGGGGGAGGATGGCGGGTTGCTCATCCGGCCAGCCTGCTAAAGTTTGTGGCGCGCGGTGGCAATCCTTCCCCGCACGGTGCGCGGCGGCACACAAGCTGCTTGGTTTTCCGGCGCCGCTTCGCCAAAAGGCGCAACGATGCGTGTCCGTACCCTGTTTTCCTCGCTGGCCGGTGCCGCATTGCTGCTCGGCGCCGGCGCCTATGCGCAGATCGAGGGCGGTCGCGGCGTCGCGCCGGTCGACAGTTCGGGCGATTTCGAGGTCAGTGGCGTCAGCGTCGACGTCGCCGCCAAGACTGCCGAATCCGCCCGGCTCGGCGGCTGGCGGCTGGCGCAGCGCAAGGCGTGGGTCCAGCTTTCCCGCCGGCTCGGTGCGGGCGGCGGGCTGGTGTCCGACGGTACGCTCGACCAGCTCGTGTCCGGCATCGTCGTCGAGCATGAACAGATCGGCCCGACGCGGTACATCGCCCGGCTCGGCGTGCTGTTCGATCGCGGCCGCGCGGCATCGGTGCTGGGGATCAGCGCCTATTCCGACCGGTCGCGGCCGATGCTGCTCGTGCCGCTGCAGGTGTCCGGCGGGGTCGAGACGGTCTTCGAACAGCGCAACGACTGGCAGCAGGCGTGGGCGCGCTTCCGCACCGGGAACAGTGCGATCGACTATGTCCGCCCCTCGGGCACGGGCGCCGATTCGCTGCTGCTCAACGCCGGCCAGATATCCCGACCGGGGCGCGGCTGGTGGCGGACGATTATCGACCAATATGGCGCCGCGGATATCCTCATCCCCGTCGTGCGGCTGTACCGCAGCTATCCCGGCGGCCCGGTCATCGGCGTGTTCCAGGCGCGTCACGGCCCCGACAACGACCTGATCGGCAGCTTCACGTTGCGCGTCGGCAGCGCGGCCGGCCTGCCGCAATTGCTCGACACCGGCGTCGCGCGGATGGACGCGCTGTTCCAGCAGGCGTTGCGCGGCGGCGCGCTCGGCCTCGATCCGACTTTGTCGCCGCCGCCCGAGCCCGAACCCGTCATCGATCCCGACGCGATCGACGACAGCGCGGGCGGCGAGACGCTGGCGGAGATCGTCGGCGACACCGCGTCCGCCAATGCCGGGATCCCGATCACGGTCCAGTTCGACACGCCGGGCGCCAGTGCTGTGGCGAATACCGAAGGGTTGATCCGTGGCATCGCGGGCGTCCGTTCGGCGACGACCACCAGCCTCGCGCTCGGCGGCCTGTCGCTGATGCGCGTCACCTATGACGGCGATCCCGACGCGCTGCGCGCGGCTCTGGAGGTGCGCGGCTATCAGGTGACGGGGTCGGGCCAGACGCTGCGCATCCGCCGCGCGCCGCAACTGCTGCCGCCCAACCTGCCGTCCGACGAAAAGCCCGCAGGATAAGCCGCATGACCAGCCAGCTCGCGCTGCCGTTGGGGTGGCCGGCGGACCCCAGGGACGACGCCTTCCTCATCACCAATTCCAACCTGCGTGCCGCGCAGACGCTGGAACATTGGGCGACATGGCCGGTCATGGCCGCCGTCCTCACCGGCCCGCGCAAATCGGGGCGCAGCCTGCTCGCGCGCATCTTCGCCGCCAAGAGCAACGGCAGCATCATCGACGACGCGGAGAACGTGCCGGAGGCGCACATTTTCCACGCCTGGAACTTGGCGCAGACGGAACGGCGCCCCCTCGTCATCGTCGCGGACGCGTTGCCGCCGACCTGGGGGGTGCGCCTGCCCGACCTGAAATCGCGCCTCGCCGCCAGTCCGCATGCCGCGATCGGCGCGCCCGACGACGAACTGATCGCCGCGCTGCTCGACCATCTGTTCCAGCGTCGCGGCCTCGATGCGCGGCCCGATCTGGTGACGTGGCTCAGCACCCGGATCGAACGCAGCCATATCGTCGTCCAGCGCGTCGTCGATGCGCTCGATCAGGAGGTGCTGGAAAGCCGCAAGCGCCTGTCGATTCCGCTCGCCCGAACAGTTTTGACTGCGGCCGGGATCGTCACGCAACCGCAACCGTTCCTGCCTATGACGTAATCATGACACGCCCAGCTCACCTTTCGCACCTGTCCGCGGCCGACGACGATCCCTTCGTTCCCGAGATCAACGACCGCTATTTCAATCGCGAACTGTCGTGGCTGGCGTTCAACCGCCGCGTGCTCGAGGAAGCCTGCAATCCGGCGCATCCGCTGCTCGAACGGCTGCGGTTCCTGTCGATCTCGGGCAACAATCTCGACGAATTCTTCATGGTCCGCGTCGCCGGCCTGAAGGGGCAGCAGATGAAGGACGTCGATCGTCGCTCGTCGGACGGTCTGACGCCCGGCCAGCAGCTGGCGGCGATCACGACCGAGGCCGACGCGCTGATGGCGAGCCAGCAGGCGGTGTGGGGCGACCTGCGCACCCTGCTCGACGAAGCTGGCCTCCACGTCCTGCGCCGCGACGAGGTCGATCCGCAGGCGGCGGAATGGCTCGAGACGCATTTCCGCGAACAGATCTTCCCGATCCTCACCCCGCAGGCGCTCGATCCCGCGCATCCCTTCCCGTTCATCCCCAACAAGGGGCTGTCGGTGATGTTCGACGTCGTCCGCGATTCGGACGGCGAGCCGGTGCGCGAGCTGGTGATGATCCCGGCGAGCGCGCCGCGCTTCGTCCGCCTGCCGGGGGAGCCCGCCCGCTACGTCTCGATCGAGGCATTGCTCAAGCGGTTCGCGCCGGTGCTGTTCCCCGGCTATACCCTGGTCGGTGCCGCCGCCTTCCGCGTGCTGCGCGACAGCGATATCGAAATCGACGAAGAGGCGGAGGATCTCGTCCGCTACTTCGCCAACGCGATCAAGCGCCGCCGGCGCGGACGCGTCATCCGTCTGGAACTCGAAACCGGCATGCCCGATGCGCTCGCGCAGGTGCTGCGCGACGAGCTGGGCGGCGCCGATGCGACGATCACTGAAAGCGGCAACCTGCTCAGCATCGGCGATCTGGATGCGGTGATCGACGAGGATCGCCCCGACCTCAAGTTCCTGCCCTTCGTCCCGCGCTTCCCCGAACGGATCCGCGAATTCGGCGGCGACTGTTTCGCGGCGATCCGGTCGAAGGACATCGTCGTCCACCACCCCTATGAGACGTTCGACGTCGTCCTCGCCTTCCTCAAGCAGGCGGCACTCGACCCCGACGTCATCGCGATCAAGCAGACGCTATACCGCGCCGGCAAGCAGCCCGCGGTCATCAACGCGCTGATCGCCGCGGCGGAGGCGGGCAAGTCGGTCACCGCCGTCGTCGAACTGCGCGCCCGTTTCGACGAGGAGCAGAATATCCTGTGGGCGAGCGCGCTCGAACGTGCCGGCGTGCAGGTCGTCTACGGCTTCCTCGAATGGAAGACTCACGCCAAGGTGTCGATGGTCGTCCGACGCGAAGGGGGACAGTTCCGCACCTATTGCCACTTCGGCACCGGCAACTACCATCCGGTCACCGCGCGCATCTACACCGACCTGTCGTTCTTCACCGCCGACCCGCGCATGGGTCGCGATGCCGCGCAGATGTTCAACTACGTCACCGGCTATGTCGAACCGACCGACATCACCAAGCTGAGCCTCAGCCCGCGCGACCTGCGCCAGAAACTGCTCGACCTGATCGACGTCGAGATCGCCAACGCCCGCGCCGGCAAGGAGGGCGCGGTCTGGGCCAAGATGAACAGCCTGGTCGATCCCGCCATCATCGATAAATTGTACGAGGCGAGTGGCGCCGGGGTGGAGATCGAACTCATCATCCGCGGCATCTGCTGCCTGCGCCCCGGCGTGCCGGGCATGTCGGAGAATATCCGGGTCAAGTCGATCATCGGCCGTTTCCTCGAGCACAGCCGGATCTTCTGCTTCGGCAACGGTGCCGCGCTGCCCAACGACGGCGCGCAGGTGTTTATCTCCTCGGCCGACTGGATGCCGCGCAACTTCGACCGCCGCGTCGAATATATGCTGCCGATCGAAAACCCGACCGTTCACGATCAGGTGCTTGATCAGGTAATGGTCGCCAATCTGATCGACAGCGAACAAAGCTGGGAGCTGGAGCCGGACGGCCGCTACGTGCGCGAGGTGCCGGGGGACAAGCCGTTCAACCTCCATCGCTATTTCATGACCAATCCGTCGCTATCCGGACGCGGCACGGCGCTGGCGGAAAGCGACGCAGTGCCGACGCTGGCCCTGCGACGGCGGCGATAGCGGGTTGTTGCTCACCACCGAACACGCCACAACGCCGCGGATGGTCCTCCCCACCCTGCCTCGCCGTCCCCGCCCCTCCGGCGCCGCTTTGTGGCGAGGCGTGACGGCAGGACGGTCGCGATGACCAGCGCCTATCCCCGCACCGGCATTATCGACATCGGCTCCAACTCGGTGCGGCTGGTCGTCTATCAGGGCCATCCGCGCGTGCCGGCGACCCTCTTCAACGAAAAGGTCATGGCCGGCCTCGGCCGCAGCCTCGCCGCGACCGGCGCGATCGATGCCGACAGCCTCAGGCTCGCGATCGGCGCGCTGCGCCGTTTCGCCGCGGTCGCGCGCGAGATGGACGCGCGCCTGCGCACCGTCGCCACTGCCGCGGTCCGCGACGCCAGCAACGGCCAGCGCCTGATCGAGGCGGCGAGCGACCTCGGCCTCAAGGTCGAATTGCTCTCCGGCGAGCAGGAGGCGACCGCGTCCGGCATGGGCGTGCTCTCCGCCATCCCCGATGCGGACGGCATCGTCGGCGATCTCGGCGGCGGCAGCCTCGAACTCGTCCGCGTCGTCGCCGGCACCGTCACCGATCGCGTGTCCTTTCCGCTGGGCGTGCTGCGCATCGCAGGCTTGCGGCAGGGGCGCGGCCCCGGTTTCGATCGTCACGTCACCCGGCTAATCCAGGAGGCGGGCTGGACCGGGCGGGGCAGGGGCCTGCCGCTCTACATGGTCGGCGGATCGTGGCGCGCGCTCGCCCGGCTCGACATGAGCCTGACGCATTATCCGCTGCCGATCATCCACGGCTATACGCTGGCGCCCGAAACCGTCGGGCGGCTGGGGCGCAGCATCGCGCATCTGTCGAAACAGCGTTTGCGTGCGGTGCCCGGGATGTCGTCGGTCCGTGCTGGGCAACTCGGCGATGCCACCGCCCTGCTCGCCGTGGTGATGCGCGAACTCGGTTCGGCAAGCGCGATCGCCTCCAGCTCGGGCCTGCGCGAAGGGCTGCTCCACGCCGCGCTCGACGCGCCGACCCGCGCGCTCGACCCGCTGATCGTCGCGACCCGCGAGGAGGGCCGGCTGCTGGGGCGCTTCCCGGAGCATGGCGACCTGCTCGCCGACTGGATCGCGCCGCTGTTCGCCGACGACGATCCGCAACTCGTCCGCATCCGCCATGCCGCCTGCCTGCTCGCCGACACCGGCTGGCGCGCCAACCCGGAATTTCGCGACGAACGCGGGTTCGAGATCGCGCTGCATGGCAATTGGGTGGCGATCGACATCGCCGAACGCGCGATGCTGGCGCAGGCGCTGCACACCAGCCTCGGCGGCAGCATCGTCCCCCATCCCGTGTTGACCGGCCTCGCCAACGCCGGCCAGATTGCGCTGGCGATCCAGTGGGGCCTTGCGATCCGCCTCGGCCAGCGCTTCAGCGGCGGCCTCGCCGGCCCGCTGCAACGTGCGACACTGACACTGCGGCCGGGAAAGGTCGCGCTGGCGCTGTCGGACAACGACTGCGCGCTCTACGCGGAGACGGTCGAACGCCGCCATGCGGCCTTGGCGACGGCCCTCAGGCGGAAGGCCGTGGTGGAGACTGCCGGGTAAAGAAGGTGGGTTCACGCGGAGACGCGGAGAGAAAGTGAGCTGCGCGAAGCGCCCATACAGCAGCCGTCCGACCGCAGGCGCACGAACGTCTGAAGTCGCTGCCGCGGCCTCAAACGCTCTTCTTCTCCGCGTCTCCGCGTCTCCGCGCGAACCCACCCTCTGCGATCACCCGCAGCGCAGCCCGTCGATCTGCCCGCCGTCGTCCAGCAGGATATTCAGCCGCTCCGCCCGGAAATCCATCGTCGCTGCATCGTCCGGCCGCAGCACGCGCGACATCGCCGCGTTCGCCGCATGCTCGATCTCCGGCCGCATCCGTTCGCGGAACTTGACGCCGGCGAAGCGCATCTTCACCCGCTCGTCGATCACGCATGGCCCACGCGCCGCCATCGGCGGCTGCATCGTCGCACAGCCGGCGATCAGCACCGGCACCATCACCATTATAGCCCGCATCATGCTACATCCTCCGTCCGCGTCATCTTGAGCTTGCCGCCCTTGACGGCAAAACCCAGACGACCCTCGACAAGATCCACCGCATCGCGCCCGAACTGGTCGTAGCGCCAGCCCTCCAGCATCGGCAGGCCCGTACGGACCCCCGCAGCCAGCGCCTCCAGCTCATCGGATCGCGCCAGCAGGCGCGAGGCGACGTCGATGTCGCGCGAGCGAATCTTGAGCAGCAGCTTGAGCAGGTCGGCGACCAGCGCGCCGTCCTTGCCCAGCCCCGGCTTGCGGTCGTCGCGCGGCGGCAGCTCGTCGCCCGACAGCGGCATCGCCGATTCGATCGCCGCCATCAGCCGCCCGCCGATATCGTTCGACGCCCAGGTCGCCGACAGGCCGCGCACCTTGGCGAGGTCCGCCTGCTTGCGTGGCGGATGGCCGGCGAGGTCGCCCAGCGTCTCGTCCTTGACGATCCGCCCGCGCGGCAGGTCCTTGCCCTGCGCCTCCAGCTCACGCCAGCGCGCCAGCGCCTTGAGCCGCCCCAGCACGTCGGGCTTGCGCCCCGAAATCCGCACCCGCTTCCACGCCTGATCGGGATCGTTGGCGTAATTGGCGGGATCGGCGAGTCGCTCCATTTCCTGATCGAGCCAAACGCCGCGCCCGGTCTTGCGCAGCCGCTCCAGCATCATCGGAAAGATCTTGGCGAGGTGGGTGACGTCGCCGATCGCATATTCGATCTGGCGCGCGTCCAGCGGTCGCCGCGCCCAGTCGGTGAAGCGCGCGCCCTTGTCGACGACGATGCCCAGCCAGCTGTCGACCAGGTTCGAATAGCCGATCTGTTCGCCCTGACCCAGCGCCATCGCCGCGACCTGCGTGTCGAACAGCGGATGCGGCGTCTTGCCGGTCAGATTGTAGATGATCTCGATATCCTGCCCGCCGGCGTGGACGACCTTCAGCACGTCCTGATTCTCGGTCAGCAGCTCGAGCAGCGGCGTCATGTCGAGTCCGGGTGCCATCGGGTCGATCGCCGCCGCCTCGTTCACGTCGGCGATCTGGATCAGGCAGAGTTCCGGGTAATAGGTGCTCTCGCGCATGAATTCGGTATCGACCGTGATGAAGTCGGCTTCAGCGAGGCGGGCACACAGATTGGCGAGGGTCGCGCTGTCTGTAATCAACGGGTGGATATGCATCCCACCGTCCATAGCCACACGCGCGCGGGTTGACAAAGAGGGGATGGGGAGGGAAGCGCCGGCCCATCATACAGCCCGCATCTTGCCGGAAGAAAACGACCATGCACGCCTATCGTACCCACACCTGCGCCGCGCTGACTGCGAGCAACGTCGGCGACACCGTTCGCCTGTCGGGCTGGGTCCATCGCAAGCGCGACCATGGCGGCGTGCTGTTCGTCGATCTGCGCGACCATTACGGCATCACCCAGATCGTCGCCAAGGCCGGCACCGCGACGATGGAGCTGCTCGAGCGGCTACGCGTCGAATCGGTCGTCACCGTCACCGGTGAGGTCGTCTCGCGCGGGCCCGAGGCGACCAACCCGAACCTGCCGACCGGCGAGATCGAGGTCGTGGCGAACACGATCGAGGTGCAGAGCCATGCGCAGGAACTGCCGATGCCCGTCGCCGGCGATGCTGAATATCCCGAGGATATCCGCCTGCGCTACCGCTTCCTCGACCTGCGGCGCGAGCGGCTGCACCAGAACATCATGCTGCGCTCGAAGGTCATTTCCTCGATCCGCCAACGCATGATCGGGCAGGGCTTCACCGAATTCCAGACGCCGATCCTCACCGCCTCCTCGCCCGAGGGCGCGCGCGACTATCTCGTCCCCAGCCGCGTCCATCCGGGCAAATTCTACGCGCTGCCGCAGGCGCCGCAGATGTTCAAGCAGCTGCTGATGGTCGCCGGCTTCGACCGCTATTTCCAGATCGCGCCCTGTTTTCGCGACGAGGACGCACGCGCCGACCGCAGCCCGGGTGAATTCTACCAGCTCGATTTCGAGATGAGCTACGTCACGCAGGAAGACGTGTTCCAGGCGATCGAGCCCGTGCTGCACGGCGTGTTCGAGGAATTCGCCGACTGGCAGGGCAAGGGCCGACAGGTGTCGCCGCTGCCGTTCAAGCGCATCCCCTATCGCGAATCGATGCTGAAATACGGCAACGACAAGCCCGACCTGCGCAACCCGATCCTCATCAGCGACGTGTCCGAGCAGTTCGTCGGCTCGGGCTTCGGCCGCTTCGCCTCGATCGTCGAGGCCGGCGACGTCGTGCGCGCGATCCCGGCGCCCGGCACCGCCGACCGCAGCCGCAAGTTCTTCGACGACATGAACGCCTGGGCGCAGTCCGAAGGCTTCGCGGGCCTCGGCTATGCGACCCGCAAGGGCGGCGAATGGGGCGGCCCGATCGCCAAGAACCATGGCGAGGACAAGATGTCGGCGATGGCCGACGCCCTCGGCCTCGGCCCGGACGACGGCCTGTTCTTCGCCGCCGGCAAGGAAGGCCAGGCGGCGAAACTCGCCGGCCTCGCGCGCACCCGCGTCGGCGAGACGCTGGGCCTGATCGACCAGAATCGTTTCGAATTCTGCTGGATCGTCGACTTCCCGATGTTCGAGTATGACGAGGACGCCAAGAAGGTCGACTTCAGCCACAACCCCTTCTCGATGCCGCAGGGCGAGATGGACGCGCTGGAAACGAAGGACCCGCTCGACATCCTCGCCTATCAGTATGACATCGTCTGCAACGGCGTCGAACTGTCCTCGGGTGCGATCCGGAACCACCGGCCGGAGATCATGTACAAGGCGTTCGAGATCGCCGGCTACACGCAGGCGGACGTCGATACGAACTTCGCAGGCATGATTAACGCCTTCAAGTTCGGCGCGCCGCCGCACGGCGGTTCGGCTCCCGGTATCGACCGCATCGTCATGCTGCTCGCCGACGAACCCAACATCCGCGAGGTCATCGTCTTCCCGATGACGCAGAAGGCGGAGGATTTGATGATGGGCGCGCCCAATTTCGCGACGCCCAAGCAGCTCAAGGAACTGAACCTGCGCCTCGCCCCGCAGGTCGAGGCGCCCAAGGCCGGCTGAGGCCCGCGCACGCCCGATCCGCTTCCCCCGCCGGGTTAACCATGTCACTACCCCGGCGGGGCTAGAGGCGGGGGACGATGTTAGACGACCAGATGCAGCCCCAGCCGCCGACCCCGCTCGTCCGCAGCCTCGGCGTCACCGGCGTCTTGTTCCTGACGCTGTCGGTCGCGACGCCGGCATCCTCGGTCTTCGTCATCATCCCGGGCATGCTGCAGGTCGCCGGTACGGGGGCGGTCTGGGCGATGATCCTTGCCGGGATCGTCTGCGTCGCCACCGCCTTCGTCTATGCGGAACTGTCGAGTGCCTGGCCGGTCGCCGGAGGCGAATATGTCGCGGTCGCCAAGACGCTGGGACCACTCGCCGGCTTCGTCATGCTCGGCGTGAACGTCTTCAACAACCTGTTCTTCCCCCCAGTAGCCGGCCTGGGCATCAGCGCGGTGCTGTCGACCGTCTGGCCCGGCTTGCCGGAGGTGCCGGTGGCGGTCGCCGTCGTCGCCGCCTCGACCTTCGTCGCGTTGCTGCAGATTCGTATCAACGCCTGGGTCACCGGCCTCTTCCTCCTGGGGGAGGTGCTGGCGCTGGTCGCGATCGTCGTGCTCGGCTGGAGCGACAGCGTCCGCCCGTTCACCGCCTTCCTGACCGCGCCGGTGATGCCGCAGGCGGCCTCCCTGGTCCCCGCGTCGCCCGCGGCGATCGGACTGGCGACGTCGATCGCGATCTTTGCGCTCAACGGCTATGGCGCCGCGGTCTATTTCGGCGAGGAGATGCGCGAACCCTCGCGCCTGATCGCCAGGGCGATCCTCGCCAGCCTCGTCCTCACCCTGCTGTTCGAGATCGTGCCGATGGTGGCGGTGCTGATGGGCGCGCCCGACCTCCACGCATTGCTCACCGCCGACGATCCGTTCGGGCTCGTCGCGCGGATGCGAGGTCAGGGCTGGCTGGCGGATGCGATCGCGATCGGGGTGGTGATCGCGATCGTCAACGCGATCATCGCCTGCATCCTCGCCTGCTCGCGCTTCTTCTACGGCACCGCGCGCGACGGCAGCTGGGGGCGCCCGCTCGACCGCTGGATGACGCAGATCCACCCGCGCTTCGGCTCGCCGTGGATCGGCACGCTGATCGTCGGCGGGGTGGGGGTGGCCTGCTGCTTCCTGCCGCTGACGTTGCTGCTGGTGCTCAGCGGCACCGGGCTCGTTGCCATCTATGCCGGCATCGCGGTCGCGGCGATGGTCGGGCGGCGCAGCGGTGCGACCGCGCACGCGCGCTATCGCATGCCGCTTTACCCGCTCGCGCCGGTCATCACGCTGATCGCACTGGTCTATGTCGTCTGGACGAGCTGGCTCGATCCGGACGAGGGGCGCCCCGGCTTCATCATGACGGCCGCGCAGATCGCGGGGTCCGCCGCTTATTACTGGTTCGTCCTGCGTCCACGCGGCGCCTGGAACGTTCACGTCCCCGAGGAATGACAAGGAGCGCGTCGTGATCGATCTGGCCGATTTCGAGAAGAACAAACCCTATAAGGGCCATTACAAGCGCGATCTCGCCGTGTTGGAGGATCGGCTCGAACGGATTCTCGTCGCGCATATCATCCATGGCCGCCGCGCGGTGGTGATGCTCGAAGGCTGGGATGCGGCGGGCAAGGGCGGCATCATCCAGCGCCTCACCGCCGAATGGGACCCGCGTCATTTCGAGGTCCATCCCATCTCAGCACCGACCGCGATCGAGAAGGCGCAGGACTTCCTCTGGCGCTTCCGCAACCGCCTGCCCGAGCCGGGCGACATAACCATCTTCGATCGCAGCTGGTACGGCCGCGTCCTCGTCGAGCGGGTCGAGAAATATGCGAGCGACGACGAATGGCGCCGCGCTTATGACGAGATCAACGCTTTCGAGGCCGAACTGGTCGAAAGCGGCACGACCCTCATCAAGCTGTTCGTCCACGTCTCGCAGAAGGAGCAGGACAGGCGCCTCAAGGACCGGCTCGACGACCCGTGGAAGCGCTGGAAGACCGGGCTCGATGATTACCGCAACCGTTCCCGGCGCGAGGATTATCTGTCGGCGATGCACGACATGTTCGCACGGACCGACACAGGCGGCGCACCCTGGGTGGTCGTCAACGGCAACGACAAGAAGGCCGCGCGCATCCATGCGCTGACCGCGGTGGCGGACCAGCTCGAAGCGCATGTCGACATGACGCCGCTGCCGCTCGACCCGGAGCTGGAGCGGGTGGCGAAGGCGGCGCTGGGGCTGGACTGACCCCTAGAAGCTAGCCTCGCCATAGACGCGGCCGAGATCGCCGGCCCATTCGCCGTTGTAGCGGTCGAGCAGCACCTGCGCGGGCACCTTGCCCGACCGCACGATCTCGCGCAGCGGGTCGAGGAACCCGGTTTCGTTGTCGCCCATCGCATTGGCGCGCCCGCGCGCCGCCAGTCCGGCATGCGCGATATCGAGCACCTGACCGGCGATATCGCCCAGCCGTCCGCCACCCGGCAACGGCGCATCCAGCGCCAGCTTCGGCACCGCATCGCGCAGCGTCTGCCGATCCTCCAGGCTCCAGTCCTTGACCAGATCCCAGGCCGCATCGAGCGCGGCATCGTCGTACAGAAGCCCGACCCAGAAGGCCGGCAGCGCGCAGATCTTGTTCCACGGCCCGCCATCCGCGCCACGCATCTCGAGGAAGGTCTTGAGCCGCACCTCCGGAAAGGCGGTGGACAGATGGTCGTTCCAGTCGTCGAGGCTGGGCTTCTCGCCCGGCAGGACGGACAGTTCGCCCTTCAGGAAGTCGCGGAACGACAGGCCCGCCGCATCGATATAGCGCCCCTCGCGGTAGACGAAGTACATGGGCACATCGAGCATATAGTCGGCATAGCGCTCATAGCCGAAGCCGTCCTCGAACACGAACGGCAGCATGCCGGTGCGTGCCGGATCGGTGTCCGACCAGATATGGCTGCGGTACGACAGGAAGCCGTTGGGCTTGCCCTCGGTGAATGGCGAATTGGCAAACAATGCCGTCGCCAGCGGCTGCAATGCGAGCCCGACGCGAAACTTCTTCACCATGTCCGCCTCGGACGCATAGTCGAGGTTCACCTGGATCGTGCAGGTCCGCAGCATCATGTCGAGGCCCATGGAGCCGACGCGTGGCATGTGGCGCAGCATGATCGCATAGCGCCCCTTGGGCATGATCGGCAGTTCGTCGCGGCGCTTGTCGGGCCACATGCCGAGGCCGAGGAAGCCGATCCCCAGCTTCTCGCCCGCCGCCTTCACCTGCTCCAGATGCCGGCCGGTCTCGGCGCAGGTCTGGTGCAGATTGTCGAGCGGTGCGCCCGACAGTTCGAACTGTCCCGCCGGCTCGAGGCTGACGCTGCCGTCGGCGCCGTTCAGCGCGATCAGGTTGCCGCCTTCCTCGACCGGCAGCCAGCCATATTGCTGCAGCTCGATCAGCAGCGCCCGGATGCCGCCCGCTTCGCCCCAGCTCGGCGCGCCATGGTCGCCGTTCCGATAGACGAACTTCTCGTGCTCCGTACCGATCCGCCACCGGTCGCGCGGCTTTTCGCCCCTGGCGAAACTGGCGATCAGCTGGTCCCGCGACTCGATGATCGGCGAGTCCTTGGCGCTTTCGGTCTTGGTCGTCATGAGCGCGCCCTTACGCGCGGATCAACGGGTACGCCAGCCAGACTTCCTACCAGTCGCCGATCGCCGCCATCCACAGCGATACCGCCGCCGCGGCCGCGGTGTCGGCGCGCAGGATGCGCGGCCCGAGGCTGATCGCAACCCCTTGATCCAGCGCGCGAATGGCCTGCCGTTCGTCATCGGTGAAGCCGCCCTCCGGCCCGATCAGGATCGCCGCCGGACCGGGATGCGCGCGCATCACTTCCATGGCCGGGGCGCCGCCCGCCTCGTCGGCGAAGAACAGGTGGCGCTCGCGCGGCCAGTCGCGCAGCAGCGCGGCGAGCTTCACCGGCTCGGCGAGGCTCGGCAAAGCGGTACGCGCGCATTGTTCGGCCGCCTCGATCATGTGACTGCGCAGTCGTTCGGTCTTCGGGCGATCGACGATCGTGCGCTGGGTGATGACCGGCACCAGCCGGTCGACGCCGAGCTCGCACGCCTTCTCGGCGAGCCAGTCGACGCGCCCCTTCTTCAACGGCGCCGCGCACAACCACAGGTCCGGCACCGGCTCGCGCGGGCGTAGGAGTGTCGACACGTCCACAATGAGGTCGCGCTTGCCGACCTGCGCCGCAGTGGCGAGCCATTCGCCGGTCACGTCGTCGAACAGCTTCACCGGATCGCCCGGCGCCATCCGCATCACCGACACTAGATAATGCGCCGCCGGCCCATCGATCCGCAGCGGACCTGCAGCGAGCGGCTGCTCGACGAACAGGCGTGGGGTCGATTGCGGCGGCCAGGCCGGTGTCGCGGTCATGGTCGCTCTCCCTTTCGCTTCTGACGCGCCCATAATTTGCGCGCGACGATCCAGGCGAGCAAGGATGCCGCCGCGACGGCGACGACCGCAACGGTGACCACCCCCGCGACGCGCAGGATCGCCCAGAACAGCGCCTCCACGAACCGCCCGACGGCCACCGATAACCCGATCATCGCCTGCGAGTGCCGCAAGTTCGCGGCGATAGCGAGGCAAAAGCCGAACCCGCTCGAAAAGCCTGCTTGCCGCCAAGGCCCGCCCCGCGGCAAAGGCAGGGCATGTCAGCCGAGATCGTCCCCGACAGCGAACACCGCGGCCTCGTCGCCCGCCTGCCGTCCTCGCTGCGGGGACTGGCGCTGCTCGCCCGGTTCGACCGGCCGATCGGCTGGTGGCTGCTGTTCTGGCCGGGGGCATGGGCGGTGGGGCTGGCCGGCGGCCTCCCGCAGCGCTGGCCGCTGATCCTGTGGATCCTCGCCGGCAGCATCGCGATGCGCGGCGCCGGCTGTGTCTACAACGATATCGTCGATCGCGATCTCGATGCGCAGGTTGCCCGTACGCGCGCGCGTCCCATCCCCAGCGGCCTCGTATCTCTAAAGCTCGCCTGGGCGTGGCTGCTCGCCCTGTGCCTCGTCGGCCTCGTCGTGCTCGTCCAGCTACGCGGCATTGCCCAAATCGTATCGCTCGCCAGCATCGCGCCGGTCGCGGCCTATCCGTTCATGAAACGCATCACCTGGTGGCCGCAGGCATGGCTCGGCCTCGTCTTCTCCTGGGCGGCGCTGGTCGGGTGGAGCGAGGTGGCCGGCGACCTCTCGCTGCCGATGTGGCTGCTCTACGCCGGCTGCATCGCCTGGGTGATCGGCTATGACACGATCTACGCCTTGCAGGATCGCGAGGACGATGCGCTGATCGGCGTCCGCTCGTCGGCCTTGCGGATGGGCGCGCACGTCAGGGGCGGCACCGCAGCCTTCTACACCGCCGCCATCGCCCTCTGGGGCGCGGCGCTGTGGCTGGTGCGGCCCGATCCGCTCGTCCTGCTCGCGCTGGCACCGATGGCCGTGCATCTCGGCTGGCAGGTCGCGACCCTCCGTCCCGCGGATGGCCGCAACCCGCTCGACCGCTTTCGCAGCAACCGCTTCGCCGGCCTGCTGATGTTCCTCGCTTGTGCGGTCGTCGGTACGTCGCTGTGACGCCGGCACGATTCGATCGCGCGCAGGGCCTAGCATCGCCGGCGCCACGCCCTTAAGTCGGGGCGATGCTGACCCCAGATCAGGCGCGGGACCGCGCCGCCGATATCGTTTCCCGCGCCACGAGAGCCGGCGCGGATGCTGCCGACGCCGTCTTCGCCGCCGATGCCTCGCTCGACCTGTCCGTACGGTTGGGCGCGCTGGAGGACGTCGGCCGGTCCGAAAGCGAGGAACTCGGCCTGCGCGTCTTCGTCGGCCGTCGTTCGGCGAGCGTGTCGACCTCCGACCTTTCCGGCGATGCGGTTGCCGCGCTGGTCGAGCGCGCCGTGGCGATGGCGCGTGAGGCGCCGGAGGATCGATGGTCGGGCCTCGCCCCGCAGGACCGGCTGATGCACGGCGCGCCGCCGCTGCTCGATCTCGACGACGGCGGCACGCTGACGCCGACCGAATTGCGCGAACTGGCGCTGGCGGCCGAGGATGCGGCGCGCGCGGTGCCCGGCGTCACCAACAGCGAGGGCGGCGGGGCGAGCGCGTCGCGTTCGGTCTGGGCGCTCGCGACCAGCCACGGCTTCGCCGGTGCCTATGCCGCCACCGCTTACAGCCTTTCGGCCAGCGTCCTCGCCGGCGATGCCGCGGCCGGCATGGAGCGCGATTACGCGCATCATGCCGCCCGCAAGCGCGCGCATCTCGAAAGCGCCAAGGAGATCGGCCGCCGCGCCGGCGAACGCGCGGTGGCGCGGATCAATCCCGGCCGCGTCACCAGCGGGGCGATGCCCGTCGTCATGGACCCGCGCGTCGGCGCATCGCTGCTCGGTCATCTGACGGGATCGATCTCGGGGCAGGCGATCGCGCGCAAGACCAGCTTCCTGCTCGACGCGCTCGGCACGCAGGTCTTCGCCTCCGGCGTCACGATCCGCGACGATCCGCATCGTCCGCACGGCCTGCGCTCGCGGCCGTTCGATGGCGAGGGCCTGCCGGTGTCGCCGGTCGCATTGATCGAGAACGGCATGCTCGAAACATGGCTGCTCGACAGCGGCTCGGCGCGGCAGCTCGGCCTCGAACCGACCGGCCACGCCGCCCGCGGCGTCGGCGGCTCCCCCGGCGTGTCGCCGAGTAACCTCTACATGCAGGCCGGCACTATCCCGGTCGCCACGCTGATCGAGGACATCGCCGACGGCGTCTACGTCACCGAATTGATCGGCCAGGGCGTCAACGGCGTCACCGGCGATTACAGTCGTGGCGCGGCGGGTTTCCGTATTGTGGGCGGGCAGATCGCCGGGCCGGTTGCGGAATTCACCATCGCGGGCAACCTCAAGGATATGTTCCGCGCGCTGACGCCGGCCAACGATCTGGAGTTCCGCTACGGCACCAACGTGCCGACATTGCGCATCGACGGGATGACCGTCGCGGGTGGCTGATCCGCGCGCCGATCTGACCGCAGCGGTGGCGCAGGTCGCGCATGAGGCCGGGCAGATGGCGCTCGCCCGCTGGCGTACCGATTTCTCGCGCTGGGAGAAGACGCCCGGCAGCCCGGTATGTGAGGTCGATCTCGACGTCGATCGTATGCTGCGGGCGCGGCTGGAGGGATTGCTCCCCGATGCCGGCTGGCTGTCCGAAGAGACGGTGGACAGTCCCGAGCGGCTGTCGCAGTCTCGGGTCTGGGTCGTCGATCCGATCGACGGCACGCGCGACTATATCCGCGGGCGCGAGGGCTGGGCGGTGTCGATCGCGCTGGTCGAGGATGGTCGTGCGACGATCGGCGTGCTCGACGCCCCCGCGCGCCGCGAACGGTGGAGCGCGACGGCGGGGCAGGGGGCGCAGCGCAACGGGATGCCGCTCCACGCGGGAAACCGCACGATCCTCGATGGCGCCCGGGTGCCGACCGACGCCTTGCCCAAGATCGACCGCCACCTGACGATGGTCCACAAGCCCAACTCGATCGCGCTGCGGATGGCGATGGTGGCGGCGGACGAAGCCGATCTGGTCGCGACACTGCGCTGGGGCAACGAATGGGACATCGCTGCGGCGGCGGTGATCGCGGCGGAGGCCGGCGCGGCCGTCACCGATGCCGTTGGTGCGCCGCTGCGCTACAACAAGCCGAACCCGACCGCATTCGGGGTGATGGTGGCCGCACCCGGCATTCACGCCGCCGCCGTCGACTGGCTGGCCCCGCGGGCGCAGGCAATCCTGTCCGCCTGATCGGCCGCACTTCGTCGCGTCGGGCCGAACTCGCATCGCCTGCGTAACGTTTTATTGCCCGACGCCGGCCCTGTCGGTCAGGCGCTCGGGAAGGGACCCTGTACGATGTTGTGGACGATCGCCGTAATCCTGCTGATCCTCTGGCTGCTGGGCTTCTCGCTCCACGTCGCCGGCGGACTGATCCACATCCTGCTGGTGATCGCGATCATCGTCGGCCTCGTCCAGCTCTTCACCGGTCGTCGCTCGATCTAGTCCGCGAGGACGGTCCTCACGGCGAGGACCGTCCCACCGATCAGTGGACGAAGCGCGCCACCACGTCGCGATAGCTACGGCTGACCTTCACGCTCGCACCCGAATCGAGCACCAGGAAGCACTCGCCATTGGTGTGCGGCTTGACCTGCTTGACCAGATCCAGGTTGACGATCGTCGAGCGATGCACCCGCTGGAATCGTCGAGGGTCGAGCCGCTTTTCCAGATCCTTCATCGTCTCGCGCAGGATCAGCGTGTTGTCGCCGGTGTAGATGCACATGTAATCGCCCGCCGCATCGATCCGCTCGATCGTGTCGACGTCGACGCGGAAAATCTGGCCGCGATCCTTGATATTGATGAGCTTTTCGAAGCGATTGGCGCTGACCGCATCACCGCCGTCGACCATGTCCGCGGCGGCTTCCGGCGCATGCTCGGCGAGCACCTCCTTCAGCTTCTCGACCTCTTCGACGCCCCGCTTCTCGCTGAGCCTTTGCCGCACCCGCTCGATCGTGTCGGCAAGCCGCGCTTCCTCGACGGGCTTCATCAGATAGTCGACCGCCTGCGCCTCGAACGCGCGCAGCGCGTGGTCGGAATAAGCGGTGACGAACACGAACAGCGGCGGCTCGACCTCCATCAGCCCTTGCACCACCGAAAAGCCATCGAACCCGGGCATCTGGATGTCGAGAAAGACGAGGTCGGGCTTGTGCGTCTTGATCGCCCGGATCGCCTCGCGGCCGTTGGAGCATTTCTCGATGATCTCGATATCATCATGTGCCTGGAGCCTGAGCTCCAGGCCCTGGATCGCGAGTGGTTCGTCGTCCACCAGGATGGTTCTGATCGTCATGCGGCCTCTCTACTCAGATCGTCGAGCTGGAAGGGAATCTCGATCTCCACCGAAAAGCCTCCAGCCGGCGCGGTACGCGTCTCGAAACGGTGGTCCGGGCCATAAGCCTGCACCAGCCGCTCCCTAATATTGGGGAGACCTACGCCGGTTGAAAGGCTTGGCATCGGACGACCGTCCTGCAAACCCGGTCCGGTGTCGGATACGCCGATCTGCACGCGATCCCCGGCGAGCCGCACGCGAACGCAGATTTCCGCGCCTTCCTCCTGCGTGCTGACCGCATATTTGATCGCATTCTCGACCAGCGGCTGGAGCAGCAGCGAGGGAAGGCGGGCGCGTTCGGCGGCCTGGTCGATCTCGAACTTCGGCCGCAGCCGCTCCTCGAACCGCATCTTCTCGATCTCGAGATACAGTTTCAGCGTCTCCACCTCCTGCGCCACCGTGACGTGCGCGGTCGGTTCGTTGGCCAGCGTATACCGCAGGAACGACGACAGCCGGCTCAGCATCGCATTCGCCCTTTCGGTCTGCTTGAGCAGCACCAGCGTCGAGATCGAATTAAGCGTGTTGAACAGAAAATGCGGGTTGAGCTGGTAGCGCAGCATCGCCAGCTGCGCCGAGGACGCCTGGTTCTCCAGATGCTGCATCTGGTCGATCTGATCCTCGACGATCAGGTAGAAATTGATCCCGAAATACAGCGCCGACCAGCCGAACAGTGCGGTGAAGGTGACGTAGAAGGCGGCGAGCAGGCGCGGCAGCGTGACTCCGGGCTGGCCGTTCTGGATCAGCGACCAAGTGAAGGCGTCGAGGAACGCCCAGAACAGCGTCGCGCCGGCGAAGGCGACGATCGTCAGGATCAGCCCCGGTACGCGCGGCAGGCCCCGGAAATAGCCGTAGAACGTCGAGAGCAGCAGTGTCACGCAATAGCCCGTGATCGCCTCGACGAGCACGGGGATAATCGCCTCCAGCGACAGGTTGGTCAGCGACGACGCGCCGCGGAGCAGCAGATAGCCGGTCCAGCCGACCGCCTGCAACGTCCAGAACGCACGGCTCTTGTTCTCGAAAAACGGACGCACGTTGAGCGCCGGGCGGTGTGGGGCGGGAAGGGTCGCCATGTCGCCGCGGTCTCTACACGCGCCGGGCCAAGGGTGCAAAAAAGAAGGGCCGCCGCTCCCGGTGAGGAGCGGCGGCCCGGTGAGCCGTAAAGCGATGCCCTCGTTAGAACGAGAAGCGGGCGCCGATACGGACGAGGTAGAGCGAGTTGTTGATGCTCGTGAACCCCGTGCCGGGCGTGCGGTAGCTGGAATAGCGATACTGCGCGCACGCCTGCGAGGTGTTTGCTGCTACGGTGCCGGCCACGCCGGTAGCTGCCGGGGCGGTGAGGCACTGCACCTGCACGACCGGAGCATATTGCGGGAATGCGAGCTGGCGCAGGCCACCCCAGTCGCTGTTCAGCAGGTTCGGCAGGTTCTCGATGTCGCCGAAGATCGACAGGCGCGATTTGCCGATGAACGTCGGGATCTCCTGCTCGAGGTGAAGATCGATACGCGTGAAGGCGCGATTGCGGTCGATGTTCCGCGCCGCGATCTTGCCGCGATAGTCCTTCAGCTTCGTGCTCTCGATCAGGCCGTTGAGCGCATTGGCCGTATCGGCGGTGTCGTAGCTGACCAGCGGATCGGTGGTGCTGGTCGGCACATAGAGCAGGAACCGCTGATCGGAGTTGGTGCCGAGGCCGGGGCCACCGATCGTTCCGAACACCGACGAACGGCCGTTGACCGGGCTCTGCATGGTGTAGCTGAACGGGCGTCCTGCCCGCGTCTCGCCGAAGAGCTGGATCGTCGTCTTATAGTCGCCAAAGAAGGCATGGTCGAAACCGACGTTATACTTGAACGCCCATTTCGTCTGGTCGGCGGACGTTCCCAGCGTCGCGTTGTTGGGATCCGACATCGCGACGTTGAAATAATTGGACGACGCCGTCGACGACGCAGCCGGGCTGACGTCCTTCACGTCCTGATAGGTGTAGCTGCCGCCGAACGACAGGCCCCAATCGAACTCCTTGTCGAAATGCGCCACGAAGATGTGGCTCCGGCCCTTCGTCGTATTGGTGAGCAGGATGTCCTGGTTGGTATCTGCGAAGGTCGTACGGCTGCCATAGCGAGGACGGCCGTCAGGCAGCGTACCGATGACGACCGAACGCAGGTCCGTGAACGTCACAGCCTGATTGGTCTTCGTGTACAGATACGTCGCGCCGACATTGAACCCGAACAGCTTATAGTCTGCCGACGCGGTGAGTTTTGTCACCGACGGCAGCTTGAAATCCTGCGCAAGCGCATTGGTCGGCGCGGGGTTGCCACCTGCGGGCGTGTTGGCGAGGTACGAACTGATCGCCGCCGGGATCGACGTTCCCGATACGTTGTTCAGGCCGGCCGTGCAGAGCGCGGCATTGGCGCCCACGTAGGTTGCGGTGCAGGTGGAGGTCGCGAGCGAGCCCGGCACCGTGCCAGCTACCGCTGCCGCACGCGTCATCGTGGTGATGCGGTTGGTCAGGACACCGGTGTTCGAATAGCTGTTCGACAGATAGATGTCCGGCGAGCCGCCGCCAAAGACCGCCGCGGATGCGCGGATCGACAGGTCATGCACCGGCTTCCACTGCGCGCTGATGCGCGGCTGCCAGTTGTCGAGACCCTTGTAGGTCTTGGTGTTGTAGAACCCATAGCGATTGAAGAACGACGTGTTCGCTGCCACCGGCGAACGCTGCGCGTACAAGTCGTACCGCACGCCATACGTCAGCTGCAGCGCATCCGTGACTTCCCACGTGTCCTGCAAACCGAACGTATACTGCTGGTAGCGGAAGTCCGACGCCGCGTCCGTCGGATTGAGCGACACCGCATTGGCATAGTCGAACTGCGATGCGGAACGATTCTGGAAATCCGCGATCGAGTCGAAATAATAGGCGCCGTTTAGGCGCTGCAGGAAATAGTTGAAGGTCCGCTTGGCGTTCACTTCCGCCAGCACCTTAATTTCGTGGCCTTCCGCGGTGTAACGCGCCTGGATCGAACCGCCCCAATTGTCGAAGAACAGCTGGTTGGCCTGACGGCTGATGTCCGGTCCGAAGATGACCTGCGAATTGCCGGTGCCGCAATTGCTTACGGAATTGGTCCCGGAAACGACGCTGGTCGGCGCCGTACATACGGAAAACTGGGCAAAATTCGTGCCGAGCAACGGGTCCTGACCAACCTTGTTGTACTGGTACAGGAATCGGGTTTCGGTCGAGAAGTTGTCCGTCCAGTCGGAATTCAGCTGGGCGATACCCGACCGCAGCAGAACGCTGCGCTGGTAATAGTTCGACGCTAGACCGACCGCAGGCGTGGTCGTCGACTGGCTCGTGCCCTGAGCGACGGTGCTCGATTCATAGGCGTTGATGTACGACAGAGAGAGCTTCTGGCGATCGGTGATATTCCAGTCGATCCGGCCGACGATCTTTTCGTCCTTCTGGTTGTTGATCGACGTGAACGCGCCCGGGTTGTAGCCATACACGCTCTGGGCGATCGAGCTGATCTGATCGACCTGAGCCTGCGTGACGCCGGGCACCTGCGTAATGCTGGTCGTGGCGAGCGGGCGGGGATCGGTGTTGCGCTCCGCCGACACCATGAAGAACAGCTTGTCGGCGATCAGCGGCCCGGAAAGCGTCGCGCCGTAGGTTTCGGAATTGTAATCCGGCAGATTGTTGACACGTTCCGAACCGATCCGCCTGCCCTGCCAATCGTCACGGCTCTGCGAATAGAAGCCAGTGCCGTGGAACTCGTTCGTTCCCGACAACAGCACGGTGTCGATTGCACCGCCCTGGAAGTTGCCCTGACGGATATCGACCGGGGCGATGGATACCGACACCTGACCGATGGCGTCGAACGGCACGGGGCCGCGACCGGTCGGGTTGGCGTCCGAGTTGAGGCCGAAGCTGTCGCCGACCTGCACACCGTTGATGGTGAAGCGGTTGAAGCGCGGGTTGACGCCACCGAAGCTCACCGCACGGCTGTTCGTCAGGTCGAGGGTCGCCAGCGGGTCACGACGTTCGATGTCGCGAATGTCGCGATTGACCGAGGCGACCTTGCGGATGTCTTCCTGGGTCAAAACCGTACGCAGCGCCGTACCCACCGTTCCGGCACCCGCGATCGAGCGTGCGGTCACGACGATGTCGCCGCCGGCCTCGGCGCCTGCGGTCAGGTCGACCGGCAGCTCATATGCCTGCTGCGAGATCGTGAAGATGTCGGTGACGGTGGTGTTGCCCTGCGGGCTCGTCACTTCGACGGTGAAGGGGCCGCCGACTCGCAGGCCCGTCTGCGTGAACGATCCGTCCGTACCGGTCGTCGTCTGGGCGCGCGTGTTCGAGGGGACGTTGATGACGACCACCGTCGCGCCCGCGACGGGCGCGCCGTTCGCGGTCACGGTGCCGCGGATCGTCGAGGTCGTCTCCTGGGCGGATGCGGCAGCCGGCGCGATGAGCGCGACCGCGGCCACCCCTAGGAAAAGGTTGTTTCGCATTTCGTTATGTCCCCTTTGAGCATCTGCTCGGAATCGCGGCCCGGATCTTTTGCCGTCGCCGCGCCCCTGCGCTTGCAGTATTTCTGTTCCGTGACAGTTGCCAGTCGCGTTTGGTTCCACGCAAAAGTCGTTGATTGTGCGTTGCAAAAAAGCAACGCTCGGCTAGCGCATACTATACCGTTTCGGCCACGATTTCCGCCCATTGGGCCTCGCTGATGACCTCCACCCCCAGGTCGCCCGCCTTCTTCAGTTTCGACCCTGCATCTGCGCCGGCGATGACCATGTCGGTCTTGGCGGAAACAGAGCCCGACACGCGCGCGCCCAGCGCCTCGGCCTGTGCCTTGGCCTCGTCGCGGCTGAGCGTTTCGAGCTTGCCGGTGAAGACCAGCGTCTTGCCGCTAACCCGCGAGGCGCGCGTTTCCCAGACGACGTCGGCGGGGCGGACCTGGCGCAGCAGGTCGAACACGGCGGCGTGGTTGTGAGGTTCGGCGCAAAAGCCGATCAGCGCGCCGGCGACCTCGGGTCCGATGCCCGGCGTCTCGATCGCAGTGACCAGCAGTTTGTCGCGGCGCAGGACGAACTTGCGGTCGGTCTCGCCGATCACCGGCTGCGTCTGCCGGTGGAGAAACACCGCGTGGCGTAGCATCGCGCCCAGCGCGCGTGCCGAGCGATAGCGGCGGGCGAGGTCGCGCGCGGTGATCTCGCCGACGTGGCGGATGCCGAGCGCGAACAGGAAGCGGTCGAGCGCGATGGTGCGGCGAGCCTCGATCGCGGCGATGACGTTCGCCGCCCACACCCGTCCGTCCTTCTTCCGCGCGGCGAGCTGCTCCTCGGTCAGGCGAAAGATGTCGGCCGGCGCCTGGATCAGCCCGTCGGTGAAGAACGCCTCGATCAGCGTCGCGCCGAGCCCGGTGATGTCGAAGGCATGCCGCGAGACGAAATGGATCAGCCGCTCGACGCGCTGCGCCGGACAGATCAGGCCGCCGGTACAGCGATAGACGACCTCGCCCTCCTCGCGCTCCACCGCCGATCCGCAATCGGGGCAGGCGCGGGGGAAGGGCCAGGCCGGGCGATCCGTGTCGGGGGTGAGGTTCTGGACGATCTGCGGGATGACGTCGCCGGCGCGCTGCACGACGACGCGGTCGCCCTCGCGTACGCCTAGCCTTTCAATTTCGTCGGCGTTGTGGAGGGTCGCGTTGGTGACGACGACCCCGCCGACCGTCACCGGCTCCAGCCGCGCGACCGGGGTCAGCGCGCCGGTGCGGCCGACCTGGATGTCGATCCGCTCCAGCGTGGTCTGCGCCTGTTCGGCCGGAAATTTGTGCGCGATCGCCCAGCGGGGCACGCGGCCGACGGTGCCGAGCCGCTCCTGCCAGTCGAGCCGGTCGAGCTTGTAGACGACGCCGTCGATATCGAACGGCAGGTCGGCGCGCTGCGCCTCGATCGCGCGATAGGTGCCGAGCGCCGCCCCGGCATCGCCGGCCTCGGCGATATTCGGGCGCACCGGCGCGACCAGGTCGTCGTCGGCGACGCGGAACCCCCATGCGCGGATGCGCCGCATCATCTCCGCCTGCGTCGACGCGGGCAGCGCGCTGTGATCGCCCCAGCCCCAGGCGAAGAAGCGCAATGGCCGGCCGGCGGTGACCTGCGGGTCCTTCTGGCGGAGCGACCCCGCCGCGGCGTTGCGCGGATTGGCGAACTGGCGCGCCTTCGCCGGGTCCTCGGCCTCGTCGCGCAATCGTGCGTTGAGCGCGGCAAACGCCGGTTTCGCCATATAGACCTCGCCGCGGATTTCGAACACGGCAGGGGCATCGGGCAGCGACACCGGGATGTCGGCGATATGGCGGACATTGGCGGTGACGTCCTCGCCGATCCGCCCGTCGCCGCGGGTCAGCGCCTGTTCCAGCACGCCGTCGACGTAGCGCAGGGAACAGGAGAGGCCGTCGATCTTGGGTTCGGCGGTGAGCATCACCGGTTCGTCGTCGTCGAGCTTCAGGAACCGGCGGATGCGCCCGACGAATTCGGCGACGTCCACGTCGGCGAAGGCATTGTCGAGGCTGGTCATCGGCCGCGCGTGGGGGGCCTTGGCGAGATGTGCGGCGGGGGCGGCGCCGACCTGCCGGCTCGGCGAATCGGCACGGACGAGATCGGGAAACGCCGCCTCCAGCGCATTGTTGCGGCGGACGAGCGCGTCATAGTCCGCGTCCGAAATCTCGGGCGCATCCTCGGTATGATAGCGCCGGTTGTGGTGGGCGATCGTTTCAGCGAGCGACGCCAGTTCGTCGGCAGCCTGCTGGGGCGTCTTCGGCAGATCGGTCATGCCGCCGGGGTAGGAGAGAGCAGGCCGGTCCCGCAAGACCTCACAGCCACCAGAACGGGCAGGCGGACGCCACCGCCGCACCGACGACCAGCGGCGCGATCGCCATGCGCCAGTCGAAGGTGCTCATCGTCTCGATCCCCTTGCGCAGCACATATAGCGCGGCGATCGCCGCGGCCGCGGTCCACGCCAGCCACCAGCCCGCATCGGCCGGCCAGCGCCAGAGCAGCATCCCCGCCAATCCGATGGCGCCGATCAGCCCGACCGCCGAGACCAGCGTCAGGACCGCGCCGAGCGGCAGCATCGCCAACGCGATGCGGGATTCGATATCGCGAGCGGTCATCGGCGCTCCCCCTCGCTGCCGGCCATGGCATTGGCAAGTCACATCATTTGTCCGGCACGGATGAACCATCCGGCGCCACCGGCGATTGTGGCGGGGACAATTCGGGAGCTTCCGCCATGACCGACCAGACCAACCGCCGCGACCTGTTCAAGGGCGCCGCCGTCGCCGGTGTCGCCGCTGCCGCGGTACCGGCCTTTGCGCAAACCCCGGCGCCCGCGTCCGATCCGCAGACGAAGTACACCAGCCAGCCGTTCCCGGAGCAGCGGCAGAAATGGCCGGCGTTGCAGCGGGACATGAAGCCGGTGCCGGACTGCGGCGAGACGAGCTATCGCGGATCGGGCCGGCTCACCGGACGCAAGGCGCTGGTCACGGGCGGCGATTCGGGCATCGGTCGGGCCGCGGCGATCGCCTTCGCGCGCGAGGGCGCCGACGTCGCGATCAATTACTATCCGACCGAGGAGCCGGACGCGCAGGACGTCGCGCGCCTGCTCCGCGGCGAGGGGCGCAAGGTCGTGCTGATCCCGGGCGACCTGACCGACGAAAAATTCTGCCGCGACCTGATCGCGCGCGCCAATCGCGAACTCGGCGGGCTCGACATCCTCGTCAACAACGCCGCCTATCAGCAGTCCAAGGCCTCGATCGCGGACATCAGCGCCGAACAGTTCGACCGGACGATGAAGACCAATCTCTATGCGATGTTCCACCTGTCGAAGGCGGCGCTGCCGTTGATGAAGCCGGGCGCCTCGATCATCAACACCGCCTCGGTCAATTCGGTCGATCCGGGCGAGGAACTGCTCGACTATGCGACCACCAAGGGCGGCATCCTGATCTTCACCAAGGGGCTGGCGAAGCAGGTCGCCAAACAGGGGATCCGCGTCAACGCGGTCGCGCCGGGACCCGTGTGGACGCCGCTGCAGGTCGCGGGCGGACAATTGCCGGGCAAGATGGGCGAGTTCGGGCAGGACACCCCGCTCGGCCGCGCCGGCCAGCCGGTCGAACTCGCCGGGCTCTACGTGGCGCTGGCGGACCCGGCGATCAGCTTCACCAGCGGCAGCGTGTTCGGGGCGACCGGCGGTACCGGCACGCTCTGACCGATCAGCGGCTCCGTCGCGCCGGATCATGTCCGGGCGACGGGGCGATCGGGAGGGGGGCAGCGCCCGGCTTACGCCGTCTCCAGCAACCGTTCCGCCTGCGCACGCGCCTCGTCGGTCACCGTCGCCCCCGACAGCATGCGGGCGATCTCCTCGCGGCGTTCCGCCTCGCCGAGGACGCGGACGCCGGTGCGGGTGACAGTGCCGTCGTGGCTCTTGGCGATCAGCAGATGCTCGGCACCGCGCGCCGCGACCTGCGGCGAATGGGTGACGACGAGCAACTGGGTATGCTCCGCGAGGCGCGCGAGCCGTTCGCCGATCGCGCTGGCGACCGCACCGCCGACGCCGCGGTCGATCTCGTCGAAGATCATCGTCGCCGCGCCGCCTTCTTCGGCCAGCGCCACCTTGAGCGCGAGGATGAAGCGCGACAGCTCGCCGCCCGACGCGATCTTGGCGAGCGGCGCGAACGGCGCGCCGGGGTTGGTCGCGATCTCGAACTCGACGCGGTCCTTGCCGTGCGACGACCAGCCGTCCCGCGGCGCGGTGACGACCACGGTCCGGAACCGCGCGGCATCGAGCTTCAGCGGCGCCAGCTCCCCCGCGACCGCCGCGTCGAGTCTCTCGGCGGCGGCATGGCGGCGCAGCGACAGCACGTCCGCCGCGGCATCGTAATCGGCGCGCGCCGCGGCGACGGCGGTTTCGAGCAGGGCGATGCCGTCCTCGCCCGCATCGAGCCGTTCGAGCTTCGTGCGTAGGTCTTCGGTCAGCGCCGTGAGATCGTCCGGCTGGACGCGGTGCTTGCGCGCCATCCCGCGCAATTCGAACAATCGCGCCTCGTCATCCTCCAGCGCGCGGGGATCGAAGGCGAGGTCGCGACGCGCCTCGGCCAGTTGGTCCTCCGCCGCCGATGCCTCGATCACCGCGCGGTCGATCGCCGCCAGCGCCTCCGCCAGCGCGGCATGGTCACCCGCGACCCGCTCCAGCACCCGCGCGGCCTGGCGCAAGCGGGCGAGGCCGCCGTCGGACCCTTCCAGATACGTATCGATTGCGGCGAGATCGTCGGCGACCTTCTCGGCGCGCTGCATGCCGCGACGCTTGTCGGCAAGCGCCTCTTCCTCGCCGGGCTCGGCGGCGAGCGCGGTGAGTTCGCCGACCGCATGTTCCAGCCATTCGCGATCGCGCGCCGCGGTTTCGATCTCCGCCTGCACGGTGGCGAGTTGCGCCTCGGCCGCACGATACGTCGCCCAGGCCCGGGCGGTGTCGCCCGGATCAACGCGGCCGAACGCATCGAGCAGCGCGCGATGTCCGCGTGGGTTGAGCAGGCCGCGATCGTCGTGCTGGCCGTGGATCTCGACGAGCATCGGCGCCATCTCGCGCAACAGCGCGGCCCCGGCGGGCTGGTTGTTGACGAAGCCGCGACTGCCGCCATCCGCCTTGACGATCCGGCGGATGAGCAGCGGTTCGCCGGGCTCGATCTCGACGCCATTGTCGTCGAGCACCGCGGCGAGCGGGCCGGTCGGAGGATCGAAAGTGGCGGTGACGACCGCCTGAGTCGCGCCGTGGCGGACCAGACCGGTCTCGCCGCGACCGCCGAGCGCGAGGCCCAGCGCATCGAGCAGGATCGACTTGCCCGCACCGGTCTCGCCGGTCAGCACGTCGAGCCCCGCTCCGAATTCCAGATCGAGCGCCTCGATCAGCACCACATCGCGAATGGACAGCGCAGTCAGCATCGCCGCCGGTATAGCGTGCCTTGCGGCGATGTTGATCCTTAAATGTTCTGTTTCCGCGCGAAAGTGCGGACGCGCCGGCCCGTTTCGTCAGGTCGTCGGCGTTTCCGTCGTCGGTACCGGCGCGCCGGTGGTGCCGCCGCTCGGCGCGACCGGGGTCGGCGGCGCGGGCGCTTCCGCCTTGGGCGTCGCCGTGCCGGACTGCCCCGGCAGCGACAGCGTCTGTGCGCCCGGCGTACCGACCGGCACGATCTGCTGCCCGGGCGGAACCGGCGCGACGGCCTGCGGCGGATGCTTCTGCATCAGCTTGTACGCCTGATCGTACCACGGCGTGCCGGGATAGTTCGCGCCGAGCACCGCGGTCGCTTTCTGCGCCTCGTCGGGCAGGCCGAGCGACAGATAGCTCTCGGTCAGGCGCATCAGCGCCTCGGGCGTGTGGGTGGTCGTCTGATATTTGTCGATGACGGTGCGGAAGCGCAGCGTCGCCGACAGCCACTGGCCGCGCGTCTCGTAGAAGCGACCGATTTCCATCTCCTTGCCGGCGAGGTGATCGTTGACGAGGTCGATCTTCAGCCGCGCGTCGGAGGCATAGCGCGTGTTCGGATAGCGGCGGGTCAGCTCGCCGAGCGCATTCAGCGCCTGCAGCGTGATCTTCTGGTCGCGCGTGACGTCGCGGATCTGTTCGTAATAGCTGAGCGCGACGAGGTAATAGGCGTACGGCGCGTCGCGGTTGCCCGGATGGACCGACAGGAAGCGCTGCGCCGACTGGATGCTCTCGGTATAGTCGCGATTGAGGTAATAGCTGAACGCGCTCATCAGCTGCGCGCGGCGGGCCCAGACCGAATAGGGATGCTGGCGCTCGACCTCGTCGAACAGCACCGCCGCCTCCTTGTACCGCGCCTGATCGAGCCGCTTGCGCGCGGTCGAATAGAGCGTGCCGACGTCGCGGGCGACATAGGGCAGGTCGGATTTCGCGCGATTGCGGGCGCAGCCCGCGATGGGAAGCGCGAGGACGGCGATCAGCGCTGCGGCAAGCGCCTTGGACTGTGGGGTACGCATCGGCTAAGGCTCTTAGCGTAAGCCCGGCCTTGCGAACAATCCCTTCCGTCGCACGTTGGCGCTCACTGGTTTCGATCACGAAAGGACCCGCATGCCTGCTACGTTGCTCCACACCCATCGCGTCGAAAAGCCGTGGGGCCGGCACGACCTGGGCTTCGGGTTCGAGGATGCGCCGAAGGACGGCGAGCCGGTGGGCGAGATCTGGTTCCAGGAACCGGGCGACACGACGCCCGACCTGCTCATCAAATATCTCTTCACCGGCCAGAAGCTGTCGGTGCAGGTCCATCCCGACGACGAACAGGCGCATGCCCGCGGCCTGCCGCGCGGCAAGGACGAATGCTGGACGATCCTGGCGGCGCGACCCGATTCGACGATCGCGCTGGGGCCGAAGGCGCCGATGACCGCCGAACAGCTCCGCGCCGATGCGCAGGACGGCTCGATCGAGGCCGACCTCGACTGGGTGCCGATCAAGGTCGACGATTTCTATTATGCGCCGTCAGGCACGATCCACGCGATCGGCGCCGGGCTGACGCTGATCGAGGTGCAGCAGAATTCGGAGACGACCTACCGCCTCTACGATTACGGCAGCGATCGTGAATTGCACCTCGATGACGGAGTCGCGGTGTCGCACCTGACCCCCTATCAGCCGATCACCTCGCCGGGTCCGGCAGGCGAGGGGCGCGACATCCTGGTCGAGGGGCCGAAGTTCGTGCTGGAGCGCTGGACGGGCGGGACGCGCGACGTCGCGCTCGCCGATGGCCAGACCGGATGGCTGGTCCCGATCAGCGGGTCGGGCGAGGTCGCCGGCGTCGCGTTCAGGGCGGGCGAATGCGTCACCGTCACCGGCAGCGAGACGGTGACGACGAGCGCCGACGCCGACCTGCTGTTCGCCTATCCGGGGACCCGGCGAATCTGACCCCCCGGGAGAGGATGCGTTAACCCCGAAGCATTAGCGTATCCGCGCATGCTTCGGGTCCTGACGCTCTCTTCCCTGTTCCCGGACGCGACGCGGCCCAATTTCGGCATCTTCGTCGAACGGCAGACCGCCGGCCTTGCCGCGACGGCGGGCGTCGAGGTCAGGGTGGTGGCGCCGATCGGCCTGCCGCCCGGCCCGCTCGCGCTGATCCAGCACGCCGAAAAACTGTCGCTGCCGGCACGCGAGACGTGGCGCGGGCTGGACGTGTTCCGGCCTCGCTTCACCAGCATTCCGGGCGTCGGCGGGCGGTGGCACGTCCATCACCTGCTCCGCGCGCTCGAACCGCTGCTCGATTCGATCCGCCGCGATTTCCCGTTCGACGTGATCGATGCCTCCTTCTTCTTTCCCGATGGTCCCGCCGCGGTGGCGCTCGGTGCGCGGTATGGCGTGCCGGTGTCGATCAAGGCGCGCGGTGCCGACATCCAATATTGGGGGACGACCGGTCCGACCGCGGCGCAGGTCGTCGCGGCAGGGCAGGCGGCGGACGGCGTGCTCGCGGTCAGCGCGGCGATGCGCGCCGACATGGCGTCGATCGGCATCCCGCACGAGCGCATCCGCGTCCATCATACCGGCGTCGACCTGGATCGCTTCCGGCCGGTGGATCGCCGCGCCGCAAAGGCCGCTTTGGGCATCACCGGGCCGCTGGTGCTGTCGCTTGGCGGCCTGATCCCGCGCAAGGCGCATCATCTCGTCCTGCGTGCGGTCGCGGCGTTGCCCGGCACGACGCTGGCGATCGCCGGCAGCGGGCCGGAGCGCGCCCGGCTGGCTGCGCTGGCAGCGGAACTCGGCGTCGCGGATCGCGTGCGCCTGCTCGGCGGCATCCCGCATGCGGACCTGCCGGCGATCATCGGCGCCGCCGACGTGATGGCGCTTGCCTCGACGTCGGAGGGGCTCGCCAATGCGTGGCTGGAGGCGCTGGCCTGCGGTACGCCGATCGTCATCTCGGATGCCGGCGGTGCGCGCGAGGTGGTCCGAACGCGCGATGCGGGGCGAATCGTCGCGAGCAACCCGGCGAATATCGCGGTGGGCATCGCCGAAGTGCTCGCCAACCCGCCCTTGCCCGAAGCGGTGCGCGCCACGGCGGCCTCGTTCACGTGGGAGGCCAATCGCGCGGCGCTGGTCGATCATCTCACCGGGCTGGTCGCGCGGGGTCGCCGCAGGACGGTGCGCCGGGGTCAGGCGTCGAGAGGGTAGAGCGCGGCACCGATGACGCGGCCCTCGCCGCGCAGCACGCCCCAGGCGCGGGCGGCGGCACGGCTGTCCATCGCCTCGACGCCGATCTCCCGATCCTCCAGCGCGCGCACCAATGCGACCGGCGGGCGCACCAGCGCCGCACCGGTGCCGATCAGTACGAATTCGGGCGCCAGATCGATCAGCGACTGCAAGGCCGCTTCGGTCAGCGCATCGAGTGGCGGCGGCGTCCATTCCGCCGCCGTTTCGGGCGTCAGCAGCAATGCGCGATAGACCCGTTCGTCATCGACGCGAAAGCCGTTGCCGGCGAAGCCACGGACGATCGGTCCGCCGGCCTGCTGCTCCCGCTCCATCCGCATCGCGTCAGCCCTCCCGCGGGCCGACGCGCTCGGCATTGTCGACGCCGCCCCGGCGCGGCTTGTCGATGCCCTCCGGCTCGGCACGCAGGCCGAGCGTGATGAGCAGCGACGACGAGACGTAGATCGACGAATAGGTGCCGACGACGATGCCGAGGATCATCGCGGCGGTGAAGCCGCGCAGCACATGGCCGCCCAGCGCCAGCATCGCGACCAGCGCGAGCAGGATCGTGACCGAGGTCATGACCGTGCGCGGCAGCGTCTCGTTGACCGACAGGTTGATGATCTCGCGCATCTCCATCTTGCGATAGCGGCGCATGTTCTCGCGGATGCGATCGTCGATGACGATCTTGTCGTTGATCGAATAGCCGATGATGGTCAGCACCGCGGCGACGATGTTGAGGTCGAATTCGAACTGCGTCAGCGCGAAGAAGCCGACCGTCATCAGCAGATCGTGGACGATCGCGACGATGGTGGAGACGCCGAACTGCCATTCGAACCGCACGATCGCGAACAGGCCGATGCCGAGCACCGCGAGCACGACCGCGAGCACGCCGTTGCGGATCAGCTCGCCCGACACCTTGCCCGACACCGTCGAATAGCGGCTGAACGTCGCGCCGGGAAAGGCCTGCCCCAGCGCCGTCTCCACCTTCTTGACGACGGCGTTGGTCGCGCCCTCGTCGGCGCCCTCCTGCACGGGCAGGCGGATGACCAGGGTCTGGGGGCCGCCCTGCTGCTGGAGCGCGGCCTCGCCGACGCCGAGGCTGTCGACGACCGAGCGGACCTTGTCCTGATCGGGCGGGCTGGCGAACTTTTCCTCGATCATCAGGCCGCCGACGAAGTCGACGCCGAAATTGAGGCCCTTCACGCCGGTCAGTCCGACCGCGAGCAGGCTGAGCAGCAGGGTGAGCCCGAAGGCCCAGCCGCGCAGCGAAACGAAGTCGATATTGGTGTGATCGGGTACGATTTTCAGGAGGCGCATGTCTTGGCCTTTCGCCTCAGATGTTGATCGTCTTGGGCTTCTCGCGCCGGATCCACTGCGCGACGAGCATGCGCGTGAACGTGACGGCGGTGAAGACCGAGGTGACGATGCCGATCAGCAGCACGACGGCGAAGCCCTTCACCGGGCCGGAGCCCAGGATGAACATGATGATGCCCGAAATGGCATGCGTCATATTGGCTTCGAAGATGGTGCGGCTGGCTTCCTTGTAGCCGAGTTCGACTGCCTGGACGACGGAGCGGCCACGGCGACGTTCTTCGCGGATGCGTTCGTTGATGAGCACGTTGGCGTCCACCGCGGTGCCGATCGTCAGCACGAAGCCGGCGATGCCGGGCAGCGTCAGCGTACCCTTGATGAGCGCGAGCACGCCCAGGATCACGAACACGTTGATGACGACAGCGAGGTTCGCATAGAGCCCGAAGCGGCCATAGGTCACGAACATGAAGGCGATGACCAGCGCCACCGCGACGGAACACGCCAGGATGCCGGCGCGGATCGAATCGGCGCCAAGGTCGGGACCGACGGTCGATTCCTCGATCACCTTCAGCGCGACGGGCAGCTTGCCCGACCGCAGCGCGATCGCCAGCTGGTTGGCGCTCTCGACGGTGAAGCCGCCGTTGATGACCGCGTTGCCGCCGAGGATCGGCTCGTTGATGTTCGGGGCCGAGATCACCTTGTTGTCGACGATCATCGCGAACGGCTTGCCGGTGTTCTGCTGCGTCACCCGCGCGAAGCGGTTGCCGCCGACCGCATTGAACGTGATCTGCACGTTCGGCTGGTTGGTCTGCTGATCGAACGCCTGCCGCGAATCGGCGAGCTGGTCGCCTGAGATGATGACCGAGCGCTTTACCGCGATGAAGGGGATGCCCGACGGATTGCCGGGATAGGGAAGCACCTGGCTGCCGATCGGGGCAATGCCCTTCACGAGGTCGGCGGGATTGGTCGCGGTCGTGTCGACCAGCTTGAATTCCAGCCGCGCGGTCTTGCCGAGCAGGTCTTTCAGCGCCTGCGGGTTCTGGAGACCCGGCACCTGCACGAGGATGCGGTTGTCGCCCTGGCGGACGATCGTCGGCTCGCGCGTGCCGAGTTCGTCGATGCGGCGACGGACGACGTCGGTCGCGTCCTCCATCGCGGTCTTGATCGCCTCGTTCATCCCGGCCTGCGTCGGGCTGAGCACGAAGCGGCTCGAATCCACGACCTGGATGTCCCATTCGCGCTGGCCGGTCATGCCGGCACCGCCGCCGGTGATGCCGAGCAGCCGCTCGCGCGCCGCGTCCACCTGGCTGGGATCGCGCAGCATGAAGCTGATCTGGTTGTTGCGCGTCGAGATGTCGCCGATCAGGATCCGCGGCGTGCCGTTGCGCATCGTCCCCTGGATCTGCTCGCGCAACGCCTCGATCCGCGTGTTCGCGAGATCCTGCGTATCGGCTTCCAGCATCAGATAGCTGCCGCCGGCAAGGTCGAGGCCCTTGTTGACGCGGGACGGCTGGAACGGCCAGTTGGCCGTCATCGATTCAGGCAGGAACGTCGGGATCGCCAGCGCGCACAGCACCGCCAGCACCGCCCAGATCGACGCCACCTTCCAACGCGGAAAGTCCAGCATCAGTCGTTCGCCGGTTTCGAATTGGGGCTGGTCACCTCGGCGATCGTCGCCTTGACCACGCGGATTCGCGTGTTGAGCGCGATCTCGACCTCGACGATCGTGTCCTCCACCTTGGTCACGCGGCCGATGATGCCGCCGGCGGTGACGACGCTGTCACCCTTCTTCACCGCGGCGACCGCCGCCTGCAATGCCTTCATGCGGCTCTGCTGCGGGCGAATCATCAGGAAGTAGAAGACGATGAAGATGAGCAGCAGCGGTGCGAAGCTGATGAGCGAGGCGAACCCGCCGGCTTCGGCGGCGCCGCCCGCGGTCTGGGCATAGGCTGGGGAGATGAACATCTGATCCGTGCATGGCTGATCGGCAGGAGAAATCCCCCCGCACCTGAAGCGCCGCGCGCTAGCATCGCTTGGGGTTTCGCGCAACGCCGCGACGCTGCGAACGGCCGGCCCGACGCGCCGCATGCAAAGGCGGCTTGCATCGCCGCACCGACCCGCCTACAGGCCCCGCTCCGGGATCGATGGCCGCTTGGCCGACGGTCCCGTCGGTCGGGGCGTAGCGCAGCCTGGTAGCGCATCACACTGGGGGTGTGGGGGTCGCAGGTTCGAATCCTGTCGCCCCGACCATTTATCTTCCGCGGCGATACGATGCCGCGATGACGATCCGGCGGTATCCGGCTTTCCGAAAAATCCGCCCCGGGCGGCACCGTCAGCCGCCGCGCAATTCCGCCTGAAGGTCGGCGCGGGTCGAGGCGAGATGCCGGATCATCGCCTGCTCCACCGCGCCGGCATCACCCGCGATCCAGCTGTCCAGCATGTCGCGATGCTCGCGGTCGGCGCGGGCATAGCGGCCGTCGGGCTGCATATGGGCGATGACATAGCGTTCGGCGAGCATCGCCAGCCGCTCGACGAGGTCGGTGGTCAGCGGCCGCCCGGCGGGCCGTACCAGCGCGAGGTGGAACTGGCGGTGACGCACCGCGATCTCGCTGGCGGTGCTGTCGCGTGCGTCCTCCAGCGCGGCCAGCGCCGCCTCGGCATGGCGGTGCGCGGCGTCGTCGGCGCTGGCAGCGCCCGCCGCTGCGGCGGCCGGCTCGATCGCGAGGCGCAATCCGTAGATCTCGTCCGCCTGCGCCGCCGACAGCGGCAGCACCGAATAGCCGCGATTGGCCTGCCCCTGGATCAGCCCTTCATGCTCCAGCCGGGCGAGCGCCTCGCGCAGCGGGATCTTGCTGACCCCCAGTTCGGCCGCCAACGCATCCTGACGGATCGCGGCCTCGGGGCGGATCGACCCGTCGACGATGCGCTCGCGCACGATCGCGAAGACCTGCTCCGACAAGGTCCGGACAACGATGCTCATCGGCACACTTCCTCAGGCGACGGGCACGACGCACTGAAAGGCCATTCCAGAATGTGGAGGCGCGATCAATGCCTTACGCGAACATCATTCCTTGGGGCGTCAGCAGTTCGCGTTCACGGCGTCGCCACGGCCTGCGGCGCGCTCCATCCCAGTCCCAGCGCCTTTTGCAGCGCGACGTAGTCCCCGGTCAGCCCGGCGACGCCCGACGAGAGGTTCTGGTCGGCGGCGACCCGGCTGCGCTCGGCATCCAGCGTGTCGATCAGCGTCGCGGTGCCGGCGCGGAAGCGCTGCTGCATCAGCGCCGCGGCGCGGTCGGCGCTCGCCTTGCTGCGCATCAGGCTGGCGACCGTCTCGCGGCGATGGCCGAAGCGCGACAGCGCATCCTCGGCATCGCGCAACGCGCTCAGCACCGCGCCCCGATATTGCGCCTCCGCTTCGTCGCGCTGCCCCTCGGCCTGATCGATGCGGGCCCGGTTGCGGCCGAAATCGAGGAAGTTCCATTGCAGCATCGGCGCCGCCACCCCGAGCAGCTTGTCCGGGCTGATGTCCGACAGCTGCGTGCCGCCCAGTCCGATCAGCCCGAGGATGTTGAGCCGCGGGAAGCGTGCCGCATCGGCGACGCCGACCTGCGCGGTGCGTTGCGCGAGCTGCCGCTCCGCCGCGCGGATGTCGGGCCGTCGCTGCAACAATGCGGCCGGATCGCCGACCGCGACCTGCGCCGGGGGTAACGGGACCGGCGTCGCGGTGGCGAGCATCGTATCCAGCGTCCCGGGCTCTGCGCCGGTCAGCACGGCGAGCGCGTCGAGATAGGACTCCAGTTCCGCCTGCAGCGGCACGATCTGTCCATTGGTCGCCTCCACCTGTCCGCTCAACCGCTCGACATCGAGCGCCGAGGCGGCCCCGCGATCGAAGCGCTGCCGGGTCAGCGTCAGCATCTGCTGCTGCATCTGTGCCGATCGCCGCGCCAGATCGATGCGCCGCTGCCGGTCGCGCAGATTGACATAGGCTTGCGCGACCTCCGCGGTCAGGCTCACCTGCGCATCGGCGACATTCGCCTCCGCCGCCTGCGCCTGCGCGCGCGTCGCCTCGACGGAGCGACGGCGACCGCCGAACAGGTCGACCTCCCAGCTCGCGTCGAAGCCGAGATTGTAGACGTCGACCGCGCTGGCGCCGGTGTCGCCGGTGGTTTGCGTGTTGCCGAGGTCGAGCCCGGGCACGCGGGCGTGCAGATAGGTCGCCGACGCATTGGCGCTGGGGGCCTGGTTGGCGCGCTCCAGCCGCAGCGAGGCGCGCGCCTGCCGCAGCCGCGCCTGCGCGACCGCGATGTTCGGATTAGCGGCGAGCGCGCGGCCTTCGAGGTCGTTCAGCGTCGCATCGTTGAGCTGCGTCCACCAGTCGGCGACCCCCGGTGCGGCGGGACCGGCGCTCCGGCCGCCGCGGACGAAGCCGCTTTTGCCGGGCGTGGCGGACAGCGTCTGCGGCGGCCCCGCATAGTTCGGGCCGACGGTGCATGCCCCGAGAAGCAGGGCGAGGGAGAGGAGGGGGAGGGTACGCATCATCGCCTCAATGCATCGCCACGGGGCCGCCCTGCGGCAGCGGGCGGAGGAACAGGACGAGCGGCACGACACAGCAGATGCCGACCGACAGGAGCCAGAACAGGTCGTTATAGGTCATCACCAGCGCCTCGCGCTGGATCGTGCCGCCGAGCGATTGCAGCGCGGTCGCGGTGCTGCCGAGCGACTGCGCCATGCCCGCGACATAATCCTGCACCGCGACCGAATTGGCGTTGAGCACCTCGTCGATGCGGCGGCTGTGCAGATAGCTGCGCTGGTCCTGCAGGGTCGCGATCCCGGCCAGCGCAAACGACCCGCCGATGTTGCGCGCGGCGCTGAACAGCCCGGCGGCATCGCCCGCTTCCTCCGGCCGGACCGAGGCGATCGCCGCCTGGTTGAGGAAGACGAAGCCGAGGATCGTACCGACGCCGCGCAGCAGCTGCGAATCGGTGAAGGCGCTGCCGACCGATTCGGCGGTCAGCGTGGTGTCGAGATGACAGCTCATCGCCATCAGCAGCAGGCCCGATCCGACCGCGACGCGGATATCGAGGTGCCGGATCATCAGCGGCACCAGCGGCATCATCAACAGGCTGGGGATGCCGCTGAGCAGCACGACCTTGCCCGATTGCAGCGCATTGTAATCGGCGATCGCCGCGAGGAACTGGGGGATGACGTAGCTGCTGCCGTACAGCACCATGCCGAGCACCAGTCCCATGATCGCGACGCTGCCGAACTGGCGGTCGAGCAGCAGGCGCAGCTTCACCACCGGCTTCTCCGCGATGAACTGCCCCGCGAACAGCATGCCGAGGCCGAACACGGTCAGCACGGTCAGCTTGATGATCGTCGCCGACTGGAACCATTGCTCGCGCTGCCCCTCCTCGAGCACGACGGTCAGGCCGCCGAGGCCGAGCGCCAGTCCGGCGATGCCGAGCCAGTCCGCCTTCAGCAGTTCGCCCAGATGAGCCTTCTGGTGCGGCAGGCCGACGAGCAGCAGCACGAGCAGGACCGCACCGACGGGAATGTTGAGGAAGAAGGCGTAATGCCAGCTGACGTTCTCGGTCAGGTAGCCGCCGATCAGCGGCCCCATCACCGGGCCGAGGATCGCGGTGACGCCGAACAGCGCGGTGCCGATCGGCTGCTGCGACCGCGGCAATCGCGTCGCGATGATCGTCATCGCGGTCGGAATCAGCGCGCCGCCGGTGATGCCCTGGCCGGCGCGGCCGATAATCATCATCGTCAGCGTCGTCGACAGGCCGCAGACCACCGAAAAGGCGGTGAACAGCACCGAGGCGATCAGCAGGAAGGTGCGCAGCCCCAGCACCCGCTCCAGCCAGGCGGCGAGCGGGATGATGATGATCTCCGCGACCAGATAGGAGGTCGCGATCCAGGTGCCCTCGGTGCCGCTGGCGCCGATCTCGCCCTGGATCACCGGCAGTGCCGAATTGACGATCGAGATGTCGAGCGTCGCCATCAGCGCGCCGAGGCTGCCTGCGGCGACCGCGAGCCACGCGCCGAGGTCCGCCTTTTCCGGCGGCGCGGCATGGGCCGTCGCGGCACCGCGGCCGGCCGGGGCCGCCGCCGCGCTCATCGGGCGCGCCGCTCGTTATGCTGTTCCTGCTCGTCCTTGATCCGCTGCACCGATCCCTTGGCGGAGCGGGTGTCGACGGTGACGTCGACCGACATGCCCGGAACGAGCAGCTTGCGCGTCTCCGGCCCGGCATCGAGTGCGATGCGGACGGGCACGCGCTGGACGATCTTGGTGAAGTTGCCGGTCGCATTCTGCGGCGGCAACAGCGAGAATTGCGCACCGGTGCCGGGCGAGACGCTCTCGACATGGCCGCGGATCTCGACGCCGGGCAGCGCATCGACCTCCAGCGTCACCGGCTGGCCGACGCGCATCAGGCCGAGCTGGGTTTCCTTGAAATTGGCCTCGATATAGATTTGCTGGACCGGGACGACCGACATCAGCCGGGTGCCGGCCTGAACGAACTGGCCGATCCGCGCCGTCTTGTCGCCGACGCGGCCGTCGATGCTGGCGCGCAGGACGGTGGCGCCGACGTTGACCTGCGCGGCGTCGAGCTGCGCGCGGCTGGCCTTGCCCTGCGCCTGCGCCTGCGCGACCTGCGCCTGCAGCGTGCCGACGCGGCGGGTGGCGCTGGTCAGCGCCGCGCTGGCGGCGGCGACCTGCGCGTCCGCCTGACGCGCCTGATTGACGAGCTGCGACAGCTTCTCGCGGGTTTCGGCGCCCGACGCGGCGAGCGGCTGGTAGCGGATCACCTCGGCATGGGCGAAGGCGGCGTCGCTGCGTGCCGCGGAAAGGTCGGACCGCGCCTTGTCGATCGCGGCCTGCTGTTCGCGAATCTGCGCCCGGACGCCATCGGCATTGGCGCGGGCGACGTCGATCTGCGCCTCGACCTGCGCCGCCTGCGCGTGATAGTCGCGCGCGTCGATGCGGAGCAGCGGATCGCCGGCCTTCACCTGCTGGTTGTCGGCGACGAAGACCGCGTCGACATAGCCCGACACCTTGGGCGAGATGGTCACCGCATCCGCCTGGATATAGGCGTCGTCGGTGCCCTGCATGAACTTGCCGACGCTCTGATAGCGGACATACCACAGCACCCCGCCGATCACCGCCGCGGCAAGCACCAGCAGCAGGACGAGGCGGACCCTTCGCTTCTTCAGCCGCGATGCCTTGGCCGGCGAATCGTCGGTCGCCTCGCTGCGATCGTCCGGCTGTTGCTCGTGTTCGGCCATGCGCTTCATCTTCATCGGTCAGGAATGCAGGCGTAGATGCTCGCACTTGCAGCATAGTGCAAGACCATTTAATGAGGGTCCTCACATATGTCCGCACCCGATCAGCTCGCCTCCAGCGTTTTCAGCCTCTTCCTGCGGATGCACCGCCTGATGAACCGCCGGATGGCGGATCAGGGTGCCTCGCTGGCGCGGACCAAGCTGCTGCTCTTCCTCGATCGCCGCGGGCCTGCGCGGGCCGCGGACATCGCCGAATTTTTCGACAATGCGCCGCGCACGGTGACGGAGGCGATCGACGGGCTGGAGCGGGACGGACTGGTCGTGCGTGCGCCGGATGCGCACGATCGACGCGTGAAGCGCGTGTCGATCACCGAATCGGGCCGACGCGTCATCGGCGAGACCGAGCCGCTGCGGCAGGGGCTGATCGACGGCGTCTTCGGGGTGCTCGATGCCGGAGAGCAGGCCGCCTTGTCGGGCATGATGACGCGGATGCTGGCAGCGCTCGACGAGCAGGAACGGTCGGATCGGCCCCAATAACTGTTGCATCCGGATCGGCCTGTGTTAGCCTCTCCTTCGCCGCCGACAGAGCGGTAGATAGAGGAGAGGTGCTATGGACCGGTATCAGCCGACCTTGTGCCAATGCGGGTTCGGCATGCTGTGCGCGGCGAGCGGCGCGGCGCTGTCGATCTGCGCGATGACGTTCCTGCTGCTGGGCTGATCCGCCCGGCGTCACTGTCGTCCCGTGCGCTGCGCGTCAGCAGCAACGCCCGCCGTTGCGCCCGCCGTATCGCGCCTCCTGCCGGTTCCTGAAGAACGCTGCCTCGCTCATCACCGGCTGGTCCGGGTGCGTCGCCGCCATATGCTCGACATAGGTGCGGTAGGACGGCACGCCGACCATCAGCCGACCCGTCGCGGCGAGACCATGCCAGAGGCCCGCGACGCTCATTCCGCCGCCACCGCCAGCGCCGGGATCTCGCTCGCGCTCGGCCCGTCGAGACGCCGCGCGATCAGGCAGGTGCGGATGCCGTAACCGATGATCGACACCACCACGCCCAGGAACAGCGCGCAGAGGGCCGCGTCGATCCGGTCGTTCATCACCACCCGGCCCATTTCGCCGAGCGACTTCGCCGGCGCCAGCACCTCGCCCCGCGCCGCCGCCTCTGAAAAACGACTGGCGTGCGCGAGGAAGCCGACGCGCGGGTCGGTGGAGAACAGCTTCATGAGGCTGGCCATCACGGTGCACAGGACCAGCCACGATGCGGGCAGGATCGTCACCCAGGCATAACGTTCGCGCTTCATCCGGAACAGCACGACCGTCGCCAGCACCAGCGCGACCGCGGCGAGCATCTGGTTCGAGATGCCGAACAGCGGCCAGAGCGTGTTCACGCCCCCCAGCGGATCGGTGACGCCTTGATACAGGAAGAACCCCCAGGCCGCGACGCACAGCGCGGTGCCGACCAGCCCCGGCACCAACGAGGTCGCGTTGCGGAAGCCCGGCACCGCCAGCCCGATCAGGTCCTGCAGCATGAAGCGGCCCGCGCGCGTGCCGGCATCGACCGCGGTGAGGATGAACAAAGCCTCGAACAGGATCGCGAAATGATACCAGAAGGCCATCATCGCGCGCCCGCCGATCAGGTTGCTGAAGATATGCGCCATGCCGACGGCCAGCGTCGGCGCGCCGCCCGCGCGGCTGATGATCGTCGTTTCGCCGACATCCGTTGCCGTCGCCGCGATCGTATCGGCGGTGATCGGAAAGCCCATCGCGGTCACCGCCGCGGCGGCGCTGGCGGGGTCGGTGCCGACGATCGCCGCCGGGCTGTTCATCGCGAAATAGATGCCCGGATCGATGATCGACGCGCCGACCAGCGCCATGATCGCGACGAAGCTTTCCATCAGCATAGCGCCATAGCCGATGAAGCGGGCATCGCCCTCGCTCGCGATCAGCTTGGGCGTAGTGCCGCTGGCGATGAGCGCGTGGAAGCCCGACACCGCGCCGCAGGCGATGGTGATGAACAGGAACGGGAACAGCGATCCCGACCAGACCGGGCCGCTGCCGTCGACGAAGCGGGTCAGCGCGGGCATCCGCATCGGCGGTGCGACGATGACGATGCCGATCGCCAGCGCCGCGATCGCGCCGATCTTGAGGAAGGTCGACAGATAGTCGCGCGGCGCGAGCAGCAGCCATACGGGCAGCAGCGAGGCGATCGCGCCATAACCGATCAGGATCCAGCACAATTGCACCGGCGTGTAGGTGAACCACGGCGCCCATGTCGCCGACGCGGCGATATCCTGTCCGTAGACGATGGCGAGGATCAGCCCGACGAGGCCGAGCAGCGACACCTCGCCGATCCGCCCCGGCCTGATCCAGCGGGTGTAGGCGCCCATGAACAGCGCCAGCGGGATCGTCGCGGCGACGGTGAACATGCCCCACGGGCTGTCCGCCAGCGCCCGCACGACGATCAGCGAGAGCACCGCGAGGATGATGACCATAATCATGAACGCGCCGAACAGCGCGATCGTCCCCGGCACCGCCCCCATCTCCATCCGGATCAGTTCGCCGAGCGAACGCCCGTCGCGGCGCATCGACAGGAACAGCACCATGAAGTCCTGCACCGCGCCGGCGAGCACGACGCCGGCGAGCAGCCACAGCATGCCGGGCAGATAGCCCATCTGCGCGGCGAGCACCGGTCCGACCAGCGGCCCCGCGCCGGCGATGGCGGCGAAATGGTGACCGAACAGCACGCGGCGGTCGGTCGGGACGAAGTCGAGCCCGTCGGGATGGCGCGCGGCGGGCGTGGGGCGGGCGGGATCTATCCCGACCACGACCTTGGCGAGGTAGAGCGCATAGAAGCGGTAGGCGATCAGATAGACCGAAACCGCCGCGACGACGATCCAGATCGCGCTGATCGCCTCGCCCCGCGCGGTCGCGATCACGGCAAGCGCCCCCGCGCCGATCAGCGCGAGGACGATCCAGCCCAGCCTGCTTGCGATGGTCATGCGCGTGCGTCCCCCCGGAAGATACGCCGCGTGCCTAGCCGCTATGCGCCTCGTCCTTCAAGGGAGCGGACGCCTAGATCACCCGATTCGCGACCAGATCGTCGACCACCGCCGGATCGGCGAGCGTCGACGTATCGCCGAGACTGGCGACGTCGTTCTCGGCGATCTTGCGCAGGATGCGGCGCATGATCTTGCCCGATCGCGTCTTGGGCAGGCCCGGCGCGAACTGCAGCTTGTCGGGCGTGGCGATCGGACCGATCTCCTGCCGCACCCAGCCGACCAGCGCCTTGCGCAGATCGTCCGAACCGTCGCGACCCGCGTTGAGCGTCACATAGGCGTAGATGCCCTGGCCCTTGACGTCGTGGGACATGCCGACGACCGCGGCCTCCGCCACCGCCTCGTGCAGCACCAGCGCGCTTTCGACCTCGGCCGTGCCCATGCGATGGCCCGACACGTTGATGACGTCGTCGACCCGGCCGGTGATCCAGTAATAGCCGTCCGCGTCGCGGCGGCAGCCGTCGCCGGTAAAGTATTTTCCCTCATAGGTGGTGAAATAGGTCTGGAAGAACCGCTCCTCGTCGCCCCAGACGCCGCGCATCTGGCCAGGCCAGCTCTGCGTGATGCACAGATTGCCCTGCGCCGCGCCGACCAGCACGCTGCCCTGATCGTCGACCAGTTGCGGCGCGACGCCCGGCATCGGCTTCGATGCGGAACCCGGCTTCATCGGCACGGCGCCCGGCACGGGCGCGATCATGATGCCGCCCGTCTCGGTCTGCCACCACGCATCGACGATCGGTGCGCGCCCGCCGCCGACGACGTCGTGATACCAGCGCCACGCCTCCGGATTGATCGGTTCGCCGACCGAGCCCAGCAGCGTCAGCGACGACCGGTCGGTCCGGCGGACATACTCGTCGCCTTCCTTCATCAGCGCGCGCAGCGCGGTCGGGGCGGTGAACAGAATGTTGACCTTGTGCCGGTCGACGACCTGCCAGATCCGGCTGGCGTCGGGCGAGGTCGGCAGCCCTTCGAACATCACCGTCGTCGCGCCGTTCGAAAGCGGGCCGTAAAGGATATAGGTGTGCCCCGTGACCCAGCCGATATCGGCGGCGCACCAGAAAATCTGGCCGGGTTTATAGTCGAACGCGGTCTTGAAGGTGAAATCCGCCCATAGCAGATAGCCCGCGGAGGTGTGCAGCACGCCCTTTGGCTTGCCCGTCGATCCGCTGGTGTAGAGGATGAACAGCGGGTCCTCCGCCGCCATCGGCTCGGCCGGGCAATCGGCGGCGACGCCCGCGGCGGCGTCATGATACCAGACGTCGCGCTCCCCCATCGGAACGTCGGCGCCGGTCGCCCTGACGACGATCACCTTTTCCAGCCCCGGCGCGCGCACCGCGGCCTCGTCGACGCACGCCTTCAGCTTGATCCGCTTGCCGCCGCGGCGGCCCTCGTCGGCGGTGACGACGATCTTCGACCCGCAATCCTCGATCCGGCCGGCGAGCGCGTCCGCAGAAAAGCCGCCGAACACCACCGAATGAACCGCACCGATCCGCGCGCAGGCGAGCGCCGCATAGGCCGCCTCGGGGATCATCGGCATGTAAAGGGTGACGCGGTCGCCCTTCACGACGCCCTGACCCTTCAGCACGTTGGCGAAGCGGCAGACCTCGGCATGCAATTCGCGATAGGTGATATGGCGCGCCTCCTCACCCGGTTCGTCCGGTTCCCAGATGATCGCGACGGTATCGCCATGCTTGGCGAGATGGCGGTCGAGGCAATTGGCGGCGACGTTGAGCGTGCCGTCCTCGAACCATTTGATGTGGAAGTCGGCCTTGGCGAACGACCAGTCCCCGGCGATCGTCGGTTCCGTGATCCAGTCGAGCCGCTTGGTCGCCTGATCGAGCCAGAAGCCGCCCGGGTTGCTCGCCGCCGCCTCGTACAGCTCGACATAGCGCTTCGGATCGAGGCTGGCGTTGGTCCAGTCGCCGCTGATCGGATAGATTTCTGGATCGGTCATCACGCATCCTCGACTCAAAACCGCGGGCGCTCTGGCGGCACCCGCGGGTCTGACTAATCACGCGGCGGCCAAGATGCCAGCCGCCTTTCCCTATCGTCCGAGGAAGGTGAGCAGGTCGCTGGTCAGCCGGTCGCCATGGGTGGCGAACAGGCCGTGCGGCGCGCCGTCATATTCGACCAGCTGGCTGTTCGCGATGCCCACCGACGCCGCGCGCCCGGCAGCATCGATCGGCACCGTCGCGTCGTCGGTGCCGTGGATGATGAGCGTCGGCACCGAAAAGGCGCCGAGATCGGGCCGGAAATCGGTGTGGCCGAACGCCTGCGCGCAGGCGAGCGTCGGCTTCAGCCCCGCCTGCATCGCGGTCGTCGTCGCCCAGTCGAGCACGTCGTCGCTGACCGGATGGCTGATGACGCCGACACCGAAGAACTGCTTGAAGAAGGTATCGCGGAAGAAATGCGCGCGATCCTTCTGAATCGATTCCCCGATCCCGGCCAGCGTCTCTTCGGGCGTGCCGTAGGGATTGTCCTCGGTCTTCAGCATGTACGGCACCACCGAGGCGACCAGCCCGGCGGCGACCACGCCCTTGCCGCCGTGGCGGCTCATGTAGCGCGCGACCTCACCGCCGCCCATCGAGAAGCCGACGATCGCCGCGTCGCTGTCCGCACCGGTCGCCGCCATGACATCGGCGAGGTCGTCGGCGAGCGTGTCATAATCATAGCCGCTCCACGGCTGGCCCGACCGCCCGAAGCCGCGCCGGTCATAGGCGATGGCACGGAAGCCCGCATCGGCCAGCGCCATCATCTGCGGGTCCCAGCTGTCGGCGGAGAGCGGCCAGCCGTGCAGCAGGATCACCGGGCGCCCCGACCCCCAGTCCTTGACGTACAGGTCGGTGCCGTCGCGGGTTTTGACATAAGGCATGATGGTAAGTCCTTGCAGGCGTTTGCCTTGCGTCAACGATGACGGCGGACGGCCGTTCCTTGCCGGGTCGCATGGGGGCTCGGGGCGGGGTGGCATTCCGGCGGCGCGGCTGCCAGCATCGGCGGCAAGATCGAATCGAGGAGTAGGACATGCGTATCATCCTGACGGCGTCGCTGCTGGCCATGGCCGCGGCAGGCTGTTCGCCAAGCAAGCCGGCCGCATCGAACGAGGCCGCGCCGGCCGCCGCCGCCACCCCGGCCCGGCCGAGCAACTGGGCGCAGTTCCGCGATGGCTTCGTCGAGGGCTGGTTCAAGCTCGACCCCGCCAATGCCGTCTATCAGGGCCGCCACGACTTCGACGGGCAATTGCCGGACTGGAGCGCGGCGGGGCTGAAGCGTCAGTCGGAATTCCTGCATCAGGCGATCGACCGCGCCCGCGCGTTCGGCGACGCCGACCTCAAGCCCGACGAGCGGTTCGAGCGCGATTACCTGATCCGCGTCGCCGAGGGGAAATTGTTCTGGCTCGACGATGCCGACCAGCCGCACGGCAATCCCGCTTATTACGTCGGCGGCGGGCTCGATCCCAACGTCTATATCGCCCGGCCTTATGCCGACGCGCCGACCCGGATGAAGGCGCTGATCGCCTTCCTGCAACGCGTGCCGGCGGCGGCGGGGAACATCCGCGCCAATCTGAAGACGCCGATGCCGCGGTCGTACGTCGATTACGGCGTGGCGGGCTTCAACGGCTTCGCCGATTATTACGTCGGCGATGCGAAGAAGGCGTTCGCGGGCGTCGCCGATCCGGCGCTGCAGGACCAGTTGACGCAGGCCGCCACCGCGGCGAGCGGCGCGATGCGCGACCTCGGTACATGGCTGGCGAGCCAGCGGGCGACCGCCACCGGCGACTTCGCGCTCGGCGCGGACCGCTTCCAGCGGATGGTGCGCGCGACCGAGGGCGTCGACACTTCGCTCGATGCGCTCGAGGCCGCGGGCCGCGCCGACCTGAAGCGCAATCAGGACGCGCTCGCGGCGGCGTGCAAGCTGTTCGCCAAGGGCAAGACGATCCCCGAATGCATCGACAAAATGAACGCGAACAAGGCCGCCGACGGCCCGGTCGCCGAGGCACGCCGCCAGATCCCGACGCTGCGCGCGTTCGTGGTGAAGAACGACCTCGTCTCGATCCCCGGCACCGAAGAGGCGAAGGTCGAGGAAAGCCCGCCCTACAACCGGCAGAATTCCGCCTATATCGATCCTGCCGGGCCGTATGAGACGAACATCCCGTCGGTCTATTACATCTCGCCGTCCGACCCGTCGTGGGACCAGAAGACGCGCGATGCCTTCGTGCCCGGCAAGAAGGATCTGCTGTTCACCTCGATCCACGAGGTGATGCCGGGGCATTTCCTCCAGTTCCTGCACGCCAACCGGTCGAAATCGATGTTCGGCCGGATCTTCGTCGGCTACGCCTTCGCCGAGGGCTGGGCGCATTATGCCGAGGAGATGATGTGGGAGGCGGGGCTCAACAAGGGCGATGCCGAGACGCATATCGGCCAGATCAGCAACGCCCTGTTGCGCGACTGCCGGTTCCTGTCGGCGATCGGCCTGCATGCGCGGGGGATGACGCAGGAGCAGAGCCTGCAGATGTTCCGCGAGCAATGCTATCAGGATGAGGGCAATTCGCGCCAGCAGGCGGCACGGGGCACCTACGACCCCGCCTATCTCAATTATACGCTCGGCAAGCTGATGATCCGCAAGCTGCGCGACGACTGGACCGCCTCCCGCGGCGGACGCAAGGCGTGGAAGGCGTTCCACGACCAGTTCCTGAGCTACGGCGGCCCCGCCATCCCGCTGGTCCGCCAGCAGATGATGGGCGAACCCGAAGCGAAGGCGGTGTTCTAGAAGCAGGACGTTCACGCGGAGACGCGGAGGTGTTTTGCGTGCGGCAGCGTTATCCTGCCGATGCGAAGGTCCGGTATGCGGCGCGATCGAAAGATGAGCGCCGCTGCCCCGGACGAGACACCTCCGCGTCTCCGCGTCTCCGCGTGAACCCCCTTCTTCCTACCTCGAAACCTGCATCCCCGGCCGTTCGTCTTACAACGTCTCGCCGAAGGCATTCGACGACCAGTTTCGGCAGTTCCAGAGCTAGGGCGGCCCCGCGATCCCGCTGGTCCGCCAGCAGATGACAGGCGGGTCCAAGGCGAAGGCGGTGTTCTTGAGGGCTGATTGTTCACGCGGAGACGCGGAGACGCGGAGGTGTTTCGCGTGCGGCAGCGTTATCCTGCCGACACCAAGGCCCGGTATGCGACGTGATCGGAAGATGAGGGCCGCTGCCGCGGACGAGACACCTCCGCGTCTCCGCGTGCCCCCCTCCTTCCTACCGCGAAACCTGCGTCCCCGGCTGTTCGTCCTCCGCCTCGTCGCTGCGCGGATTGCGGATCGACGGGCGCAGCCGCGCGAGGCTGCACAGGCCGGCCACCAGCGCGAGGGCCGCTGCGACGAGCGGCGGCGTCGCGCCGCCACCGACGCCAATCGCCAGCAGCGCCGCGACCAGCGTCGCGCCCGTCGTCTGCCCGACCAGCCGCACCGTACCGACCAGACCGCCCGCGGCGGCGGCACGCTCGCGCGGGGCCGAGCCGATGATGAGGCGGGCGTTGGGCGGCAGGAACAGGCCGAACCCCGACCCGCACAGCGCCATCCGCCACGCGATATCGATATAGGCCGCCTCCGCCGGCAGCGTCGCGATCAGCAGCAGCGCGACGATCGACACCGCCATGCCGATCCCGCCGAGCAGCCCCGCCGGCACCCGGTCCGACAGCCAGCCCGCCAGCGGCGCGACGATCATGTTGGTCAGCGGCCATGGCGCGATCGCCGCGCCCACCTCGGCTGCGGAAAAGCCGAAGCCATGTTGCAGGCGGAACGGCGTCGACAGCAGCAGCGTCATCGATGCGGTAAAGGCGGTATAGGCGCCGACCGCCGACAGCGCGATCACCGGTCTGGCGAGCAGGTCGATCGGCAGGATCGGCTTCGCCTCATGCCGCTCGCGCCGGATGAAGAACCAGCCGATGCCGGCACCGACCGAGACGATCGCCGCCGACACCACCGGGCTGTCGCCGTGCACCGCGCTTTCCGCGCCCGATATGACGAGGCCGATCATGCTCGCGCACAGCACCGCGCCGAACACGTCGAACGGTTCGTCGCGCGGCTCCGGCGCAGGCAGGGCGCGGCCGAGGATCAGGCTCAGGATCGCGAACGGCACCGCGCTCGCGAACACCCACGGCCATGGCGCGATGCCGAGCACGAGGCCGCCGATGGTCGGCGCGGCGGCGGCGGAACTCGACACCACGACCGAGTTGATCCCGAGCCCGCGGCCGAGCTGCCTCGACGGATAGATCGACCGGATCAGCGCCGACGACACGCTCAGCGCCGCCGCCGCGCCCAGCGCCTGCGCGGCGCGGACGACGAGCAGGAACGGCAGGCTCTTGGCGAAGAAGCACAGCAGCGTCGCGACGGTGAACACCGCCTGCCCGAACTGGTAGGTGCGCTTGAGGCCGAATTTGTCGCCGAGCCCCGCGAACGGCAGGATCATCATCGCGAGGATCAGCTGATAGACGGTCACCACCGCCACCACCGCGCTGTTGCCGACGTGAAGGTCGCGCGCGATCGTCGGCAGCGCCACCGTCGCGATACCGCCGTCGATGATGACCAGCGCGGTGCCGGCGGAAATTGCGCCGATCGCGACATAGCGGCGGGGCAGGGGCAGGCCGTCGGCCGGGGCGATGCGTTCCGTCATGACCGCATGCATTGCGCCGCGACGCTTTGGCCGGCAAGACCGGCGCATCAAGGGAGATGCACCACCGATGATCCTCCGTACGCTGCTGATCGCCTCCACCATCCTTGCCGCCGGCCCGGCGCTCGCCCAAGTGAAGCCCGCCCCAATGAAGCCTGACATGACCCATATGACCGACACCGATCCCTATCTCTGGCTCGAGGACAAGGACGGCGCGAAGCCGCTCGCCTGGGTCGAGGCCGAGAATGCGAAGACGCTGCCGCGCCTGCAATCCGATCCGCGCTACCGCACCTTCTATGCCGAGGCGCTGGCGATCGCCTCGGCCAAGGATCGCATTCCGATGCCGAACCAGCTGTTCGGCCGCATCTACAATTTCTGGCGCGACTCCGATCATCTGCAGGGCATCTGGCGCTGGACGACCGAGGCCGGCTACGCAGCCGCGCAGCCGCAATGGACGACGGTGCTCGACCTCGACGCGCTGTCGCGGGCGGAGGGCAAGAAATGGGTGTGGAAGGGCGCATCCTGCCTCCAGCCCGACGAGCGGCTCTGCCTCGTGGCGCTGTCCGAGGGCGGCGAGGATGCGATCAGCTATCGCGAGTTCGATCTGGCCGCGGGCCGGTTCGTCGACGGCGGCTTCGCGCTGCCCAAGTCGAAGCAGGGCGCGGCGTGGCTCGACAAGGACACGCTGCTGGTCAGCCGCGACTGGGGGCAGGGGACGATGACCGCGTCCAGCTATCCCTTCGTCGTCAAGCTGGTGAAGCGCGGCCAGCCGCTCGAACAGGCGCAGGAGATCTTCCGCGGGCAGCCGACCGACCAGCTCGGCACCTATGCGGGCGTCATCACCGACGGGCAGGGCAACCGGCTGGTCGCGATCGAGCGGCGCACGACCTTCTTCGGCGGCGAGACGCATGTCTGGACGCCGCAGGGGACGAAGAAGCTCGACATTCCGGCACGCACCTTCCCCGCCGGGATGGTCGCCGGGCAGGTGCTGTTCCAGACCAGCGATCCCTGGGGCGCGGTGCCGGCCGGTGCGGTCGCCTCGGCGCCGCTCGCCGATGTGCAGGCGAATGCGATCCGGCCGACCGTGCTGTTCGCGCCGACGCCGCGCCAGTCGGTCGACGAGGTGGTGACGACGAAGGGCCATGTCGTCCTGATCTACAACGACAACGTCCGGGGCCGCGCCGCGATCTACACGCCCGGCGCGGCGGGCTGGACGTCGCGGCCGGTGGCGCTGCCCGACAACGCCTCGCTCGGCGTCGCCAGCGCCGACGACAAAGGCGATCACGCCTATCTGACCGTCACCGGCTTCCTGACGCCGACCACCCTGCTGCCGCTCGATGCCGCCGCGGCGACGGCGGCGGCGCCGGTCAAGACGCTGCCGGCGAAGTTCGACGCGAGCGGCCTGGTGGTCGAACAGCATGAGGCGACCTCGACCGACGGGACGAAGGTGCCGTATTTTATCGTCCATAAAAAGGGCATCGCGCTCGACGGCACCACGCCGACGATCATGACGGCCTATGGCGGCTTCGAACTGCCGATGCTGCCGAGCTACAATGCCTCGACCGGCAAGCTGTGGCTGGAGCGCGGCGGCAGCTACGTCCTCGCCAACATCCGTGGCGGCGGCGAGTTCGGGCCGAAATGGCATGACGCCGGCCGCAAGACCAAGCGGCAGGTGATCTACGACGATTTCGCCAGCGTCGCGAAGGACCTGTTCGCGCGGAAGCTGACCAGCCCACAGACGCTCGGCATCTATGGCGGGTCGAACGGCGGGCTGCTGATGGGCGTCGAGTTCAACCAGCATCCCGATTTGTGGAAGGCGGTGACCATCCAGGTGCCGCTGCTCGACATGATCCGCTACGAACAGATCGCCGCCGGCGCATCCTGGGTCGACGAATATGGCTCGGTGAGCGTCCCGGAGGAAAAGGCGTTCCTCGAGACGATCTCGCCCTACCGGAACATCCGCAAGGGCGTCGCCTATCCCGAGCCCTATATCTGGACGACGACCAAGGACGACCGCGTCGGGCCGCAGCACGCCCGCAAGTTCGCCGCGCGGCTCAAGGAATACGGCCTGCCGTACCTGTTCTACGAGGACACCGCCGGCGGCCATTCGGGCGATGCCGACATTGAACAGGGTGCCCGGCTACAGGCGCTCCAGATGACCTATTTCGCACAGAAGCTGATGGGGCCGGCGAAGACGACGACCGCGGCGAAGTGAGTGCGCCGCCACCGCGGGCATCGCCCCGCGGTGGCGGGTTGGTCCCGGCTAGTCGGTGTCCGTCGACGGCAATGACTCCAGCAGCTTCGCCCGGCAGACGTGCAAGATCTCATCGGCGAGCGGCGAATCGTCCGGACATGCGCGCGACAGCACGACCGCACCCAGCAGGTGCGCGAACATGTCGATCGCTTGCGCCCGCACCGCGTCCTGCCCCCCGTCGCCGAACATGCCCCCGCGTTCCACCGCGTCGAGGATGCGTTCGATCCCATCGGCGAACGTCGCCTTGAGATGCCCCGACTGGCGCGCGGCGTCGCCCGATAGCGCTGCCATCGTACAGCCGGCACCGCGACCGTCGCGATGCTCTCTCGACGTGTAGAAATCGATGAACTGGCGGATGTCGCCGCTGCCGGCCTGATCGAGGATCTGCGCGACGCCGCTTGCCGCCGCCTCGGCCATCAGGTCGGCCTTGGAGCCGAAGTGCTTGTAGAAGCCGCCATGGGTCAGCCCCGCCGCCCCCATCAGATCCGCCACGCTCACCCCGTCATAGCCCTGCTCGCGGAACATCGCCGACGCCGCGTCGACGATGCGCACCCGGTTCTCCTGCGACTGCGCCTTGGTGATCTTCATAGGGGACCTCTTTGCCCGACACTGCCGCCTGCTATACATTGATGTCGACCATAATCAAACCTGTTGACGAGTTTGATTATGAGTGACATCATAAAGCTACAGAGACCGGATGCAGGGGCGGATACCCTGCCGGTCTCGTCACTGGCGCTGAAGGACATCCGTATGACAACACCGAAAAAAGTGGCACTCGTGACGGGTGCATCGTCGGGAATCGGCGAAGCGGCGGCGCTGCAGCTCCTGTCGGCGGGCTATAGGGTCTACGGCACCAGCAGGCGCGGTGCGGACGCGGGCGACCGCGCGTTTCCGCTGCTCGCGCTCGACGTGACCGACGACGCGTCGGTCGCCGCCGCGATCGCGCAGCTGGTGGAGCGCGAAGGGCGGATCGACCTTCTGGTCAACAACGCGGGTGTCGGCGTGACGGGCGCGGCCGAGGAAAGCTCGATCGAGCAGGTCCATGCGCTGTTCGAAACCAACTTCCACGGCGTGGTCCGCGTCACCAACGTCGTCCTGCCGATCATGCGCCGGCAGGGCAGTGGACGCATCCTCAACATCGGGTCGGGGCTCGGCCTTATCCCGGCGCCGTTCAACGCTTATTATTCGGCGACCAAGCACGCGCTGGAGGGATATTCCGAATCGCTCGACCATGAGGTGCGCGGGTTCGGCGTGCGGATCGTCGTCATCGAGCCGGGCGCGACGCGGACCGCGTTCGAGACGAGCACCGTCCCGTCGGACAAGCCGATGGCCGCCTATGACGCGATCCGGGCGAAGTATCTCGCCGCCTACGATCAGGCCATCGCACATGCCGGCAGCGCGCAGGACGTCGCGGCGACGATCGTCCGCGCCGCCAGCGCCGGCACCCCCCGGCTGCGCTATCCGTCCGGCAAGGATGCCAGGCAAGGCGCATTCGCCCGCAGGTTCCTTCCCCGATCCCTGTTCGATCGGGTGCTGCACAAGCAGTTCGGGCTTGCGTAGCCCGGGACCGACACGGGCCTTTCCGACACAGATTATCACCGAACACGAGGGGAATAGCATGAAAGCCGTTCGATTTCACGCAACCGGCGACGCCAGCGTCCTGACCTATGAGGACGCGCCCGAGCCGACGCCACAGGACCATGAGGTGCTGGTGCGCGTCGAGGCCACGGGGGTCAATTTCGCCGATATCATGCGTCGACGCGGAGACGATTATCCGGAGGCATCGCCGCTGCCCTTCACCCTCGGCGCGGAGATCGCCGGCACGATCACTGCGGTCGGCAAAGCCGTGACCTCGCTGCACGTTGGCATGCCGGTGCTGGCGGTCGTCGGAGCGGGAGGATATGCGCAATATCTGTGCGTGCCGGAGGCGATCGTGGTGCCCTTGCCCGAGGGCGTGGCGCCGGTTCAGGCCGCGGCGATGATGGCCAACGGCCTGACCGCCGCGCTCGTGCTGCGCAATGCGGCCCGGCTGGCGCCCGGTGAAACCGTGTTGATCGAGGCGGCCGCCGGGGGCCTCGGCTCGTTCGCGGTGCAACTCGCCAAGGTCTACGGCGCCGGCAAGGTCATCGCCGCCGCCAGCACCCCGGAAAAGCGCGCCATCGCCGAGCGTCTGGGTGCGGATGCGACCGTCGACTATACCGCGCCCGGCTGGGCCGAACAGGTGCGCGCGCTGACCGACGGCAAGGGCGTCGACATCGTCGTTGAAACCGCCGGTGGCGACAATGTCGCCGAGGCATTCCGGGCACTGGCGCCGTTCGGCCGGATGATCTTCGTCGGCCAGTCCAGCGGCAAGACGAGCCTGATCGATCCGTGGGACCTGATCGTGCCGAACCATACGCTCACAAGCTTTTACGTCGGCGCCTATGCGGCCTTCCCCGATGTGATCCAGTCCACCCTGACCGAGATCTTCGGACTGATCGTCTCCGGTCGGATCGCGCTGCAGGTGAATACCGTCCTGCCGCTGTCGCAGGCCGCCGAAGCGCACCGCCTGCTGGAAGGCCGCCAGACGGCGGGCAAGGTCGTGCTGCAGCCCTGGGTCGACGTCTGATCCACCGCGGCGTGGAACAATCGGAATCGGGTTCCGCGATGCGGGGAACAGCAGGGAAGGGGTGGCGGAGCGCACTCGATGGTCATGAGCACGACGTCTCCGCTATCGCCCTTTGACGCCGCCGGACGCGAGCCGGAACGTTTTATCCACCCGGCGATCGGCTCAGGGGCATCCACCCATGTCTCGTACGCTTGGCTTTCGAGCAGCGGGCGTCGGTTTTCTTACCCACGTATTGCGCCAGTCCAGAGGGCGCCCGTCCTGCGCATGCAGGTCCAGCCGGGCGACGGGGGCGTCTGTTTCAATGGGGTTCATGCTTCACTCGCGCGCCGGACCAGCGGACAGTCCCTCGTTAATCGAACATCCGCAGCAGCGGGGGCACTCCTTTGCGCCCTGACGCTGCAGGCGCCCTACACCTCACGGTGCGGGGCGCTGACCCACCGCAAACGCTTATGCGTTCGCCACGCCCTCAAATAAATACCTTAGAGGGGCAGGGCAGAAGACCCGGTGTTCCGTTAGCACTTCTTCCACGACAGCCATGACCAGCGCCCCGCGATTGGACCACTTTCTCAGGTACGGAAATGCTGCACGGAGGGCGTCTTCGAGGGCGTGGTCGTCCATTGTGGCGTAGTCGCGCAGCACGTTTGACGTTTCCCCGCCCAGGTAAGTGATGGCCACCGGTCCGTTGGTGTTGCCAGGCAGCACCCTGTGCTGAACTGCATCAACCAGCCGTTGGATGTCCGCTGTGTTGAGCGTGTCGGCACCAGCGAAACGATCGATATCGTCCAGTCCCTCCGGTGGCCTTCGCTCCTTGAGGAGCAGTAGGCAGATGAGCAGCGGATCGAGAAGCAGGTTCTCAATGCCGTCATGCGTGCCCTCCGCAACCACCCTGACACGATCGGTTGACGTAGTCCCGCCGTCCCAGTCGACGATGCCAAAGACGCTCATGTTGCCCGTCTCGTTCAGGCGCTGGACGATGTTCGTGACGACGGTACAGCCACTGTTTATCTCACCGCCGTCTTTGTTGCGCATGCCGGTAGAGAGGAATTTAAGCTCCCGAGTGCAATTTATACGACCTTTCACGAGCGAGTATACACGCTCGTAGATAGCGGCATCAGTATCGCTCTCGGTGAAAATTTGCCTACGGCCAGAATAATCAATTGACAGCATGGGTACGCCGAAAGTCAGCCTGTTCAGGGCATCCTGCTTAGATATTTTCCTCAGGCCAGAACGGCCATCACGCATCTCAAACATTGCTTCTTCAGGTGCGAGGGCAATGGTGGTAGGAGAGTGGGTTGTCAGGATGCAGTTAATTCCCTGCTCCTCCACGATGCCGCTTTGGACGGCGGTGAGCCAATAGTGGACCATCTCTGGGTGTAAGGGCGCGTCCATCTCGTCCAGCAGGAGGAGTGAAGGTCGAGTCACCCTGGTAAGGTCATCGTCGTAGCTGATTGACGATATTGCGAACTGGAGGAGTATCTTCTCGCCAGACGACAGGTTTGTCGGCGCCACGGCGTCCCCGGTGTCTTGCCGTTGAAGGGAGAAAGAGACAGGCGAGAAGTCGTAGAGGTTCGGCGGTGTTGCGATGTACGGTAGGCGGAAGGACTGGAAGAGTGCCGATATCTCGTCCCATGGTGGGGCCCCGTAGGTGGAACGAAACGCCTCCTCGTTAAGCGCCGACGAGGTCCCGTTCGCGTTGTCCTGGAGGCGAGCCAATTGGTTCTTGAGGGCCGCGTCGCGGTACCTGCCGAACAAAGTCGCAAGATCGGCTTGAAATTGGTCAGTGCCCCAGGGCCTCAGCGCGCGTGCCTGTTCCTGCGTTACAGAAAGGATCGGCACGCCCAGCTTGGTCGCTATCCGAGCGATCGGTGCGAGGGCGCCGGCGACCATCGCTTGGTTTGGGGCAGAGACACCAGAACTAAATGGGTTGGCCATCGCTGAGGCGGCCGCTGCGAAGAGGTCGGCAATCTGCTCCGGCTCCGCCCGATTGCCCGCTCGCCGAATAACTTCGGCCTCACCCAGCCGCCACGGGTCCTGCCCACCCGCGAAGGCAAAAAGCGGCTCACCGATGAGTTGCTCGAGCTGAGCATTGAAGGGGTTGAGAAGCATTTGCCGCGCGCTGTCGAACGGGATTGCTTCCGGCTGCGGCATCGACTGGGCTTCAACCGACATGTATGTCGATTGCGCCACCGGCACATTCATAGCTGCCGCTGAACCTGTCGACAGCAGCCTGACCGGCCCACTCGGCTGTAGCATGGGCATGTTGCCGGCGACTTCTACAACCGAGTTGTGCACTGAGCCGTTTGCGATCGCTTCAAGGAGGTGAGTCGCCACTGCCGTTGAGTCCGAGGATGATCGCGAGGGGCGGCAGATCGACAGGCGGAAACGCGGTGATCGAGAGGTGACGCCGCCGAAATTCTAGTCGCATGTAAGGCCGCCCGAGAATTTGTTGGTAGATGGTGCGGCACGGTATGCGAGCCGACCTGTCGGCACCAGTGCGAGAACAGCTTTGTTGGCGGAAGAGGTGGGATTCGAACCCACGGAACGGTTGCCCGTTCGCCGGTTTTCAAGACCGGTTCCTTAAACCACTCGGACACTCTTCCGTACCACCAACCGGCTTGCAGCTTACGACATGCTTATGGGCGTTTGCACTCCCAATCATAGCCCAGCCGCAAACCCCCAGAAATCCTCGCCTATTCGCCTCCTCTGCAGTGTAGCTCCAGTGGCTTTCAAGACCGCTGCCTTAAACCACTCGGCCATCTCTCCGTGGTCGGCCCCGGATAGTCGCACCGCGGCTGCCCGTGCAAGCCCTGCGACGATAAGAGGTTCCCGTCACCGCCCCCCTGTGGCACCACGATCGGCATGTGGGGGCAAATGACACGGGGCTTGCGGGCCGGTATTCTGGCAACGACGCTGGCGCTGGCTTCGGCCAGTCCGGCGGCGGCGCAGGACGAGGCGGGGTTCCAGGCGTATCTGCCGACGCTCCGCCAGCAGGCGGAGGCGGCGGGCGTCTCGCAGCGCACGATCGACGCGGTGTTCCCGACGCTGACGCTCAGCGAACGCACGATCCAGCTCGACCGCGCGCAGCCGGGCAATCCGGGCAGCACCGCCACCCCGCCGTTCGCGCCCTACAAGGCGAGCCATGTCGACGCGGCGCGGATCGGCCGCGGGCGGACGACCTATCAGGCGCAGCGCGCACGGCTATCGCGGGTCGAGCGCGAGACGGGCGTGCCCGAATCGATCATGGTCGCGATCTGGGGGCATGAGACCAATTACGGCGCCTATACCGGCAATTTCGACCTGCTGCGCAGCCTCGCCAGCCTCGCCTACGAAGGGCGCCGGCGCAGCCTGTTCGCGGGCGAGTTCGTCGCGGGGCTCAAGATCCTCGACCGTGGCATCCCGCGCGAACGTCTGGTCGGCAGCTGGGCGGGGGCGACCGGCAACCCGCAGTTTCTGCCCTCCGTGTACCTCCGTCTCGCGCGTGACGGCGATGGCGACGGGCGTGCCGATATCTGGACCAGCCCCGCCGATACGCTCGCCTCGATCGGCAATTATTTCCAGAACGCCGGTTGGCGCCCGGGCCAGCCCTGGGGCGTCGCGGTCACCGTACCGGCCGGGTTCGACCGGTCGGGCATCGCCAACCGGCTCGTCTCGCCGCGCTGCCCGCGCGTGTTCGAACGCCACAGTCGCTGGCGGACGATGGCGGAATGGCGCGCCGCCGGCGTCGTGCCGCAGGGCAGGGCATGGCCGGCGGACGGCGTGCTGGCGACGCTGATCGAGCCCGACGGCCCGGGCGCGACCGCCTATCTGCTGACCGGCAACTACCGCGTCATCCTCGATTACAATTGTTCCAACTTCTATGCCCTCTCCGTCGGCCTGCTCGCCGATGCGGTAGAGGGCTGACGCCACGCGCTTGCGGCGCTATGCCTGCTCCATTCCCGCTACACGTCCCCGGAAAGTCAAAGACGACGTCATGAACAAGCTGATCGCCGCTCCGCTCGCCATCGTTGCGCTGGCCGTCCCCTTGGTCGCGGCCGCACCGCAGTTCCAGGGCACCGCGCCGATCGCCTATATGGAGGATCTGTCGTCGGGCGCGGTCCTGTACCAGCGGGACGCCGATCGCCGCATGCCGCCGGCGTCGATGGCCAAGATGATGACGGTCTATGTCGCGTTCGACATGATCAAGAAGGGCGAGCTGAAGCTCGACCAGACCTTCACCGTCCGGCCCGAGACGTGGCAGCGCTGGCATGGTCCGCAGGCGGGTTCGACGATGTTCCTGTCGACCGGCGAGAGCGTCAGCGTCGAGAATTTGCTCAAGGGCATCGTCACGCTGTCGGGCAACGACGCCTGCGTCGTGCTGGCGGAGGGGATTTCGGGCACCGAACAGACCTTCACCGACCGGATGAACCAGCAGGCGCAGAAGCTCGGCCTGACCAACAGCCATTTCGGCACGTCGAACGGCTGGCCCGACAATGGCGTCACCTATGTCACCGCGCGCGATCTGGCGCATCTGGCGACTTCGACGATCAAGGACTTTCCCGACCTCTACAAGCGCTTCTATTCACTGCGCAGCTTCACCTGGGGCAAGACGCTGGGTGCGGGCGCGGACATCACCCAGGCGAACCGCGACCCCTTGCTCGGGCGCGTCGCGGGTGCGGACGGGCTCAAGACCGGCCATACCGAAGAGGCGGGCTATGGCTTCACCGGGTCCGCGGAGCAGAACAACCGCCGCCTCGTCATGGTCGTCGCTGGGCTGACGTCGTCCAACGGCCGCGCCGAGGAATCGGTACGCTTCATGGAATGGGGCTTCCGCGCATGGCAGGCCAAGCCGGTCGTCGCTCAGGGCAAACAGGTGTCGACCGCCGAGGTGCAGATGGGCAGCGCGAGCAGCGTCGGGCTGGTCGCACCGAAGCAGCTGACGGTGACGCTGCCTGCCGGTGCGGTGCCGGAGATGAGCGCGAAGGTGGTCTACGAAGGGCCGATCCGCGCGCCGATCAAGGCGGGGCAGCATATCGCCGATCTGGTGGTGAAGTCGCCCGAAATGCCCGAACAGCGCCTGCCGCTGGTCGCTGCCGAGGATGTGAGCGAAGCCGGGTTTTTCGGCCGTGCCTGGGCAGGGCTGACCTCGCTCTTCGGGTGATGGCGACCGACAGGGGCCCCGTGCGGCCATGATCGAACTCTTCGGCCAGGCCGATGCGCATGCCGCCTTCACCGCGGCCCTGCGCAGCGGCGTGCTGCATCACGCGTGGCTGCTGGTCGGACCGGAGGGCGTCGGCAAGGCGAGCTTCGCGCAGGCGGCGGCGTTGCGCATGCTCGCCGAGGCGAGCGCGACCGGCGTTACCGCGCCCGGGCTGATCGTGCCGAAGGGCCATCCGACTCGGGCGCTGGTCGATGCCGGGTCGCATCCCGATTTGCGGGTCCTCAAGCGTCTGCCCAAGGATGCCGAGAAACCCGATCAGGATATTGCGCGCAGCGTCACGATCGCGCAGGTCCGCTCGCTCCAGCCCATGTTCGCGACGACGCCGTCGATGGGGGCGCGGCGCGTCGTCATCATCGATGCTGCCGACGATCTGGAACGCAACGGCGCCAATGCGCTGCTCAAGAACCTTGAAGAACCGCCGGCCGGGACGATCTTCCTGCTGGTCAGTCATGCGCCGGGGCGGTTGCTGCCGACGATCCGATCGCGCTGCCGCGTGCTGCGCTTCGCGACGCTCGATGAGGGCGAGATGGCGAAGGCGCTGCGCGGCGCCTTGCCCGATGCGGAGGCGGACGAGATCGCTGCACTGGTGCGGACGGGGGAGGGCGCGCCCGGCCGTGCGATCCGCTATGCCGGGCTCGACATCGACGCGCTGGACGATGCCATTGCCGGCATCGCCAGCGATGGCGATCCGATGAACGCGCGCCGCGCCGCGCTGGCCAAGGCGCTGGCGGGGAAGGGCAATGCCGCGCGGTACGAGGCCTTCCTCGATCGCGTGCCGGCGATGATTGCGCACGAGGCGCGTAGCCGGTCGGGCACACGGTTGAAAACCGCTCTCGATGCGCAGGCCGCAGCACGCGATCTCGCGGGCGCGGCGCTCGGCCTTTCGCTTGATGCGCAGGCGACGGTGTTCGAGATGGCGGCGATCGTCGCGACGCTGCGCTGACGCCGCTTCACCTCGCGGGATCGATCGACTAGGACGCGCGGCATGGCCGACCCTTATTATATCACCACCGCGATCCACTATCCGAACGGGCGCCCGCATATCGGCCATGCCTATGAAATGATCTGCGCCGATGCGATCGCGCGGTTCCAGCGTCAGGCCGGGCGCGACGTCCGCTTCCAGACCGGCACCGACGAACACGGGCTGAAGATGGCGCAGACCGCGCGCGCGCGCGGCGTCGAAACGCGCGCCTTCGCGGATGAGATGTCGGCGCATTTCAGCGCGATGGCGGACACGCTCAACATCTCCTACGATCGCTTCATCCGGACGGTGGAGCCAGAGCATTATGCCGCCAGCCAGGCGATCTGGCGGGCGATGCGCGACAAGGGCGACCTTTACCTCGACCGCTACGAGGGCTGGTATTCGGTCCGCGACGAAGCCTTTTACGACGAGAAGGAACTGGTCGACGGGGAAGGGGGCGTCAAGCTCTCGCCGCAAGGCACCCCAGTCGAATGGACCGCGGAGGAGACGTGGTTCTTCCGCCTGTCGAAATATCAGCAGCCGTTGCTCGATCTCTTCGCCGCGAACCCGGACTTCATCCGTCCCGAGGCGCGCCGCAACGAGGTGATGCGCTTCGTCGAAGGCGGGTTGTCGGACCTGTCGGTGTCGCGGACCAGCTTCGACTGGGGCGTGCCGGTGCCGGACAGCCCCGGCCACGTCATGTACGTCTGGGTCGATGCGCTGACCAACTACCTGACCGGTGCGGGTTATCCGGACGATGCCGCCATGATGGCCCGCTTCTGGCCGGCGGACCTGCATCTGATCGGCAAGGACATCACCCGGTTCCACACGGTCTATTGGCCCGCGTTCCTGATGTCGGCCGATCTGCCGTTACCGAAGCAGGTCTTCGCGCACGGCTTCGTGCTCCATCGCGGCGAGAAGATGTCCAAGTCGGTCGGCAACGTCGTCAGCCCGGACGCGCTGACCGATGCCTTCGGGGTCGATGCGGTGCGCTATTTCCTGCTGCGCGAGGTCAGCTTCGGGCAGGACGGCAGCTACTCTGCCGAGGCGATCGTCACCCGCGTCAACGCGGAGTTGGCCAACAGCTTCGGTAATCTGGCGCAGCGGACATTGTCGTTCATTGCTAAGAACCTGAGCGGTGCGTTTCCGGATGCCGGCCGGTCGAACCCCGCGGATGCGATGCTGATCGAGGAGGTCGTCGTCGCCTGCGCCGGGTTCAAGACCGCATTCGGCGACCTGCTGCTCAGCCAGGGGATTGAGGCATGGATGCGTGGCGTCTTCGCCTGCAACCAGTATATCGACGCGCAGGCGCCCTGGGCGTTGCGCAAGACCGATCCCGAGCGGATGCATGCGGTGCTGGGGACGCTGGTGCGTGCAATCCGCATGCTGGCGATCGCAATCCTGCCGGTGGTGCCGGACTCCGCTGCCAAGGTGCTCGACCAGATCGGCGCGACCGAGCACGACCATGCCGCGGTCGACGACGATGGCTGGTATGCGCGGCAGGCCGCGTCGGGCTTCGTCATCGCGCCGCCGTCGCCGGTGTTCCCGCGGCTGGAGATGCCGGCGGTGGTGGAGGCGTGATGTTCGCCGACAGCCATTGCCACCTCAACTACAAGGGGGTGTTCGAACAGCAGGGCGAGGTCCTCGCCCGCGCCCGGTCGCGCGGCGTCGGTGCGATGCTCAACATCTCCACGCGCGAGAGCGAATGGGATGCGGTGGTCGCCACCGCCGAGCGGGAGCCTGACGTCTGGGCGTCGATCGGCATCCACCCGCATGAGGCCGACCAGCATCCCGATATCGATACCGCGCGGCTGGTCGAACGATCGGCGCACCCGCGGATCGTCGGCATCGGGGAATCGGGGCTCGACTATTATTACGACCATTCCGACCGCGTTCGGCAGCAGGCGAGCTTTCGCACGCATATCGCCGCCTGCCGCGCCACCGGTCTGCCGCTGATCGTCCACACCCGCGACGCCGAGGAAGACACGCTCGCCATCCTGCGCGAGGAAATGGAGGAGGGGGCCTATAAGGGCGTCATCCATTGTTTCACCGCCAGCGGTGCGTTCGCCGACGCCGCGCTGGACCTCGGTTTCTATATTTCGATCTCGGGGATCGTGACGTTCAAGAATGCGCGGGATCTGCAGGACACGGCGGCGCGGCTGCCGATCGGGCGGCTGCTGATCGAAACCGACGCGCCGTTCCTCGCGCCGGTGCCGAACCGTGGCAAGCAGGGGGAGCCGGGCTTCGTCGCCGATACCGCCACCTTCCTCGCCAAGCTGCGCGGGGAACCGATCGAGGAACTGGCGGCGCGGACTGTGGATAACTTTTTCACGCTGTTCGACAAGGCGCAGCGAGGGACGCCGCAATGAAGGTCCGCATCCTCGGCTCCGGCACTTCGTCCGGCGTGCCGCGGATCGGGAACGATTGGGGGGCGTGCGACCCTGCCGAGCCGCGCAACCGTCGCACCCGCGCCTCGCTGCTCGTCGAGCATGACGGCACGCGCATTCTGGTCGATACCGGCCCTGACATGCGCGAGCAGTTGCTCGCTGCGGACGTCGCCGCGGTCGATGCGATCATCTGGACGCACGATCACGCCGACCATTGCCATGGCATCGACGATGTTCGTCAGATCTTCCATGCGCTCGGTCATCCGGTGCGCGGTTTTGCCCGGCGGCGGACGCTGGAGGCGCTGAAAACGCGCTTCACCTATGTCTTTGCCGGACGGCAGGGATATCCGCCGACCGTCGACGCGGCGGAATTGCCCGAGCGCCTGATGATCGGCGCGATCACGATCGACGTCGTCGACCAGCCGCATGGCAGCATCACATCCGCCGGCCTGCGCTTCTCGGCAGGTGGCATGAACGTCGGCTATGCCACGGATTTCCATGAACTGACCCCGGCGATGCGGGCGCTCTACACGGGCCTGGACGTCTGGATCGTCGACGCGCTGCGCTATGCGCCGCATCCGACCCATCCCGATGTGCCGACCGTCCTCGACTGGATCGGGGAGCTGGCGCCGGATCGGTCAGCCTTCATACACATGGACCATAGTATGGATTATGCGACATTGGTGGGGACGCTGCCCGCCGGTGTCGAGCCAGGCTATGACGGACTAGAATTCGGGCTATGACGATCGACCTGGGCGGCAACGTGCTGCTCTATCTGTTACTTCTCATTCTGCCAGTGTCGGCGCTGATTGCCCGCCGGGTGCCGATCCTGCGGGTGCTGCTGTCGCTGGCGAGCTGGGCGATCATCGCCGGCCTGTTGCTGATGGTGGTGAGTCAGCGCGAGAAGTTCGATCCGTATCTCCAGCGCGTTGCGCAGATGCTGAAGCTTGAGGACCAGAATGTTGTCGGCCGCGAGACGCGCATCCGGATGGCTCCGGACGGCCATTTCTGGGCGCGCGTGACGTTGGATGGTGTGTCCCGGCGGATGCTGGTCGACAGCGGCGCGACGGTCACCGCCGTGTCGACACGGACCGCGCAGGCGGCATCGCTGGACCTGACCAAGAGCATGTTCCCGATCGTCCTTAATACCGCCAATGGACGGATCAGCGCGCAAACCGCGACGGTGCGGGAATTACGACTGGGCGATATCGCCGCGCGAGATCTCGGCGTTGTCGTGTCGCCAGCGTTCGGCGATACCGATGTGTTGGGTATGAACTTCCTGTCCAAGCTGAAGTCGTGGCGTATCGAGGGGAATGTCCTGATCCTCGAACCCCACCACCACCAGGATTTTACATAATGAAGATTATCGGTTTTGCCGGTAGGGTTGGAAGGGGGCCGTGGTGATCGACCGGATCGTCGCGATCATGGCGCGGTTGCGCGATCCTCGGGACGGTTGCGAATGGGATGTCGCGCAGACCTGGGCGTCGATCGCACCCTATACCATCGAGGAAGCCTATGAGGTGGTGGACGCGATCGCCCGCGACGATGCCGACGATTTGAAGGACGAGCTCGGCGATCTGCTGTTGCAGGTCGTGTTCCACAGCCGGATTGCCGAGGAGGCCGGTGCCTTCACGCTGGCCGATGTCGTGACGGCGATCAGCGACAAGATGGAACGGCGCCATCCGCATATCTTCGGCACTGCCGATCACAGTCCCGGCTGGGAAGAATTGAAAGCCGCGGAGCGGACGGATAAGGACGATGCCAGCGCGCTTGCCGGCGTCGCCACCGGTTTGCCGGCGCTGATGCGCGCGGTAAAGCTGCAGAAACGCGCCGCACGCGTCGGCTTCGACTGGCCCGACGCCGACGGGTCGCGTGCCAAGGTCCACGAGGAAATCGAGGAGGTTACCGCGGCTCCTTCGGATGAGGTCGAGGAAGAGGTCGGCGATCTGCTGTTTGCGGTCGTCAACTGGGCGCGGCATCTGGGGATCGATCCAGAGGCGGCGCTACGATCGGGCAATGCCAAATTCGAGCGCCGTTTTCGGGCGATGGAGGAGCTTGCCGGCGCCGATTTCCCGACGCTGACGCTCGATGCGCAGGAAGCGCTCTGGCAGCAGGTAAAACGCCGTTAGCGTTGCAGGAAGCGTTCGTAGTCGCGTTCGGCGAGCCGCACTTCATATTGCGTTTCGAGTTCCTCGCTAACCTGACCGAGTACCTCGCCATGCGCGTGAAGCCACGCCGCTCCCGCGCCATCCCCGGCCTCCAGCGTGATCCAGTAGCGGCGGTGTCCGGCGGTCAGCTTGCCGGCGACCTGCTCGATCAGGGCATCGACCCCTTCCCCGCTGAGCGCCGACAGAGCCACGACGTCGTCGCGACGATCGGCTTCCGCAAGCATTGTATCATGCTGTTCGGTGTCGAGCAGGTCGAGCTTGTTCCACGCCTCGAACCGCGGCGTCATCTCGGACACGCCGATCTCGGCCAGCACCGCCTCGACGTCGCTGCGTTGCGCCTCGGTATCGGGGTGCGCGATATCGCGGACGTGGATCAGCAGATCGGCGGACACCACCTCTTCGAGCGTCGCCTTGAATGCGGCGACCAATTGTGTCGGCAGGTCGGAGACGAAGCCGACGGTGTCCGACAGGATCGCCTTGTCGATGCCGGGTAGCGCGATCTGGCGCAGCGTCGGGTCGAGCGTGGCGAACAGCAGATTCTCGGCCATGACATGCGCGCCCGTCAGCCGGTTGAACAGCGTCGACTTGCCGGCGTTGGTATAGCCGACGAGCGCGATGATCGGCCATGGCGCGCGCTGACGCCGGTCGCGATGGAGGCCGCGGGTGCGGCTGACCTGTTCGAGTTCGCGGCGCAACCGCGCCATCCGGTCGCGGATCAGCCGGCGATCCGCCTCGATTTGGGTTTCGCCCGGACCGCCGAGGAAGCCAAAGCCGCCACGCTGACGTTCGAGATGGGTCCAGCTGCGTACCAGACGTCCACCCTGATAATCGAGGTGGGCGAGTTCCACCTGCAATCGCCCTTCTGCCGTCGCCGCGCGCTCGCCGAAGATTTCGAGGATCAGCCCGGTACGGTCGATCACCTTCGCTTCGAGCGCGGTTTCAAGGTTGCGCTGCTGCACCGGCGTCAGGCTGGCGTCGAACACGACGAGATCCGCCGCGTCCTGACGGACCTGGACTGCGAGTTGTTCGACCTGACCGCTGCCGATCAGGGTCGCGGGCTTGGGCGCACGCACCCGGACCGCGACCTTGTCGGTCACGACCAGACCGATCGCTGCGGCAAGGCCCGCCGTCTCGTCCAGCCGGGCGTCGGCGTCGCGGTGTGCGTCACCCTGATCCGGCAAGACGATCAGCGCGCGCCCGCCGCGTGCGAATTCGTCCCGATCGCGGTTGAAGCCGGTACTCATATTCAGTCTTCCGTCTCGCCCTCATCGGCGAGATTGAGCGCCCGTGCCGGCTGGATCGTCGATACCGCATGCTTGTAGACGAGCTGTGCCATGCCCTCGCGCTGGAGCAGCATGCAGAACAGGTCGAAGCCCGCGATCTGGCCTTGCAGCATGACGCCGTTGATAAGGAACATCGTCACCGAATCTTCGGACTTGCGCACCGCGTTGAGGAAGATTTCCTGCAAAAGCGGCTGCTTGCGCTGTGCCTCTCCGACGGAATCGACGAGTGCGGCGATATCCATCGGACCCGACGGCATGATGGTGGAGATGGCATGCTTGTAGATCAGCTGCGACTGGCCGTCGCGGCGAAGCAATACCGAAAAATTGTCGAACCAGGTGACGATGCCCTGAAGCTTGACGCCCTTCACCAGGAACATGGTGACCGGGGTCTTCGAGCGGCGAAGGGCATTGAGGAACAGGTCCTGAAGGGACCCTTGCTTTTCGGCCATGACGAGCCTTTCGTGTTATTGGCGAGCCGTTTGCCCGCAATCGCGCCGTTTCCCGGCGTCGGATGCCGCCCTGATCGGGCGGCTACGTCCATCTATGAACGAAGGTGCTCCCCGTCCAGCGATCAATCCTCGCGCATGTCGGTGATGCCGAGCAATTTTAGTTTTCGGTGCAGCGCCGATCGCTCCATTCCGATGAAGCTGGCGGTGCGGCTGATGTTGCCCGAAAAGCGGCGAATCTGGACGCGGAGATATTCGCGTTCGAACGTCTCGCGCGCCTCCCGCAGCGGTGCGCCCATGATCGCGCCCCCGCCCCCGCTGCCCAGATCGCCCTGATCGCCGAGCACTTCGGCCGGCAGCAGGTCGAGGTCGATACGGCCGATGCGGTCACCGGGCGCGAGGATGATCGTGCGCTCGACGACGTTGCGCAACTGGCGGACGTTGCCCGGCCAGTCGTAGGATTGCAGCGCCACCATCGCGTCCGCGGCGATCTCAGGTGTCGGCACGCGGCGGTCGGCGGCATAATGCGCCATGAAATGCTCGACCAGCGCGGGAATGTCCTCGCGGCGTTCGGACAGTGCCGGGATCAGCACCGGCACGACGTTGAGGCGGTAGTAAAGATCCTCGCGGAACCGCCCCTCGGCGATCTCGTGCGTCAGGTCGCGCGAGGTGGCGGAGACGACGCGGACGTCGACCTTGACGATCCGCGTCCCTCCGATGCGGCTGAAGCTCTGGTCGGTCAGCACGCGCAGGATGCGCGCCTGCGTCGCGACCGGCATGTCCGCGATCTCGTCGAGGAACAGGGTGCCGCCGTGCGCCTGCTCGAGCAGGCCGGGGCGGACGAGGTCGCCGCTCTCCTCGACGCCGAACAGCTCTTCCTCGACCCGCTCCGGGGTCATGCGCGCGGCGCTGACGATGACGAACGGCGCCTGGGCGCGGTTGCTCCAGCCGTGGAGCAGCCGGGCGGCGACCTCCTTGCCGACGCCGGCGGGCCCCATGATGAGCACGCGACTGCCAGTCGCCGCGACGCGCTTCAGCGTCGCGCGGACGCCGTTGATCGCACCGGAGCTGCCGGTGAGGTCGCTTTCCCGCCCGGCGTAGACGCGCAGGCTGGCGACCTCACGGCGGAGGCGTTCGGTTTCGGTGGCACGGGCGACGAGCAGCAACAGTCGTTCGGCCTCGAACGGCTTTTCGATGAAATCGCTGGCGCCGCGGCGAATGGCGGCGACCGCAGTGTCGAGATTGCCATGGCCGGAGATGACCAGCACGGGGATCGAGGGATCGCGGCGCTTGATCTCGTCGAGCAATTCGAGCCCGTCGAGGCGCGAGCCCTGCAACCAGACGTCGAGCAGCACCAGCGACGGGCGTCGGGTGGCGATCGCCTCCAGCGTCGCGTCGCTGTCGGCGGCCGAACGGGTGTCATAGCCCTCGTCTTCGAGGACGCCCGCGACGAGTTCGCGGATGTCTTTTTCGTCGTCGACGACGAGGATGTCGAGCGCCATATTCTAATTCCGATTGCGTGTGAGTGCTGCGAGCTGGCCGTCTTCGGCAGGCTCGGGTGCCGCGGCGCCCTGGTCGAGGGCGGCGAGCGCGGCGGCGTCGAAGGTCATACGCACCACGGTGCCGCCACCGTCGCGGTCGGCGAAGGTCATGACGCCGTGATGATCCTCGACGATCTTCTTGACGATGGCGAGGCCGAGGCCGGTCCCCCTCGCCCGCGTCGTCATATAGGGTTCGACGATCCGGTCGCGGTCGGGCGGCAGGCCGACGCCGGTGTCGGCGACCTCCACGACCGTCACGTCGCCGTCCTCGCGCACGGTCATGGTGACCGATCCGCCTTCGCTGCCCTTGCTTTCGATCGCCTCGACCGCATTCTTGACGATGTTGGTGAACGCCTGGCTGAGCTGGCGGCGGTCGCACACCAGCGTCGGTGCCGGGATCGTATGGTCGAGCTCGAAGCGCGTCCCGGGATGCGCGACCTCGTGCAGGAAGAGCGACTGGCGCGCGATCTCGACGAGCGATTCCTCGCGAAACACCGGTTTGGGCATGCGGGCGAAGGACGAGAATTCGTCGACCATGCGGCGCAGGTCGCCGACCTGACGGACGATCGTGTCGGTCAGGCGTGCGAACGTCGTGTCGTCGGCGTCGACCTTGCTGCCGTAGCGGCGCTGGAGACGTTCGGCGGCAAGCTGGATCGGGGTGAGCGGATTCTTGATCTCATGCGCGATCCGGCGCGCGACGTCGGACCATGCGGCGCGGCGCTGGTCGAGCAGCTGCTGGGTGATATCGTCGAAGGTGAGGATCGGGCCGGAATCGGTGCGAGCGATTCGCACCGCGAGCGTCCGCGGCTCGCCGTTGCGGACGACCTGCACGATCGCCTCACGCTCGCGCCCCTGGACGAGGTCGGCGAGTTCGGGCGCGACCGAGGTCAGCGGCCGGCCGACCAGCCCGTCGTCGCCCGATCCGATCAGTTCGGTCGCCGAGCGGTTGGCGATCCGGACCGTGCCGTCCTCCGCGACCGCGATGACGCCCGCGGAGACGCCCGCCATCACCGCCTCGATCAACGCGCGGCGGTTGTCGAGCTGATCGTTGGCGGTGACCAGCGCGCTCGTCTGCTCCTGCAGCCGTCCGGTCATCTGGTTGAAGGCGTTGGCAAGCGTGCCGACCTCATCCTTGCGGCGCGGGTCGGGGACGCGCGCGGTGAGATCGCCCGTCGCCACCTTGCGTGCGGCATGGACGAGTTCTGTGACCGGGCGGACGAGGCGATCGGCCACCGCCAGCGCTGCCCAGACCGCGATCGCGACGATCAACAGCGATACGAGCAACAGCGCCGCATTGAACTTCAACTGGAGCGCGCGCGAACGGCTTTGCAGGCTCTGATAGTCGCGGATGATCGCATCGCCACGCCGGATCTGGCTGGCGAGTTGCGGATCAAAGATGCGCGCCGAATAGAGATAGGCGCCCTTGCCATAAGCGAGCGGAACGACCGCGCCGATCCGATCGCCGCTGCGGACGAGGACATAGGATCGGCCCGCATCGAGCGCGCGCTCCATCGCGGGCGTGACGATGTTCTGCAGCGGCCGGTCATAGGGGTTGAGGACGATCAATGGATCTGCCTCGCCGCGCCGGATTATCATGCCCTCCGACTGTTCGCGCCGGTAGGTCTGGACGAGCAGCACCTGCTGGAAGACCTTGCTGTCGACCGCATGGATGCGCAGCTCGGCGGACAGGTCGCCGCTCATCGCCTGTACCTGCGCAACGACCCGATCGGCCTCGCGCTGGTAATTCTCGCCGACGAGCGTCCGCGCATTCTCCAGCATCCCGCTGGCACGGTCGGACGACCAGAATTCCGTCCCGATCTGGAACAGCAGCGACGCGAAGATCGTCACCAGCAGCGCCGGGACGGCGGCGATGATCGAGAAGATCGCCACCAGCCGGACGTGAAGCACGCCCTCCCCCCCGACCAGCGATGCCGCGGCGCGGCGGCGCGCGATGCGGCGACCGACCAGCATCAACAGGGCGATGCCGGGAACGAGATTCGCGACCAGCAGCGCTGCGATCGTCGGCGGCGACAGCGGTACCTGCGGCCGGTTGCTGCCGGCGATGATGAAATAGGTGGTCGCGGCGATGCCGATGGCCAACGCCACCACGAACGCTTCCACCGCGGGCGTGATGCGCAGCCGGCGTTCCGGTGGAGTGTCCGTCAGATCGGGCGTTGGTCCCGCGTTCATTGCGGCTTACGTACAACGCGGATTGTTGCACGGAAACCACATAATTCGCCGTTGGCGATGGTTTGTGGTCACGGTCGGACGAGTGCCCTGTCCTATGCGGCGGTCAATCGTCGCCGCGGGCGCTGATCCCCAGCGTGTCGAGCCGCTTGCGCAAGGTGTTGCGATTGAGCCCCAGAGCGCGCGCGGCGCGCAGCTGGTTGCCGCCGTGGCGGGCGAGCATCGTCTCGATCAGCGGCCGTTCGACCTCGCCGATGACGCGGTCGTAGAGGCTGCCGTCCTCCAGCGCATCGGGACGCTCGCGGGCGATCCGTTCGACGAGATGGTGGACGGCTTCGGCGATGCCGGGATCCGCCGCCTCCCCGCCCGCGGTGCCGGGGGCGCCGAGCAGGTCGCGGATCGTCGGCGCGTCGATCAGTTCGTCGCGGGCGAGCACGGCGAGACGGCGCATGAGATTTTCGAGCTCGCGGACGTTGCCCGGCCAGTCGTGCGCAGCGAGCGAGGCCTGGGCTTCGTCGCTCAGCTGGCGCCGCGGCAGGCCCTGCGACGCAGCGCTTTCGAGGAAATGCCGGGCGAGCAGCGGAATGTCCTGCCGCCGTTCGCGCAGTGCGGGCAGCGCGATGGGCACGACGTTGAGCCGATAGAACAGGTCCTCGCGGAACTGGCCGGAGCCGACCTGCTGCGTCAGATCGCGATTGGTGGCGGCGACGACGCGGACGTCGGCGCGCAGCGGGCGGGCGCCGCCGACCGTGGTGAACTCGCCCGACTGGAGCACGCGGAGCAGCCGCGTCTGCGCCTCCATCGGCATGTCGCCGATCTCGTCGAGGAACAGGGTGCCGCCGGCCGCCTGTTCGAACCGCCCGGCGTTACGCACCGCCGCGCCCGTGAAGGCGCCGCGCTCGTGGCCGAACAGTTCGGCCTCGATCAGTTCGCGCGGGATCGCGGCCATGTTGATCGCGACGAACGGCGCCGCGCGGCGCGCGCCGAGATCGTGGATCGCGCGGGCGACCAGCTCCTTGCCGGTCCCCGATTCGCCCGAGATCAGCACGGTAAGGTCGTTGGACAGCACGCGCGCGATGATGCGGTAGACGTCCTGCATCGCCGGCGAGCGGCCGATCAGCGGCAGCGCCGGGTCCTCCCCCGCTTCCGGTTGCGGCATGACGGCGCCGCGCGCCAGCGCGCCGGTGACCGCGCGGGTCAGATCGTCGAGATCGAACGGCTTGGGCAGATATTCATAGGCGCCGACCTCCGCCGCGCGGACCGCGGTGGTCAGCGTGTTCTGCGCGGACAGGATGATGATCGGCAGCTGCGGCAGGCGCTGGCCGATCTCCTTCACGCGTTCGATGCCGTCGCCGTCGGGCAGGATCACGTCGGTGACGAGCACGTCCGGCACCCGCGTCGCCAGCGCGCGGTCGAGCTGCTGGAGCGTCTCCGCGGTCTGCACCTCGTGGCCCGCCCGGCGCAGCGCCTGCGCGACGACGGTCCGGATCGCGGCGTCGTCGTCGACGACCAGGATACGGGTCATGCGACGGCCGCCCGCGGCAGCAACAGGCGCAGGATCGTCATTTCGGGGCTTCCTTCGCGCGCGTACTGAACGATGCCGCCCATGTCGCGCATCAGCTTGTCGACCAGCGCCAGGCCGAGCCCCTGCCCCTCCGGCCGTCCAGAGACGAACGGGTCGAACAGGTGATCGACGATGTCGGCAGGGGCGCCGGGGCCGTTGTCGATCACGCAGATCTCGATCGGCAGCGGCACCCGCGGCTTGCCGGGCGCGGCGGCGACGGACATGCCGTGACGATAGGCGGTGGTGATGAGAATGCGGGGATTGCGTTCCAGTCGCGCCGCTTCGCGCGCGTTCTTGAGCAGGTTGATGAGGATCTGGAGCAGTGCGTCGCGGTTGATCGCCGCGGGGGGCAGCGACGGGTCGAACCGCTCCTCGATCGCGACGCCGCGGGCAAAGCCGGCGAGCGCCAGCCGCCGGGCATGGCCGATCAGCGGATAGATATTCTCGGGCGCGACCTCCAGCGGGCGGGTGTCGCTGAAGTCCTGCATCCGGTCGATCAGCGCGGCGATGCGATCGACCTCGGTGACGATCAGCGTGGTCAGCTCGCCCGCACCGAGCAACTGCGCGGCACCGCGGATGCCCGACAGCGGGTTCTTGATCTCATGCGCCAGCATCGCCGCGGCCCCGCTCGCGGCGCGCGCGCTCGCCCCCCGCGCGCTGGGGCCGAGCCCGCGCGTGCTGGCGGCGGTGTGCAGCGTGATCGCGCGCCAGCCGGGATGGTCGGGCACCACCGCCTCGACGAAATCCACGCGGATCTTGGGGCCGTGCGGCGTCGCGATCTCGGTATCGTAAAAGGCCATCCCCTGCCCTTCGCGCCGGTCGCCCGCGGCGGGCGGCGGCAGGATCGCGGCCAGCGGCTGGCCCAGCATCACCCGCTCCGACAGGTTGAGCAATTGCTCCGCCAGCGCGTTGGCGTGCGCGATGCGATCGTCGGGATTGACCACGACGACCGCGACGGGCAGCGCGGCGAACAGCTCGGCGAACCCCGGACGACCGGCCATGCTGCGGTCAGGCGGCTTGCTGGACGGGCGGCTGGTCGCAGTACGGCGCGTAGAAGTCGGCGAGCATGCGCTTGACCGTCCGCGCGTCCGGCTGCTGGTTCACGGCATTACGGAACTCGGCCGAACCGGTCAGCCCCTTGGTATACCAACCGATATGCTTGCGCGCCATGTTGACGCCGGTGACGTCGCCATAATGGTCGAGCATCGCGTCATAATGTTCGACGATCACGCGATATTGCTCGTCGAGCGACGGATCGGGCCGGCGCGTGCCGGTTGCGAGATAGTCCATCACCTGGCCGAGCACCCAGGGCCGGCCATAGGCGCCGCGCCCGATCATGATGCCGTCCGCGCCCGACTGGTCGAGCGCGGCGACCGCGTCCTCGATCGTGCAGATGTCGCCGTTGGCGATCACCGGGATATTGACCGCGTCCTTGACGGTACGGATGAAGCGCCAGTCGGCGCTTCCTTTGTACATCTGGTTGCGGGTGCGGCCGTGAACGGTGATGAGCCGGACGCCGAGGTCCTGCGCGATGCGCGACAATTCCGGGGCGTTGAGGCTGTCGAGGTCCCAGCCCATCCGCATTTTGAGCGTCACGGGGGCCTTCACCGCCTTCACCACACTGTCGACCAGCTGCGCGGCGAGCTTGAGGTCGCGCATCAGCGCCGATCCGGCGTCGCCGTTGGTCACCTTGCGCACCGGACAGCCCATGTTGATGTCGATGATCGCCGCGCCGCGATCCTCGGCGAGCTTCGCTGCCTCCGCCATCTCATAGGGCGTGCAGCCGACCAGCTGCATCGACACCGGCTCTTCGGACAGATGCCATGCGGCCTTCTGGATCGACTGGCGCGTCTCGCGGATCGCCGCCTGGCTGGCGATCATCTCGGTGACGTTAAGGCCCGAGCCGTAGCGGCGCACGAGCGTACGGAACGGCATGTCGGTGACGCCGGTCATCGGTGCCAGCACGACGGGGCTGTCGATCCGCACGGGACCGATCTGGATGGGCGTGAGGTGAGCCATGATCTGCCTGAAAATTGAGCAGCCACCTACCCGCTTCTCGCCGCTCTGGCAAGGTTGGCATGGCTGCGCTAGGCGGCGGCGATGATGGATCGACCACGCACGGTGGCGCTGATCGTGGCGGCGGGCTCCGGCTCGCGCGCTGGCGGCGCGGTTCCCAAACAATATGCTTATGTGGCCGGCAAACCACTGATCGCGCATGCTTATGCCGCCTTTGCCGGTCATCCGGCGGTGGACGAGGTGGTGGTGGTCATCGCCGCCGGTGCCGAGGAACTGGCGATGGCGGCGCTTGGGCCGGTGCGGACGGTAATCGGGGGGCGCACGCGGCGCGAGTCGGTGGCGCGGGGGCTGGCGGCGATCGTGGCCGATCGCGTCCTAGTCCACGACGCCGCCCGGCCGTTCGTGCCCGCAGGCGTCCTAGACCGAGTGCTGGCGGCGCTCGAGACGGATGACGGCGCGATGCCGGTGCTCACCGTCGCCGATACGCTGGTGCGGGACGGCACAGTCGTACCGCGCGATGGCCTGTCGCGCGTGCAGACGCCGCAGGGGTTCCGGCTCGGCGCGCTGCGGGCGGCGCATGACGGCTGGCCGGCGGGCGAAGAGGCGACCGACGACGCGCAGATGGTGCGACGGCTTGGCGGGACGATCGCTTTGGTGCAGGGCGATACGATGCTCGATAAAGTCACGCATCCCGACGATTTTGCCGCGGCGGAAGCCAGAGTGGCATGGGAGACGCGCAGCGCGTCCGGTTTCGACGTCCACCGGCTGGAGGCCGGCGAGGAATTGTGGCTGGGCGGCGTGCTGATCCCGCACGACAAGGGATTGTCGGGGCATAGCGACGCCGATGTCGGCCTGCATGCGCTGACCGATGCGTTGCTCGGCACGATCGCGGCGGGCGATATCGGCACGCACTTTCCGCCGAGCGATCCGCAGTGGAAGGGCGCCGATTCCGCCCAATTCCTGCAGCATGCCGCCGGGCTAATCGCTGACAAGGGCGGGCGGATCGACTTCGTCGACCTGACCCTGATCTGCGAGGCACCGAAGATCGGACCGCATCGCGAGGCGATGCGCGCGCGGATCGGCGATTTGCTGGGGCTAAGCGCGGACCGGGTGAGCATCAAGGCGACGACGACCGAGCGGCTGGGCTTCACCGGTCGCGGCGAAGGCATCGCCGCACAGGCGGTCGCGACCGTGAGCCTGCCGCGATGAGGGCGCTCGTCGCCGCCGTCGCGCTGCTCGCCAGCCCTGCGCAGGCGCAGACGCGGTGCATTACGACGCTTGAGGCGGAGGCGATGACGTTGGTTGCGTTGCCCGATATCGTCCAGCAGACCGGCATCGTCTGCGCGACGCGGCTTCCGGCGAGCAGCCTGCTGCGGCGGACCGACAGCGATTTCCTCGCGAAATATCAGGATGCCGCCGACCGCGCTTGGCCGAATGCGCGGGCGGCGATCGTCAAACTGTCCGACCCGATGATCGATTCGCTGCTCCAGTCCGAATTCGCACGGCCCCTGCTGACCGCAGCGCTCGCGCCGGTGCTGGTCGGGCGGATCAACCCGGCCGATTGCGGCACGATCGACCGGTTCGTGACGCAGCTCGCGCCGCTGCCGCCCGCGAACACCGCCGGCGTGATCGTCACCACATTGCGCTATTTCAAGGCGGAGAAGGCGAAGGGCAAGGCGATCAACGTCCCCGACCTGCCGCTATGTGCGGAAGCGGCGCGATGACCGATACGCTGCTGCCGCCCGAACTGCTCGCCGCCGCCGCGCATGTCGTCGAGGCGAACCGTGCCGCCGGGCGGACAATCGCGCTTGCCGAAAGCTGCACCGGCGGCCTCGTCGCGGCGGCGATCACCGAAATCCCCGGATCGTCCGACGTCTTCGGTGCTGGCTTCGTCACCTATTCGAACGAAGCCAAGATGAAGCTGCTCAAGGTCAATTCCGACGTGCTGGAAACCTTCGGTGCCGTCTCGATCGCGGTGGCGTGGAGCATGGCGCAGGGCGCGCTCGCCAATAGCGGTGCCGATGTCGCCGTCGCGATCACCGGGATCGCCGGACCGGGTGGCGGATCGGAGAAGAAGCCCGTCGGCACCGTCGTGTTCGCGCGCGCCGAAAAGGGCGGCGATCCGTCGGACGTCCATGCCGATCGCAAGATGTTCGGCGACCTCGGACGCGGCGGCATCCGCCTTCAGGCGGCGCTGGTCGCGCTGGAACTGCTGCTGCCGTAAAGCACCTTCGCGCGATCCTCGAACGCGCCGATCATTCGGCGTAGCGCCACGCCAAACACCTGGCCCGCCAGCATCTCGAACATCCGGTTCTTGAACTGGAAATCGACCGTGAAATCGACCGCGCAGCCGCCCTCCTCGCTGCGGAAGCGCCAGTCGTTGTGCAGATATTTAAGCGGCCCGTCGATATATTCGACGTGGATGTGATCGGGTCGCACCTTCTCCACCTTCGACGTGAAGGTTTCGCGCAGCCCCTTGAAGCCGACGATCATGTCGGCGAGCGTCGCGGTGTCGCTGTCCTGGCGCACGCGCATCGCGCTGACCCAGGGCAGGAACTCCGGATAGCGCTTCACGTCCGCGACCATTTCGAACATCTGCTCCGGCGTATAGGGCAGATGGCGCGTTTCGGCGTGCTTAGGCACGGACGTCCTGCGCCTTGCCGAGCTTCGCCTCGCGGTTGGCGCGCATCTTCGCGAAATCGTCGCCGGCATGATAGCTCGACCGGGTCAGTGGCGAGGATGCGACCAGCAGGAAGCCCTTCGCGCGCGCGATCGCGGCATAGCTGTCGAACGCCTTGGGCGTGACGAATTCCTCGACCTTCGCATGGCGCGGCGTCGGCTGGAGATACTGGCCCATCGTCAGGAAATCGATGTCGGCCGAGCGCATGTCGTCCATCACCTGATGCACCTCGAGCCGCTGTTCGCCGAGACCCAGCATCACGCCGGACTTGGTGAAGATCGACGGATCGAGCTTCTTGACGCTCTCCAGCAACCGGATCGACGCATAATAGCGCGCGCCGGGACGGATCGTCGGATAGAGCCGCGGCACGGTTTCGAGATTGTGGTTGTAGACGTCGGGCCGCGCCGCGACGATCGCCTCGACCGCGGCCTCATGCTTGTTGCGGAAATCGGGGGTCAGGATCTCGATCGTCGTGCGCGGGTTGGAGCGGCGGATCGCCTCGATCACCTTGACGAACTGCTTCGCGCCGCCGTCAGGCAGATCGTCGCGATCGACCGAGGTGACGACGATATGCTCCAACCCCATCTGCGCCGCGGCGTCGGCAACATTGTTGGGCTCCATCGGGTCGACCGCGCGCGGCATGCCCGTCTTGACGTTGCAGAAGGCGCAGGCACGGGTGCAGGTGTCGCCGAGGATCATGACGGTCGCATGCTTCTTCGACCAGCATTCGCCGATGTTCGGACAGGCCGCTTCCTCGCAGACGGTCGTCAGGCTTTTCGACCGCATCAGCTCGCGCGTCGCGGCGAAGCCGGCGCTGGTCGGCGCCTTCACGCGAATCCAGTCGGGCTTGCGCAGGCGTTCGGGGCGGGCGAGCGGCGTCATCTCGTTCATGGGCGCGAGATAGCGATTCCCCCTATTGTGAACAACCGTCATGAGTTTTGTGAGAAAGCTTTTCGCGCCGACATCAGCCGGCACCTCCATCGCCGACATGCGTTATGCACCCAAATCGACACGATTCTGGAGGACGCATGACCGATTTTTCCGACATGGTTAAGGGCTATGGCCGGTTCCGCGAGCAGAGCTGGATCGAACAGCGCGAGCGCTGGGAAGAGCTCGGCCGTGGCCAGAGCCCCAAGGTCATGGTGATCGCCTGTTCGGACAGCCGCGTCGACCCGATGCAGATCTTCGACGTCGCCCCGGGCGAGATCTTCGCGGTGCGCAACGTCGCCAATCTGGTGCCGCCCTATGAGACGTCGAAGGGCTATCACGGCGTCTCGGCGGCGATCGAGTTCGCGGTGACGCAGCTCGAGGTGCCGGAAGTCGTCGTGCTCGGCCACGGCTCGTGCGGCGGTTGCGCGGCGGCGCTGTCCGGCGGATTCGCCAATGCCGAGCATGGCGCGGGCGGGTTCATCTCCGACTGGGTCGGCCTGCTCGACGAGGCACGCGACAAGGTGAAGGCGGAGTTCGGCGACAGCCCCGAGGCGAAGACCGAGATGGAGCATGAGGCGGTGCGTGTCAGCCTCAAAAACCTCATGACCTTCCCGTTCGTCGCCGAGCGGGTCGAGGCGGGTTCGCTGAAGCTGCGCGGCGCCTATTTCGCGATCGCCGACGGCGTGCTGCACGTCATGGACGACGACGGCACGTTCAAGCCGGCGGCATAACCGCTATCGTGTCCCTCTCTCCGGCGGAGGGAGGGACATCGCCTATAGCGGGAGGGCGTAGATTAAGTCGTCGCACAGCGTTGCGCCGACCCGATATTGGCGGCGGCCGGCGATCGCAAAGCCTTGCCGCTCGTAGAACGCCCTCGCGCGGGCATTGCGGCCAAGTACGCCGAGCAGCAACCGGTTCCGCCCCATCGCGCGGGCATCGTCGATCGCCCGTGTCATCAGCAGCTTGCCGAGACCGGTGCCCTGCGCCAGCGGCAGCGTATAGATACGGCGCAATTCGATATCGTCCGCTCCGACGGGGATCGGGAATTCCGGATCCGTCAGCAGCGTATAGCCGACAGGCGCTCCACCATCGGGATGTTCGGCGAGCGTGACGACGCTGTCGGGGTCGACGCTCCAGGCGGCGAATTGCGCGGCCGAGCTGTTGCGGGTGACGTGCGCGACGATGTCGGCGCCGTCCAATATGCCCGCAAAGGTGCCGAGGAAGCTCGCCCCCGCCACCAGCGCGACCGCGGGCGCATCCGCAGGGGACGCACGCCGCAGCCGCCACTTGGTCATCAGCCGACGATTTCGTTCGGCTGGAAGAAATAGGCGATCTCGATCTCGGCATTCTCGTCCGAATCCGAACCGTGCACGGTGTTCGCCTCGATCGATTCGGCGAGTTCCTTGCGGATCGTGCCGGGCTCGGCGTTCGCCGGATTGGTGGCGCCCATAATGTCGCGGTTGCGCTGCATCGCATTCTCGCCCTCGAGCACCTGCACGACGACCGGACCCGAGATCATGAATTCGACGAGGTCGTTGAAGAAGGGACGCTCGCGGTGGACGTCATAGAAGCCCTCGGCCTGGTCGCGGGTCATCTGGATGCGCTTCGAAGCGACGACGCGCAGGCCGGCCTCCTCCAGCATCTTGGTGACCGCACCGGTCAGGTTGCGGCGGGTGGCATCGGGCTTGATGATCGAAAAGGTACGGTTCGCGGCCATGATGGTCACGGGCTCCTGTGGTTTTGTGGCAGGTTTTGAAGTGGCGCCGCCCTAGTCGGGGGTGGCTGGCTTTGCAACCGGTTCGGACGGCGCGGTGCGCTCAGGCCGCCTGCTCCCAGCGGCCGGCGTCATTCTGCTTCCAGTAGCGGCGCTCGACGCCCTCGCGTGCGCCGAGGTCGCGCCATGCCTGACGCGCGGGCTGGATGTGGCTGTCCTCGAAGAAATGGAAGGCACGGTCGAAATCGAGCGCTTCGTCGCGCCATTCGCCGTCGACCAGTGCGACGTGCCGGGCCTGATTGGCCGGGCGCACGTCCGGGGCGATGAGGATCGGCTGCGACGTGTCGTCACCGGTGCCGGCCTGCGCGTGCGGCAGAAAGCTGTCGGCGCGATAGGTCCACAACAGGCGATCGAGGTCCGCGCGCTGATCGTCGCGGGCGCTGACGATCAGCAGGCGCGCACCGCTCTCCACCACCTTCGCCGCGATTTGCGGCAGCGCGCGATCGAGCGGGGTGGCGGTGAGATGATAGAAGTCGACCTGCATGGCACCATGGTAGCGCGCCATGCCGGTCGACTCCAGTGGCCGTCAGCCCTCGAAATGCTCGGCGATGACGCGGTCGAGCAGCTTGACGCCATAGCCCGTCGCGCCCTTGTCATAGGTGGCGCCCGGCTTGTCGCTCCACACCATGCCGGCGATGTCGAGGTGGGCCCATTGCACGCCCGCATCGACGTAGCGCTGGATGAACTGCGCCGCGGTAATCGAGCCGGCGCCACGCGGACCGACGTTCTTCATGTCGGCGATCGGGCTGTCGATCAGCTTGTTGTAGGTATCCGACAGCGGGAAGCGCCACAATTTGTCGCCGGTCGCGAGGCCCGCGGCGAGCAGCTTGTCGGCGAGCGCGTCGTCGTTCGCGAACAGGCCGCCATATTCGTTGCCGAGGCTGACGATCATCGCGCCGGTCAGCGTGGCGAGGTCGATGATCGTCTTCGGCCGGAACGTCTTCTGCGTCCAGGTGATCGCGTCGGCGAGCACCAGCCGGCCCTCGGCATCGGTGTTGAGGATCTCGATCGTCTGGCCGGACATCGACGTCACCACGTCACCCGGGCGCTGCGCATTGCCGTCGGGCATGTTCTCGACCAGGCCCATGACGCCGACGACGTTGACCTTCGCCTTGCGGCCGGCGAGCGCCTTCATCGTGCCGGCGACGGCACCGGCGCCGCCCATGTCCCACTTCATGTCCTCCATACCCGCGCCCGGCTTCAGCGAGATACCGCCGGTGTCGAAGGTGACGCCCTTGCCGACCAGCGCCAGCGAGGGATCGCCCTCGCCCGCCCCGTTCCACTTGAGCGCGAGGATGCGCGCCTCGCGCACCGAACCCTGGCTGACGCCGAGCAGCGCGCCCATGCCGTGGCGGGCCATCTCCGCCTCGTCGACGACGACGATCTCAAGCCCGAGGCCCTCGACGTCCTTGCGGACCTGTTCGACGAAGCTCTCTGGATAAAGAATGTTGGGCGGCGCGGCGACGAGGTTGCGGGTCAGCTCCAGCCCCTTGGTCAGCGCGTCCTGATCGACCCATGCCGCATCAGCACCCTCGGGTGCGCCGACGATGGTGAACGAGGCGAGCGTTGCCTTCTGCTTCTCGGGCAACGTCGTGCGATACTGGTCGTACCGCCACGCACGCTGGGCGGCGGCAGCGGCGAAGCGTGCCGCGGCCTTCGGCGTCGGGCTGGCCGCGGACAGATCGGCGGTGAGTTCGGTCGCCCCCGACCGCAGCAGCTTCGCGACCAGCGCGCCGCCCGCCTTCTCCCAATCCGCCTCGCTGCCGGCGCCGACACCGACCAGCAGCACGTGCGACGTGCCGTCGCCTTCGGCGAGGAACAGTTCAACGATCGCCCCAGCTTCGCCGTCGAAGCGGGCGGCACGGGCGGCTGCGCTCGCCAGCGCCTGATGCTGTTCCCCGACGCCCGGCCAGCCGGCACGGCCGGCGAGATCCTTTTCCACCGGCAGCGCGAGGATCGCGGGCGCGGTGGCGGCGGTGGGGGAAAAGGCGATGTGCATGAAACGGGACTTCCTGAACTGAAAGACAGGCCAGCGATCTAGGGTTCCGGGGCCCGAAGCACAACGATTGCGGCGGCGCGCCGGTGATGCGATAGGCGGGATGAGTGGGGTGCCGTTCAGGGCGGCACCGGTCACGCCGAAAGGGTGTTCGAATCATCGTGTTGCGTTTCGACCTTCTGGCCGGCTGTGCGTCAGCGACGGCGATTGCTGCGGTTTTGTTCGCGACGCCGGCCGCGGCGCAGGATCTGCAGAACCGCCCGGTGGCGCCGCCCGCGGCAAGCGATCCGGCGAGCACCGCCCCGGCGGCCGAGGATCAGGTGCAGTTCAGCGCCGGCAGTCTGGAATATGACACCAATACCGATGTCGTCACCGCGCTGAGCGAGGTCCGCATGTTCCGGCAGGGCGACCGCCTGCGCGCGGACAAGGTCGTGTGGAACCGCAAGACCGGCCAAGTCGTCGCGACCGGCAATATCGCGGTGACCAACCCGCAGGGCGACGTCGCCTACGGCGATTCGATCGAGCTGACCGATTCGCTGAAGGACGGCATGGTCGACAACATGCTTGTCGTGCTCGAACAGGGCGGGCGGATGGCGGCGGAGCGCGGCACGCGCCTGCCCGACGGGACGATGCAGCTCGACAAGGCCGCCTATACGCCGTGCGCGGTGTCAACGTCGGACGGCTGCCCCAAGGAACCGTCGTGGAAGATCACGGCGGTGCGCATCACCTATCGCCCCGAACGCGAGCGCGTGTTTTTCGGCGGCGGGCAGTTCCACCTGTTCGGCCTGCCCGCGCTGCCGCTGCCCGCCTTTTCGATGCCGGTCGGCAAGGGATCGGAGAGCGGATTGCTCGCACCCGATTTCCAGCTCGACCGGGTCAACGGGCTGGAATTCGTGACGCCGTATTATTTCCGGCTGGCGCCTAACAAGGGGCTGACGCTGACCCCGCACGTCTTCACCCGCGTGCTGCCGATGATGGAGGCGCGGTACGAGGCGCTCGGCACGCATGGCGCGTTCCGGGTCACCGCCTATGGCACCGAGAGCCGGCGCAGCGACGACCTCAACACGATCACGCCGACCGACACCGAACGCGCCTTCCGCGGCTATATCGACGGTATCGCACGCTATCAGCTGTCGCCCTATTGGAGCATCAGCGGATCGGCCCGCATCGCCAGCGACCGCACCTTCCTGCGCCGCTACGACATCTCGCGCGACGACCGGCTGCGCACGACCGCGGCGCTGGAGCGGATCGATCCCAACACCTATTTCGCGCTGACCGGCTGGTACGTGCAGACGCTGCGGGTCAACGATCCGCAGGGCAACCAGCCGATCGCCCTGCCCCAGCTCGATTTCCGCAAGCGGATCGACCTCGGCGGCGGCAAGCTGCAACTGCAGGCGAACACGCTGGCGATCACCCGGACGGCGGGTCAGGATACGCAGCGCGCCTTCGTGGCGGGACAATGGGACCTGCGCCGCCTGACCAACTGGGGGCAGGAGGTGACGCTGACCGCCTATGGCCGCGCCGACGCCTATAACACGAACGATTCGCTGCTGACCTCGATCGTCAGCTATCGCGGCAACGACGGGTTCCAGGCGCGCGCGATCGGCGCGCTGGCGGCCGACGTCAAATGGCCCTTCATCGGGCAGTTTCTGGGTGGGACACAGCGGCTGACCCCGCGGGTGCAGGTCGTCGCCTCGCCGAAGATCGCCAACCTCGACGTGCCGAACGAGGATGCGCGCGCGGTCGACCTTGAGGATTCGAACCTGTTCGCGCTCAATCGCTTCGCCGGCTACGACCGGTTCGAGGACAGCAGCCGCGTCACTTATGGCGCCGAATGGGCGCTGGCGCTGCCGGGCATGACGCTGGATACGGTGATCGGCCAGAGCTATCGCCTGTCGACACGGCCGACGATCCTGCCCGACGGCACCGGGCTGAGCGATCGCTTTTCCGATTTCGTCGGCCGCACGACGCTGCGGGTGCGCGACTTCGTCTCCCTCACCCACCGCTATCGCCTCGACAAGGACGGGTTCGCGGTTCGCCGTAACGAGATCGACGCCACGGTCGGATCGCGCTCCACCTATATCCTGGCGGGTTATCTCCGGCTCAACCGCAACATCTTCCCCGCCTTCGAGGATCTGCAGGATCGCGAGGAGGCGCGCGTCGCCGGGCGGGTGCAGTTCGCGCGCTTCTGGTCGGTGTTCGGCTCCGCTGTGTTCGACCTTACCGACCGCAGCGAGGATCCGCTGTCGCTGTCGGACGGGTTCGATCCGATCCGTCACCGGCTGGGCGTGCAATATGAGGACGATTGCATCCGGCTGGGTGCGACGTGGCGGCGCGATTACCAGGACACCGGCGACGCGCGCTCGGGCAACAGCTTCCTGTTGACGCTGGCGTTGACCAATCTCGGTCGCTAAGCCGCAGTTCAGCTGGATCGGGGCAAGACCGGGACAAGAGGGCGCTCCGTCGTGCGCGCCCGAGCTTTGGGGTAACGGAACAACGTGACGCACAATATTCGACGCAACGCCCGCATCGCACGCCTGTCGGGCTGGGTCGCGCTGGCGGCATTCGGCACCGGTGCGGTGGCGCAAACGGTGCGCGACAACCAGGTCCCGGAAACCAACCTCAACATCCCCGCCAACCTCCAGATCTTCGGCAAACTCGACCCGAACGTCCGCAAGCCGACGGCGATCGTCAACGACACCGTCATCACCGGCACCGACGTTGACCAGCGGCTGGCGCTCACCGTCTTCAACAACGGCGGCCGTGCGCCGGCGCCCGAGCAGATGGACGAGTTCAAGCTTCAGATCCTGCGCCAGCTGATCGACGAGACGCTGCAGATTCAGGAAGCCAAGACCGCCGACGTCGCGATCTCGGCGGCCGAGCTCGACCAGAGCGAGGCAGGTCTTGCCAAGCGCTTCAACATGACCGTGCCGCAGCTGCGCGTCGCGCTGCGCAAGGCGGGATCGTCCGAACGGTCGCTGCGTCGCGCGATCGAAGGCGAGCTGGTCTGGAGCCGCTATCTGCGCAAGAAGATCGAGCCGTTCGTCAACGTCGGCGAGGAGGAGGTCACCGCGATCCAGAAGCGGATCGAGGCGTCGCGCGGCACCGAGGAATACAACCTCCGCGAGATCTACCTGAGTGCCAATGACGGGAACCGGGCGGAGGTGTTCGCCAAGGCCAAGCAGATCATCGGGGAGATCCAGAAGGCGCAGCAGCCTTTCGAACTGTTCGCGCGCAACTATTCGGAAGCCTCGACGCGCGGCGTCGGTGGCGATCTCGGCTGGATCCGGCTGGTGACGCTGCCGCAGCCGCTCGCCGATGCGGCGACGCAGATGCAGGTCGGCCAGGTCGCCGGCCCGATCGAGACGCCGGGCGGCTTTTCGATCCTGTACCTGACCGACAAGCGCACCATCGGTGCCGCCGATCCGCGCGACGCCAAGCTCAGCCTGAAGCAGCTGACCGTGCAGTTCCCCGCCGGCACGACGCAGGCGCAGGCACAGGCGCGCGCCGCGACCTTCGCCAAGACGGTCCAGTCGATCCAGGGCTGTGGCACGGTGGAAAAGGTTGCCGCGACGATCAACGCCGAGGTGGTCGACAACGATTCGATCCGCATCCGCGACCTGCCGGTGCCGCTGCAGGAGATCATGGTGAAGCTGCAGGTCGGCCAGTCGACCCCGCCGTTCGGTTCGCCGACGGAGGGCGTCCGCGCGCTGGTGCTGTGCGGCCGCGACGACCCGCAGCAATCGGCGGTGCCGGGCGCCGCGCAGATCCAGGGACAGCTCGAGCAGCAGCGCGTCAACCTGCGCGCACAGAGCAAGCTGCGCGATCTGCGCCGCGATGCGGTGATCGAGTATCGCTGACATGACGCTCGCCGCCCCGCTCGCGATCCCGATGGGCGATCCCGCCGGGATCGGTCCCGAGATCATCGCCAAGAGCTGGGCGGTGCGGATGCTGCGCAGTCTGCCGCCCTTCGCTTTGGTTGGCGATATCGGCGCGGTGACGCGGGTATGGAGCGGGCCGGTCGAGGCGGTCGACAGCCTCGATGACGCGAGCGCGGTGTTCGACCGCGCCCTCCCCGTCCTCAGCGTGACGGAGGCCGGTGCGGTGACGCCCGGCGAGCCTGACATCCACGGCGCACGCGCGGCGTTGCAGGCGCTCGAGCGGTCGATCGACCTCGTGCGTTCGGGTGCGGCCCGTGCGCTGGTGACCGGACCGGTGTCGAAGGCGCAGCTGTATGGCATCGGCTTCAACCAGCCCGGGCAGACCGAATTCGTCGCCGAACGCTGCGGCGTGGCGGCCGAGGATGCGGTGATGATGCTCGCGGGGCCATCGCTGCGCGTGGTGCCGATCACCGCGCACGTACCGCTGGCACAGGTGTCGTCGCTGCTGTCGATCGAGCTGATCGTCGCGAAGGGCCGCGCAACCGCGCTTGGCCTGCGCCGCGACTTCGGCATCGCTGCGCCGCGCCTCGCCTTCGCCGGCCTCAACCCGCACGCCGGCGAGGGCGGTGCGATCGGCCGTGAGGAGATCGACCTGATCGCGCCCGCGATCGCGCAGCTGCGCGTCGAGGGCATCGACGCGACCGGCCCCTTCGCTGCCGACACGCTGTTCCATGCCCGGGCGCGGGCGGGCTATGATGCGGTGCTGTGCTGCTATCACGATCAGGCGCTCGTTCCGATCAAGACGCTGCACTTCGACGAAGGCGTCAACATCACGCTGGGCCTGCCGATCGTGCGCACGTCGCCCGACCACGGCACCGCTTTCGGCATCGCCGGGCAGGATCGCGCCCACCCCGGCGCGATGATCGCGGCGATCGCGATGGCGGGTCAGGCGGCGGATCGCCGCGCCGGCGCATGAGCGTGGCGCCCGTAGGCGGCGCGCTGCCGCCGCTGCGCGAGGTGATCGCGAAACACGGCCTCAACGCCAGCAAGGCACTGGGGCAGAACTTCCTGTTCGACGGGCAGCTGCTGGCGCGGATCGCGGCGGTGCCGGGCGACCTCCACGACGCCGAGGTGCTGGAGGTGGGACCGGGTCCGGGCGGGCTGACCCGCGCGCTGCTGGCGGCGGGCGCGCAGGTGACCGCGATCGAACGCGACCGGCGCTGCATCCCGGCGCTGGCGGAGCTGGGTGACGCCTATCCGGGCAAGCTCCATGTCATCGAGGGCGATGCGCTCGCGGTCGATGCCCCGGCGCTATTCGCGGGGCGGCCGCATATCGTGTCGAACCTGCCCTACAACGTCGGCACCGCGCTGCTCGTCGGCTGGCTGACGTCGTCATGGCAGCCGTGGTGGCAGTCCTGCACGCTGATGTTCCAGAAGGAGGTCGCGGATCGGATCGTGGCCTCGGCCGGCGACGATGCCTATGGCCGACTGGCGGTGCTCAGCCAGTGGCGATCTTCGGCCCGGATCGCGATGCCGGTGCACCGCTCGGCCTTCACGCCGCCGCCCAAGGTGATGTCGGCGGTCGTCCACATCGTGCCGGGCGACGCGCCGGAAGGCGTTGACGTGCGGGTGCTTGAACGGATCACTGCCGCCGCCTTCGGGCAACGGCGCAAGATGCTGCGCCAAAGCCTGAAGGGCGTGCCGGGCGCGCTCGACGCCTTGGCGCGGATCGGGGTGGATGCGACGCGGCGGGCAGAGACGGTCAGCGTCGCCGAATTCGTCGCTCTGGCGCGTGACGTGGGGCGCGGCTGAGGCGTCTCTCCCCCCCCTGTCTGATGTGATGAT
>NZ_DBBS01000014.1:0-95045 GCF_002292295.1 Sphingomonas sp. UBA978
TCAAATCCTGTCCCCGCAACCAACCGTATCACAACAGGCCCGTCTCGTAAGAGACGGGCCTGTTGTGCGTTTGGCGCGCACGCTTCCTCCGCGAACGCCAGCATCCGGTACAGGTCCCCGTACAGCTGGATGGGACGGCGCTTGCCACCACGCGCGCTGCCTGGCTGCACCACGATCTTCTCGATGAGCGGGCGGATAGTCTGCCGGGCGCTCGCGCCGTCGTCTGAGGCCAAGTGCGCATCGAGCTCGGCGATCGCGCGCGTGTACAGGCTCTCATAGTTCGCCGGCAGTCGCACGAGAGGCGACGCTGGCGTTGCAGCGATGATCTCCTCCAGTCGCCGTTCCTCGGTTTCCAGATTCTTCACGCGCGCCGTCAGTGCGCGCGGTGCATCCTTGTCCTCCTCGATGCGGGTGACGAGGTTGGCGATGCGGGCGCGGGTCTCCGCCAGCTCGTGTTCGGCCGTGGCACGCTCGGCGTTTCCGGCCTGTGCTGCGACCGCGAGCTCCTGCTGGAGGAGCGCCGCGAAGCGCTTGATGAGTGCCGGGGTCAGCAGCCGCTCACGGATGCCCGCCAGTGCGCGGGCTTCGAGTTCGGTCGTGGTGATCGAGCCGTTGTCGCATGTTCCCGTGCGGTGCCCCTTGCAGCGCCACCGTCCGGCGCCGGTCGCAAAGAACGGGGCGCCGCACGCGCCGCAGGTCACCAGCCCGGAGAGGAGGTGGGTGGGGCGCTTGGCGCCGCTCAGCGGATTGCCGGTCAGTTTGAACTTCGCGTCGCGCGCGCTGCGGGCTTCGGCTTGCCGCGTCTTCACTTGCTCCCACAGCGGTTGGTCGATGATCCGCAGCTCCGGTTCGTCGCGGATGATCCACTCCGCCTCCGGATTGAGGCGCGGGCGACGCGAGAAGCCACGCCGCTCATTGGGCACCTCGACCCACGTGCGGCGGTTGAAGATGCGGCGACCGATGTAGAGCGCGTTGTTGAGGATGCCTTCACCCAGCGTCACGTCGCCCGACAGCGTCGAGGGGTTCCAAACTCCGGCATTGTACTTGCCGCGCTCGCGGGCGCGCGGGGAGGGGATGCCGTCGGCGTTGAGGGCGTTGCAGATCCGCTTCAGGCTCCAGCCCTCCGCGTACAGGCGGAAGATCCGGCGGACGAGTTCGGCCTGCTCGTCGTCGATCGCGAGCTGGTCGAGCTCGCGTCCTTGCGCATCCTCGCCGGTGATCGCGCGGCGGTAGCCGAGCACGCGACCGCCTGTGGCGCCACCGCGCGTCGCCTTGCCGCGCAGGCCCCGCCTGCCGTCGGCTCCGCGGACCAGCGTGATGAAGCGGGCGCCGTCGCGCCCGTAAAACCGCTCTGCGAAGTCCTTCCGCTCAGTCGAGATCACGAACATGATCGTCTGCTCGAAGAGCTCGGGCACAACCTTGATGACCTCGCGCCGCATCTCGCTGTCGAGCGGCGTGGTGCTGTCGATCCAAGGCACCGACGATCGACTGTACGTCATCGGCCAGCTCGATGGGCGGGAGCGGATTGTCAATTTCGAGTTCGCTGACGGCACCACGTGGACTGCAGCGGATCTCCGGGCTCTCCTCTATGCAAGCGAGCAGGCGTCTGGATCGAACATTCTCCAGGGCTCCTATTCGCCTGACCAGCTGTCTGGAGAAGCAGGCAACGACCGTATCTATGGTGGCGGCGGTGACGACGTGTTGTCTGGTGGGGCTGGTTCCGATCGGCTTGATGGAGGCAGCGGTAATGACACGCTGGCGGGCGGGACCGGCGCGGACCGTCTCGAGGGCGGCGACGGCAACGACATATACCTGTTCAATCGCGGTGACGGATCCGATACGATCGTCGATTTTTCAGGATCAAACGTCGTTCGTCTTGGTGCCGGCATCGCTGCGGCGGACGTCCGTCTCTCTCGGGCGCTTCAGGACGGAGATGTCGGGGGCATCGTCTTGTCGATCGTCGGGACTGACGACCGTCTCTACATAACCGGGCAGCTCGACGGTCCCAATCGTATCGCCAGCGTCGAATTCGCCGATGGCTCCAAATGGACGGAGGCAGACTTCAGGGTTCGTCTCTTTGCCGACGAACAGACCGCGGGTGATGACGTCATCCAAGGATCCTATGCCTCGGATCAGCTCTCTGGAGCAGACGGAGACGATTACCTCTACGGTCGTGGCGGCGATGACACGCTGACCGGCGGAGCTGGCGTGGATCGTCTTGAGGGCGGTAGTGGTAACGACACTTATGTCTACAATCGCGGTGATGGTCGAGACGCCATATGGGATGAAAGCGGTGACGACACATTGCGCTTCGGTGCAGGGATCACCGCTGCTGATCTCGTGTTGTCGAGATCGCTTCAAGACGGCGATACACGCGGACTGGTAATCGCAATCGGGAATACGGAAGACAGGGTATATCTCATCGGTGCTCAAGGCGCCGGCCAAGCTGTCGAGCATATCGAGTTCGCCGACGGTACTCGGTGGACGCTCGCTGAGCTGCGAGCGCACCTCTACGAACAGGCGACCACCGCTGGCGCTGACATTATTCGCGGTTCGGGCGGAAAGGACAGTCTGTACGGCGGCGCAGGTGACGATTTCCTCTACGGCGATGACGGCAACGACATCCTCGATGGCGGCAGCGGTGCCGATCGCCTGGAAGGCGGTTTTGGCGACGACACCTATCTCTTCGGTAGGGTCGATGGCTGGGATACGATCGTGGACGCTGGCGGACTGGATGTCGTGCGCTTCGCACCGGGTGTTCTGGCCGGTGACCTGACGGTATCGCGATCGATGCAGGATGGTGACGATGCCGAGATTGTATTGGCGATCAAGGGAATCGAAGATCGGCTATACATCGTCGGTCAGCAGAACCCCGGTAGCCGCGTCGAGAGTTTCGTCTTCGCAGATGGGACGACATGGGCCTGGCAGACTATCACCGACCTTACCCAGGCAAACACGCTGGGCGGGGTTATAGTCGCGTCGACAATGGGTGATGATACGATCACCGGTACCATGGGCTCCGATGTTTTGCGCGGCATGGGCGGCGATGAAGTACTGCGCGGCGGCATGGGATCGGACCGCTACATCTACGCTCGCGGCGACGGCAACGACGTAATCTACGATGCTGTCGACTCCGAAGCCGTCGATCGGCTTGAACTTACGGGAATCAATGCCGCAGACGTTCGTGTTGTTAATTCACCGACGGATGCCGATGACATCATTATCGAAGTTTCCGACGGACAAACGATCTATCTCGATCAGCAGAATGTCGCGGGTGGCGGTATCGATCAGGTCGTCTTTGCCGATGGCATCGTTTGGAATAAGCAGCAGCTGGCCGATCGAGCGGCCAATGCGTTCTCTGCGCCCTTGGCCGAACGGATCGTCGGCACCAACTTTGCCGAGACGCTCCATGGCGGGGCGGGAAATAATGTCCTGGTCGGCCTCGGTGGCGGCGATACCTATCTCTTCAATCTTGGAGATGGCGCCGATACGATCGACGAAACGATTGTCGGCGGGTCCAAGCTCGCACCTGCCAGCACCGATCTTGATACGATACGCTTTGGTGCGGGCATTGCTTTCGCTGATCTCTGGTTGGCCGCGCTCGGTACGGGCGGCGACATGATGCTCACGATCGCTGGTCACTCGGAATCGCTGCTCCTCAAGGGCCAGGATCTGGGCGGTGCAAACGGCATCGAGCTTCTGGCGTTCGCGGATGGCAGTACCGTTGCGTTTGCAGCCCTTCGCGGCGCCGCCATCGGCGCGGCGATCACTGCTGGCGACGATGTTGTGAGTGGCTTTGCCAGCAACGATATCCTCATCGGCGGGGCCGGGAATGACATGCTCATCGGCGGCAAAGGCGCGGATACTTACGTTTATGCGCGCGGCGATGGCGACGACACGATCGTCGAAACGGCGGATGGTGCAACCAATATACTGGCGTTCGGGGCGGATATCGCTTTGACCGATCTTAGGTTTGATCGGCGTGCAAGCGCGCCGACTGACCTCTTTATCACCGTCGCGGGAGGCGGCAGGATCGTCGTGCGCGGCCAGTTTGAGGGTGCAGGTGGAATCCAGCAGGTGCGTTTCGCAGATGGAGTGACGCTGTCTCGCGACGACATCGTGCGGCGCATGCTTGCCCAGCCCGCGACGCCTGGCGATGACTTTATCGTGGGAAGCTCCAGCGGTGACACGATCGATGGACTCGCTGGCGCTGACACGATCTTCGGCATGGAGGGCGACGACACAATCTACGGCGGCGCGGGTAACGACGCGCTGCACGGCGGCGTGGGCGCGGATACGATCCACGGCGGCGACGGCGACGATGTGATTTCGGGCGAAGAAGGCATCGACACGCTGGATGGCGGCGCAGGCTTCGACACGGTGGATTACGGTTTCTCGCTGGATCGCTGGTCGATCGATCTCGCAGCAGGAACGGCGACCATGATCGGTGTCGATAAGCCGCAGGTGGAAACGATTAGCGGATTTGAAGCGGCGATCGGCGGGATTGGTGCCGACGTTCTGATCGGGGACGGTGGAGCTAACACGCTGCGTGGTGGCAGCGGTAACGACGTTCTGCGCGGCGCGCGTGGCGACGACATATTTCTAGTGGACGGTGACGAAGACGGCGTCGACACCGTCGATGGGGGGGCTGGAGCCGATACGATCCTGGCGATGTCCGACGGCACAGTAATCGCCCTTGCCGGCGTTCAGGATGTCGAGACGATCAGCGGCGGCGGTCATACCGGCGTGGTCGTTAGTGCAACCGATGGCGATGATACGCTCGATCTCTCCGGCGTTACGCTTCAGGATATCCAGTCAATCCTGATGGGTAATGGAAACGATATCTTGACCGGATCGGCGGGCGCGGACGTCATCGATCTTGGTGCGGGTGACGATGTGCTCCGCTACGGCGCCACACTGTCCGCTGGCGACGATGTCGATGGCGGCGAGGGTAACGACCGTATCGAAGCGACAGCGGACGGCACCGTGATTCATGTATCGCGCATGGTCGGTATCGAGACCGTTACCGCGGCGGGCTTCGCCAATGTGGTAGTGGAAGGGTCCGACGCGGCCGATGTTTTTGACCTGACCAAGACGGCCTATGTCGGCGTCGCGCGCTTCGAGCTCGACGGCGGTGACGATACTTTCATCGGTGGTCAGGGAGCGGACGTGGTCCGCGGCGGGGGTGGCGACGACGTGCTTGCCGGCAACGCGGGTGACGACGTCTTCGAGTTCGACTCGGGCAACAACGGCCATGATCGGATCGATGGCGGAGCCGGGGTCGACACCCTTCGCGCGAGCGCCGACGGCGCGGTCATGGGGATTGCCGCACTGGCAGGCGTCGAGGCGATCGACGGGGCCGGTCATGCCGGCGTGACGATTTCACTCACAGAAACGGCGGACACGCTCGACCTCTCAGCGCTTACCGTGACTGGGATTGCCGGGATTGTGGGCGGGGCGGGCGACGATGTCATTCGCGGCAGCAACGGAGCCGACACTTTCCTAGTCGGGATAAGCGATGGCAGCGACGATATCGATGGTGGCGCAGGCATCGACACGATTAAGGCGACCGCTGACGGTGTCACGATCGGTCTGAAACATCTTGCCAGCGTGGAGGCCATCACGGCTGACGGCCATGTGGGCGTCACGGTCCGCACCACCGATGCCGCCGACACATTGGATCTCAGCAGCATGACGCTGACAGGCATCGAACGTATTACGCTCGGCGCGGGCGACGACGTGTTCGTCGGCACCGGTGGCAGCGACACCATCGAGGGCGGTGCGGGCAACGATACGCTGACCGGCGGCTATGGAGACGATACCTATCTGTTCTCGCTTGGCGACGGCCACGACACCATCCGCGAGGGATTGAGCGGCGCTGGCGGCGGTCTGGACGTGCTGCGCTTCGGACGAGGTATTCGGCCCGAAGACGTCCAGGTTACGACGGCAAACAATGGCGCCGACTTCGTCTTCTCGATCGGCAACGGCAGCGATACCGTGCGCGTGATCAACGGGGCGTCGGCATCGGAAGACTATTGGATCGATGAAATCCGATTCGACGACGGTACTATATGGACTCGCAGTTCATTGACGGGAGCTGTTGTACCGTACACCAACGGTGACGATCGAATTTACGGCACCAATGATGCTGAAACGCTGCGAGCCGGTGCCGGCAACGACTGGATCAACGGTCGGGGCGGCAACGACACGATTATCGGCGGTACCGGTAACGACACGCTGGGCGGCGGCTCGGGGAACGACACCTACATCTTCAATCGCGGCGATGGTCAGGATACGATCCTCGACGGGATCGACTATTGGGATGGCGGCAACGGCGGCAACGACACGATCGTCCTGGGCGCCGGGATCCTGGCGTCCGATGTCACGGTGTCGCAGCAGGCCAACGGCCGCGACCTGAAGCTCGATCTGGGGCAGGGCGACAGCATCTACATCGGTAACTCACCGCTGACCGATGGCGGCAACGTGATCGAACAGGTCAAGTTTGCCGACGGCACGGTGTGGACGGCGGCCGATCTGTTCGCCCGCTCGATCATACCCACCGATGGCAACGACGCGCTCTACGGCGACGACAATTCGCAAACGCTGGATGGCGGTGCCGGCAACGATCGCATCATCGCCCGCGGCGGTAACGACGTGATCATCGGCGGCCTCGGCAACGACAACCTGTCGGGCGATGGCGGTGATGACACCTACATCTATGCTCGTGGCGACGGGGCCGATTACATTCAGGAATGGAGCCGCACGAGCAGCTATGGTGGCAACGACACGCTGCGTTTCGGGGCGGGGATCAATCCCGGCGACGTGATCGTGACGCAGACCAACAACGGTCGCGACTTCATGCTCACCATCGCCAACGGCGGTGGCAGCGTCGGCATCTACGAAGCCATCACGGACGAGAATTCGCGGGTCGAGACGGTTGCCTTTGCCGATGGCACCACCTGGAATTTCGCGACGCTGATGGCCAAGTCGATGACGGGGACATCCGGTAACGACGCGCTCTACGGCGACGACAATTCGCAAACGCTGGATGGCGGTGCCGGCAACGATCGCATCATCGCCCGCGGCGGCAACGACGTGATCATCGGCGGCCTCGGCAACGACAACCTGTCGGGCGATGGCGGTGATGACACTTATGTTTTCGCGTGGGGTGACGGTGCAGACTATATCTCGGAGTGGAGCCGCACGAGCAGCTATGGTGGCAACGACACGCTGCGCTTTGAGGCGGGGATCAACCCCGCCGACGTGATCGTCACCCAGGCCAACAACGGCCGCGATTTTATCCTGACAGTATCCAACGGCGGGGGCAGCGTCGGCATGTACGAGGCCATCACGAATGGTAACTCGCGGGTCGAGACGGTTGCCTTTGCCGATGGCACGACGTGGGATTTCGCGACGCTGATGGCCAAGTCGACTTTAGCCAGCCCTGATCCGGTATGGATCAACGGGGACGCGGGCGCGAACTCTCTATTTGGAACTGATACAGCCGATACATTCCAGGGCAATGGCGGTGCCGATTATCTGGCCGGCGGCAAGGGTAGCGATACCTATCGCTACGCCTCGGGCGACGGCAGTGATCAGATTGATGAATGGGGCACTGCCGGGGATACGGACGTCCTCAAGCTCTTGAACATCACTTCGCCCCAAGTCGCACTGCGGCGCGATGGCATCCAGTTGTATGTCAAGGATATCGCGACCGGCGCAGAGATCCGAGTTGAAAACCAGTTCTATTCGGACGCGACCTACGGCATCGAGAGAATTGTTTTTTCGGATGGTACATCCTGGAACCGTGAGGCGATCCAGCAGGCGGCTGTGCTCATGGGCGATGCCAATGACAATCAGATGTATGGCTACGACACAGCCGATACATTCCAGGGCAATGGCGGTGCCGATTATCTAGCAGGCGGCAAGGTAGCGATACCTATCGCTACGCCTCGGGCGACGGCAGTGATCAGATCGATGAATGGGGCACGGCCGTCGACACAGACGTGCTCAAGCTTCTGAACATCACGGCAGCGCAGGTCGCCTTGCGACGTGATGGCATCCAGCTGTACATAAAAGACATTGCCACGGGTGCAGAAATCCGAGTTGAGAACCAGTTCTATTCGGACGCAACCTACGGCATCGAGAATATTGTCTTTTCGGACGGTACATCCTGGAACCGTGAGGCGATCCAGCAGGCGGCTGTGCTCATGGGCGATGCCAATGACAATCAGATGTATGGCTACGATACAGCCGATACATTCCAGGGCAATGGCGGTGCCGATTATCTGGCCGGCGGCAAGGGTAGCGATACCTATCGCTACGCCTCGGGCGACGGCAGTGATCAGATCGATGAATGGGGCACTGCCGGGGATACGGACGTCCTCAAGCTCTTGAACATCACTTTGCCCCAAGTCGCACTGCGGCGCGATGGCATCCAGTTGTATGTCAAGGATATCGCGACCGGCGCAGAGATCCGAGTTGAAAACCAGTTCTATTCGGACGCGACCTACGGCATCGAGAGAATTGTTTTTTCGGATGGTACATCCTGGAACCGTGAGGCGATCCAGCAGGCGGCTGTGCTCATGGGCGATGCCGGTGCCAATCAGATGTACGGCTACGACACAGCCGATACATTCCAGGGCAATGGCGGTGCCGATTATCTAGCAGGCGGAAAGGGTAGCGATACCTATTGCTACTCCTCCGGCGACGGCAGCGACCGGATCGATGAATGGGGCACGGCCGTCGACACAGACGTGCTGAAGCTCCTGGACCTTACCCCGGCTCAAGTTGCACTGCGCCGTGACGGCAATCAGCTGTACGTCAAGGATTTAAGCACCGGTCAGGAAATTCGGGTCGAAAACCAGTTTTATTCGGACGCCACCTACGGCATCGAGCAGATCGCGTTCGCCGACGGTACGCTGTGGGACAGGAATACCATCCAATCTCAACTGCCCTCGGCAATGAACGGGGCTAATCGGATGTTAACAATAGGCGACGCAACATATTCGCAAGCATTCTCTGATGATGATCTTTTTGACGTCAGAGGAGAAGAGTTTCAGTCAGACGCAAATGTTACTAGTTTCCGACGTAATGCCATGTCCCTGCCTCCATACAGCGACCTAGCAAATGGATCTGTTTCTTGGCTTCGCGAAGCGTTTGACAACGACGATGGCAAGCAGACAACATCCTTTAACCGAGCCAACGATATCCATGTCGCGGCTGCACAGCTCAGCGAGGCAGTTGTAATCTTCGGTGCCCGTAATGGCTCCATGATGGGCGAGACATACAATAATAGAGGAATAGCGTCGATCGCCGACTTGATGGCACTGGATCAGCGTCAGTCCATTGGGGAACGCTACGAGATGACCTAGGTGTTTAGTCCCGGCATCTGGTGGATCGGGTCGACGATGAACCGGTCTGGCTCTGACGTCCAGATCTTGGCGATGTATTCGTAGGGCGTGAGCCCCGGAACGCGAACAGTGCACCCGAATGCGGGTTCTGCGCCAGCACCTGCTGCACCAGCACCGCCAGACCGTCGAACCCCTTGCGCTTGTCGATCACCCCGCACGCCAGAAACACCCGCGTCGGCAACGGCACTGGCACGGGGTTCATCGCAGCACCGACAACACCCGTGCCAGTGCGCCCGCATCCACATACGCATTCGGCGCTCACTCGCACGCCGTCCGACAGCGCGATGCGGATGAGAGGTGGCTCGGGATATCTGCACAGCGGGGATAAGTGGATTGCCGATCTGACAGCGGCCATGCTGGCCGCGAGCGGGAGGCAAGATGAGCAAGCGACCACGCCGGAACCACAGTCCGGCGTTCAAGGCCAAGGTGGCGTTGGCTGCCGTGCAGGGCGAGAAGACGCTGGCGGAGTTGGCGCAGCAGTATGACGTGCACCCGAACCTCATTAACCAGTGGCGGTCGCGACTGCTGGAGGGTGCGGCGGATGTGTTCGGGTCGGAGCCGGCCCCGGCAGAACCGACGGTCGACGTCACGGTGCTGCACGCGAAGATCGGCGAATTGACGCTGGCGAACGATTTTTTGGCCGGTGCGCTCGGGAAGGCCGATCTGTTGCCGAGCGCAAAGCGATGATCGACCGTGGTCATGCGCTGCCGCTGGTCTCCCAAGCGCGACAGCTCGGCATCAGCCGCGGCAGCATCTACTATCTGCCGCGGGCCGTATCCCCGGCCGATCTGACGATCATGCGGCGGATCGACGAACTGCATTTGCTCTATCCGTTTGCCGGAAGCCGGATGCTGCGCGATATGCTGCGGCAAGAAGGCATCGAGGTTGGCCGGCTCCACGTCGCGACGCTGATGAAGCGGATGCGGATCGAGACGATCTACCGCCGGCCGAACACGTCGAAGCCGGCGCCGGGGCACAAGATCTACCCGTACCTGCTGCGCAAGCTGCCGGTGACGCGGCCGAACCAGGTCTGGGCGACGGACATCACGTATGTGCCCATGGCACGCGGCTTCGTCTATCTCGTCGCCATCGTCGACTGGTTCACCCGGCGCGTGCTGGCGTGGCGGGTATCGGTCTCACTCGACGCCGGGTTCTGCATCGAGGCGCTCGAGGAAGCATTGGCTCGCTATGGCAAGCCGGCGATCTTCAACAGCGATCAGGGCTCGCAGTTCACGAGCATGGCGCTCACCGCCGTCCTCCTGCGCGAGAAGATCGCCATCAGCATGGATGGCAAGGGCTGCAGGCGTGACAACGTGTTCGTTGAGCGCCTCTGGCGTTCGTTCAAATACGAGGAGGTGTACCTCCATGCCTACGCCTCGGTCCCCGGGGCCCGTGCTGGCATCGGCCGTTACATCGGGTTCTACAATGCGGTCCGGCCGCACTCCGCGCTTGGCGGCCGCACACCCGACCAGATATACTTCACACAGCCGCTTCTCGCAGCGGCATAATCAACCAGCAGCACTCCACTTATCCGGACCGCGAGCCTGTGCAGACAAACCGAGGCACCTCTGATGAGGCCTGGGGAACATGGTGCCGTCTGCGGCACTGGCGGACTCAGTTCCGCAACCTGCACCTCGGCGAACACCGGCAACGAAGGAACGGCACCCGCCGGCGTGCCCTCGCGCAGGCTCGCGGTCCGGATAAGTGGAGTGCCGCTGGTTGAGCACGAGGCGGCGAGAAGCGGCTGACGGACACATACTTGGTCGGGCTTGCGGCCGCCAAGCGCGAATGGGATCTGACGGCGTTGTAGCGCGCTAAGTAGCGGCAATGCCAGCGCGGGGTTCTGGGTCCGAGGCGTGGGTGTTGAACTACACCTCTCATATTTCACCGAGCGACAGCGGTACTCCACGAACACGTTGTCGTGCCAGCGACCGCCCTTGTTCAACCGCGTTGACCAAAACGCCTAGGATGAGGTATGTTACAACATAACGTGATTCGGGGGCATGCCGGAATTGCGAATGGTTGCAGTGACCGGGGGGCCGATGAACCTGACCAATCATGAGCGCGCGAACCGTCGCGTCTACACGACAACAAGGCTTAACGGCTGGCGCTGCGGTGCCGTGCTGCTGGGGATTGTCGGATGCAGCCCTGTCGCCTTTGCACAGGACGTCGCGCCATCGGCGGCACAGGACGAGCAGGCGAGTGACATCATCGTGACGGGAACGGCGAACCGTCAGCTGCTGCTGGACGCCCGCACCGAGACGGGAAGCCGGTTGGGTCTGACCGTACGTGAAACCCCCGCGATCGTGGACATTCTGTCGCAGGAATTGATGCAGGAGCGCGGGCTGCGCACGACCGTTGAGGCGTTGAACGCCACGCCGGGTGCCACGTCGGGCGAACTGGCGAGCAGCCCGGGGCAGATGTCGATGCGCGGCTTCACGGCCGGTGCGGTGTCGCTGCTTTGGGATGGCGTCCGCCAGACCAACTCGGCGCTCATCATCCGTAATCTGGATAGCTGGAGCTTCGACCGGATCGAGGTGCTGAAGGGGCCGGCGAGCGTCCTGTACGGCGAGGGATCCTTGGCGGGCGCGGTCAACCTCGTACCGAAGAAGCCGCGGTTCAACGGCGATGCCTATGCCGCGACGGTCGGCTATGGCAGCTTCGATACGTTGCGCGCCGGCGTGGATGCGAACATCGTTTTGAGCGACACGGTGGCCGTGCGTGGCGTCGCCAGCGCCAACCGGACGGGCGGCTTCATCGACGACACCGATGCGCGTTTCCTGGCGACGACTCTGGCCGTCACGCTGAAGCCGGTCGAGCGACTGTCGATCGAACTGGCGGGCGACTATCTGGAGGATCGCTACGGCACGGCCTATTGGGGGACGCCGCTGGTGCCGCGCAGCATCGCGCGTGACCCCAGCGATCTGGTGGGAACGACGGACGGCTTCGTCCTCGATCGCGCGATCCGCGATCGCAACTACAATGTGTCGAACGCGGATCAGGGATCGGAAACGTGGTGGGCGCGCTCGCGGGTCGCGTATGAGTTCTCGGACGCGCTGCGTTTCACCAATGAACTTAGCTATTATCACGCCGACCGGCGCTTCCGTAACGCGGAGGTCTATACCTTAGCCGCGCCCAGCGCTGCTTTCCCGAACGGATCTTTCCGGCGCGGTACGACCCGGATCGACCACCATCATCGGTTCGTGGTGGACCGCGCGGTGCTGGCAAGCGATATCCAGATCGGCGGCCACCGCAATCGCTTCTCGATCGGCGGTGAATATAGCGACAGCGATCTGGCGGTGCCGCGCCGCTTCGGTTCCACCACCGCGGTCGACATCTTCGACCCGGCCCGCGGCGTGCTGTCGCTGGCCGAGACCTCGGCGAACTTCCCGGATGGCCGGGCGGATTTCGGCTCCAGCACCGTCATCAAGTCCGTCTTTGCCGAGGAAGCGTTCAACCTGACGCCTAGGCTGCTGCTGGTCGGCGGTCTCCGCTACGACGACATCGCGCTGGATCGCAGCGTCAACGATCTGAATGCCGGACGCATCACCGGGTTCTCGAAATCGTGGAATCCGGTGTCGTGGCGGGCGGGTGCCGTCTTCGATCTTGCGCCCAAGACTCAGTTCTTCGCGCAGTACAGCTATGCCGTGGCCCCGGTGGGCAGCCTCGCCTTGCTGTCGCTAGCCAACTCTTCGTTCGACCTGACGACCGGGCGATCGGTAGAGGGTGGAGTGAAGACGACGCTGTTCGGGGATCGGCTGGACCTGACGGCGGCGGGATACTGGATCGAACAGGAGGGCATCGTCACGCGCGATCCCGCCAATACCAGCATCGCCGTGCAGGGCGGCAGCCAGTCCTCGCGTGGTTTCGAGCTGTCAGCGTCGGGCGCCGTGACGCGGCAGTTCCGCCTCGATGCCAATCTGGCGATCCTCGACGCGCGGTTCGACGTCTTGCGGGAGGCAGGGGGCGATCGCGCCGGCAATACACCGCCGGTCGTACCGGAGCGGGTGGCGAGCGTATTCGGCATCTACCGGTTCGATGCGCTGCCGATCTCGGTGAGCGGCGGCGCGCGGTACATGAGCCGTTTCTTCACCGACAATGCCAACAGCGTGCGCGTGCGCGGCAGCACCGTGTTCGATGCGGCAATCGCATGGCGGCTGCCATATGGCGACGTGACCTTGCGTGGACGCAACCTGACCGACCGGCTGTATGCCAATTGGTTCGGCGGCTCGGCGCGGCAACTGACGCTCGGTGCGCCGCGGAGCGTCGACATCAGCTTCACGGCGCGTCTCTGACATGACGGACCCGGCTGCCCTGCGCCTCGACGGCGTATCGCTCGCGTTCGGCGGGCGCCCGGCGCTGGATGGTCTGTCGCTGACGTTGGCGGCGGGTGAGGTGTATGCGTTGCTGGGGCCAAACGGTGCCGGCAAGACGACGACGATCAACCTGATCCTCGGCTTCCTCGCGCCCGACGCCGGCAGCATCGCGGTAAGCGGCGTGGATGCGGTGGCCGATCCGCTCGCGGTGCGCGCGCGTACCGCCTATCTGCCCGAGACCGTGATGCTCCATCCGGCGCTGACCGCGACCGAGAACCTGCGCTACTTCGCGCTGCTCGCCGGGCGCAAGGTCGATGCGACGCAGGCCGGGTCGCTGCTCGACGCGGCCGGATTGCAGCGCGAGGCGCATGGACGGCGCGCCGGCGGATTCTCCAAGGGGATGCGACAGAAGGTCGGCGTCGCCATCGCGCTTGCTAAGGAGGCGCGCTTGCTGCTGCTGGACGAGCCGACCTCCGGACTCGACGCATCGGCCGCCAATGATCTTTCCGCGACGATCCGCGCCGCCTCGGTGCGCGGGATCGCGGTGCTCATGGCGACGCATGACCTGTTTCGCGTCCACGACGTAGCTGCCCGGCTCGGCATCCTCCGCGCTGGGCGGTTGGTCGACGAACGTAAGACGTCCAGCCTGACCCCGCCGGCACTGGAACGGCTGTATCTGGACGCGCTGGCGGGATGATTCTCGCGCTCGCCCGCTATGAACTGGCGATGCTAAGGCGGGAACGTCGCGCGATGCTGGCGCTCGTTACCCTTGCTGCCCTCGTGTTGCTGGCCTTTATGGGTGTTGCGGCCGATGCGGCACGGACCGACGCGCAGCAGTACGCAGCGGCAGCAGCGGAACGTGCCCGCTGGCTGGGGCAGGGGAGCAAGGATCCGCATAGCGCCGCGCATTATGCGGTCTATGCGTTCAAGCCGTCTCCCGCACTCGCGCCGCTCGATCCCGGTGTCGGCGGGTTCGTCGGGCAGGCGGTATGGCTGGAGGCGCATCACCAGAACGACCTGCTGCATCGACCGCAGCAGGATGCCTCGCCACTCCAGCGGGCCGGCATGGCGGATCCCGCCGCCTTGATCCTCGCTTTCGGGCCGCTGGCGATCTTCCTGCTGGCGTTCGCGGCGGTGGCGGAGGAGCGCGAGCGTGGAACGTTGCGGCTGGCGCTGGGTGCGGCGACGCGGCCGGGGCGGATCGTGGTCGCCAAGCTGCTGGCGGTCGCGAGTAGTGGCGTGGCGGCACTGGTCGTGCCGGTCACGATCGCAATGGTCGGGGTGGCGGCATTCCACAGCGCGCTGGACGGTGATGCGATGCTGCGACTGCTGACATGGGCGATCGTCATGTCGGTCTATGTCGCGATCATCGCCGCGATCGGGCTAGCGGTGGCGATGACATGCGGTTCGGCCCGGATCGGGCTGGCCTCGCTGTTCGGTCTGTGGATCTTCTTCGCGCTGGCCGTGCCGCGGCTTGCCAGCGGCGTCGCCGATGACCTGCGCCCGTTGCCATCGACGCAGAGCGTTCGCCAGGCGATCGACGCAGCGGCTCCGGCCTATTGGTCGGCCGAGCAGGGCGCGCGGCACAAGGCCGAACTGCTCGCCCGCTATCGCGTGGCGCGCGTCGAGGATATTCCCAACTATCGCATGGCCGAACTCGATCTGGTGGAGCGGCACAGCCACGCGGTCTTCGATCGTGTCCTGGGCGGTTTCTATGCGCGGGTGGCGGCGCAGGATCGTCTGTTCGGTGTCTTCGGCATCGTATCGCCGACGATCGCGATGCAGCGTCTGTCACCGGCACTGGCGGGTACCGACTTCGACCAGCATCGTGCCTTCATCGATCAGGCGGAGCGTTACCGGCGCGCGCTGGTCGACCGGATGAACGCGGACGGCATGGCGCATGCCGTCAAGCCGGGGGAGGCGGCGCATACCGCCGACATCGCGTTGTGGTCCAGCATCCCGGCGTTTGCGTTCGCGCCGCCTGCTCTGGCCGGCACGGCTGCCACGCTGGTGGTGCCGCTTGCGGCCCTGCTCGGCTGGGGGTTGTTCGCAGCGACGCTGTTGTCGATCGCAACGCGGAGGCTGAGACCGTGACCGGTGCCTCGTTCGCGACCCTGTTCGCCTGGGAATGGCGGCGGGTTGCCGCGACGCCGCTTTTCTGGCTGATCCAGGGTGCGCTGGTTGCCAGCATGATCTGGGCAGCGCTCGACACCGCTGCGCTCCACCGCGGGCAGGACGCCGCAATCGCCCGCACGCTTGCCGCCGACGCCGCGCATCGGGCCAGCGTGCGGCAGCGGTTCGACGCCTATCGCGCGCCCGTCACGCCCGCCGCTCCGGTGGTGCCCTATTGGCAGGACCCGAGCGATGTGGCCGGGTTCAGCCAGTATTTCGTCGCACCACCCGCCACGAAGCCGCATCTGCCGTTGTCGCCGCTTACGGTCGGCACCAGCGACCTTGCGCCGACGCGCATGGAAGTGAAGCTGGCTACGCCGTTCGGTATCGATGAACGCTACGATTTCGAAAATCCGCGCGGGCTGGCGCTCGGGCGTTTCGATCTCGCTTTCGTGCTGGCACTTCTGCTGCCGCTGGCGCTGATCCTGCAGCATGGCCTGCTCGTCACGTTCGAGCGCGACCGGGGCATGTTGCGGCTGGTGGCGGCGCAGGCGACCGCACCGCGCGTCTGGCTGACGGCGCGTGTGGCGGCGATCACGGCATGGGCGATGCCGATGACGCTCGCCGGACTCGTTCTGGCGCTGGCCATGGCAGGTGCTCAACTGGGGTCGGCGGTCGGGGAGCTCGCGGCGGCATTACTGCTTGTCGTCGCCTATATGGCGTTCTGGACCGGCATCGCGCTGCTCGTCCTGTCGCGACTACCCGGCGCGGCGGCAGCGCTGGGTACGCTGGCCGCGATCTGGGCGGTCCTGACACTCGGCGTGCCGCTGATTGCGAGCGCGATCATATCAACCGTGGCGCCGACCCCGTCCGCCAGCGTATGGATCGATGCGCAGCGCCGGGTAGCGGACGCCATCCAGCGCGACCGAGATCGCATTATCGCGCGGGCGGTAGCGGCCCGGCCCGACTTGTCTGGCATGGCCGACCGGATCGCCACGCTGGATCACGCCACTCGCCTGACCTTTCTGGCGCCCGAAACCGAGCGTCGGTTTGCCGCCCGGCACGACGCGCGTGCGGTCCATGCACGGGATCAGGCGGCATGGGCGGCGGTGATAGGTTATGTAGCACCGCCGCTTGGGCTGACGCAGATGCTGGCTACACTGGCGGGGACCGATGGCGGCAGACATCGTGCGTTTGAGGCCCAGGTACGTGCGTATCAGCTTGGTCTGCGGCGGTCGCTCTATCCGCTCGTGCAGCGCGAAGCGGTCGATCCCACATCGCGCGGGGCGTCGCGCGGCAAATTCAGCCTATCCGATCCGGACATCATTCCGGCGTTCGCCATGACGGACGCACCGTCGCACCGTCGCACGGCTGTGGTTCTGCCGTTCGTCGCGTGGCTATGGTTTGCGGGGCTAACCCTCGGGGGGCTTGGGCTGCGTCGTGCCGATCGGTGGGCGCTGTGAGGCGTCTGATCCTCCCAGCCGTGCTGGTCGTTGCCGCGCCGGCAGCAGCGCAGCGGGCCGCCGACAATGCCGTGACCGCTGCGGAAGATGCGTTCGGCACATCAATCGGCAACGAGACGATCGGGTTGTACGGCCCCAGTCAGGTGCGCGGCTTCTCGCCGGTCGCGGCGGGCAACGTGCGCATCGAGGGCGTCTATATCGACCGGCAGGGGGCCATTTCGCAGCGGCTGGTGTCCGGCTCGACGATACGGGTCGGTTTGTCCGCGCAGGGCTATCTCTTCCCCGCACCGACCGGGATCGTCGATTACAAGCTGCGCGGCGTCGGCGACCGGCCGCTCGTCAGCGTCGTGGCCGGCAGCTTTGCCTATGGCGCACCGACCTTCGAACTGGATGCGCAACTGCCGATCGCGGGGCGCACGCTGGGGGTGGCGGCGGGCGCTTCGTGGGCGCACGAGGAATATTACGACGGTTCCGACGCGCACTATGTGCGTGCCGCGCTGATCCCGCGCTGGCGGCCGCGTGACGGGATCGAGGTCGTTCCGTTCTATTCGATCTCGCTCGGCCGCGACGAGCAGGTCGCCCCGACCGTCATCGCCGCCGGCAACGCCGTACCCCCGGAGGCGCCGCGGCGGCGCTACTTCGGACAGCAATGGGCGAACAAGGACACGCGCAGCGTCAACACCGGCGTCATTGCGAAGGCGCGGCTCGGCCAGGACTGGTCGATCACGGCGGGGGTTTTCCGCTCGATCTTCGTCAACGCGCGCAACTTCGCCGAATTGTTCGCGGATACGACCGCCGACGGGACGACGACCGAACGGGTGATCGCCGATCCCGGCCAGCGCTACGCCTCCACCAGCGGCGAAGTCCGCGTCAGCCGCAGCATGGTCGATGGACCGCGGCTGCACACGGTTCATGCCACCATCAGGGCGCGCTCGCTCGACAGCTTCTATGGCGGGGCCGCACCGGCGCTCGATCTCGGGCCGCGCGAACTCGGCGTGCCGGTTCCGGTCGCGCCGCCTGTCGACCTGCGCTTTGGCGCCCGTACCCATGATCGCGTCCGCCAGACGACGGTCGGCGTCGCTTATGAGGGACGATGGAAGGGCGTGGGGGAAATCGGCATCGGCATTCAGCGCGCCGATTACAGCAAGACGATCGAACAGCCCGGCCTGCCACGTACCGGTACGATCGATCGGCCCTGGCTGCTCAACGCCAGCGCCGCCGCGACGATCACCGATCGTTTCGCCCTGTATGCGAGCTATACCCGTGGGCTGGAGGAAAGCGGGATCGCCCCGGTCAATGCCGCCAACCGCAACGAAGCCTTGCCCGCCATCCGTACGCGGCAAGTAGACGGGGGTATCCGCTGGGCGTTGCCGGGCGGCACGAAGCTGGTGGCGGGGGTCTTCGATGTCGCGAAGCCCTATTTCAACATCGACGAACGCAACGTCTTCACCGTGCTCGGCGACGTGCGACACCGTGGTGCCGAGTTCAGCCTGGCCGGCAACCCGACCGAGCGACTGTCGCTGGTCGCGGGTGCCGTGCTGATGCAGCCGCGGGTCACCGGTGCCGCCGTCGACGACGGCCGGGTGGGCGCGCGCCCGTTGAACCAGCCTGCACGCACGCTGCGAGGCAATGCCGAATATCGCCCGGGCTTCGCACCCGGCTTCTCGGTCGACGTCGCTGTCGCGAACATCGGCAGCCGCTATGCCTCACGCGACAATATGATCAGCGTGCCGTCCTATACGCTGGTCGACGTTGGCGCCCGCTACCGCTTTCGCATCGGCAAGGCACCGGCGACGTTGCGCGTGCAGATGCAGAATGTCGGCGACGTGTTCGCCTGGAACATCGTCGGCAGCAACAGCTACGGCCTGATGGACAAGCGTCGGGTCAGCATCTTCCTGCTCGCGGATTTCTGAGATGGCGACGGCGCTTCTCCATGAAGACTGCCGTCCTGGCCGCATCTGCGATCACTATAGCGGCGTGTGCCACGGCACGTTGGGCGAGTTGTTCCAGGGGCCGTACGATGACGGCGGGGTGACGCAGATCGCAATCATCTCACTGCCGATCCGCCGTTATAGTTGGGCGCATTTCGAGGCGGGAGTGCCCGGCGATTTGGACGCCGAAACCGCGGACCGTCCGCGCTGCCGGCGCGCCATTGAGCTTTTTCAAGCCCATCACGGACGCGTCATGCCAGAAGGACGCTGGAGCTTCGCCAGCGAGTTGCCGCGCGGCAAGGGTATGGCCAGCTCGACGGCCGATATCGTCGCGACGATTCGCTGCCTGGATGCGCTGCACGGGACCGACAGCCGCGAGTTGGTGCCCGTCATCCTGCGTGCGATCGAGCGATCCGACAGTGTGTTCCTGACCGAGCACGCTCTCTACCTCAGCGGGGCGCAGCAACTGGTGCGATCCCTGCCTGACAATCCCGGTTTCCACGTCTGCTATCTGGACGACGGGGGTACCATCGATACGGAAGCCGTCACGGACCGGCTGCTCGATCACTATGACGCACTTCGCAACGACTATGCGCGCATTCTCGATACGATGCTGGAGGCGTTTCAGCGGTGTGACCTGATCGCAATCGCCGCAGCCGCGACGCGAAGCGCGGCGTTGGCGCAGAAGGTGACGCCCAAACGCGCATTTACCGCCTTGGACGCGGAGCGGGAGCGGTTCGGGGCAGACGGCATCGTCGTCGCTCATACCGGCAGCTTGATCGGCTATCTCTTTGCCGATCGCCCCGATCCGCGGCGGCTGGGTGAGCTCGCGGCCTTCTACCGCAGCCTCGGCCATCAATGTTCCTGCGTAAGGACGGGGTTCTGACGATGATGTTCGATCATATTGCCGACGCCATCAAGGCGCCGGCGCTCATCCGGCTTACGCCGAACCTGTACCTTGCCCGTTTCGAGACGATGAAGGTCTATTCGACGCTGGTCGCCGTGAAGTCACTGCTCGACCGCGGGCTTGTACGCCCCGGCGATACGCTGCTCGACAGCTCCAGCGGAATCTACGCCTATGCGTTGGCGCTGGCCTGCCACAAGTTCGGCATGAAGTGCCACATCGTCGGGTCGCAGACGGTCGATCGCACCTTGCTCGTTCAACTTCAGATCCTCGGCGCGACGGTCGAGCAGGTGCCGGCGCTGGCGACGCTGAAGCTCGACCAGAGCCGGCGAGTGGAACGGGTCGCGGAGCTACTAGCCGCGCATCCCGGCACACATTGGATGCAGCAGTATCACGACGACATCCATTATCTGGGCTACGAACCGGTGGCCGCGCATATCGCCGCCATGCTCGACGTACGTCGGCTGACGCTGGTGGGGTCGGTCGGGTCGGGGTGTTCGACCGGAGGGCTGGTCACAGCGTTACGCCTGCACGACGACGCCGTCGCGATGATTGGCATCCAGCCATTCGGCAGCGTAACCTTCGGTAGCGAACATGTCGTCGACCCCGGGATCATCATCGCTGGCATCGGCAGTTCGATCCCGTTCCGCAACGTGCGGCACGAGCTTTACGATGCGATCCACTGGGTTTCGTTCGACGCCGGCATGGCTGGGGCCGTGGCCCTGCTGCGTGACCATGGCATCTTCGCCGGGTTGTCTAGCGGTTGCACCTATCTGGTCGGGCTGGAAGAAGCGCGGCGGCACCCCGACCGCGACATCCTGTTAATCGCGCCCGACACCGGTCACCGCTACATCGATGCGGTATTCGCGCGTCATGCCGAGGCGACACGGCCCGAGACGCTGGCACCCATCAAGATCGAGACGCTGGACGAACTGGCGTTGCCCTGGTCGGCGCTCGCCTGGAACCGACGGCGGTTCGACGACGTGCGGGGCGCTCCTTTCAAGTTTTCCATGAACGAAGGATAGGAACCATGGCGCATCTGTTGATGCTGGAAAGCTGGGTGGGTGGGACAGGTCGGATATTTCCGCCGGCCATCACCGCGCGCGGGCATCGTTACACGTTCGTGAGTCGTAATCGCGATCACTACCGCGACCCGCATACGCGCGAAATCCATCCGGTCATCGATCATGCCGATCATGTGCTGACGACCGAAACGAACGACGTGCCGGCGCTCATAGATTTCCTGCGTGCGCAGCACGCCATCCTGCGGTTCGACGGCGTCGTCACCATCTGCGATTATTATATCGACACGGTTGCGCAGGTCGCGCAGGCGCTTGGCCTGCCGCAGGGTTTTTCCTCGAACGTGGCCGCCGAACGGCGCAAGCACTGGGTGCGCGGGGCGATCGATCGCGCCGGACTGCCCAATCCGCGCTTCGGTGCGGCGCATTCGTGGGAGGAAGCGGTCTCGATTGCCGGGGGAATCGGCTATCCGCTGATCCTCAAGCCGTCTGACCTTGCATCCAGTGCGTTCGTTCGGCTGGTGCGCGACGAAGCCGAATTGCGCGCCGCGTTCGACGCGCTGGCCGCGTTTTCGCGCAACTTCCGCGATCAGGCGCGCGAGCCGTTGTGGCTGATCGAGGCGTTCATGGAGGGCGAGGAAGTCAGTGTGGAGGCCGTGACCTTCGCGGGCGAGACGACGATCCTTGGCATCACCGACAAGAGCGTCACGGGCTTTCCGCACTTCATCGAGGACGGACACATGTTTCCCGCGGGGCTCGACGACGTGACGAGCGCGGCAGTCACCGCGCTCGTCTGCGATGTATTGAAGGCGGTAGGGCACGATCACGGAATCAGTCATACCGAGGTCAAGTTGACGCCGGACGGCCCGCGCATCGTCGAAATCAATCCGCGTCCCGGCGGCAATTATATCGTCGAGCTTGTTGAGCGTGTTACCGGTATCGATCTACTGGCGGTACAGATTGATCTCGCACTTGGCCGGCGGCCCAACCTGACCCGCCAGCGTAATGATGTCGGAAGCGCCGCGATCAAATTCCTGGTGCCGCCACGCGCGGGTACGATCGAGGCAATCGATCGGCGCGAGACGCTGGACTCGGATCCCGCGATCGCGCGCCATGCGGTGCCACCAATCGCCGGGATCGAAGTGCCGGCGGCGATCGACAACGGCTGCTACCTCGGTCACGTCGTGGCGGTCGATCCTACTGGAGGCGATGCGCGCCGGCTGGCAGAAGCGGCCGTCGCTCGCCTTGACCTGCGCTACGCCGATGCGGCAGCACCGCGACCGGGAGTTGCCGCATGACTGCCTCGTTCGAGCCGGCAACCGTCGATGCACTGATCCAGGCGGTGCTCGGCGGCGCCTTCGGCGCCGACCCGGCCGCCGTGCCGGTCATCGGCGTCTTCTGGGTAGCGCAGAGCACGCGTTTCCCCGGCACCAGTCAGACCTATCGTAACTATTACCTGCTGCTTCGCGCCGGTGCCCATTTCGGAGCGTGCTGTGTCGAGCGGAACCAGTTCGACGCGAGCATCGCCGACGAGTTGGCGGGATCGACGATCGCCGATCTGCTTCACGATGCGCGCCTTCCGGTTCGTATCGCAGCGCTGGACGCATATCTCGCTGGTCAGCGACCGCACGACGCCGACGGACGTGCCCAACGTGTCATGTTGCCCTTCGGCGATCCACCTACGCGTGCCGTCGCCCGCGACGAGGCGATCGTGCAGCTTCTTCGGATTGCGCCCGGCACGAAGGTCGGGCTGATCGGTGTCGTCAATCCGCTGGTCGCAGCGATCAAGGCGCAAGGTGGCGTCTGTCTGCCGTGCGACTTCAACATGGAGCGGACGCAGGACGGGCAGCCCGTCGTTGCCGACATGACCGGGGTGCTGGAAGAGGCGGACATGCTGCTCGTGACCGGGATGACGCTGGGCAACGGTTCGTTCGACAGGATCGTCGACACGGCACGTCGGCGCGACGTTCCTCTGGTCGCCTATGCGCAGACGGGCAGCGCGATCCTTCCGCAATTTCTGGGCCATGGGCTGACCGCCCTGTCCAGCGAGCCGTTCCCCTTCTCGCAGTTCAGCGGTGATCCGACGCCCATTTACCTCTACCGGCACGATCATGGCGGCTGACGCGGCTTCGTTGGACGAGCGCGCCAGACGGCGGGCGCTCAACGCTCTTCTCGTCTACACGTTCTTCATGGTGGCAGGGTTCACCATGGTGATGCCGCTCGTCGCGGTTCACTTCGTCGATCGTATAGGCCTGACCGCGGCAGCGATCGGTGCGGCACTCGCGATTCGGCAGATCACGCAGCAGGGGCTTGCCGTCTTCGGCGGCGCGCTGGCGGACCGGATCGGCAACCGCCCGATGATCGTCGCGGGCGTGTTGCTGCGCGCCCTCGGCTTCACGGCGCTCGGCTTCGCCACAGATATGCCGACGTTGTTCGTCGCGATGCTCGTCTCCGCTCTCGGCGGCGCCTTGTTCGAGGCGCCGTATCAGGCCGCTATCGCCAGTCTGACGACGGACGACGACCGAGCACGCTATTACTCGATCAGCAACACGATCAGTGGGATTGCCACGACCGGCGGGCCGTTGCTGGGGGTGGCGCTGTTGCGGTTCGATTTCCGGATCGTCTGCTTTGCGGCGGCGGCATGTTTCGGTCTCAATGCCGCCGTTGCCTTGCTGCTTCCGCGCCTGCCCGTCCCAGCGGAGGCGCCGCGTCTAGCTCAGGGCTTCCGGCTGGTGTTGCGCAACCGTCCGTTCGTACTGCTGACGTTGATCATGATGGGCTACTGGTTCGTTTCGGTCCAGATCAACATCACGTTTCCGCTGCTCGTCGTCCGGCTGACCGGCTCGGAAGACGGCATCGGCGTAATGTTCGCGTTATCCGCCGCAATGACGATCCTGCTGCAATATCCTGCGACGCGCTGGCTCGAACTGCGCTTGGCGACCGAGCAGATTCTGACTGTGGGCGTGGTTCTTATGGCAGTCGGCATGTTGGTGATCGCGTTCGTCGGCAGCTTTCCCACCTTTCTTGCCGCGGTGGCCGTATTTTCCCTCGGCACTCTTCTCACGCGCCCGACGCAGCAGGCCATCACCGCCGGCCTCGCCGACAGGAATGCGTTGGGCACGTTTCTCGGCTTCAACTCGCTGGCCTTGGCCATCGGCGGCGGCATGGGAAATTTTCTCGGCGGTTGGATGTTCGATACCGCCGGCCGGATGGCAACCCCGATGCTGCCCTGGCTGGTCTTTGCGATCGTCGCCCTCTTCACCAGTCTCGCGCTGCGTGCGCTTCTTGGCCGAAGAATGCTTGCGGCTTCGGTTAGCAGTACCTCCGGCGGCTAGAATCCGCTTGGGGCGCGAGGCTGCCCGCCGCTGGTGAGTTCGGCGCTGTCTTGCGGTTGGCTGTGCGCGGTCCGGTTGATCGAGTATCTCGTCCTCATTATCGGCACATCCTGATCGACATCGCGCTGATCGATGTCGTCGACGGACAGGCCCGCGTGGTGACTCGGGTCGGGCCAGTGTTGAACAGTAGTCTGACCGCGGCTAAGCTGGTCGAGAGGACAGGGTACAAGGCCGTTGCGACGGGTATCGCGGTTAAACCCAGTTCCAGCACTTCTCACCATGTCTGCGGTCATAGTGGGATGCTACGGGGGGGGCTGCAAAAACTGCGTGAGAATATACACGCAATAACGATGACCTATGATACGAAGAACGATGATTGTGGTTACTGTCCCCGCAACCGAACATCATTGACACCCAAGCCCCGTAGCACCCGCTCCGGGGCTTTCGGCGTTTCTCGCCTCTTTCCTCTCCCGCGCACTCACCCATGCGAGGATGGCGCGGAATTCGCCGTGCAGCGGCACATGCACCTCGCCTCGCTTCGCGCCGGGCGTCAGCGTTACCCGGCCGATATTCCCGTTGATGGGACATGAGGACACGAAAGCTACCTTAGCCGCAACATGAACCGGGGAGCAGGTCATCTTGCAGGGCGCATCATCCGACTGAGGCGGCCTTCTCCCGCTGACGATGAGGCGGAAAAACGCTGGCGTCGCACACGACCAGTGTCGCGGCATGCGAACTATTGCGACGCACGCTCCACACGCCGGGTTCGGTATCACCCAAAGCCCCCCTCAGCGTACCACCGCATCCATCAACCCGTCACGCACCAGTCTGTCCCGAAGCGATCCGAGGTGATCCGCATAACGCCGCCACGCCCCGATGCCGTCGGCATTGATCCGGCGCCGGACCTGCGTCGCGCTGGCGGTCATCACCGCGCCCGTCGCCTCGTGGGGGCGCAGGCATGCGGCCTCGAAGGGCAGGCCGCATGCGTCGAGCAGGCGGCGGATGTGCGGTTCGGGATCGGCGATCAACGCCTCCAGCGATACGCGGATCAGCCCGATCTCCGGAATGCCGCCCCAATGCTCCATCAACGCGCGATGGTGGCGGTAATGGTCGGCCAGGTCGTCCTGCGCATAGGACCAGCTGTGGCTCCCCGCGAACAGCCGTTTGTAGGCGCCGAACAGCGCATCCATCGGATCGCGCTCCAGTGCGACGATCGCCGCATCGGGAAAGGCGCGCCGGATCAGGCCGACATAGTGGATGTTCTGCGTCCGCTTGTCGATGGTGACCGTCCGCCCGCCGTCGAACGGTGCCATCTCGCGCGTGTAACAGGTCGCGATGGCGGCCGGCGGCACCGTGACGGCTGCGGCGACGACGCGCGCATCGAGCAGCGGCGCATCGGCGCAATTCGCCAGCCGCCCCACCGCGATCGCGAACGCCTTGGGTTCGCCCATGGCATGGACCTGGCTGTGCGCCGCCAGGATCCGCTCGACCAGCGTCGTTCCCGAACGCGGCAGGCCGACGATGAAGATCCGTCGCGGTCCTTCGCGCCGTACCGCATCGGGCGCGGCAAAGGCGGCGGCAGGACAGTGCGTCCGCCACGCGGCGATCGTCGCGGCCTCCTCGTCGCGCGACCAGGGCTCCAGCCGTCGCATGATCGCCGCACCGCGTTGCAGGCAGTTCCAGGCGGCGTCGGTGTCGCCGATGTCGTCATATTCCTTGAACAAGGCATAAGCGACGCGTGCGGCCTCGGCCGGGCTGCGGCAGGCGACCTGTTCGAGCGCGGCGACGTGATTGTCGCTCGCGGTCCAGCGGCGCAGATGCGACAGGCGGTGGCTAGCCGCGACGAAGCGCCCGCCCGACACGGCGATGGCGCGCTCCAACGCCATCTGCGCGCCGGTCCGGTCGCCGACATATTCGCGGATGCTACCCAGATTGTAACAGGCGTCGGCGTCGTCCGGCACGGCCGCGCAGGCCCGCTCGGCAAGCGGCAAGGCCTCTGCGGGCAATCCGGCATGGGTCAGCGTGAAGCCCGCCAGCACGAGGTCGCGGGGATCGCTCATCCCCGCCGTCACCGCCGCACGCACGCTGCGCACGGCATCCGCCAGCCGTCCTTCCTCGACGAGAGGCCGCGCCCGCTGCGCCAGAAAGCGCGCCTCGACGGGGGATCGTGCCGGGGCCTGCCGCGCGCCGCAGGCGAACGCGCGTTCCGCGTCCACCATCCGCCCGGCGGCCATCGCGGCCTGCGCATAGAGCCACCAGCCATCCATGTCGTCCGGCGACCGGTCGGTCACCCCCTTGGCCAGCCGCATCGCCGTCGTCGCATCGCCCCGTCGCATCGCATCCGCGGCGGCGACCAGCGGTCGGGCAGGGCCGGTCCGCGTCATGCCGGGACCGGCGCGGCGCAATGCGCGCGGATATAGGCTTCGTGGGTCGGCATGCGTTCCGCGACCTGTCGTATGCCGGTGCGGATGCTCGCCAGATGGCGGGTCAGCGCGTCGTCGTCGATACCGTCCGCCAGCGGATCGTGATCGTCGGGCACGATCCCCTGACCCAGCATCACGCTGAACCAGCTGGCTTCCTTGAACTGATCGAACTCGCCGGGCGCGATCCGTGCCGTCGTCCGGAACGATTCCATCATCCGCTCCAGCCGTTCGGGGAGCGCCAGCGCCCGGCAATAGCGCCACAGTGGCTCCTCGCGCGCGCCCGACAGGCGATAATGGAGGACCAGGAAATCCTTGATCGTATCGAACTGCAGGTCGAGCTGGCGATTGAACTCGGCCACCGTGCAAGGATCGGGCGTCCGGCGCGGGAAATGGCCGATGATCTTGTTGAGCGAGTTGAGGATGACGTGGATCGTCGTCGCCTCCAGCGGCTCCAGAAAGCCTGCCGACAGGCCGACCGCGATGACGTTCTTGTTCCAGATCTGTCTCGCGCGCCCCGTCCGGAATGTAATCATTCGGGGCTCCGCTAGCGGTGCTCCGTCCAGGTTGCGCATCAGCACGTCGCGCGCTTCGTCCTCGCTCATGAATGCGCTGCAAAAGACATGGCCGTTGCCCGTGCGATGCTGCAGCGGGATGCGCCACTGCCAGCCTGCAGGCCGCGCGGTGCACCGGGTGGACGGATCGATCTCGGCGGTTGCCGCGCAGGGGACCGCCCAGGCACGATCGCACGGCAGCAGGTCGGACAGGTCGATCGTTCCGGTGTTCAGCACGCCCTGAATCAGCAACGCGCGAAAACCGGTGCAGTCGAGGAACAGGTCGCCCTCGACGACGTCGCCGCGATGGGTGTGGAGCGCCACGATGTGACCGGTTTCGGGATCCTGATCGGCCCGCTCGATGATCCCTTCGATCCGCCGGACCCCCATCGCTTCGGCCAGGGAACGTAGATACCGGGCGTAGCGCCCGGCATCCAGATGATAGGCATAGCTGAGCGTCTTGAGCGGCGAGCCGGGCGGCGCACGATCCGGGCGGTCGAACCGGCGCATCCGCGCGGCGACCGAGGTCATGCAATAATCCTCGAACGACGTGACCAGCCCCCGGCGCCGCGCCTTGACCCATAGATGCTGGAATCCGACCCCGCGAAGCGGCGCGCCGTACCGGCCGAAGGGGTGGTAGTAGCGGCTGCCCGCGCCGGTCCAGTCGCGAAAGTCGATGCCCAGCTTGAACGTCGCCTGGCTCGCGCGGACGAAGGCGTCCTCCTCGATCCCCAGAACATTGTTCAGCCAGTGGATACCCGCGATCGTCGCTTCGCCGACACCGATAATACCAATATCATCCGACTCGACCAATTGGATCGTACAGCCCTGGTGCTGCAGGACTTTCGCCAGCACCGCGGCGGACATCCATCCGGCCGCGCCGCCCCCGGCGATGACGATCCTGCGTACGGCTTCTCCCGCCATTCCCCTGTCCTCCCGATGAACTCTTCTAACGGAAAACCTGCCTTTTACGGAGGTGATCGCAGCCGGTGGTCCGAAGGTTTCGGTGCCCGGCGACGATAAAAATTGTCATCATATGTCGCCATATATGTCGACTTTGACCGAAAAATATAAGTCCGTAATTGACATAGATTGGTATTGTAACATAGCCTTCCTTCCGGGGGTGGGCCGAAGAGGGCGGCACACGGAAACAGGGAGGGCTCAATGAAAGTTCGTACGCTTGCGTTGTTTACTACGGCGATCACCAGCGTCGGCTGGTCGGTTTCCGCCACCGCGCAGGATCAGGTCGCCGATACGCCTGCACAGGAGCAGACGCAGGCCGACGCGCCCCGCAGCACCGCTGATCGCGTGACGCAGCGGCTGGAGAAGCGCGGAGAGGCCAATACCGATGGCGATGGAGACATCGTCGTCGTCGGCACGCGGAATGCGATCGCCAACTCGATCGACACGAAAAGGGCATCGTCGGCGCAGATCGACGTCATCACCGCGGAGGACGTGTCCCGCTATCCCGACGTCAACGTCGCCGAATCGCTGTCGCGCCTGCCGGGCATCACGATCGATCGTACGGCGGGCGGGGAGGGCGCCAAGGTGTCGATCAACGGCATCGACTCCCGGCTGATCCTGACCCAGTTCAACGGCCAGCCGATCGCGACCGCCGAAACCGGCGCCAACAACCGCGATACCGGCCGCAGCTTCAATTTCCGCAATCTGGCGCCGGAACTGATCGGTACGGTCGAGGTCTACAAGACGTCCGAGGCGCGGCTGGACGAAGGCGGGGTCGGCGGCTCGATCATCGTCAATTCGCGCCTGCCGTTCGAACTGCCCCGCAATACCCTGTCGGTGGCGGCCAACTACAATCTGAACCTGCGCAACAAGGAACGCGATCCGCGCGCGTCGATCCTGTACAGCTGGTACACCGAGGACAAGACCTTCGGCATTCTGGCAAGCCTCGCCTACAACAAGTCGGTGCTGGGTTCGGGGTCGTTCGAGACGCGTTATGGCCCGGCCTGCAACGGCAATGGCTGGGGCGGCTGCACCAACGGCGCGACCGGGGCGTTCCGCAACGCCGCACTGCTGCCCACCGTGACCAGTGGCCCGGCGCTGAACAGCGCGATGCTGGTGCCGCAATTCCTGTGGATGAGCGCGACCCGGTCGAACAGCATCCGCACCACGGGCTATCTCGCGGTCCAGGCAAAGCCGGTCGACAATTTCGAGATGCAGGGTACCGCGCTGCGCATCTGGGGCGATTTCTCGGATTACACGCAGACCTTCCAGACCGACTTCAGCGTGCCCTGGAACCAGAGCAACGCCTATGACGCGGGATCCGCGCCGATCACCCGGCTGTCGACCGTGACCACCCAGGCGGCGGGCATCACCGGCGGCGCGGGCAATTTCGCGGTTCGCATGGACGAATATTACAAGCGTTCGAAGCTGAACACCGAGGTCTACAACATCCGGACGCGCTGGTCGCCCGGGCGGCTGGACATGGTCCTGAACGCGGGCATCACCCAGGCGACCGGCGGCAGCGACCCGGAATATTACCTCAGCTTCTACGGCAACACGTCGGGCAGCTTCGCCTTCGACCGCAACGGGCCTGCATTGACGCTGGCGACGTCGCCGACCGATCCGGCGCTGTTCAAGACGCGCGCGGCCGGCCAGCAGGCCGGGTTCGTGAAATTTGCCGAGACCCTCGACCGCTACCAATATGCCAAGTTCGACGGCAAGCTGAACCTCGATTGGGGCCCGGTGAAGGATCTGCTGTTCGGTGGCCGCATCCAGCAGCATCGCTCGCTGAACAAGCCGACCTTCTACAACACCGTGTTCCCGCGCACCGAGAGCATGGCGGCGTATCAGACGTCGGTTCTGGACCCGACATTGTGGCGAGGGCTGGGGGCAGGCGGCGCGCTGCGCAGCATCGTCGGCCTGACACAGGACTCGCTGACCAAATTCTCCGAGGCCAACCGGTCGCCGGGCAATGCCAGCGGCAATTACCGCGATGCCGGCAACTTCTGGAACACGATCGAGAATACCAACGCCGCGTATGGCCAGATCAATTACAGCGTCGGCCGCCTGTCGGGCGATATCGGCGTGCGCTACGCCAGAACCAGCAACGAACAGACCTATCGCTCGACGCTCGATTACGACCCGTGGTACGAAGAGCAGGTCACGATCAAGCGCGGCTACGACGACTGGTTGCCGTCGTTCAACGCCGCCTATGAGGTGACCGATGACATCAAGCTTCGTGCCGCGGCCAGCAAGGTCGTGTCGCGCCCGAGCTTCGCCGACATGTCCGGGCAGGTGGAATACAGCATCGACCGGTATTCGAGCTTCGGGCCGTTCTTTGGCGGAAACGGCGGCAATCCCGACCTGAAACCCTATCGCGCGTGGCGCTACAATGCGGCGTTCGAATGGTATTTCGCGAAGGGCAGCCTGTTCAACGTCGATCTGTTCGTCAACGATATCCAGTCGTACATCGTGCGCAAGAACGCCTTCGTCGAGGTCGTGGTCCCGACCGAAGCGGTCGATTTCTGCCGGCAGAACCGGTCGCTCTTCTGCAACGGCAAGCTGCAGCGGACGAACACGATGCTCGTCAACACGCCCTTCAACGGCAGCAACGCGCAGGTGCGGGGCGCGTCGATCGGCCTGACGAGCAATCTGGCCTGGGGATTCGGCATCCAGACCAATGCGACGGTGCTCGACCAGAAATACGGATCCTTCACGGACAACTTCAATGCTCCCGGCAAACTCCCCCTCCCCTACCTCTCGAAGCTGAGCTATACGATTTCGCCCTTCTTCGAGCGGGGGCCGGTCCAGGCTCGTGTCTCCTACACCTGGCGCAGCAAGTATCTCGACACGGTCGGGACGGAAACGGACGCGCCGACCTACGTCAACGCCTGGGGACAGTTGGATGCCCAGGCGGCGTACAACATCACCGACAGGCTGGCCGTGACGATCGCGGCGCAGAACATCCTCGACGCGACCGAAAGGCCGACGACCAACGGCAACCTGCCGCTGGCGTGGAACCGCTACGGCGCGCGCCTTACGGCGGGTGTGACGTTCCGCATGTTCTGATGGTTCGGGGGGCTCGGCGTTTCCCAATCCTCGTCGGGTCCCCCCACTGGGCGTGGTGGTCATGGCCGTGAGCGGTGCGATCTGTGCCGCAGCATAGCCGCAGTCGACCACGCCCCTTTGTTTCGCGGTGCCGCCGGATGGTCACGGTGAGCATCGGGTCATGCCAATTTGCCAGAGATATATTTCCCCAAGACATGCGTCGCGAACGATCGGGGTTCGTGAGGCGACATGTCAGGCCGGTGCGGTCCACCGCGGCCTGCGGCCGACGGGTTTCCACGGCGCCTTCCCATCGACGACCGAGAGTTATGCGCGACCATCAAATCACGTGAAGCAGGAGGGAACGATGATCGAACGCAAGACGACGACCGATCGCAGCATAAATGCCGACTGCGGTCCGGGCGGCGCGGCGACGGTCAGCGTCTGACGGCGCAGATGGCAGGGGCACGGACGGAACGGAGCTATCCGGTCCCGTGCCCCGCATATGACCGTCGACCGCTGACCGAGCGGCGCCGAGACAGGATCGCGGTGCGCATGCAGCTGGCGGTACGTACCTGCCACAGCGGGCACGACCGGCGATCAAGCGCACCGGAAGCTTTCGTTGGTGTGCAACGCGTTTCCGGAGCAAAAGCGATCCCAACCAAATGCGCCTCTGGAGCGTGTGCCTTTTCGGCTCGATCGGACTCGCTCCTCGGGCGGGGCCGTTGCCGGCAAGATCGGCGCCGCTCCGCTCAGAATCTGCGCCGCACCGTGCCGAAGACCTGACGTGGCGATCCGGCCTGAAGCGTGTTGTTCAGCGATGCCGCCGTGTTGAAGAACTGGCCCGAGCCGAGCGCCGCGATGTAGGTTTCGTCGGTCAGGTTGACGGCATTGATCTGGACCTCGACGCCGGCGAACGTGCTGTCCGCGGGGAAGCGATAGCCGATCGCTGCGTCGAATAGCGTGTAGCCCTTGACCGTCACGTCGCCGGTATAGGTGACGTTGCGGCGGGAGGTGTAGGCGCCCGCCAGATTGGCGAAGAACCGGCCATCGTCATAGTTGATCTCGCCCTTGCCGAGATGGGCGGGGGTGTCGACGGTGCGCACACCCCGGGTCGGGACGAATGCCGCGCCATTGACCGTGTCGTCGTCGTAGGTGCTGTCGTTGTACGAATAGGAGGCGATCAGCGCGAGCGGACGCGCCAGCTGATAGGTGGCGGCCACTTCGACGCCGCGGCTCGTGACGCTGCCGACGTTTTGCAGGATGCTCGGATTGCCGAGGATGTTCGCACCGCTGAAGGCCGCCAGCAGCCGGTTCCTGAACTTGACGTCATAGCCGGCGAGCACCCCGCGGACCCGGCCGAGATCGAAGCGCCAGCCCGCCTCGATGGTGCGCGACGTCTCGGGCTTCAGCGTGTCGCGGATGGCCTCGAAACCGACCTGGGTCGTGCCGAAGGGGCCGCGGAACGAGCTGATGTACGCGCGCATGTTCTCGGCGTAATTGGCGAACAGCTCCTGACGACCGATGCGATAGGTCGCACCGATCTGGGGCTGGAACCAATCCCTTGCGGCGATCCGGCCGTTGATGAACGGCGTTCCGACGGTGGTCGTGATGCCGTTCGACACGCGTGCGCCCTTGAAGCCGCCGGCGATCGTCAGCGCGTCGAGGATTTTCCAGCTGTCGCTGACGAAATACTGGTTCGTCACGGTGGTCAGGTCGGTGAGGAAATCGCTGCGGAATGGCGTCGTCAGGAAGCTGGTGACGTCCGGCCGGTTGGTGAGGCTGGCGGCATAGTAATTGCGGTCGGTGCTGGCGCGATTGTCCTCGTGCCAATAGCCGATCTGGACCGTGTGCCCGCCGAGCGTCGCCGTCGCGCGGGCGAGGCCGCCGTCGCGCGTGATGCCATATTCGGTGGTGCGGACCGACAGCGGGAAGCCATCGGGGGAGAAGACCGCCGGCGTGTAGATGCCGCCGCTGCCCTTGTCGTAATGGTGGTAATAGGTGGCGCTCGCATCCAGCCAATCGGCGACCGGCACGTCAAGCGTCACTGCGCCCAGCCAGTCGCGCCGCACGCCCCCGCTGTCGTAATAGGTGTCGTTGACGTTGGTATAGGGTGCCGGAAAGGCGACGCCTGCGGTCGGAAAGGGCAGGGGGCGGCGTGCGGCCTCAGCGGTCCGGTTCGCACTTACCTGCGACAGCAGGATCGCGGTGGCATAGTCCGGGCGCAGGAAATCAAGGTCGTAGCCGATGCGCGACAGCGTCGCCGGCGACAAATCTGCGTAGTTGCGCTCTTTGTGGAGCGAGTAATTGAGCCAGCCGGTCAGCGTCGCATCGCCGATTGTCTGGACGATCTTGCCGTTGACCTTGTTGTCGGACTGGCCGCCGAAGCCCTTCCACTTGCTGGCGTCGTGGATGACGCCGGAAACCGACAGCAACGTGCCCGTCGCCAGTTCGCCGCTGTCCAGCCGGCCATACAGATGCACCGTGTCGTACATGCCATAGGTCAGTGCCACTTCGCCGCCGAGATCCTGCGACGGCGCGCGCGACACGAACTCCAGATTGCCGCCGAGATTGCTGGTCGAGGCGATGCCGAGCGATCCGGCGCCCTGCGAGACGTCGACCCGCGCGATATTCTCGGTTGCGATCGCGCGGCTGACATGCAGGCCGTTGTGATTGTTGTAGAACATGTCGCCGAGTGGCACGCCGTCGAGGGTGTAGCCCATTTGGCTCTGGTTGAAGCCACGCACCGACAGGCGGGTGCCCAGTTCGTACGACCCGAAGGGGTCGGAGCTTTGCAGCGCCACGCCGGGCAGGCGGGCGACCGCCTTCAGCGGCGAACTGCCCGGTGGCAGAATCTCGATCGCCTTGCGCGAAACCGTCTGTTCCTGGCGGACCTTGCCGCTGCCATAGACGACGATCTCGCCTCCGGACTCCTGCGGTTCGGCCGATGCGATCCGGTCGTCGGGTGCGGTTTGTGCGCGCGCGACGCCGGAGATGGCGAACAGCGCGCTCACCGAGGCGAGCAGCATCGTCTTGCGGATCATCGGGTTCCCACCTTTTGAGAAGCGTCGTAAGGTCGTCGTTCGTCGACGATCGTCAGGGCCCGGTTACGATCGCCCGGGGACGTTTTCGTTGCGCTTCTGCGACGTTTCCGTGACGTCCGGTTCTCCGTGTCATCGCCGCGTCATGGCAGGCGGACAGGATGGATGCGCATGACGACATCCGATCACCTGTGGCATCGCCGGGCGCTACTCGCCGCCATGGCCGGGCTGGCGGTGATGCCGTCGATCCCGCTCGATGCCCATGCGCGGACCGATGCGGACCCGTTCGCCCTCGGCGTGGCGAGCGGTGATCCCACGACGGACGGCTTCGTCCTGTGGACGCGGTTGATCGGGCCGCATGCCACGCCGCTGCAGGCCGCAACGGTTGCGGTCCGTTATGAGGTGGCGACCGATCCGCACTTCCGCACGATCGTCCGTCGCGGGCGGGGCGGCGCCTTTCCCGAGCGCGCCCATGCGGTACACGTCGAGGTCACGGGTCTGCCGCCGGGCAGGCCCTATTGGTATCGCTTCCACGCGCTCGGCGCGACCAGCCCGGTCGGGCGGGCGGCGACGTCGCCGGTGATCGCGGACCGGTTGCGGCTGGCGGTGACGTCCTGCCAGCATTGGGAACAGGCATGGTTCGGCGCCTATCGCGACATCGTCGCCGCCGAACCCGATCTGATCGTCCAGCTCGGCGACTATATCTACGAGCAGAGCTACCCCGACCTGCCCCGCATCCGCGACTTCGGCGCGTCGGAGCCGCGCGATCTGGCCGGTTATCGGCAGCGGCATGCGCTCTACAAGACCGATGCCGATCTTCAGGCCGCACACCGCGCCTGCCCCTGGGTGGTGACCTGGGACGATCATGAGGTCCTGAACGACTATGCCGGCCTCGCCAACCGCGAAGGATTGCCGCCCGCATTATTCGCACCGCGGCGTGCGGCGGCCTATCAGGCCTATTTCGAACACATGCCGATCCGGCCCGGCCTGTGGCGCAATCGTCGCGCACCGCGCCTGTATCGCGCCGTCGACTGGGGCGATCTGGTGTCGATGTCGGTCCTCGACACCCGCCAGTATCGCAGTGCGCCGCCATGCGCCGCGCCGGACGTGGCGCGGAACGTCCGGCTGGAGGACTGCGCCGCGGCGTCGGCACCGGGTCGCACGATCCTGGGAAGCGCGCAGGAACGCTGGCTGTCCGATCGCCTTGCCGGCGAGCGCCGCCCCTGGTCACTTATCGCGCAGCAGGTGTTCTTCGCCCCGCTCTGGCTGGACGGCGCGCGGACGTCGACGTTCAGCGATCAGTGGGACGGATATGCGGCCAACCGTACCCGGCTGCTGCGCGACATGCAGCGGCCGGCGGTGACGAACCCGATCGTGTTGAGCGGGGACGTGCATTCCTTTTGGGCGAACGATCTTCGCGGCGAGGACGGTACGGTCACAGGGGCCGAACTCGTCACCTCCGCGCTGGGCGCCGCGCCGCCGCCGACCGGGCGCTTCGGCGATGTCGGGCAGAATAACCCGCACGTTCGTTTCCACGACGTCCGGCATAGCGGCTGGACGCAGATCGATATCGATCGCGCGCGCGTGCGCGCCGACATGCGGATGATCGTGGACAGGGGCGACCGCAACGGCGCCATCCGCAGCGGCGGCGCGTTCGTCATCGCCGCGGGGGCGCGAACGCTCTCCGCGGCTTAGGGATCGTAACGGCTCGCAGGGCCGGATGGTCCGGAGCCTGACCGGCACGTACGGTCGCGCACAGCCGAAGCCGGCACAGACACACGCCGGCGCCTGCGCATCCCCGGTCCCTCGCGGATCGCAATGCTAGAGGCGAAACCCTTGCGCCGCCCACCAGGCGAACAGCGCCGCCGCGACGATCCCGGCAAGTGCACGCAACGGCGATGCGCCGAGCGGTTCGGCGGGGTGGCGCGTGCCGGCCGGGCTGCGGCCGTGGATCATCGGACCGATCAGGTCGTGGCGCAGGCGGATCAGGTGGAACAGGATCGCGATCACATGCAGCGCGACCAGCGCGAGCAGCAGGTTGAAGATCAGTTCGTGCGCCGAGGCGGCAAGCCGGCCCTGTTCGAAGCTGACGTAATCGGCGAGCGGACCCGATTCGAGCCCGTCGACATCCACCGCGAACAGGCCCGCCAAGGCCATCGCGACCAATGCGGCGAGCATCACGATCACGCTCCATCCGCCGATCGGATTGTGCCCCGGCGGGGCTTCGTCGCGCCCGGCGATCAGCCCGCGGGCATAAGCGATGCCGGTGCGCGGTCCCTTCACGAACTGCGCGAACCGCGCGGTGCGGCCGCCGGCGACGCCCCAGTAAAGGCGGAACACGACCAGCGCGAGGATCGCATAGCCCGACAGGCGGTGCCATGCCATGTCGTGGCGTTCGCCGCTCCACCAGGAGAAGGCCATCAGCACCACCAGCGTCCAGTGGAACAGCCGCACCGCGGCGTCCCAGACGGGCACGCGGGCGGTCGTGCCGGGGGAGGGCTCCGCCGCCATCGCGGTCAGCTGTCGGCGCGGAACTGGCGATGGCAGGCGGCGCAGGTCGCACCGGTCGCCTTCGCCTGCGCGCGGATCGCGGCGACGTCGCCGCCGTTCGTCACCGCGACCAACTTGCCCGATTCGGCGATCAGCTTCGCCATCTGCGCGTCGAAGGTGGCGCGGTCGCTCCAGATCGTGGTCAGTGCGTCGTTGGGCACGCCGGCCGATGCGCCGCTGCCGGCGGGGAACAGCGCCGGCTGTTCGCGCGCGGTCGCGGCGAGGACGCGCGCGGCGGCGGTCATCGCATCCTTCGCCGGGGCATCGCTTTTCAGCTGGTCGTTGAGCGCCTTCATCGCGCCGCCCATCTTCTTGAACCCGGCCTGCCGCGCCGCCACCGCCGCCGCGGGCGTGGGACCGGCCGCGGCCAGCGTCGCGGAGGCTGCCAGCGTCGCCGCGGCGAATCCGAGCAGGCCGATCTGGAAATGTCGTGTCGTCGTCATGCGATCATCCCGTGCTTGAAGAGGGCGGCATCACCGGCGCGCCGCCGCGAGCCGTATCGGTGTCGGTTCCGCAAAGACCTGATGGAACAGGGTCTTCACGTCGGTCAGGCCCGTGTCGGCGATCGCCGCCGCCGTATGCCCAGACCGGTCGGCGATATCGGTACGCGCGCCGCGGTCGGCGAGCAACCGCATCGTCGCGGCCATGTCGGGCGGCATCCCCGCGCCGAGCAGGCGGTGCAGCGCGGTGCGCCCGCGGGCATCGGCGACGTCGACCGCGGGCGCCGCGTCCAGCGCCACCGCCATCGCCGCGGCGCTGCCGCCATTGGCGGCCGCCAGCACGACGTTCGTCCCGTCCGCCGCGACGAAATGCGGATCGGCGCCCGCCGCCAGCAACAGCGTCATCGCCTCCGCCCGGCCATGCGCGGCGGCGACCAGCAGCGGCGGCGTCGGCGGCACCGGAGGCGGCGGCACCCCGAAATTGGCCTCCGTCACCCAGGTGATCCGCGACGCGCCGGTCAGGCCGTTGGGATCGGCCCCCTTTGCGAGCAGCAGCGCGATCAGGGCGGGATCGCCCTCCGCCGCGGCGGCGTGGAGCAGCTGGTTGCCGTTGCGGTCACGGGCGGTCAGGTCGGCGCCGCGGGCGATCACCAGCGCGGCGGCGGCGGGATTGTGCTGGTAGAGCGCCAGTTGCGCGGCGCTGGTCTCCTCGGGCCCGCGATGCGTGGGGTCGGTGCCGGCGGCGAGCAACGCTTCGGTCGCGGCGGGGACGCCGCTCTTGATCGCGAAGAACAGCGGCGTGAACCCCGCCTTCGACACCCGGTTCACGGCGGCGCCCGCGGTGAGCAGCAGCGCCATCGCCTCGGTTCGGCCGGCGGCGGCCGCCCACATCAGCGGCGTCTGGCCGCGATCGTCGACCGCATCGGCCGCCGCGCCCGCCGCGAGCATCCGCGCCACCACCGCGGCGGGCGCGTGGGCGGCGCAGATCGCGAGCGGGGTGATCCCCTCCGGCCCGGCGCGGCGCACGGCGGCGCGGGCATCCAGCAGCTGCGCGACGACCCCGCCGTCGCCCAGTTCGCACGCCAGCGCCAGCGGGGTGACGCCATCGCCGTCGGCGCGTTGCGGATCGGCACCCTGCGCGAGCAGCATCGCGACCATCGTCGGGTCCTGCGTATCGACTGCGATGCCGAGCGGGGTCGCACCGAACGCCAGCCGCGCATTGGCGTCGCCCCGGCCGCGGATCGCGGCGCGCGCGGCGGCGACGTCGGTGTCGCGGATCGCGCGGACCAGCGCTTCGGGATCGCGGGCGTGCGCCGGTGCCGCGCCGGCCAGCAAGACCGCGGCGGCGAGCAGCGGCAGGGGCCAGCGCTCAGCCATGGGCCAGCCCCGCCAGCACACCCGTGCTGTCGCCGAAGGTCCGCGCCGGCACGTCGAGCAGGTGCAGCCCGGCCAGCAGCAGGTTCGACATCGGCGTGTGCGGCGTCACCGCCATGTGGCGGTTCCCCTGCACCAGCCCGCCCGCGACGATCACCGGCAGGTTCATATGGTCATGCTCGTTGGGGTCGCCGAAGGCGGAGCCGCGGATCACCAGCGTCCGGTCGAGCAGCGATCCCTCGCCGTCCTTCGTCTCCTGCATCCGCTTCAGATAATAAGCGAAATATTCCATGTGATGGCGATTGATCCGCGCCAGCTTCGCCATCTTGTCGGGGTTGTTGCCGTGGTGGCTGAGCATGTGGTGCGAATCGGGGACGCCGATCTCGGGATAGGTACGGTTGCTGAGCTCGCGGCCGATCATGAAGCTGCCGACGCGGGTGATGTCCGCCTGCATCGCCAGCACCTGCAGGTCGATCATCATCCGGACATGCTCGTCGAACGAACCCGGGATGCCGGCCGGGCGCTGCATGGCGGTCGCCTGCGGTCCGTCGCCGCCAGCGCCCTCCGCCGCCATCGTGCGCTGGATGCGGCGTTCGATATCGCGCGTCGCCTCCAGATATTCGTCGAGCTTGCGGCGATCCTCCGCGCCCAGCCGGCCGGACAGGCGGGCGGTGTCGTCCATGACGAAATCGAGGATGCTCGCCTGGCGCCGGAGCTGCGCCAGCCGGCTGGCGGCGTCGAGCGCGTCGCCATCGCCGAACAATCGCTCGAACACGTCGCCGGGGTTGGCCGTGACCGGCAGCGGCACGGTCGGGCCGCGCCACGAGATGCCGTTGGTATAGGCGCAGCTGTAGCCGATGTCGCAGCTGCCGAGCAGGCTGGCCTGATCGATGCCCAGTTCCAGCGAACTGAGCCGGGTCGCGTCGCCCAGATGCGCGGCATAGACCTGATCGACCGAGATCGCGCAGCGGATGTCGGTGCCTTCTGTCTGGCGGACATGGGTGCCGGTGAGGAAGGCGGGGCAGGAGCGGCCGTGCCCCGCCGGCCGGTCGCCCATCGCCGCGGCGCTGGGATGCGCGAGGCCGCTGACCACCGTCACCCGGTCGCGGAACGGCGCCAGCGGGGCGAGCGTCGGCGGCAGGACGGCGGGCAGCGCGGACCCGGTGCCCGGCTCGGGCACGAATCCGTCCATCATCATGCCGTTGGGCGAATAGAAGATCTGCAGCCGCTTGGGCCGGGCCGCGCGGTCGGCGGCGCGGGCGGCGGGCATCATCGCCTCGAGGAACGGCAAAGCGATCGTCGTGCCGGCGCCGCGCAACAGCGTCCGGCGGCTGATCGGTCCGCGTAACAGTCTCATGATATGTCCCTCATTTCAGGGGCACCTTCCGCTGGGTGAAGGGCGCGCTGGTCGCAATGCCGCGGACGATCGTCTGGATTCGGTAGTCGTCCGCCGCCGCCGCGCGCGCGACCTGGCGCACCGCGGGCATGTCGGCCGCGCCCAGCCCGCGGCCGAGCGCATAGGTCATCAGCCGTTCGGTGAAGGCCGCGGCGAATTCGTCGCGATGCGTCATCAGGATGCCCTGCAACCCCGCCAGCCCGGCGAACTTCGTCCCGTCCGGCATCGTCGCGCCGGCGTCGATCGGCTGGCCGGCATCGACCCGGCGATAGCCGCCGATCGCGTCGAAATTCTCCAGCGCGAAGCCGAGCGGGTCCATCTTCACGTGGCAGGCGGCGCAGGCGGGGCTCTTACGGTGCAGCTCGAGCTGTTCGCGCGCGGTCAGCAGGCGGCCGTCATGCTTGTCCTGCAACGCCGGCACGTCGGGCGGCGGCGGTGGTGGCGGCGCGGCCAGCATGTTGTCGAGGATCCACTTGCCGCGCTTCACCACGGAGGTGTGGTTGCCGTAGGAGGTGACGGTGAGGATGCTCGCCTGCCCGAGCAGGCCGCCGCGGTTCGACCCGGGCGCGAGCGCGACGCGGCGGAAGGCGGGGCCGGTGACGCCGCCGATGCCGTAATGCTGCGCCAGCCGCTGGTTGAGGAAGGTGTAATCGGCAGCGATGAAGTCCAGCACGCTGCGGTCGGTGCGCAGGACGTGGCCGAAGAACATCTCCGTCTCGCGCGCCATCGCGCTGCGCAGCCGCAGGTCGTAGGTCGGGAAGACCGCGATGTCGGGGCGCTGCTGGTCGAGGTTGCGCAGGTAGAGCCACTGGCCGGCGAAATTGGTGGTCAGCGCGTCGGCGCGCGGATCGGCGAGCATCCGCGTCACCTGCGCGACCAGCACCGCCGGATCGTGCAGCCGGCCCCGTTCGGCGACCGCGAGCAGCGCGTCGTCGGGGATGCTGCTCCACAGGAACAGCGCCAGCCGCGACGCGAGTTCGAGGTCGCCGAGCGGATGGACGCTGCCCGGCGGTGCGCCGGCGGGATCGCATTCGATCAGGAACAGGAAGTGCGGCGACACGAGGATCGCCTCCACCGCCGCCTCCACCCCGTGCGCGAAATCGCTGCGCGACCGTTCGGCGGCATAGACGCGCATCAGCGGCGCGAGGTCGGCCGCGACCACCGGCCGGCGATAGGCGCGGCGGGCGAGGGCGGCGACGATGCGGGTGGCGCACGGCGTCTCCGCGCCCTTCGTCTTCGGATCGCACAGGAAGATGCGGCGGCGGCTCGGCGTGTCGCCCGCGCCGGCCGAGGCGAACGGCCCGGCGACGTCGACCTGCAACACGTCGCGCGGCCAGTTCTGCTGCGCGTAGCGCGGCGACAGGCGATAGGAGGGCACCTGAAGCTGCCGCACCCGCGCGCCGTCGACCGACACGTCCAGCGGCAACATCACCGGCGGCGCGGTCGGCATCGGCACGACGTCGAGCGTGTTGCGCAGCGTCTGGATGCTCTCGTCGGGCGCGAGGCGGCGGCGGAACGACAGCGCGATGGCGTGCGACCCCGCCTTCAGCGGCACGCGCACGCTGACGCGATCCTCGGGCAGGTCGTCGGTTTCGTTGTTGGTGTTGGCGTTGAGATGCGCGGTGATTTCGTACACCCCGTCGTGGCGCGCATAGTAACGCACCGCGCCGCCGCCGCGCGATCCGAGCGGCAGGTCGTCGCCCGCGCGTTCGTTATAGGCGGGGCGGCCGCCGTTCATCACCGACCCGTCCTTTGGCATGGGAAAGGTGGTGACGATGGCACGGCGCGACGCCAGCCCGGTCGCCAGCCGCCCGACCCTGCCCGCGACCGCGACATAGCGGTCCATCAGCGTCGGCGAGACGCTGAGCACGTCCGCGATATTGTCGAAGCCGTAGCCGGAATTGTCCTGCGGCAGGTCGCGGCTGACGTCGACGTTCAGCGCCAGCAGGTCGCGGACCGCATTGGCATATTCGACGCGGTTGAGGCGGCGGATGGTGGCGCGGCCGGGATCGGGATGCGCGATCGCGCGCGCATCGAGCGCGCGGCGCAGCCAGGTGACGAATGCGGTGCGCGCGGCGGCATCGGGTTGCGGCCGGTTGAGCGGCGGCATCTCGCCCTGGCTGACCCGGCGCAGGATCTTTTCCCATTCGTCGGCATGCGCGCCCCGCGCGGGATCGCCGGGCCGCAGATCCTCGATCGAGAGGCCGGCGGCCTTGTCGGTGTCGTTGTGGCAGCGCGCGCAATATTGGTCGAGCAGCGCCGGCGGGGCATCCGGCCCGGCCGCCTGCGCCGCGGGCGGCGGCGCGGCACCATCGTCGGACCGGGCCAGCACCGATCCGGCGGCGATCAGCGCGCTGAGCATCAGCACGCCGCTGTGCAGGGTAGGGCGCCAGGTCGGGCTCATGCGGTTCAGGTCCATCCTTTCCGAGTGGCCGCGAGGCGACCGTCGGGCCATGTCGCGGCGGCGCGGGGCGCCGGCCGGCGAATGCGGCATGCCGGGGAGGTAACGGACGGGGACTTGCCGCGTCCATTGCCGTTAACGCGACGCCCGGAGCGCAAAATGAGCGCATGCCCGGAGGCGGCGGCGTTCACCCACCCCTGCCGAATTTCGGCAACGCATCGTGCTTTTAATGGTCGTTGAGCAGGCGGGGGCGGCGGCGCTAGGTCGGGCGCGGGCGGCCCTGGGGGGAGCCGCCCGGGCGGTATCGACGTCGGGCGACGCGGCCGCCAGCCACATACCAACCGGGGGGACGACGATGCGGGCGGCTGTTGCTGCGATCACGATGGTGCTGGCCTCGCTGCCGTCGCCCGCAGCGGCGAAGGCGGCGGCGGGTGCGGCGGCGAGCGCAGAGGCGCGAACCGCGGCGCGGCTGGACCGGATCGCCGACAGCCCACCGCGGCTGCGCCTGTTCCTGCAGGCGATGCCGAAGGGCGGCGACCTGCACAACCATATGGGCGGCTCGATCTATGCCGAGGATTATCTGCGTTGGGCGGGCGCGGGCGGATTGTGCCTGACGACGCCGGGCTATGCGATCGTCGATCCGCCGTGCGACGCGCCGGGTCGGGTGCCGGCGGCGGGGCTGGAGCTGGACTATCCACGCTGGTCGGGGGCGATCGATGCGCTGTCGACCCGCGGGTTCGAGGCGGGGGTCGGCGACCGGTCGGTGTCGGGCTACGACCGGTTCTTCGCGACCTTCGCGTCCTTCTCCGCCGCGTCGCGGGGCAATATGGGCAAGGAGCTGGCGGCGACGCGGGAACAGGCGGCGGCCGACCGGGTGTCCTATGTCGAACTGGGGGCCGGATCGCGCGCGGCGATGACGCTGGTCACGGCGATGGAAGAGCGGGAAAGCGACAATTTCGCGGCGATGACCGCGCGGCTGGCGCCGCTGCTGCCCGCCGTGGTGGCGCAGGTGCGCGCCGATTACGACGCGGGCGAGGCGGCATCGGCGGCGATCGACCAATGCGGGACCGCCGCGGCGCAGCCGGCCTGCGCGGTCGAGGTGCGCTATCTCTTCACCGCGTTGCGGACGATCGCCCCGGCGAAGGTGTTCGCGCAACTGGCGCTGGCGTTCGCGATGGCGGAGGCCGATCCGCGCTTCGTCGGTGTCAACATCGCCGCGCCGGAGCACGATCCGGTCGCGATCCGCGACTATGCGCTGCACATGCGGATGATCGCCTTCCTGAAGGCGCGGCATCCGCGCGTGAACCTGTCGCTGCATGCCGGCGAGCTGGTGTTGGGGCTGGTGCCGCCGCGCGAGCTGGCGTTCCACATCCGCGACGCGGTGGCGGTCGCGGGGGCGCGGCGGATCGGCCATGGCGTCGACATCGCCTATGAGGCGGACGCGGCGGCGCTGCTGCGGCGGATGGCGCGGGACCGGGTCGCGGTGGAGATCAACCTGACCAGCAATGCGGTGATCCTGGGCGTGAAGGGCCGCGACCACCCGCTGTCGCTCTATCGCGAGGCGGGGGTGCCGGTGGTGCTGTCGACCGACGACGAAGGCGTGTCGCGCAGCGACATGACCAACGAATATGTGCGCGCCGTGACCGAGCAGGGGCTGCGCTATCGCGACCTGAAGCAGATCGTCCGCGACGGGTTGCACTATGCCTTCCTGCCGGGGGCCAGCCTGTGGCGCGACCGGGCGGGCGGCGCGCGGGTCGCGGCCTGCGCGGTGGCCAGCGCGCCGGCCTGTGCGGCGTTCCTCGCGACCAGCGCCAAGGCGACGCGGCAGATGCAGCTGGAGCGGGACATGACCGCGTTCGAGGCCATGGAGCGGTGAGCAGGTGCGCTGTTTTTTGCAACGATCCGTCGCAGTCATTGCGTTGGATCGGTAGGGTGCGGTCGGGCATCAGGTGGTCATGAACGCCGACGCCGATCCCATCCCCCGCACCGAAGCGGCCATCGCCGCCGCGGCGGCGGCGATCGGCCTGACCATCCCGCCGGCGTGCCTGCCCGGCGTGGTCGCCAATCTGGCGTTGCTCGATCGCCATGCCGCGATCCTGCGCGGGACGGGCGGATGAGGACGGCGGTCGCCATCGCCGCATCGGTGCGCGCCGGGCGCGAATCCGCGCTGACGCTGGTCGAGGCATGCCTTGCCACCTTGCCCGCGGCGGACACGCGGCTGGTCGCGACGACGCGCATCCTCGCCGATCGCGCGCGGGCGGAGGCGGCGCGGGTCGACGGCATCGTCGCGGCGGGCGGCGATCCGGGGCCGCTGGCGGGCGTGGTCTACGGCGTGAAGGACCTGTTCGACGTCGCGGGCCTGCCGACCACGGCGGGATCGACGCTCTATGCCGACGCGCCGCCCGCCGCGGCGGATGCGACCGCGGTCGCGCGGCTGCGCGACGCGGGGGCGGTGCTGGTCGCGACGCTGAACATGGACGAATTCGCCTATGGCTTCGCGACGATCAACGCGCGCCACGGCACGACCCGCAACCCGCACGACCCGAGCCGGCTGGCGGGGGGATCGTCGGGCGGGTCGGCGGCGGTGGTCGCGACCGGGCTGACGCCGCTATCGCTGGGGTCGGATACCAACGGATCGATCCGCGTGCCCGCCAGCCTGACCGGCGTCTATGGCCTGAAGCCGACGCATGGCGCGCTGCCGATGGCGGGGGTGTTCCCCTTCGCCGACAGTTTCGACGACATCGGCCCGTTCGCGACGTGCGTCGCCGATCTGCGGCTGGTCTGGGACGTGCTGGGCGGGGCGTCTGCCGACGATGGCGCGCCGGTCCGCGTCGCGCGGCTGGGCGGGCGCTTCGCCGCGAACGTCGATCCCGATCAGGTCGCGGCGATCGACGCGATCGCGCCCGGCGCGGCGACGGTCGATTTGCCCGATATCGCGCGGGCGCGGTCGGCGGCGTTCGTCATCACCGCGGCGGAAGGGGGTACTCTGCACCGCGATGCGCTGGCGCGCGCGGCGATGGCGTTCGACCCGGCGACGCGCGACCGGCTGATCGCGGGCGCGCTGCTGCCGGCGGGGCTGGTCGCGGCGGCGCAGGCGTTTCGCGCCGGCTTCCGGCAGCGGGCGGCGGCGCTGTTCGCCGATCACGACGTGCTGGTCGCGCCCGCCACGCCCTGCGTCGCGCCGCCGGTCGCCGATCCGCGGATCGCGATCGACGGGGCGATGGTGCCGGCGCGCGCCGATCTCGGCATCCATACGCAGCCGATCAGCTTCGCCGGGCTGCCGGCGCTGGCGGTGCCCTTGTACCGGCCGGGGCGATTGCCGCTGGGGTTGCAGCTGATCGGGCGGCCGGGGGGCGAGGCGACGCTGTTCCGGTTCGCGCAGATGCTGGAAGACGGGGGGCTGGTCGGCGTGTCGCCGCCGGCGGACGGGGGACAGAGCGATGACTGACGCAGCGGCCACGGCACCTTCCGGCCGGCTCGACCGGCGGTTCGCGCTCAGCGCGCGGGGCACGACCGCGCGGACCGAGGTGCTGGCCGGGGTCACGACGTTCCTGACCATGGCCTATATCGTGCTGGTCAACCCGGCGATCCTGGGACAGGCGGGGATGCCGGTCGCGGCGGTCGCGGCGGCGACCTGCTTTGCCGCGGCGTTCGGATCGATCCTGATGGGGATGGTCGCCAACACGCCGCTGGCGCTGGCGCCGGGCATGGGGCTGAACGCCTATTTCAGCTTCACCGTCGTGCAGCAGATGGGGGTGCCGTGGCCGGTCGCGCTGGGCTGCGTGTTCGTGTCGGGCATCGCGTTCCTCGTGCTGACGCTGACGGGGGTGCGGCAGATGATCGTCGCGGCGATCCCGATGTACCTGTTCGCCGCGGTGGCGGGCGGGATCGGGCTGTTCATCGGCTTCATCGGACTGAAGAACGCCGGGCTGATCGTCGCAAACCCGGCGACCTTCGTGGCGCTGGGCGACCTGAAGGCGCCGGGGGCGATGCTCGCGCTGTTCGGGCTGCTGGTGATCGGCGGGCTGAGCGTGTGGAACGTCCGCGGTGCGATGCTGATCGGGATCGTCGCGACGACGATCGTCGGCTGGCTGACCGGGCAGGTGGTGGTGAAGCCCGAACCCTACGACCTGTCGGCGCTGGCCGGCACCGCGTTCCAGCTCGACCTGCCGGGCGTGTTCGGGCTGACCGGCAGCCACGGGCTGGGGCTGCTCGAGATCCTGTTCGTGTTCCTGTTCGTCGACCTGTTCGACAATATCGGCACGTTGGTCGCGGTGACGAAGCGGGCCGGGCTGATGGACACGGCGGGGCGGATACCGGGATTGAACCGCATCCTCCTGACCGATGCGACCGCGACCGTGGTCGGGTCGCTGGCGGGGACCAGCACCGTCACCAGCTATGTCGAAAGCGCGGCGGGGGTGCAGGCGGGCGGGCGCACCGGGTTGACCGCGGTGGTCACCGGCCTGCTGTTTCTCGCGACGATGTTCGTCGCGCCCTATGCGCAGATCGTGCCGCTGGCGGCGACCGCGCCCGCGCTCATCATCGTCGGCGGGCTGATGCTGCTGCCGCTGGGCGAGGTGGCGTGGGAGGACCCGCTGTCGGCGATCCCCGCGTTCCTGACCGTCGCGATGATCCCGCTGACCTTCTCCATCGCCAACGGCATGGCGTTCGGGATCGTCGCGCATGCGCTGCTGAAGCTGGTCCGCGGCCGCGCGGGACGGGCGGACTGGTTTCTGTTCGTGCTGGCGGCGCTGTTCGTCGTCCGCTTCGTGTGGATGGGGGCGGCATGATGGCGATGCCGGCGACGGTCCCAGCGACGATCACCGGCGCGTCGGGCATGGTCACCGCGCCGCATCACCTCGCCGCAGAGGCCGGGTGCGCGGTGCTGAAGGACGGCGGCACCGCGGTGGAGGCGGCGGTGGCGGTCGCGGCGACGCTGGCGGTGGTCTATCCGCACATGACCGGGATCGGCGGCGACGGCTTCTGGCTGGTCGCCGAACCCGACCGCGCGGTGCGCGCGATCCACGGCTGCGGCGGCGCGGCGGCGCGTGCCGACCTCGCGCTGTACGATGGCCATGCCGCTGTCCCGACGCGGGGACCACTGGCGGCGAACACGGTGGCGGGCACGCTGTCGGCCTGGGCCGCGGCGCTCGCCGACGACGGCGGGCGGCTGCCGCTGGCGCGGCTGCTGCGCGATGCGATCGGCCATGCCGAGGCGGGGGTGGCGATCACCGCTGGCGGCGCGGCGATCGCGGCGGCGAAGGGCGACGAACTGCGCGGGCAACCGGGGGCATGGGCGGCGATCTTCGAACCCGACGGCCGGCCGATGCGCGCGGGCGAGACGCTGCGCCAGCCGGCGCTGGCGGCGACGTTGCGGGCGATCGCGGCGGACGGCGTCGCGGATTTCTATGGCGGGCGGCTGGCCGCGCTGGTGGCGGAGGACCTCGCCGCCACCGGTAGCCCGGTCGATGCCGCCGATCTGGCCGCGCATCGCGCGACGCGGCCGGCGCCGCTGCGCGCACGGATCGACGGTATCGACCTGTTCAACACCGCCCCGCCGACGCAGGGGTTCGCGTCGCTGATGATTCTCGCCCTGTTCGACCGGTTGCAGGCGGCGCATGCCGACGGCTTTGTGCATCTCCATGCGCTGGTCGAGGCGACCAAACAGGCGTTCCTGTTGCGCGACCGGCATGTCGGCGATCCCGACTGGCATCATGTCGACCTGCAGGCGCTGCTGCACGACGGGGCCGCGCTGGACCGGCTGGCGGCGGCCATCGACCCCGCGCGGGCGCTGCCCTGGCCGCAGCCGTCGATGCCGGGCGATACCTGCTGGTTCGCCGCCGCCGACCGCGACGGGCGGGTGGCGAGCGTGATCCAGTCGACCTATTTCGAATTCGGATCGGGGATCGTTCTGCCGCAGACCGGTATCACCTGGCAGAATCGCGGCAGCTCGTTCCGGCTGGCGGCGGACGGATGGAATGCGCTCAAGCCCGGCCGCAAGCCGTTCCACACGCTCAACCCGGCGCTGGCGCGCTTCGACGACGGGCGGACGATGGCCTATGGCACGATGGGCGGCGAGGGGCAGCCGCAGACGCAGGCGGCGCTGTTCACCCGCTATGCGCGCTATGGCATCGATCTGCAGGCGGCGATCAGCGCGCCGCGCTGGCTGCTCGGCCGGACCTGGGGCGCGGACAGCACGACGCTGAAGATCGAGGAGGGGTTTACGCCCGCGCTCTACGCCGATCTCGCGGCGGCGGGGCATCAGGTCGAGCGGGTCGCGGCGCACGGCCAGATGATGGGCCATGCCGGCGCGATCGTCCGCCACGCCGACGGCCGGCTGGAAGGCGCGACCGACCCGCGCAGCGACGGCCGGGTGGTGGCGTGGTGAGCGACCCAGCCCTCATCGGTGCCGGCGGCGGCGCACGCGCGGTGGCGCGGTGCGACGCGCTGGGCGTCGCACCGTACAGCGACATGGCCGACGGGCTGTACCGGGGCTATCTGACGCCGGCGCACCGGGCCGCAAGTGCGCAGGTGGCGACGTGGATGACGGCGGCGGGGATGCGCGTCGCGGTCGACGCCGCCGCCAATCTGATCGGCCGCTACGAGGGGACGGCCCCCGACGCGCCGGCGCTGCTGATCGGCAGCCATATCGACAGCGTTCGCGACGCCGGGCGCTACGACGGGCCGCTGGGCATCATGCTGGGCATCGAATGCGTCGCGGCGCTGGCGGCGGCGGGGCGGCGGATGCCGTTCGCGATCGAGGTGATCGCGTTCGGCGACGAGGAGGGATCGCGCTTTCCCGCGGCGATGCTGACCAGCCGCGCGGTCGCGGGCACGCTGGCCGCGGAGGCGCTCGCGGTCGTCGATCGCGACGGCGTGACGCTGGCCGATGCGCTGGCGGCGGCGGGGCTCGACGTCGGCCGCTATCGCGAGGCGGCGCGCGCGCCGGGAACGACGCTGGCCTATCTGGAGGCGCATATCGAACAGGGCCCGGCGCTGGAGGCGGCGGGACTGGCGGTCGGGACCGTCACCGGCATCGCGGCGCAACGCCGCTATGCGGTGCAGGTGACGGGCATGGCGGGCCATGCCGGCACGACCGCGATGCCGCTGCGCCGCGACGCGCTCGCCGGTGCGGCGGCGATGGTGCTGGCGGTGGAGCGGATCGCGCGCGACGACGCCTCCGACCTCGTCGCGACGGTCGGTACGATCGCGGCGGCGCCGGGGGCGGCGAACGTCATCGCGGGGGCGGTGTCGTTCACCGTCGACGTGCGGTCGGGCGATGCGGCGCGCCGCGACCGGGCGGCGGCGGCGATGCTGGACGCGATCGCGGGGATCGCCGCCGACCGCGGGCTGGCGGTCGCGATCGAGCCTGTCCACGACCTGCCGGCGAGCCCGTGTGCGCCCGATCTGATGGACCTGCTCGACGCGGCCACCGTCGCCGCGGGGCAGCCGGTGCACCGGCTGGTGTCGGGCGCGGGGCATGACGCGATGATCCTCGCCGACCTGTGCCCGACCGCGATGCTGTTCGTGCGGTGCCGCGACGGAATCAGCCATCATCCCGCCGAACAGGTCGACCCCGCCGACGTCGAGATCGCGTTGCAAATCTTGCTCGGCTTCATCGACCGCCTGGGGGACCGCGCATGACGCCCGACCTGACGCCCGACCTGTTCGGGGAGATCGATCCGCCGCAGCGGCTGCTGATGGGGCCGGGGCCGGTCAATGCCCATCCGCGCGTGCTGCGCGCGATGTCGGCCGATCTGCTGGGCCAGTTCGACCCGGAGATGACCGGCTATATGAACCAGGTGATGGCGCTGTACCGCCCGGTCTTCGGCACCGCCAATCGCTGGACGATGCTGATCGACGGCACCGCGCGCGCGGCGATCGAGGCGGCGCTGGTGTCGCTGGTCGCGCCCGGCGACCGGGTGCTGGTGCTCAATTTCGGCCGGTTCGGCCTGCTGCTGACCGAGATCCTCGCGCGGATCGGCGCGGTGGTCGATACGGTCGAGGCGGACTGGGGACAGGTGGTGCCGATGGACGCGGTCGCCGCCGCGATCGCGCGGATCGGGCCGAAGGTGGTCGCGACCGTCCATGGCGATACGTCGACGACGATGGCGCAGCCGCTGGACGGGCTGGGCGCGCTGTGCCGGGCGGAGGGGGCGCTGAGCTATGTCGATGCTACCGCGACGCTGGGCGGCATGGAGATCGCCGCAGACCGGTGGGACGTCGATATCGTCACCGGCGGCCTGCAGAAATGCCTCGGCGGGCCATCGGGGTCGGCGCCGGTGACGCTGTCCGATGCCGCCGCCGCGCATATCGCCGCGCGACGCCACGTCGAGCGCGGCATCCGCCGCGACGACATCCGCGACGGGGCGGGGGTGCGGATCGGGTCCAACTATTTCGATCTGGCGATGATTATGGATTATTGGTCGGAAAAGCGGCTGAATCATCATACCGAGGCGACGTCGATGCTGTACGCCGCCCGCGAATGCGCGCGCGTCGCTTTGGGCGAGGGGCTACCCGCCCGCTTCGCGCGCCATGCCGCCGCCGGGCGCGCGGTGACCGCGGGACTGCGCGCGATGGGGCTGACGGTGTTCGGCGACGACGCGCACCGGATGACCAACGTCACCGGCGTCCATATTCCCGAGGGCGTCGACGGGGAGCGGGTGCGCACCGCGATGCGCGACCAGTTCGAGATCGAGATTGGCACCGCCTTCGGCCCGTTGCAGGGGCGGATCTGGCGGATCGGCGCGATGGGATACAATGCGATGAAGCACAAGGTGCTCATCACGCTGGGCGCGCTGGAAGCGTGCCTGCGGCAGGAGGGGTTCGCCTTGCCCGCGGGCGAGGCGGTGGCGGCGGCGATGGCGGCGTGGGACGCATGAGCGCCGCCGCCCGCGACCTCACCGGTTATGGCGCGACCCCGCCGGCGGCGGCGTGGCCCGGCGGCGCGCGCGTCGCGGTGCAGTTCGTCGTCAATTACGAGGAAGGCGCGGAGAACAACGTCCTGAACGGCGATGCCGGGTCGGAGGCGTTCCTGTCCGAGATGGTCGGCGCGCAGAGCCATCCCGACCGGGCGATGGCGATGGAAAGCCTGTACGAATATGGCAGCCGCGCCGGCTTCTGGCGGCTCCACCGGCTGTTCGCGGCGCGCGGCCTGCCGGTGACGGTGTTCGGCGTCGCCGCCGCGCTGGCGACCAACCCGGACGCGGTCGCGGCGATGCAGGCGGCGGGGTGGGAGATCGCGAGCCACGGCCTGCGCTGGATCGATTACCAGCGCGTGCCCGAGGCGGTGGAGCGCGACCATATCGCCGCGGCGATCGCGCTGCACGCCGAGGTGACCGGGGAGCGCCCGCTCGGCTGGTATCAGGGCCGAACGTCGCCCAACACCGCGCGGCTGATCGCGGAGGAGGGGGGCTTCGTCTACGACGCCGACAGCTATGCCGACGACCTGCCGTACTGGGACCGGCGGCACGGGCGGGCGCAGTTGGTCGTCCCCTATACGCTCGACGCCAACGACATGAAGTTCGTGGCGCTGAACGGCTTTACCGAGGGGGAGGCGTTCTTCCGCTACCTGCGCGACACGTTCGAGATGCTTTGCGCCGAGGGTGGGCGGATGATGTCGGTCGGGCTGCACGCGCGCATCGCGGGGCGGCCGGCACGGGCGCTGGCGCTGGCGCGGTTCGTCGACCATGTCGTCGCGAGCGGCGATGCCTGGGTGGCGCGGCGGATCGACATCGCCCGCCACTGGATGGAGCGGCACCCGGCATGACGATCGACGATCCCGCGCTGCTCGCCGAGGTGACCGCCGCCTTCCACGCCTATGAGCGCGCGCTGATGGCGGACGATATCGCGGCGATGGACGCGCTGTTCCACGATGCGCCGACCACCAACCGCTATGGCGTGGGCGAGGTGCTGTACGGCATCGCAGCGATCCGCGATTTCCGGCGCGGGCGCGGCGGGTCGCCGCAGCGGCAACTGGGGCGGGTGGCGATCACCGTCTACGGCACCGTCTACGGCGACGCCTTCGCCACCGCCGATGCCGAATTCTTTCGCGACGGCACCGACCGGCGCGGCCGTCAGACGCAAAGCTGGGTGCGCTTCCCCGACGGGTGGAAGATCGTTTCGGCGCACGTCAGCCTGGAAGGGAGCAGCTCATGAGCGCCGCCGCCTTCGTCGCGCGCTACGGCGCGCTGTTCGAGCATTCGCCTTGGGTGGTGGAGCGCGCCGCCGCGCAGGCACCCTTCGCCGACCTGCACGCCGGGCTGATGGCGCAGGTTCATGCCGCGACGCCGGAGGAGCAACTGGCGCTGATCTGCGCGCATCCCGAACTGGCGGGCAAGGCGGCGATCGACCGCACACTGACCGAGGCGTCGGCGGGGGAGCAGGCGTCGGCGGGGCTCGACCGGCTGACGCCGGCCGAATACGACCGGTTCCACGCGCTCAATGCCGCTTATGGTGCGCGGTTCGGCTTTCCGTTCATCATCTGCGTCCGCCTGACCGACAAGGCGGGCATTCTCGCCGCGATGCAGACGCGGCTGGACAACGATCGCGAAACCGAGATCGCGACGGCGATCGAACAGATCGGCGAGATCGTGCGGCTTCGGCTGGAGGATCTGCGATGAGCGGGGCGGACGCGATCGGCCTGCCCGCGCTGGAGGCGGAACTGGCACGGCAGCTGGTGCTGATCGGCCATGGCGGCCCCGACTGGACGACGCCGCGCCAGCATGCCGAAGGCCATGTCCATGACGTGGTGATCGTCGGCGGCGGGCAGAGCGGTCTGGCGGCGGCGTTCGGCCTGTTGCGCGAACGCGTGTCCAACATCCTCGTCATCGACGACAACCCGGCCGGCTATGAAGGGCCGTGGGACACCTATGCGCGGATGCTGACGCTGCGCACGCCCAAGGAGCTGAACCCGATCGATTTCGGCATCCCGGCGCTCAGCTATCGCGCCTGGTGGGAGGCGCAGCATGGCGCGGCGGGCTGGGCGGCGGTCGGCAAGATCGCGCGCGGCGACTGGATGGCGTATCTGCGCTGGTATCGCCGGGTGCTGGCGCTGCCGGTGCGCAACGAGACGCGGCTGACGCTGGTCGAGCCACTGGGCGATGGCCTCCACCGATTGCATATCGAAGGCCAGCGGCCGCTGCTGGCGCGCAAGGTGGTGCTCGCGACCGGCATCCAGGGCGGCGGCGCATGGCATGTGCCGCCGATGGTCGCCGACGCGCTGTCCCCGCATCTGTACGCGCATACCAGCGCGCCGATCGACTATGCCGCGCTGGCGGGCAAGCGCGTCGCGATCCTCGGCGGGGGCGCGTCGGCGTTCGACAACGCCAATGCCGCGCTGGCGCTGGGGGTGGCGGAGGCGCACGTCTTCATCCGGCGCGCGGTGCTGCCGCGGATCAACCCGATCCGGCTGATGGAGCGGGTGGGCTTCACCGGCCGCTATCCGGCGCTGGACGATGCCGCCAAATATGCGGTGATGACCTCGTTCCTCGGGCACAACCAGCCGCCGACCAACGACATGTTCGAGCGGGCGGCGGCGCGGCCGGGCTTCATGCTGCATCTCGGCGCGCCATGGCTGTCGGTCGTACCGGCGGGTGCGGGGGCGCGGGTGACGACGCCGGACGGGACGCACGACTTCGACTTCCTCGTGCTGTCGACCGGGCTGGTCAGCGACCCGGCGCTGCGCCCCGAACTGCGGCTGGTCGCCGGGCGGATCGCGCGCTGGCGCGACCGGTTCGCGCCGGCCGGGGCGGCGCATCCGCTGATCGACGCGCACCCCTATCTGGGCGACGGGTTCGACCTGTTGCCGCGCGACGACGCCGATGCGGCGATGCTGCACGGATTGTTCGCGTTCAACTATTCCGCGCTGGTCAGCCTCGGGTTGTCGGCGGCGGCGCTGTCGGGGTTGCGCACCGCCCTGCCGCGGCTGGTGAAGGGCGTGACCGACCAGCTGTTTCTCGACGACCGCGCGGCGCTGGTCGCGGCGCTGATCGACTATGACGAGCATGAATTCATCGGCGAATGGCCGCGACGGCAGGAGGCGGCGGCATGAGCGCGACCCTTTCCACCCATGTCCTCGATACCGCGCACGGCCGGCCGGCGGCGGGGGTCGCGGTGACGCTGGCGACGGTGGCGGGGGAGGTGATCTGGTCGGGCGCGACCGACGGCGACGGCCGCTGCCCGGGCATGCCGGGGATCGCGGCGGGCGGATACCGGCTGACGTTCGCGGTCGCGGCCTATTTCCGGGGGGCTGGCGTGGTCCTGCCCGATCCGCCGTTCATCGACCGGGTCGCGATCGACTTCGGCGTCGCCGCGGATGGCGGGCATTATCACGTGCCGCTGCTCGTCGCGCCGTTCGGCTATTCCACCTATCGGGGCAGCTGAGATGGCGGTGCGCTTCATCCTCGACGGCGCGATCGTCGACCTGCCCGACGCCGGACCGACTGACACGCTGCTCGACCACCTCCGCTACCGGATGCGCCGCACCGGCACCAAGGAAGGCTGTGCCGAGGGGGATTGCGGCGCGTGCACCGTGCTGGTCGGCGAGCTGACGCCGGCGCGCGACGCGATGCAATGGCGCGCGGTCAATGCGTGCATCCTGTTCCTGCCGATGCTCGACGGCAAGGCGTTGCTGACGGTGGAGAGCCTGGCCGACGGGCGCGCGCTCAACCCGTTGCAGGCGTGCATGGCCGCCAACGGCAGCTCGCAATGCGGCTTCTGCACCCCCGGTTTCGTCATGTCGCTGTACGGCCGGGCGATCGGGGCGGCGGGCCACGCCTTGCCGGTGGCGGACGTGATCGCGGGCAATCTGTGCCGGTGCACCGGCTATGGCCCGATCCTGTCGGCGGCGGCAGAGGTGACCGCGCTCGCCCGCGACGACGCCGCGCTGGTCGCGATGCTGCGCGATCTCGCGCTCGGCGACGGCGATGCGGCCGGGCGATGGTTCGTCCCGCGCACCGCCGACGCGCTGGCGACGGTGCTGGCCGAGCATCCCGAAGCGCGGATCGTCGCGGGCGCGACCGATGTTGGGCTGTGGGTGACCAAGGGGCTGCGCACGATCGCGCCGGTGGTGTTCGTCGGCGACATCGCCGCATTGCGGGGGATCGAGGAGACGGCGGACGGGCTGACCCTCGGCGCCGCGGTCCGCTATGCCGAGGCGCATGCGGCGTTCGCGCGGCTGCACCCCGATCTGGGCGAACTGGTGCGGCGGCTGGGCGGGCTGCAGGTGCGCAACGCCGGCACGGTCGGCGGCAACATCGCCAACGGGTCGCCGATCGGCGACGGGCCGCCCGCCTTCATCGCATTGGGTGCGACGCTGACGCTGCGCAGCGTCGACGGGCGGCGTACGATGCCGCTGGAGGACTATTTCCTCGATTACGGGCGGCAGGACCGGCGGGCGGGCGAGTTCGTCGAGGCGCTGCACCTGCCCCGACCCGCACCCGACGCCATCGTCCATATCGCCAAGCTGTCGCGGCGGTTCGACAGCGACATCTCCGCGGTATGCGGCGCGTTCCGGCTGACGATGGCGGGCGAGCGGATCGTCGATGCGCGGGTCGCGTTCGGCGGGATGGCGGCGACGCCGCGGCGGGCGGCGGGGTGCGAGGCGGCGCTGACCGGCGCGCGGTTCGACCGCGACACGATCGCACGGGCGGTGGAGGCGCTGCGCGCGGACTTCACCCCGCTGACCGACGTGCGCGGCAGTGCGGCCTATCGCGTCGAGGCGGCGGGTAATCTGCTGTGGCGGCTGTGGCATCGCCGGCAGGGCGAGGCGGTGTCGGTGCTGGAGGCGATCGATGGCTGATCGCGATGCCCTGACGCCGGTGCTCGCCCGGCCGTCGCACCCGCACGACAGCGCCGCGCTGCACGTCGCTGGCACTGCGCGCTATGCCGATGACGAGCCGGAGCCGGCGGGGATACTGCATCTGGCGTTCGGGCAGAGCGAACAGGCCAGCGCCGCGATCGTCGCGATCGACCTGACCGCGGTGCGCGCCGCGCCCGGCGTGGTCGCGGTGTTCACTGCGGCCGACATCCCGGGCGCCAACGACGTCAGCCCGGTCGCGCATGACGACCGGCTGCTCGCGGACGGCGAGGTCACGAGCATCGGGCAGGCGGTGTTCCTGGTCGCCGCGACCAGCCAGCGCGCGGCGCGGCTGGCGGCGCGGCTGGCGCGGATCGACTATGCGCCGCGGGCCGCGATCGTCACGATCCCGGCGGCGCGCGCGGCGGGATCGCTGATCGAGCCGACGCAGCGGATGGCGCGCGGCGATGCCGCCGCGGCGCTGGCGACGGCGCCGCATCGCCTGTCGGGCGGGTTCGCGATGGGCGGGCAGGATCATTTCTATCTCGAGGGACAGATCGCGATCGCCACGCCGGGCGAGGACGGGCAGATCCATCTGCTGAGTTCGACGCAGCATCCCAGCGAAGTCCAGCATCTGGTCGCGCACATGCTCGGCCGTCGTTCGGCCGACGTGACGGTCGAGGTCCGGCGGATGGGCGGGGCGTTCGGGGGCAAGGAGACGCAGGCGGCGCTGTTCGCCGCCGCCGCGGCGCTGGTCGCCGATCGTACCGGCCGTCCCGCCAAGTTCCGCTGCGACCGCGACGACGACATGGCGATGACCGGCAAGCGCCACGACTTCCTCGTCGATTACGACGTCGGGTTCGACGATTCCGGGCGGCTGCTGGCGCTGCGGCTGGGGCTGGCGTCGCGGTGCGGGGCGACGGTCGATCTGTCGCCGGCGATCAACGACCGGGCGATGTTCCATGCCGACAATTGCTACTGGCTGCCGGACGTCGCGATCGTGTCGGAACGGCTGAAGACCAACACCGTGTCCGCGACCGCGTTTCGCGGCTTCGGCGGGCCGCAGGGGATGCTGGCGATCGAGCGGGTGATCGACCATGTCGCGCAGCATCTGGGGTGCGATCCGCTGGCGGTGCGGGTCGCCAATCTGTACGGGCCGGGCCGCGACACGACCCCCTATGGCATGACCGTCGCCGACAATATCGCACCGGCGCTGATCGCCCGGCTGCGCGACGCGGCGCGCTACGACGAACGGCGTGCGGCCGTCGCGGCGTTCAACGCGCGGCATCATGTGCTGAAGAAGGGGATCGCGCTGACCCCGGTGAAGTTCGGGATCAGCTTCACCACCACCCACCTGAACCAGGCGGGGGCGCTGGTGCATGTCTATGCCGACGGCAGCATCCAGATCAATCACGGCGGCACCGAGATGGGGCAGGGCCTGTACATCAAGGTCGCGCAGATCGTCGCCGACGTCTTCGCGGTGCCGGTGACGCAGGTGCGGATCACCGCCACCCGGACCGACAAGGTGCCCAATACCTCCGCCACCGCGGCATCGTCGGGTGCGGACCTCAACGGCATGGCGGCCTATAACGCGGCGATGACGATCCGCGACCGGCTGATCGATTTCCTGGCGCGCAGCACCGGATGCGAGGCGGCGGCGGTGCGTTTTTCCCCGGCCGGCGTGGTCGCGGGGGAGGAAAGGCTGGCGTTCGGCGACCTGTGCCGGCGGGCGCATATCGGCCGCATCTCGCTGTCGGCGACGGGCTATTACGCCACGCCGGGAATCGCCTACGACCGGGCGGCGCATCGCGGCCGGCCCTTCTATTATTTCGCCTATGGCGCGGCAGTGGCGGAGGTGGTGATCGACACGCTGACTGGCGAGCATCGCGTGCTGGCGGTCGATATCCTGCACGACGTCGGCCGGTCGCTGAACCCGGCGATCGATATCGGGCAGATCGAGGGCGGGTTCATGCAGGGGCAGGGCTGGCTGACCACCGAGGAACTGGTGTTCGACGACCAGGGCCGGCTGCTGACCCATTCGCCCGCGACCTACAAGATTCCGACCGCGTCGGATCGCCCGGCGCGGCTGCACATCGCCTTGTGGGACGGCGAGAATGCCGAACCGACGATCAACCGGTCGAAGGCGGTGGGCGAACCGCCGTTCATGCTGGCGATCGCGGTCTTTTCCGCATTGACCGGGGCGGTGGCCGCGACCGCGCCCGACGTCCGCGTGATGCCGCCGCTGGACGCGCCCGCGACGCCCGAGGCGATCCTGCGCGCCATCGCCGGGCATCGCGCATGATCGAATGGGCGCGTTGGCTGCGGGACGCGGCCGCGGCGGGGCCGGCGGCGATGGTCAGCGTGCTGGCGACGGAAGGGTCGGCGCCACGCGGCGCGGGGACGCGGATGATCGTCACCGCCGACGCGCTGTACGGCACGATCGGCGGCGGGCAGCTGGAATATCGCGCGGTCGAGCAGGCGCGCGCGATCCTGTCCGAACCGGCGGGCGCGTGGCGGGTGCAGGATTATCCGCTGGGGCCGCTGCTGGGGCAATGCTGTGGCGGGCGGGTGCGGCTGCTGGTCGATCATGTCGATCCGGCCGGGTTGGGCTGGACCGGCGATGCGGCGGAGGGTCGGTTCCTGGTGACGACGCTGTCGGCCGACGGGGTGCAGCGCCATGTCGCGCGCGATGCGGCGGCGGTCGCCGTGCCGGCGCGGGGCGACCGGCCGCGCGCGGGGAGCAGTTTCGCGGAGATCATCGGCTGGTATCGCCGCCCGCTCTATCTGTTCGGGGCCGGGCATGTCGGACAGGCGATCGCCCGCCATGCCGCGCCGCTGCCGTTCCGGCTGGCGTGGTTCGATACGCGCCCGGTGTTCGAGACGGTGCCCGGCGTCGCGATCGTGCCCGAGGATGCGATCGGCCAATGCGTCGCCGAGGCGCCGGACGATGCGGCGATCGTGATCCTGACGCACGACCATGCGCTGGATTACCGGCTGACGCGGGCGGCGCTGGCGCGGGTGCAGGCGGGCGTGCCGCTGGCGTTCGTCGGGCTGATCGGATCGGCGACCAAGCGCGCGCGCTTCGCCGCACGGCTGGGGCGCGACGGGGTGGATGGGGGCGACCGGCTGACCTGTCCGATCGGGATCGCCGGGATCGGCGGCAAGGAACCCGATGTGATCGCGGTGGCGACGCTGGCGCAATTGCTGCAACTGGACCGCGCATGACGATCGGGGCCTATCGCGGCGAGATCCTCTCGGTCGGGCACGACCCGCGCGACGATGCCGACGCCGTCCGGTACGAGGCGGACGGCGTGCTGGTCGTCGAGGACGGCATCGTCGTCGCGCGCGGACGGTTCGCGGCCATGGCCGACCGGCTGGGCGGCGTGCCGGTCGAGCGGCTGGCCGGACTGATCGTCCCCGGCTTCGTCGACGCGCACGTCCATTATCCGCAGATGGACCGGATCGCCTCGCACGGCGAACAGTTGCTCGACTGGCTCGACCGCCACATCTTTCCGGCCGAACAGGCCTTTGCCGACCGCGCGCATGCCGATGCCGTGGCCGCGGCGTTTCTGGCCGAACTGCTGCGCCACGGGACCACCAGCGCGCTGGTGTTCGCGACCGTCCACGCAACGTCGGTCGACGCGCTGTTCGAGGCGGCGCTGGCGCGGCGGATGCGGATCGTGTCGGGCAAGGTGATGATGGACCGCGGGCCGCCGGGGCTGGCCGACACGGCGGCGTCGGGGCGGGCGGAGACGGAGGCGCTGATCGCGCAGTGGCGCGGGCGCGGGCGGCTGGGCTATGCGGTGACGCCGCGGTTCGCGCTGACCTCGTCCGACGACCAGCTCGCGAGCGCGGGGGCGGTGCTCGCCGCGCATCCCGACGTGCTGCTTCACACCCACCTCGCCGAGAACCTCCGCGAATGCGCCGCAGTGGCCGCGCGCTTTCCGGACGCGGCGGACTATCTGGACGTCTACGACCGGTTCGGGCTGGTCGGCGCGCGATCGGTGTTCGCGCACGGCGTGCATCTGTCCGACCGCGCCTGCGCCCGGCTGGCGGATAGCGATGCGGGCGTGGCGATCTGCCCGACCTCCAACCTGTTCCTGGGATCGGGCGTCTTCGACTTCGGGCAGGCCGATGCGCACCGGATGCGGATCGGGCTGGGTACAGACGTGGGGGCGGGGACGTCCTTCTCGATGCTGCACACCGCTGGCGTCGCCTATCAGGCCGCATTGGCGCGGGGCGCGCCGCTCGACCCGTTCCGCGCGCTCCATCTGGCGACCGCGGGCAGTGCGGCGCTGTTGCGGATCGCCAACCGGGTAGGGGCGCTGGCCCCGGGGCAGGAGGCGGATTTCGTCGTGCTGGACGACCAAGCGACGCCGTTGCTGGCGCGGCGGACGGCGGGCGCGACGCTGGCGGAGCGGTTGTTCGCGTTGCAGATATTGGGGGACGATCGTGCGATCCGGCAGACCTATGTCATGGGGCAATGCGCATGGGACCGCGATGCGGCGGCGCGCTGAGATGCGGGGCGTCGTCGGCCTGCTGTTCGCGTGGCTGCTGCTGGTCGCGGGGACGGCGCAGGCGCAGGACGCGCGGCGCAAGGTCATCATCGACGACGAGGGCTTTGCCCTGATGCACCTGATGCTGCTCGAATCGCCCGATGTCGAGGTGCTGGGCATCACCACCGTGTCGGGCAACGTCTGGGCCAACCGCGCGACCGCGCTGGCGTTGCGCGGCGTGGAGGCGGCGGGCCGCACCGACGTGCCGGTGGTGCAGGGCGCGACCTGGCCGCTGCTCAACTCCGAACTGCTGACCGACCGGTGGGAATCGCTGTACGGCAGGCTGACGTGGAAGGGCGCGTGGATGAAACGCTGGGTCGAACCGACGCAGCAGAGCACGCCCGACTATCACGGCCCCGACGATCCGGTCGTCCTGCCCTGGGGCAATCCGGTGACCAAGCCGTCGCCGGAGATCGCCGCCGCCTTCCTGATCCGCATGGTCCGCCGTTATCCGGGGCAGGTGACGATCCTCGCCGCGGGGCCGCTGACCAATCTCGCGCTCGCGCAGCGGCTCGACCCGCAATTCGCCGCGCTGGCCGGCGAGCTGGTCTATATGGGCGGCAGCCTCAATCCCCGGCAGGTGCTGGGCGACCGATCGGCGCGCGACTTCGCGCGGGAGTTCGTCAACTCGCCGCGGCGCGAGTTCAACGCGCGGTTCGATCCCGAGGCGGCGAGCATCGTGTCGCGCAGCCCGTGGCGCAAGATCACGATGGTCCCGGTCGATCCGTCGACCGCGACGCAGCTCGGCCGCGGCCTGCTGACCCGGCTGGCCGCGGTCGCGACGCCGGGCGTGGCGCGGCTGATCGACCGGATGGAGCCCGGATTTCCGCTGTGGGACGAGATCGCGGCCGCGGTCTGGCTGGACCCGACGATCGTCACCGATCGCGCGACGCTGTACGTCGATTACGATACGCAGTTCGGGCCGGGCTATGGCGACACGCTGTCGTGGCGTGCCGGCTATCAGCCGGGTCTGGGCGAACGGCCGGCGGAGGTGGTCCGGGCGATCGACCCCGAACGGCTGGAGGCGCTGATGGTGCGGGCGGTGGGGCGCCGCGCGTCGGTCACCCGTCCAGATCGAGCGCCGGTTCGATCGACGCCGGGTAACTGAGCTGCGCGAAGCCGTTCTCGATCTCGCGCAGCACGATCCCCGCGGCATAGGACGGCGTCCGCGCCGAGGCGGTACACAGGGCCAGCGTCATCGGCCGCAACACCGAATCGGAGATGCGCGTGAACGACAGCAGCCCGCGCTTCACCTCGGTGATGACGTCTAGCGAGGTCAGGATGCCGATGCCGACCCCCTGCATCACCAGCGACGTAATCATCTGGATATTGTCCGACGTCACCGTCCGGTCCAGCGTCGCGCCGGTCACCCCTTCCAGCACCGCGATCTGTTGGCACACCGCCAGCGGTTCGGCGGGGACGATCAGCGCGGAACCGACCGACGCGGAAAAGCGCGCCTTCTTCTGCTGGCCGAAGGGGTGGCCGGCGGGGGTCAGGAAGCCGAGCACGACGTCGACGAAGGCGCGGACGTTGATGTCGCGATAGGATTGCGGACCGAAGAAGATGCCGAAATCCACCTCGCCGCTGGCGATCGCCACGCGCACCGCATCGTTGTTCAGCACGCGGATGCCGATCGTGATCCCCGGATGGCGGCTCTGGATCGTGCGGATCGTCTCCGGGATATAGCCCTTGGCGAGCGCGTCGATGATCGCGATGTCGACATGGCCGCGCTTCAGCCCGCGCAGATCCTCGATCTGGGCGCGGACCGAGGCCATGTTCTTCTGCCAGCCCGCCCCCGCCGCCATCATGATCTCGCCCGCCGCGGTCAGCCGCAATCCGGTGGGCAGGCGTTCGAACAGCGCCACGCCGATATCGGCCTCGACGTTCAGGATCTGGCGATCGATCGCGGAGGCGGAGACGTTCAGCTCGTCCGCCGCCTTGCGGATCGAGCCGAGCCGGCCGACCGCCATGAAATAGCGCAGGAAGCGGGAAAATGCAGGCATGGACCCTCCCTAATTTTCGCAACGGCGTGTCGGAATCATTGCGTTTGATTGCATCACGTCGGGTGCTTAGTCCACACAATATCACCCGGGGGGAGTGATAGTGCGCGGGTTCGCGACAATGAAGAACCGCGTTGCCGGCCGGCAGAAGCCGAAGAGACGATGGAACGGACGGACCTTAACCGGTTATCGGCCGATCCTATACCTGCGTGTTCAAATATAGCCGTAAAATCAGCGCAATGCCTGGCATGCCGTGACATTGCAAAGACTGATTCGGCGGGTCGTTTCCGGGTGGTTCTGCTTAGATTCTCGCATGAACAACATTCACATATCGCGACGCGGCATGCCCGATGCGCCCGGTCCACGGGATCGACGGCGGGCTGCGCGAAGCGACACAAGGGGGCAAGGGACGATGGCACGGAATAACCTCGCAGGGCTGGCGACGACACGACGGGCGGGGCTGCACCGGCCGATCGCCGGGATCGCGGCGGCGCTGCTGTGCTGTACCGCGATGACCGGCACCGCCTGGGCCCAGACGACCGCGGCGACGACGACCGCGGCAGCCGCAACCGCGGCGGAGGAACCGCAGGATCAGGACATCGTCGTCACCGGCACGCTGGACGCGCTGCCGAACAAGGATGTCGGATCGGTCTTCGGCTTCGCCAAGACGCTGGTCGAGACCCCGCGCTCCGCCTCGACGATCAGCAGCGAGCAGATCGAGCGGTTCGGCGTCACCGACATCTACGACCTCGTCGCGCAGGCGCCCGGCACCTTCACCAACTCCTTCTTCGGCGTCGGCGGCGCGCTCGACATCCGCGGCACGCCGGGCGAGGTCTATTTCCGCGGCGTCCGGCGCTTGGACAATCCGGGCAACTACCCGACCCCGATCGGCGCGTCGGACCGGATCGACATCGTCCGCGGCCCGTCCTCGCCGATCTACGGCCCGTCGAAGACCGGCGGCTATATGAACTTCGTGCCGAAATCGGCGCGGGTGTCGGGCGGTGCCCTGCTCGACCATGCCGAAGGCGAGGTCAGCTACACCGGCGGCAGCTGGGACTATAACGTGCTGAAGGCGCAGCTGCGCGGCCCGCTGCGCGTCGGCGGCACCGAATTCGGCTATAGCCTCTATGCCGAGGTCGAGGATTCCGGCAGCTATTACCGCAACATGTCGACCCGCAACGTCGTCCTGCAGGGCGCGTTCGACAATCAGATCACCGAGCGGCTGCGCGTCGAGTTCGGCGGCATGTACCAGAAATACGACGGCCAGCAGAACGGTGGCTGGAACCGCCTGACCCAGGATCTGGTCGACAACGGCACCTATATCACCGGCAGCGCCAAGCCGCTCGACACCAATGGCGACGGCCAGCTGGCGCCGGCCGAATTCCTCGCGGCGGGCAATTTCAACCCGTTCGGGACCTTCGGCTGTGGTGGCGGCAGCGTGCTGGCGTCGTCGTTCACCGACGCCTGCCTCAATTCGACCTATCCCTATCTGGCGTTGCAGAACACCGGCACCACGAAGCTGAGCCGCAAGAACGTGCTGACCGGCACCAACGATTTCCTGCGCAACAAGGCCTATACCGGCTATTTCGACATCATCTACGATGGCGGCAACGATCTGGAGATCAAGAACCAGCTCTTCTACGACGGCATCGATAACAAAAATAATAATAGCTACGGTTTTTCGCAATTCCACAATTCCTATGTCATCGAAGACAAGGTCGTGGTATCGAAGACGTTCAAGAACCAGGTCGGCAATTTCTCGGTCCAGCTGTCGCCGTCGATCCGCTATACCGATTTCAAGCATGGCGACGATTTCAACTTCGAATATTTCCACCGGGTCGACCTGACCGTCGGCTATACGCCGCTGTCCGACCGCCTGCTGTCGACCGAAAGCGACAGCAATTATTCGAACTATCTGAAGGGCCATTACACCGATTACGGCTTTGCCGCGCTGACCGACCTCGACTTCGCGTTCGGCCTCGATGTGATCCTGGGCGTCCGCTACGATACGGTCGACGTGACGTCGACCAACGTGCTCGGCAAGCTGCGCGTCACCAATAACGTCGTGCCGACCGGATCGGGGTCGAAGGGCGGATGGTCGTACAATGGCAGCGTCTCGTACAAGCTGCCGTTCGGCATCATCCCCTATGCGACGATCGCGCGGCAGACGACGGTGATCGCGGGGCAGGGGTCGGAGATCGACGCCGCGACCGCGAATGGCGGCCTGTTCCTGACCGCGTCGAAGCTGTACGAGGGCGGCGTCAAGGGCAGCTGGCTCGGCGGCCGGCTGTACGGCGCGCTGTCGGTCTACCAGCAGGAGCGGACCGACCGGAACATCCAGTCCTCGACCGTCAACCAGTCGGTGCAGACCAAGGGCGTCGAGGCGGAAATGCGCTGGTCGGTGGACAAGCATCTGCTCATCACCAGCGCCTATACCCGTGCCAAGGTCTACAACCTGACCTTCCTCGATGCGGGATCGACGTTCAGCTTTTTCGGGATCGAGGATCTGGTGAACGTGGTCAACCCGACGCTGACGCTGGGTGGCCAGGTCGGCGGGCTGGTGCCGATCCCCGACCGCGAGGCGTCGCGGCGACAGGGCATCCCGACCAACCTCTATTCGGCGACCGCGACCTATGCGTTCGACAACGGCATCGCGCTGAGCGGCAGCGTCGTCCACGTCGACTCGGTATTCTCGGGCCAGTCGCGGGTCGTGAAGCTGCCCGCGTACACGCTGTTCGACCTTGGCGCCTCGTATGGGACGGGCGACTGGCTGTTCCGCCTGACCGTCAAGAATGCGACCAACGAGAAGTATTTCCGCGCGAACTTCACCGAGCTGTTCGGCAGCACGATCGTCCTGCCGGAACGGCCGCGCAGCTTCCAGGGGTCGGTCGTCTACAAGTTCTGACGCACAGGTGATAACGAGATGATGCGTATCCTGACCGCCGGCCTGATGCTGGTTCTTGCGACGATCGCCGCGCCCGCCGGCGCGAAAGGTGCGGCGGCGGCGTGCGTGCCGGGCGGGGCATGCGCACGGCCCTTGCCGGTGCGCGTGGTGATCGTGACGATGTTCGAGATCGGCAAGGACGAGGGCGACGTGGCCGGCGAGTTCCAGCTGTGGAAGACGCGCGCCGGCCTGACCACGCGCATCCCCTTCCCGCAATCGCACCACGACCTGTTCTACAATCCGAAGACGCAGGTGATGGGCGTCGTCACCGGGGTGGGGACCGCCAAGTCGGCGACCGCGACGATGGCGCTGGGGCTCGACCAGCGGTTCGACCTGCGCCGCGCCTATTGGCTGGTCGCCGGGATCGCCGGGATCGACCCGGAGGATGCCTCGATCGGGTCGGCGGCCTGGTCGCGCTATCTGGTCGACGGCGATCTGGCGCATGAGATCGACGCGCGCGAGATTCCGGCGGACTGGCAGTCGGGCTATTTCGCCCGCGGTCGCAACGGCCCCAACGATCCGCGTCCGGCGCCGCCGTCGCAGGGCGAGATGTTCGAACTGAACGGCGCGTTGCGCGACTGGGCCTATGGCCTGACCCGCAACATCGCGCTGCCCGACGACCCGACGATCCGCGCCGAGCGCGCGCGCTACACCGACCACCCGATGGCGCAGCGCGCGCCGTTCGTGCTGAAGGGCGACCATGTCGCGGCGATGACCTTCTGGCGCGGCGCGAAGATGAACGGCTGGGCGAACGACTGGGTGCGCTACTGGACGGGCGGCAAGGGCGAATTCGTCACCTCGGCGATGGAGGAGACGGGGACGTATCAGGCGATCACCTATCTCGACCGGATCGGGCGGGTCGACAAGGACCGGGTGATGGTGCTGCGCGCCGGCAGCAATTTCACCATGCCGCCGCCGGGGGTGACCGCCGCCGCCAATCTGCTGCGCGAGAACGAGGGCTATTCGGGCCTCAATGCGGCGGTGGAGAGCCTGTACGCGGTCGGATCGCGCGTCGTCGACGAACTGACCGGCCATTGGGACCGCTACGCGACGACGATCCCGCGATGACCCCGTCGCGTCGATGACCCCCCGTCGCTCATGAGCCGCCGCCGACCATGAACCGGGGCCTGATCCTCGTCCGGCATGCGGACCGGGTCGTGTGCATGGACGACGCCCGGCGGGAGATCGCGGACGGGGCGGTCGCGTTCCGCAATGGCGCGGTCGTCGCGGTCGGCACCAGTGCCGAACTCGCGATGCTGGCGGACGGGGCGGGCGAGATCGTCGAGGCGCACGGCTGCGTCGTCACGCCGGGGCTGGTCAACACCCACCACCATCTGTTCCAGTCGCTGACCCGCGCGCTGCCCGGCGCGATCAACGCGTCCCTGTTCGACTGGCTCAAACGCCTCTACCCGATCTGGGGCCGGTACCGGCCGGAGGACGTGTTCGCCGCGACCCAGCTGGGGCTGGCGGAGCTGGCGCTGGCCGGCTGCACGCTGAGTTCGGATCACCTCTATCTGTTTCCCGATGGCGTGACGCTGGACGATTCGATCGCCGCGGCGCAGGCGGTCGGGCTGCGCTTTCACCCGACGCGCGGCGCGATGAGCGTGGGGGAGAGCCTGGGCGGCCTGCCCCCCGACGCGCTGGTCGAGGACGAGCGCGCGATCCTCAACGATACGATCCGCGTCATCGACACCTATCACGACCCCCGCGACGGCGCGATGCTGCGCGTCGGCGTGGCGCCCTGTTCGCCCTTCTCGGTCAGCCAGGGGCTGATGCGCGACGCCGCGGCGCTGGCGCGCGACAAGGGGGTGATGCTGCACACGCATCTGGCCGAGGATGCCGACGACGTCGCCTTTTCGCTGGCGCGGTTCGGCTGCCGTCCCGGCGACTATGCCGAGCAGCTCGGCTGGCTGGGCGAGGACGTGTGGCATGCGCATTGCGTCCGGCTCGACGCGCGCGAGATCGACCTGTTCGCGCGCACCGGCACCGGGGTGGCGCATTGTCCGGGATCGAACTGCCGGCTGGGATCGGGGATCGCGCCGCTGCGCGCGATGGTCGATCGCGGCGTGCGCGTCGGGCTGGGGGTGGACGGGTCGGCGTCGAACGACGGCGCCAGCGTGCTGACCGAGGCGCGGCAGGCGATGCTGCTGCAGCGCGCGACCGGCGGACCGGCGGCGTTCGATCCGCGCGAGGCGCTGTTCATGGCGACGCACGGCGGCGCGGCGGTGCTGGGGCGGCCCGATTGCGGGATGCTGGCGCCCGGCAGCCGCGCCGATATCGCGATCTGGGACATGACCGGCATTACCGCGACCGGCGCGTGGGACAGGGTCGCGGCGCTGGTCCTCTGCCCGCCGGCCGGCGCGCGCGACGTGTTCGTCGACGGCCGCGCGGTGGTGCGCGACGGCGAACTGGTGCGGGTCGCGCGGCGGGATGTGCTGCGCGCCGCCGACGCGTCGCTGGCGCGGCTGATGGCGCTGGCGTGACGATGCGAAGCCACGAAGGAGACGGGATGACGATCGCCGCGCCGGACCTGCCCGCCATGCCGCCCGCCATCCGGCCGCCCGCTAGGGGCGGTGCGATCATGACGCCCGAACAGGCGCGCGATCCCGATCATTTTCCCGGGCTGGCGGTCGCGATCCCGCTCGGCATCCAGCACATGCTGGCGATGTTCGTCAGCAATCTGACGCCGGCGATCATCGTCGCCGGGGCGGCGGGCTTCGGCTACGGATCGGCCGACCCGCGCGAGATGATCTATATGATCCAGATGGCGATGCTGTTCGCCGGCATGGCGACGCTGATCCAGACCGTCGGCATCGGCCCGGTCGGCGCGCGGCTGCCGATCGTACAGGGGACGAGCTTCGCCTTCCTGCCGGTGATGATCCCGATCGTCGCCGGGCAGGGGGTGGCGGCGATGGCGACGCTGACCACCGCGGCGCTGGTCGGCGGCCTGTTCCACGCCGGGCTGAGCGTGTTCGTCGGCCGCATCCGCGTCGCCCTGCCGCCGATGGTGACCGGGCTGGTCGTGCTGATGATCGGCCTGTCGCTGATGCGGATCGGGGTGCAATATGCCGCGGGCGGCGTCCCGGCGCAGGGGACGGCGGCCTACGGGGCCGGGTCGAGCTGGCTGCTCGCGGGAATCGTGGTGGTGGTGACGCTGGCGCTCAGCTTCTTCGGGCGCGGCATCTGGTCGACCGCGGCGGTGCTGCTGGGTCTGCTGGCGGGCTATGGCGCGGCGGTGGCGATGGGGCGGGTGTCGCTGGCGCCGGTCGCGGGCGCGGGATGGATCATGCTGCCCTCGCCCTTCCATTTCGGCTTCGCGGTGTCGGCCTCCGCGATCCTCGGCTTCTGCCTGATGGGCTTCATCTCCGCGATCGAATCGATCGGCGACGTGTCGGCGATCTGCGAGGGCAGCGCCGGCCGCCCCGCGACCGACCGCGAACTGATCGGCGCGACCAGCGCCGACGGCGTCGGCACCGCGCTGGCCGCGGTGTTCGGGGCGATGCCCAACACCTCGTTCAGCCAGAATATCGGCCTGATCGCGATCACCGGGATCATGAGCCGCCATATCGTCAAGATCGGCGCGCTGTTCCTCATCCTGTGCGGCCTGCTGCCCAAGATCGGCGCGCTCATCACCACGATCCCGATCGAGGTGCTGGGCGGCGGCGTGATCGTGATGTTCGGCATGGTCGCCTCGGCGGCGGTGTCGATCCTGTCGGGGGTGGCGTGGACGCAGCGGACGATGCTGATCTTCGGCATCGCGCTGTCGGTCGGCATCGGGCTGGAGCTCGAGCCCGCATCGGTCCAGCATTTGCCGCAGACGCTGCGCATCGTGCTGACGTCGGGGGTGCTGCCCGCGGCGCTGATCGCGGTGGTGCTGAATCTCACCGTGCCGGAGCGGATCGGGAGCGCTCCTGCGGCCGGGTGACGGTGGGCCCGACGCCCGGTCGCCCGTCCCCGCCGCGCGAGATCAGAGGAAGTCGGTCAGCCCCTGGAACCACATGATCGCGACGAAGTCGCCCGACAGCACCAGCGTGCGCTCGTGCAGGCCCTGCAGGAACGCCCCCTTGCTGTCCTTGGCGGTCAGGATGCGGAAGCCGTCGGCGGGGGTGGCGAAGGCGAGCGTGAACGCCGGCGCATCGGCGAGGCCCGCGGCCGAGCTGATCGTGCCGTTCGCGATCCTGTAGTGGCGGCCCGTCCCGTCCGCCGTGCGGATCTGGAAGGTCAGCGTCTTGCCGCGGACATAGGCCGCGGCGGCGGGTTTGGTCCGGATGGTCCGCTTTATCAGCTTTTCCATCATCCATAGCAGGAACGTGAATTTCAACATGGTCGTAATGTCCTCATCGGGCCGGTGTCGTGACGGGGGGCGGCGTCATTCGTCGAGGAACTGGATCGCGTGCCGCAGGAAGCGTTCGGGATATTGGAACTGCGCGGCGTGACCCGCGTCGGGATAGATGAACAGCTGCGCGTTCGGGATATTCTGCGCCATCGAGAAGGAGTTGATCGTCGGGATCATCACGTCGACATTGCCGTTGAGGATGAAGGTCGGCTGCGTGATCGTGCGCAGGTGCGCGAAGGGGTCGGCGGCATCCAGCTTGGGGAGATAATACATGTTCGCCTCGATCTGCGCCTGGATGACCTGCGGCGAGCTGGGCGGATCCTGGTCGACACGGACGTGACGGCGCGCCCAGAACGCCCGGCCCGCCTCGCGCGCCGCCTCGGAGCGGCCGAAGAACAGGTACAGGAAGTCGTCGAGCGTCGGCACGGGACGCGGCGCCGCTTCGAGCACGCCGGGTTCGGAATCGGGATTGCCGCCGCGCGGGCCGGTGCCGAGCAGCATCAGCTTGCGCACGAGATCGGGATGCCGGCGCGTCAGGTCCTGCGCCTGGAAGCCGCCGAGCGAGAAGCCGAGCACGTCGACCTTGCTCAGCCCGAGCGCGCGGATCGCCGCGGCCGCGTCGTCGGCCATCGCCTCGATCCGGGTGCGCGGCGTGCCGGTGGACGAGGCGACGCCGCGCCCGTTGAACAGGATCACCTCGCGCCCGGCGGCGAGGCCGTCGGTCATCAGCGGGTCCCAATGGTCGAGGCCGCCGCGGAAATGCTGCAGGAAGAACAACGGCGGCCCTCCCGCGGCGGCATTGCCCCAGCGGCGGTAGGCGAGCTGGTCGCCCTCGACGGTGACGAAGCGGGTCGGTGCGGTCAGATGCGTGTCGGTCATGCGGGTCTTCCCTTGTGCTTCAGCGGGTTCGGGCGTCGTATCCGGGGTGTTCGGGCGCGTCGCAGCGCTTGCAAATCGTGACGGTCCAATATACTTCAATGATTGAAGTTACAAGATGGGAATGGTCGATGAAGCCGAAATCCTTTGCCGGCATGTGCTGTTCGGTGGCGGGCGCGCTCGAAATGGTCGGCGATCGCTGGACGCTGCTGCTGATCCGCGACCTCTCCCTCGGCCTTGCCCGCTACGAGGATCTGCGCGCCAGCACCGGTATCCCGGCGGCGACGCTGGCGGCACGGCTGAAGCATCTGGTCGCGGTCGGCATCGTCGATCGCGTCCGCTATCAGGAACGGCCGCCGCGCGACGAATATCGGCTGACCGCCAAGGGGCAGGACCTGTGGCAGGTCAGCGTCGCGCTGCGCGAATGGGGCGATCGCTGGGACGCGAGCGGTGCCGGCGCGCCACCGTTGGAGACGGTCGACCGAGAAACCGGCCGGCGGCTGACGCTCGCGCTGGTCGACGCCGAAACCGGTGCGATCGTGTCGCGCGAGCGTGCGTCGTTGCGCGCCGGGCCGGGGGCCGACGCGGGCGTGCGGACGCTGCTCGACACGCTGGCGGGGGCGGCACGATGACGCCCGCACCCGGCCGCGCTGCCGCCGCGCCGTCCCTGCCCAGGGTGCTGGCGTTCGACGTGTTCGGCACGGTGGTCGACTGGCGATCGAGCGTCATCGCCGAATCCGCGGACTTCCTGCGCCGGATCGGCCGCGACGATCTGGATGCGGCGGCGTTCACCGACGTGTGGCGCTTCGCCTATATCGCGGTGATGGCGCGCTATTCCGCCTCCGGCCGCGCATTCACCATCCTCGATACGCTGCATCGCGAGATGCTGGACGATACGCTGCGCGCTTATGCCGTCGATCCCGCCGGGCTCGACGCCGCACTGCTGCAGGACTGGACTTTCGCCTGGCGCCGGCTGGCGCCATGGCCGGATGCGGTCGAGGGGCTCACGCGGCTCAAGCGGCGGATGCCGCTCGTCACGCTGTCGAACGGCAATATCGCGCTGATGCTGGCGCTCGCCCGCCATGGCGGCCTGCCGTGGGACGCGCTGCTGGGGGCGGAGGTGACCGGCGTCTACAAGCCCGATCCGCGCGCCTATACCGGCACCGCCGAGGTGCTGGGACTGGCGCCCGCCGACATCTGCCTCGTCGCCGCGCACCACAGCGACCTCGCCGCGGCGCGCGCCTGCGGGCTGAAGACCGCTTATATCGACCGGCCGCACGAATATGGCGGCCGCCGTGCGCCCGATGCGGATGCGGCGCAGGACTGGGACTGGTCGGCCGACAGCCTTGTCGCGCTCGCCGACCTGCTCGACCGCTGACGCCGGGGGCGCCGGCGGTGCGCGCCGGCATCAATAGTCGGTGACGCCGTCCTGCCGATAGCGCTCGACCGCCGCGCGCACGCTGCTGCCCAGTTCCTCCAGCGTCACCGCCTGCAGCGCGTCGCCGACCGGCGCGGGCGAGCGCAGCAGGTCGGCGATCGCCAGCTGCGTCTGCGTGATCCGGTCGACGCTCTGCAGGCTGTGCATATGGTGGCGCAGCGTGTCCGGATTGCCGGCGAGGTCATAGGCGAGGTCGGCGAGCGCCGCGGTGAGCGCGACCAGCTCGTCCGCCAGCGCATGGGCCAGCGCGCGCTCCGGCCCGATCGCCCAGCCGAGCGGCTCCGCGCCGGCGGCGTCGATGGCGCGCTGGATCACTTGCTGACCAGCTTGAGGATGCTGCGCGCCAGCTGGTCCGCGGGCACCGCCTGCGCCGCGATCCGTCGCGACAGCACGAAGCCTTCCGAGCGGACCTCGGCCGGAACGATGCAATAGCTGCCGCCGGCCTGCAACGCGCGCACGCCGGCATCGCCGTCCTCGCCGTCCGCGCCGAGCAGCAGGCCGATCGCCTCCGCCCCCGCTGCCTTGGCGATCGAGGCGAACAGGATCGAGATCGACGGCCGTTCGCCCGCGACCGGATCGCGCGGCAGCATGCGCAGCGTGCCGTTCGGCCAGGCGTCGACGACGACGTGATGGTCGCCCGGCGGCGCGAGATAGATCGTCCCCTGTTCGACCGCCATGCCGTCCTCGGCAAGGACGATGCGCGGCGCGATCGCGGCGCCGAGCGCGTCGATCATCGTGCCCGCGAGTCCCTGACCCAGATGCTGGACGACGACGGTCGGCGGGCAGTTCGCCGGGAAGCTGCCGAACAGGTCGAACATCGCCTGCGTCGCCGCCGCCTCGCCGCCGATCGCGAGGATGCGGCCGTTCCAGTCGAGCGGCGGGGCGGCCACGGTGGCCTTGGTGCCGCCCGTGCTCTTCACCGGCGCGCCCTTGGCGGCCTTGATGCGCTTGCCGAGCTTGCTCAGGATCTTGTCGAACTCGGCCGCCACCGCGACCTTGGGCTTGGGGAAGCAATCGATCGCGCCGAGCCGCAGCGCCTCGATCGACGCCTCCGCCCCCGCATCGGTGCGGGTGGAGAACATGATGACCGGCATCGGCCGCTTTTCCATCATCTCGGCGAGATATTCGAGGCCGCTGATCCCCGGCATCTCGACGTCGAGCGTCATGACATCGGGGCAGAGCTGTTCGCGCATCGCGCGCGCCTCGTCGGCGCCGTTGGCCGATCCGACGACGGTGACGCCGGGAATGCGTTCGAGCGCACCCGACAGCAACGCGCGCATGGTGAGCGAATCATCGACGACGAGAACCTTGACCGGGGCAGCCATGACCTAAACTTTCCTTGGATTGATGACGGGGGAGGCTCAGGCGGCATCCGCGAGGGTGATCGACGTGTCGGCGAGGCGGTCCAGCGCGAGCACCAGGATCAGCCGCTCGTCGATCGTGGCGAGCCCTTCGAGGAAATGCGCCGCCGGGGTTTCGCCGATATCGGGCAGCGGCTGCATGCCGTCGGTCGGGATGGTGACGATGTCGTTGACCGCATCGACGATCAGGCCCTGCAGCTGGTCGCCGATCCGCACGACGATGATGACGTGGCGCGACGAGGGATCGGTCATCCCCCAGCCGAGCCGGTGGCTGAGGTCGAGCACCGGCAGCACGACGCCGCGCAGGTTGACGACGCCGCGGACGTGCGGCGGCACGTTGGGCAACGGGGTGGCCGGCGACCAGGCGCGGATCTCGCGGATCGCCATGATATCGACGCCGAGGACCTGCTCGCCGATCTGGAAGGTGATGAGCTGACGGGACATGGATTGGCTCCTGAAAGGACGATCAGTGCAGGACGCGGCGGATCGCCGCGGCCAGCTTGTCGGGGTGGAAGGGCTTGACGATCCAGCCGGTCGCGCCCGCCGAGCGCGCGCGCTGCTTCTTCTCGTCGGAGCTTTCGGTGGTCAGCACCAGGATCGGCAGGTTGCGGTGCCGGTCCTGTTCGCGCACCTTCTCGATCAGGCCGAACCCGTCGAGGCGCGGCATGTTGATGTCGGTGATGAGCAGGTCGGGCTCCACCCCGCCGAGCCGCTCCAGCGCCTCGACGCCGTCCTCGGCCTCCAGCACCTTGTAGCCGAGGTCGGTCAGCGCAGCCTTCAGCAGCATCCGCATGCTGGGGGAATCGTCGACGGTCATGATCGTGCTCGGCACGGGATTTCCTTCGTTGGATAGGGGAAAGGTCATCAGAAGAACTCCACGTCGCCGAGCGAGGCGGGCGGCGGCGGCGGGGCGACCCGCAACCGCGCCGGTTCGACCGGGCGGGTATCGGCGACGCGACAGCGGGCGAGGCCCAGTGTCGGACGGAATTCGACGCGGCGCGCACCGGTGCCGCCGACGTCCTCGCCGACCAGGGCGATCCGCTCGTCGCGCAGGAAACGGCGCGCGAACAGCGCGTTGGTCGCGCCGATGTCGCGGAAGCCGTCGCGCAGGCTGGCGCCGCCATAGATCCGCGCCTTCAGGTTGGACCGCGTCGCGCCCATCGCCATCATCGCGTTGATGAGCACCTCCATCGCATAGACGCCGTAGCGCTGGAGCGACTGGATGTCGGTGTCGCCGCTACCCGGCTCGGCGAGCAGGAAGTGGTTGAGCCCGCCGACCTTGACCAAAGGATCGTACAGGCAGGCCGAGATGCAGCTGCCGAGCACCGTCGTCAGGATCACCGACGGATCGTCGGAGATCCGGGTTTCGCCCTGCATGATCGTGATGCGGGTAAGCCCGTCGCTCGGTCGCGGCAGCGCGCTCATGCGCGGCACTCCGACAGCAGCCGGGCGGCGACGCGCGACAGCGGCAGCTGCACCGTCACCGCGCCCATCTGCTTGGCGGCGGCGGGCATGCCATAGACCACGCAGCTTTCCTCATCCTGGCCGATCGTCATCGCTCCCCTCTCTTTCATCGTTTTCAGGCCGAGCGCGCCGTCGGCGCCCATGCCGGTCAGGATCGCGCCGACCGCGGAGGCACCGGCCCAGCGCGCCACCGACAGGAACAGGCGGTCCACCGAGGGGCGGTGACCGCTCATCTTCTCGTCCGCGACCAGCCGGCAGCGGCGGACCGTGCCGCCGCCGATCTCGAGATGGTGCGAGCCCCCCGGCGCGACGTAGATCTGCCCCGCCTCCAGCGGCGCGCCGGTCCGCGCAACGCTGACCGTCGGTGCGGACAGCCGGTCGAGCCGCGCGGCGAAGGTCGGCACATAGGTTTCGGGCATGTGCTGGACGATCACCGTCGGCGGGCAGTTCGCCGGAAAGCCGCGCAGCAGCTCGATCAGCGTCTCGACCCCGCCGGTCGACGCGCCGATCGCGATCATCGCATCGGCGCGCGGCGTATAGGCCGCCGGCTGCGCTGCGGGCGAAGCGACGTGGCGCGGCCGCACCCGGCTCTTCGCCGCCGCCTTGACCAGTTCGGCGAGTTCCTCGCCCAGCCCGTTGCGCACCGCCTGCGTCGGCTTTTCGAAACAGTCGAACGCGCCCAGCTCCAGCGCGCGGATCGTCGCCTCCGCCCCGCGACCGGTCAGCGTCGACAGCATGACCACCGGCATCGGCCGCAACCGCATGATCTTGTCGAGGAATTCGAGGCCGTTCATCCCCGGCATCTCGATGTCGAGCGTGATGACGTCGGGATTGAGGCTCTTTATCATCTCGCGCGCGGAATGCGGGCCGTCCGCGGTGCCGACGACCTCGATGCCGGCATCCTGCGACAGGCTGTGCGCGACGATCGCGCGCATCGTCGCCGAATCGTCGACGACCAGCGCGCGCACCGGACGGGCGGCGGTCATGCCGCCACCTTCTGAAAGGTGGTGCGCCCGACGCAGGTGAAGCGTGGCGCGACCGAGGCGGAGAGCCGCTCGGAATGACCGATATACAGGAAGCCGCCCGGCACCAGCTGGTCCGCGAGCCGCGTCTGCAACCGCTCCTTGGTCGCTTCGTCGAAATAGATCATGACGTTCCGGCAGAAGATCGCATCGAACAGGCCGCGGATCGGCCAGGCTTCGAGCAGGTTGAGCTTGCGGAAGGCGCAGCGCTCGCGCAGCAGCGGATGCACCTCCGCCATGTCGCCGTCGCGCTTCACCCAGGTCTGGCGCAGCGACATCGGAATGCCCGATGCGGTGTCGAGCGTGTAGCGCCCGGCCCGCGCCGCAGCGAGGATCTCGGTCGACAGGTCGGTGGCGAGCACGCGCAGGTCGGTGCGCGCGAGCCGCTGGCCGTTGCCGCGATCCTTGCCGAACATCGCCATCAGCAGCGAATAGGGCTCTTCGCCGCTCGAACAGGCCGCCGACCAGATCCGCACCTTGCCGCGCGCGGCGAGCCGCTGGTCGAGCGCCGGCCAGGCATGTTCGAGGAAATGGTCGAAATGATGCGATTCGCGAAAGAAGCTGGTGTGGTTGGTGGTCAGCGCGTCGATCGCGCGCGTGCGCTCGTCGCCATCCTCCTCGATCAGCGCGATATAATCGGCGAAGGTCGTCAGGCCGCTGGCGCGCACCCGCGGCGCCAGCCGGCCATAGACGAGCTGCATCTTGCCCGGCGGCATCAGGATGCCCGCCTCGTCGTAGACGAAGGCGCTGATCGTGGCGTGATCGGCGGGGTCGAAGCGGAACTCGGTCTGGCGGCTCGCCGTCATCGTCACCGCGGTCATGCGGCGAGGTCCAGCGGCGCGGCGAGACGCGGATCGCGGCGCCAGCGCGAGATCAGCGCATCGACGTCGAGGATCAGCGCGACGCGGCCGTCGCCGAGGATGGTCGCACCGGCAAGGCCGGGGATCGCCTCGTAATTGGCCTCGAGGCTCTTCACCACCACCTGCCGCTGGTCCTGGATCGAATCGACCATCAGCACCGCCTGGCCGGTGTCGGATTCGACCACGATCAGCACCGCCTGGGTCGGATCGCGCTGCGCGCCGTGGATGCCGAGCTGTTCGGCGACGCGATGCACCGGCACGTACGAGCCGCGCACGTCGAGCAGCGAGGCGGTCGGGCCGAGCACCTTCACGCCCTCGTCGTTCGGCCGCAGGCTTTCGACGATATGGCCGAGCGGGATGACGAAGGTCTGGTCGCCGACGGTGACGATCATGCCGTCGAGCACTGCCAGCGTCAGCGGCAGCGACAGAGCGAAGCTGCTGCCCGAGCCGAGGTTGGAATTGATGCCGATCCGCCCGCCCAGCGCCTGGACGTTCTTGCGCACCACATCCATGCCGACGCCGCGGCCGGAGATGTTGGATACCGTCGCCGCGGTCGAGAAACCGGGCGCGAAGATCAAATTGTCGACCTCTTCGTCGGTCAGGATCGCATCCGCCGCGATGATGCCGCGCTCGACCGCCTTGGCGCGGACGCGCTTGCGGTCGATGCCGCGGCCGTCGTCGGCGACGGTGATGACGATGCGGCCGGAATGGTGCGCCGCCGACAGCGTGACGACGCCTTCCTCGGACTTGCCCGCGGCGAGGCGGTCGGCGGGCGTCTCCAGCCCGTGGTCGACCGCGTTGCGGATCAGGTGGGTCAGCGGTTCGCCGATGCGCTCGACCACGGTCTTGTCGACCTCGGTCATCTCGCCGACGATATCGAGGCGAACGCGCTTGCCGGTCTCGACCTCCAGTTCGCGGATGATGCGGGGCACGCGGCTGAAGACGGTCTTCATCGGCTGCGCGCGGATCGCCATCGTCGATTCCTGCAGCTCGCGCGTCAGGTGATCGAGGTCGGTCAGCTCGCTGATCCCGGCCATGCCGTGTTCGGACAGGCGCTGCGCCAGCATCGCCTGGGTGATGACCAGCTCGCCGACGAGGTTGACGAGGCGGTCGAGCTTGTCGAGGTCGACGCGGATCGTCTGCGCGGGCGGCGCCACCGCGGAGCGGGGGCCGGCGGGTTCGACCGTCGCGGCGGCCGGGCTCGCGACCGGTTCGGGCGCCGGCGCCGGTGCCGCCTGGGCGACCGGTGCGACCGGGGCGACCGCGACCGGCGTCGCCGCGACCGGCGCGGGTTCGTCGAGCAGGTCGACCAGCAGGTCGCCGGACATGTCCGTGGCGTCGGCGGCGGCATCGTCGGCCGTCGCGCCGGGGCGGACCAGCTCGAGGTCGCACGGGCCCATGAATTCGAAGATCGACCGGATGTCGTCCTCGGCGGCTGCGGCGGGAACGCTGACGGTCCAGCCGAGATAGGAGCGTTCGGGGTGCAGATCGTCGAGCAGCGGCAGGCGCGCGGTGTCGACGGCGATCACCTCGCCGTCCAGCATCGTCAGCTCGCGCAGCAGCAGCAGCGGGTCGCCGCCGTTCTCCAGCGCGGATTCGCCGGGGCAGAAGGTCACCACCCAGTCGGCGCTCTCGTCGGGTGTCGCGGGGGCGGCCGGTTCGCACAGCGCGAACAGGTCGTCGAAATCGTCGCCCGGCGCAGCGGCGGCGGCGGCCGGCGTCTCGACCGGGGCCGGCGCGGCGGCGGCGGGCTGCGCGGCCGGCTGCGGCTGCGCCTCGGGTTTCGACGCGGCGACCAGCCGGGCGAGCATCGCCGCATCGGCGGGCGCATCGCCGCCGTCGCGGGCGGCGGCGACATGGTCGGTCAGCATGTCGAATGCGCCGACGATGGTGCCGAGCAGGTCCGACGACAGCGACAGCGTGCCGTTGCGGACGAGGTCCAGCAGCGTCTCATATTCGTGGGTGAAGGCCTGCAGCCGTTCGTGGCCGAACGCACCGGCGCCGCCCTTGATCGAATGCACCGACCGGAAGATCGTGTTGATCGTCTCGGGATCGTCGGCGCCCTGGCGGATGGTGGCGAAGCTCGCCTCCATCGTCGCGAGCCCCTCGTCGCATTCCTGGAAGAAGATCTGCTGGATCTCGTCGAGGTTCATGGCTCAGGCCTTTCCGGCGGCGGTAACGGGGGCCAGCGCATCGGACAGCGCCGCGACCGCGATCATCCGGTTCATCGCATCGCTGGGATTGTCGATGCGGAAACCGAGGCCGCGGGCGAGGGCGGTCGCCCGCGCGCTCGCCAGGATCTGCAGGCACGCCTGCCCGATCCGCGACACCTCGACCCCGTCGCAGTGGATGTCCTCACCCCGCTGGATGCGGGCGAGCAGGGCCTGACGCAGCGGGCCGGCGGCGTCGGTATCGAGGGTGGTCGGCAGCGGATGGGCAGGCATGGGGTGGTCCTTCGCGAATGACGGCTGGCTGGATCAGAATTCCGACCAGTCGTCCGTCGCGACGGCGACGGCAGCGGACCCGTTGCGGCGCGACTGGCTCGCGATCCGGCGGCCGGCGTCGGCGGCACGCTGTTGCAGCTGATGCACGACCGGACGGCCCGACGGCAGCGCGGCGCCGGCCGCACCCTGGCCGGCGTTCGCGTCGATCTTGAATCGCGACACGTGACGGGCGAGTTCGTCGGCCTCGGCCGCGAGGCTGCGTGCGGCGGCGGTCGATTCCTCGACCATCGCGGCGTTCTGCTGGGTGACGCCGTCCATCTCGCTGACCGCGGTGTTGACCTGCTGCAGGCCGGTCGCCTGCTGTTCGGCGGCGACCGCGATCTGGCCGACCAGCGTGTTGATCTCGGCGATGCGTGCGATGATGCGGTCCAGCGCCTTGCCGGTTTCGCTCACCAGTTCGACGCCGGTATCGACCTGCTGGGTCGATGCGGTGATGCGCGTCTTGACGTCCTTGGCGGCGTCCGCCGAGCGCTGCGCCAGCGCGCGCACTTCCGATGCGACGACCGCGAAGCCGCGGCCCGCCTCGCCCGCGCGGGCCGCCTCGACGCCCGCGTTGAGCGCGAGCAGGTTGGTCTGGAACGCGATCCCGTCGATGACCGAGATGATCTCGGAAATCTCGTTCGAGGCGCGCTCGATATCGCTCATCGCCTGCACCGCGCGACGGACGACCTCGCCCGACCGTTCGGCCTCGACGCGGGCGTCCTCGACGACGCCGTTGGCGCGCACCGCACCCGCGGCGGTCTGGCGGACGGTCGAGGTGATCTCGTCCATCGCGGCGGCCGTTTCCTCGAGGCTGGCGGCCTGCTGTTCGGTGCGCTGCGACAGGTCGTCCGACGCCTGGCGGATGTCGGTCGCGCCGCTGTTGATGCCGTTGGTGGCCTCGGTCACCGCGCTCATCGTCGACGCGACCGCGTCCATCGCGCGGTTATAGTCGGTGCGCAGCCGCTCGTAATCGGCCGGGAACGCCTGGTCGATGCGATAGCTGAGGTCGCTGGATACCAGCCGGTCCAGCCCTTCGCCCAGCGCGCCGACGACGACCTGCTGCGACGTTGCGGCCGCCTGGACGTTTTCGGCGTTGACCTTGAACACCTCCATCGCCCGGGTCATCCGGCCGACGCAGTCGCGATAGTCGGTATAGGCGATCGGCGTGGCGAGGTCGCCCGCGGCGAGGCCTTCCATACGCGCGACCGTGGCGACATAGGGATCGGTTATCATCTTGCCGCTGGCGAGGACGATGGCGACCGTCAGCACGAACAGCGTGCCGGCGACGCCGAGGTACACCATCGCCTCTGCCGGACTGGCCTTTGCGGCAAGATAGGTGGTGGCGACGCCCGCGCCGGCTACGGTGCCGTGAATCGCCAGGAGCACTTTGAACTTGGTACGGATCGGTGCCGTTTTTTCAAACCAAGAGAACATTCGCAGATCCTTCGCTACCTGCGAGGGACCATCCCGGGCAGGCTAAGGATCACGAATCGATCCTTATGTGCGTTCTGGACCTAATTGCCTAAATTCGTATTAAACACGCCCGATATGGACATGACCCCTGTCGGATAATCGCTACGCCTTGCGCGCCCGGGCCACGGCATGGTCGACCGCCCGCGCGGTGAGCGCCATGAAGGTCAGCGACGGATTGACGCAGGCGACCGAGGCCATCTGCGCGCCATCGGTGACGTAGAGGTTGCTCGCTGCATGCGCCTGGCTCCACGCGTTGAGCACCGATTTGCGCGGATCGCGGCCCATGCGCGCGCCGCCCATCTCGTGGATCGCGTCGCCGGGGACGTGTTCGCCCTCGGTGCTGGTGACGTTGGCGAGGCCCGCGCCGCGCAGCATCGCCTCGCCCTGCGTCCGCGCGTCCGCCATCATCCGCAGCTCGTTGTCGCGGAAAGTGACGTCGAAGCGCATCAGCGGCATCCCGAACCGGTCGACTTTGGTGGGGTGCAGCGACACGCGGTTGTCCGCATAGGGCAGGCATTCGCCGAACGCCATCATGCCGAACTTCCACGGACCATAGCGGCGCATGCCGTGTTTCATCGTCGCGCCGAAGCCGACCGGGCCGAGTGGATCGCGGCGCGCGCTGCCCTGATAGCCATAGCCGCGCTTGAAGCCGACGCCCTCCTCGCCGCCGATGTTGCGGAAGCGCGGAATGTAGACGCCGCCCGGCCGCCGGCCATATTCGATCAGGTCCTGCATCCCTGGAATCTCGCCGTTGATGCTGACGCGGAAGATATGGTCCATCACGTAGCGGCCGAGCGTGTTGCTCTCATCGAAATGGCTGCGCTCGCCGCCGGGCGCGCGCGAATTCATCAGGATCTGGGTCGAGGCCATCGCCGAGGCGCAGAGGAAGACGATGTCGGCCCGCACCACCTCCGCCTGACCCGTCTTCGCATCGACGAAGCGGACGCCGGTGACGCGCTTGCCTGCCGCGTCATAGTCGAGGCTGGTGACCACCGCGTCCGACCGCAGCGTCAGCCGCCCGGTCGCGCGCGCCGCGGGCAGGGTGACCGCCTGCGTCGAGAAATAGGCGCCGAACGAACAGCCGTTGCTGCACTGGTTGCGGAACTGGCATTTGGTGCGGTTCTGCTCCGGTTTGTCCTCGGTCATGTTGGACAGGCGGGTGTTGATGAGCTTGCGCCCGGGGAATTGCGTCTCCAGCCGCTGCTTCAGCCACGTCTCCGCGACGTTCATCGGCATCGGCGGCTGGAACTCGCTGTCGGGCAGATAGGGCAGGTTCTCGCGCGAACCCGACACGCCGATATATTTCTCGACATAGCTGTACCAGGGCGCGACGTCGTCATAGCCGATCGGCCATTCGCCATCGACGCCGTCGCGCTTGTTCGCGGCGAAGTCCTCGGGCGCCCAGCGGAACGTCCAGCGCCCCCAGATCAGGGACTTGCCGCCCACCGCGGCGGGCCGGATCCAGTAGAATTTGCTGCCCTCGTCATAGGCATAGGGGTTGAGCCGGTCATCGTTGTAGAAGCTGCGGTTGCTCGGCGCGACATAGCCGTGCTTCGAGATGAAATAGTCGCTGTCGACCAGCGCCTTGGGCATCACGTTGCGCGCCGGCACCTCATAGGCGGGCTTGCCGTCATAGGGATAGCCCTCGGCATGTTCGACCATCGTGCCGCGGTCGAGCATCAGCACGCGCATGCCCTTTTCGGTCAGTTCCTTGGCGGCGAACCCGCCGCTGATGCCCGATCCGATGACGATCGCGTCGAACCTGTCGGTGGCAGCCATGATGATCCCCTCCCAGGGTTATGTGGTCAGACGCGCAGGGCGCGCAGCGTCCGGAAGCTGGTCGTGATGTCGGGCAGATAGGGCGCGGGCGCGCGATCGTTCTCGACGTAGAAATGGCGGACGCCTGCGGCGCCCTTCAGCCGGAACAGCCGGGCGAAGTCGGTCTTGCCCGCGCCCACCGCGGCCATGTCGCCGTCGGCGCGCGTATCCTTGACGTGGAAGGCGTAGAGGCGACGGCCGAGCCGCTCGATCAGCGCCGCCGGATCGACGCCGGCATGCGCGACCCAATAGAGGTCGAGCTCCACCGTCACCAGCGCCGGATCGGTGTCCTTGAGGAACCGGTCGTACAGGCTGACGCCGCCGGGGCGGTTGGTGAATTCGAAATCGTGGTTGTGATAGGCGAAGCCGAGCCCGGCCGTCTTCAGGTCGGCGGCGATGCGGTTGAAGTTCGGCAGCGCCGCCTGCCACGCGGCCTCGTTGCGATGCTCGTCGGTCATATAGGGCAGCACGACGGTGTCGGCACCCAGCGTCTTCGCCATCGCCACCGATGCGTCGAACCGGCCGAGCAGCGCGTCATAGGCGATGTGGACCGACGGCGCCTTCAGCCCGAGCCGATCCATCGTCCGGCGCAGCATCGCATGGTCCATGGCGTCATAGCCGCCACCGCCATATTCGACTTCGCGATAGCCGATACGCGCCACCGCCTCCAGCGTTGCGACCGGGTCCTTCTGGAACAGCTCGCGCACCGTATAGAGCTGCAGCCCGATCGCGCCGAGCCGGGCGGCGGCGGCGATGCCGGGCAGGGTGAGTGCCGGCAGCGCGACGGCGCCGGCGAGCAGGTGCCTGCGATCGAGGATCATGCGCTATAGACCTTGTTGACCTGAGCATAGGGGAAGGCGCCGTTGTATTCGCCCGGCACCGGCAGATATTCGCGTTCCTGGGTGATCCCGATCTCCGACGTATAATAGCCGGTGATGACGAGCTGGCGGAAGGCAGTGAAGAACAGGCCGCCGCCCGGGATCCGGTCGTCCATCGCCAGCGTCAGCAGCGCGTCCTGCTGCGCCGGCGTCGCCTGTGCGGCCGCAACCCTGTAATCCTGCACGCTGCGCGCCTCGATCGCGTCGAGGCCGGCGAGGATCGGCACGCGGTCGGCGGGATAGGCCCAGTCGGCGAGCAGCTTCTCGATATAGGCCGGCACGCCCGCGGCGATCGCGCCCGGCGTGTCGGTGGTCGGGATGACGCGTTCGCTGAGCGCGGTCATCAGCGCGCGCTGGGGCGCGGTGAACACCGCGGCGCTCGGCGGGCCTTCGCTGATCGTCGGCAGCGTGCCCGGCACCAGCCCGGCGGCGCGCGCGATCGGCGCGAAGACCGTCGTCCCGAACAAGGCGGCGACGCCGGCGAGCGCGGTCCTGCGGTCGATCATTGCGGCTCTCCTGTCCTCGATTGCGTCATGCCTGGTCGATCGTGCGATAGGCGGCGATCAGGCGGTCCTCGCCGGCGCGGCCCGGAACCGAATTGCCATGTTCCATGCCGATCACCCCGGCATAGCGTCTAACGCGCAGCCATTTGACGATATTGGCGAAATTGACCTCGCCCGTGCCCGGCTCCTTGCGGCCTGGATTGTCGCCGAACTGGATGTAGCCGACCTCGTCCCAGCACATGTCCAGCGTCGGGATCAGATTCCCCGACTGGATCTGCTCGTGATACAGGTCGGCGAGGATCTTGACCGCCGGGCTGTTCGCGCCGCGCGCCACCGCATAGCCCTGCGCGATCGAGCGCATATAGACGCCGGGGTGGTTGGTGCGGGTGTTGAGCGGCTCCATCACCATCGCGATGCCGTGCGGCGCGACGATGTCGCCGGCGCGGCGCATGACGTCGATGACGCGCGCGGTCTGGATGTCGACCGGCACCTTGGGATCCGTGAAGCCGGTGACGACGGTCATCCGCGTCGCGTCGAGCCGCTTGGCGACCGGGATCGACGCGCGGATATCGGCGAGGAACGCCTCGCGCTCCGCCCCGTCGTTGGCGCCGAGCAGAGGGCGGGACTGCGACCATTTCGGCATGCTGGCGACGAACACGCCCATCGTCATGTTTCGCTGGCGCAGCGCCTTCGCCATCGCCTCCTGCTCGGCGACCGGCCGGCCCGCCGCCTCATTGTCCTCCCAGGCGGTAAAGCCCTGGTCGGCGGCATAGGCGATCTGTTCGATCCGGTCGCCGCGGCTGGCGAAGCTGCCCTCGTGCGGCGCGAAGCCGAGCGAGAAGCGCGCGGCGTTCGACCGGCGGCCCTGCGCCATGGCCAGACCGGAGGCGCCGGCGGCGGCGGCACCCGCGGCGATCAGCGTGCGGCGGGAGAGGGTCATTTCGCGCCTTCCGCCTTCAGATAGGCGATGATCGTCGCGCGCTTCGCCGCATCGGGCGTGGCGATCGGCATGCGGGTGCCGGGCACGACCTTCGCCGGGCCGGCGAGATAGGTGTCGAGCGTCTTCTCGTCCCAGCGCAGCTTGCTCGCCTTCATCGCGGGCGAATAGTTGAAGCCGGGCGCCGCCGCGGCGGGCCGGCCGACGACGCCGTACAGGTTCGGGCCGATGCCGTTGCGCCCGCCCTTGTTGACCGTGTGACAGGCGCGGCAGGCGGCGAAGGCGGGCGGCGCGGCGGCCGCCGTCGTCTGCGCGAGGGTGGGCGCGGCGACGGCGAGCAGCGCCGCACTGGCGATCGTGCCCGCGCCAAGGGCCAGCAACAATTTCATTCGGTCTCTCCCGAGGGGATAGTCGTCCATTTCCGGTCCGATGCGGCATTGGCGACGATGGCGTCGATGAAGGCCATCGTGCGCAACCCGTCGCCGACGCCCGGATACCAGGCGTCCTCGCCCCGGATCGTCGCGGCGAAGGCGCGGTAGAGGTTGGCGAAGGCCTCGATATAGCCCTCCGGATGCCCCGACGGCGTGCGCAGCAGCGCGCCGGTGCGGGGATCGAGGCCGGGACCGCCGGCGCGGATCGTCTCGGCCGGGCGATCGAGCCAGCGCAGCGTCAGCGTGTTCGGCTCCATCTGCGCCCATTCGAGCCCGCCCCGCTCGCCATGGATGCGCAGTTTGAGCCCGTTTTCCTCGCCGGCCGCGACCTGGCTTGCCTTGAGCAGCCCGCGCGCGCCATTGTTGAAGCGCAGCAGCGCGCCGACGTCGTCGTCGAGCCGGCGCCCGGCGACGTGCGTGGCGAGATCGGCGGCGACCGCCTCGACCCGCAGTCCGGAGACATGCTCGGCGAGATGGAAGGCATGCGTCCCGATATCGCCGAGGCAGCCGCCGGGGCCGGCCTGCGCGGGGTCGGTGCGCCACGCCGCCTGTTTGTTGCCCTCGCCGTCGATCGGCAGGCTGAGCCAGCCCTGCAGATATTCGACCTGCACCAGCCGGATCGCGCCGAGGTCGCCGCGCGCGACGCGGACCCGCGCCTCCTCCACCAGCGGATAGCCGCTATAGGTGAAGGCGAGCGCGAACCGGCGTCCGCTCGCCTCGGCGGCGGCGGCGATGGCGCGCGCTTCGTCGCTGCTGATCGCCATCGGCTTTTCGCAGAAGACGTGGAATCCCGCCTCCAGCGCGGCGATCGCCATCGGCGCGTGCAGGTGGTTGGGGGTGACGATCGCGAGCGCATCGATCCGCTCGTCCGCGGGCAGCGCGGCCTCGCCGGCGATCAGCGCGTCGATCGAGGCATAGGCGCGCGCCGGATCGAGGCCGAGCGCGGCGCCGCTGCGCCGGCTGCGATCGGCATCGGTGCTGAACGCCCCCGCGACCAGCCGCCAGTCGCCGTCGAGCGCCGCGGCCTTGCGGTGGACGGCGCCGATGAACGCGCCCTCGCCACCGCCGGCCATGCCGAGCCGGAGCGGATGCCGCGTCGCCGTCATGCCGCGTCCCCGGGCAGGCCGAGGAACGCGCGGATCGCCGCGCGGTCGACGCCGCTCGCGGCGAAATCGTCGAACGGGTGATCGGTCAGCCGGATGATGTGATCCCGGATGAAGGGCGCGCCCTCGCGCGCGCCGTCGTCGCTGCGTTTCAGCGCGCACTCCCATTCGAGGACCGCCCAGCCCTGATAGCCATATTGCGCCAACTTACTGAAGATGGGCGTGAAATCAACATGCCCGTCGCCCAGCGAACGGAACCGGCCGGCACGATCGACCCAATTCTGATAGCCGCCATAGACGCCCGACCGGCCGGTCGGGTTGAACTCGGCATCCTTGACGTGGAAGCAGGAAATCCGGTCGTGATAGCGGTCGATGAAGTCGAGATAGTCGAGCTGTTGCAGCACGAAATGCGACGGGTCGAACAGCAGGCGCGCGCGCGGGTGGCCGCCGACCGCCTCGAGGAAGCGTTCCCAGCTCGCGCCGTCGTGCAGATCCTCGCCGGGGTGGACCTCGAACGCGCAATCGACGCCGGCGTCCGCGAACACGTTAAGGATCGGCAGCCAGCGCCGGGCGAGTTCGGCGAACGCCTCCTCGACCAGTCCGGCGGGGCGCTGCGGCCAGGGATAGACATAGGGCCAGGCGAGTGCGCCGGAGAAGGTCGCATGCGCCTTGAGGCCCAGCCTGGCGCTGGCGCGCGCGGCGAGCGTGACCTGTTCGACCGCCCAGCGCTGGCGCTCGGCGGGCCTGCCGTGCACCTCGGGCGGGGCGAAGCCGTCGAACAGCGCGTCATAGGCGGGGTGCACCGCGACCAGCTGCCCCTGCAGATGCGTCGACAATTCGGTGATCGCGATATCGTGCTGCGCGAGCATGCCGGTCAGGTCGTCGCAATAGGCCTGGCTCTCCGCCGCCTGACGCAGGTCGATCAGCCGCGAATCGCACGGGATCTGGACGCCGGCATAGCCGAGGCCCGACGCCCAGCGCGCGAGATTCTCCAGCGTGTCGAACGGCGGCGCATCGCCGAGGAATTGGGCGAGGAAGATGCCCGGCCCCTGCATCGCGGTCACGCCATCACCCCCTTGCGATCGTCCCGGAAGGTGAGCTGGAACAGCAGCGCGATCAGCGCCGCGGCGATCGCGGGATACCACCACATCGCATGCCAGTCGGCGATCGTCGGGTTGGCGGGCAGCTGCGCATAGAGCGCCGCGCCGATCTGCGACCCCAGCAGCATGCCGACGCCATAGGTGAACAGGGTCAGCATCCCCTGCGCCTGCGCATTCACGCCCTTGGGCGTGGCGATCGTGCCGGTGTAGATCGCGCCGGCGACGAAGAAGAAATCGTAGCAGACGCCGTGCAGCGCGACGCCCAGATAGACCGCCCACAGCCCCGCACCGCCGTCGCCGATCGCGAACAGCGCATAGCGCAGCGCCCAGGCGGCCATGCCGACCAGCAGCAGCGGCTTCACCCCGAAGCGGCGATAGAGCCACGGCATGGAGAACATGAAGACGAGTTCGGACATCTGGCCGATCGCCAGCGTGCCGCCGACGTTGCTCATCCCCGCGGCGCCGACATAAGGCGAGGCATAGGCATAATACATCGCCAGCGGGATCGAGATCAGCGTCGCGCACAGAATGAAGATCAGGAACGAGCGCTGCCGCATCAGCCCGAACGCCTCGACGCACAGCACCTGCCGCAGCACGCTCTCGTCGCGCGGCGCGTCGGCGGAGACGTTGGGCAGGGTGAAGCTGTAGAGGCCGAGCGCGACCGAGACGATGGCCGCGACCTGGAAGATCGCCGGGCTGGCGGACAGGCCCGCCCAGCCGACGATCAGCCCCGCGGCGATCCAGCCCAGCGTGCCGAAGGCGCGGACGAAGGGGAAATTGTCGGTCCGCTCGCCGAAGCTCTTGAGCGCGATCGTGTTGGCGAGGCCGACGGTCGGCATGTAGAGGATCATATAGCCGAGCAGCAGCCAGACGAAGGTCGCGCCATGTTCCGGCGTTACCAGCGCGGGCAGCGCGAACAGGATGGCGCCGCCGACCAGATGCAGGATCACCATCAGCATGCGCGGCGCGACGTAGCGGGCGGCGGCCATGCCGAGCAGGAACGATCCGACGATCGAGGCGATCGGCCCGACCGAAAAGGCGTTGCCGATCAGGCTGCCGATGCCGACCGTCTGCATGACGAGGCCGAGCGTGACGTTCCACGCGCCCCAGACGAAGAACTGCATGAACATCAGCGCGCTGAGCCGGCCGGTCAGCCAGCCGTCGGCCCCGGGCACGGCCCTGGTTCCATCAGCGTTCGCAGCACCTTGCGCTATGGCCATCGCCATCCCCTCCATCGCAGTTTGCCTGCTTGACGGGGATCAGGCTAGGCAGGTCCTCCAACGATGTAAAGGATTACATACGATCGCGATCGACAGCGTCACCGTCCCGATCCATGACCGCGCGATGCCGACGATCATCGACGTCGCCGCCCGGGCGGGCGTGTCCACCGCGACGGTGTCGCGCGTGCTCAGCCAGCCCGATCGCGTCGCCGAATCGACCCGCCACCGGGTGCTGGAGGCGGTGCGCGCGCTCGGCTACCGGCCCAATGTCGCGGCGCGGACCTTGCGCACGCTGCGGGCCGCCAGGATCCTGCTGACCGTGCCCGACATCTCCAACCCGTTCTTCGCCAGCGTCATCCGCGGCGCGGAGGAGGCGGCGCGCGATGCCGGCTATGCGGTGGTCGTCGGCGACACGCGCCACGACCCGGAGGTCGAGGATCAATATGCCGAGATGCTGTCGCGGCGCGAGGTCGACGGGCTGATCTTCCTCGGCCATCGCCTGCCCGCCAGCCTCGCGCCGCTGCTCGCGCAGCAGGGCGCGGCCGCGCCGATCGTCAACGGCTGCGAATACAGCCCCGACATCGGCGTGCCGAGCGTCCATATCGACAATGCGGCGGCGAGTGCGGCGATGGTCGATCATCTGGTGTCGCTCGGGCATCGTGCGATCGGCCTCGTCACCGGCCCGGCGATCAGCCCGATCAGCCGCGACCGCCTGGCGGGTGCGATGGCGGCGGCGCAGCGGGCCGGGCTGGCGGAGCAAGTGGCGGTGCGGACCGGCGACTATTCGGCGCGGTCGGGGTTCGAGCAGGCGGCGGCGCTGCTCGACGCGGGCGTCACCGCGCTGTTCTGCTTCAGCGACGAAATGGCGCTGGGGGCGATCGCCGCGGTCGCGGCGCGCGGACTGTCCTGCCCCGGCGACATCTCCGTGGCGGGGTTCGACGACCTGCCGCTCGCCCGCTATTTCCAGCCGCCGCTGACCACGATTGCCCAGCCCAAGGCGATGATCGGCCGCCGCACCGTCGAACTGCTCGTCGCCATCCTGCGCAACGTCAAGAGTCCGAGCCGCCACGTCACCCTCGATCACGAACTGGTCGTCCGCGGCAGCACCGCGCGGGTGCCCTGACGGAAGGTGGGGGAGGGCGTCAGTCCGGGATGCGCAGGCCGTCGACCAGGGTGTCGATCAGCCGGGCGACGCTCGCCTGCCAGCCGGGCTGGTCGCGCAGCATACACATGCCGACGACCGCGAGCAGCAATTCCTCGCCGCGGATGTCCGGCCGGACCCGGCCGGCGCGCACCGCGCGGTCGAGCAGCGCGTCGAGCGCGCCGGTCAGCGATCCCGTCCAGCGCGCCGAGATCGCCGACGTCGTGTCGGCGGCCAGTGCGAAGGCGGCGATCATCCCCTTCTTGGTCGCGACCATGTCGACCATCGCGTGCAGCCAGCGGCGCAGGTCCGCGACCGGATCGCCGCTGTCGGTCGCCGCATCGGCCAGTGCGACCAGCTGCTCGATGTCACGCCGATAGACCGCCTCGTACAGCGCCTCGCGCGTCGGAAAGTGGCGGTAGAGCGTGCCGATGCCGAACCCCGCCTCGCGCACCACGGCCTCGAGGCTCGCGGCGGCGCCGTCCCGCGCGAACACGGCCTTAGCGGCGGTCACCAGCGTTTCGCGATTGCGCGTCGCATCGGCTCTCGTCCGGCGTGTCGGGCGTGTCGGCGCAGTCTCCATCCCTGATCCGTCATACCCCTTTGAAAAAGCACCGTTGAAAAACGGAGGCATCCTCCGTATAAACGGCCCGGGCATCCTTGCTATCATAACTCGATCGGAGTCGCGGCATGACATTCTCCATCGGCCTGACGATCAACCGCCAGCATCACGCGATCACGCTCGACGATCCGCGCGTCACCCTGCTCGACCTCGTGCGCGAGCGGCTGCACCTGACCGGCACCAAAAAGGGCTGCGACCGCGGGCAGTGCGGCGCCTGCACGATGCTGGTCGACGGACGGCGGATCAACGCCTGCCTCGCGCTGGCGCTCAGCCATGACGGCGCCGAGGTGCTGACGATCGAGGGCGTCGCCGACGGCGATACGCTGCACCCCGTGCAACAGGCGTTCATCGCGCATGACGGCTTCCAGTGCGGCTTCTGCACGCCCGGCCAGATCATGAGCGCGATCGGCCTGATCGCCGAGGGGCAGGCGGGCGACGACCCCGAGCGGGTGCGCGAGGGGATGAGCGGCAACCTGTGCCGCTGCGGCGCCTACAAGGGGATCACCGAGGCGGTCTGCACCGCGCAGCGCGCGATGGCGGCGGGAGAGCTCGCATGAACCGCTTCGACTATCATCGACCGACGAGCGTCGCGGAGGCGGTCGGCGCCGGCAGCGCGGACGGCGCGGCCTATCTGGGGGCGGGGACCAATTTGCTCGACCTGATGAAGGGCGGGGTGACGCAGCCGGTGCGGCTGGTCGACCTGACGAGGCTGCCCGGACTCGACGGGATCGAGACGCTGGCCAATGGCGACGTCAGGATCGGCGCGCTCGTTCGCAACAGCACGCTCGCCTTCGATCCCGGCTTCGCCGCGCGCTTCCCGGCGGTGGCCGAGGCGCTGCTGTCGGGCGCGTCGCCGCAGCTGCGCAACGCCGCGACGGTCGGCGGCAACCTGCTGCAACGTACCCGCTGCGCCTATTTCTACGACACCGCCAGCGCCTGCAACCGGCGCGTGCCGGGATCGGGCTGCGACGCGCGCGACGGCGAGAACCGGCTGCACGCGGTGCTCGGCTGGAGCGAGCAATGCATCGCGACGCATCCCTCCGATTTCTGCGTGCCGCTGGTCGCGCTCGACGCGATCGTCGAGGTCGAGGGCGTCGACGGTCGCCGCGACGTGCCGCTCGCCGCGCTGCACCGCCTGCCCGGCGACACGCCGCATGTCGAAACCGCCCTCATGCCCGGCGAACTGATCGTCGCGATCCGGCTGCCCGCCGCGGCGGGCGCGTTCGCCGCGCACCAGCGCTACATCAAGGTGCGCGAGCGGACCTCCTATGCCTTCGCGGTCGTCTCCGCGGCGGCAGCGCTCGACATCGCCGACGGCCGCATCCGCGCCGGCCGGCTGGCGCTGGGCGGGGTCGCGGCCAGACCGTGGCGCGCCGCGGCCGCCGAGGCGTTGCTCACCGGGGAGGCGCCGACCCGCGCCACCTTCGAACGAGCGGCGGAGGCCGCGCTCGCCGATGCGCGCGCCTCCGGCGACAATGGCTACAAGATCGCGCTCGCACGCCGCATCGCGGTCCGCGCGCTGATCCGCGCCGCGGCGGGCACGCCCGACCGCCTGCCGCCGTTACCCGCCTCGCCCTTCGCCGCCGCTGCCGGAGAAATCGATCATGGCTGACCTGACGCTGACGCCCGCTCCGCTCCACCGCCGCCACGGCTCCAATATCGGTCAGCCGCTGACCCGCGCCGAGGGGATGCTGAAGGTCACCGGCCGCGCGGCCTATGCCGCCGATGCCCACCCCGACGGCCTGCTGCACGCGGTGATGCGGGTCGCGACGATCGCCAACGGCCGCGTCGTCGGCATGAACGTCGCCGCGGCACAGGCGCACCCCGGCGTCGTCGCGGTGATGACCCCCGCCAACCGCCCGCCGCTGGCAATGGACCCGGACGCGAAGGAGCATCCCTTCATGTTCCGGCTCGACCTGCTGCAGAACGACCGCGTCCGCTATCCCGGACAGGCGATCGCGGTGGTGATCGCCGAGACGCTGGAGGCGGCGACCGAGGGCGCGGCGCTGCTGGCGCCGACCTATGACGCGGAGGCGCCGCTGATCGGCCTCGACGCCGCCGACCCGTTCGTGCCGCCGGTCGTCGGCGCGGGCGCGCCCGCCGCCGCGGCGACGGGGGACCTCGATGCCGGGCTGGCCGATGCGGCGGTGCGGATCGCGGCGCGCTACGAGACGCCGGCGCAATATCACAACCCGATGGAGCCGCATGCGATCGTCGCCGCCTGGGACGGCGACACGCTGTCGATCGACATGCCGAGTCAGGGCATGGCGATGGCGCAGGGCCGCATCGCCGGGCTGTTCGGCATCGATCCCGCCGGCATCCATATCCGCAGCCCGTTCCTCGGCGGCGGCTTCGGATCGAAGGGGATGGTGGCCGGGCCGATGGTGCTCGGCATCCTCGCCGCGCGGCTGGTCGACCGGCCGGTCAAGCTCGTGCTGCGCCGCGAGCATATGTACGGCGCGGTCAGCCACCGCGGCCAGACCCGGCAGGACCTGCGCATCGGCGCCGACGCGGACGGGCGGCTGACCGCGCTCGGCCATCACACCCGCACCGTGTCGAGCGTGTTCGACGATTTCTTCGAACCCTCGTCCAACACCAGCCAGTCGGTCTATGCGGCGGGTGCGATCGCGACCAGCCACGACGTCGTCCGCGTCCATTCGGGCACGCCCGGCTTCATGCGCGCGCCGGGCGAGGCGAGCGGATCGATCGCGCTCGAATGCGCGATCGACGAGGCGGCCTATGCCTGCGGGATGGACCCGCTCGCCTTCCGCCTCGCCAATTATGCCGAGGTCGATCCGCTCGACGGCAAGCCCTTTTCCTCCAAGGCGCTGCGCGAATGCTATGCGCAGGCCGCGGCGCGCTTCGGCTGGTCCGACCGGCCGTTGCAGCCGCGCACGATGCGCGATGCCGACGGGCTGCTGGTCGGCTGGGGCATGGGCACCGCGATCTTCCCGGCGCTGATGTTCGAGGGCAACGCCCGCGCGGTGATTCGCGACGACGGGCGCGGGACGGTGGAGATCGGCGCGCACGACATGGGGCAGGGCGCGTGGACCGCGCTGGCGCAGATCGCCGCCGACAGCCTCGGGCTCGATATGGCCGACACCGACTTCCGCTCGGGCAGCTCCGACCTGCCCGATGCCGGCATCGCCGGCGGATCGGGGCATACCGCGACCGCGGGCATGGCGATCCACGAGGCCGGCGCCGCGGTGATCGACGCGCTCGCCGCGCTGGCGGTCGACCGGCCGGATTCGCCGCTCTACGGCGCGGGCAATGCCGGCGTGGTCGCCCGCGACGGGCATCTGTATCGCCGCGACGACGAGAGCCGCGGCGAAAGCTATGCCGCGATCCTGCGCCGCGCCGGCAAGACGGAGGTGGAGGGCAACGGCCATGCCGCCGCCGACCCGGCAAGCGAGGCCTATTCGAAGCACGCGCACGGCGCGGTCTTCGCCGAGGTGAAGGTCGATCCCGAACTGGGTCAGGTGCGCGCGACGCGGCTGGTCGGCGCCTTTGCCGCGGGGCGGATCATCAACCCGCGCATGGTCGACAGCCAGCTGTACGGCGGCATGATCTGGGGCGTGTCGTTCGCGCTGCACGAGGCGGCGGTGGTCGATCCGCGCAGCGGCCGGGTGATGAACCCGAACCTCGGCGAATACCATGTACCCGTGAACGCCGACGTGCCCTCGCTCGAATGCATCCAGATTCCCGAGGAGGACGCCCACGTCAACGCGCTCGGGATCAAGGGCGTCGGTGAGATCGGCATCACCGGCAGCGCCGGCGCGGTCGCGAATGCGGTCTGGCACGCCACTGGGGTCCGCCCACGCCGCTTCCCGATCGCGATCGAGACGTTGGTGTAAGCGGCCCCCATCCTCACCTTTTCTCCGGCTTCGCCGTCTCTTCCCTCTCCCGCCGGGAGAGGGAAGAGACGCGTAGCGCCGAAAGGGTGAGGGCGAGCGCGGAACGCTGGCGTTACCGCCAGATCTGGCACGCCACCGGGGTCCGCC
>NZ_DBBS01000014.1:95057-95235 GCF_002292295.1 Sphingomonas sp. UBA978
TTCCCGATCGCGATCGAGACGTTGATGTAAGCGACCTCCATCCTCACCCTTTCGCCGGCCTCGCTGTCTTTTCCCTCTCCCGCCGGGAGAGGGAAGAAGGTGCGTAGCGCCGAAAGGGTGAGGGCGAGCGCGGAACGCTGGCGTTACCGCCAGGTCTGGCACGCCACCGGGGTCCGCC
>NZ_DBBS01000014.1:95246-252104 GCF_002292295.1 Sphingomonas sp. UBA978
TTCCCGATCGCGATCGAGACGTTGGTGTAAGCGACCCCCATCCTCACCCTCTCGCCGGCTTCGCCGTCTCTTCCCTCTCCCGCCGGGAGAGGGAAAAAGGTGCGTAGCGCCGAAAGGGTGAGGGCGAGCGCCGAACGCTGGCGTTACCGCCAGGTCTGGCACGCCACCGGGGTCCGCCCACGCAGCTTCCCGATCGCGATCGAGACGTTGGTGTAAGCGACCCCCATCCTCACCCTTTCGCCGGCCTCGCCGTCTCTTCCCTCTCCCGCCGGGAGAGGGAAAAGGCGCGTGGCGCCGAAAGGGTGAAGGCGAGCGCGGAACGCCGGCGTTACCGCCCCGCCTTCGCCACCTCGACCGCATAGACATGCCCCGGTCCCCACATGTTCGACCGGAACACCAGCCATTTGCCGTCGGGGGTGAAGCTGGCGTTGGGCTCCGAGCGGTAATCGTGGGGGTTGAGGTCGACCAGCCGCTCCGCATCGAACGCGCCCGGCGTGATGAGGTCGGCGCTGTTGGCGGCATGGATGCCGGCGACGTCGGGGATCGCGCGCGGGCGGAGCAGCTGGATATATTTGCCGTCGGGCGCGTGCGCCGCCATCTCGGGATCGCCGCCGTCGCTGGCGAACAGCGTCCCGTCGGGCGAACTGTTGAAATGCACCCCCCAGGCGTTGCGGTCGAGATGATACCAGCGGCGCCTGCCGGTCGCGACGTCATAGCCCGCCACCCAGAAATCCTCGCCGCGCGGGGTCTGCAGGTCGTACCAGACGGTCTTGCCGTCCTTGCTCCACCATTCGTGGCCGGCGATCTCCATGTTCATCGTCCGCGTGTGGAGCCGCTTCGGCGTGTCCGGCCGGTCGACGCGGACCAGCCACAGCCGGTCGACGACATGCCAGTTGCCCTCGTGGCAATAGAGCAGGACGTTGGGATCGGTCGGCGAGAATTGCAGGTGGTTGAGCCAGTCGGTCGAGGCGGTGATCGTCTTCCTCGCGCCGGTTCTGATATCGATCGTGAAGATCTCCATCGGGATGCGCTGCATCAGCCGGCGGTTGATCTGCACCTCGCGCCCCTCGGCATAGGTCAGTTTCTCGCCGTTGGGTCCACGCTCCGCGGCGGGATCGCGGCTGGCCATGACGCTGCCCGGGTTGACGCCCGCACCGGGACCGTCGCCGGTGTTGCGCGCGCCGGCGAACAGCGTCTCGTCCGCATTGATCGTCGCGATCGAATAGCCGGGCTGGAGGTCGGCGATCCGGCGGCTTTTGCCGGTGGCGATGTCATAGCCCATGATCGCACGCGGGCCCGTTTTGGCGCCGGCGCCGGCGGGGCCGTCGTGCCCCTGCGTCTGTTCCAGCGCGGTAAGGTAATAGACGGTGCCGGTGCGGTGGCCGACGAACTGCAGGCTCACCCGGCCCGGCACGATCAGCTTCGATGTCCAGCTTTTGAGGTCGAGCGCCATGATCCCGGCGGGCGAGCTGTACGCCATCCAGCGGCCGTCGGGGGTGTAGCTGTTGACGTTGAAATAGTTGCTGCTGCTGCCAGGCTGGTCGGAGATGCGGACGATGCGATGGCCGGTGGTGCGGTCGATCCAGGTTTTGGGCGGCGTCGCCTGCATATCCGGCTTCGCCGTCAGCACCGGCACCTGTTGCGCGGTGGCGGCGGTGCTTGCCATCAGCGCGGCGGCGGCAATCCATGGCATTGGCTTCACAGGCGATTCCTCTCGGGACGGACGTTCGACCTTGCGTGGTCGATTGACGCGACAGGTTCCACATCCTGACTGCAAGGTCCATCATTTATCGTCGTGTCATCGTGTTGGCGGCGCCGGACGATGCGCCTATCATCGCCGCGACAGATGGAGGTCCCGATGAAACTCAGCGCGCGCAACCAGATTCCGGGGACGGTCGTCGGCATCACGCCGGGGGCGGTGAACGGGACGATCAAGGTCGATATCGGGGGCGGCATCATCGTCACGTCGAGCATCACCGAAGAGGCGATCGCCGATCTGGCGCTGGCGGAGGGCGACCGCGTCACCGTCGTGGTCAAGGCGAGCGACGTGCTGATCGGCAAATGAGGTGAAGGTCGGCGCGCTCAAGCTGAAGCTGCAGCTCGCATGCGGCGACGCCTATGCGCTCGGACCCGGCAAGGCCGACCTGCTCGACGCGATCCGGCGCGACGGCTCGATCTCTGCCGCCGGCCGCACGCTCGGCATGAGCTACCGCCGCGCCTGGCTGCTCGTCGACGAGATGAACCGCTGTTTCGCCGAGCCGCTGGTCGAGACGCTGCGCGGCGGCGGGCGCGAGCGCGGCGCGCGGCTGACCGCGGCGGGCGCGGCGATGCTCGCCGCCTATCGCGAGCTGGAGGCGGCGATGGCGGACGTCGCCGACCATCCCGCCTATCGCCGGCTCGCCGCCGCGCTGCGCGACGTTCCCGCCGACCCTTCGTAAAATCCTGATTCCACGGGCTGTTCGCCTGTGTCGCGCTGTGTATACGGACGGATATAGAGATTCGCCGACAGGGCGGGGTCGACAGGGTGTGGCCGTCCGGTCGGGCAGGGGGGTTGAACGATGCGTTACGGAATCGGCCTTGCGGCGATGGCGCTGTCCCTCGGGTCGGCGCCCGCGATGGCGCAGACGCAGCGCGGGACGGCGGGCCCGGCCGCCACCGCGGACGACGAGGATACCGTGCCCGAGGTGCTGGTGACCGCGCGGCTGCGGTCCGAGAATGCGCAGGCGATCCCGACCAGCCTGTCGGTCGTCGGCGGCGACCTGCTCGACCGCAGCTATACGATCAACACGCAGGGGCTGACGACCCTGATCCCCAGCCTCAACTACAGCTCGGCCAACCCGCGCAACACCGCCTTCACCATCCGCGGCCTGGGATCGAGCGTCGTCGCGGTCAGCCAGTCGAACGACGGGCTGGAACCGGGCGTCGGATTCTACGTCGATCAGGTCTATCACGCCCGTCCCGCGACCGCGGCGTTCGACTTCGCCGATGTCGAGCGGGTCGAGGAATTGCGCGGGCCGCAGGGGACGCTGTTCGGCAAGAACACCACCGCCGGCGCGATCGCCATCACCACCCGCGAACCGGTCTTCACGCGCGAGGGGTTCGCCGAACTGTCCTACGGCAGCCGCGATTTTCTGCAGGCGCGCGGCTGGGTGTCCGGCCCGATCACCGATAGCATCGCCTATCGCGTGTCGGGCGTGTCGACCCGGCGCGACGGCGTGCTCGACAACGTCCGCACCGGCCGCGCGGCGAACACGCTCGGCACGCAGGCGGTGCGCGGCCAATTGCTCTTCCGGCCAGACGACGTCCTCCGGATGCGGGTCAGCGCCGATTTCACCAATTTCCAGGCCTATTGCTGCACGCAGGTCTATTACGGCGTCTCCGCGAGTCGCCGCCCGGTCGCCCGCCAATATGCCGCGCTGGCGGCGGGGATCGGCTATCGCGTGCCGAGCACCGACCCCTATGATCGGCTGACCGATATCGACGGACCGCTCGGTGCCGACACCAACGAGGGCGGGGTGAGTGCGATCACCGACGTGACGCTGCCGTTCGGCACGCTGACCTCGGTCACCGCATGGCGCTTCTGGAACTGGGATGCGGAGAACGACCGCGATTACATCGGCGTGCCCATCCAGCTGTCGCAGCACATCCCGTCGCGGCAGGACCAGTATAGCCAGGAGTTGCGGCTGGCGTCGGACGGCACCGGCCCGCTCGGCTATGTCGTCGGCCTCTACGGCTTCCGCCAGCGGATCACCGGGCGGCCGATCAGCATCTACGGTCCCGCCGCGGCCTATTGGCTGATCGGGCCGACCACCGGGGCGAATGCGACGCCGGTGCCCGCGAACCTGCTCGACGGCTATGGCCAGGACGGACGCACCGATTTCCGCACGCAGAGCTATGCCGCATTCGGCGAGGTCAACTGGCGGATCGTGCCGGCACTGACGCTGACCGGCGGGCTGCGCTACACGCACGAGGACAAGCAGGGCTCCTATGCGACAACCGTGGCGGGCGGGCCGGCGACGACCAACGCTGCGCTGGTCAACGCCAGATTGTCGATTCTGCGCCCGCAAAGCTATACCGCGCGAGACAGCGACGGCAGCCTGTCGGGCCGCGGCAACGTCGCCTGGGCGATCAGCGACGACGTGCTCGCCTATGCATCCTATGCGCGCGGGTTTAAATCAGGCGGGATCAACATGTCGGGCCTGCCGCTCGACAACCAGAACCGCCCCGCGCTCGCTACTGCCGTGGTCCGTCCCGAAGGCAACACGACCTATGAAATCGGCCTGAAGACGCAAGCCTGGAACCGCCGCCTCGTTTTCAACATCGACGGCTATGTGACGAAGGTCCGCGATTTCCAGGCGACCCTGATCGATTCCAGCCAGACCGTGGCACTGCGCGGCTATCTGTCGAACATCCCGCAGGTGACGGTGAAGGGGATCGAGGCGGACGCCACCGCGGTGCCGGTACGCGGCCTGTCGCTGCGCGCGGGGCTCGCTTATGCCGACGGGGAATACAGCCGTTATCCGGCGGGCCCGTGCCCGCTCGAGGTACAGACCGCGACGACGGCGGCGTGCGACCTCAGCGGCCGGCGGCTCGCCTCGCTGCCGCGCTTCGCGGTCACCGGCGGCGTCGATTACGTCCGCCCGGTCGGCGGCGGCGCGGTCTTCGTCCATGTCGATACCGCCTCGCGCAGCGGCTTCAACGGCGATCCCAGCCTGTCGCGCGCGACCTATATCCGCGGTTACAACCTCACCAACGCCAACATCGGCTATCGCTTCGCCGACGGCATGGAAGTCGCGGTGTTCGCGCGCAACCTGCTCGACGCCGATTACATTCAGAACGTCACCGTGCAGGCCGGCAATTCCGGATTGATCCTCGCGACTCCCAGCGACCCGCGCACGATCGGGCTAACGCTTCGATTCCATATGATGGAAGCGTCAAGCAGATAATGACTTGACCCGTTGGCGCGGTTGCATAGCCTCCCGCGATCGGAGGGGAATGTACAATGTTCGACCATCACACGCGCCGGGTTCGCGCCACAGTCTTCGCCGCGGCGGCGAGCGTCGCGCTGGCGGCAACGCCCGCCATCGCGCAGGCCCCCGCCGCCGGGATCACGACCCAGCAGACGCCGGCATCGTGGATCGACCCGACCACCGGCCGGCAGATCGTCCGCATCGACGCGACGCCGGGCAATTACGCGCTCTATTTCAACTACAACCCGTTCACCCCGCAGGGCGATCTGATGATCTACCTGACGCCGGAGGGGATCCGGGCGGTCGACCTCAAGACGTGGCAGACGCGGCTGGTGCTGCGCGCGAAGGTCGACCGGCTGCTGTTCGCCGGGCCGCGCAGCCGCAGCGCCTATTACACCGTGCGCGACGTCGCGGTCGACGACGGCGGGCCGTTTCAGGTGTGGCGCGTCGACCTCGACAGCGGGGCGACGCGCAAGATCGCCGACGCCCCGGGCGGGCGGATCGAGGCGATCAACGCCGACGAGACGCTGCTGGCGGGCGAGCGCGAGCTGCAACCGCCGCCGCCCGCGATCGCCGCGCAGGGTCGGCGCGATCCGAAGACGGGCGCGCCGACCTATGCCGGCACCGGTCCGGACGGCAAGCCCTTGTCCTTCGCCGCCGCCAAGGGGCAGTGGATGGCGGCGCGCCTCGCCGCGCGGGTGCCGATGGAGATGTATAGCATCGCCATCGCCGACGGCCGGCGGCGGACGATTCATCGCGCCACCGACTGGCTGAACCATGTCCAGTTCTCACCGACCGACCCCGGGCTGCTGATGTTCTGCCACGAAGGACCGTGGGACAAGGTCGACCGCATCTGGACGATCCGCACGAACGGCAAGGGGCTGACCAGGGTCCACACCCGCACCATGGCGGGGGAGATCGCCGGCCATGAATTCTGGAGCAGCGACGGGCACACGATCTGGTATGATCTGCGCACGCCGGCGAAGGATGGCGCGGGCTGGCTGTCGAGCTATGACGTCGCGAGCGGCGCGCGGACGCGGCTGGCGATCGCCGGGGACCAGAGCTCGTACCACTTCACCCAGTCGCCCGACCGGACCGTATTCGCCGGTGACGGCGGCAACGCCGGCAAGTGGATCAGCCTGTTCACGCCCCGCGCGACGGCGACGCCGCAGCCGAACCTGATCGCGCCCGGCGTGCTCGATACGACGCGGCTCGCCAACCTCGCGACGCACGATTACACGCTGGAGCCGAACCAGCATTTCACGCCCGACGGCAAGTGGATCGTCTATCGCACCAATCTGGAGGGCGCGCCGGCGATCTATGCGGTGTCGACCGGGCGCTAGCCGAGGACGATGCCCGCCGCCGCAAAGCGCGCCTCCGCCTCATCCGCGGTGGTGCGGCCGTCGCCCAGCGGCAGGGCGATGGCGCGGGTGAGGTCCTTCAGCACGATCGCCTCGAACCCGTGTTCGGCGGCGTCGAGCGCCGACCAGCCGACGCAATAGTCGTAGGCGAGGCCGACCAGCACGCAGCGCGTTACGCCGATGTCGCGCAGGAAGCCGGCAAGCCCGGTCGGCGTGGTGCGGTCGTTTTCGCGAAAGGCGGAATAGCTGTCGATCGCCGGGTCGGCTCCCTTGCGCAGGATCATGCCAGCGCGCGCCACCGCACCCGCCACGGCGGGGTGGAATTCGGCGCCATGGCTGCCCTGCACGCAATGGTCCGGCCACAGCGTCTGCGCGCCATAGGGCATGGCGACGGTGGCAAAGGGCAGGGCGCCCGCATGGCTGCTCGCGAACGAGCTGTGGCCGGCGGGGTGCCAGTCCTGCGTGACGACGACATGCGCGAACCGGCCGGCGAGGTCGGCGATACGACCCATGATCGCGTTGCCGTCGGTTACGGCGAGCGCGCCGCCGGGACAGAAATCGTTCTGCGGATCGATGACGAGCAGGGCGTCGTTGGCGTGCGGCAGGAAGCGGGACATGCCCGCTTATCGCCCGCGGCGGCGCGCGGCGAAAGCCCCGGCCGCGCCGACACGCGACCGGGGCTGCCGGATCAGCGGGGCGCCGTCCCGGTCGGGGCGGGAGCTGGCGCATTCGCAGCGGGCGGCGTCGCGCGGCCATCCGCAGGCGGGGGCGGCGGTGCGCGATCCGGACCGGCGCCCGGGGGCGGCGGCGGACCGTCCCCGCGCGGACCCCCCGGACCACCACGGCCATGCGGTCCGTGCGGGCCATGCGCCGGGCCGACTTCGCGGACCTGACCCGCGGGGTCGACGAGGAAGCGGGCGCGCAGCTGACCGTCGTCGTAGCGGCCCTGCACCATCACCGCATTGCCCTTGGCGATGCTACCGGTGGCGTTGCGGCCGGCGTCGATCATCGCGCGGCCGGTGCCGTCCTGCACGACGAAGCGGTCGCCGAACACCTCGGCGACGCGGCCGCGGACGGTGACGATGCCGTCGCTGGATCCCAGCTTCGCGATCGGCGTCGCCACCGTCGGCGCCATTTCGATCGAGGGGCGGGTCAGCGCCACCGCGCCCGCGCCGCCGGCCGCGCCGACCGCGACCATGGCCGCCGCGCCGAGTGCGAGGCGCTGGCGGTGTCCGAGTGTCATCCTAGCCATTCAAGTTCTCCATTTGGTGTGTCGATGACGGCGTTCTAGGATAATGCGTCCGACCCCCGCTGAACCGCGCGGTTCAGGTTCGGTTTAGCGACACGGGATACCGGCGGCCGATGCGCATCTTGCTAGTGGAAGACGACAGCGAATTGGGGCCGGGGATCGCGCGGGCGCTCCGGGCGGAGCATTTCGCGGTCGACCTCGTCGCCGACGGGATCGACGCCGCGCATCTGGGCGAGACGGAGGCTTATGACGCCGCGGTGCTCGACCTCGGGTTGGCGGGCAAGGACGGCATCACCGTGCTGAAGGAATGGCGCGCCGCGGGCCGCACGCTGCCGGTGCTGATCCTGACCGCGCGCGACGGCTGGTCGGACAAGGTCATGGGGTTCAAGGCGGGGGCGGACGACTACCTCGTCAAGCCGTTCCGGCTGGAGGAGCTGGTGATGCGGCTGCGCGCGCTGGTGCGCCGCGCCGCGGGCCATGCGCAGCCGGTGCTCGCCTGCGGGCGGCTGTCGTTCGACACGCAGATCGGCCATTTCGAGCTCGACGGCCTGCCGCTCAAACTGACCGCGTTCGAATGGCGGGTGCTGTCGGCGCTGATGCTGCGGCGCGAGGCGGTGATCGAGCGGCTCGACCTGCTCGAACGCGTCTACGAGGGCGATGCTGATGTCGATTCGAATAGCCTCGAGGTGATCGTCGGCCGGCTGCGCCGCAAGATCGGCGCCGAAATGATCGAAACGGTACGCGGCCGCGGCTATCGGCTGACCTGCCCGTGACGACCGGCGCCCTGCCGCGCGGCATGCCCCGGTCGATTCAGGGGCGCATGCTGCTGCTGTCCGCGATCGCGATCCTCGCCGCGCTGGGCATCGCCGGCTGGGCGATCGGCGGCGTGCTGGAACGCGTCGTGACCGAGGGGATCGACCGTCGGTTGGATGCGGAGATCGCGCTGCTCGCCAGCGTGGTGGACCGCGACGGCACCGTCGACCGCGCCGCGCTGGCGCAGCGCGCCGGCGTGCTGGAGGCGGGGCGCGGCTGGCGCTGGCGGATCGAGACGCCAGCGGGCGCAATCGGGTCGGCGGACGTGCCGCTGGGCCGCGAAGGACCGCATCCCCCCGGTCCCGGGCGGGAGGATGCGCGCGGGCCGGAGGCGATCGACGGCGATGATGCCCGCGGCCATGGCGTCCATGCGCGACGGCTGGTCATGGGGCGGGTGACGCTGTTCGCCGCCGCACCGCGCGCGGTGATCGCGCGGCCGCTGCGCGATGCGCTGGTGCCGCTGCTCGCGGCGCTCGCGATCCTCGCTGCGCTGCTGGCGGCGGCGACCTGGGTGCAGTTGCGGCTGGGACTGCGCCCGCTCGACCGGATGCGCGCGCAGGTGGCGGCGATCCGGGCCGGGACGGCGTCGCGGATCGACGAGGACCAGCCGGTCGAGTTGCGCGGCCTCGCTGCCGAACTCAACGCGCTCGCCGCCGACCGCGAGGCGGCGCTGGCGACCGCGCGCCAGTCCGCGGCCAATCTGGCGCATGCGCTCAAGACGCCGGTGGCGACGCTGGCGCTCGCCCTGCGCGACGATCCGGCAAAGGCGGCGCAGGTCGACCGAATCGACGCGACGATCCGCCATCACCTGTCCCGCGCGCGCGCCGGGACGGTCGACGTGCGCGCGAGCACGCCGCTCGCCCCCGCGGTCGCCGATCTGGTGCAGGCGATCGGGCGGCTGCATGCGGCGCGTGGCCTAGCCATCGACACCGACGTCGCCGACGTCACCGCGGCGATGGACGCGCAGGATCTCGACGAACTGCTCGGCAACCTGCTCGACAATGCCGCGCGCCATGCCGCGACCGGCGTGCGCGTCTCGGCGCAGCCGCAGGCGGATGCGCGCTGGTTCGATCTGGTCGTCGCCGACGACGGACCGGGCATCCCCGCCGCCGAACGCGAACGGGTGACGCAGCCCGGCGTACGGCTCGACGAACGCGGCGAGGGCCATGGCTTCGGCCTCGCCATCGTCCGCGAACTCGCCGATCTGCACGGCGGCCGGCTGACGCTCGCCGAACGGCCCGGCGGCGGGCTGGCGGCGCGCGTCACCCTGCCCGCGCGGCACCAAATCGCTCCCGGTTCGTAACGCCTGTCGATCATCCGAAAGGTTTCCATGAGCAACCCCGCGTTATTCCAGTCCGTCACCGTCGGGTCGCTGGCCCTGTCCAACCGCATCGTCATCGCGCCGATGTGCCAATATTCCGCCGAGAACGGCTGCATGACCGACTGGCATCTGATCCACCTCGGCCATCTCGCGCTGTCCGGCGCCGGCCTGCTGACGATCGAGGCGAGCGCGGTCGTGCCGGAAGGGCGGATCACCCATGCCGACGTCGGCCTCTGGGACGATGCGACCGAGGCGGCGATGGCGCGCGTCATCGAATCGGTCCGGCGCCATTCCGACATGCCGATCGCGATCCAGTTGGCGCATGCCGGGCGCAAGGCATCGACCGACCTGCCGTGGAAGGGCGGCAAACAGCTCGCGCCCACGCATGCCGACGGCTGGCAGACGGTCGCGCCCTCCGCGCAGCCCTTCGCCGAGGCTGAGAACGCCCCGGTCGCGCTGACCGCCGACGATCTCAAGGCGCTGTGCGACGCCTTTGCCGAATCGGCGCGGCGGGCGGCGCGGCTCGGCATCGACGCGGTGCAATTGCATGGCGCGCACGGCTATCTGCTGCACCAGTTCCTCTCGCCCCTCTCCAACCGTCGTGACGACGAGTATGGCGGCAGCCTCGACAATCGCATGCGTTTCCCGCTCGCGGTGTTCGACGCCGTCCGCGCCGCCTTTCCGGCGGACCGGCCGGTGACGATGCGCGTGTCGGGCAGCGACTGGGTCGAAGGCGGCTGGGACGCCGAACAGACCGTCGCCTTCGCACAGGCGCTGGAGGAACGCGGTTGCGCGGCGATCCATGTGTCGAGCGGCGGGCTCGACCCGCGACAGGATATCCCGGTCGGGCCGAGCTATCAGGTGCCGCTGGCGCGCGCGGTCAAACAGGGGTGCGGCCTGCCGGTGGTCGCGGTCGGCCTCATCACCGATTACGATCAGGCGGAGGCGATCGTCGGCACCGGCGATGCCGACATGATCGCGCTCGCCCGCACCATCCTCTACGATCCGCGCTGGCCGTGGCATGCCGCCGCGCACCTCGGTGCGAAGGTCAAGGCGCCGAACCAGTATCTCCGCTCTCAGCCGCGCCAGTATCGCGACCTGTTCGACGTCTGACGGTCAATTGTCCGACTAGACGAATCCTGTTTGGCGTTGGATGAAGCGCGGCCACGACGAGAGGATGCCCGCATGACCGACCATAATGTCCGAACCCTGTTGCCCGTACAGGCGATGCTGGGCGAGGGGCCGGTCTGGATCGGGCGCGATGCCGCTCTGTGGTTCGTCGACATCAAGAGCCGGCACATCCACCGCGTCGATCCGGCGACCGGCGCGGCGCGGCGCTGGGATGCGCCGGATCAGGTCGGCTGGGTGCTGCCGGGCGCCGACGGCGGCATGGTCGCGGGGCTGCGGACGGGGTTGCACCGGTTCGATCCTGCCGACGGCAGCTTCGCCCCGATCGGCCGGCCAGAGGGCGACCCCGCCGGCAACCGCCTCAACGATGCGGCGACCGATGGCGCGGGCCGGATCTGGTTCGGGACGATGGACGATGCCGAAACCGACGCGAGCGGACGGCTGTACCGCTATGCCGACGGCGCAATCGTCGACAGCGGCCTCGCGCCGGTGTGCATCACCAACGGCCCGGCGATCTTCGAAACCATGCTATACCACACGGATACGCTCGCCCGGACGATCTGGCGCGCGACGATCCGCGACGACGGCACGCTCGGCGCGGCGGAACGGTTCGTCACGATCGAGGACGGCGCCGGCCATCCCGACGGGTCGGTCGTCGATGCCGATGGTTGCCTGTGGGTTGCGCTGTGGGGCGGCTGGGGCGTGCGGCGCTATGACCCCGCCGGCGTGCTGATGGGCAGGGTGGACCTGCCCGCGTCGAACATCACCAAGATTGCCTTTGGCGGCGACGACCTGCGCACCGCCTTCGCGACCAGCGCGCGCAAGGGCCTCGACGCCGCGGCGCTGGCGGCGCAGCCCGAGGCGGGCAACGTCTTCGCCTTCGACCCCGGCGTCACCGGCCTCGCGGTGACGCCGGTCGCGCTGGCCTGAGCCCTTACTGCTCGCGCGTGCCGTCGATGCGGCGGGCGATGCCCCAGGCGTTGGCGTCGTCCAGCCCCGCGGGCAGCAGCGCCGGCGCGAGGTTCTGGAAGCAGACCGGGCGCAGGAAGCGCGCGATCGCCAGCGTGCCGACCGAAGTCGTGCGCCCGTCGCTGGTCGCCGGGAACGGCCCGCCATGGACCATCGCCGGCGCGACTTCGACACCGGTCGGCCAGCCGTTGGCGAGGATGCGGCCGACGCGGCGCGCGACGACCGGGACCAGCGCTGCGGCATCGGCCTCGTCGGCCGGGTCCATCTGCAGGGTCGCGGTCAACTGGCCCTCGAGTCCCGCGATCACCGCCGCGATCTCGCGCATGTCGCGGCAGCGGACGACCACGGAGGACGATCCGAACACCTCGTGGCCGAGCGCGGTATCGGCGAGGAACGCCTGCGCGTCCGTCTCGAACACCGCGCCCACCGCCTGGTTGACGCCCTCGCCGACCTTGCCGCGTGCCACGGTGCGTACCGCATCATGGCCGGCGAGCGCGTCGACGCCCTTCTCGAAGCTGGCATGGATGCCCGGCGACAGCATCGTCGCCGGCGCGGCCTCGGTCATCGCCGTGGCGGCGGCGGCGACGAACGCGTCGAGGTCGGGGCCATCGATCGCCAACACCAGCCCGGGGTTGGTGCAGAACTGGCCCGCGCCCATCGTCAGCGACGCGACGAATTCCTTGCCCAGCGCCTCGCCACGCGCGGCGAGCGCGGCGGGGAAGAGGATGACCGGGTTGATGCTCGACATCTCGGCATAGACCGGGATCGGTTCGGGCCGTTCGGACGCGATGCGGACGAGCGCGAGGCCGCCGGCGCGCGAGCCGGTGAAGCCGACCGCCTGGATGCGCGGATCGGCGACCAGCGCGCCGCCCAGCGCATTGGTCTCGCCGGGCAGATAGGAGAAGACGCCCGCGGGCAGGCCGGCGTCCGCCACCGCCTGCCGGATCGCGCGTGCGACCAGCTCGCCGGTGCCGGGATGCGCCGGATGGCCCTTCACCACCACCGGGCAGCCGGCGGCGAGCGCCGAGGCGGTGTCGCCGCCTGCCACCGAGAAGGCGAGCGGGAAGTTGGACGCGCCGAACACCGCGACCGGGCCGATCGCAAGGTTGATGCGGCGCAGGTCGGGCCGGGGCAGCGGCGCGCGCTCGGGCAGCGCCGGATCGATCGTCGCGTCGAGGAAATCGCCCTGCCGTACGACACCGGCGAACAGCCGAAGCTGGCCAACGGTTCGGCCGCGTTCGCCCTCCAGCCGGGCGCGGGGCAGGCCGCTCTCGCTCATCGCGCGCACGATCAGGTCGTCGCCGATCGCGAGGATGTTGGCGGCGATTCCCTCGAGGAAGGCGGCGCGTGCCTCAAGGTCGGTCGCGGCATAGGCGGGGAAGGCCGCCTCGGCGAGCGCGCACGCCTCGGCGACCGCATCGGTGCCGGCCGATGAGAAATCGGGGGAGAGCGTTTCGCCGGTCGCGGGATTGACCGCGGTGAACCGGTCGGTGGCCTGGCGTGCTTCGCCGCCGATCAGCAGGGCGCCGTCGATCATGGAAATACCTCTCGCGGAATGTCTGTTGGTAAATGTCGGACGAATATTAGGCGCTGGCGCTGCTTACGACAATGGTAGCGTTATCCGGGGCCGCGGCGCGCCCGCCGCCTGCGTATCGCGTGCGGCTATCCGATCGGACCGATGGTAGCGTTGCGGCGCGCGCGAAAACCGGCATGGAGGGCGGATGCGCTATCTCCCCCTCGTCGCCCTGATCCTCGCCAGTCCCGCCCTTGCCCAGATCCAGACCACCGGCCCCGACATCGTCGTCACCGGTCGCGGCCTGTCCGCCTCGCCGGGCGAGCGCGCCTTCGACGTCGTCACCATCGATCGCGACCGGCTGCAGGCGAACGCGAGCCAGCGGCTCGAGAGCGTGCTTGCCGACGTCGCCGGCCTCCAGCAATTCCGCCGTTCGGACAGCCGCAGCGCCAATCCGACCAGCCAGGGCATCACCTTGCGTGGCATCGGCGGCAATGCGTCGAGCCGCGCGCTGCTGATCCTCGACGGCGTGCCGCAGGCCGATCCGTTCGGCGGCTGGGTCGCGTTTCCGGCCTATGCCACCGGCCGGCTGGGGCAGGTGCGGGTGACGCGCGGCGGCGGCAGCGGCTATTTCGGGCCGGGTGCGCTGGCCGGCACGATCCAGCTAGACAGCGCCACGCCCGACCAGCTCGCGCCGCTGGAGGCGAGCGCCTTTTACGGCAGCCGCGATTCGGTCGAGGCGCAGGGATCGGCGGCGCTGGTCCGCGAGGGCGGCTTCGCGACGCTGTCGGCGGCCTATGCGCGCGGCGACGGCTTCGTGCCGACGGTGGCGGCCAGCCGCGGCCCGGTCGACCGGCCGGCGCCCTATGAACAGGCATCGGGCGCCCTGCGCACGGTGGTGACGATCGCGCCGGCGACAGAGATACAGGCCAATGTCAGCGCCTTCACCGACCGCCGCGAGCGCGGCACCGCCTTCACCGCCAACCGGTCGCAGGGGGCGGACGCCAGCCTGCGGCTAGTCGGGCGCGGTCGCTGGGGCTGGTCGGCGCTCGCCTATCTCCAGACGCGCGCCTTCGCGTCGGGCTTCGCCAGCGTCAACGCGGCGCGCACCACGGTCGGCCAGTCGCTGAACCAGTATAACACCCCGGCCACCGGCCTCGGCGCGCGGCTGGAGGTGCAGCCCCCGGTTGGCAGCGCGGTCGACCTGCGGCTCGGTGCGGATATCCGTGATGTCTCGGGCAAGACGCAGGAGCTGTTCACCTTCGTCAACGCCAGCCCGACCCGGCGGCGCGAGGCGGGCGGGTCGACCCGCACCAACGGCCTGTTCGCCGATGGCAGCGTCGCGCTGGGCAGGCTGACGCTGACCGGCGCGGCGCGGGTCGACTGGTGGCGCATCGACGGCGGCTATCTCAGCGAACGGCCGATCGCGGGCGGCGCGGCGCTGACCGACAGCCGCTTCGGGGATCGCGACGGCAGCGCCTTCACCGGGCGGGTCGGCGCGGCATGGCAGCCGCTGGACGCGGTGACGCTGCGCGCGGCGGGCTATCGCGGCTGGCGGCTGCCGACGCTCAACGAACTCTATCGCCCGTTCCGCGTCGGCAACGACGTCACCGCGGCGAATGCGGCGCTGGCACCGGAGCGGCTGACCGGGATCGAGGGCGGGGTGACGCTGACTCCGTTTGCGGGCGCCAGCCTGGCGGCGACGCTGTTCCACAACCGGCTGGACGATGCGATCGCGAACGTGACGCTGTCGTCGACGCCGACCAGCGCGTCGCGCGTGCGCCGCAATCTCGATGCGATCCGCTCGACCGGGGTGGAGGTCGATGCCGCCTACCGGTTCGGCGCGTTCAGCGCGCTGGCCTCGTGGAGCCATGTCGATGCGCGGGTGAAGGCGTCGGGCGCGGCGGCGACGCTCGACCGCCTGCGCCCGGCGCAGACGCCGCGCGACGCGGTGTCGGGCACGCTCGGCTGGCGGCAGGACGCGGCGGCCCTGTCGGCGACGCTGCGTCATGTCGCGCGCCAGTTCGACGACGACCAGAACAGCCGCAGCCTCGCCCCCGCGACGACGCTGGACGGCTTCGCCGCGCTGCCCGTGACCCGCGTCCTGACGATCGAGGCGCGCGCCGAGAACGTCCTCGACGCCCGGGTCGAGGCGGGGATCAGCGGCGCCAGCATCGTCGAACGCGCCGCGCCGCGGACCCTGTGGATCGGCGTGCGCGCGAAGATCGGCTGATCGGGGTCGTTCCATCACCCCAGGCCGCACCGTCGGGGCGACGATCGATCGCAGGAGACGATGTGGTTCGCGCGGAGGCGCGGAGGACGCGGAGGCGTATCGCGCGCGGCAGCGTGGTCCTGTCCTCTCCACGGCTGGATGGGGAAGGGCTGCCGATCCGGCTGGCGCAACACCTCCGCGTCCTCCGCGCCTCTGCGCGAACACCTGCCCGCCAGAATGCTTGCCATCCTTCGCCGGGTGAGGAACACACGCCGCCGTGGTCTTCCGTTCCTGTCTGCCTCTTGCGCTGATGACGCTTGCCGCCTGTGCGGCGCCGCCGCGGCAGGGGGGTATCGTGTCGACCAATCCGTGTGCCGATGCGATCCTCGCGACGATCGCGCCCGGCCGGCTGGCGGCGATCAGCCATTATTCGCACGATCCCGGCGCGACCTCGCTGCCGCTCGCCGTCGCCCGGCGCTATCCGGCGGTGGCGGGAACGGCGGAGGAGGTGATCGCGCGCCACCCCGATCTGGTCGTCACCGACATCTTCGCCCCCGCCGCGACGCGCGAGGCCTATGCCCGCGCCGGCCTGACCGTGCTGACGCTGGACGCCCCCGCGACGATCTCGGCGAGCGAGGCGCAGGTGATCGCCATCGCGAAGGCCGCCGGCGTCCCCGCCCGCGGCGCGGCGCTGGTCCGCGCGATCGAGACCGCGGTGCCGCCCGCGCACGGGGCAAGGCCGCCGGTGCTGCTGTTCATCGCCGGCGACCTTGCGAACGGCGGCGGCACCTTGCTCGACGATCTGCTGGCCCGCGCCGGGCTGCGCAACGCCGCCACCGATTACGGGCTCGCCTTCACCGGCACGCTGCCGATCGAGACGATCGCGGCGCATCCACCGCGCGCGATCCTCAGCGACGGCGACGGCCGCACCGCCGACCTGCGCCGCCGCATCCTCGCACGCAGCGGTGCGGCGACGGTCGAGGTCGCCTTTCCGCACGCACTGATGAATTGCGGCGGGCCGGCGATCGTCCCGGCGCTGCGCCGGCTGACCGCGATCCGCACGGCGCTGACGTCGTGAGCCGTCCGTTTCGCCTTGTCCTCCTCGCCGCGCTGGTCGTGATCGGGTTCGCGCTGTCGCTCGCGGCGGGCAAGCAATGGCTGCCATGGGGCGATCCGGCCGCCACCGCGATCTTCGTCGAGCTGCGCCTGCCGCGCGCGGTGCTCGGCCTGCTGCTCGGCGCATTCCTCGGGCTTAACGGGGCGGTGCTGCAGGGCTTCCTGCGCAATCCGCTCGCCGATCCGGCGGTGGTCGGCGTCTCGTCCTGCGCCGCCTTCGGCGCGGTCGCCGCGATCCTCTATGCCGGTGCGACCAGCCTCGGCCTGTTCGGCGCGGCGATGGCGGGGGCGCTGGCGGCGATGGCGTTGCTGGTCGCGCTGACGTGGCGTGGCGCGGATGCGGTGACGTTCGTGCTCGCCGGCACCGTGCTGTCGAGCCTCGCCGGCGCGCTCACCGCCTTCCTGATCGCGATCGCACCCAATCCCTATGCGGTGGCAGGCGTGATCGACTGGCTGATGGGCGCGCTGACCGACCGCGGCCTCGCCGACCTCGCCCGCGCCGCGCCGTTCCTCGTTCTGGGCGGCGTGCTGCTCGCCTTCGCCGGGCCGGGGCTCGATGCGCTGACGCTGGGCGAGGACGTTGCGCGCTCGCTCGGGATGCGCATCGGGCGGGTGCAGGCGCTGGTCGTGCTCGGAACCGGGCTCGGCGTCGGCGCGGGCGTCGCGGCGACGGGGGTGATCGGCTTCTTCGGGCTGGTCGTGCCGCATATGCTGCGCCCGCTCTTCGGTCATCGTCCGTCCGCGCTGCTGCTCCCGAGTGCGCTCGGCGGTGCGGCGCTGGTGCTGCTGGCCGACAGCCTGTGCCGCCTCGCGCCGGGCGCGAGCGAGGTGCGGCTGGGCGTGGCGATGGCGTTGCTCGGCGCGCCCTTCTTCCTTGCCCTGCTGCTCCGCCACCGGAACCGCGCATGGATCTGATCGCGCACGACCTGGCGGTCGCGCTTGGCGGGCGGCGGGTTCTGGAGGGGGTGGCGACGACGTTGCGGCCGGGGCGCGTCACCGCGATCCTCGGGCCGAACGGTGCCGGCAAGAGCAGCCTGCTCCGCGCGCTCGCCGGCCTGATCGCCCCGGCTGCTGGTCAGGTGACGATCGGTGGCGGGGACGTGCGCGCTTTGTCCGATCGCGACCGCGCGCGGCGGATCGGCTATTTGCCGCAGGCGGCGGCGGTGCATTGGAACATTACCGCGCAGGAGGTCGTCGCGCTCGGTCGTGTGCCGTATCGTACGCCCTTCGCCGCCCCGTCGGCGCAGGATCGTGCGGCCATCGCCGCCGCGCTCGCTGCGACCGACACCGGCGCGCTGGCCGGGCGGCGTATTTCCGAGCTGTCCGGCGGCGAACGCGCCCGGGTGCTGCTGGCGCGCGTGCTGGCGGGCGAACCCGAATGGCTGCTTGCCGACGAACCGCTCGCCAGTCTCGACCCCGCGCATCAGATCGACATCCTCGACCGGCTGCGCGACGTCGCGCGGCAGGGCAGGGGCGTATTGCTTGTCCTCCACGATCTGGCGCAGGCCGCGCGCGCTGCCGACGACGTGCTGCTGTTGAAACAGGGAAAGCTGGTCGCGGCGGGGCCGACCGCTGCGGTGCTCACCCCCGATCACATCGCCGATGTGTTCGACGTCCATGTCGCCCTGCTGCCGGGCAGCGCGATGATGATACCGGTCGGCCGTATCGCGCGCTGAGCCGTCCGCTCGGGCATCGACGCGGGGCGGCGGCGGCCTTATGCGCGGGCGGGTGACCGCTCCCCATCGCCTCCGTATCGACACCGCCGCCCTGACCGACAATTGGCGCGCGCTGGATCGCCTCAGCGGCACCGCGGCCTGTGGTGCGGCGATCAAGGCCGACGGTTACGGCCTTGGCGCGACCGAGGTCGCCCGTCACCTGGCCGCTGCCGGCTGCCGCGATTTCTTCGTCGCCACCTGGGCCGAGGCCGAACGCCTCGCCCCCCTCCACCTGCCGCTGTCCGTGCTGCACGGTGTGCGCGAGGAGGACATGCCGTTGGCCCTTGCCGGCATCGCCCGCCCGGTGCTCAATACGGATGCGCAGATTGCGCGCTGGCGGGCGGCAGGCGGCGGCGCGTGCGACGTGATGGTCGACACCGGCATGAACCGGCTCGGCGTATCGCCCGAGGGGGTGCGCGGCGGGCTGCTCGAGGGCCTCGCGATCGAGACGCTGATGAGTCACCTCGCCTGCGCCGACGAGGACAGCGCGATGAACGCCGCCCAACGGATGGCGTTCTCGGCGTTGCGGGGCGCGACGGGCGCGCGCCGGATGAGCCTCGCCAATTCCGCCGGCATCGCGCTGGGGACGGACTATGCCTTCGACCTGACCCGCCCCGGCCTCGCGCTGTACGGCGGTGTTCCGCGCCGCGAGCTTGCCGGGATCATCCGTCAGGTGGTGACGCCCGAAGCGCAGGTGTTGCAACGACGCACGGTCCGTGCCGGCGAGACGGTCGGCTATAACGCGACCTGGACGGCGGAGCGCGACACTGCGGTGGCGATCCTCAACCTCGGCTATGCCGACGGCTATTTCCGTGGGTTTTCCGATCGGGGCAGCGCGGGCGGCGGCACATTGCCGGTGATCGGCCGCGTGTCGATGGATCTGGTGGCGCTGGACGTAAGCGCGGCGCCGGGAACGGCCGAGGGCGACTGGGTCGCGATCGACTTCGCACTGCCGGAGGCGGCGACGTGGAGCGGGATGTCGCAGTACGAGCTGCTGACGGCGCTGGGGCGGCGGTATGGGCGGGATTGGCGATAGTTCGACAAGAAAGGTCACTCCGGGGAGCGGCCCAAGGGGCACATCCCCGTCAGGCAGTGCTACCCCGGGGAGGTGGCTCGCAATAGCGAGCCACCGATAGTCAGGCGCCGTCCCTCACCGCTCCACACACATCGCGATGCCCATGCCGCCGCCGATGCATAGCGTCGCGAGGCCCTTCTTCGCGTCGCGCTTCTGCATTTCGTAGATCAGCGTCGTCAGGACGCGCGCACCGCTGGCGCCGATCGGGTGGCCGATGGCGATGGCGCCGCCGTTGACGTTGACCTTGTCCGCGTCCCAGCCAAGTTCCTTGCCGACCGACAGCGCCTGCGCGGCAAAGGCTTCGTTGGCTTCGATCAGGTCGAGGTCGCCGATCGTCCAGCCGGCCTTTTCCAGCGCCTTCCGCGAGGCGGGGACGGGGCCGATGCCCATGATCGACGGATCGACGCCGGCGCTCGCCCAGCTCTTGATCGTCGCCAGCACGGGAGTGCCGCGCCGGTCGGCCTCCTCGCGGCTCATCAGCACCAGCGCGGCGGCGCCGTCGTTGAGGCCGCTGGCGTTGGCGGCGGTGACGGTGCCGTCCTTCTTGAACGCCGGCCGCACGCCGCTGACGCTGTCCAGCGTCGCACCGGCGCGGATATGTTCGTCCTCGGCGACGATCGTGTCACCCTTGCGGCCCTTGATCGTGACCGGCGCGATCTCGTCCTTGAAGCGGCCGCCGCCACGCGCCGCCTCGGCCTTGTTCTGCGATCCGACCGAGAAGGCGTCCTGGTCGGCGCGCGTCACCTGATATTGTTCGGCGAGATTTTCCGCCGTGATCCCCATGTGATAGCCGTTGAACACGTCGGTGAGGCCGTCGCTGACCATCGTATCGACCAGGCTGACCGCGCCCATCTTGGTGCCGCCGCGCATCGACTGGGCATGCGGGCTGAGCGACATGCTTTCCTGCCCGCCGGCGACGACGATCGTCGCATCGCCGGTCTGGATCGCCTGAAACGCGAGCGCGACCGCGCGCAGGCCCGAGCCGCAGACCTGGTTGACGCCCCAGGCGGGCACCTCCTTGGGAATGCCGGCGGCCATCGACGCCTGACGCGCCGGGTTCTGGCCTTGCGCGGCGGTGAGCACCTGGCCGAGGATCACTTCGGACACGTCGGCGCCGTCGACGCCGGCCTGCGCCAGCGCCGCCTCGATCGCTACGCGACCGAGTTCGTGGGCGGGGGTGGTGGCGAAGGCGCCGAGGAAGCTCCCGACGGGGGTGCGCTTGGCGGCGGTGACGACGATCTCGGTCATGATGATCCTACTCCTTTGGCGCTGCTCTACCCTTCGGCAGGCTTGCGATCCAGTCTGCTAACGGCTCCCACAGCATCGCGCGGGCGCGGCCGCCGACGATCATGCCGACATGGCCGAGCGCGAGGTCGCGGCGATCGGCGAGGCCGGCGGCGGTGGCGGCGGGGACGATCCGGTCGGTGGCGGAGACGAATTCGACCGCCGGGCAGGCAAGCCGCTCCGGCGTGGCGGCGCTGCCGCGAATCGTCCAGCCGCCGGTGCCCGGCAAGTCGGCGGCGATGAAGCGTTCGAACAGGTCGCGCGCGGCAGCCAGCGGCAGCGGCTCGCCGGCGTTGGCCCAATCCTCCAGCCGGACGAAGGCACGCGCCTGTTCGCCATCGGGATCGAACCGTCCGAACGCCTCATACTTGCCGATCGTGCGCGCCGGATCGAGCCGCCAGAAGCCCGCCTGGAGCACCTCCATTGGCAGCACGCCCAGCGCCTCTGAGGTCGGCCGGGCGGTGGCCCACATGTCGAGCATCGTCGGCGCCGCACTGCCATAGCCGGCAAAGCGCCACGGCGCGGCGATCAGCGCGAGCCCCGCCACTGCGGTGGCGCAGGCGGCGGCGAGCGCCATCGTGCCACCGAGGCAATAGCCGACCAGCACCGGCGGTTCGTCGAGCTGCTCGATCAGCGGGATCAGCAGCGATTCGACATGGCCGGTCATGTCCAGGTCGCGATCCGCGGCGGTGGGCGCGCCCCAGTCGAGCAGCGCGACGCGGAACCCCCGGGCTGCCATCCAGCGGACCAGCGATGCCTCGCCGAGATCGAGGATCGCGGGCGGATTGATGAGCGAGGGAACGAACACGACCATCCGCCCGCGCCCGCCATGATAGCGCAGGCTGGCGCGGCCGGCGGTGGCGAGCGCCGGCATCGGTGTGGGCGGGGCAGGGCGGGACGCCCCTTGATAGGCGGCGAGACCGGCCAGTGCCGCCGCGGTCCGATCGGGATATGCTGCGGTTTCGCTGCGCAGCATGTCGAGGAACAGCGGCAATGGGCGCGGTCCGTGTTGCGACGCGGCAAATTGAGGCGTAACACCCGGATTAGTCACGAACGTCCGCCATCAGAAGGTGGGGTTGCGGGCAGGGGAGCGGTATGAAGAAACAGAACGCCGACGGGATCGTCATCATCAAGAAGTACGCCAACCGGCGACTCTACAATACCGAGACCTCGTCCTACATCACGCTCGACCATCTCGCCACGATGACCCGCGAAGGCCGCGACTTCAAGGTCGTCGATGCGAAGACCGACGACGACATCACCCATAACGTGCTCACCCAGATCATCATGGAAGAGGAAAGCCGCGGCCAGACGATGCTGCCGGTCAGCTTCCTGCGCCAGCTGATCGCGATGTACGGCGATTCGATGCAATCGATGGTACCGGGCTATCTGGAGGCGTCGATGGACAGCTTCCGCCGCAACCAGGAGCAGTTCAAGTCGGCGGTCGAGGGCGCGTTCGCGCATTCGCCCTTTGCCGAGATCGCCAAGCGCAACCTCCAGATGTTCGAGGCGGCGGCGCAGGCGTTCCAGCCGCCGGTCGGTGGCGTCGCAGCTCCGTCGCCCACGACCGCGGGGAGCAAGGACGACGAGATCGCCGCGCTGAAGGCGGAAATGGCGCGGTTGCAGGACAAGGTCGCGAAGCTCGGCTGAAGGCGCGCGCATGCCGGCGATGTTCTGGGGCGCCGGCGCGGCGGTGATCGTCGCGCTGTTCGCCGCGCTGCGGGATCGCCGGCGGCGGTTGCGCGAGGACCTCGACCGGGTCGGCTGGGTCGACTGGCGGACGGTGCAGATGGCGGCGCTGCTGGCGACGATCCTGTTGGTCAGCCTGGGGCTGCATATGCGCTAGCCGCGGGCGGGCGGCGCTGGTTCAGTAGAAGCGGGCGAGCGTCAGCGTGCGGGTCGTGCCGTCGCACAGGCCCAGCGCCGCCTTCGTGCCCGGTGTGCCGACCGCCCATTTCGCCAGCGGCGTCGTCGGATAATCGGGCGTCACCGCCTGTCCGTCGATGCGGCAGATCGTCTCGCCCGCCTGCCAGCCCGCCGCCGCGGCGGGGCCGCCGCGCATGACGTGCAGCACCTTCAGCCGGTCGCGCTCCAGCCCGACCAGCAGGCCGCTGGTCGAACGCAGCGGCGCGGCATCGGCGTCGGGGCCGGGCTTCAGCACCATTCGTCCGGCGCCGGGATCGAGCAGCACACGGTAGTTCTGCAACAGGCCCGAGCCGATCCGCCCGGCGACGCCGATCGTCTCGGAGAAGCCGCCGGCCGGCTCCACCCGCGCCTCGACGTTGCGGACGACCTGCTGCCCCAGCGTCACCGCCGGCAGGATCGCGAGCGTGCTGACCGTCTCGCCGGCGAGGCCGAACGAGATGGTTGTGGTGGTCGGCAGGGCGGCGACGCGCGCGGTCTTCGCGGCCGCCTGCGTCAGCGTGATCGCGGAGCCATCACCGGTGTCAACGATCATCGGCGCCACGCGCCGGCCGCCGATCGTCGCGCTGCTTTCGTAGACGCGGCGGCCGGGGGCGATGGCCAGTGGCGCGAGCGCGCCGACGAAGGGCAGCCGGCCCGACGGGATCAGGCGAAAGCGGCGGTTGGCATAATCGATGTCGAGCGCCTGCCCGCCGGTGACGTCGCGCCCGATCAGCATGTCGACCGCCCGCGCGCTGCCGGTGGCGAGCGCCGGCAGGTCGGCGACTGTGACGCCGCCGCCGGTGCGGGTGAGCCCGCCGATCGTCAGCCGCCGCGTCGCCTGCCACCCGATCGCGACCGCGCCGCCGGTATCGCCGCCGATCGCGGTCGCATGTCCGTTGGCGGTGACCCGCGCCGGATCGACCGCCGCCGATTTGCGCGCCAGCACGGAGTAGCTGACCCCGGTATCGAGGATCGCGGTCACCGGCCGCGCGTCGAGCGTCAGCGTGAAGCGGATCTGGTTGCCCGGCGTCAGGTCGAACGGCACCCAGCGCGCCTCCGCATCGGGTGCGAGTGTCGCGACGCCTTCGCGGCCGACGCCCTGCGCCTGGGCCGGTGACGCGACGGCGATGAGCGATGAAAGCAGCAAGAGGCGCATCGACGCGATCGTAGCGACGAAATGGGCGGGCGGCTAGAAACCGGTGCGGGCCATGACCCTGTTGATAAGAAATGGCGATGCGTCTGACCTGGAGCAGGAACCGGGACGAGCGAGGATGCACATCCGGTTCATCCATTGCTGCTCGCAATGCTCCACGACGTAACCAGGAGGCGCGCGCATCGCATTGCCGTATCCATATATGGTGACGATACGATTGAAAGTCGCGTTCCACCGCGCCGCCGTTGCCCACGGGCGGTTCTGATATGAGGCCGGATCGCCGGTCCAGAACATGCTGATCGGTGTATTGAGGCTTAAGGCAACGGCACCAGGCAGATTGGCAAAGCTGGCAGGCTGGATCAATGCAACACCGCAGACTGAGGGATCTGCCCGCAAATGCGCAAAGGTGTTCCAGCCGTCGGTATTCGGCTTGAGCTGGCCGGGGGCCATTGTGCCCTGCGCCAGCACGATCGATGCGCAGGCCCACATTCCAAAGACCCCGATCGCCAGACGGCCGGCGATCACGGCTCCGAATCGCGCCCGTGCAAGGCCGATCAGTTCACCCCAGCCGAACGCGGCGAGCAGCGTGATGGCGGCGAAGGACAGAAAGACGAAGCGATATTCCTTATGAGGAATCAGGCTGTGTAGAAGGAGCGTGATCGTGGCTGCCGCGAGAAGGCCGGGTGACTGCCGCCATCCGAAAAGCACCCCGACGATCACGGGAATCAGCCACCACCGCCACACTTCCATGAACCATGCAATGTAGGAGAGGAACGGAAAGGTGCCGTAGCGTGCGGACACGTTATGGACGACGTTCTGCTGGAAATTTTCGAGGATCCAAGCGAACGGCGTAAGCCCGTTGGAAGCGTCTACGACGATGCTTGCGACTGCGACGCTCGACGCACCGATCGCCAACAGAACCCAGCGGCGCCAATCAAAGTGCGTCAGCCGGAGACTTGGCCACCATGATACCAACAGCATCGCTGCGCCCGCCGGCGCGTAATGAGGCCGGGCCAAGGCCGCAAAAGCCACCAAGGCGCCTGCCAAGATAATCCTGGCCGTGTTTGGACGCGGCGCACTCGTCAATGCGGCAACTGGAATGAGCGCGGCGGCCGCAAGCGGTTCTGCCAGCGTCTCGGCCGAGAAGAAGATGAGTTCGAACCAGGTCGCGGCAACGACACCGGCAAGTATTCCGGTTGTCCGACTTTGGCGGCGCCCGATGTCCCATGCCGCCCAGACGATGCCCAGCGAAGCAGCAGCCGTTGCAAGTCGCGGCAGGATCATCGGTAGCTGCCCATGGGGATCGAGCGTTTCACCGACGAAGAGTGGCGCAGCGAGCAGGGCAGGAAGCAGCCAGCTGCGTATCCCGACCCGCCATTCCCAAGTGATGACGCCTTCACCGGTCAGCAGCCGGTGCGCCGGTTCGAGATACTGGTAGATCGCGTCGGGATGATGAAAACCGGGTGTCAAAGCAGCCCAGGCGCGCAGGATAATCGCCAGGAGCATCAGCCATGGTAACGGATGCGAACAGCCGGCGAGCGCTCTGGCGACAATCTGCATCGCCGTGTTGTGGCGCGGCTCGATGTCCATCGGCCCGCTACGGGGACTTATCATCGCGACCATTAGCGCCTGCTCACAGACACGCCTCGAGATACGCCTGGTCGAAGCCGAACTGCTTGGCCTTTTCGAGCGTGTAGGGGCGCAGGCCCATCGAGCGGTATTCGCCGATGATCTTGCCGTCGGCGCTTTCGTCGAGATATTCGAACTTGAACAGTTCCTGCGTGACGATCACCGGGCCTTCCATGCCGATGACTTCCGTGACGTTGGTGACGCGGCGGCTGCCGTCGCGCAGGCGCTTGACCTGGATGATGAGTTCGACCGAGTCGGCGATCTGGCGGCTGATCGCCTCCTTGGGCACCTTGATGTCGGACATCATCACCATGTTCTCCATGCGGGCGAGCGCCTCGCGCGGGGAGTTGGCGTGGAGCGTGCACATCGATCCGTCGTGGCCGGTGTTCATGGCGGCGAGCATGTCGAAACACTCGCTGCCGCGGATTTCGCCGAGGATGATGCGGTCGGGACGCATGCGTAGCGCGTTCTTGACGAGATCGCGGATGCTGACCTCACCCTGGCCCTCCAGATTGGCGGGGCGGGTTTCGAGGGGGAGCCAGTGCGGCTGCTGCAGGCGCAATTCGGCCGCGTCCTCGATCGTGAGCACGCGCTCGCCGGGGTCGATCATCTTCGACAACGCATTAAGCATCGTCGTCTTGCCCGAGCCGGTGCCGCCGCTGATGACGACGTTGAACCGGCTGGCGCCCGCGATCTTGAGCGCGGTCGCCATCTTGGGACTCATGCTGCCGAAGCCGGCCATCATGTCGAGCGTGATCGGCTTGGCGGAGAATTTACGGATCGAGATCGCCGTGCCCTTCAGGCTCAGCGGCGGCACGATCACGTTGACGCGGGAGCCGTCCTTGAGGCGGGCGTCGGCGAGCGGCGTCGTCTGGTCGACGCGGCGGCCGACCGAATTGACGATGCGCTGCGCGATCTGGAACAGATGCTCCTCGTCGCGGAACTGGATCTGCGCGAGTTCCAGCTTGCCCTTGCGTTCGACATAGGTCTGGTCGGGGCCGTTGACCATGATGTCGGTCACCGCCGGATCGGCGAGCAGTTCCTCGAGCGGCCCCAATCCGAGCAGCTCGTCGACCAGCACCTTTTCCAGCGCGAACTGTTCGCGGCGGTTGAGCGTCAGCTTCAGTTCGGCGAGCACCTCGCCGATGATCGGCCGGAATTCCTCGGCGAGCTCGTCCTTGCCGAGCGTCGCGGCGGCCTCGGGATCGACGCGTTCGAGCAGGCGGGGGAGCACCTGTTCCTTGATCTTGTGGATCGATGCCTCGAACCCCTCGCCGCGGCTGCTGCCGGCGTCGCCGCTGGCATTCTGGCGGTCGGTGAGGCGCTGCATCGCGTCGAGCGTGCCCGCCGGCATCGTGCCGGGCAGCATGTCCTCGCCCGGCAGCGGCATCGAATCGATCGGCGGGAACTGGCTGCCCGGCGCCGGTTCCTCGGGCCGGGTCAGGCCGTTGCCCTGCATCGGACGCGCCACGCCGAAGGCCGGCCGTGCCGGCTGCCCCCCACCCATTCCGCTGCGACGCCCGAACGCGCTCATGCCATACCCCTTGAACCTGCCGAGAGGGGTAGGCGGCAGAGTTTGACATTTTCCTAACCAAACCAGAGCGCTGGCCGATCATGGTGCCGCCGTGCTTGACAGCGACCCGTCACTGCCCTTCGAAGGCGCCGCATGCGCCGTCTTCTGCTCGCCCTCCTCGCGTTCGGCTGGACCGTCGCCCTTGCCGTTCCCGCCGCCGCGGACGACATCGGCGCGACCGGCCGCGGCGTCGTGCGCGTCGTCACCATCGCGGTGGTCGACGGGCAGGTGGTCGGCTTCGGTCATGGCAGTGGCGTCGCGATCGCCCCCAACCGCATCGTCACCAATGCGCATGTCATGGAGCTGGCCGAACGCTATCCCGACAATGTCGTCGTCGGCATCGTGCCGTCGGAGGGGGACAAGAGCTATCAGGGGCGCGTCATCGCCTATGACGCGCAACGCGATCTCGCGCTGATCGAATTCGCCGGCGCCAGCCTGCCGCCCGCCGCGCTCTATACGGGGCCGGTGACCGAGGGCGAGGCGGTGGTGGCGCTCGGCTATCCCGGCAACGTCGACCTCGCGACCGCCCGTTCCGCCGCCGATTATATCCGGCCGACCTCCCCGGTGCGGTCGGAGGGCGTGTTCTCCGGCCGGCGCAGCCTGACCGGGGTCGAGGTGCTGCTCCACACCGCCAATATCGCGCGCGGCAATTCGGGCGGGCCGCTGCTCGACCGCTGCGGGCGGGTGATCGGGATCAATTCGGCGATCACCCGCGGCGAGGAGGGCGACAGTTCGTTCGGCTTCGCGATCGCCGACACCGAGGTCGCCGGCTTCCTCCGCGAGGCGAAGCAGCCCTATGCCACCGTCGGCACGCCCTGCACCTCGATCGAGGAACGGCTGCGCGACGACAGCGAAGCGGATGCCCGCGCCCGCGCCGATGCGCTCACCACCGCGCGCGAGGCGGCGACCCGTACCGCGATGGCGCGCGAGGAAGCGCTGTCGCACGCGCGCGACGCCGCGCAGACCCGGCGCGAGAATGTGATGGCGATCGCCGGCCTGCTGCTGGTGCTCGGCGCGCTCGGTCTCGGCGGGGCGGGGTTGCTCGAATCGCGCGGGCGGCGGCGCCATGCGATATGGGCGGCGGGCGCCGGCGGGTTCGGCATGATCGCCGCGATCGTCGTGTTCGTGCTGCGCCCCTCGGGCGAGCCCGATCTGCCGGCCGCGCCGGCGGTGACGCGACAGGTCGTCCCCAACGCGCCGATCGGCCCGCTCACCTGCGTGTTCCAGCCGGAGAGCAGCCGCGTCACCGTATCGGCGACCACCGACGTCGCGCTCGGCTGGGGCGGCAGCGGCTGCGTCAACGGTCGCACCCAGTATCTGCCGGCCGGCGACCGGTGGGAACGCGTGCTGGTGCCGGACGGCGAGCAGACGGTGTCGGTGCTGATGTTCGATCCCGCGACGCGGCGCTACACCAGTACCCGGTACATGCTCGGCGCGCAGGCGATGGAGCAGGTGCGCAAGCTGCGCGGGGGCGGGCAGGGCGGCGACCGGCGCTGCAGCGTCGACCCGGCGGCGATCGACCGCCTCGCGCAGAGCCAGGCGGCGGTACGTGCGGCGCTGCCGCCCTTGCCCAACGAGAAACTCGTCTATTCCTGCCGCAAGACGGGCTGACAGCCGGCGTCGCCCCGACTAACTATAGGCGGGTCGGGGAGGATGAGATGCGGGCGAACATGCGACCGGGGTTCGTTATCATGGCGGCGGCGATGCTTGCGCCGGTGGCGCCGGCACGGGCCGAATGGTTGCAGGCGACGTCGAAGCACTTCATCGTCTATGCCAATGGCGATGCCGGTACGGTCCGGCGGCAGGCGGAAGACCTGGAACGCTTCGACAGCGTCTTCCGATACTTCCAGACCATACCCGAACGACCCGAAGACGAATCGAACAAGCTGACGGTCTATGTCGTCGCCAGCGGCAGCGCGGTGCGGAGGCTGTACGGCGACAGCAGCCGCAACGTCGGCGGCTTCTATCAGGGGCGGGCGAGCGGATCGGTCGCCTTCACCCCCGCGCGCGGATCGACGGGCGACGCGCGCAGCCGCGACGAACCGCGCATCGTGCTGTTCCACGAATATGCCCATCACCTGCTGCTCGGCAATTACGAGGCCGCCTATCCGGCCTGGTTCTCCGAAGGCTATGCCGAGTTCCTGTCCACCGTCCGGTTCGACAAGGACGTGTTCTGGATCGGCGCCCCGGCACAGCATCGCGCCTATACGCTGCACCTCGGCGCGTCGCTGCGCGCGGAACGACTGTTCGCTGCCAATATGCGCAACCTCAGCCAGGAGCAGGTGTCGTCCCTGTACGCCCGCGGCTGGCTGCTGACGCATTATATCGAAACCGACCAGACGCGGCGGCAGCAGTTCGGCGCGTATCTGACCGCGCTGAACGCCGGCAAGCCGAGCGTCGAGGCGGCGCGCGCGGCGTTCGGCGATCTCAGGCAGCTCGACAAGGAGATGAACGCGCGGATGAACGCGGCGAAGCTGCCGGCCTATCGCATACCGAACGAACGGCTGCCCAAGCCCGTCGTCGCGATCCGGCCGCTGCGCGCTGGCGAGAAGGCGATGATCGAGCTGCGCATGCGGTCGGATCGCGGCGTCAACCGCACGAGCGCGCAGCCGATCCTGGCCGAAGCGCTGCCGATCGGCGAACGCTATCCCGACGATCCGGTCGTGCAGGGCTGGCTGGCGGAGATGGCGCTCGACGCCGGCCGCTACGACCTGGCCGAGGCGGCGGCGGACCGGGCGCTGGCGGCCGACCCCCGATCGTCGCAGGCGCTGGTCTACAAGGGGCAGGCGCATTTGCGCCGGGCGCGCGAGGCCAAGGTCAAGGACCCGGCGGTCTGGCAGGAGGCGCGCAGCTGGCTGCTCAAGGCCAACAAGGTCGATGCGGACGATGCCTATACGCTGATGCTCTATTATTCGAGTTTCGGCATGGCGGGCGTGCCGGCGACCGCCAATGCCAAGGCGGCGCTGGCGCGCGCGCACGAACTGGTCCCGCAGGATCCGGGACTGAGCTTCGCCTATGCCCGGCAGGCGCTAATCGACGGCAAGCTGGACGAGGCGCGCGTCGCGCTGCGCCCGCTCGCCTATTCGGCGCACGCCGCCCCCGACAATCCCGCCGCACGGCTGCTCGCGATGCTGGATGCGAGGCAGGCGGGAAAGGCTGCGGTCGAGATGCTGGAGGCGGAGAAGGGGGAGAACGGGGAGGAGGGCGAGGACTAGCGGCTTCGGGCGGTGGCGTGACCGGTCCCGGACCGCGCCGCGTGTCTATGCCGCCGTTACCCCACGACCCGTAACCTCGAAGACCGTTTTCAGCACGGCTTGCTCATCCGCGGACAGATGCGGATTCCAGACGTCGAAGATCAGCACGATGCGGGGCCGATCGCTGTCGTTCCACGCTTCGTGTTCGATCGTGTCGTCGAACGCGAAGGCCTCGCCCTCCCGCCAAGCGCGGGTTTCGCCGCCGACACGGAAGCGGCAGCCCGCCGGTACGACCAGCGGCAGGTGGATGATCGCCCGGCTGTTCGTGACGCCGGTGTGCGCGGGGATATGCGCCTGGGGTCGGAGGATGGAGAAGAACGCGGTCGGAGCCTTGCCCGGCACCTCGTTCTGCGGGATCGCGGCAAGCGCGGCCGCCGTTTCCGGGCAGCGCGCACAGACGTCGTCGTTGCGGATGCCATATTCCCAGAGGAAACAGGCGCTCCAGTCGAGATTGTTGTCGAGGCCCGACCATTTGTTGTCGGGCGTGCCGGCGTCCTGACGGACATAGGGCCGGATCGAGGCGGCGTCGTGCTGCACGAGCGCGAGCGCTTCCGCCCGGATCGCAGGGGTGCGCGCTTCCAGCGCGGCGAACCAGGGAAACAGGTCGCGATCGAAAAATTCGTCGGCGGGCAGGAACGGCACGTGCACGCCGTCGCAGTGATTAGTGTAGATCGCGCGCCGACCGAGCATGTGGTCGATACAGGCCGTCATGCGGCGGTTCGTCGCACCGCCGAGCGCGTCGTCGATCGCCCGGCCGATGGTATCGGTATGATCGGCGAGAAACGCGCGGCCACGCGCCAGCGCGTCGTCGATCGCCGGCGACCGCTCCGGCATGGCGGCGGCCATCTGGACGACACCGGACCAGCCCTGCGCCGCCGCAGCGGCCCGACCGCAGCGCTGGTGCAATTCGGCCATGCGCAGTTGGGCAGTAAAGTTCAGCCGGTCGATGGCCAGTGCCCGTTCGAGGGCCAGGCCCTCCGCCGCGTCGTCGCCGGACAGGCGGTGGACGGTCGCCTGATTGATCCACAGGACCGGCTGGCCAGGGTCGCGCGCTGCCGCCGCGGCGAAGAACGCGAGCGCTTGTGGCAGATTCTCGTCGGCGAGCGCGCGCATTCCACGGGCGTTGAGCAACTGGGGGTGGTCCGGCGCGAGGGTCAGCGCCTGATCCAGCCGCCGCCGCTCGGTCGTCGCGTCGCCACGCTGCCGCGCGGCCATCGCCTGGGACACGAGCGGCTGAACGGACGACGGAAGATCGGTCATGGTGACGGGCAGCCTATAGGCGATGATCGCGCAAAAAAAGGGGCAGCCCGCGAGAGCCGCCCCTTCGAGATATCCGTTTGGGTAGCGACGCTTAGAAGCGCAGCTTGCCCGACACGGTGAACAGGCGACCCAGCACGTCGTAGGTCGACGGATAGGTGTTGCCGCTGTTGTAGGCGGTCGACCCGATCGACGCACCCACCAGCGGCGGCTGCTTGTCGAGCAGATTGCGCACGCCGGCGGTGAACGTCAGATTCTCGTTCACCTCGACCTGCACGTTCAGGTCGAAATAGTCGTACGCGCCGATCCGGTTGAAGTCGTAGGTGCCACCGGCCAGCGGGGTCGGTCCGGTAACCGTACCGCTGAACAGCCGCGTCGAGATCAGGCGGGCGGCGGCGTCGGGTGCCAGCGCCTCATACTGGACCTTGCCGATGTGGCGCCACAGCAGCGACAGCGTGCCGGGGCCGAAGCTCAGGCTGGTGCGCTGGTTCCACTGGAACTCCGGCTGGATCGATTCGCAGCTGCTGCTGTAGTAACCGACGCAATCGCGATCATAGGCGGTTTCCGACGCACGGAAGTAGCGATGCGCGGTCCAGGTGCCCTGGAAGCTGAGGTTCAGCCCCACGTCGCCGAAGTTGCGTGCGTAGTTGGCATTGAGATCGATGCCGTCCGTGCGCAGGCGACCGCGGTTGGTGAGCGGCTGCGGCAGGCCCGCGACCGTGGCGCTGGAACCGCTGAGGCGGCCCGTCGCGGCGCTGCGACGGATGCTGGTGCAGGCGGCCGAGGCTGCCTGCGTCGCAGTGATCGCCGCCGGGTTGGTGCCGAAGCACTGCGCGAGGATGTCACCCGGCGTGGCGCTGGTGATGGCGTCGCGCACCTTGATGTTGAAGTAGTCGACCGCGATGCTGAGGCCCGGCACGATGCCGCGCGGCTGGATCACGACGCCGAAGGTGTAGGTGTCGGCCTTTTCCGGACGGATGTTCGGATTGCCGCCACCGGTGACGTTCGGCTGGCCCGACGCCGGCTCGAGAATGCCGGTCGTGCTGTTGATCGCGGACAGAGGCGCGCCCTGGGCGAGACACGCGGCCCGCAGGTTCGGGACGTTGCGCACGTTCAGGCCGACGCAGGGATCGAGGCCCGGCGGCAGGCTGTCGAGGCTGGTCGACACCGGCGTGAACAGCTCCGAGATGTTGGGCGCACGCACCGCGCGCTGGTAGTTGCCGCGGAACTTGATCTCCTGAACCGGTTCGAAGCTGCCGCCGAGCTTGTAGGTGGTGGCATTGAACTTCGGGCTGTTCGCCGCCTGCACCTTGTAGTCCGAATAGCGGACGCCGGCTTCGAGGGTCAGCGAGTGGAAGAACGGCCGGTCGGCGACGAGCGGCGCGATGATTTCGCCGAACGCCTCGCGGACGTCGTAGCCGCCGGCGAACGGCGTCACGGCACCGCCTGCACCGCCCAGTTCACCCGGGACCAGCGCATAGGCGTCGGGGATGCGGTTGTAGCTGTACTTGCGGTACTCGCCACCCGCCGCGAACGCGATCGGCTCGTTGGCGAACGGCGAGGTGGTGCCGAAGTCGCCTTTCAGCACGCCACGGACCTGCGACAGCGCGGTGTTGATCGCAATGCTGCTCTCGCCGTTCAGGAACGCGGCCTGGTCGGCCGTGATCGAGCCCGCGGGACCGAACAGGTTGAGCGGCACGCAGCCGTTGGAGGTGACGTTGCAGGTCGTCGTGTTGGTCGCGTTCAGCGCCTGCTGCACGCGGCTGCGCAGCACGTAGCCGGTCTGCGACTGGTCGAGGTTGCTTTCGCCATAGGCGGCCGAGACGTCGAGCTTGACGTGATCGGAGAAGCGGAGGCGCAGGCCCGCCTTATAATCGAAGACGGTCGTCGTGTAGGTCGACACGCGCGGCCCGAGCTCGACCGAGCGACGGTATACTTCCGGCAGCGCGATCGCGGTGTTGGTGTTGCAGGCGGCGCCGAGCGCGATGCCGTTGAGCGTGCACAGCTGATCGCGAATGCCGGCCGGCAGATAGGGGTTGCTGCCCGGGATGGTCAGCGCTTCGCCGAAGATGCCCGACGGTGCGATGATCGACTGGATCGTGTTCTTCGAGAACAGGCCGCGGGTGTAGACCTCGAGGTTGTCATTCACCTCGTAATTGGCCTGCGCGTAGATGTTGTAGCGCTTGAACGGCGTCTGGAAGATATTGTACGGGCTGAAGTTGAAGCCGTTGTAGAACGGTACCAGCGCGGTCCCGGCCGGATTGACCTGAAGATCGTTGCCGGCGATGGCGATGCGGGTCGGCGTCGACGTCGGCGAGGCACCTGCCGCAACGCCGTTGGCGCCGCCGATGCTGAACACGGACACGTCGCGTGCACCCTGATACAGCGGATCGGCTTCCTGGTAGCCGAGGCTCAGCGTCGCGTTGCCGCGGCCGTCGTCGAAGTTCGCGCCGACGGTCAGGTCCGCACGGAAGTAGTTGGAATCACCGCGCTCGGTGATCTGCTGGCTGGCGGTCGCCTCCATGCCGGCGAAGTTCTTCTTGGTGATGAAGTTCGCGACGCCCGACACGGCGTCCGCGCCATAGGTGGTCGAAGCACCGCCGGTCAGCACGTCGACGCGCTGGACCAGCGCGGTCGGGATATTGTTGAGGTCGACGGTGCCGCCGGCCGCGGCCGGAACGAGGCGGTCGTCATCGAGCAGCACGAGGTTACGCTGCGAGCCGAGATTGCGCAGGTTGATCGTCGCGAAGCCACCGGTGCCGTTGTTGACGGCCGAACCGATGCCCGGGACGGCGCCCGGCAGTTCGCGGATGATCTGTTCGACGTTGTTGACGTTGCGCAGCGTCAGCTCATTCTCGGAGACGGTGTTGACCGGGCTCGACGAGACGAGGTTGGGATTGCTGATGAGCGTACCCGTGACGACGATGTCCTGACCCTCGTCCGCCGGTGCGGAAGCGTTGGGCGTCGACTGCTGCTGCGTCTCCTGCGTGGCGGGCGCGGTCTGCGCGAGCGTCGGCGTGGAAACGAGCGCGGCGCCGACGAACAACGTCGTGTTGAGCAGGTGCGTACGGATACGTGATGTCATACGATGAAAGGCCCCTTTTGCCGACATTGGTGCCGGCGATATCGCCCGGATGTGCATGCACCCGGTTCTGCGCGAGGGGTTAGACATGGAACATAATAGCCCGCAATGGCCGTTTGCGGCGACGCAACACTTTGAATTACTGTTGTTGCCGAACCGTCACAATGGGTCATAAGTGCTTTCCGATCGACTTGCGGAGGCGCGCGCGACGCGCGATGCAGCGGTCAGACGACCGATCGTCGGAGGAGCTGACCCATGTTACCGATAGTCCTGCTGGCGGCGGCGCAGGCCGCCAGCACCACCGCGCCACGGCTGATCGACGATCTGGCCGCCTGCCGCGCGATCGCCGCACCGGACGCGCGACTCGCCTGTTTCGATCGGACCGCGGGGGCGGTGGTGGAGGCGCGCAACGACAAGGCCATCGTCGTGCTGGATCGCGGCGAGGTGCAGAAGGCGAAGAAGTCGCTGTTCGGATTCTCGCTGCCGTCGATCAAGCTGTTCGGCGATGGCAAGGACGATGCGCAGCTGAAGCAGCTGGTCGGCACGATGCAGGCGTCGACGTCGCTGCCGGGCGGGCTGATTCGCTTCACGCTGGAGGATGGCGGGCAGTGGGAAACCACGGAGCAGGTGATGATGGCGCCGCACCGCGGCGACGTGGTGACGATCAAGGCGGGCTCGCTCGGCAGCTACATCGCCACCGCGCCCGGTCGCCGCTCCGCCAAGGTGCGCCGGGTCCGCTGACGCCGCGTCACGCCATCCGCTGCGCGCCGGCGGTGCGGAGGGCGGACAGGGTCGGGTAGCCGTTGACGGCCATGAACAGGTCGGCCTCGGCGAGGAGACAGCGCAGGACGTGGGCGGCGCCTGCCGCGCCGTCGAGCGCGAGGCCGTAGCTGTAGGAGCGGCCGACGCCGACCATGCGCGCGCCGAGCGCGATCGCCTTCACCACGTCGGTGCCCGAGCGGATGCCCGAATCGAACAGCACCGGCGTGTCGCCCGCGGCGGCGACGACGCCGGGCAGCAGGTCGATCGCGGCGATCCCGCCATTGGCCTGGCGGCCGCCGTGGTTCGAGCAATAGAGGGCGTCGGCGCCGCCATCGATCGCCTGTCGCGCGTCGTCGGGATGACAGATGCCCTTGAGGATCAGCGGCAGGCTGGTGAGCGAGCGCAGCCAGGGCAGGTCGGCCCAGGTCAGCACCTTGCCGAACACCCCCATCCAAGCGCGGACGGCGGCGGCGGGGTCCTGTTCGGGCGGCACCGCCAGCCGGGCGCGGAACACCGGGTCGCTGAAGTAATTGGTCAGGACGTGGCCGCGCAACTGCGGGAAATTGCCGGTGTTGAGGTCGCGCGGGCGCCAGCCGGTGACCCAGGTGTCGAGCGTCACGACGATCGCCTTGTAGCCCGCCGCCTCCGCCCGGGAGACGAGGCTGGCGGTGAGCTCCGGGTCCTTGGGCGTGTAGAGCTGGAAGAAGCCGGGGGTGTCGCCCATCTGCCCGGCGACCGCCTCCAGCGGGTCGTTCGAGAGGGTGGAGGCCATCAGCGGCACCCCCGTCTCCGCGGCGGCGCGGGCGGCGGCGAGGTCGCCGTGGCCATCCTGCGTGCAGATGCCGGTGACGCCGATCGGCGCCATGAAGACGGGGCTGGGGTAGGTCGTGCCGAACAGCGCGACGGACAGGTCGCGGGTCGTGCAGTCGACCATCATGCGCGGGACGATGCCCCAGTGGCGGAAGGCGTCGGCGTTGGCGCGCTGGGTGTGTTCGTCGCCGCAACCGCCTTGGACATAGTCGAGCGTCGAGGCGGGCAGGGCCGCGGCGGCGCGCCGTTCGAGCGTGGCGAAATCGACCGGCACCTTCGGCATGACCCCGGCGAGGCCGGCGGCGTAGATCGCATTCTGGTAGTCGCCGTAATGGGGCATCGGGTCTGCTCTATCCATGCTGGGGCGCGGGCGGGCGCCGGAACGACATGTTCACGCGAAGCCGCGAAGCCGCAAAGAGGTCACGCCCGTGGCGCTGGCTCCGGCGCCGGCCCCCGCCCCGGCCCGCGTCGTTGCCGGGCCCGGCGGCCGGCGCCGGGCGAGGCATCGTCGCGGCGACGCGTGAACCAGCCTCAATCGCGGAAGCCGGGGTCGATGCGGTCGAGTTTGCGGAGGAGGGCAGGCCACGCGAGGCCCCGGGCGAGCGATGCCATGCCCTGGCCGCTGGATTGCTGCTCGACCTTTTCGGCGACGCCCTGGTTGGGGTTGTTGAGGTTGGCGCGGCCGGCGCTGAGCATCAGGATCTGCGCCTCGCAGGCGCGTTCGAGGAAGTACATGCGCAGGAACGCCTCGGCCACGCTGGCGCCGACGGCGAGCGTGCCGTGGTTGCGCAGGATCATCAGATTGTGCGTGCCGAGGTCGGCGACGAGGCGTTCGCGCTCATCCAGCTCGGTCGCGATCCCCTCGAAGTCGTGATAGGCAACGTCATGGCCGGCGATCATCGCGGTCTGGGTGTGCGGCAGCAGCCCTTCGGCCATCGCCGACACCGCCTGGCCGTGCGGCGTGTGGAGGTGGAGCACCGCGACCGCATCCTCGCGCGCGGCATGGATCGCGGAATGGATGACGAAGCCGGCGCGGTTCACCGGCGCGGTCGTGTTCGACACGGTGTTGCCGTCGACGTCGATCTTGACCAGCGACGAGGCGGTGATCTCCTCGAACATCATCGAATAGGGGTTGATGAGGAAATGATGTTCGGGGCCGGGTACGCGCGCCGACAGATGGGTGAAGATGAGATCGTCCCAGCCGTAGAGCGCGACCAGCCGGTAGGCGGCGGCGAGGTCGACGCGCAGCGCCCATTCCTCGGGCGAGACGGTGTCGCGCAATGCAGTGGGCCGGAGTGCGGTCGCCATGGTCTGTCCTCTCATCCTTTGTCGTTGGTGCGATCATGCCACGTCCCGCCGGCGAAGAATGTCGCGAAGTTGACAAAGTCGGCCGATGCGCCTTGTTTCCGGGGGTGATCGCGATCGACCGCACGCCTCTCGAGACCGACCGCTGGTTCGCCAGCCTGGCGCCGGCGCGGCAGGACGCCTTGCTCGCCGAGGCGCGGGTGCGGGCGGTGCCGGCGGGCGGGCTGATCTATGGCATCGGCGATGCGCCGAACGGGCTGTGGGCGGTGATCGAGGGGCAGGTGCGGCTGAAGGGCTATCCGGCGGCGGGGGCGGAGTTCCTCGCGCTCATCCTGCGGCCGGGGACGTGGTTCGGCGAGGTGTCGACGCTGGACGGCGGACCGCGACCGCACGATGCCGAGGCGTTCGGCGCGGCGCGGGTGCTGCACGTATCGACGGCGGCCTTCCATCGCGCCGCGGAACGGCTGCCGGCGCTATACCACGATCTCGGGCGGCTCGTCTGCCAGCACCAGCGGATCGCGCTCGACTTCATCGCGGAGGCACTGTCGCTGCCGGTGCCGGCGCGGCTAGCCAAGCTGCTGCTCGGCCGGCTGGATGAGGCGGACGGTACGTTCCACGTCCGGCAGGAGGAGGTGGCGGTGATGCTTGGCGTGTCGCGGCAGACGGCGAACCGGCACTTGCGGGCGCTGGCGGAGCAGGGCGCGATCCGGCTGGCCTATGCGCGGATCGCGATCGTGGACCGGGCGGTGTTGCGGGGGCTGGCGGGGGGATAGGGGGCGCTGGCGGGGGTGGAGGCTGCGTTGAGTGTTCCGGCGAGTCGTCATTGCGCGCGTGACGAGGCAGTCCAGGGCGTTCTGTTGCGGCTCTGGATCGCTTCGCTGCGCTCGCAATGACGGATATGGGGTGGGCCCGCCCTATTCCGCCGCCACCGCCTGGCCACGCCCCTTCAGCAGCGGCGTCAGATACTTGCCCGTGAAGCTGCGCGATTCCTTCACCACCTCTTCCGGGGTGCCGACGGCAACGATCTCGCCGCCCTTGACGCCGCCTTCGGGGCCGAGGTCGACGATCCAGTCGGCGGTCTTGATGACGTCGAGATTGTGTTCGATGACGACGACGGTGTTGCCCTGCTCGACCAGCGCGTGGAGCACCTCGAGCAATTTGCGGACGTCCTCGAAATGCAGGCCGGTGGTCGGTTCGTCGAGGATGTAGAGCGTGTTGCCGGTGGCGCGGCGGGCGAGTTCCTTGGCGAGCTTGACGCGCTGCGCCTCGCCGCCGGAGAGGGTCGTCGCCTGCTGGCCGACCTTGACGTAGCCGAGGCCGACCTCGACCAGCATCTCCATCTTGTCGCGGATCGGCGGCACGGCCTTGAAGAATTCGGCGGCATCCTCGACGGTCATGTCGAGCACGTCGGCGATGCTCTTGCCCTTGAACTTCACCTCCAGCGTCTCGCGATTGTAGCGCGCGCCGTGGCAGACGTCGCAGGTGACGTAGACGTCGGGGAGGAAGTGCATCTCGATCTTGAGCACACCGTCGCCCTGGCATGCCTCGCACCGCCCGCCTTTGACGTTGAAGCTGAACCGGCCGGGCTTGTAGCCGCGCGCCTGACTTTCGGGCAGGCCGGCGAACCAGTCGCGGATCTGGGTGAAGCTGCCCGTATAGGTCGCCGGGTTCGACCGGGGCGTGCGGCCGATCGGCGACTGGTCGATGTCGATGACCTTGTCGAGATGCTGGAGGCCGGTGACCTTGTCGTGCTTGCCGGCGAGGATGCGCGCGCCGTTCAGCGCGCGGGCGGCGGCGGCGTAGAGCGTGTCGATGGTGAAGCTCGACTTGCCCGATCCCGACACGCCGGTGATGCAGGTGAAGGTGCCGAGCGGGATGCTGGCGGTGACGCCGGTGAGGTTGTTGGCGCGCGCATTGTGGACGGTCAGCTGCTTGCCGTTGCCCTTGCGCCGGGTGGCGGGGACGGGGACCTCGCGCGTGCCGTTGAGGTAATCGGCGGTGATGCTGGTCTTGCTCTTGAGGATCTGCTTGAGCGTGCCCTGCGCGACGATCTGGCCGCCGTGGACGCCGGCGCCCGGCCCCATGTCGATGATGTAATCGGCGGTGCGGATCGCATCCTCGTCATGTTCGACGACGAGCACGGTGTTGCCGAGGTCGCGCAGGCGGCGGAGCGTCGCGAGCAGCATGTCGTTGTCGCGCTGGTGCAGGCCGATCGAGGGTTCGTCGAGCACGTAGAGCACGCCCGACAGGCCGCTGCCGATCTGGCTGGCGAGGCGGATGCGCTGGCTCTCGCCGCCCGACAGCGTGCCGCTGGTGCGGTCGAGGTTGAGATAGTCGAGCCCGACGTTGTTGAGGAAGCCGAGGCGCTCGACGATCTCCTTCAGGATGCGTTCGGCGATCGCGCGCTGCTGGTCGCCGAGGTGGTTCGGCATATCGGTGAAGAAGGCGAGCGCGTCGACCACCGACAGATGGGTGGCATAGGCGATGTCCTTGGTCGCGATCTTCACCGCCAGCGCCTCGGGCTTCAGCCTCGCGCCGTGGCAGACCTCGCACGGGCGCGACGACTGGTATTTGGACAGCTCCTCGCGCATCCATGCGCTCTCGGTCTGGAGCAGGCGGCGGTTGAGATTGCCGACGACGCCCTCGAAAGGCTTCTTGACGTCGTACTTCTTCTTGCCGTCGATGAAGGTGAGGGTGACGGGCTTGCCCTTGCTGCCGTTGAGGATGAGCGCGTGGACGCTCTCGGGCAGGTCGGCCCAGGGCGTGTCGAGGCTGAAGTCGAATTCGCGCGCGAGGGAGCCGAGCACCTGCATGTAATAGGGCGAGGGCGGGTTGGACTTGGCCCAGGGGACGACGGCGCCCTTCTTGATCGACAGCGCATGGTTGGGGACGACGAGATCCTCGTCGAACAGCAGTTTCTCTCCGAGGCCGTCGCAGGCCGGGCAGGCGCCCTGCGGCGCGTTGAACGAGAACAGCCGCGGCTCGATCTCGGCGATGGTGAAGCCGCTGATCGGGCAGGCGAACTTTTCGGAAAAGACGATGCGGCCGGTGGGCGCGTTGTCGCCGAGCACTTCGGATTTGGGGGTGTGCGGTTCGACGGGGTCGACCGGGTCGATATAGGCGAGGCCGTCGGCGAGCTTGAGCGCGGTCTCGAAGCTCTCGGCGAGGCGCGTCGCGATATCGCCGCGGACGACGAGCCGGTCGACGACGACCTCGATGTCGTGCTTGAACTTCTTGTCGAGCGCGGGGGCCTCGTCGATCTCATGGATTTCGCCGTCGATGCGGACGCGGGTGAAGCCCGCCTTCTGCCATTCGGCGAGTTCCTTGCGATATTCGCCCTTCCGACCGCGGACGACGGGGGCGAGCAGATAGGCGCGCGTCCCCTCGGGCAAAGCGAGGACGCGGTCGACCATCTGGCTGACGGTCTGCGCGGCGATCGGCAGGCCGGTGGCGGGGCTGTACGGTACGCCGACGCGCGCCCAGAGCAGGCGCATGTAATCGTAGATCTCGGTGACGGTCGCCACGGTCGAGCGCGGGTTGCGCGACGTCGTCTTCTGTTCGATCGAGATCGCCGGCGACAGCCCCTCGATATGATCGACGTCGGGCTTCTGCATCAGTTCGAGGAACTGGCGGGCATAGGCCGACAGCGATTCGACGTAGCGGCGCTGCCCCTCGGCATAGATGGTGTCGAAGGCGAGCGAGGATTTGCCCGAGCCGGACAGGCCGGTGATGACCGTCAGCGTGTCGCGGGGGATGTCGACGTCGACGTCCTTGAGATTGTGTTCACGCGCGCCGCGTACGGAAATCTTGGTCAGCATGGGGCTGGTTCTACTTCTGTTCTTTGCCGGGGGCTAGTCCCGCCACGTAGGAACGCGCGGACCGCATTGAAAGCACCCGACCGGTGTCTTACCTGTCCGATACACATGAAAGAGGCTGCGGCATGGGCAAGAAGACGAAGACGAAGAAGGCGAAGCTCCCCAAGGAGGTGATGGGCGTGAAGCTGCCCAGGGAGGTACGCGAGATCGGCGGTGCGTTGTTGGAAAAGGCGCAAAGCCCGCAGGGGCGCGAGATGCTGGCGGCGGGGCTGACGATGGCGGCCGCGGCGGCGACCGCCGCGGTGGCGAAGGGCCGGGCGAAGCGCGAGGCGGCCGCTGCGCCGGAGGCACCGCGGGCGCCAGATGCGCCGCGCGCGCCAGAGGCGCCGACGCCGCCCACCCCGCCGATCCCGCCGCAGGGGACGCAGACGCAGCCCGATCCGCAGGCGATCGCAGAGGCGGTGGGCAAGGCGGCGGAGGCGATGCTCGGCCGGTTGTTCGGGGGGAAGAAGGGCTGAGCCTGTATGCCGGATTTTGCCGGCGATGGTCGATTTCGGATGTAATATCCGACCGTCATGCCGTCCCGCCGCGGCGTTGCCGCGAAAATGGATTATTCTTCAATAGTTTGCCGTGTCCGATCCGCGCCACCCTGTCACCTTTGCGGGGTGGGGAGCGGGGCGGATGGACGAGGCGATCGAGCGGTTCGTCGAGCGGTGGCGACGTAACGAGGGCGGGGCGGAGCGGGCGAATTTTCCGCTGTTCCTGACCGAATTGTGTGCACTGCTCGAGCTGCCGCCGCCCGATCCGGCCGACGCGACGCATGCGCGCAACGATTATGTGTTCGAGCGCGGCGTGACCTTTCCGGATGCGGAGGGAAGCGGGCGGCACGGGCGGATCGACCTGTATCGCCGCGGCAGCTTCGTGCTGGAGGCGAAGCAAAGCCGCGAGCGGGGCGGCGCTAAGGAGGTGGCGCTGGGCGATGCGCAGGCGACGCTGCCGGGGATCGAGGTGCCGCGCGGGCGGCGCAGCGCGCATCGCGGCTGGGACGTGCTGATGCGCAACGCGCGCGAACAGGCCGAGCAATATGCGCGCGCGCTGCCCGAGAGCCATGGCTGGCCGCCGTTCATCCTGGTGGTGGACGTGGGCCATGCGATCGAGGTGTTCGCCGACTTTTCGGGGCAAGGGAAGAATTACCGCCAGTTCCCGGACCGGAGCGGATTCCGCATCTATCTGGACGATTTGCGCGATTCCGACGTGCGCGACCGGCTGCGGGCGATCTGGCTGGAGCCGCAGTCGCTCGATCCGTCGAAACATGCCGCCAAGGTCACCAAGGATATCGCCGGGCGGCTCGCCAACGTCAGCAAGCGGCTGGAGGATCGCGGCCATGCCGCCGAGCCGGTCGCGCATTTCCTGATGCGCTGCCTGTTCACGATGTTCGCCGAGGATACCGGCCTGCTGGAGCGCGGCAGCTTCAGCCAGGTGCTGACCGATGCGCTCGACCATCCCGACGCGTTCGCGCCGATGCTGGAGGATTTGTGGCGGACGATGGACACCGGCGGCTTTTCAGCGCTGCTGCGCCGCGACGTGCGCCAGTTCAACGGCGGGCTGTTCGCCGATTGCCACGCGATCCCGCTGGCGCGCGAGGAGATCGGCGAATTGTGCGCGGCGGCGCGACACGACTGGCGCGACGTTGAACCGGCGATCTTCGGCACGATGCTGGAACAGGCGCTGGACCGGGTCGAGCGGCGGCGGCTGGGGGCGCATTACACACCGCGCGCCTATGTCGAGCGGCTGGTGATCGCGACGATCATCGCGCCGTTGCAGCGCGAATGGGAGGAGACGGTGCTTGGCACGGTCGAGCGCGAGCGCACGCAGGACGTGGGCGCCGCGATCCGCGCGGTGCACGCGTTCCACGAGCGGCTGGCGGCGACGCGGGTCCTCGACCCGGCGTGCGGCACGGGCAATTTCCTGTACGTCGCGCTCGAACTGATGAAGCGGCTGGAGGGCGACGTGCTCGAGGTGCTCGCCGATCTGGGCGGGCAGGAGGCGCTGGCGCTGGAGACGGCGACGGTGCACCCGCAGCAGTTTCTGGGACTGGAGCTCAACCCGCGCGCGGCGGCGATCGCGGAGCTGGTGCTGTGGCTGGGCTATCTGCAATGGCAATTGCGCAACAAGGGCGCGGTGGCCGACCCGGTGCTGGAGCGGCTGCGCAACATCACCGTAATGGACGCGGTGCTCCGCCATGATCCCGCACGGATGAAGGCGGATGGCAGCGGGATCGAATTGCCCAATCCCCGGCAGCCGGACTGGCCGGAGGCGGATTATATCGTCGGCAACCCGCCCTTCATCGGAAAGGGCGCCGCGCTCCGCTCGGCACTGGGTGATCCGTACGTCGAAGCCTTGTGGAAGGCCTATCCCAAGATCAACCGATCGGCGGATTTCGTCATGTACTGGTGGGATCGTGCCGCCGGATTGTTGTCGGACCAAGCAACCCGGCTCAAGCGGTTCGGATTCGTCACCACGAACTCGATCACGCAGGAATTCAGTCGACGCCTTATTGCGCGGCGTATCGAGGGACGCCCGTCGATCGCCCTCGTCATGGCGATCGCCGATCATCCGTGGACGAAAGCGACGAAGGATGCCGCTGCGGTCCGGATCGCGATGACCGTCTGCGAAGCCGGTCATCGCGAGGGTACCTTGCTGACCGTCGTGTCGGAACGGCAGCTGGACAGTGACGCGCCGGAATTGTCGTTCGAAACCAGCGTCGGGCGGATCAATGCCGACCTCACGATCGGCCATGATGCGGCATCGGCCTTTGGTTTGCGTGCGAACGATGGGCTATCTTGCAACGGCATGATGCTTGCCGGACGAGGCTTCGTCCTCGCCGATGCCGTGGCCCGTCATATCCTTGCCGTACGGCCGGCATCGGCCGCCATCGTCAAGCCGTACCTGGGCGGATCCGATCTGGTGAGGGCGAGTACGAACCGGTGGGTGATCGACGCGTTCGGTCTGGACGATAAAGAGGTTCGACTGAGCTACCCCGAAGTCTATCAACATCTGCTCGCTACCGTAAAGCCGGTCAGAGCCACGAACCGGCGGGAGGCGTTCAGGGATCGTTGGTGGATTTTCGGCGAGCCCCGTCGCACGTTTCGGCCGGCATTGTTTGGGCTGAGCCGTTATATCGGAACGACCGAAACGGCCAAGCATCGCATTTTCCAATTTATTTCCAGCGAGGTGGTGCCGGATCACATGGTCGTCAGCTTCGCTTTCGAGACGGGATACGAGCTGGGCGTTCTGACGAGCCGGGTGCACACCGAATGGGCGCTGCGCGTCGGTGGCTGGTTGGGGATCGGCAACGATCCGCGCTATTCCAAATCGAAGGTCTTTGATCCCTTTCCGTTTCCGGATGCCACGCCGGAACAGCGCCGGATCATCGGTGAGCTTGCGGAAGAACTGGACGCGACCCGCAAGGCCGTGCTCGCGGGGCGAGATGCCCTGACGCTGACCCGCCTGTACAATCTGTGCGAAAAGGTGCGCGGCGGCATCGCGCTGACGCAGGAGGAGCAGCAAGATCGGCAGAACGGGTTGGTCGACATCATCATCGAGCTCCACGACCAGATCGATGCGGGTGTCGTGGCGACCTATGGCTGGCCGGGGGATCTGTCGGGGGAGGAGATCATCGCGCGACTGGTGGCCTTGAACGCCGAACGTCATGTCGAAGAGCTGTCTGGAACAGTGCGCTGGCTCCGGCCCGATTATCAGATCGGCCGTACCGGTTTGCCCGCGCTGCCGACCGTAAAGACGGCGCAGACAGAGCAGATCGAGGCGCTGTTCCCGGCGATCGCAGCGAGGAAGCCAAGCTTCCCCCGCGATGCGATCGGGCAGACCGCGGCGGTGCTTTACGCGCTGCGCCATGGCGGGGTGATGAGCGCCGAGGCGATCGCGCGCGGTTTTGCGCAGGGGCGCAAGGTGGAGCGGCGGGTGCTGGCGACGCTGGCGGCGCTCGAGCGGTTGGGGCATGTCGCGCATACGGGGGGAGGGTTCGTGCTGCGCCGCGCGGCGTGAGGCGGGCGGGAATGCTTGCCAGACGTTTCGTCGTGCGTGCAGATGGACGCCGAACGGACGAGGGATGAGCGGCGTGGCGATGAAGGCGGGATACTGGCTGGCGGGCGGGCTGGCGCTGATGGCGGGCCATGCGCAGGCGCGGACGCCGGCGGCGGGTGCCGTGCCGACCGCCGCCAGCACGGTGGCGGCGCAGCAGGCGCTCGATCCGGGCGATGCGGCGGCGGTGGCGTATGACGTGTCCTTCCCCCATGCGATGCATCACGAGGCACAGGTGACGGCGACGTTCCGGGCGGTGCCGGCGGGGCCGCTGCGGGTGCAGATGGCGCGATCCTCGCCGGGGCGCTATGCGATCCACGAATTCGCCAAGAACGTCTATCGCGTCTCGGCGAAGGACGGCGCCGGGCGGGCGCTCGTCGTGACGCGCAGCGATCCCTATGGTTGGAGCGTCGCCGGGCATGACGGCACGGTGGTCGTTACCTACACGCTGTTCGGCGACTGGGGCGACGGCACCTATGCGCAGATCGACGCGACGCATGCGCATCTCAACATGCCGGCGACCTTCCTGTGGGCGCCGGGCTATGAGGCGAAGCCGATCCGGGTGCGGTTCCGGCCGTTCGATCCCAAATGGAAGATCGCGACGCAATTGCCGGCGGCCAAGGGGGCGGACAGCTTCTGGGCGCCCAATTTCCAGTATTTCATGGACAGCCCCACCGAGCTCAGCGACTTCGCCTTGCGCGAATGGCCGATGACCGATGCGAAGGGGCGGACGCAGCTGGTGCGGCTGGCGGTGCATCATGCCGGGACCGAGGCCGATCTCGACGTCTATGCCGCCAAGGTGAAGCGGGTGATCGCGCAGCATTATGCGCTGTTCGGGCAGGCGCCGCGCTACGATTACGGCACCTATACCTTCATCGCCGATTACCTGCCGCAGATCGCCGGCGACGGGATGGAGCATCGCAACTCGACGATCATTACCGACCAGCGGTCGCTGCGCGAGGCGAAGTTCGCGCAGATCAACACGCTGAGCCACGAATTCGTCCACAGCTGGAACGTCGAGCGGTTGCGTCCCGCCGAGCTGGAGCCATTCAACTTTACTCGTGCCAATCCGACGCCGAGCCTGTGGTTCGCGGAAGGGTTCACGCAATATTACGGGCCGCTGATGATCCGCCGTGCGGGCGAGATGAGCGTCGACGATTTCCTTGCGCAGTTGGGCGGGACGCTGGCTGCGGTCGTCGCCCGGCCGGCGCGGCTGTACGGCGGGCCGGAGGAGATGAGCCTGCGCGCGCCGTTCGTCGATGCGGCCAAGGCGATCGATCAGGTCAATCCCAACATCTACGTGTCCTATTACCCCTATGGCGCGATGATCGCGCTGGCGCTCGACCTGCAGCTGCGCCAGCGCGGGCTGACGCTGGACGCCTATATGCGGCATCTGTGGACGACGCTGGGCGATCCCGAGCGCGCCTATACGCCCGCCGATCTGGAACGCGCGCTGGGCGAGGTGACGCGCGATCCCGGCTTCGCCAAGGCGTTCTTCGACGGCAGCGTGCATGCGAGCGGCCTGCCGGACTATGCGCCGTTGCTGCGGCAGGCGGGGCTGGTGCTGCGGCCCGTGGACGCCGCACATGGCTGGGCGGGGCTGACCGTGGTGGCGGGCGAGGACGGCGGCGTGATCGTCGGCGAGGCACCGTGGCCGACGGCGCCCGCCTATGCCGCGGGGCTGGAGCGGGGCGACACGATCCTGCGCCTCGACGGCATGGTGGCGACCGACCCGGCGGCGGTGAAGGCGCTGCTCGCCACGCACCGGCCCGGCGACCGGATCGCGGTCCGCTATCGCCAGCGCGGGGTGGAGCGGGCGGCGACGATGCAGCTGGCGGCGAACCCGATGGTCGAGCTGGTGCGCGGCGAGGCGGCGGGCGTCGCGGTGACGCCGGCGCAGATGGCGTTCCGGACCGCCTGGCTGGGGAACTGACCGCCGCCGCGGGCGGGCGCGGGGGCAAAAAAAGCAACCGTCACGGGCTATTGTAACGGAACATTGCTGCGGCGCGGCAGTAGTGTCGGGAACGAACCCGGAGCTGCCGTATGAAGACCGTCCGCCATCCCGCCCGATGGCCCCATATCCTCGCCGTCGTGATCGGCGTGGTCGGGCTGCTCAATCTGGCCGGGGGCGTGTGGCTGGCGACATTGGGCGGCAGCCTGTTCTACGCGGTCGCCGGGCTGGCGATGCTGGCGACCGCGGCGCTGCTGTGGCGGCGGCAGGTGGCGGCACTGCACGTCTTCGCGGCGCTGGTGCTGGGGACGGTGGTCTGGGCGTGGTTCGAGATCGGTGCGGACTGGTGGCCGCTGGTGCCGCGCGGCGACCTGATCTTCATCTTCGGTGCGCTGCTGGCGCTGCCGTGGACGGTGCGGCGGCTGGTGCCCGGGACGACGTGGCGGCGGGCGGCGGGGCCGCTGGCGGGCGCGCTAGGACTGGCGGCGGTGTTCGGCGCGGTGTCGCTGACGCGCGACGTCCACAATCTGGACGGGACGCTGCCGGGACCGCGCGAGGCACTGGTGGCGAATGCGGGCGGGGTGCCGGACGACGACTGGTCCGCCTATGCGCGCAGCTGGCGGGGCGACAAATTCTCGCCGCTGACGCAGCTGACGCCGGCCAATGTCGGTAATCTGAAGGTCGCGTGGCAATTGCAGACCGGCGACGTCAAGCGCGCGGGCGATCCGGGCGAGACGACATACGAGATGACGCCGATCAAGGTCGGCGACACGGTGTATCTGTGCACCCCGCACAATTGGGTGATCGCGGTCGATGCGGAGACGGGCAAGGAGCGCTGGCGCTTCGACCCGAAGATCGCGACCTCGTCCAAGAACATGCAGCATCTGACCTGCCGCGGCGTATCCTATTGGGATGGCGCGAAGGCGGGCGCGAATGTGGGCGACTGCCCGCAGCGGATCTTCCTCGCGACCAACGACAGCCGGCTGATCGCGCTGGACCCCAAGACGGGCGCGCTGTGCCGGAGCTTCGGTCAGGGTGGCACGGTCAGCCTGTTGCCGGGGCAGCCGCATTACAACCAGGGCTGGTATCAGGTGACGTCGGCGCCGCTGGTCGCGCGCGGGCTGGTCATCACCGGCGGGGCGGTGTTCGACAATATCTCGACGAAGGTGCCGTCGGGTGTGATCCGCGGCTATGACGCCGCGACCGGGCGGCTGGTATGGAATTTCGATCCGGGTAACCCCGACGACACCGCGCCGTTGGGTACGGGCAAGCGCTATACGCCGTCGTCGCCGAACAGCTGGAGCACGCCCGCCGCCGACGAGGCGCTGGGCCTCGTCTATCTGCCGATGGGGATGGGTGCGGTCGATCAATGGGGCGGCAACCGGCCCGCGACGACCGAGCGGTTCGCGACGTCGGTGCTGGCGCTGGAGATCGCGACCGGGCGGCCGCGCTGGGTGTACCAGACGGTGCATCACGATCTGTGGGACATGGACGTGCCGGCGCAGCCCGCGCTGGTCGACCTCAACCTGCCGGGGCGCGGACGCGTGCCGGCGCTGGTCCAGTCGACCAAGACGGGCAATCTGTTCGTGCTCGACCGGCGGACCGGGCGGCCGGTGTTCCCGGCGCCCGAGAGGCCGGTGCCGGCCGGTGCCGCGCCGGGCGACCGGACGTCGCCGACGCAGCCGTTCAGCGCGGTCTCGCTGATGCCGGCGCCGGCGCGCGAGACGGATATGTGGGGCGCGACGATGCTCGACCAATTGTGGTGTCGCATCCGTTTTCGGTCGCTCGACTATAAGGGCGCGTTCACGCCGCCGTCGCTGAAGGGATCATTGGTGTTCCCGGGCAATTTCGGGGTGATGGACTGGGGCGGCATCTCGATCGATCCGGTGCGGCAGGTGGCGTTCGCCCATCCGAATTATGTCGCGTTCGTCGACCGGCTGGTGCCTCGGGCGGACGACGCGGGCGGGGCGGGCGAACGCGGGCCGGCGGGCGGATCGGACCGCAAGGGGTCGCAGGAGGCGGGCTACAACCCCAACACCGGCGCACCGTTCGCGGTCGACATGAACCCGTTCCTGTCGTTCGCCGGGCTGCCGTGCCAGTCGCCGCCCTGGGGCTATGTCGCCGGCATCGACCTGACGACCGGCAAGAAGGTCTGGGAGCACAAGAACGGCACGATCCGGGACGAGACGATTTTGCCGATGCCATTCAAGCTGGGTGTGCCGTCGCTGGGCGGGCCGATCACGACCGCGGGCGGGGTCGCGTTCATGGCGGCGGCGATCGACAATTACGTGCGCGCCTATGACACGCGCACCGGCAAGGTGCTGTGGCGCGCACGCCTGCCCGCCGGGGGGCAGGCGACGCCGATGTCCTACCGCTCCGCCGCGAGCGGGCGGCAGTTCGTCGTCGTGGTCGCCGGCGGGCATGGCTCGCTGGGGACGAAGCTGGGCGATTCGGTGATCGCCTATGCCCTGCCCAAATAACCTGCCCAAGTGACCTAATGCGCCGACGCGCCCTCCGCGCCGATGCCGGTTTCGGCGCGGATGCGCTGCGCGGCGTAGCCGGCGTGGTCGACCGCGGCGCGCGGTGAGCGGTCGAGGATCGAGACGAGCCAGATCGTCAGGAAGGCAAGCGGCATCGAGACGATCGCCGGCGACGAATAGGGGAAGATCGCGGCCGGGTGGCCGAGGATCGTCACCCAGACCGCGGGCGACAGGATGGTGAGGACGACGGCGAGGACGAGGCCCAGCGTCCCGCCGGCGACCACGCCGCGGGTCGTGCACCCCTTCCACAGCAGCGACAGGATCAGCACCGGGAAATTCCCCGAAGCGGCGATCGCGAAGGCGAGGCTGACCATGAAGGCGACGTTCTGTTTCTCGAACACGATGCCGAGCAGGATCGCCGCGGCGGCGAGCACCAGCACGGTGCGCCGCGACACGCGCAGTTCGGCGGCGCTGTCCGCCTGCCCCTTGCGGAACACGGTGGCGTAGAGATCGTGGCTGACCGCCGAGGCGCCCGACAGCGTCAGCCCGGCGACGACGGCGAGGATGGTGGCGAAGGCGACCGCGGAGATGAAGCCGAGGAACAGGTTGCCGCCGACCGCATGGGCGAGATGGATCGCCGCCATGTTGCCGCCACCGATCAGTCCGCCGGCGCCGTCGGCATAGCCCGGATCGGTCGCGACCAGCACGATCGCGCCGAAGCCGATGATGAAGGTGAGCAGGTAGAAATAGCCGATCCACCCCGTCGCCCAGAGGACGGACGTGCGCGCCGCCTTGGCATCCGGCACGGTGAAGAAGCGCATCAGGATGTGCGGCAGGCCAGCGGTGCCGAACATCAGCGCCATGCCGAAGGAGATCGCCGAGACGGGATCCTTGATGAAATTGCCCGGCCCCATGATCGACGCGCCGCGCGTCGACGCCTCGGCGGGCGAGAGGCCGGTGGCGGCGGCGAGGCCGGTCTTTACCTGCACCGCGCGGGCGAACAGCGCCTCGGGCGAGAAGCCGAATTGCGCGAGCACCATCAGCGCCATGAAGGTGGCGCTGCCGAGCAACAGCACCGCCTTGATGATCTGGACCCAGGTCGTCGCGGTCATGCCGCCGAACAGGACGTAGAGCGTCATCAGCACGCCGACGATGCCGACGGCATATTCGTAGCGCAGGCCGAACAGCAATTTGATGAGCTGCCCTGCGCCGACCATCTGCGCGATCAGGTAAAAGAGGACGACGACCAGCGTGCTGGTCGCGGCGAAGCTGCGCACCGGCGTCTGCGCGAAGCGGAACGAGGCGACGTCGGCGAAGGTGAACTTGCCGAGGTTGCGCAGCCGCTCGGCCATCAGGAACAGGATGATCGGCCAGCCGACGAGGAAGCCGATCGAATAGATCAGCCCGTCATAGCCGTCGTTGAAGATCTGTGCCGAGATGCCGAGGAAGCTGGCGGCGGACATATAGTCGCCGGCGATGGCGAGGCCGTTCTGGAAACCGGTGATGCCGCCGCCCGCGGTGTAGAAGTCCGACACGGTGCGGGTGCGCCGCGCCGCCCAGCGGGTGATGCCGAGCGTCAGCAATGCAAAGGCCGCGAACATCGCGATCGCGGTCCAGTTGGTCGGCTGCTGCTGCATCTGGCCGGCGATGCCGTCGGCCAGCGCGGGGGTGGCGAGCAGGACGAACGGCACCGCGAGCGGCAGGGCGAGCGGCAGGGCGAGGAGCCGGCGCGTCATGGCGTGTGATCCGCGACGAGCGCGACGAGCGCGGCGTCGTAATCGCGGTTGGCGCGCGCGACGTAGAGGCCGGTGAGCAGGATCGCGAGGAGGATCAGCGCGAAGCCGATCAGGATGCCGAGCGAGGTGACGTCGCCCGCCGCGATCGGCTGCGCGAGGAAGGGTTTGTCGAAGGCGACGAGCAGGACGAAGCCGAAATAGGCGGCGAGCATGATGCCCGACAGCAGCCAGCCGAACCGGCCGCGCGCGCGGATGAGCTGGCGGTATCTTGGATCGTCGGCGATCCGCGTGAGCTGCGCGTCGGTCATTCACCCTCCCCGGTGCGACCCTGCGATCGGGGTCGATAGCGGTATCATGACGCAAGCGACGCGGCGCGCAACCGCGAATGACCCGGTGCCGGCGGCTGAACGCGCGGCGGGTGACGAAAAGTTCATGTCGCCGCCATGCCCGGGACAGTGGCGCGGGCGCATGGCGGCGGGATGGGCCTGAATGCACCCGAGCGACGGCAGCGGCGGTGGATGCGATGGAGCGCCGGGATCGGCGTCGTCGTCGCCGTCGCGCTGATCGGCGTCGCCGCGGTGGCGGGGTTTTTCGATCGCGATCCCGTGCGGCTGTTCGCCGCGCGAGGCGCGAAGCGGCCGGTCGGCGTGCTCTATATGTCGGGCGACATGGGGCTGCGCTTCGGTCCCGCCCCCTATACGACACAGGCGCTGGTGGCGCAGGGCATCACCGTGGTCGGGATCAACGCGCCGACCGCGTTCCGCACCCGCCGGACGCGAACGGAAATCGATGCGATCGTCGCGGACGGCGTGCGGCGGGCGCTGGCGGAGACGCACGCGGACCGGCTGGTGCTGATCGGGCAGAGCTATGGCGCCGATATCGTGCAGACCGGGCTGGCGGCGCTGCCCGCCGATCTGCGTGCGCATGTCGCCGGGGTGGTGCTGGTGGTGCCGGGAACGTCGGTGTTCTTCCGTGCCGACCCGACCGGCCTCGCCTATCGCGAGACGCCGGACAGCCGCGGCGCGGCGACGCTCGCGCGGCTGGACTGGACGCCGGTGACGTGCATCTACGGTGTCGCCGAGCGCGACAGCGTGTGTCCGCACGTGCGCCTGCGCAACCAGCGCGCGATCGCCATGCCGGGCGGCCATTTCCTGAACGAGGATCATGCGGGGCTGTTCGGCCATGTGCTGGCGGCGGTGCGGCGGGCGGCGCCCGAGGCGTTCGCGGGGTGACAGGATGAGAAGAGGGGGATGATGATGACGGCGAAGAGGGTCGCGATCGGCGCGGCGACGCTGATGGCGCTGGCGGCAGGCGCGTCTGCGGGGGCGGCACTGCGGCCGGACGCGGTGATCGGCCGCTGGAGCAATCCCAAGGGGACGCTGGCGGTGCAGACCGGCCTGTGCGCCGACGGATCGCTGTGCGGGCAGATCGTCTGGGCGAGCGCGCAGGCGCAGGCCGATGCCCGCGACGCCGGGGTCGCCGCGCTGGTGGGCACGCAATTGCTGCAGGGCTATCGGCCGGAGGGGCACGGCAGCTGGGCGGGGCGGGTCTATGTCCCCGACATGGGGCGCAGCTTTTCCTCGCGCATCCGCCAGACGTCGGCAGGGACGCTGAGCATCTCGGGCTGTCTGGTCGGCGGCTTCCTGTGCAAATCGCAGGTCTGGCACCGGGTGGCGTGACGACCATGCGCCTGGATGCCGTCATCGCGCTGGCGACCCGGCACCGCCGCAGCCTGACGGTCGCGGCGGTGCTGGTCGTCGCGGGAATCGGGTTCGAAGCGTTGCGGCTGGTGCTGCGCGCGGTGCATCTGAGCGACGTGCGCACCGCGCTGCATGCGGTGGCGGATGTGCGGATCGCCGCGGCGCTGGCGCTGACCGCGGTCAGTTACCTGCTGCTGACCGGGCTCGACTGGGTCGCGCTGCGCAGCGTCGGGCGACCGTTGCCGTGGCGGATCGCGGCGGCGGGATCGTTCACCAGCTACACGTTGAGCCACAATCTGGGCCTGTCGCTGATTACCGGCGGGTCGGCGCGGCTGCGATTGTACGGCGCGGCGGGACTCGCGTTCGGCGAGATCGCGCAGGTCGCGGCGATCTGCGCGCTCGCGTTCTGGGCGGGCGTGACGGGTGCGGGCGGGATCGGCCTGATCGTGAGCGACGGCATCGTGCTGGGGCCGGTGACGCTGGGGGCGGGCGCGGCGCGCGGGCTGGGGGCGGTGCTGGTCGCGGCGCTCGCCGTGCTGCCGATCGTGCGGGCGAGCGGGCGCGAGACCTTGGGGTGGGGTCGTTTGCGCATCGCCTTGCCGCGGCTCGGGCAGATGGCGGCGCTGGGCGGGCTGTCGCTCGCCGACCTGATCGCGGCGTCGGCGGCGCTGTTCGTGCTCACCCCGCATGCGGCGGCGGCGGCGTTTCCGGCGTTCGTCGTCGCCTATGCGGTGGCGGTGGTCGTCGCGCTGCTGCTGCACGTGCCGGGCGGCCTCGGCGTGTTCGAGACGATGGTGCTGGCGACGGTGCCGGGCGACCGGCCGGCGCTGTTCGCGGGGCTGCTGCTGTACCGGCTGATCTATTATCTGCTGCCGCTGCTGATTGCGGCGATCGGGATCGCGGCGGCGGAGGGGTGGCGGCTGCGCCATCCGATCCGGCGCGGCCTGTCCTATGTCGACCGTGCCGGGCAGCTGCTGGCGCCGAGCGCGGTCACCGTGCTGGTGTTCGTCGCGGGCTTCGTGTTGCTGGTGTCGGGCGCGCTGCCGGGGGTGAAGGGGCGGCTCGCCGACCTGCAGGACCTCGTGCCGCTGCCGTTCATCGAGGGATCGCACATGGCGGGGAGCCTGATCGGCACCGCGATGCTGCTGGTCGCGCCGGCGCTGACCGCGCGGCTGCGCTCGGGCTGGGCGGCGGCGCGCATCCTGCTGATCGGCGGGGCGATCTTTTCGCTGACCAAGGGCCTCGATTACGAAGAGGCGGCGTTGCAGCTGATCGTCGCGGGCGTGCTGCAATATTGCCGGGCGAGCTTCTATCGCGAGGGCGGCATCCTGACCGACCGGCCGCGCTGGCCATGGCTGGTCGCGGCGGCGGCGGCGCTGGGGCTGAGCATCTGGGCGGGATTCTTCGCCTACAAGCGCACCCCCTACAGCGACGAATTGTGGTGGCGATTCGCGTTCGACGCCAATGCGCCGCGGTTCCTGCGCGCGAGCTTCGCCGCCGGGGTGCTGCTGACCGCGGCGTCGGCGTGGCAGTTGCTGACCGCGAGCGCGACGCGGTCGCTGCCCGATGCGCTGCCGCCCGAGGCGGTGATCGCGGCGGCGCGGGCGCATGCATCGCGCAGCGACGCCGCGCTGGCGTGGACCGGGGACAAGAGCTTCGTCGTGTCCGCGGCGGGCGATGCGTTCCTGATGTACCGGGTGCAGGGGCGCAGCTGGGTGGTGATGGGCGATCCGGTCGGCCCGGTCGCGGCGTGGAGCGAGCTGGTGTGGAGCATCCGCCGCGCCTGCGACGCGCGGTCGGGACGGTTGTGCTTCTATCAGGCGAGCGAGCGGATGCTGCCGCTGTTCGTCGAGATGGGGCTGCACGCGATCAAATATGGCGAGGAGGCGCATGTCGCGACCGCAACCTTCTCGATGGCGGGGCCGCGCGGCAAGTCGCTGCGCCATGCGGTGCGGCGGACCGAGGCGGCGGGGGCGGTCTTCTCGGTCGAGCCGGCGGGCGTGGTGCCGGGGCTGATCCCCGACCTCGCCGATGTGTCGGCGGCGTGGCTGGCGGACAAGGCGGGGTGCGAGAAGCGGTTCAGCCTGGGCGCGTTCGATCCGGCCTATCTGGCGCGCTCGCCGATCGCGCTGGTGCGGGTGGAGGGGCGGATCGTCGCCTTCGCCAACGTCTGGGTGTCGGGCGACGGCGAGGAGGCGTCGGTCGACCTGATGCGCCACCGCCCCGATGCGCCCTACGGGACGATGGAGATGATGATGGTGCGGCTGATCGAATGGGCGCGCGAGGGCGGCTACGGGCGGTTCAACCTGGGGATGGCGCCGCTGTCGGGGATGCCGAGCGGGCGGCTGGCGCCGCTGTGGGCGCGGCTGGGCCATGCGATGTATGCCAATGGCGAGCGATTGTACGGCTTTGCCGGGCTGCGCGCGTTCAAGGCGAAATACGGGCCGGACTGGGTGTCGCGCTATATCGCGACGCCGCCGGGCGCGGCGATGCCGCGGACGCTGATCGATCTCGCCCGGCTGGTGAGCGCCTGATAGGACGGGCGCATGACCCAGCAGACCCTCCGGCGCCGCAGCGTGCTGTTCATGCCCGCCTCCAACCCGCGGGCGATGGCCAAGGCGCGGGACCTGAAGTGCGATGCGGTGATCCTCGACCTCGAGGATGCGGTCGCGCCCGAGGCGAAGGACGAGGCGCGGGCGGCGGCGCTGGCGGCCGCGGAGGAAGGGTTCGGGGCGCGGGCGTGTGCGGTGCGGATCAACGCGCTCGATACGTCATGGGGCGCGGCGGATGCGGCGGCGCTGGCGGGCGCGCCCGGCGTCGCGGCGGTGGTGGTGCCCAAGGTGGCGTCTGCGGCGGAACTGAGCGCGGTGCGCGCGCTGCTGGGCGCGGACGGTCCGCCGCTATGGGCGATGATCGAGACGTGCGGCGCGATCCTGCGGCTGGCGGAGATCGTCGCGGCGGGGGCGGGGCTGGAGCTGCTGATCGCGGGGACCAACGACCTCGCCAAGGAGATGCGCTGCCGGCCCGGCGCGGACCGCGCGCCGCTGGTGCCGGCGCTGGCGCAGATGGTGATCGCGGCGCGATCGGCGGGGCTGGTGGTGCTGGACGGGGTGTGCAACGCGATCGGCGACGAGGCGCGGCTGACGGCGGAATGCGCGCAGGGCGCGATGCTGGGCTTCGACGGCAAGACGCTGATCCATCCGGGGCAGATCGCCGCGGCCAATGCGGCGTTCGGGCCGTCGGACGAGGAACTGGCGTGGGCGCGGGGCGTGGTGGCGGCCTTCGCCGCGCCCGAGGCGGCGGGCAAGGGCGCGATCCGGCTGGACGGTGCGATGGTCGAGCGGCTCCACCTCGCCGAGGCGGAGCGGTTGCTGGCCTATTGACCTCCGCCCCGAGCCGGGGGCGGGGTCAGCCTTCCAGAATGGCGCGGACGCGGTCGGCGATGACTTCCATGGCGAAGGGCTTGGTGACCAGCGCCATATTGGGCGCGAGCGGGCCGTTGCCGATCACGGCGTTTTCCGCATAGCCGGTGATGAACAGCACCTTGAGCTGCGGCAGCAAGGCCATGGCGGCGTCGGCGACCTGACGCCCGTTCATCTGGCCGGGCAGGCCGACGTCGGTGATGAGCAGGTCGACCTGCGCGCCGGTGGCGAGGAGGCGCATCGCCGCGGCACCGTCGCCCGCCTCGAGCACGGTATGGCCCATCTCCTCGAGGATCTCGACCACCAGCATGCGGATCGTCGGTTCGTCGTCGACGACCATCACCGAATGCCGGCCCTCCGCCGCGACCGGCAGGACGGCGCCGACCGGGGCGCCCTCCTCCTCCGCATCGCCGTAATGGCGGGGCAGGTAGATGCACATCGTCGTGCCCTGGCCGAGTTCGGAATAGACGCGCACCTGCCCGCCCGACTGGCGCGCGAAGCCGTAGATCATCGACAGGCCGAGCCCGGTGCCCTCGCCCATCGGCTTGGTGGTGTAGAAGGGGTCGAAGGCGCGCGCCTGCACCTCCGGCGTCATGCCGGTGCCGGTGTCGGTGACGCAGAGCGACAGATACTGGCCGGGTTCGAGATCGCGGTCGCGCGCGGCGCGCTGGTCGAGCCAGCGGTTGGCGGTCTCGATCGTGATGTGGCCGCCGTCGGGCATCGCATCGCGCGCGTTGATGCATAGGTTGAGCAGCGCGTTTTCGAGTTGGTTGGGATCGACCATCGCCGGCCAGAGGCCGCCGGCGCCGACCACCTCGATCTCGACGCCGGGGCCGACGGTGCGCTGGATCAGGTCGCGCAGCCCGTCGATCAGGCGGTTGATGTCGGTCGGCTTGGGATCGAGCGTCTGGCGGCGCGAGAAGGCGAGCAGCCGGTGGGTGAGCGCCGCGGCACGGCGGGCGGCGCCGAGCGCTGCGGTCGAATAGCGTTCGAGCTCGCCGATCCGGCCCTGACGGATGCGCACCTGCATCATCTCGATCGCGCCCGAGATGCCGGTCAGCATATTGTTGAAATCATGGGCGAGGCCGCCGGTGAGCTGGCCGACCGCCTCCATCTTCTGCGCCTGCCTCAGATGCGCCTCGGCGACCATCAGTTCGCGCGTGCGCTCCTCGACCTGCTGTTCGAGGCTGGCGGTGAGCGCGGCGAGCTCGTGCTCGACGCGGCGGCGCTCGACCGCGTCGCGGACGCGTTCGGCGATGTCGCGGACGAAGGCGATTTCTTCGGGCAGCCATGGCCGCGGGACGGCATTGTTGAGGTAGAGCAGGGCGACGAAGCCGCCCTGTTCGGTGACCGGCATGTTGATGAACGACAGCGCCGCAAGGCCCTTCAGCCCCTCGGCGGTGTCGCGGGTGCGGGGATCGTCGTAGACGTTGCCGATCGCGACCGTGTCGCCGCGCTTCAGATCCTCGATATAGGAGCCATAGTCGCGGAAGTGGAGGATCGAGGGCAGCGGCGCGATGCCCGGCGCGCACCAAGGACGCTCGGTGACGATCGTCTCCGCCTCGCGGTCGATCGTGCCATAGCCGCAGCGGCTGACGTCGAGCATCCGGCCGAGGATTTCGACCGCGGCATAAGCGAGGTCGGCGGGATCGCCGGCGCTGCGCAGGGCGTCGTTGAGCTGGACGAGCGCCTGCAGCCGCATTTCCGCCGATTTGCGCGTATCGATGTCGAAGCTGATACCCGGAAAGCGGATCGCGCGACCGTCGGCGTCGAGCGTCGCCCGGCCCCGCGCCGCGACCCAGCGGGCGCGGCCGTCGGGCTGGCGCAGGCGATAGTCGCTCTCGAACGGCTCGCCGCTGGCGAGCGCGGCGGCGATCTCCGCCTGCACGCGCGGCGCGTCGTCGGGATGCATCGCCGCGAAGAAGCGGTCGATCGGGGCGCCGGCACGCGCCGCGGCGGCGTCGACGCCATAGAGGCGGGCGAAGGCGGGATCGGCGGTGACGCGGTCTGCCACCACGTCCCAGTCCCAGCTGCCGACGCTGATCGCGCCGGAGGTCTTCAGGTCTTCATCGGCCATCGGCGGCGAATCGTCTCTCGTCGGTGGGATCAGGAAGCGTCGGTCGCCCGGCGGCGCGCCTCGGTCGCGGCGTCCTCTTGCGGCAGGCCGGTATCGATCGGGGCATTGGGCGTGGTGCCGTGCGGCGCGGTGCCCGGCGTCGCCGATCGCGGGCCGAGGCCGCCGCCGCCCGGACTGGTGTCGCGCGATCCGTCGTGCAGCACGCCGGCGGCGGTATCAGCGTCACGCGGCGCAATGCCGTCGGGGGCGTCGGGGGCGTTGCTCGGTTGCTCGGTCGGCATGGACTTCTCCTATGTTGGGCCGCCAACGTTCTGCAAGGCGGAGCGATCCTGCGTTTTCCGACGAACCGAGCGGCGCCTCAGCGCGCGGTCGCGGCGATCGCCGTACGGTCCCAGCCGCCGCCCATCGCCTGATAGAGCGCGACATAGGCGGTGGCGCGGTCGGCGCGCGCCTGCACCAATGCGAGTTCGGCGGTGAGCAGGCCGCGCTGGGCGTCGAGCTGTTCGATGTACGAGGTGTAGCCGGCGCGATAGCGGTTGCTGGCATTGCGCAGCGCACCGGCGAGCGCATCGACCTGCAGCCCCAGCGCGGTCGCCTGTTCGGCCGAGCGCTGGACGCCGGCGAGCGCATTGTCGACCTCCTGGAAGGCGACGAGCGCGGTGCGGCGATAGGCGAAGGCGGCCTGATCCCGGCGGGCGGTGGCGATGTCGCTCTGCGCGCGCAGCCGGCCGCCGTCGAAGATCGGCGAGAGGATGCTGGCGCCGATCGAGAAGACGCCGATCGGATTGGCGAGCGCGGTCGACAGGACGACGCCGGCCGAGCCGGTGAGCGCGAGATTGGGCAGCATCGCCGCGCGTGTGCTGTCGAGCGTGCGGTCGGCGGCGACCAGGGTCTGTTCCGCCTGGAACAGGTCGGGCCGGCGGCGGAGCAGGTCGGCGGGCAGACCGTCGGGGATCGCGGGCGCGACCAGCCGGTCGAGCGGCACGCCGCGCGGAATCGGGCCGGGGCTGGTGCCGAGCAGCAGGCCGAGCGCATTCTCCTGTCGGCTGATCGCGAGTTGCGCGGCGGGGACGAGCTGCTGGGTGGCGCGATATTCCGCCTCTGCCTGCCGCAGTTCGAGGTTGGAGGTGTAGCCGGCCTCGGCGCGGCGGCGCGCGATGCGCAGCGCCTCGGTGCGGGCGGCGAGCGTCTGTTGCGCGACGGCGAGCCGCTGGTCGAGCGCGCGCAGGGTGATGTAGCCGGTGGCGACGCCGCTGGCGATGGCAAGGCGGACGGTGTCGCGCGCGCCCTCGCTGGCGAGCAATTGCGCCTGCGCGGCGCGGGACGCCTGCCGCAGCCGGCCGAACAGGTCGAGGTCGTAGCTAGCGGTGATCGCCGGCTGCGCGCCGATCGCGTCGCTGGGCGTGCCGAGCGGGCTGACGGTCTGGCCGGTGGTGCCGGGCAGGGTGCCGCCGAGCGTCGGCGTACGCTGCGCGGCGGCGAGGCGGGCGCCGGCACGCGCCTCGTCGATGCGCGCGGCGGCGGCGGCGAGGTCGACGTTGTCGGCGAGCGCGCGGTCGATCAGGCGGGTGAGGACGGGATCGCCGAACGCATTCCACCAGTCGGCGCGGATCGGCTGGCCGTCGCCGAGCGCGGTGCGCCATTGCGGCGGTGCGACGACGGCGCTGGTGGCGGGTGGTGCGGGGCGGGGGCCGATGCAGGCGGCGAGGGTGAGGCAGAGCAGGGTCGTGCACGCGAAGGCGCGAAGGCGCGACGATGGGGCGCCGGATGCAGCCGCGGTCCGTTCATCAGCGACCCGGCTGGAACGCGATGCCGTCGCCAGCGGCAAGACATCTTCGCGCCTTCGCGCCTTTGCGTGAAACCAAACCGGGTACCGCGCGGACAGGGCGATATGGGTTCTCGCGGAGACGCGGAGGCGCGGAGGTGTTGCGGCTGTGGCGATCGGCAGGGTTTGATCGCGACGTGCAGCGTCAATTAGAGGCTGCGCCGCCGAGTGAGGCAGCGCCAGTACCCAATGCCCTTCGTCACCCCGGACGGCATGTTCGTCGTCATGAGCGATCGGCAACCGTGCGTCTACATGCTGGCCAGCGGCTTCAATGGCACGATCTACACCGGCGTGACATCCAATTTGGTCGGCCGGGTGATGCAGCATCGGGCCGGTACTTTCGAGGGCTTCACCAGCCGTTACGGCGTCGCGATGCTGGTATGGTTCGACATCGCGGACACGATGGAAAGCGCCATCGCCAGCGAGAAGCGGATCAAGGCATGGCGTCGTGACTGGAAGAAGAACCTGATCGAGCGGGACAATCCCGATTGGGCGGATTTGGCGGTCGGTCTCGGATTGCCGCCGCTGGAGTGATCGCATGCCTCTCGCTCGCGGAAGGGTGGACCCCGGAACAAGTCCGGGGTGACGGGGGTGTTTTGGCGGGGGGAACACCGGATCACTCACCGGATCACCGGGCCGTTGGTGGTGTCGATGCGGGCCTGGACCGACATGCCGGGGCGGAGGCGGTTGCGGAGGGGCTGGCCGGGATCGATGCGGATGCGGACGGCGATGCGCTGGGGGACCTTGGTGAAATTGCCGGTGGCATTGTCGGCCTTGAGCACCGCGAATTCCGATCCGGCGGCGGGCGAGATGCGTTCGATATGGCCGGAGAGGCGCGCGTTGGCGAGGCCGTCGACGGTGAAGCTGGCGGGCTGGCCGACGGTCATGCGCGCGGTCTGCGCTTCCTTGAAATTGGCGATCACCCAGGTTTCGGGCGGGACGAGGAACATCAGCTGCGAGCCCGCCGTCACATACTGGCCGACGCGGACGCCGACCTCGCTCAGCCGGCCGCTTTCGGGGGCGCGGATGACGGTGTTGGCGAGGTCGATCTGGGCGAGGCGGCGGGTCGCCTCGGCGCCGGAAACGCCGGCGCGCTGGCCGCCGCGGCCGACCTGGACGGTGCGGATGTCCTGCTGCGCGATCTGGCGGGCGGCATTCGCCTGTTGCACCGCAGCCTGCGCCTGTCGCCGCGCCGCGAGCGTCTGGTCGCGCTCGCGCAAGCTGACCGAGCCGTCGGTGACGAGGTCGTTGACGCGGTTCATGTCCGCCTGCGCGCGCATCAACTGCGCCTGCGCATTGGCGACGGCGGCGGTCTGCGCGGCGAGGCTGGCGGTGCGGCTGCGTTCGGATTGCAGCGCGTTGGCGAGCGTCGCCTCCTGCGCGTTGACCTGTGCGCTCGCCTGATCGACGCGCTGGCGGTAGATGCGGTCGTCGATCTGGACGAGCGGCTGGCCCGCCGTCACGTCCATGAAGTCGCGGACATAGACCTGCGTGACATAGCCCGAGACCTGCGGCGCGATCACCGTGGTGCGGCCGCGGACATAGGCGTTGTCGGTCGACTGATAGGCGTTGGCGAAGGGCGGCAGACGCCACGCCGCGAGCACCGCGAGCACGCCGCCGAGCGCGAGCGCGACGATGACGAACAAGGCGGTGCGGCTGGGCGGCCGCGGGCGCCAGCCGGAGCCGGCGGGGTCGCTCGGCGGGGTGGCCGCGGCCTGCGCTTCCTCGGTGGCGGGGACGGGATCGACGGGGCTGCGGCTGTCAGTCATCGTTGGCGGTCATGCTGGGGTCCCGGCGAGGGCGGCGCGTCGTTCCCGGCGCGCGCGGCGGATCATGAGGAAGAGGAGGTAACAGAAGGTCAGCGCGGCGAGCAGCGCGATCAGGCGGAAGACGTCGTCATAGGCGAGCACGTTCGCCTCGCGCGTCGCGGTCTGCGACAGGATCGCGCCGCCCTCCGCGCTGCGCAAGGCGGGGTCGCCGACGACGCGCGACACCGAAGCGCCGCCCGCCGCCAGCCGCTGCGCGACGATCGGGTCGGTCGGGTCGATGCCCTGCACCAGCGCGGCGCTGTTCGCCTTTTCCCGGATCACCTGATAGCTGCCGAGCAGCGCGGTGCCGGCGAGGCCGCCGATCGAGTTTATCATGCCGAACAGGGCGATGAAGCTGATGATGTGGCCCGAGCCCTTCTGGAGTGCGCGCGTCATGCCGAACAGGAGCGCGGGGCCGAGGAAGTAGGTGGCGGCGAAGGCGATCAGCGCCTGCGTCACGTACATCTGCGGCGCGCGCGTGAGGCTGGTAGCGTGGCTGTCGATGAACGCGGCGACGGCGACGAGGCCGATCGCGAGCATGATCGGATGCGCCAGCCGGGTGACGTCGAGCGTCACCGCGCTGAGGATGACGCCGGCGACCGAGGCGATGAAGATGATCGTGAAGAACAGCACGAGCTGGTCGTTGTTCTGGCCCAGAATGGTGAGCAGGCCGACCGCGGCATAGGTCTGTTCGGACAGGACGATGCGCGCCATGATCGTGACGATCGTGAAGCGGACGATATCGGCGCTGCCCAGCCAGCGGGTGTTGAGCAGCGGATTGACGCGGTGATGCTCGATGTAGAGCGCCGCGCCGAGCATCGGGATCGCGGCGATCAGCGCCCAGCCGATCCATGGCGCATTGGTCCACCAGACGATGCGGCCCAGCCCGAGCACCGCGGCGAACAGTGCCATCGCGCCGGCGAACAGGACGAAGGTGAGGAAATCGAGCCGTTCGAACGCCTTCGACCGCGTCGTCGGCGGCAGGCGGAGCAAGGCGACGGCGGCGAGGCTGAGCAACGCCAGCCCCAGTTCGAACAGGTAGAGCGTGCGCCATTGCGACATGGCGAGCAGGTCGGGCGAGAACAGCCGGGCGAGCGGCGTCGCGCATTGCGGGATGCCGATGCCGACCACCACCGCCTTCAGCCGCCATTTGAGCGGCAGCGCCTGCATCATGTAATAGAGGCACAGGCTGGTGACGGCGGCGCCGGCCATGCCGCTGGCGGCGCGGACGAGGATGGCGGTGTCGAAGCCGCGGACGAACAGGTGGCCGAAGGTCAGCGCGGCATAGATGCTGAGGAAGATCATCGCGAAGGGCCGGAGGCCATATTGCGCGCGGAACTTGATGAGCAGCAGGTTGATGCTGACGTTGGTCATCACATAGACCGTCGGCAGCCATGCGATCTCCGCCGGGTCGAGGCCCAGCGCGCCCTGCAACGTATAGGTGTTGGCGGAGATGAGCGCGTTGCCGAAGCCGCCGGTCAGCCCGAGCAGCACCGCGATCACGCCATAGGCGATGCGGTGGCGCGTCCGGTGCTCCACCGAGCCGGGCGAACCGGGAATCGCCGGGACCTCGTGGGGCAGGAAGTCCCAATGTTCTTCGGACAGGAAACGGCGCAGCCGGGCGAGCATCGCCGTCCTATAAACGCAAATATCGCGCGCGGTCAGCCGCCTAAGATCGAATCGTAGAGCGCGATATAGCGATCGGCCATGCGTTCGACGCTGAACCGTTCCGCAACGGCGGCCCGGCAGGCGGCGCGGTCGATCTCCGGCAGGCGCGCGACCGCGGCGATCGCCTCCTCGACGCTGTCGACCAGGAAGCCGGTGACGCCGTCCTCGATCAGTTCGGGCATCGATCCGCGGTCGATCGCGATGACGGGGGTGCCGCAGGCCATCGCCTCGATCACCGACAGGCCGAAGGGTTCGTCGAAGTTGATGAGGTGGAGCAGCGCGGCGGCCTTGCCGAGCGCAGCGGTACGTTCGTCGCCGCCGACCGCGCCGGGGTGGCTGATACGGTCGCCGAGATGGGGGACGACGCTGCGCTCGTAATAGCCCTGATCCTGGACGATGCCGTACATGGCGAGGTCGCGGCCGGTCGCCTGCGCGACCGCGATGGCTTCGGCGGCGCCCTTGTCGGGGTGCATGCGGCCGAAGAAGAGGAGGTCGTCGCTGCCTGTCGCGTCGAAGGGGAATTCGTCGAGGACGATGCCATGGTGGATCGTCGCGGCGTAGTTCAGTTTCGGCGAGCGGTCGGCCTCGCTGATCGCGACGTAATGCACGCGGTCCTGATAGGGCTGGTACATCGGCAGGATGCGGTCGGACGAGAAGCCGTGGATGGTGGTGACCATCGGCGTATCGACGAGGTGCGCGAAGGCATGGGCGGGGAAGTCGGCCTGGTTGTGGATCAGGTCGAATTCCTGCGCGCGCTCGAACAGATGCGCGAGGTGGCGGAATTCCCAGACCTTGGCGTCGACGCTGGGGTCTTCGGAATAGGGCGCGGGGACGACCGCGGCGAGGGTGCCGGCGGTGAGGCTGTCCTGCGTGGCGAAGAGCGTGACGTCGACGCCCCGCCGCACCAGCGCTTCGGTGAGCAAGCTGGTGACGAGCTCCCACGGGCCATAGTGGCGCGGCGGGGTGCGCCACGAAATGGGGGCGAGCATCGCGATTTTCATCGAACGGGCTTAGCGGGTTACGCGGAGGATGACAGCCTCGTTCGGGGCGAGCGTGTAGGGTGCGCGGTCGGTCCCGGTAGGACGTTGTTCCTCTCTCGAGGAGTGAGAGGCAGGGAGGGTGGTCAGCAGCGTTTCGCCGGGCGGGAGGGGGACGGTCTGTTCGGTCGCGCCCATGTTGAGAGCGATGACGATGCGTTCGTCGCCATGGGTGCGTTCGTAGGCGAGGACGTCGCCCTCGGCCTCGATCAGGCGGAATTCGCCGATCGCGAGCGCGGCATGCTTGCGGCGCAGGGCGAGCAGGTCGTGGTGCAGCGTCAGCATGGCGTTGTGCGCGGCGACGTTGCGGGTCGGCCAGTCCGGATTGAGCGGCAGCCATGGTTCGGCGGTGGAGAAGCCGGCGTGCGCGCTGGCGTTCCACGGCATCGGCGTGCGGACGGGATCGCGGCCGAGGCCGAGGCCGGGTTCGCGCAGCTCGCGCGGGTCCTGCACCCGGTCCGCCGGAATGGCGACGTCGGTCAGGCCGATCTCGTCGCCGTAATAAAGCGTCGGCGTGCCGCGGAGGGTGAGGAGCAGCACCGCGGCGACGCGCGCCTGCGCCGCCCCGACGCGGGTGGCGATGCGCGGGCGGTCGTGGTTGCCGAGCACCCAATTGGGCCAGCCGCCGGGGGGCAAAGCGGCTTCATAGTCGGCGATCATCCGCGCGAGGTCGCGCGCGTGCCACGGCGCGTCGATCAGCTGGAAGTTGAAGGGCAGGTGCACCTCGGGCGCGACGAGGCCGTAATAGTGCATCAGCCGTTCGATCGGCAGATAGATCTCGCCGATCAGGACGCGGTCGCCGGGGTAGGAATCGGCGATGGCGCGCATCTCCGCGGCGATGGCGTGGACCTCGGGCTGGTCGGTGGAATGGAGCTGGAGGACGGCGTGCATCCCGCCCATGTCCGGCCGATAGGCGGGGTTGGCCGGATTATCGGGAAAGCCCTCGTGCTTGACCATGTGCCAGAGCACGTCGATGCGGAAGCCGTCGACGCCGCGGTCGAACCAGAAGCGCAGCACGTCCATCATGGCGGCGCGCGGGTCGGGGTTGCGCCAGTTGAGGTCGGCCTGTTCCTTCAGGAAGGCGTGGTAGTAATATTGGCCGGTGGTGGCGTCATATTCCCATGCCGAACCGCCGAAGTCACTGATCCAGTTGTTGGGCGGGCCGCCATCTGCGGCGGGATCGCGCCAGATGTACCAGTCGCGTTTCGGGTTGTCGCGCGACGCTCGGCTCTCCCGAAACCACGGATGATCGGTCGAGCTGTGGTTGGGGACGAAATCGAGCAGCAGCTTCAGGCCGCGGGCATGGGCGGCGGCGAGGAGGGCGTCGAAATCGGCAAGCGTGCCGAAGCGCGGGTCGACGTCGCAATAATCGGCGACGTCATAGCCGAAGTCGCGCATCGGCGAGGGGAAGATCGGCGAAATCCAGACCGCGTCGACCCCCAGCGCGACGAGATGATCGAGCCGCGCCTCGATCCCCCTGAGATCGCCGATGCCGTCGCCGTCGCTGTCCTGGAACGAGCGCGGATAGACCTGATAGATCGTGCCCGACTGCCACCATGCGGTCATGCGAACAGCCCCTTCGAGAGGCGGGTCATGCGGCAGGCGAGATCCGCCTCGCCGCTGGCGACGAGATAAGCGTCGCCGGTGTCGACGAGGCCGGTCGAGAAGACGACCGGGGTCGGCAGGTACATCTGGTGCGCGATCGGGGCGGTAAGCGCGGGGTTCGCCTCGAGCAGCGGTACGTCGTCCTCAATGCGCAGGATCTGCGCGGGATCGTCGCGGTCGAGCAAGGCCCAGAAGCTGCGGTAGATGCCGACGCTCTCCTGCGCCTCGACGCCGTGATAGATCATCAGCCAGCCGTCGGAGGTAAGGATCGGCTGGGTGCCGCCGCCGATCTTCATCGCCGAGCGCGACGCCTTGCGGGCGCGCAGGCCGGGGGCGTCGAGCGGTTTCCAGTGGAGCGCGTCGGGGGATTCCGCGAAGTTGATCGAGGGGCCGCCGACCCAGGGGCTGTCGGGCGGATAGGCGAAATAGACCTCGCCCAGCGGGCGGGTGAGGGCCATGAACCGGTCGCCCACCAGTCCTTCGAACAGGATCATGTCCTTGTTCTGGTGGTCGAGGACGATCCCCTCCAGCCGGTAATGCAGCCCGTCGCGCGAGGTGTGGAGCGTGGTGCAATGGCGTTCGGCGCCGACCGAGCAGGTGGTCATGTACCAGAGGTCGCCGATGCGGGTGATGCGGGCGTCCTCGACGCCATAGCATTGGTAGCCGGCGGCGGGCTCGATCGCGGCGTCGTAATGGATCGCGACGATGGTTTCGCCGGCGGGATCGAGCTCGACCGGGAGCAGCCACGAGAGCGAGGTGAGCGCGAGGATGCGGTGGCGGCTGCCCTTCAGTTCGAACTGGCGGGGATCGGTCATGTCGACCCGGTCGAGCGGCCAGGCGTCGAGGACATAGCCTGCGGGCGTCCAGCGGATCGCATGCGCATGATCGTCGCGGACCGGTTGGGACAGCGCCTCGGCGATGCGGACCATCAGCAGCAGGTTGCCGTTGGGCAGCCGGGTGAAGCCGGGATTGAACGCGCCGAGGACATAGGTCGGCTCGGCGATGCCGCGGCGGAGCGGCGAGCGGGTGAGGTCGACGTGGTCGGGGGTGAAGATCAGCGCGTCATGCATAGGGGGCGTAGCGCTGCGGGCGCGTCGTGGTTCCGTCCTGCCGTGGCCGGCGTCGGCAGGACGAGGGGGCTTCCACGCCGGATCGCGGTCGTGGAAGCCCGCCGGTCGCCTCCCCGTGCCGGGGAGGCGTTTTGCGTCAGAAAGCCGCGGTCAGCGAGAAGACGGCGGTGGCGCCGGCGATCGTGCCGACCCCGTCCTGGCCCTTGCTGAAGCTCGGCTGCAGATAGGCCGATTCGCGCTTGCTGATGTCGGTGTCGGTATAGGCGACGCCGACGGTCAGCGGCGTGCCGGCGATCGCATAGTCGGCACCGAGCAGCCAGTCGGCATATTCGCCGGTCGGCGCGACGCTGGTCGCGAACGGACCGAGCCCGTCATTGCCCTTCGAATAGCCGAAATGTGCCTTCAGCGTCAGGCCGGTGTTGGGCACCGCGCTGCTGATGTCGCCCCAGACGTAGAGGTTGTCGTTCTTGTCGCCGGGCTTGGTATAGACGCCGTTCGCCGCGGCGGTGCCGTTGGCGTACCACGCGCCGAGCGCTTCCTGCTTGGGCGCATAGGCGACGCCGGCGGTCAGGCCGACCGGTCCGAGCGTGCCGGACAGCTTGGCATAGGGTTCGATGAAGTCGGTGTTGTCGAAGCCGCCCGGATACATATACCAGGTCGCGCCGACGTCGAGCGTGCCGCCGCCGACCGGGACCTTGTAGCCCGCGATCAGGTCGAGTTCCATGTTGGCGCCGCCGAACGTGCCCCAGCCGGCGAGGTTCGAACCCCAGGTACCGATGTAGAGGCCGCTTTCGTGCGCGATGGTCAGGCCGCCCTGGACGGCGAGCTGCTTGTCGCTCTGCGACACGCCGCGGAAGCGATAGTCGGAGACGATGCCGACGCTGCCGGTGACGGTGACCGGCTTGGGTGGTGCGGTTTCCTGCGCGGCGGCGGGAACGGCGATCAAGGCTGCGAGCGATGCTGCGGCCAGGCTGAGATACTTCATGGGACCCCTTTCAACGGTTGGAGGGTCCCTCCTGCGTCCGGGCCGCCGGCGCGCTCGCTTCACGGCTGTGAAGGGGCACCAGTCATTCCCGAACGCCTATTCGCTATCGCAGCATTGTGGCCAAACCTTTGCCTTTTTGTAACGAAACGTTGCTGACCGACGATCAGTGCGCGAGTGCGGCAGTCTTGCCACGCGCCCCGAACAGCTCGACCGCATCGCCGGCGGCCCGACGCCGCTGGAACCAGTCCTTGATGAGCTCGGCGCAGGTATGGTCGACCGTCGACAGGTTGGTGACGTCGAGCCGCACCGCCTGGCCCGCCGGCGCCCGCTCCAGCGTGTCGGACAGCTTGGGCAGCGATACGAAGGTCGCCGAACCCGACAGGTTGATCGCATGCGCGCCGGCATATTCGCCCTCCGACACGTTGAGGCCGAGGCGACGGATGTGCGGGACCAGCTCGAGCATCGACAGACCGATGCCGACCAGCACGCCGGTCAGAAGGTCCTCGGCGACGACGGTGACCAGCGTCGCTAGCCAGATGAAGGCGGGCAGCGGGCCGTAGTGCGAGAGCAGGTGGCGGGCATGGCTGAGGCTGACGAGGCGCCAGCCGGTGACGACGAGGATCGCGCCCAGCGCCGCCATCGGGATCTCGCGCAGCAGCCAGGGCAGCAGCGCGACGAAGCCGAGGATCCAGATGCCGTGGAAGACGGTCGACATCCGGGTGGTCGCGCCCGCCTGCACGTTGGCGGAGGAGCGGACGATGACGCCGGTCATCGGCAGCGCGCCGGCGAGGCCGCACAGCAGGTTGCCGATGCCCTGCGCGCGCAATTCCTTGTTGTAGTTGGTGCGGACGCCGTCGTGCATGCGGTCGACCGCGGCGGCGGAGAGCAACGTCTCGGCGCTGGCGATGAAGGCGATGGCGAGCGCGGCGGTGATGATCGCCGGGTCCATCCACTTGGCGAACAGCTCGGTGCCGGGCAGCGTGATCGCCGAGGCGATCGACTGCGGCACGTTGACGCGGGCGACGTCGAGGCCGAACGCGAGCGCGGCGAAGGTGCCGGCGAGCACGCCGACCAGCGCGCCGGGGACGAGCTTCATCGACGCCGGGCGCAGCTTTTCCCAGCCGAGCATGGCGATGATCGTCAGCATGCCGATGCCGAAAGCGAGTTCGGCGGCCTGGATCGAATCGACCGACAGGCCGAGCAGGCGGCCGGGGGCGGCGGCGAGGTTCTGGAGGCCGCTGGGGAGCGGCTTGGCGTCGAACAGGACGTGGAACTGGCCGACGACGATCAGCACGCCGATGCCGGCGAGCATGCCGTGGACGACCGCTGGGCTGATCGCGCGGAACCAGCCGCCGAGGCGGGCGATGCCGGCGACGACCTGGATCGCACCGGCGAGGATCAGGATCGGGCCGAGCGCGGACAGGCCCTGATCGCGGACGAGTTCGAAGACGACGACGGCGAGGCCGGCGGCGGGGCCGCTGACCTGCAACGGCGAACCCGCGAGCATGCCGACGACGATGCCGCCGATGATGCCGGTGATGAGGCCCTTTTCGGGCGGCACGCCGGACGCGACCGCGATGCCCATGCAGAGCGGCATCGCGACGAGGAAGACGACGATCGATGCGGTGAGGTCGCGCGTGACGACCGGCATCGACGGCAATTTGAGGGCGCTGAGGATCTGGTTCATATCGCTGCCTTCGCGAGCGGCGACAGCCGCATCGGGCTGCGATCGTACCGGACGTACGATGCGGCGGCGCGACGGGATTGTTTTATTGTGTTGCCGGTGTTTGCGCGGCGGAACCGGTGGCAGGGCGGGGAGCGGGCCCGGCGACTAGCGCGGCACGAAGATCGTGGCGCGCAGGCCGCCCTGGGCGCGGTTGGACAGGGTGAGCACGCCGCCCTCCGATTCGACGATGCGGGCGACGATCGGCAGGCCGAGGCCGAAGCCGATCGTGTCGCGCGGCCGGGCGGTGTCGAGCCGGACGAAGGGTTCGAGCACGCGGCGCAGCTGATCCTCGGGAATGCCGGCGCCGTCGTCCTCGACGCCGATCGTCACGCCCGCGGGTGCGCTGTCGAGCCGGATCGTGACGTTGCCGGCGTAATGGAGCGCATTCTCGACCAGATTGGCGAGCGCGCGCTTCAGCGCGACGGGGCGGACGGTGACCTCGCAATGCGCGGGCCCCTCGTAGACGCCGGGCAGGTCGCGATCCTCGACATCGTCGATCAGCGTCGCGCAGAGCACGGCGATGTCGGTGAGCACCGGCGTTTCGGGATCGCTGTCGCCGCCGAGGAAGGCGAGCAGCGAGGTGACCATCGCCTCCATCTCGCCGATGTCGCGCTGGATCGCGGCGCGGGTGGGGGCGTCGTCGACGCCGTCGGCGCGCAGGCGCAGCCGGGCGAGGGGGGTGCGCAAATCGTGGCCGACCGCGGCGAGCGCCTGCGTCCGGTCGGCGATCAGCCGCTGGATGCGCGCCGCCATGCGGTTGAAGGCGGCGACGACGTGGCGCACCTCGCGCGGGCCGGCTTCGGAAATGGGATCGTGCTCGGTATCGCCGAAGCTGTCGGCGGCGGCGGCGAGCTGGCGCATCGGCCGCAGCGCGCGGCGGATCAGCAGTCCGCCGAGGATCATCAGCGCGAGCGCCGGGATCAGCGCGAGCAGGATGCGTTCGGCGGCGAGGTTGAGGTTGTGGAGCGGTTCGAGCGTGCGGAAATAGAGCCAGCTGCCGTCGGGCAGCTGCAGCCCGCCGGTGACGACCGAACTGCGCCCGGGCGAGGTGAGCTTCAGGCGCAGGTCGGTAGCGGCGAGCGACGGTTCCCATTCCACGACCTGATGCCGCATGCTGTCGAGCGCGGGCGCGATCGGGGGCGGCGCGGGCAGGTCCTGCTGCCAGTGCAGCGCATAGCGTTCGGTGGTGAGGTCCTCGGCCATGTCGTCGCGGCGCGACACCGGCTGTTCGGCGATCAGGCGGCGGGCGATAACGAGATGTTCGGCGAGGCGGCGCGCCTCGTCGTCGCGCACCGCGAACTGGCTGGCACGCTCGTAGAGCAACGTGCTGACGCCGAATTCGATGACCATCGTCAGCAGGAGAATGGCGACGATCTGGCCGATGATGCCGATCGACGGGCGCAGGAAGCGTTTCATGCCGGGGACGCGGGAACGCGACCGGCGATCAACGGCGCGTCACCTCTATGTTGAGCATGTAGCCGACGCCGCGGACGGTGATGATCGGCGCGTCCTTCCCCGCGCTCGACAGCTTGCGGCGCAGGCGGCTGATGAGCACGTCGATGCTGCGGTCCGAGCTGTCGCCGAGGCGGGTGCGCGACAGTTCGATCAGCCGTTCGCGGGCGATGACGCGGCCGGCATGTTCGGCAAGGCTGACGAGCAGGTCGAATTCGGCGCCGGTGAGGTCGACGACCGCGCCGGTGGGCGAGGTGAGCTCGCGTCGGGGCAGCGTGACCTGCCATCCGTCGAAGGTCAGCACGCCCTCCTCGCGCTCGCCCGGGCTGCGCTCCAGCGAGCCGCGGCGCAGGACGGCGCGGATGCGGGCGATCAGTTCGCGGGTGCCGAACGGCTTGGCGATGTAATCGTCGGCGCCGAGTTCGAGGCCAACGACGCGGTCGGTTTCGCTGCCCTTGGCGCTGATGAAGATGATCGGGACCTCGCTCTTCTGGCGGAGGGTCCGGCACAGGTCGATGCCGCTGGTACCCGGCAGCATGATGTCGAGCAGGATGAGGTCGACGGGGCCTGCCTCCAGCGCCAGCCACATCTCGGGCGCGGCCGAGGCGGGGCGGACGAGATAGCCGTTTTCCTGCAACGCGCGCGTGGTCAGGGTCCGAAGGGCGGGATCGTCCTCTACCAGGAGGATGGTGGGGGCGGTCATGGCCCGAGAGGTAGGCAAGGACGCTGGCGGGGTCAACCGACGCGCCGCGCCGACAGGGCCGCAGCGGGAACATCCCGCCCCGGTCGGGCGTCGTATCGGGCAAGGCAGGGGTCGTCTTCGCTCCTTTGACCGAGGAAGGCGGCTCCTGCCGAACCCGTCCGAACAACCCTGGCCGAAGATCCCTGCCCGAATCAGTCCGCCGCGACCGGACCGTGGCCGCCTTTGGGCCGGCGGGTGAACCAGACGATCACGATCAGCGCCGCGCACACCCATGCCGAGACGCGGAACAGGTCGGTCGAGGCGAGCAGATAGGCCTGGCCGACCATTTGGCGGGTGATCGCCGCCGCGGCCTGCGTCGAGGTCGCGCCCATGCCCTGCAACGCCTCGCTCGCCATCCGCAGCGGCATGCCCTGACCCACCACCTCCGACAGGCGGCTCTGGTGCAGCGCCTCGCGCCGGTCCCAGGCGGTGGTGATGATCGAGGCGGCGAACGAACCCGCGACGATGCGCGCGAAGTTGGAGATGCCAGTTGCCGAGGGCAGCCGCTGCGGCGGGATGCCGTCGAGCGAGATGGTCAGCATCGACAGGAAGAAGATGCTCATCGCGATGCCCTGCACGAGAAGCGGCAGCATGAAGTCCCACGAACTCGCGCTCGTCGTATACCCCGAGCGCATGTAATAGGAGGTCGCAAAGGCGAGGAAGGCGATGGTGGCGAGGATGCGCGCATCGACCTTGCCCGACAACCGTGCCGCGAGCGGCGACAGGAACACCGCGACGATGCCGCTCGGCGCGGCGATCAGGCCCGCCCAGGTCGCGGTATAGCCGACCTGCGTCTGCAGCCAGAGCGGCAGGATCAGGATGTTGGCGAAGAACACCGCATAGCCGAGGCAGAAGGCGATGTTGCCGATCGCGAAATTGCGGCTCTTGAACAGGCTGAGGTCGACCGCCGGATTGGCGTCGGTCAGTTCCCAGATCACCCAGGCGACGAAGCCGATCGCGGCGACCACCGCCATGACGCAGATCGTGGTGTCGTTGAACCAGTCGGCGTTCTTGCCGAGATCGAGCATGATCTGGAGCGCGCCGACCCAGACGACGAGCAGCCCCAGCCCGACGGTGTCGATCGGCAGCTTGCGCGTCGGCGTCTCCCGCGTCTTGAGCCCGCGCCAGCAGACGAGCGCGGTGAAGATGCCGAAGGGCACGTTGATGAGGAAGATCCAGCTCCAATGGTAATTGTCGCTGATGTAGCCGCCGAGGATCGGCCCCATCACCGGGCCGACCAGCGTGGTCATCGACCAGACGCCGAGGGCGGTGCTGCGCTTGTCGGCGGGAAAGACGGAGATCAGCAGCGCCTGGCTGCCCGGCATCATCGGGCCGGACACCGCGCCCTGGATGATGCGGAAGACGATCAGCGATTGCAGGCTCCACGCGATCCCGCACAGGAAGGAGGCGAGCGTGAACAGCGCGACCGCGGTGCAGAAGGTGCGCACGACGCCGAACCGGCCCATCAGCCAGCCGGTCAGCGGCACCGCGACGCCGTTCGCGACGGCGAAGGCGGTGATGATCCACGTCGAATTGTCGCTCGATACGCCGAGGTTGCCCGCGATCGTCGTCAGCGACACGTTGGCGATGGTGGTGTCGAGCACCATCATGAACGTGCCGAGCGCGAGCGCGAAGGCGATCAGCGCGAGCTTGCCGCCGGTGAGGGGGGCGGGTTGGGCGGGCATCAGCGTTTGTCCCAACGGAGCGTGCTGCCCTCACCCTTCCGGCGCTGCGCGCCTCCCTCCCTCTCCCGCCGGGAGAGCGAAAAGACGGCGTAGCCGGCGACGGGTGAGGACAGCAGCACGATCATCAGCGGTTGGCGGCGATGATCTGGCGGATGCGGGCCTCGACCGCGGGGTCGCTGCCGTCGGTGGGCTTGCGGCCATAGGCCTGGGTCGCGGCGCGGCCGAGGCGCTGGCCGCCGAGGTCGGCGGTATCGACCGTCGCATTGACCGACAGGCCGACGCGCAGCGGATTGCGTGCGAGTTCGCGCGGGTCGAGGCCGATGCGCACCGGCACGCGCTGGACGATCTTGATCCAGTTGCCGGAGGCGTTCTGCGGCGGCAGCAAGGCGAAGGCGTTGCCCGAGCCGGCGCCGACGCCGATCACCCGGCCGTGGAACACCACGTCTTCGCCGTACATGTCGGCGGTGATCGTCGCGGGCTGGCCGATGCGCAGGTCCTTGAGCTGGGTTTCGCGGAAATTGGCGTCGACCCACACCTTGTCGAGCGGCACCACCGCCATCAGCGGCGTGCCGGGTGCGACCTGCTGGCCGAGCTGGACGGTGCGCTGCGCGACGACGCCGTCGATCGGCGCGACGATGTGCATGTGGCTGCGCGTGATCGCGGCGCGGCGATAGGCGGCGGCGGCGGCGAGCACGGCGGGGTTGGTGCTGGTGTCCGTCCCCTGCACCGCCGAGCGCGACTGCGTCTGCTGGCTGAGCGCGAGGTTGAGGTTGGCGCGCGCGACCTTCACCGCATCGGCGGCATGCGCGAGTTCCTCGCCGGAGATCGCGCCCTGCGCCGCGGCACCCTGGCGGCGGGCATAGTCGGCGGTGGCGGCGGCGAGCTGCGCGCGCGCCTGGACGACCGCGGCGCCGCTTTCCGACACCTTGCCGATGTCGGCGCGGGTGGCGCGGACGGCGCGGGCGAGTTCCGCCTCGGCCGAGGCGAGCGCGACGTCCGCCGTCGCGGGATCGAGGTCGAGCAGCGGTGCGCCGGCCTTCACCGTCTGCGTGTTGTCGGCGTGGATCGCGGTGATCTGGCCGGGATCGCGCGCGGTGATCGCGACGACGTCGCCGGCGACATAGGCGTCGTCCGTTTCCTGTTCGGGCTTGGCGAGCAGGAAGTGGAAGACCGCCCAGACGATCAGCCCGATCGCGACGACGAGGCCGAGGATCAGGAAGCCGCGGCGGCGGGCGCGCGGCTTGCCGCCTTCCGCCTCGGGTTGCGGCGCGGGGGCTTGTGTATCGGTCATCGGCGGGGTTCCTGCGGGATGAAGCCGCCACCGAGCGCCAGCACCAGCGCGACGCGCTGGCGGGCCGCTTCGGCGGCGAGATTGGCCTGGGCGAGCTCGGCGTCGAGCAGGCGGACGTCGTTGTCGACGAGATCGAGCTTGCTATCGAGGCCGCTGGCGACGCGGATCGCGTTGAGGCGGTTGGTCTCGCCGAAGCCGCGGACGACCTCTGCGGTGCGCGCGCGCTGCTGCGCGAGGTTGCCGATCATTGCGATCGCGTCCGCCGCCTCGCGGACCGCGCCGACGACGCGGTCGTTATAGTCGGCCGTGGCGAGGTCGAGCGCGGCGGTGGCGCCGGCAAGATCGGCCTTCAGCCGGCCGTTGTCGAACAGCGGCAGATGGATCGCGGGACCGGCGCCGGCGGTGCCGGCGTCGAGGCTGAACAGATTGCCGAGCCCGACCGCCTGGAAGCCCGCCAGCGCGGCGAGGTTGACGTTGGGATAGAAAGCGCGGCGCGCGACCTGCCGCCCGGCGGCGGCGGCATCGATGCGGGCAAGGCCGGCGGCGATGTCGGGCCGGCGCGCGAGCAGGTCGGCGGGCACCTGCGCGGGCAGCGGCAGCGCGGCGTCGACGTTCAGCGTGGCGGGACGGATCGCCGCGGCATATTCGGGACCGCGACCGGCGAGTGCGGCGAGTGCGTTGGTCGCCAGCGCGCGCGTGCCCTCGGCCCGGACCAGCGCGGTCTGCGCCTGCGCGAGCAATGTCTGCGCGGCGGTGGCCTGCAGGTTGCTGGCGAGGCGGTTGCGGATCCGGATGTTGACCAGCCGCAGCGAATCCTGCCGCGTCTCGATGGTGCGGCGGGCGATCCCGGCCTCCGTCTCGGCGCGGGCGAGGTCGATATAGGTCTGGACGACCGATCCGGCGATGGCGAGGCGCGCGGCGGCGAGGTCGAGCGCCGCCGCCTGCGTCGAGGCGCGGGCGCCCTCGATCGCGGCCTTCTGCCGGCCGAACAGGTCGAGGTTCCAGTTGAGGTTGGCCTGCGCCTGCCCGACGAAGCGGACCGAGCCGGCGAAGGGCGGCGGGATGGTGTAGCGACCCGACAGACGCGCGACCTGCGCCGATCCGTCGAGCGTCAGGTCGGGGCCGTTGGCGGCGTCGCGGCCGGCGAGCACCGCCTGCGCCTGCGCCACGCGGGCGAGCGCGGCGGCGAGCGTCGGGTTGCCCGCGGTGGCATCGGTGACGAGACGGTCGAGCTGCGCGTCGCCGAAGCCGGTCCACCATCGGTCGGCGATGGCGGGCGTGGCGGGGCCGGTGAGGCCGAGCGTCGCGGGCGCGACCGGCGCCACCGCCGGCGGGCTGTGCGGCACGGCGCAGGCGCTGAGCAGCAGCACCGCCAATGGGGAAAGTTTCGCTATCGTCACGCGGGTCCGCCTTCGTCCGGAGTCTGTTGCAGGGTGTCGCGCAATCGGCCGAGCAGGCGGATCAGGTCGGTGACGTCCGCCGCCGGCCAGTCGCCCAGCCAGTCGTTCCAGATGGCGATGACCGCGTCGCGGACCCTCGCGGCGATCGCGTCGCCCGACGGCGTCAGGGCGACGCGGACCATCCGGCGATCGCCGTCCTCGCGCGTGCGGGTCACCCAGCCGCGCTCCTCCAGCGTATCGACCAGCCGCGTCGTCGCGCCCTTGTCGTGGCCGAGGTCGCGGGCGATCTCCGCACAGGTCGAGGCGCGATCGAAATGCAGCGCGACGAGCGCGCTCCACTGCGTCTTGGTGATGTCGTGCGCGGCGAACACCGGTTCGAGCGCGACGGTGCCGAGCTGCTCCGACCGGCGGATCAGATAGCCGATCGAATTTTCGGGGTGGAAGTTCGAGTCGGTATAGAACGGCATGTGGTTGCCATGGCAATGGTTGCCTCGGCAGTCAATAGTGTTGCGCAATGTTGCTGGCCATCGCTAACGGCTTCTTAGGCGCCGGGCGTTAGGCGGGTGGTCTGGACTTGCAGGACTCTCGACCCATGGAATTTCCGCTGATCGCGCCCAATCCGCCGCGGCTGAGTGCGCTGACCGAGGGTTTGCGCCGGATCGAGGCGTCGGGCGTGTTCAGCAACAACGGCCCAGAAGTGCGCGCGTTCGAGGCGGAGATCACCGGGCGGATGTTCGGCGGCACCGGCGCGAGTCTGGCGGTCGGCAATGCGACCTTGGGGCTGATGGTGGCGATGCGGCAGGCGGCGGGGATGCATCCGCGGCCCGGCACGCTGGCGCTGATGCCGGCACTGACCTTTGCCGCGACCGCGCAGGCGGCGCTCTGGGCGGGGCTGACGCCGCTGATCTGCGATATCGAGCCCGCGACATGGGCGGCCGATCCCGTGCAGGAAGAGGCGCTGCTGGCGCGCCACGGCGAGCGGATCGGCGTGATCGTGCCCTATGCGACGTTCGGGACGGCGATCGACCTCGACCGCTATGCGTGGCTGGCGAAACATTATCAGGTCGGCGTGGCGATCGATGCGGCGGCGTCGCTCGGCACGCTCGATGCCGACGGGCGCGGATTCGGGACGGGCGCGCCGTTCGCCATCGTCTATTCGATGCACGCGACCAAGACCTTCTCGGTCGCGGAGGGCGGGCTGATCCACAGCGGCGATCGCGCCCTGATCGACCAGCTGCGCAGCATGATAAACTTCGGGTTCGAGGGCGGCCGCAGCGCGACCCTGCCCGGCATCAACGCCAAACTGCCCGAGGTGATCGCGCTGATGGCGCGCGCCAAGCTCGCCGAGATCGATGCGGTCTGCGACCATCGCGCCGCGATCGACACCGCCTATCGCGCGGCGTTGCCGGCGTTCACGATGCAGGGGCGGCAGGGGCGGCGGCAGGCGACGCAGTTCATGCCGGTGCTGCTGCCCGCCGATCTCGCCGCCTATCGTCCGACGATCGTCGCCGCGCTGGCGGCGGACGGGGTCGGCGTCGGCCAGTATTTCAGCCCGCATATCGGCGAGCAGCCGCTGTTTCGCGACGTCGCGCTGGTCGAGCCGACGCCGGTCGCCGACGCCATCGCCGCACGGATGTTGAGCCTGCCGATCACCGATGCGATGACGCCGGCCGACGCGCCGGTGATCGCCGGACGATTGATGACGGCGATCGAACGGGTCGCGGACACCGCGATGGCGCGGATGGGAGAGACGATGCACGCGAGGGACCTGTCGACGGTGGTGATCGGCGGCGGCCCCGCCGGCACCGCGATGCTGACGTCGGCGAGCAAGCAGAACAAGCTGGTGCCGCTGGTCGAGGCGGGCTTCGCGATCGTCGAGCGGCGGACGCGGATGGGCGCGGGCGAGCTTGGCAATTACGCGATCCGCTCGGACACCACCGCCGAAACCTTCCTGTCGGCGGTGAAGAACAATCCGCATCCCGAACTCGCCGCGCTGGAGCATCATCCGGCCGGGCAGCTGATGCAGCGCTATGTCGCCGAGCTGGGCGCGCCGCTGACCGATACCGCGCCGCTGCTGTCGGTGACGGCGGACCGGCTGAAGGGCATCGTCGCGGCGCATGGCGGCGAGGTGCTGACCGGGCATGACGCGACCGCCGTGCAGCGCACCCCCGACGGCCGCTGGCGGACGACCGTCAGGGACGCATCCGGGATCGACCGTACGCTCGTGTCGCGCAACGTCGTCGTGGCGACGGGCGGCTATCAGACCGACGAACAGGTCGCGGGCAAGCGCGTCGCCGGTGTGCCGCTGGGGACGCTCGCCGGCCGGCGGCTGATGCGGTCCGATACCCTGCTGCGGCTCGGCGGGGTCGAGCAGGTGCACGAGCGGCTGCGCGGACGACCCGCACCGAAGGTCGCGATCATCGGCGCCTCGACCAGCGCGATCGCGGCGGCGGTGCTGCTGCTCAAGAACCAGCCGGGCTTCGCCTTCGGCGCGGGGGCGGTGACGATCCTGCATCGCCAGCCCCTGAAGCCCTTCTATCCGACGATCGCGGCGGCGCATGCCGAGGGTTTCCACGATTTCGACGAGAACGACATCTGCCCGGTCAGCGGCTTCGTGCTGCGGCTGGCGGGACTGCGGCTCGAATCGCGCGAGCTGGTGTTGCGGATGCTGGCGCTGGGCGGGCGGACCCCCGATCCGCGCGTCACCGCGCACCGGATCGCCGGCGACGGGGATGCCGAGGCGCGGCGGATCATCGCCGACGCCGATCTGGTGGTGGGGGCGCTCGGCTATCGGCCGCGCGCGGTGCCGCTGCTCGGGATCGACGGCACGCCGCTGGCGCTGGCGCACCACGAGGGGCGGCCGATGGTCGATCGCCACTGCCGCATCCTCGATGCGCAGGACCGTCCCGTCCCGGGCGCCTATGGCATCGGCCTGTCCGCGGGCTTCGTGCCCTGGGGACGGCTGGGCGGCGAGGCGAGCTTCCGCGGGCAGGCCAACGGCCTGTGGCTGTGGCAGAACGACGTCGGCCAGATGATCGTCGATCAGCTGCTGGGACTGGAGCAGCATGACAGGGTGGCGGGCGACCGGGCCGCGGCATGAGCGATCCGGTCGTTTCGGTCGTCATCCCCGGCTATAACGGGGCGGCGTTCATCGGCGATACGCTGGTGTCGCTCGCCGCACAGACGCTGACCGAATGGGAGGCGATCGTGGTCGACGATTGTTCGTCGGACGACACGCGCGACCTCGTGCGCAGCTGGGCCGACCCGCGCGTCCGCCTGATCGAGAATGCGGAGAACGGCGGCCCGGTGCGCACCCGCAACCGCGGTGTGGCCGCGGCGCGGGGGCGCTATATTGCCGGGCTGGACCAGGACGACCTCTGCCACCCCAGGCGGCTGGCGACGCAGGTCGCCTATCTGGAGGCGCATCCCGACGTCGTGCTGGTCGGTACGCAGGCGGAGCAGCTGCGCGACGGCAAGGTGTCGGCGATGCATTATGCGCCGCACACGACGCCCGACCTGATCGCCTGGCTGAGCTGGATCGAGAATCCGATCGTCTGGTCGACGGTGATGATCCGCGGCGAGGTCGCGCGGCGGCTCGACCCGTTCACCCGGCCCGAGATCCTCTATGCCGAGGATTTCGACCTTTATGGCCGTATATCGGCGTTCGGCCGGATCGCGCGGATCGACGCGCCGCTGCTGGTCTACCGCCAGCATGCCGGCGGCGCGTCGAAACGCTTCACCGACACGATGCGGGCATCGGCGACGCGCGTGCTGGCCGAACGTCATGCGTCGTTGCTGGGGGATGATGCGGCGGCGGCGCTCGCGCGCCTGCTGGTGCTGCACAATATGGGCGGCGAACCGGTGCCGGACCGCACGACGCTGATCCGGCTGGGCAACGGCATCGCGACCCTGCAGGCCGCCTTCATCGCGCAGCATCGGCCGGATGCGGAAAGCCGCAAGCTGATCCGCTGGGAAACCGCCCGGCGCTGGGCGCGGATCGGGCGGGCGGGGCTGCGCTCCGGCGCGGTCGGCATCGGCGACGTGCTCGCGGCGCGACCGCCGCACCTGGGCCTCGGCTATGCCGGGATCGAGACGTTGCTCTGGTGCGGCGCGATCGGCGCGGGGCGACGGCTGCGTCGTGCCGTCTGAGCCCGCGCCCGCCCGCCCCGATAATCTACGCATGACGCGGGCTCCAAGCCGCGCTAATGCCGCGGCACCTATGACCGACGCTCCCGACACCGCCCCGACAGACTGGCGCGACACCGTCTTCCTGCCGAAGACCGATTTTCCGATGAAGGCGGGCCTCGCCGCAAAGGAGCCGGCGATCCTGGAGCGATGGGCGCGGATCGGCGTCTACGACCGGCTACGCGAGCAGCGCGCCGGGCGGGAGCGCTTCATCCTGCACGACGGCCCGCCCTACGCCAACGGCGACATCCACATGGGCCATGCGATGAACAAGGTGCTGAAGGACATCATCGTCCGCAGCCAGTCGCTGATGGGCAAGGATGCGCCCTACGTACCGGGCTGGGACTGCCACGGCCTGCCGATCGAATGGAAGGTCGAGGAGGCGTATCGGGCGAAGAAGCGGAACAAGGACGAGGTGCCGGTCGCGCAGTTCCGCGCCGAATGCCGCGCCTATGCCGACACGTGGGTGGGCGTGCAGCGCGACCAGTTCCAGCGGCTGGGCGTGATGGGCGACTGGGCCGATCCGTATCTGACGATGAACTACGACGCAGAGGCGACGATCGTCGGCGAATTGCTCAAGTTCGCCGAGAGCGGCCAGCTCTATCGCGGCGCCAAGCCCGTCATGTGGTCGCCGGTCGAGAAGACCGCGCTGGCCGAGGCGGAGGTCGAATATGAAGACATCGTCTCGACCCAGATCGACGTCGGCTTCGAGATCGCCACCGCGCCGGAAGCGGACATCCTGGTCGGGGCGACCGCGGTGATCTGGACGACGACGCCGTGGACGATCCCGGTCAATCAGGCGCTCGCCTATAATCCGGCGCTCGATTACGTGCTGTTCGCATGTGGCGGCCGGCGTTTCCTCGTCGAGGAAAACCTGATGGAGGCGTTCGGCAAGCGCACCGGCATCGCGATGGAGGAATTCCTCGCGCTGGTGAAGGGCGCCGCGCTGGAGGGCGCGACCGCGCTGCATCCGATGCATCGCGTCGGCGGCTTTTTCGCGAAACCGCGGCCGTTCCTGCCGGGCGAATTCGTGACGCGCGAGGCCGGCACCGGCCTCGTCCACATGGCGCCCGACCATGGTGAGGACGATTTCCTGCTGTGCAAGGCGCATGGCATCGATCCGGTGTTCGCGGTCGATGGCGCGGGCATGTACCGCGCCGACTGGGGCTGGCTCGGCGGGCAGGGCAGCGTCATCAACAAGAAGTTCGTCGCGAGCGACGGGCCGATCTGCACCGACCTGCGCGCGGCGAACGCCTTGCTGTCGGCGTCGGACGATTTCGCGCACAGCTACCCGCATTCGTGGCGGTCGAAGGCGAAGGTGATCTTCCGCGCGACGCCGCAATGGTTCATCCCGATGGACCGCGCGATCCTCAACGCCGGCGACGGTGCGACCAGCGGGGCGAGCAACGGCGCGACGCTGCGCGAGACCGCGCTCGACGCGATCGAGCATACCGACTGGGTGCCGGCGCGGTCGCAGAACCGCATCCGTTCGATGGTCGAGGGGCGGCCCGACTGGGTCATCAGCCGCCAGCGCGCCTGGGGCGTGCCGATCGCGCTCTACGTCAACCGCACGAGCGGCGACTATCTCAACGATCCGGCGGTCAATGCGCGGATCGTCGCCGCCTTCCGCGACGGCGGCGCGGATGCGTGGTTCACCGCGGACCACCAGACGCTGCTCGGCGCGGCGCATGACCTCGCCGATTACGAGCCGCAGAACGACATCCTCGACGTCTGGTTCGACAGCGGCTCGACCCACGTCTTCACCGTCGAGGCACGCTACGGTGCGGACGTCCGCGCCAATCTGTATCTCGAGGGCAGCGACCAGCATCGCGGCTGGTTCCAGTCGTCGCTCCTCGAAAGCTGCGGCACACGCGGACGGGCGCCGTACGATGCGGTGCTGACCCACGGCTTCGCGCTCGACGGGCAGGGGCGCAAGATGTCGAAAAGCCTCGGCAACGTCGTCGATCCGCTCAAGGTGATCGGCGAGAGCGGCGCTGACATCCTGCGCATGTGGGTCGCCTCGACCGACTATTTCGACGACGTGCGGATCGGCAAGGAGGTGCTCGGCACCGCGTCCGACGGCTATCGCAAGCTGCGCAACACCTTCCGCTACCTGCTCGGCGCGCTTGACGGGTTCGACGAGAGCGAGCGGGTCGAGGTGGAGGAAATGCCCGAGCTGGAACGCTACGTGCTGACCCTGCTCGGCCAGCTCGACATGGACCTGCGCGAGGCGGCGGACGGCTATGAACTCAACCGCTATTTGCGTCGCCTGACCGACTTCGCCAACGAGGATCTGTCCGCCTTCTTCTTCGATATCCGCAAGGATTCGCTCTATTGCGATGCGGCGACCGATCCGAAGCGGCGCGCCTACCGGACGGTGCTCGACACGCTGTTCCATGCGCTCGTCCGCTACGCCGCGCCGATCCTGTGCTTCACCGCCGAGGAAGTGTGGCAGGCGCGCTTCCCGAGCGAGGATGGCTCGGTGCATTTCCTCGAATGGCCCGAGCTGCCGGCGTTGCCCGGGGACGAGCCGCTCGCTACCGACTGGGCTGACGTGCGTCGCCTGCGCACCACGGTGACCGAGGCGATCGAGCCGCTGCGCCGCGAGAAGACCGTCCGCTCCAGCCTCGAGGCCGAAGTGACGGTGCCGGAGATGCCGCTGTCGGCGGCGGCGCTGGCGGAGACGTTCATCGTCGCGCGGGTGAGCAAGGGCGAGGATGTCGCGGTGAGCCGCACCGACTATCGCAAGTGCGGCCGCTGCTGGCGGCACCTGCCCGAGGTGAGCGTGGACGGTGCGCTGTGCGATCGCTGCGACAGCGTGGTCGCCCATGCGTAACGCTCCCGTCGCCGGCCTCGTCACCGCGGCGATCCTGTTCGTCGCGGATCAGGCGTCGAAGTTCGCGGTCACCGACGTGCTGCAGCTCAACGAGCTGACCGCCGAACGCGTCATCACACCCTTCTTCAACCTGCGCTTCGTTGCCAACCACGGCATCTCGCTGGGGCTGCTGCACGCCGACAGCAACACGATGCGCTGGGCGCTGGTGGCGATGACCGGCGCGATCGCGGTGGCGGTCGCGGTGTGGATGACGCGCGAACCCAACCGCGCCGACCGGATCGCGCTGGGTGCGATCCTGGGCGGGGCGCTCGGCAATATCGTCGACCGCGTGCGGTTCGGCTATGTCGTCGATTTCGCCGACCTGCATTTCGGCGACTGGCGGCCGTTCCTCGTCTTCAACGTCGCCGATGCGGCGATCACCCTCGGCGTGCTGGTGCTGCTTGTCCGCGCGCTCCTGATGCGCGACAAGCGCGATATTCCCTCGGAGAATCCCCATGCGTAAGTCAGTTCCGATTCTCGCCGGCCTCGCCTGCGTCGTCCTCCTCTCGGGCTGCGGCAAGCGCGGCTACGACCGGGCGCGCCCCGACGAGTTCGCGGTCGCGCGTCAGGCGCCGCTGGTGGTTCCGCCCGATTTCAACCTCGTCCCCCCGCAGCCCGGCACCGCCCGCCCGCAGGACAATGCGACGCAGGCACAGACGCTCGACGCGCTGTTCGGCGGCAACACGCAGCGGTCGGCGGCGGAAAACGGCGTCGTCAGCCAGGCCGGCGGCGATACCGCGGATGCCGGCATCCGCTCGTCGGTCGGCGATCCCTCGACCAACGTCGTCGACAAGGGCGCGACGACCCGCGACATCGTCGCGGCGCCCGAGGGCGACGGCCAGGACGCCCGCGCCTCGGCAACGAAGTAACGGACGTTCGTCATTGCCAGCATAGCAACTCCGGAGCCTCATTCGGACGCTCCGGAGCCGCTAAGCCTGCAATGATGCGTTACCGGCTCACGCCAACGCCCGGAACGCGGCCAGTCCGCGCTCCAGATCGGCGATGAGGTCGGCGGGGTCTTCCAGCCCGATATGCAACCGGACCAGCGGCCCGGCATAGGCGCGCGGCGCAGCGGTGCGGATGCGCGCCGGGTCCGCCGGGATGGCGAGGCTTTCGAAGCCGCCCCAGCTGTAGCCGATACCGAACAAGTTGAGTGTATCGATCAACGCGGCACGCGCCGCCTCGTCGCCGCCGTTGAGCACGAACGAGAACAGCCCGCTCGATCCCTTGAAGTCGCGCGCCCAGAGCGCGTGGCCGGGGCAGGAGGGCAGGGCGGGGTGGAGCACCTCCGCGACCTCCGGCCGGTCCTGCAACCAGCGCGCGATCTCCAGCGCGCTGCGCTGATGCTGCGCGAGCCGCACCGCCATCGTGCGCAGGCCGCGGCTGGCGAGCCAGCTGTCGTCGGGGGAGGCGACCTGCCCGAGCTGGAAGCTCATGTCGCGCAGCCGCGCGAAATGGCCCGGCGCGGCGGTGACCGATCCGAGCATGACGTCGCTATGGCCGACGACATATTTGGTCGCGGCGAGGATCGTCAGGTCGACGCCCTTTTCGATCGCGGGGAAGAACAGCGGCGTCGCCCAGGTGTTGTCGAGCAGCGTCACCAGCCCGTGCGCCTTCGCGACCGCGACGATCGCCGGCACGTCCTGCACCTCGAAGGTCAGGCTGCCGGGGCTTTCCATGAAGATGGCTTTGGTCGCCGGGCCGATCAGTCCGGCGATGCCGGCGCCGATCAGCGGATCGTAGAAGCGCGTGGTGATGCCGAACCGCTTGAGCAGCTGCATCGCCTGCCCGCGCGTCGGGTCGTAGGCGCTGTCGACGAGCAGCAGTTCGTCGCCGGGCGACAGCACCGACAGCAGCGCCGCGGCGATCGCGGCGACGCCCGAGGGGTAGAGGAAGGTCGCCTCCGCCCCCGGTTCGAGGCTGGTCAGCGCGTCGGCAAGGCTCCATTGCGTCGGCGTGCCGCGGCGGCCGTAATAGAGGCGGTGGTGCGTGTCCTTGCCGGCATTGGCACGCAGGTCGGCGATGCTGTCGTACAGGATCGTCGAGGCGCGCCAGACCGGCGGGTTGACGATCCCGCCGGTCCATTCCTTGCGGCGGCCGGCCTGGACGACGCGGGTGGCGTCGCCCAGGGTTCGATCCGGCACGCGGTCATCGCTATTATCCGTCAACCTTTTCCCGGGCTCCCATGGCCTTGGGCGTCGAGCGATCCGCTCCCCATTCCGACCAGCTGCCGTCGTAGAGCGCGGAGTCCTTGCCCAGCAAGTGCAGACCGAAGGCGAGCGTCGATGCAGTGATCCCCGAACCGCAGGTCAGCGCGATCGGCTGGTCGAGATCGATCCCGGCGCCCTCGAACGCGGCCTTCAGCTCCGCACCCTGTTTCCACGTGCCGTCGCCGTTGAAGATTCCCGTGTACGGCAGGTTCTTCGACCCCGGGATATGGCCGGCGTGCGTCGCCGGGCGCGGATCGGGTTCCTCGCCGGTGAAGCGGGCCGCCGAGCGCGCGTCGAGCACCTGTTCGGCACCGCTGTCGAGGTTCGCCTTCATCTGGGCGAGGTCGCGCACGTTCTTCCGGTCCGCCCAGACGGTGAAGTGGCGGTGGCGCAGCGTTTCCTTGCCGCTCGCCGTCTCGCGCCCCTCGGCCTGCCATTTGGCGAGGCCGCCGTCGAGGATCGCGACGTCGTGCGCGCCGAAGGTGCGCAGCATCCACCAGGCGCGCGCGGCGGTATGCCACGGCGAGGCGTCGTAGAGCACGATGCGGCTGCCGTCGCCGAGTCCGAGGCTCTGCATCCGGCTCGCGAATTTCTCCGCGGTCGGCAGCATCATCGGCAGGTCGGTGTCGGTATCGCGCAATTCGCCGAGGTTCATGAACACCGCGCCCGGGATATGCGCCTTTTCATATTCGGCGGCGGGATCGCGGCCGAGGGCGGCATCCACATAGGTGGCATCGACGATCCTGAGGTCGCTCGCGCCGAGTTCCCCGGCCAGCCATTCGGTCGTCACCAACGCGTCCATTACACTCTCCATACGTCTTCACGTGGTTAGTCGGGCGAACGACTGGGGAGGAGTGCCCGGATCACTTCAATAGCCGGCGTCGCAGCCGCTGTCGAGGGCTTGCAAGAAAGTTTCAGCCTGTGCACGTGTTTCATTCCGAGATTGCGCAGATTGCTTCGCCCACGTACTATATGGCATGCGCAGGCGGGGATTGTCGCCGAGCCGCTCCTCGTGTCGCGCGAGGAAATCCCAGTAGAGCGCGTTGAACGGACAGGCATTGTCGCCGACCCTGCGCTTCACGTCAAAGCGGCAATGGCCGCAATAGTCGCTCATCCGGTCGATGTACGCGCCCGACGAGATATAGGGTTTCGAGCCGAGCAGGCCGCCGTCGCCGAACTGGCTCATGCCGAGCGTGTTGGGCAGCTCGACCCATTCATAGGCGTCGATATAGACTTCGAGATACCAGCGATGGATCTCCGCCGGGTCGGCGCCGATCAGCAGCGCGAAATTGCCGGTCACCATCAGCCGCTGGATGTGGTGGGCATGCGCGGTGGCAAGCGTCTGGCCGATCGATTCCTTCAGGCAATGCATGTCGGTGTCGCCAGTCCAATACCAGCCGGGCAGCTTGCGGTGGTGATCGAGGAAGTTGCGGTGGACATAGTCCGGCCCCTCGCGCCAGTAGATGCCGCGCATATATTCGCGCCAGCCGATGATCTGGCGGATATAGCCCTCGACCGAATTGAGCGGCGCGCGGCCGGCGCGATATTCCGCCTCCGCGCGGCGGCACAGGTCGATCGGATCGAGCAGGCCGGAATTGATGTAGGGCGACAGGATCGAATGCCACAGATGGCGTTCGCCGGTCAGCATCGCATCCTCGTAATCGCCGAACTGCGGCAGCGCGTGCTTCAGGAAATACGCTGCCTGCTTCTCGGCATCCGCGGCGGTGACCGCATAGTCGAAGCCGTCGAGGCTGCCGGGGTGATCCGCGAACCGTTCCGCGACCAGCGCCAGCACGTCCTGCGTCACCGTATCGGGGGCGAAGGCGTGCGGGCGCGGCATGAACAGGTCGTTCTTCGCCGGCTTGCGATTCTCCTTGTCGAAGTTCCAGCGGTCGCCGACGGGTTTCTTGCCGTCCATCAGCAGCCCGGTCTTGCGCCGCATGTCGCGGTAGAAGAATTCCATGACAAGCTGCTTGCGCCCGCTTGCCCAGGCGTCGAATTCGGCATGGCCGCACAGGAAGCGATCGTCGGCGCGGATGTCGACCGGCATGCCGAACAGCGTTTCCCAGCTCTCCAGCATCGCCATGACGCGCCATTCGCCCGCCTCGGTGACGACGATCCGGTCGGGCGCGTGGCGTTCGACCGCGCGGGCGATCTCGCCGGTGAAGCTGCCGGCATTGTCGGGGTCGTCGAGGCGGACGTAATCGACCTGCCAGCCCGCCTGTTGCAGCGCATCGGCATGATGCCGCATCGCAGCGAGGATATAGGCGATCTTCTGCTTGTGATGGCGGACATAGGTGGTTTCGTCGGCCACCTCCATCATCAGCAGGACGGCGTCGGCGGGGTCGATGTCGCGCAACGACGACAGGGACAGGCTGAGCTGGTCGCCGAGCAGGGGAACGAGCGTTTTCATCCGCGGCTGCGTCTCCTACATAAGCGGCATGACCCCCATGCACCTCGGCCAGGCCAGCCAATTGCCCGCATCTCCGGAAGAGGCGGTGCTCGATTATGTTCCCAACCCGCGCGTCGGATCGACCTATCTGGTGCGGTTCGCGGTGCCGGAATTCACCTCGCTCTGCCCGGTCACCGGCCAGCCCGACTTCGCGCATCTGGTGATCGACTATGTCCCGGGCGCGACGATCGTCGAATCGAAGTCGCTCAAGCTGTTCCTCGGCGCGTTCCGCAACCATGCGGGATTCCACGAGGATTGCACCGTCGGCATCGGCCAGCGGCTGTTCGACGAAATGCGGCCGATATGGCTGCGCATCGGCGGCTATTGGTATCCGCGCGGCGGCATCCCGATCGACGTCTTCTGGCAGTCGTCCGCCCCGCCCGCCGACCTTTGGCTGCCCGATCAGGGCGTTGCACCGTATCGCGGGCGAGGCTGAGCGAAATCAAGACGATGCTTCGGTTGCAGTGCAACATCACTGCAACCTTTTATGCCCGAGAGTGTTCATCTTCCCGCAAGATTGTGGCTCCGCCACGGACATTGCGCCAGTAGAGGAACAGGCATGGGTACGACTGCGGCAAGCGGCGACGCGATCAAGCATCTGGCGATGATCGGGAATTTCCTGCCGCGTCAATGTGGTCTCGCGACGTTCACGACCGACGTCTATCAGGCGATGCGCGACCGGTTCCCCGACGTCCAGGTCGACGTCTACGCGATGGACGACCATCCCGGCCGCTACGATTATCCGGCCGCCGTCGTCGGCGCGATCCCCCAGCACGAACTCAGCGCCTATCTGACCACCGCGCGCACGATCGAATCGAGCGGCGCGCAGGCGATCTGGGTCCAGCACGAATATGGCATCTACGGCGGCCCGGCGGGCGAGCATCTGCTCGCCCTGCTCGACCGCACCACGCTGCCGGTGATCGTGACGCTGCACACCGTCCTCGAAAAGCCCAATGCCGACGAGCGCCGCGTGCTCGAGGGGCTGCTGCGTCGCGCCGCCAAGGTGGTGGTGATGGCCGAGCGCGGTCGCGACATCCTGCGCCGCGTCTATGGCGCCAATCCGCGCCAGATCGCGATGATCCCGCATGGCGTGCCCGACCGGGCGTTCGTCGACCCCGAGACGCTGAAGCCGCAGTTCGGCTGGCAGGGGCGCGACGTCGTCCTCACCTTCGGCCTGCTCGCCCCCAACAAGGGGATCGAGACGATGATCGAGGCGCTGCCCGCGGTCGCGGAGCGGCACCCGAACCTGCTCTACGTCGTGCTCGGCGCGACCCACCCCAATCTCGTCGCGCATGAAGGCGAGCTCTATCGCGACCGGCTGAAGGCACTCGCGGCGGAGCTGGGCGTCGGCGACAATGTCGCGTTCATCGATGGCTTCGTCGAACACGACGAGCTGATCGATTATCTGCAGGCGGCGGATATCTATGCGACGCCGTACCTCAACCCGGCGCAGATCACCTCCGGCACGCTTTCCTATGCGATCGGCGTCGGCAAGGCGGTGATCTCGACCCCGTACGTGCATGCGACCGAGATCCTCGGCGACGGCCATGGCGTGCTGGTCGATTTCAAGGACGTCGCCGCCTTCGCGCGCGAGATCGACCGGCTGCTGTCGAGCCAGCGCGACCGGACGCGGCTGGCGCAGCGCGCCTATGATCGCGGCCGGACGATGATCTGGCCGCGCCTTGCCGAAGCGACGCTGCACGAAACCGAGGTGGCCGTCGCCGCGCGCCCCCGGCGGATCGCGCAGGCACCCGCGGCGATGAAGCCGCTGAAGCCCGATTTCGCCGCGGTCGAGCGGATGAGCGATGCGACCGGCATGCTCCAGCATTCGATCTATTCGGTGCCGGACCGCCGCCATGGCTATTGCATCGACGACAATGCCCGCGCGCTGATGCTGATGAGCGCGATGGACGACCTCGATCCGGTCGTGCGCGACAAGTGGACGACGATCTATGCCTCGTTCGTGCAATATGCCTGGAACCCGGACGAGCGTCGCTTCCGCAACTTCATGAACTTCGACCGGACGTGGTGCGAGGACGTGGGCTCGGAGGATTCGAACGGTCGCGCGATCTGGGCGCTGGGCGTCACCGCGCGCGACGGCAAGGATCCCAAGCACCGCGACTGGGCACGGGCGATGTTCGACGCGACCGCCAGCCTCGCGCTCGACCTCGGCTCGCTGCGCGCGCAATCCTTCGCGATGCTGGGTGCTGCGGCGATGCTCGATGCGTCGCCGGGGCATGAACTGGCCAAGTCGATCCTCGAACGCTTTCCCGACGACCAGATCGCGTTGCTCGATGCTGCGCGCCGTCCGGAATGGCAGTGGTTCGAGATCGTGCTCGCCTATGACAACGCCCGCCTGCCGCAGGCGCTGATCGTCGCCGGCCATGCGCTCGGTCGCAAGGATCTGGTGACGTGCGGGCTGGAAACGCTTGACTGGATCGTCGGCAAGCAGACCTCGCCCGAGGGCCGGTTCCGCGCGGTCGGGACCGAGAGCTTCCACCGGCCCTATGCCGATCCGCTGCAGTTCGACCAGCAGCCGCTGGAGGCGCAGGCGACCGTCGATGCGTGCATCGCCGCCTATCAGGTCACCGGCGACCCGCGCTGGGTGACCGAGGCGGAGCGCGCCTATGGCTGGTATCTGGGGCAGAACGACCTCGACCTGCCGCTCGCCAGTCCGCTGGACGGCGGCTGTTTCGACGGCCTGATGCCGACCGGGCTCAACCGCAATCAGGGTGCCGAGTCCATTTTGGCCCTGCAACTGGCCAGTTGCGCGATTTCGGGGGTTTCAAAGTCGGTCCAAGGCGTGGCAGGGACGACCCGCGTCGTTGCTTGATCGATCGAGCGGCGGCGGCGTCTGAGACACCGACCGGCGAGGCATCGAACCGCGATGGACCTGTTTACCCACGGCTTGCGGCTTCATGCCGATCCGTCCCGCGTGGTCGTCCGGCCGTTCCACATCGCGTGGGGCGGCAAGGGCGGCGCGCCGAACCGTACCGAGCGCCTCGTCGGCGAGGTGCTCGAAATGTCCGCCGAGGAAGCGCGCGAGCAGCTCGAGACGGTGCTCAAGGATTTCGAGGCGCGCCACTGGCAGACGCGGCGCGTGTTCATGACCCGCTACGACGAGATCGAGGATCTGCTCGGGCTCGACGGGCGCGACATCGGTGACGAGAAACGCCAGCTGATCGGCGCCTATTTCTGCCACGAATACAGCTATGCCGCCGCGGCGCTGATGAACCCCAGCGCGGTGCCGCATTTCGACCAGACCGGCATGCCGGAGGGGTCGATGCGCATCCTGATGAGCCTGCGGTCGGTGGGCGAGGGGCATATCTCGTCGGTGGCGTTCCGCGAGGGGATCATCACCGAAGGCAACGAGCTGAAGCTCGCGCCCGAACCGCCGTTCGCGACCGCGACCGACGTTGTCGGCGAGGGCGAGGAGATTCCGGAAGGGCCGGTGACGGTCTGGCGGCATCGCGATTCGACGCTGTCGGGCACGGTGATCTTCCCGATCACCCAGGCGCAGTCCAAGGGGCTGGAGGATCTGCGCATCGTGCATTTCCAGCACGAGGACGGCAGCTACGAGTGGATCGGCACCTACACCGCCTATAACGGTTCGGTGATCCAGTCCGAGCTGATGCGCACGCGCGATTTCCGCGCGTTCGACCTCGTGCCGATGTCCGGCGCCGCGGCGCGCAACAAGGGCATGGGCCTGTTCCCGCGCAAGGTCGGCGGGCAGTATATGATGATCGGCCGGCAGGACGGCGAGAACCTGTTCCTCATCAAATCCGATTCGATCGACCATTGGGACGAGGGCGAGAAGATCCTCGCGCCGCTCTATCCGTGGGAGCTGGTGCAGATCGGCAATTGCGGACCGCCCATCGAGCTCGACGAGGGCTGGCTGCTGCTGACGCATGGCGTCGGCGCGATGCGCAAATATTCGATCGGTGCGGCGCTGCTGGACAAGGACGATCCGTCGAAGGTGCTGGGTCGCACGCGCGAGCCGATCCTCGCGGCGAAGGACCAGGACCGCGAGGGCTATGTCCCGAACGTCGTCTACAGCTGCGGCGCGATCAAGCATGGCGACACGCTGTTCCTGCCCTACGGCATCGCCGACAGCTCGGTCGGCTTCGCCTTCGTCAAGATCAAGGACCTGCTCGCCGCGATGGTGTGACGGGCGGCTGGGACATCGGTGCCCGGCCGCTGGTCGTCGGGGACAACATCCAATATCCGTCATTCCCGTGAAGGTGGGAATCCATACACGCTGGCGTTGCGGCCCTGTCCGTGACGTCGGCGTATATGGGCTCCCGCCAGCGCGGGAATGACGATATGAGGTAGCGTCATCATCAACACCGATCGACGCTCAGGTCATGCCAAATCGCGCCCGGTCAGCGATTCCCGGACCGTTCCCGCACGACCGGTATCTGCGACAATCGGGTCAGCAGCAGCGGGATGTCGTCGGTGATATAGGTGTCGGTGGGCACCGGATGGAGCGATTCCAGCGTCCGACGCACGGTCGCCAGACGTTCGCGATGTTGCTCGGGCGACGGTGTCACGACGGGTCCCATGTTACGCATATGGCAAACCCGGCAATCGCCGGCCGGGGGGGATGGCAGGGCGATCACCGGGTTCGGAAGGGATAACGGCGAACCCGCCGCGGCGTTCCCGCCGCGATCAACGGTTCACCGCGTTTTTCAGCCGGTGACCGATCGCCGGGTGTAGCGGTACAGCGCCGCGACCAGCGCGAGGAACGCGACCGTCCCGCCGATCAGCGCGACGGGCTCGAACCCCTCGGGTGCGATCGCCAGCGGCGCATCCGAATTGGTCGCGTAGACGATGATGGCAAAGGCGACGCCCCACAGGCTTTCGCCGACGATCATGCCGGTCGCGGTCAGCACGCCCATCCGCTTGGCGAATTCGACGTCCGGCTTGCGCTCCGCCCAGCGATCGTAGAGCGCGCCGATCACTGCGCCGACCACGACGGGCAGCGTCACGGCCATCGGCAGATAGACGCCGAGGCCGATGCCGAGCGGGGGCAGGCGCAGCTTGCCGAGCCGCCCCAGCGTCTCGTCGAGCGCGATCACCGCGACGCCGATCAGCGCGCCATAACCGATCATCGCCCAGTTGAGGTCGCCGCCCAGCACGCCCTTCGCCAATGCCGAGATCAGCGCGGCCTGCGGCGCGGCGAGCGCGTTCGGCCCGGCGCCGGGCGCGCCCTGAAAGCCGAGCGTCGTCGCGAGCAGTTCGAGCACCGGCGGCACGACGAGGCTGCCGAAGATGACGCCGAAGATCAGCGCGACCTGCTGCTTCCACGGCGTCGCGCCGACCAGCTGCCCGGTCTTGAGGTCCTGCAGATTGTCGTTGGAGATGGTCGCGACGCCGAAGACGATGCCGGTGACGATCAGCGCATAGGCGACCAGAGCCTGCGTCGTCTCCGGTCCGCCGCCGCGCCCGAACAGGCCGACCAGCATGAGGCTGGCGGCGAGCACCGACAGGATGCCGATCCCCGACACCGGGCTGTTCGACGCGCCGATCAGGCCCGCCATATAGCCGCAGACGGCGGCGATCACGAGGCCGAGGACCAGCACGAACACCAGCGCGCCGAGGATCAGCACGACGGCCGATCCCTCCAGCGGTCCGCCCGCGATCACCGACCACAGCAGCCCGGCGATCGGGACCAGCGTCGCGAGGCTGACCGCGACGACGATGCGGATCGACAGGTCGCGCTCGCCGAGTTCGAGCACCGCGCCACCGCGCTTGGCGGCGCTGGCGGCGATCGACGATTGGATGCCGGCGAGCACCGGTCCGATGATCTTGAGCAGCGTCCAGATCGCCGCGACGCCGATCACGCCCGCGCCCAGGAAGCGGACGTCGGTGCGGAACACGCCGCCCGCCCAGGCCTCGATCCCGACGCCTGCCGCGGCGGGGGACAGGCCGGTCAGGATCGGCAGCGCGATCCACCAGCCGATGACGACGCCCGCCAGCATCGCGAGGCCGACCGACAGGCCGACGAGGTGGCCGGCGCCGATCAGCGCGAACGACAGCCCGCCCGAAATGCCGGTCGCGCCCGCGCCGACGCGAAAAAATTGCGCCGCTTCCGCGACGACCAGCTTCGTCTGGGTCAGCACCGCGAACCCGGCCGATACCAATGCGTTGACGACGATCAGCCGCAGCCCCTTGCCGCTCTCCGCCTCGCCCGCGCGGCTGCCGGCGCCGACCATCAGCACCTCGGCGGCGGCGCGGCCTTCGGGATAGGGCAGGTCGGTATCGACCACGAGGGCGCGGCGCAGCGGCACGGAGAACATCACGCCCAGGATACCGCCGGTCATCGTGATCCCGGCGGTGAGCAGATAGGGAAAGCCCTGCCACCAGCCGATCATCACCAGCCCGGGCAGCACGAAGATGATCGCCGCCAGCGTCCCCGCCGCGGAAGCGACGGTCTGGACGATGTTGTTCTCGAGGATCGTCGCACCGGGCAGATAGCGCAGGATCGCCATCGATATGACCGCGGCGGGGATCGAGGTGGCGAAGGTCAGCCCGACTTTCAGCCCCAGATAGACGTTCGCCGCGGTGAACAGCAATGTGATGAGCCCGCCCAGCAGGACGCCCCTGACGGTGAGTTCGGCGATCGGCGTCGACGGGGCGGGGGCAGTGGCCATGAGGGGGAAGGCTCGCGTCTGGGAAAACTCGGCCGGGGTTGTGCACGCCGCCGCGCGCCGCGGCAATGGTCGCGATCGTGGCGAAACAAAGCTGCGCCGGCTCGACAGGTCGCGCGCCATTACGCTAGGCGGCGGCCATGGACACGAACACACCATTGCGCGTCGCGCTCGCCGGGCTGGGTACGGTTGGCGGCGGCGTCATCCGCCTGCTCGACGCGAACCGCGATCTCATCACCCGCCGGGCCGGTCGCCCGATCGAAATCGTCGCGGTTTCCGCTCGCGATCGATCGAAGGATCGCGGGGTCGACCTGTCGCGCTTCGCCTGGGTCGACGACACGCGCGAACTCGCCGCGCATGACGGTGCCGACGTCGTGGTCGAGCTGATCGGCGGGTCGGACGGGCCGGCGCTGACGCTGGCGCGCGCGACGCTGGCGGCGGGCAAGGGCTTCGTCACCGCGAACAAGGCGATGCTGGCGCATCACGGGCTGGAACTGGCGCAGGCGGCCGAGGACGCGCGCGTTCCGCTGAAGTTCGAGGCGGCGGTGGCGGGCGGCATCCCGGTCATCAAGGGGCTGCGCGAGGGCGCCGCGGCCAATGCGATCGGCCGCGTCTACGGCATCCTTAACGGCACCTGCAATTTCATCCTGTCGAAGATGGAGGCCGAGGGCCGCGACTTCGCCGAGGTGCTCGCCGAGGCGCAGGCGCTGGGCTATGCCGAAGCCGATCCCAGCTTCGACATCGACGGCGTCGATGCCGCGCACAAATTGTCGATCCTCGCCAGCATCGCCTTCGGCACGCGGCCGGCGTTCGCCGACGTCTCGGCGACCGGCGTGCGCCACGTCATCGCGGCGGACATCGCCGAGGCGGCGGCGCTCGGCTACAAGGTGCGGCTGGTCGGCGTCGCCGAAGAGGGCGCGGGCGGGCTGTTCCAGCGCGTCCACCCGCATCTGGTGCCGATCGACCATCCGCTGGCGCATGTCACCGGATCGCTCAATGCGGTGGTCGCGGAGGGCAATTTCGTCGGCCGGCTGTTCTTCCAGGGCGCCGGCGCCGGCGACGGCCCGACCGCGAGCGCGGTGGTCGCCGACCTGATCGACATCGCCCGCGGCGAGTTCGGCCCGCCCTATGCGATGCCGGCCGCGGCTTTGGTCGCGGCGCCCAAGGCGGACAGCGGCGAGCGGCGGGGCCGCGCCTATCTGCGCTTCACCGTGCAGGACAAGGTCGGCGTGCTCGCCGAGATCGCCGCCGCGATGCGCGATGCGGGCGTGTCGATCGAGAGCCTGATCCAGCGCGGCGTCGCGACCGACGGCGGCGTGATCGTCGCGATCGTCACGCACGAGGGCCCGGAACGCGCGGTCGCGCAGGCGCTGGAGAAGCTGCGCGGGTCGCAGAGCCTCTCCGGCCAGCCGCTGTGGATGCATATTCTGGAATAGAGGGCGCGCCCGGCCCGTGAGGTCGGGACCGCAAGCTAGCGCATGCCCCGACCCGTTCGGGCTGCGCCTGTCGAGGCGCCGCTCGCAACCAGCCGGGTGCCGTTGGACGTCAGCCCTGCGACGGGCTCAGGGCGAACGGTAACGGTGGTGCCGCCCGCGCACCGCCGGAACCCCAGCCTATCGCGGCGCGGTCCCGCCGTCGGCAGTCCGCCCTTCCGCCGGCACGATCGTTCCGACCGGTGCCGGATCGTCGAGCGGAATCGGCACGCGGTTGGACTTGTCGACCTTGGCGGCAAACGCACCCTTCACGCCTTTGGCGGCGTCCCGCACCAGCGCCAGCGGGTTGGTGGCGTCATCGCCCTCGCAACAGTCGCTGTTCGGGTTGACCAGCTTCTGGACGACGCGCGCCAGCATCACCGGCGGGCCGAGGATGTTGACGCCGACCTGGCATCCGCCGACCCGCGCCGCGCAGGGCGTGCTCTGCAGCGCCAGCGCCTGTGCACCCGACATCTCGCGATTGGCGCCGCGCCCGGGGGCGGGGCCTTCGAAGGCGTTCTGGTCCTTCTGCCCGCAGACGACGATCTTGCCGGCCTGCGCCCGCGTCGGGCAGGACATGATCGACCACGACTGGCTGCCGTCGGTGCGCGTCTCGACGGGGGCCGGCGCGTCCGGTGCCGCCGGCAACGGCACCGCGGCCGTCTGGAGCAGGAGCAGCAGGCCGATCATGGCGCGAGCTTGCGGCCGGTGGCGCCGCCGACGCCCGAGCGGCTGCTGACCGTGACGCCCGTCATGCCGCCGCCGACGAGGAACGGGCTGAGCTCCTTGACCGGGTTGGTGCGGTTGAGCAGGCGGTCGCGCTCGACGCCGACCGCCTCATGCCTGGGGTCGCCCGCGTCATGCACGACGAAGGGGACGCGGAAGCGGTCCGCCCGTCGCCGGCCGCACACGGTGATGTCGGTCGTATTGGCGTCATAGGTGCAGCGCTCGCCCGCGATCACCGCGGCAGACCGCGTCACCAGCGCCGCGACATCGTCGGGGGCGGCGATCATCAGCAGCGCCAGCGCGATCATGCGGCGCCGTCCGCCCTGCCGGCCGACCGGCACCAGCCCTCAACGGTCCCAGGCAACGACGCGATCATGACACCGACCCTCCCGCAGCGGATAGCGTGCCGAGTGTCCGCCGAACCGGGCCGGAGATCAAGCGGCGATCGGCGCGACGCCCAATCGCGGGATCTCGATCGCCGGGCAGCGGTCCATCACCACCTTCAGCCCCGCCGCCTCGGCCCGCGCGGCGGCGGCATCGTCGATCACGCCCAATTGCATCCACACCGCCTTGGCGCCGATCGCGATCGCCTGATCGACCACCGCGCCGGCCGCGTCGGAACGGCGGAAGATATCGACGATGTCGATCGGATCGCCCAGCTGGTCGAGATCGCGGAAGACGAACTCGCCATGGATATGTTCGCCGGTGATCTGTGGATTGACCGGAATCACGCGATAGCCGTGGCGCTGCAGCGTCGCCATCACGCCGTAGGAGGGGCGGTCGGGCCGGTCGGACGCGCCGACCAGCGCGATCGTCCGCGCGCCGTCCAGCAGCGCCTTGATGTCGGCATCCTCGGTCAGCGGCACGGGCGTCTCCTCAATGGTCTGTGAGCCAGGCGTCGACCTGGCCCGCGATCGAATGGAACGCGGCGGCATCGGCGCCGTTCCCCGCCGCCGGCGGCTCGCCCGCATCCGATGCGGTGCGGATGCCGATCGCCAGCGGCACGCGGCCGAGGAAGGGCAGGCCGAGCCGCGTCGCCGTCGCCTCCGCGCCGCCGGTGCCGAACGGGTCGGAGACCTCGCCGCAATGCGGGCAGACATAGCCGGCCATATTCTCGACCAGCCCGATCACCGGGATGCCCGCCTTGTCGAACAGGTCGATCGCACGCGTCGCGTCGATCAGCGCGAGGTCCTGCGGCGTCGAGACGATGATCGCGCCGGCCGGCTTGTGCTTCTGGATCATCGTCAGCTGCACGTCGCCGGTGCCGGGCGGCAGGTCGAGCACCAGCGTGTCGGTCGCGCCCCAGTCCGCCTCGACCAGCTGGGTCAGCGCACCCGCCACCATCGGCCCGCGCCATGCCAGCGCGCGGCCGGGCGCGACCAGCTGGCCCATCGACAGCATCGGCACGCCATAGGGCGTCGGCACGGGATCGAGCACCTTGTCCTTCGCGGTCGGGCGCCGGTCCTCCGCCGCCATCAGCCGCGGCTGCGACGGGCCATAGATGTCCGCATCGACCAGCCCGACGCGCCGCCCGCGCGCCTTGAGCGCGATGGCGAGGTTGGCGGCGAGGGTGGACTTGCCGACGCCGCCCTTGCCGCTGGCGACCGCGATCAGCCGGCGGGCGACGCGTTCGGCGGTGACGACGACGCGAACCTCGCCCGACCAGCTCTGCGTGGCGGCGGCCTGCACCGCCGCTTCCAGCGCGTCGCGGTCGCGCGCCGACAGGCCGGTCGCATCGAGGACGATGCCCGCGCGCGTCCCCTCGAAGCGGAGCGTGGCGCGGTCGCCGGCGACGGCGCGCACCGCCGCGATCGTTACGTCTTGTGTCATGCGGGCCAGATAGGCCCGGAGCCGCCGCTTGCCACTGTTTTTCCGCGAGCGCCTTCTTATAAGAGGGGGATGACGATCCTGCCGGGCCGCAAAGGGCGCCCTCCCATTCTCGCCGCCGAAACGCCGAAGGGCCCCTGGGGCCAGGGTGACGAACCCGATGCCGGCGGTCCGCGCAACCCCTGGTCGCTGCCGCCCGGCGGCCGCAAACCCGGTGCCAAGCCGACCGCGCTCGACGATTTCCTGAAGAAGGCGCGCGGCGGTGGCGGCGGTGGGGGAGGCGGCGGCTTCAACGGCCTGCCCGGCGCGCCCAATGCGCGCGCCTTGTGGCTGATCGGCGCGGGGATCATCCTGCTGGTCTGGGTGCTCTACACCTCGATCCACCCGATCGCGCCGCAGGAACGTGGCGTCGTCACCTATCTCGGCCGCTATTCGGGCACGCTCGATCCCGGCATCGCGATGACGATGCCCGCGCCGATCGCCAATGTCGTCAAGGTCGACGTCCAGAACATCCGCATCGAGAATTTTCCGGAGAGCGGCACGGAAAACCTGATGCTGACCAGCGACCAGAACATCATCGATCTCGCCTATGCGGTGCGCTGGAAGATCTCGAGCCCGCAGAACTACGTCTTCCAGATCGACAAGCCGCGCGACACCGTGCGCGCCACGGCGGAAAGCGTGATGCGCGAGGTCGTCGCCAACGTCAGTCTCGATTCGGCGCTCGGGCCGGGCCGCGCGATGATCGAGAACCAGGTGCAGGAGCGGATGCAGAAGGTGCTGGACGACTATAAGTCGGGCATCGTCGTCGTCGGCGTCGGCATCAAGCAGGCCGATCCCCCCGCGCGCGTCAACGACGCGTTCAAGGACGTCACCGCCGCGCAGCAGGACGCGCAGGGCGTGCGCAACCAGGCGCAATCCTACGCCAAGCAGGTCGTCGCCCGCGCCGAGGGCGAGGCGTCGCAGTTCGACAAGGTGTACGAACAATATCGCCTCGCCCCCGAGGTGACGCGCCGCCGCATGTATTACGAGACCATGGAGGCCGTGCTGGCCAAGTCCGACAAGACGATCGTCGAGCCCAGCGGCGTCGTGCCGTATCTGCCGATGGGCAATGCGCGGCGCGTCCCCGATGCCGCCCCGGCCGAGCCGGTGGCTCCGGCGCAACCGGCCCAGCCGGTGACGACGACGGGAGGCGGCCAGTGAGCGCGCCGATGAACGGCCTCTGGCGTCATCCGATCGCGCTCGGCCTTGCCGCGCTGGTCTTCGTCATCCTGCTCGCGGCGACGGTCACGATCGTGCCGGAGACGCAGCAGGCGGTGATCCTGCGCTTCGAGCAGCCGGTGCGCACCGTCAATGCGTGGAAGCAGGGCGAGCAGTTCGGCCGGACGGGGGCGGGCCCGATCCTGCGCATCCCGTTCATCGACCGGCTGGTGTGGCTCAACAAGCGCGTGCTCGACGTCGATTACGACAACCAGCAGGTGCTCTCGTCCGACCAGCTGCGGCTGGAGGTCGATGCCTATGCGCGCTTCCGGATCATCGATCCGCTGAAGGCGGTGAACGCCACCGGCAGCACGACGCAGACCGAAACCGCGATCACGGAGGCGCTGCGTCCGCTGCTCGGCAGCTCGATCCGCAACGAGCTCGGCAACCAGCCGTTCGCGACGCTGCTCAGCCCCGAACGCGACGAGGTGATGGACAATATCCAGACCCGGCTGCAGCGGCTCGCCAGCCAGTATGGCGTGCAGATCGTCGACGTCCGGATCAAGCATGCCGACCTGCCCGACGGCAGCCCGCTCGATCGCGCGCTGGCGCGGATGGCGACGGCGCGCCAGCAGCAGGCGATCACGATCCGTGCGCAGGGGCAGAAGGACGCGCAGATCATCCGTGGCGAGGCCGATGCCGCCTCGGCGCGCATCTACGCGCAAAGCTTCACCAAGGATGCGGATTTCTACGACTTCTACCGCGCGATGCAGTCCTACCGCCACACCTTCGGGGCGGACGGCGGGCCGGCGCCGACGGGATCGACGTCGATCATCCTGTCGCCGGGCAACAGCTACCTGCGGGAATTCGGCGGGCGGGGGCGTTGACCGGCGACGGTCGCGCGCCATCTTTCGCGAGCATGAACATTCAAGCGGCGTTCAGGCGTTTGGGGCCACTAAGGCACCAATTCTGAACGACCCAAACGAGAGGAATCTCCCCTAGTGCGTTACGCCTACGCGATCACCAGTGCGCTCCTCCTCGGCGGTGCGACCGCCACGCTCGCGCTCCAGCCGAGCACCGCCCAGCAGGCGCAGAACGAGCCGGGCGCGATCCAGGCCGCCGTGCCGCGCTCCGGCGCGCCGATGAGCTTCGCCGACATGGTGGCGAAGCTGCAACCCGCCGTCGTCAACATCTCGACCAAGCAGACGATCGTCCAGCAGCAGCCGGCGAATCCCTTCTCCGGCACGCCGTTCGGCGAATTGTTCGGCGGCATGGGCGGCGGCCAGGGCGGCGCGCCGGTCAAGCGCGAGGGCGCGTCGCTGGGGTCGGGCTTCCTGATCTCGCCGGACGGCTATGTCGTCACCAACGCGCACGTCATCAGCCCCGGCGCCCGCGGCGCGACGGTCAATTCGATCACCGTGACGCTGTCGAACAACAAGGAATATACCGCCAAGGTCATCGGCCAGGACACCGATTCCGACCTTGCCCTGCTCAAGATCGACGCGGCGGGCCTGCCGTACGTGAAGTGGGGCGATTCCGCGCAGTCGCGGGTCGGCGACTGGGTCGTCGCGATCGGCGAACCGTTCGGCCTCGGCGGCACCGTCACCGCCGGCATCATCTCGGCGATCAACCGCGTCACCGGGCAGGGCGGCGCCTATGACCGGTTCATCCAGACCGACGCCTCGATCAACCAGGGCAATTCGGGCGGCCCGATGTTCGATCTCAACGGCAACGTGATCGGCGTCAATTCGCAGATCTTCAGCCAGTCGGGCGGCAATATCGGCATCGGCTTCGCCATCCCGGCGGCGGTCGCCAAGCCGATCATCGAGACGTTCAAGGCGGGCGGCAAGATCAGCCGCGGCTATATCGGCGTCACCATCGGCGGCGGCGTCGACGACGATGCGGCCGCCGCGCTCGGCATCCCCAAGAATTCGGGCGAGCTGATCGCGCGCGTCGAGCCGGCCGGCCCGTCCGCGCGCGCGGGCCTGCGCGCCGGCGATGTGGTGACCAAGATCAACGGGCAGCAGGTCAGCAAGGACCAGACGCTGACCTATCTGGTGTCCAACCTGAAGCCGGGGACGACCGCGCGCTTCGACGTGCTGCGCGGCGGCCAGCCGGTCGCGGTCAACATCGCCGTCGCGACCCGTCCGTCGACCGAGCAGCTGCAGGCGCAGATCCAGGGCCAGGACGACAGCGGCGGCTTCGGCCCCAATGCCGGTCCGGGTGGCGACGATGGCGACGACGATACGTCGTCGGTGCCACAGTCGAGCACCGCACCGCTCGGCCTCACCGTCCAGCCGCTCACCCCGGGCATCGCCCGCGCGATCGGCGTCGACGGCGCGGTGCAGGGCGTGGTGATCGCGACGGTCGATTCGTCGAGCGATGCGGCCGGCAAGCTCAAGCGCGCCGACGTCATCACCGCAGTCAACGGCGTGCCGGTCCGCACCGCCGCCGACTACGCCCGCCTCGTCGCGCAGGCGAAGGCGGCGGGCCGTCCGCAGGTGCTGCTGCTGGTGCAGCGCGGCCGCGGCAACCCGGCGTTCGTGCCGGTCAAGGTCAAGTAAGCCGTTTCGACACGATAAAGGGCAGGGGCCGTCGCTCGGTGGAGCGACGGCCCTTTTCTTTTGCCCGCGCGCCGGGTTAGGTCCGTTGCCACGACGACGGGAGCGGACATGAGCGCCGAAAGCGACAAGGGTATCTTCATCGGTCTGGGCGGCGGCACGCCGCAGGTGCTCGACCTCAAGCGCGCCAACCGCCACGGCCTGATCGCCGGCGCGACCGGCACCGGCAAGACGGTGACGCTGCAGGGCATCATCGAAGGCTTTTCGAAGGTCGGCGTGCCGAGCTTCGTCGCCGACGTGAAGGGCGACCTGTCCGGCCTCGCCATGGCCGGCTCGCCGACGTCCAAGACCCACGCCGCCTTCGCCGCCCGCGCTGCGGAGATCGGCGACAGCGACTGGGTCTATGCCGACAATCCCGTGCAATTCTGGGACCTGTATGGCGAACAGGGCCACCCGATCCGCACCACGGTCAGCGAGATGGGGCCACTGCTGCTCAGCCGCCTGATGGACCTCAACGAGGTGCAGGAGGGGGTGATGACGATCGCCTTCCACGTCGCCGACAAGGAAGGGCTGCTGCTGATCGATCTGGACGACCTTCAGGCGATGCTCGCGCATTGCGCCACCCGCGCCGACGAACTGACGACGACCTACGGCAATGTCTCGAAACAGTCGATCGGCGCGATCCAGCGGTCTCTGCTCCAGCTGCGGACGCAGGGCGGGGAGCATTTCTTCGGCGAACCGGCGCTGGAGATGGACGATTTCATCCGCACCGACGATCGCGGGCGGGGCATCGTCAACGTCCTCGCCGCCGACAAACTGATGGCGGCGCCCAAGCTCTACAGCACGTTCCTGCTCTGGCTGATGAGCGAATTGTTCGAACATCTGCCCGAGGTCGGCGATCCCGACAAACCGAAGCTCGTGTTCTTCTTCGACGAGGCGCATCTGCTGTTCGACGAGGCGCCCAAGGCCTTGCTCGACAAGATCGAACAGGTCGTCCGGCTGATCCGGTCGAAGGGCGTCGGCGTCTATTTCATCACGCAGAATCCGATCGACATCCCCGACACCGTCGCGGGTCAGCTCGGCAACCGCGTCCAGCACGCCCTGCGCGCCTTCACCCCGCGCGATCAGGCGGCGGTGCGCTCCGCCGCGGAGACGTTCCGCGCCAACCCCGGCGTCGACGTCGCCACCGCGATCACCGAACTGAAGGTCGGCGAGGCTTTGGTGTCGCTGCTCCAGCCCGACGGCTCGCCGGCGCCGGTCGAGCGCACGCTCATCAAGCCGCCCGCCAGCCGCGTCGGCCCGGTCACGCCGCAGGAGCGGGCGGTGATGATCCAGACCGATGCCGTCGGCGACAAATACGATACCGCGATCGACCGCGAATCGGCGGAGGAGATGCTCGCCGCCAAGACGCAGGAGGCCGCCGCCTCCGCCGCGGCGGCACGCGCGACCGACGATGCGGCGAAGGCTGCGGCGTTGCAGGCGAAGGAGGACGCCAGAGCGGCAAAGGAATCGGCCCGCCTCCAGGCGGCGCAGGCGAAGGCGGATGCGCAGGCGCAGCGCGCCGCCGAGCGCGAGGCGGCGAACTCGCCCTGGTCGAAGGCGATGGGCTCGGCCACCCGCGCCGCCAGCTCGTCGATCGGCCGGCAGGTCGCCAACGAGATCGGCAAGCAGGTGTTCGGATCGTCGCGCAAATCCGCGGGCGGCGGGCTGGTCGGTACGGTGCTGCGCAGCGTGCTCGGCAACCTCATGCGCGGGCGCTGACCTCGACAAGCCGGTGCGGGGGGCTCACAGGGAAACGGACAGAACGGAGCCAGATCATGTCCCTCGACGACATCAGCAGCAGCGACTGGACGGCGGCCGGCGCCGCCGAACTGGACGACATCGTCACGCTGCGCCGCGCGATCCATGCCGAACCGGAGATCGGGCTGCACTGCCCGCGCACCACCGACAAGATCAAGGCGGCACTCGCCGGCCTGCCGCTCGAACTGCACGAGGGCAGCTCCACCACCGGGCTGATCGCGATCCTGCGCGGGCAGGCGGGCGACAATGGCCGCACGGTGCTGCTGCGCGGCGACATGGACGCGCTGCCGATGCAGGAGGAGACGGGCCTGCCGTTCGCCAGCACGATCGACGGGCGGATGCACGCCTGCGGCCATGATTCGCATACCGCGATGCTGGTCGGTGCGGCCCGGGCGCTGTCGGCGCGCCGCGACCGGTTGCCGGGAACGGTCGTCTTCATGTTCCAGCCGGGGGAGGAGGGGCATCACGGCGCCCGCTTCATGATCGAGGACGGCCTGCTCGACATCGCCGCACCCGACGCCGCCTTCGCGCTGCACATCACGCCGAACGCGCCCGGGGGGCTGGTCGTCACCCGCAGCGGGTCGATCATGGCGTCGGCGGACACGGTGCATGCGGTGATCCGCGGTGCGGGCGGCCATGCCGCGATGCCGCACGACTGCATCGATCCGGTGCCGGTCGCCTGCGAGATCGTCACCGCGCTCCAGACCTTCGTTGCCCGCCGCATCGCGGTCACCGACCCCGCGGTGCTGTCGATCACCAAGATCGAGGCCGGCTCCGCGCACAATATCATCCCGGGCGAGGTCCGCCTGCTGGGGACGCTGCGCACCCTGTCCGAAGCGACGCGCGACACGATGCAGGCGGCGTTCCGGCGTATCGCCGAGAATATCGCCGCGGCGCATGGCGCGACGGCGGAGGCATGGATCGACACCGGCTATCCGGTGACGGTCAACGACCCGCGCGGTGCGGCACTGGTCGAATCGGTCGCGGGCGACCTCGGCGCCGATTTCGCAAAGATGCCGCAGCCGATGATGGGCGCGGAGGATTTCTCCTATGTCCTCAAACGCTACCCGGGCGCCTTCGCCTTCCTCGGCGTCGCGCCCGCGGGCAGCGATCCCGCGACCAACCCACCGCTGCACAACACTCGCATGACGATCGAGGAATCGGTGATGGCGAAGGGCGTGGCGATCCATTGCGCGATCGCCACGCGCTATCTGGAGCGCGGGTTCGACTGACCCGGACCGCCCCTCCCCGCGGGGAGGGGCGCACGTTCATGTCTTGATGAGCCCGATCTCCACCAGCCGCTGGTGCAGGTAATCGTGCGCGGTGATCGGCTCGGGATAACGGTTCGGATTGTCCGGGGTGATCGTCTGCGGCAGCGTCTCGATCAGGAAATCGGGCGCGGGATGCAGGAAGAACGGCATCGAATAGCGCGAATGGCCGCGGCGCTCGGGCGGCGGGTTGACGACGCGGTGCGTGGTCGAGGGCAGGACGTGGTTGGTCAGCCGCTGCAGCATGTCGCCGACGTTGACCACCATCGCGCCCTCCGGCGGCTTGATCGCCAGCCAGCGGCCGTTGGCGCGGTCGAGCAGTTCCAGCCCGGCCTCCTCGGCTCCGAGCAGCAGGGTGATGAGGTTGATGTCCTCATGCGCCCCGGCGCGCACGCCCTCGGCATCGACCGGGATCGGCGGATAATGGAGCAGGCGCAGCACCGAATTGCCGTCCTTCACCGCCGGATCGAACCAGTCGGGCGAAAGCTTCAGATGGCGGGCGATGGCGGACAGCAGCCGGTCGCCGGCGCGGTCGAAGGCGGTGAACAGTTCGAGGAACGTATCCTTGAATCCCTCCGGCCGGGTCGGCCAGATGTTGGGCGACATGCTGTCCGCGAAGCGATGCCCCGCGGGCAGCTCGCGGCCGATATGCCAGAATTCCTTGAGGTCGACGTGCTTGGCGTCCTTGGCGATCTCGGTCTTGAACGGGGTATAGCCGCGCGCGCCGCCGCCGCCCTCGACGAAATAGCCGCGCTTCTCCGCCTCGGGCAGCGCGAACAGCGCTTCGGTCTCGCGCCACGCCCGCGCGATCAGGTCCTGCGGCACGCCATGGTCGGCGACGATCGCGAAACCGAACCGTTCGAAGGATTCGCCGAACGCGGCGGCGAAGCCGTCGGGGTCGCGATCCTGGTCGGCGAGGCTGAGGGTGGGAACGTGGGCGGAAGGGGAGTCGAGCATAAGGGCCATCCGTTTGATGAAGCGACGGTTATACGCCGCCGCAGGCACGCCGTCATGCGCAAGTTCGCAGGCGCCCGCGAAATCGCCGGTGAGAATCGGACGCCTTTGCTGACCCATGCGACCTCATATCATCGACTCGGCGCAGCCCGCTGCCGCTTGATCGCGGTAGCGGTATCCCGGCCCTTGTGGCGACGCGCGGAATGCAGGCACACACTGCCGGGTCTGGGGCGCGGTGGGGCTGCGAGTCAGGACGATCTGAATAGGCCGGACCCGGTCAGGGCGGGTACGGCGCATTGTGTTGGGGTCCGATGATAACTTTCGCCCGTACGGCTGTCGCTCTTCGTTCGCGCGTTCGCGCTCTCTTCGCCACCCGCGATGTCCTGTTCCACGACGGCAGGTCGCTGCGCCGGGTCAGCATCACCGGCCGCCGTCAGGTCGCCGCCGCCGCAATCGGCGCGCTGACCATCGGCTTCTCGGGCTATGGCGCGGCACAGGCGGCGCAGGTCGTCGGCCAGCCGGCGGACGGTCGCATCGCCCATATGGAACGCCAGATCGACGCGATGCAGGCACGGGTGTCGAACATCCGTCACGTCGCGCAGGTCCATGCCGAGCGCGTCGAGCAGCGTCAGGCGCTCATCACCGCCGCGCTGACCGGCAAGGGCGACGAGGCGAAGCTCGCCCTGGCGACGCTCGCGATCGATCCCACCGCCGATCGCCTCGCCGCCGATGTCGTCAAGCCGCTGGTCAAGGTCGAGGGGCGTCAGGCCGAACTCGCCGACGCCGCGCAGGAGGTGCTCGACCAGCGCCTCGCGCAGACCAATGCGACGCTCAAGAAGCTCGGCGTCGCCAGCCGCGTCGCCAAAGGCGGCATGGGCGGTCCGATCCTCGACGCCAACGGTGCCGAGGCACAGGCGGACCTCAAGGCGGACGCGCAGTTCCGCACGCTGTTCCAGAGCTGGAAGAAGCTCGACACGCTGCAGCAGGGGGCGATCGCCATCCCCTCGGTGCAGCCGGTGCAAAAGCTGAACTTCACCAGCAACTTCGGCATCCGCTCCGACCCGTTCCGCGGCACCGCGGCGATGCACGCCGGCGTCGACATCCCCGGCCCGGTCGGCACGCCGATCTATGCCACCGCCGACGGCATCGTCGATCACGCCGCGCGTCAGGGCGGCTATGGCAACATGGTCGAGATCAACCACGGCAAGGGCATCGCCACCCGCTACGGCCACCTCTCCAAGATCCTCGTCGCGGACGGCGCCCGCGTCACCCGCGGCCAGCTGATCGCGCTGATGGGCTCGACCGGCCGCTCGACCGGACCGCATCTGCATTACGAGGTTCGTATCGACGGCCATGCGGTCAACCCCGTGCCGTTCCTGACCACCGCCGATTATCTGCTCGCGGCACAGGACCGCGCGGTGCGCGCGATCCCGGTGTCGACCGACGGACCCGCCGCGCAGGACTGATCGCGCTATCGCAGCGACACGACGGGCGGGGGGCGACCTCCGCCCGTTTCGCGTCTGCAACGATCCGTACCATCGGCGGTTGCCCCGCCCCCCGTGCGCGCCTATCTCCGGGGCATGGCCAGTCTCGCTCCAGACATCATGCTCACGCCCGCTGCGGCGGCACGCGTCGCCGCGATCGCCGGCAAGCAGAACAAGCCCGCGATCCTCCGCCTGTCCGTCGACGGCGGCGGCTGTTCGGGCTTTCAGTATAAATTCGGCTTCGCCGACGCGCCCGACGGCGACGATACGATTGCGGAAACGGACGGCGTGCGGCTGGTCGTCGACAGTGTCAGCCTCGACCTCGTGCGCGGTTGCCAGGTCGATTACGTCGAATCGCTCGGCGGTGCGGCGTTCCGCGTCGAAAATCCCAACGCCGCGTCGGGCTGCGGCTGCGGCTCCAGCTTCGCGATCTGACGCGTGAAACTCGTCACGTACAACGTCAATGGTATCAAGGCCCGCCTCCCCCGCCTGATCGAATATCTCACCGAGCAGCAGCCCGATGTGGTGTGTCTGCAGGAGATCAAGTGCAGCGACGACACCTTCCCGTTTTCTGATATCGAGGCCGCGGGCTATGGCGCGGTCTGGCACGGGCAGAAGGGGTTCAACGGCGTCGCGGTGCTCGCCAGGGGCAGTATGCCGGTCGAGCGCCAGCGCGGGCTGGCGGGTGAGGCGGAGGACGAGCACAGCCGCTATCTCGAATGCGGGATCGACGGACTGGTCGTCGCCTCCATCTACCTGCCCAACGGCAATCCGCAGCCGGGACCGAAGTTCGACTACAAATTGCGCTGGATGGAGCGGCTCGCCGCGCGCGCGCAGGCGCTGCTGGACGAGGAAGTGCCGGTGGTGTTGATGGGCGATTACAACGTGATCCCCAACGACGACGACACCTTCTCGGTCCGGGCGATGGCGGATGACGCGCTGATGCAGCCGGAGAGCCGCGCCGCCTATCGCCGCCTGCTTGCGCAGGGCTGGACCGACGCGCTGCGCACCCGCCAGCCGAAGGGCGGCGTCTGGACCTTCTGGGACTATCAGGCGGGGGCGTGGCAGCGCGACGCCGGCTTCCGCATCGATCACTTGCTGCTTAGCCCGCAGGCCGCCGATCGCCTCGCCGATGCCGGTGTCGACAAGGCGTATCGTGGGCGTGAAAAGGCGAGCGACCATGCGCCGACCTGGGTCCGGCTGTCATGAGGCGGTCGGTGGCGGCGCTGCTGGCGTTCACCGCGTCGCCCGCGGTGGCGCAACAGCGTGAGCTGTGCCCGGAGCGGCCCGGGCTCGATACGCCTGCCTGTATCGTCGACCGCGGCCGGGTCATGGTCGAAACCGCCGTCGTCGACTGGACGCTCGACCGGCAGCCGGACGGCCGGACCGATACCGTCCTGATCGGCGATACGTCGGTCCGCGTCGGTGTCACCGACCGGATCGAGGCACGGATCGGCTGGACGCCCTATGGCCATGAGCGGACGCGCGATCGGGCGAGCGGCGCGATCGACCGGGTCGGCCAAAGCGGCGACGTGACGCTGGGCGTCAAGGCATCCTTGCTGCACGCCGACGGCAGCGGCCTGGCGATCGCCGCGCTGCCCTTCGTCAAGCTGCCGGTGGGTGGCAGTCGGATCGGCGCCGGCACGGTCGGCGCCGGGGTCCTGATGCCGGTCAGCTACGACCTGTCCGACACGGTGCAACTGGTCGCGACGCCGGAGATCGACGCCCGCCCCGACGACGATCGATCGGGCCGGCACTTGCGCTACAGCACGGCTGGTGGCGCGACGTTCAAGCTGACGGAAACGGTGGCGCTGTCCGCGGAGGGGCAGATGGTCCGCGACGACGATCCCGACGACCATTCGACGCAGGCGCTGGCGGCCCTGTCGTTCGCATGGCAGCCGCAGGACGACTGGCAGTTCGACATTTTCGGCGTCGCCGGGCTCAACGATGCGGCACCCGATCTGGAAGTGTCGGCGGGGATCGCGCGCCGCTTCTGATACTCGCGCTCTGGATCGGTGACGGCCCCGGTTGTATCGCCGTTGCGATACACGTCCGGAGTGAACCACCGTCATGATCCGCCATGCTCTCTTCGCCGCCATGCTGCTCGCCGGCACCGCCGCCGTCGCGCAGGACAAGCCTGCCGGTATCGATCCCACCGCGCTCGACCGCAGCGTCAAGCCGGGAGACGATTTCGAACAATATGCCAATGGCGCATGGCGTGCCCGTACCGAGATCCCGGCGGATCGCTCGTCGGTCGGCATCTTCCTGACCGTTTCGAAGATCGCCGACGAACGCACCGCCGCAATCGTCGCCGACGCCGCGAAGGGCGCCGCGGGCAGCGACCAGCGCCGGATCGCCGATTATTACACGGCCTATATGGACGCCGCCGGGATCGAGGCGCGCGGCGTCGCCCCGCTCAAGCCCGCGTTCGCCGACATCGCGGGGCTGCGCGACAAGACCGCGCTGTCGCGCCTGCTCGGCGCGAACACCCGCGTCGACGTCGATCCGCTCAACGCGACCGATTTCCAGACCGGCAATCTGTTCGGCCTGTTCGTGACGCAGGCGTTCGACCAGCCGACGAAAACGGTGCCTTATGTGCTGCAGGGCGGGCTCGGCATGCCCGACCGCGACTATTACCTGTCCGACACCGCGGCGATGAAGGAGGTGCGCGACGCCTATCGCGTCTATGTCACCACGCTGTTCCGCCTCGCTGGCTTCGACCAGCCGGAGGTGCGCGCGGATCGCGTCATTGATCTGGAAACGAAGATCGCGCGGGCACACGCCGACCTCGTCACCAGCCAGGATGCGCACAAGGCGAACAATCCATGGGCGGTCGCCGATTTTGCCGCAAAGGCGCCGGGGATCGACTGGCGGGCGTTCTGGCCTGCGGCACGGCTCGGCCGGCAGCAGGATTTCATCGTCTGGCAGCCGGCGGCGATCACCGGTCTGTCGGCGCTGGTCGCATCCGAACCGCTGGCTGCCTGGCAGGACTGGCTGCGCTTTCATCGCATCGACGCGGTGACGGCGGTGCTGCCGACCGCCTTCGACACGGCGAGCTTCGCCTTTTACGGCAAGGCGTTGAGCGGCACCCCGGAGCAACAGCCCCGCGCCAAGCGCGGGCTGGATGCGGTGAACGGCGCGCTCGGCGAGGCGATCGGGCGCATCTACGTGCAGCGCTATTTCCCGGCCTCGTCCAAAATCGACATCCAGCAGATGGTGACGGGCATGCTGAAGGCGTTCGACACGCGCGTGGCGGGGCTCGACTGGATGAAGCCGGAGACCAAGGCGGAGGCGCGGCGCAAGATCGAGACGATGATCGTCGGCATCGGCTATCCCGAACGCTGGGCGGATTATACGCGGCTGACGATCCGCGCCGACGATCCGGTCGGCAACAGCGAACGCGCCGACCTCGCCAATACCGAACGGCAACTGGCCAAGATCGGCCGGCCGGTCGACCGCAACGAATGGTGGCTGACTCCGCAGACGGTCAATGCGCTCAACCTGCCGATGCAGAATGCGCTGAACTTCCCCGCGGCGATTCTCGAGGCACCGTTCTACGATCCCAAGCGCGATGCGGCGGCCAATTACGGCGCGATCGGTGCGGTGATCGGGCATGAGATCAGTCATGGCTTCGACAATCTCGGTGCCGATTTCGATGCCGCGGGCCGGTTGCGCAACTGGTGGACCGCTGAGGACCTCGCCCGGTTCGAGGCGCAGGGGCAGGCGCTGGTCGCGCAATATGACGCCTATGAGGCGCTGCCCGGGTTGCACGTCAACGGCAAGCAGACGCTGGGCGAGAATATCGCCGACGTCGCCGGCCTGACCGCGGCGCTCGATGCCTATCATGCCTCGCTCGGCGGCAAGGCGGCGCCGGTGATCGGCGGGATGACCGGCGACCAGCGCCTGTTCCTGTCGTTCGCGCAGACCTGGGCCTCGAAGTTCCGCGACAGGGCGCTGCGCGCCCGCGTGCAGGGCGACGTCCACGCGCCGGCGCGGTTCCGGGCGCAGACGGTGCGCAACCTCGACGGCTGGTATGCCGCGTTCGGCGTGAAGCCGGGCGATGCGCTGTACCTCGCGTCCGACAAGCGCGTGCAGGTCTGGTAACCGCGGACAGCCCGCTACCCACCCCGGCCGCGACGTCCTATACCCCTGCGCCAAGCTACAGGGGATTGGGATGAGTCTGTTTCGCCGCAAGACGATCGTGGCGCAGCCGCCGGGGCAGCAGCTGGCGCGGACATTGGGGTGGCCGCATCTGGTGGCGCTGGGGGTCGGCGCGATCGTCGGCACCGGCATCCTGACGCTGATCGGTGTCGGTGCGGACCGCGCCGGGCCGGCGGTGATCCTGTCCTTCGTCGTCGCGGGCGCGATCTGCGCCTGCGCCGCGCTCTGCTATGCCGAGATGGCGACGATGATCCCGGCGTCGGGATCGGCCTATACCTACAGCTATGCGGTGCTCGGCGAGGTGATCGCCTGGGTGGTCGGGTGGAGCCTGATCCTCGAATATTCGCTGGTGGTGTCGACCGTCGCGGTCGGCTGGTCGGGCTATGCGGTCGGGTTCCTCAAGGGGCTGGGCGTGGTCGTGCCGAATGCGCTGGCGAACGGGCCGGGGCTGGGCGGCGTCGTCAACGTGCCGGCGGTGGCGATCATCGGCGTGGTCGCGGGCCTGCTGATGCTCGGCACCCGCGAGAGCGCGCGGATCAACACCGCGCTGGTGGTGCTCAAGATCGTGACGCTGGCGCTGTTCGTCGGCGTCGCGCTGCCCCATTTCGATCCGGCCAACCTCCACCCCTTCACGCCCTACGGCTATGGCAGCCCGACCGGCGAGGGCGGCGTGAAGTATGGCGTGATGGGCGCCGCAGCGATCATCTTCTTCGCCTTCTACGGCTTCGACGCCATCTCCACCGCGGCGGAGGAGGCGAAGAATCCGGAGCGCGATCTGGCGATCGGGATCGTCGGGTCGATGCTGGCGTGTACCGCCATCTACATGATCGTCGCGGCGACCGCGGTGGGGGCGGTGAGCTACACCCGTTTCGGCGACAGTCCGGAGCCGCTGGCGCTGATCCTGCGCGAATTGAATCAGCCCGGCGTCGCGACGATCGTCGCCGCCGCGGCCGCCATCGCATTGCCGACGGTGCTGCTCGCGTTCCTGTATGGGCAAAGCCGCATTTTCCTCGTCATGGCGCGCGACGGCTTCCTGCCGACCAGCCTCGCTAAGGTCAGCAAACGCGGGACGCCCGCGCGGATCACGCTGATGACCGCGATCTTCGTCGCCGTCATCGCCGGGCTGGCACCGCTCGACGTCATCGCCAGCCTCGCCAATGCCGGCACCTTGTGCGCGTTCGTCGCGGTGGCGGCCTGCGTGCTGGTGCTACGCCGACGCGATCCGGACGCGCGGCGGCCGTTCCGCACGCCCCTCGCCTGGGTGGTCGCGCCGCTCGCGATCGCCGGCTGCCTCTATCTGTTCACCAGCCTGCAGGTGGTGACGCAGGTCGCCTTCGTCGGCTGGAACGCCTTCGGCCTGCTCGTCTACTTCCTCTACGCGCGGGGCCGGGCCGAGGTCGCCCGCTGATGCCCGGCTGGCATATCGGGATCATCGGCGGCTCGGGGCTCTATGACGTCGAGGGGATCGAGGACGGCCGCTGGGTCGATGTAGAGAGCCCGTGGGGCCGGCCGTCCGATGCGATCTTCACCGGGCGGGTCGGTCCGGTCGCGGTGTCCTTCCTGCCGCGGCACGGCCGTGGGCACCGGATCAGCCCGGACCAGCTCGACGCACGCGCCAACATCGATTGCCTCAAGCGGCTTGGCGTCACCGACGTGCTGGCGGTGTCGTCGGTGGGATCGCTGGTCGAGGAACGGCCGCCGGGCAGCTTCACGATCGTCGACCAGTTCATCGACCGGACGAAGGGGCGGCCGTCGAGCTTCTACGGCACCGGGCTGGTTGCGCATGTTTCGATGGCCGATCCGGTCTGCCCACGGCTGAGCGCGCTGGTCGCCGATGCGGCGGGCGAGGTCGACCGTGGCGGCACCTATTTGGCGATGGAGGGGCCGCAATTCTCGATGCGCGCGGAAAGCCTGCTCTATCGGCAATGGGGGTGCCACGTCATCGGCATGACCGCGATGCCGGAGGCGAAACTGGCGCGGGAGGCGGAGCTGCCTTACGCGCTGGTGGGGATGGTCACCGACTATGACTGCTGGCGCGAGGGCGAGGCGGGGGTGGACGTGACACAGGTGATCGCCCAGCTTTCCGCCAATGCGGCCAAGGCGCGGGCGATGGTGGTGCGGTTGCTGCGCAGCCTGCCGGCGGAGCGTGCTGCGTCGCCGATCGATACCTGCCTGGATGCAGCGATCATCACCGCGAAGGGCGCGCGCGATCCCGCGCTGGTCGCGAAGCTGGATGCGGTGGCGGGGCGGGCGCTCGGTTAGCGTTCCGGCCCGACGCTCAGACCGTGGCGGTAGTTCATCGTTACCGCGACGCGGCTGGTGCCCGCGCCTAATGGAATCGCGACCTGTGCGAAGGCGGGCTTGAGGCGCAGGATCGATAATTTGGGGTCGCGGGAGAAGGCGCCGCCGTCGCCGCTGTCGGACTTGCCGTTGGCATTGGCGTCGTGGCGGACCGCGATGCCGTAGGTGCCCGGATGCGGTACGGGGATGCAGACCTCGACCGAACGGCGACCGCCGGCCGGCGCCTCCACGCGGGCGAGCCAGCGCCCTTTTTCGAGGAACCCGGCCTCGTCGTACAACTGGACGCGGACGCCGCCGGTGCTGGCGCGCAGGCCGCGGATGTCGACGATCAGGCGGTGCGTGGTCGTCGCGGTGCAGCCGGCGGTGTTGCCCTCCGCCGCGGCCGGGGCTGCGGCGAGCGTCAGGATCGCGAGGGGGAAAGCGTAACGGATCATGGCATCGATATCACGCCGGGATGTGGCCGGGGTATGTCGAAGGGGTGGCGTCGATGGGGTTGCGCGGCCGGCAACTTGGGCAACATGAACACCTTTGCGGAAACGATTTTATTCCATCGTTTCTATTCTGGCGACGATGAGACAGAGCCGGTTGGTCGACGGACGCGATAGCGGCTTGGCGCTGTGTATGGCAGGCCGGGTCAATTTCTGGAGGATTTGCAGGGGGTTGGTCTGGTGGGCGACCAACATCGGGGGCGGGATCGGCGATCCGGTCGCTTCCGCCGCGTCGGTGTCGCGCCTGCCCTCACCCTTCGCCGCCTTCGGCGTCTTTTCCCTCTCCCGATGGGAGAGGGAAGGCACGGCAACGAAAAGGGGAGGCGCCTTGCGGTGCCTCCCCCTGTCGTTCGTCCGAGACGCCGTCGCTTATGCGGCGAGCTTGCGCAGCACGTACTGGAGGATGCCGCCGTTGAGGAAATATTCCAGCTCGTTGACGGTATCGATGCGGCAGCGCGTCTCGAACGTCTCGGTCGCGCCATCGGCGCGCGCGAGCGTGACGGTGACGGTCTGACGCGGGCGCAGATCGGCGACGCCGGTGATCGTGAACGTTTCCGACCCATCGAGCTTCAGCGTTTCGCGGGTCACGCCCTCGGCAAACTGGAGCGGCAGGACGCCCATGCCGACGAGGTTCGAGCGGTGGATGCGCTCGAAGCTTTCAGTGATGACCGCACGCACGCCGAGCAGGTTGGTGCCCTTCGCCGCCCAGTCGCGCGACGAGCCGGTGCCATATTCCTTGCCCGCGACGATGACGAGCGGCGTGCCGTCCGCCTTGTGCCGCATCGCCGCGTCGTAGATCGGCATCGTCTCGCCGTCATAGCGGGTCATGCCGCCCTCGACGCCCGGCACCATCTCGTTCTTGATGCGGATATTGGCAAACGTGCCACGGACCATGACGTGGTCGTTGCCGCGGCGGGCGCCGTAACTATTGAAGTTGTTTCTGGAAACCTGGCGTTCCATCAACCACTTGCCGGCGGGGCTGTCGGCCTTGATCGAGCCTGCGGGGCTGATGTGGTCGGTGGTGATCGAATCGCCGAGGATCGCGAGCGGCTTTGCCTCGATGATGTCGGTGACCGGCGCCGGGGTCATGCCCATGCCCTCGAAATAGGGCGGGTTGGCGACATAGGTCGAACCCGACGGCCAGGCGTAGGTGTCCGAGCGGGTGATGTCGATCGCCTGCCACTTGCTGTCGCCGGCATAGACGTTGCCGTAGCGCGAGCGGAACATCGTGTCGTCGATGTTCGCCGCCATCACGTCGGCGATCTCCTGGTTGGTCGGCCACACGTCCTTCAGATAGACGTCCTGCCCGTCGGTGCCCTGGCCGAGCGGGGTTTCGGTCATGTCCTGCGTCACGGTGCCCTTCAGCGCATAGGCGACGACGAGCGGCGGCGAGGCGAGGAAGTTGGCGCGGACGTCCGGCGAGACGCGGCCCTCGAAGTTGCGGTTGCCCGACAGGACCGAGGCGGCGACGATGTCGCTGCCGTTGATCGCGGCGCTGATCGGCGCCGCCAGCGGGCCGGAATTGCCGATGCAGGTGGTGCAGCCATAACCGACGAGGTTGAAGCCGATCGCGTTCAGGTCCGCGGTCAGCCCGGCCTTGTCGAGATAGTCGGTGACGACCTGCGAACCGGGGGCGAGCGAGGTCTTGACCCACGGCTTGGGCTTCAGGCCGAGCGCGTTCGCCTTGCGCGCGACGAGGCCGGCGGCGACCAGCACCGACGGGTTCGAGGTGTTGGTGCAGCTGGTGATCGCGGCGATCACGACGTCGCCGTCGCCAATGTCATGGTCGCGATCGGCGACCGCGACGCGGGCCGGGCGCTCCTTGTGATAGACCTTGAACAGGTCGCCGTTGAACACCTCGTCGACCTTGCCGAGGCTGACGCGGTCCTGCGGACGCTTCGGGCCGGCGAGGCTGGCGGTGACCGACCCCATGTCGAGTTCGAGCGTGTCGGTGAACACCGGCTCGGGCGCGTCGTCGAAGCGCCAGAAGCCGTTCGCCTTCGCATAGGCCTCGACCAGCGCGACATTCTCCTCGGACCGCGCGGTGAGGCGCATATAGTCCATCGTCTTGTCGTCGATCGGGAAGAAGCCGCAGGTCGCGCCATATTCGGGCGCCATGTTGGCGATCGTCGCACGGTCGGCGAGCGTCATCGACGACAGGCCCGGGCCGAAGAATTCGACGAAGCGGCCGACGACGCCCTTGGCGCGCAGCATCTGCGTGACGGTGAGCACGAGGTCGGTGGCGGTGATGCCCTCGCGCAGCGCGCCGGTCAGCTTGAAGCCGACGACTTCGGGGATCAGCATCGACACCGGCTGGCCGAGCATCGCGGCCTCCGCCTCGATCCCGCCGACGCCCCAGCCGAGCACGCCCAGACCGTTAATCATCGTCGTGTGGCTGTCGGTGCCGACCAGCGTGTCGGGATAGGCGATCGCCTTGCCATCGCCATGGTCGCCGACGCTGTCGGTCGACCACACGGCCTGACCGATATATTCGAGGTTCACCTGATGGCAGATGCCGGTGCCGGGGGGGACGACCTTGAAATTGTCGAGCGCGGCCGAACCCCATTTCAGGAATTCGTAGCGCTCGCCGTTGCGCTCATATTCCAGATCGACGTTGTTCTCGAATGCCTGCGGCGTGCCGAATTCGTCGACCATGACCGAGTGATCGATGACGAGATGGACCGGAACCTGCGGGTTGATCTTGGCCGCGTCGCCGCCGAGCTTGGTGATCGCATCGCGCATCGCGGCGAGATCGACGACGCAGGGGACGCCGGTGAAATCCTGCATCAGCACGCGCGCGGGGCGGTACTGGATCTCGCGGTCCGAACGGCGTTCCTTCTGCCAGTCGACGATCGCCTGCACGTCCTCTTCGGTCACGGTCTTGCCGTCCTCGAAGCGGAGCATGTTCTCGAGCAGCACCTTCATCGAGAAGGGCAGGCGGCTGATGTCGCCGAATTTCGCCGCGGCCTTTTCGAGGCTGTAGTAATCGTAGCTCTTGTCGCCGACCGTCAGGGTCGTGCGGGTGTTCAGGCTGTCCTGGCCGATGGCGGTCATTATAGTCCCTTCAATTTGGCCCAGGGCGCTCGGGGAGGCGGCCTGAGGGCCGCGCGGGCGCGCGAGAGCGCTTCAGCGAAAGCGTATGTCGCTGGCGCCTTAGCAAGGGGTGTCCGGCGGGGGAAGCGCATATGCTGCGGTCGCGTACGATGCCGTCGCCCGGAAACGGGACGACACAAATCCGCGTCGGAACATGCGTATCGGCGGCCTGCGCGTCAGAGGATCGCCTGCCCCGTCGCCAGCGTCTTGCCGCGGGTGATGATGACGCGGTCGCCCAGCTTCGCCTCGGCGAACAGCAGCCGGGCGAAGGCGGTGGGCACGCCGATGCAGCCGTGCGTCGCATAGCCCCACGCGACCTCCGTGCCGTGGACCGAGACGCCGTCGTCGGTCAGCCGCAGCGTATAGGGCATCGGCGCGCCATAGATGCTGGAGACGTGGCGCGCGTCCTTCATCGTGATCGGGAAGGTGCCGAGCGGCGTCGGCTTGTCGTCGGTGCCGTAGAGGATCGCCGCCGCGCCGATCTCATAACCGCCGCGGAACACCGAGAGCACCTGCGCGGCGAGATCGACGGTGATGACCACCGGGCCGTCGGGGATGCCCTTCGTATCCCAGGCATAGTCGCCGAACTTGATCGGGCCGATGTCGAGCACGCGCTTGACCGCCAGCGGTTCGGGCACGGGGGTGGGCGACGGTGCGGGCGCGGCGGGGGCGACGGGCGCGGCAGGCGCAATGCGCGCAACGGCGGGCGCGATCCGCGGCGGGACGGTCGAGGGGCGTGCGGCGGGTGCGGGGGTGGGGCGACGCGCGGCGACGGTCGCCACGCCGGCGATGGCGAGCGCGGTCGTGGCGAGGATCAGCTTGGCCGCGAGGGCCCGACGACGTGCGGCCAAGGAATGCTCCGGGAACTGGCGAACCGCGATGATGCGCCCAAATCGCCGCGCAGGCCAGCCGCCGGATCGCGCCGTCCCGGCACGGGACAGGCGGGGGCGGCGTCAACCAACCCGTGCTGCGCTGGCGCCGCCGCGGCGGGGCGAATAGCATCGCGGGGATGGCGAAGCTGAAGGTCTATCGCACCCCGATCGGGTTTCATGACGCCTATGTCGCGGCGACCAGCCAGAAGGCGGCGTTGGCGGCATGGGGCAGCGCGCGCGACCTGTTCGCGCGCGGCATCGCGGAGGTGGTGACCGACCCGGCGCTGACCGCCGCGCCGCTCGCCGAGCCGGGGACGGTGGTCAGGCGCTCGCGCGGGAGCGCCGCCGAACAGATGGCGGCGTTGCCGTCGGCGCCGGCACGGACGCCGCGGGCGGCGCCGGTGGAGGACGCGGCGGCGCCGGCGGCGTCGAAGCCCAAGGCGAAGTCCAAGCCCGAACCGAAACCCAAGCCCAAGCCCAAGCCCAAGCCCAAACCCAAACCGGTGCCCAGACCGGATCGTTCGGCGCTGGCGGATGCCGAGCAGGCGGTGGCCGAGGCCGCGGCGCGGCAGCGCGGCGAAGAGCGGGCGTTGCGGGCCGAGGAAGCGGCGCTGGCGAAACGCCGTCGCGCGCTGGAGCGGGAGCATCGGGACGAATCGGAACGGCTGGCGGCGGCGCGGCAGCGCGCGGCGGACGCCTATGCGCGGGCGCTGCGGCGCTGGGAGGGCGACCGGCAGGGATGAGGGGGCGGGAGCAAGGCGATGTCAGCGCCCAAGTCGTTGACGATACGGAACAATGGCGGTCCGCCTGGGGTTGGATGGCGCTGAAAGGATCCTGTCACATGTCCCATATTCCCAGTTCCGCGATGAAGCACGCCGGCCCCGTCCATCACCACGAGCATGACGCGCCGCCGCCGCCGCACATGGAGGGCGGACACAAGGAAGAGGCCGGGATCGGCACCGGAGCGTGGATCGCGATCGGCGGCACGCTGCTGGCGGGGGCAGCGGCGGCGATCGCGGTGCCGCTGCTGCGCGCCCGGGCGACGCCGACGCCGACGCGTCGGGGCAAGAAGGCGACCCCGGCCAAGGCCGCGTCCAAAAGCAAGGCGCGCAAGACCAGCGACGCCTGAGCCCGGTTCCCGTCGCGGCGATTGGCCCGAACTGGCGGTTTTCGTAGCGGCGCGGTCGATCCGTGCTACACGATACCGGCAGCAACGGGCGGATGGCCAGCGACGGGTGATTGGAGACTATCTGCCGAAACGACACCGGTGGCGGTACGCCGGTCGCTGCACGCCACTACCCGCCGCGGCATCGCGGATGCGGCCGCGCTTGCATCGCCGCGCCCCAGGCGGGACAGCGGTCGCGTGACCGACCCCCGCCGATTCGACCGACTGACCCGCCGCCATCGCGAATGCCTGCGCGGCGTGCGCGAACTCAAGGGGTCGAAGGAGATCGCCGACGCGCTCGGCATCGAGAAAACCACCGTCGACAAGTATCTGACCGAGGCCGTCAAGGTGCTCGGCGCACGCAATCGCCGCGAGGCGGCGCTGCTGCTGGCCGGACACGAGGGGCAGGCGGATGCGGCAAGTCGTTCTGAAGAAACGGAAATCCTGCCGGACGACACCCCCCATAAAATAGGGGGTGATTCTACACGGCTATCCGGTCCGCCCGCCGTCCTGCCATCCGCTGCCTCGCCGGACGAGATGATCGTCGGGGCACCGGGGGATCCCGGGGACGCGCCTTTCAGGCCGCGCTCCCCGGGACCATCGCTGCCCTTCCGGCGGAAAGGACAGAGGGACAACGACCTGACGGTCGGTGACCGGCTGATCTGGATACAGGCCATCGTCCTGGGCATATCGATTGCCTTCGGGATGCTGATGACCGGCCTCCAGGTGCTGACCGGCCTGATCGAAACCGTCGCCCAACGCCTTTCCTGACTCCAGCGCGAGCACCCCTCAGGGTGGAAAGGTGGCCATGTCCTACGCAAATACCCAGGTCGCGGCGGAAGCCGTGGCGCAGCTGCTGTGGCAGCTCGAGACGCAGCTCGACGAAGCCTTCGCCACCGGTGGCGAGTTGCTCGCCGCGCTGCCCCGTGCGCGTGCCGCCGCCCATCTGCCGGCGATCGCCGGGCAGCAGGCCTTCGAAGTTCTCGGCCAGGCGATCATGGCGATCGGTGCGGCGCGCGGTCATACCGTCGCCGGCCACCGCGTCATCGAGAAGCTGGGCCGCCAGATCGGGTTCGAGACGAGTTTCGGCGATGAACAGCCGAAGCCCGATTTCGCCCCGACAGGCGCCGACGTCAGTCATCTGCGCGTCGCTGCCTAGGTGTCATGGCTTGGCCTCCAGACTGCTCCTTTGGCTGGCCAGGCCATGACCCACGTCGTCCTGTTCAACGTCATGCTGTTCGGGGCGTGCGCCTATGCCTTCGTGGCGGGCGGCGCGCCCGAACGCTGGACCGCGCTGGTGTTCGCCGCCGGCGCGCTGGCGACGTTCCTGATCCCGTACCAGCGGCACGTCAGCTATCATTCGGTCCATGTCATGATCCTGGGCGTCGACATGATCGTGCTGGCGGCGCTGGTCGGCATCGCGCTCCGGGCGAACCGCTTCTGGCCATTGTACGTCAGCTCGCTGCACGTCATCACGATCGCGATCCACGGCGTGAAGGCGTTCCAGCCGACGCTGGTGCCGTGGATGTACGCGGGGGCGAGCGGCAAGATCGCCTATCCGATGCTGATCCTGCTCGCGACCGGCGCCTGGCGCCACCGGCACCGACTGGCGCGCTTCGGCAGCGACCGCGACTGGTCGCCCCTGCGCAAACCGCATTGTGAACCCTCATGAGTGCCGACATCCGGCTGCTGCGCTGGCCCGAGCGCGATCGCGAAGACTATGAACGCCTCGTCGCCGCGATCGAACGCGTGCGCAGCGTCGCGGCGCGCAGCCGCGGCGAGATCGTGGCGACCGTGCTGACCGGGCCCGAGGAGCCCGACGACGTCGAGCGGGCGCAGGCGCTGCTGACCCAGCGGCGCGCGCGCGACGCGGCGGCGGGGCCGCTCGCCGAGCTGTTCGGCGAACCCGGCTGGGACATCCTGCTGACGCTGTTCGTCGCGCTGGAGCAGGGGCGGACGATGCGGCCCGCCGCCATCGCCGGGGCGATCGCGATCCGGCCGGCGGTGCTCGGCCGCTGGCTCAAGGTGCTGGAGACGCGTGGCCTGATCTGGTCCGCCGAGGAGGCGGGGGAGGCGCCGGCGCCGGTATCGCTGACCAACGAGGGCATGGCGCTGGCGTTGCGCTGCATCGGCGGGGCCTGACCCCCGCGCGGGTCAGCGATCGGTCAGGCGATCGGCCTCCTCGCGCATCATCTCCACGCCCTGGCAGACGTGCAGGCTGGCCACCGACAGGTCGAGGTCGTCGGCGAGGCGCATCAGCTCCTCGCCGAGCGCGACCGCGCGCAGCAGCAGCTCGGCGCGGATCCGGCGCGCGCCGGGGTCGGTGTCGGGCATCGTCATCGCGGCCGGTTGTAGTCGCGGCGGGGCGCGACGCAACGACTCGATTCGGATCGGAGCGGCGGTGCCACGGCTGGGTGGAGCAAAGCGGGACACGGCACGTTGAGGGGGGAGATGCCGTGGCGAGGGTGACACCCGCGCCGGCACGGGTTGCAGGAGAGCGATGATGGCAGACGGGCAGAACGGCGAGAACGGCAATGCGGGCGAGGCGATGCGCGATGCGGCCAATCGCGCGCGCGACGGCTTTGCCGAACATGTGATGGACCCCGCGCGCCGGGCCGGCGAGGCGATGCGCGCCTCCGGCCAGAAGGTCGCCGACGGCAGCGCGACGATCGGGTTGAAGATCATCGAACAGGCCGAGCAGAATTCGCACCAGGCGTTCGAGGCGATGCGCGAGGCGGCGAAGGCGAAGGACCTGACCGACGTGATGCGCATCCAGGGCGAATTCCTGCGCCAGCAGGGCGAGCGGTCGATGACTCAGGCGCGCGAGATCGGCGAGCTCATCATGCAGTTCGGTCGCGATGCGGTGTCGCCGCTGCGGCCGGCCGGCGGCACCAAGCCCGACTAAGCGGTCACAGCGACGGCATCGCGCGGGCGAGCACGATCAGGTCGTGCGCGACGCCGTCGCTGCCGCGGACGTGGCCGGTCAGGGTCGCCTCGCGGGTAAAGCCGAGCCCTTCGAACAGCGCGATTGACGCGGCCTGATCGGGAGTCATCGACGCGCTGAGCTTGGCGAGGCCATGCGCGTGCGCGATCGCCAGCATCGCCTCGAGCAGGTCGCCGCCGAGGCCGGCGCCGCGGCGATCGGGCACGACGAGCAGGCGGACTTCGCCGACATGGCCGCTCCAGCCGAGCGGATCGCGGACCAGCGCGGCGGTGGCGATGATGCGACCGTCGTCCTCGGCGACGAGGCTGTCGATCCAGCCGTCGCCGATCGCCTGCTGCCACGCCTCGATCACGCGCGGATGGCGCAGGTCGCGGCCGAGGAAGAGCAGGTCGTGTTCCGGTAGCGTCGCAGCGAAGGCGAGCATCGCGGCATCGTCGGTCGGACGGAAACGGCGGATCGTGTGGCTCATGCGGGCGTCTCTCCTGCCGGGATTGCGTTCGAACCCTCAGCCCGGGCGGGGCGTTCCGCCGGGGGTGACCGGCTGCGGACCCTGCGGCGTCGTCTCCAGCGACGAATCGCCGCCGAGCACACGGTAGAGCGTCACGCGGTTGGTGGCACCGACCAATGTGGTCGCCACCAATGTACGCTGCGCGGTATAGAGCGAGCGCTGCGCATCGAGGCTGGACAGGAAGGTGTCGATCCCGCCCTGATAGCGTGCGTTGACCAATTGCAGCGTATCCGCCGCAGCGGCGCGGAAATTGGTCTGGGCGCGCAATTGCGCGGCGAGCGTGCCCTGCCGGGCGAGCGCGTCGGCGGTTTCCTGGAAGGCAGTCTGAATCGTCTTTTCGTAGGTGGCGAGCGCGGCGTCGCGCTGCGCCTCGGTATAGCGGACGTTGTTGCGCGCGGCGCCGGCCTGGAAGATCGGATAACTGACCGAGGGGGCGACCGAATAGTTGAACGCGCCGCCCGAGAAGAGCGAGGACAGCGCGGTGCTGGCGAAGCCGACAAGGCCGGTCAGCGAGATGCGCGGGAACAGGGCGGCGCGCGCGGCGCCGATCTCCGCATTATAGGCGCGCAATTCGTATTCGGACTGGACCACGTCGGGGCGGCGGAGCAGCACGCCGCTGTCGAGGCCGGCAGGCAGGGTGGCGACCGTCGCCTGCGCCTCGTCGATCGAGGCGGGGAGCAATGCGGGGTCGATCGCGGCGCCGACGAGCAGCTGCAGCGCGTTGACGTCCTGCGCGACCAATGTCGTCTGTTCGGCGAGGTCGGCGTTGGCGGTTTCGAGGATCTGTTCGGCCTGACGCAGGTCGGTGCGCGGGCTGATCCCGCCCTCCAGCCGGGCGCGGGTGAGGCGGACGCTCTTTTGCGCGCTGGTCGCGGTATCCTGCGCGATGGCGAGCAGGCTGCGGTCGGCGGCATAGTTGAGCCAGGCGGTGGCGATGTCGCCGACCAGCGTCAGGCGGGTGGCGCGGGCGGCGGCCTCGGTCGCGAAATAGCGGTCGAGCGCGGCGCGCGACAGCGAGCGGATGCGGCCGAACAGGTCGAGTTCGAAGGCGGTGGTGCCGACCTGCGCGGAAAAGGCGCTGTTGCCGGCGCTGGTCGTCGTGACCGTGCCGGTGCCCGTGCCCGTTCCGCCGGTTCCGGTGCCGGTCCCTGTGCCGCCCGTGCCGGTGCCCGTTCCCGTGCCGCCGGTGCTGCCGCTACCTGCGACGCTGCGCGCGCCGTCGCCGCCGCCCGAATAGGTGTAGCGGCCAGAGGCGTCGACCGCGGGAAACAGGTCGGCGCGCTGGATGCGATATTGCGCGCGCGCGGCGGCGATGTTGGCGGCGGCGACGCGCAGGTCGCGGTTGTTGGCCAGCGCGCTGTCGATCAGCGTCTGCAGCCGCCGGTCGCGGAAGATGTCGCGATAGGTGAACGCCGGCAGCGCCGCCTCGCTCTGACGGAGATAGGCGTCGCCGACCGGCCATGACGGCGGCACCGGCAGGTCGGCGCGGACGTATTTGGGCTCCATCGAACAGCCGGCGAGCGCGGTGCCGGCGAGCGTCAGGGCGAGGAGGATGCGGGTCGTCCGGGGCATCATGCGGGCTCCGGCTTCGAGGCGGGATCGGCGCCGGGATTGGCGGGCGGCATCGGCGGTGCGGGCGGGTGGTCGTCGGTCTTGCCGTGATGCCCGGTCGGACGTCCGCGCAGCTTGGCGATCCCGTCGCGCACGCCGCGGCGGACGAGCACGAAGAAGAGCGGGATGTAGAAGATCGCGAGGAAGGTCGCCGACAGCATGCCGCCGATCACCGCGGTGCCGATCGCGATGCGGCTGTTCGCGCCCGCGCCGGTCGAGATCGCCAGTGGCAGCACGCCGAAGATGAAGGCGAAGGAGGTCATCAGGATCGGGCGGAGGCGGATCTTGGCGGCCTCCAGCGCGGCGTCGATGACGCGGGCGCCCTTGCGCTCCGCCTGTTCGGCGAATTCGATCATCAGGATCGCGTTCTTCGCCGCCAGCCCCATCGTCGTCAGCAGCCCGATCTGGAGGTAGACGTCGTTGGTGAGGCCGCGCAGCGTCACGAAGGCGATCGCGCCGATCAGTCCGAGCGGGATGACGAGCAGCACCGCGAACGGGATCGACCAGCTTTCGTACAAAGCGGCGAGGCACAGGAAGACGACGAGGATCGACAGACCGTAGAGCAATGGCGCCTGCCCCGCCGACAGCCGTTCCTGATAGGACAGGCCCGCCCATGCCACCGAGGTGCCGGGAATCTGCGCCGCCAGTTCGGTGATCCGCGCCATTGCATCGCCCGAACTCTTGCCCGACGCGGCCGACCCCTGGAATTCGTAGGAGGCGATGCCGTTGAACCGCGACAAGGTCGTCGGTGCGGTCGCCCAGCCGGTGGTGGCGAAGGAGGAGAAGGGGACCATCTGCCCGCTCGACCCGCGCACGAACCATTGCTTGAGGTCGTCGGGAGCGGAGCGATAGGGCGCGTCACCCTGCACGTAGACGCGCTTGACGCGGCCGCGGTCGATGAAGTCGTTGACGTATTGCCCGCCCCAGGCGGTGGTCAGCGTCGAATTGGCGTTGGTCTGCGTCAGGCCCAGCGCGGCGAGCTTCTGCTGGTCCATGTCGACGCGCAAAGTCGCGATGTCGGGCAGTTCGGTGAGGCGCACCGAGGACAGCATCGGATCGGCGTTGGCGGCGGCGAGCAGTTTGTCGCGGGCGGCGGCGAACTGGTCCTGCGTCAGCCCGCCGGTGTTCTGCAGCTCCATGGTGAAGCCGTCCGACTGGCCGAGGCCGCGGACCGCCGGCGGCACCAGCGCGAACACCTGCGCGTCGCGCAAGCCCCGGAAGGCGGCGGAGGCGCGGCCGGTGATCGCGTCCGCCGTATTCTCCTTGCCGCCGCGTTTCGACCAGTCGACGAAGTTGAGGAAGCCCTGACCGGTGTTCTGGCCGCTGACGCCGCCGCCACCGCCGCCCGCGACGGTGAACAGGACGGAGGTGTTCTTCCCCTCGTTCTCGGTGAAATATTTCTCGACCTGCCGCTGCACCTGCAGCGTGCGCGCCTGCGTCGCGCCCGGCGGCAGGCGGAACTGGATGATCGCCGAGCCCTGGTCCTCGGTCGGCAGGAAGCCGGTCGGCAGGCGCATGAACAGCGCCGCGAGCAGAGCGACGGTGCCGAGGTAGATGAGCAGGAACAGCCATTTGCGGTTGACCACCGCCATCACCCAGCCGGTGTAGCGTTCGACGCCGCGGTCGAAGTTGCGGTTGAACCAGTCGGCGGCCTTCGTCCCCCAGCCGGCGACGCGGGGGAAGCGGCGCTTGAACCCCTGGGCCTCCTCCGCCTCCTTCGACTTCTGCTTGAGCAGCGAGGCGGTGAGCGCGGGGCTGAGGATCAGCGCGACGAGCACCGACAGCACCATCGCGGCGACGATGGTGAGCGAGAACTGGCGATAGATGACGCCGGTCGATCCGCCGAAGAAGGCCATCGGCAGGAACACCGCCGACAGCACCAGCGCGATCGCGATCAGCGCGACGGTGATCTCGTTCATCGACTCGATCGTCGCCTCGCGCGGCGTCATGTCGGGATTCTCTTCCATCAGCCGCTCGACGTTCTCGACGACGACGATCGCGTCGTCGACGAGCAGGCCGATGGCGAGGACGAGGCCGAACAGCGTCAGCGTATTGATCGAGAAGCCGGCGAGATAGAAGACCGCGAAGGTGCCGAGCAGCACGACCGGCACCGCGATCGTCGGGATCAGGGTCGCGCGCCAGCTTTGCAGGAAGACGAACATGACGACGACGACGAGGATCACCGCCTCGATCAGCGTCTTGACCACTTCCTCGATCGACAGTTCGATGAAGGCGGTGGTGTCGTTGGCATAGGCGACCTTGAGGCCGGGCGGGAAGGTCTTGGCGACGCGCGTGATCTCCGCCTTCACCAGTTCGGCCGTCTCCAGCGCGTCGGCGCCGGGGGCGAGCAGCACGGCGATGCCGGCGCCGGGGTGGCGGTTGATGCGGCTGACCGCGGCATAGCTTTCCGCGCCGAGTTCGATCCGGCCGACGTCGGACAGGCGCACGGTGGCGCCTGACGGCAGCGTCTTGATGATGATGGCCCGGAATTGTTCGGGCGTCTGGAGGCGCGACTGGGCGGTGACGGTCGCGTTGAGCATCTGTTCGGGGCCGGACGGCAGGCCGCCGACCTCGCCCGCCGCGACCTCGGTGTTCTGGTTCTGGATCGCGGTGGTGATGTCCGACGGGATCAGCGAATAGCTGGCGAGCCGTTCCGGGTTGAGCCAGATGCGCATCGCATATTGCGAGCCGAAGACGTTGGTGTCGCCGACGCCCTGCACGCGGCCGAGCGGATCCTGCAGGTTGGAGACGAGATAGTCGCTGACGTCCTGGTTGGTCTTGGTATCCGTCTCGTCATAGACGCCGGCGATCAGCAGGAAGTCCGGGTTGGACTTGCGGACGACGAGGCCCTGCTGCTGCACCTGCTGCGGCAGGCGCGCGACCGCCTGCTGCACCTGATTTTGCACCTGCACCTGCGCGATGTCGGGGTCGGTACCCTTGTCGAAGGTCGCGGTGATCGTCACCGCGCCACGGCTCGACGAGGAGGAGCTGAAATAGAGCAGGCCGTCGATGCCGGTCAGCTGCTGTTCGATGACCTGCGTCACCGAATTCTGGAGCGTCTGTGCCGAGGCGCCGGGGAAGGTGGCGCGGATCGACACCTGCGGCGGGGCGACGTCGGGATATTGCGCGATCGGCAGGCTGAGGATCGCGCCGACGCCGGCGAGCATGACGATGATCGCGAGCACCCAGGCGAAGATGGGGCGATCGATGAAGATGCGGCTTATCATGACGGATCAGCCGCCCTTGCCCTGCGCGGCGCCCTGCTGCTGCCCGTCGGATCCCTGTTGCGGCGGCGCGACCCGTTGCGGGCTGTTCGCCGGCACCGCCTTCACCTGCGCGCCGGGGCGCAAATTGTTGAGGCCCTGCGTGATGATCTTGTCGCCGGGGTTGAGGCCGGCGGTGACCACCCAATAGCGGCCCTGCGTGCGCGCCGCGGTGACGGGCTTCTGCACCGTCTTGTTGTTCTGGCCGACCAGCATCACCGTCGCATTGCCCTTGGCATCGCGGCTCAGCGCCTCCTGCGGCACGAGGAAGGCGCGCTGGTTGATCGCCTGCGCGAAGCTCGCCCGCACGAACATGCCGGGCAGCAGGATGCCCTGCGGATTGGGGATGCGCGCGCGCAGCGTCACGGTGCCGGTTTCGGTGTTGACCAAGGCTTCCGAGAATTCGACGCTGCCGGTCTGGCCGTAATCGCCGCCGTCTTCCAGCTTCAGGCGGACCTGCGCGGTGGTGGGGACGACGCCGTTCTGCGCGAGGCTGCGGCGCAGCGCGAGCATGTCGGCGGCGGATTGCTGGATGTCGACGAACATCGGGTCGAGCCGCTGGATCTGCGCGAGCGGATCGGTCTGGCTGGCGGAGACCAGCGCGCCGACGGTGAACAGCGAACGGCCGATGCGGCCGGTGATCGGCGCGGGGACGGTGGTGAACTTGAGGTTGATCCGCGCCGTCTCCAGCGCGGCGCCGGTCTGCGCGACGGAGGCGGTCGCCTGCCGCGCCGAGGCGACGGCGTTGGTATATTCTTGCTTCGACACCGCCTCGATCGCGGCGAGCGGGCGATAGCGGTCGGCCTGGATGCGCAGCGCCTCCTGATTGGCGCGGGCGCTTTGCAGGTTCGCCTGCGCCTCGTTCACCGCGGCGCGATAGAGGCGGGGGTCGATCTCGTAGAGCGGCTGGCCGCGCCGGACCAGCGCGCCTTCGGTGAAGAAGCGGCGGCGGATGATGCCGTTGACCTGCGGGCGGACGTCGGAGCTTTCATAGGCGCTGGTGCGCGCGGCGAGTTCGGTGACCATCGCGGCGCTGGTCGGCTGGACGACGACATAGCCGACCGTGGTCGGGCCGCGGTTGGCGCCGCCGGCGCCGCCCTTGCCCGCGCCCTTGTCCTGCGATTCGCCGCTGCCGCAGGCGGCGAGCAGCAGGGCGATCGCAATGGTGCCGCCGGCAAGGCGCCGGCGGTCCCGGAGGGAGGCTGTGGTCAAATGGGTCACCCGGCTCGTGTCTCGGCTCGCGCGCCGCAGCCGCGCGACTGGGCACGGTTGCGGTGATTGGTTGCTCTTGCTGGCCTAATGGCGGCGATCCCGGCGGAAATGCAACCCGCGGGCCGCGTTATTAATGTCGCAAAATGTAGCAGTCCGGATAGGAACCAGCCATGACCGACACCAGCGACAGGGCCGATGGCGAGAAGGCGCGCGCCGCCGCGGCGGCGGTGGCGGAGGTGCGCGCGGGCATGCTGGTCGGGCTCGGTACCGGATCGACCGCCACCCATGCGATCCGCGCGCTCGGCGCACGGGTGGCAGAGGGGCTGGCGGTGCGGGCGGTCGCCACGTCGCAGGCGAGCGACGCGCTGGCGCGGCGGCTGGGGATCGCGATGCTCGACTTCGCCGACGTGCCGCGCGTCGACCTAACGATCGACGGGGCGGACGAGATCGATCCGCGGCTGTATGCGGTGAAGGGGGCGGGTGGCGCGATGCTGCGCGAGAAGGTGGTCGCTGCCGCATCCGACCGGATGGTGGTGATCGCCGATTCGTCGAAGCGGGTGGCGGCGATCGGCGCGGCACGGGTGCCGGTCGAGATCCTGCCGTTCGCGCGTGCGTCGCTGCTGGCGGCGCTCGGTGAGGGGGCGGAACTGCGGATGCGCGACGGGGCGCCCTATGTGACGGACAACGGCAACTGGATCGCCGATTGCCGGTTCGCGCTGGATGACCCCGCGAAAACAGCGGCCTGGCTGGACGGCATGCCCGGGGTGCTGGGCCACGGCCTGTTCCTCGACGAGGTCGATGCCGCCTATGTCGCCGAATACGGAGTCGTTTCGCGGCTGGAACGGGCCGGCCCGTCTCGTTAAAGGCGGGGCCACCGCAACAGATCGGGCGTGCAGGCGTTCGACGCAGGGTAAGAGCGAGGGCATTACTCCCATGACCGATACCAAGACCGCGATCCACGAAGATGGTTCGCCGGAACGTCTCACGATCGATACCATCCGCACGCTGTCGATGGACGCGGTGCAGAAGGCCAATTCGGGCCACCCCGGCACGCCGATGGCGCTGGCGCCGGTCGGCTATACCCTGTGGTCGCAATTCCTGCGCTACGATCCGTCGCGCGCCGACTGGCCGAACCGCGACCGGTTCGTGCTGTCGGTCGGCCATGCGTCGATGCTGCTCTATTCGCTGATCCACCTTGCGGGGATCGAGGAGATCGACGCGGAGGGCAACAAGACCGGCCGTGCCGCGCTGACGCTCGACGACCTCAAGGGATTCCGCCAGCTCGCCTCGCGGACGCCGGGCCACCCCGAATATCGCCACACCACCGGCGTCGAGACGACGACCGGGCCGCTGGGCGCGGGCTGTTCCAATTCGGTCGGCATGGCCATCGCCGAGCGCTGGCTCGCGGCACGCTACAACCGGCCCGACTTCACGCTGTTCGACCATGACGTCTATACGCTGTGCGGCGACGGCGACATGATGGAAGGCGTCGCGGCGGAGGCGGCGAGCCTCGCCGGGCATCTCAAGCTCAGCAACCTGTGCTGGATCTACGACAGCAACCACATTTCGATCGAGGGCGGCACCGACCTCGCGTTCGACGAGGATGTCGGCCTGCGCTTCCAGGCCTATGGCTGGAACGTCATCCATCTCGACGACGCCAACGACACCAGGGCGTTCGCCGCCGCGATCGAGACGTTCAAGGCGACGGACGACCGCCCGACCTTCATCGTCGTCCATTCGGTGATCGGCTGGGGCAGCCCCAAGGCGGGCAGCGAGAAGGCGCATGGCGAGCCGCTGGGCGAGGACAATGTCCGTGCGACCAAGAAGGCCTATGGCTGGCCCGAGGACAAGGATTTCTACGTTCCCGAAGGCGTCGCCGAGCATTTCCACGACGCCATCGCCGGCCGCAGCGAACCGCTGCGCCACGCATGGGAGGCGATGCTCGCCCAATATGGCGAGGCCTATCCCGAGCTCGGCGCCGAACTCGACCTGATGCTCAAGGACAAATTGCCCGAGGGCTGGGATGCCGACATCCCCGTCTTCCCGGCGGATGAAAAGGGCCTCGCCAGCCGCGATTCGGGCGGCAAGGTGCTCAACGCGCTCGCCGCACGGGTGCCGTGGCTGATCGGCGGTTCCGCCGACCTCGCGCCGTCGACCAAGACCGACATCAAGGGCAAGCCCTCGTTCGAGGCGTCGAACTATGGCGGCCAGAACTTCCACTTCGGCGTGCGCGAACATGGCATGGGCGGCGTGGTCAACGGCATGACGCTGTCGCACCTGCGCAGCTACGGCTCCACCTTCCTCGTCTTCGCGGACTATATGCGCGCGCCGATCCGCCTGTCGGCGATCATGGAACTCGCCAGCGTCTGGGTGTTCACGCACGATTCGATCGGCGTCGGCGAGGATGGGCCGACCCACCAGCCGATCGAGCATCTGGCGACGCTGCGCGCGATCCCGGGGCTTGACACGATCCGGCCGGGCGACGCCAACGAGGTGGCATACGCATGGCGCGCGGCGCTGGAGGATGCCACCCGGCCGACCGCGCTGATCTTCTCGCGCCAAGCGTTGCCGACGCTCGATCGCGACGTCTACGCACCCGCCGAAGGGACGCTGAAGGGCGGCTATGTGCTCGCCGACTGCGACGGCACGCCCGACGTGATCCTGATCGCGACGGGCAGCGAACTGGCGCTGGTCGTGCAGGCGCACGAAAAGCTCAAGGCCGACGGGGTGAAGAGCCGTGTCGTGTCGATGCCGAGCTGGTATCGCTACGAGCTGCAATCCGAGCAGTATAAGGAAAGCGTGCTGCCGTCGTCGGTGCCCACGCGCCTCGCGGTCGAGCAGGCGGGCGAGATGGGCTGGCACCGCTATGTCGGGTTGAAGGGCCGGACGATCACCATGTCGACGTTCGGTGCCTCCGCCCCCATATCCAAGCTGCAGGACAAATACGGCTTCACCCTCGACAATGTCGTCAAGGTGGCGCGCGAAATGCTGGAGAGCAACAATGGGTAAGCTCAACGACCTGAGCGCCGCGGGCACCGCGGTCTGGCTCGATTTCGTCGATCGCAAGTTCCTCGAGGCCGGTGGCCTCGAGAAGCTCGTCAAGGAGGACGGCCTGACCGGCGTCACCTCCAACCCGTCGATCTTCGAAAAGGCGATGGGGCATGGCGACGCCTATGACGCCAGCCTCGCCGATTTCGACCGCGAGAATCCCGAGGCGGCGACGATCGACCGCTACGAGGCGCTGGCGATCCAGGACATCAAGGCGGCGGCGGAAACGCTGCGTCCGGTCTACGATCGGCTGGAGACGAAGGACGGCTATGTCAGCCTGGAGGTGTCGCCCTACATCGCCGACGACACCGATGCGACGATCGCCGAGGCGGAGAAGCTGTGGCATGCGGTCGACCGCCCGAACCTGATGATAAAGATCCCCGGCACGCTCGCCGGCGGGCCCGCGATCAGCGCGACGATCGCCAAGGGCATCAACGTCAACGTGACGCTGCTGTTCGCGCTCGACGCCTATATCCGCGTCGCCGAGGCCTATGCGACCGGCCTCGAGGAGCGCGTCCGGCAGGGCCAGCCGATCGACCGGATCGCCAGCGTGGCGAGCTTCTTCGTCAGTCGCATCGATTCGATGATCGACAAGGAGATCGATCGCCGGCTGGGCGAGAACGATCCCGAGGCGGAGGCGCTCAAGGGCCTGCGCGGCAAGGTCGCGATCGCCAATGCCAAGATGGCGTATCAATGGTTCCTCGATTTCGAGAAGTCGGAGCGCTGGCAGGCGCTTGCCGCCAAGGGCGCGCAGCCGCAGCGGCTGCTGTGGGCGTCGACCGGGGTCAAGGACAAGGCGTATCGCGATACGCTGTACGTCGACACGCTGATCGGCCGCGACACCGTCAACACGATGCCGCCGGCGACGATGGATGCGTTCCGCGAGCGCGGCACCGTCGCGGACACGCTCAACGCCGACGTCGAGGAGGCGCGCCGCGTGCTCGCCGAGGCGGAACGGCTGGGGCTGAACCTGACCGGCGTTACCGATACGCTGGTCGCGGAGGGCGTCGCGTCCTTCGCCAAGGCGTTCGACGACCTGCTCGGCTCGATCGCCGCCAAGCAGCCGGCGGCGGCCTGACCCGGCGGCGGGGGCAGGGCGGTCGCCTTGCCCCCCGTCGTCATCTCCGGGCTCGTTCCGGGGTCCATTTTGCGGTGGGAAGGCCGGCTGGCGGCCCGGACGTGACACCTGCGGCGCGGTGGGCTCGGGAACGGGTCCGGGGCGACGATGCGGGTGGGGGCATGGCCCGGACCTTACTCTCGGCGCCCGCCCGCAACCCATCCGCCACCGCAGTGTTTACCCTCCATCACCGTAACCAACGGCAGGACAGACAGCATGAAGATCGGATTGATCGGCCTCGGCCGCATGGGTGGCAATATCGCGCGCCGCCTGATGAACGCGGGGCATGAGATCGTCGCCTATGACCGCAGCGCCGACGCCGTGCAGGCGCTGGCCAAGGACGGGGCGGAGGCGGCCAGTTCGCTCGACGACATGCGCGGCAAGCTCGGCAGTCCGGCGATCTGGTGGGTGATGCTGCCCGCCGGCGCGCCGACCGAGGACACGATCGCCGCGATCGGCGAAGGCGCCCGGGATGGCGACATCGTCATCGACGGCGGCAACACCTTCTACAAGGACGATATCCGCCGGTCGAAGCGGCTCGCCGAGAAGGGCGTGCATTATGTCGACGTCGGCACCTCGGGCGGGGTCTGGGGGCTGGAGCGCGGCTATTGCATGATGATCGGCGGCGACGTCGAGACGGTGAACCTGCTCGACCCGATCTTCGACGCGCTGGCACCGGGCATGGGCGATATCGTCCGCACCCCGGGGCGCATCGGCGACGCGGTCGATCCGCGCGCGGAAAAGGGCTATATCCACGCCGGGCCGGCGGGCGCGGGCCATTTCGTCAAGATGATCCACAACGGCATCGAATATGGCCTGATGCAGGCCTATGCCGAGGGCTTCGACATCCTGAAGTCGAAGAACAGCGACAAATTGCCCGAGGACGAACGCTTCGACCTCAACATGACCGATATCGCCGAAGTGTGGCGGCGCGGTTCGGTGATCTCGTCGTGGCTGCTCGACCTGACCGCGATCGCGCTGGCGAAGGACGAAAAGCTCGACGGCTTCTCGGGCAGCGTCGCCGATTCGGGCGAGGGCCAGTGGACGATCGACGCGGCGATGGAGGAGAAGGTGCCGGCCAACGTGCTCACCGCCTCGCTGTTCGCGCGCTACCGCAGCCGCGTCGAGCATACCTATGGCGACAAGGTGCTGTCGGCGATGCGCTTCGGCTTCGGCGGGCATGTCGAGATGCCGCAGTGAGCGCAGACGCCCCGGCACGTGCAGGCGCCGAACCGATCCGGCTGGTCGTCTCCGATATCGACGGCACGCTCGTCGACAAACAGAAGCAGCTGACCCCCGCCACCGCCGATGCCGTGCTGCGGCTGGAGCGGGCGGGGGTGGGCTTCACCGTCATCAGCGCGCGGCCGATGTCCGGGATCATGCCGATCGCCGAGACGCTGGCGATCGACGCGCCGATGGCGGCGTTCAACGGCGGCATCATCTTTCGCCGCGACGGCAGCATCGCCGAGCATCACGTCATCGATCCCGACGTGGTGCGCGGCGTGATGGCCATTGCGGCGGACGCGCCGGTCGATATCTGGGTGTTCGCCGACGACCGCTGGTATGCCTCCACCGAGGTCGGCCATCACGTCGACAGCGAGCGGGTGTCGTCCAACCAGGCGCCGGTGATCGTCGAGGATTTCAGCGATCTGTACGAGCGCGCCGACAAGGTGACGTTCGTCAGTGACGACCATGCGATGCTCGCCGATCTGGCGGAGCGCTGCAAGGCGGCGCATGGCGCGGACGCGACGATCGCGCAGAGCCAGGTCTATTATCTCGACGTCACCGCGCTCGCCGCGAACAAGGGCGACGGGCTGGCGGCGCTGGCGAGGACGTTCGACCAGCCGCTGGCGGCGGTGGCGGTGATGGGCGACCAGTATAACGACGTGCCGATGCTGGAACGCGCCGGCCTCGCCATCGCGATGGGCAACGCGCCCGATCTGGTGAAAGCGATTGCGCACCAGGTCACCACCGGCAATGACGTCGACGGCGTCGCGCACGCGATCGAAACGATTATCTTCCCGCGCCTTGCGGCAAGCACCGGAGCATCTGCATGAAAGACCTGATTGCCTTCGACCTCGACGGAACGCTGGCCGAGAGCAAGCAGCCTTTGCAGGAACCGATGGGCGAGGCGCTCGCCGATTTGCTCGGTGTTGCGCATGTCGCGGTGATCTCCGGCGGCGACTGGCCGCAGTTCCAGAAGCAGGTCGCCAGCCGCCTGCCGGCGCGCGCCGATCTGTCGAAACTGTGGCTGATGCCGACCACCGGCACCAAGCTGTACGTGCACCGGAATGGCGAATGGACCGCGGTCTATGCCGAACTGTTCGACGATGCGACCAAGGCGAAGATCCTGAAGGCATTCGACGAATCGCTCGAGGCGACCGGGTTCAAGCCGGAGCAGACCTGGGGCGAGCGGATCGAGGATCGCGGCAGCCAGATCACCTTCTCCGCACTGGGCCAGGAGGCGCCGGTGAAGGAGAAGGAGCATTGGGACCCCAAGTTCGGAAAGCGCAAGGTGATCCAGGCCGACCTGAAGCAGCGCCTGCCGGGCCTGTCGATCAACATGGGCGGCGCGACCTCGATCGACATCACGCAGGAGGGCGTCGACAAGGCGTACGGTCTCAAGAAGCTGCGCGACGAGAGCGGTATCGCGCTCGACAAGATGATGTTCATCGGCGACGCGATCTTCCCCGGCGGCAACGACTATCCGGCGAAGGAACTGGGTCTGGACACGGTGCGCGTGCGCGATCCGGAAGAGACGATCTCGGTGGTGACGGCGATCGTCGCCTGCCAGAAATAGGGCTGGTGAGCGCACCCCGGCCTGCGCCGGGGCAGTATGAATAGAGAAAGGGGCGCCCGTTCGAACGGGCGCCCCTTTTTCGTTGTTCCTGCCCCGCAGAGCCGGGTCGTCGGTCCTCGCCGGGGCGAGGCTGGCCGGCAGCACGCATGCGCTTGCGCGCACCGGCTGCCGGCGAGCATCAGGTGGAAACAGCCCCCGGCTGTTTCCAGTCCGCCCGAGGGGCGGACGGCCTGATACGCCTTACGCGCTGTAGTACATGTCGTATTCGACCGGGCTGGGGGTCATTTCCCAGCGGGCGACCTCGGCCCACTTCACCTCGACATAGGCCTCGATCTGGTCCTTCGAGAAGACGTCGCCCTTGAGCAGGAAGTCGTGGTCGGCGGTGAGGCTTTCCAGCGCCTCGCGGAGCGAACCGCAGACGGTCGGGACCTGCGCGAGCTCTGCCGGCGGCAGGTCGTACAGGTTCTTGTCCATCGCCTCGCCGGGATGGATCTTGTTCTGGATGCCGTCGAGGCCGGCCATCATCAGCGCCGCATAGGCGAGATAGGGATTGGCCATCGCGTCCGGGAAGCGGATCTCGACGCGCTTCGCCTTCGGGCCGGTGCCGTAGGGGATGCGGCACGAGGCCGAACGGTTGCGCGCCGAATAGGCGAGCAGCACCGGCGCTTCGTAGCCCGGCACCAGCCGCTTGTAGCTGTTGGTGGTCGGGTTGGTGAAGGCGTTGATCGCCTTGGCATGCTTGATGACGCCGCCGATGAAGTACAGGCACATCTCGCTGAGGCCGGCATAGCCCTCGCCCGCGAACAGCGGGGTCTTGCCGTTCCAGATCGAGAAGTGGGTGTGCATGCCCGAGCCGTTATCTTCCTTGATCGGCTTGGGCATGAAGGTCGCCGACTTGCCATAGGCATGCGCGACCTGATGCACGACGTACTTGTAGATCTGCATGCGGTCGGCGGTGGTGGTCAGCGTGCCGAAGGTCATGCCGAGTTCGTGCTGCGCCGCGGCGACCTCATGGTGGTGCTTGTCGCAGGGCAGGCCCATTTCGAGCATGGTCGAAACCATCTCGCCGCGGATGTCGACGGCGCTGTCGACCGGCGCGACCGGGAAATAGCCGCCCTTGGCGCGCGGACGGTGGCCGAGGTTGCCGCCCTCATATTCGCGACCGGTGTTGGTCGGCAATTCGATATCGTCGATCTTGAAGTAGGATTCGGCGTAGTTCGTGTCGAACTGCACGTTGTCGAACATGAAGAATTCGGCTTCCGGACCGACGTAGACGGTGTCGCCGATGCCGGTGGTCTTGAGATACGCCTCGGCGCGCTTCGCGGTCGAGCGCGGGTCGCGGGCGTAGAGTTCGCCGGTCGAGGGTTCGACGACGTCGCAGAACACGATCAGCATCGGGGTGGCCGAGAACGGATCGGTGTAGACCGCGTCCAGGTCGGGCTTGAGCACCATGTCCGATTCGTTGATCGCCTTCCAGCCCTCGATCGACGAGCCGTCGAACATCAGGCCGTCGGTGAACTCATCCTCGCCCATGATCGAGGCGACCATGGTCAGGTGCTGCCACTTGCCCTTGGGGTCGGTGAAGCGCAGATCGACCCATTCGATCTCCTCTTCCTTGATCTTGTTCAGGATGTCGTTGGCAGTCGCAGCCATGGAAAAGCCCCTTGCTCTGGTACGATGTGCCGGCCGTGGCCGGGAAGGATGTTGCGTCGCGGCGGCGTATTCACATGGAATGTTGCGCCGCGTCAAATGACGATGCTGTCAGGCGGACGTCAGATCGCCGCCTCGTCGCGTTCGCCGGTGCGGATACGGAGCGCGGTTTCGACCGGGATGACGAAGATCTTGCCGTCGCCGATCCGGCCGGTCTGCGCGGCGGCGGCGATCGCCTCGACGACGCGGTCGGCCAGGGCGTCGTCGACGACGACCTCCAGCTTCACCTTGGGCAGGAAATCGACGACATATTCGGCGCCGCGGTAGAGTTCGGTATGGCCCTTCTGCCGGCCGAAGCCCTTGGCCTCGGTCACGGTGATGCCGCTGACGCCGATCTCGTGGAGCGCTTCCTTCACCTCATCGAGCTTGAACGGCTTGATGATGGCTTCGACCTTTTTCACCGGAATACGCCCCTTTACGAAACCCTCGCCCCATGCGGGCATCTTGCACCAAATGTGCCAGTCCGCGCCGCCCGGGACAATGCGGATTCGGACGGATTTGCTGCCCTTCAAACGGGCATCGCCAGCTGCGCTGCCCGCTGGTTGGGCAGGCGCTAGAGAATATCGTGGAGACGGTCGGTCGGGCGGGCGAGGACGACGCCTTTTGCGGTTTCGACCAGCGGCCGTTCGATGAGGATCGGGTCGGCCGCCATGGCGGCGAGCACGGCGGCGTCGTCGGCGTCGCGGAGCGGCTTCGCGGACGGCTCAGCAAGGCGCAGGCCGTCGCGCGGGGCGATGCCGGCGCGGGCGTAGAGGCGCGCGAGTTCGGCCGCGGCGGGTGGGTGTTCGAGATAGGCGACGATGGTGATGTCGGCGCCGGCCTCGGCGAGCAGGGCGAGCGCGGCGCGCGACTTGGAGCAGCGCGGGTTGTGGTAGATCGTGGCTTTCATATGCCCGCTCCCGTCGGGAGAGGGGGCCGCCGGGTCAGGGGGGCGGGGTGAGGATGGGGCGGTATTGTTGCCGTCAGCATACTCGTCCTCACCCTTCCGCCGTGCTTCGCACGGCTCTCTCCCTCTCCCGCCGGGAGAGGGATGTTCGTCAGCCCTGCTTCGCCAGCCATTCCTCCAGCCATTTGATCGTATATTGGCCGTCTTGGAATTCGGGATCGTCGAGCAGCGCCTGATGGAGCGGGATCGTCGTCGTCGGCCCTTCGATCACGAATTCCTCCAGCGCGCGGCGGAGGCGGCGGAGCGCGCCCTGGCGGGTGGTGCCGTAGACGATCAGCTTGGCGATCATGCTGTCGTAATAAGGCGGGACCCGGTAGCCGGCGTAGAGACCGCTATCGACGCGCACGTGCATGCCGCCGGGGGCGTGGAACTGCTTCACGAGACCGGGCGAGGGCGCGAAGGTGCGCGGGTCCTCGGCGTTGATCCGGCATTCGATCGCATGGCCGCGGAACTGCACGTCCTCCTGCCGGAGCGTCAGCGGATGCCCCTCGGCGATGCGGATCTGTTCGCGGACGAGGTCGAGACCGGTAATCATCTCCGTCACCGGATGCTCGACCTGCAGCCGGGTGTTCATCTCGATGAAGTAGAACTCGCCGTCTTCCCACAGGAATTCGATCGTGCCGGCGCCGCGATAGCCCATGTCGGCCATCGCGCGGGCGCAGATGCCGCCGATCCGCTCGCGATCCGCCTGGCCCAGAACGGGGGAGGGGGCCTCCTCCAGCACCTTCTGGTGGCGGCGTTGCAGCGAGCAATCGCGTTCGCCCAGATGGATCGCGTTGCCGTTGCCGTCGCCGAACACCTGGATCTCGATGTGACGCGGATTGCCGAGGTATTTTTCGAGATAGACGGTCGCGTCGCCGAACGCGGCCTTCGCCTCGCTGCCGGCCTGCTGCATCAGCGTTTCCAGCTCGTCCTCGGACGTGCAGACCTTCATGCCGCGCCCGCCGCCGCCCGACGCCGCCTTGATGATGACGGGATAGCCGGCCTTCGCCGCGATCGCCTTCGCCTCGGCGAGGTCGCTGATCGCGCCGTCGGAACCGGGGACGAGCGGCAGGCCGAGCGCACCGGCGGTGCGCTTCGCCTCGATCTTGTCGCCCATCGTGCGGATGTGTTCGGGCTTCGGGCCGACGAACAGCAGGTTGTGCAGCTCGACGATCTCCGCGAAGCGCGCATTTTCGCTGAGGAAGCCGTAGCCGGGGTGGATCGCGTCGGCGCCGCTGATTTCGGCCGCCGAGATGATGTTGGGGATGTTGAGATAGCTGTCGGCGGCCGCGGGCGGCCCGATGCAGATCGCCTCGTCGGCGAGGCGGACGTGCATCGCATCGGCGTCGGCGGTGGAATGCACCGCGACCGTCTTGATGCCCATCTCGTGGCAGGCGCGATGGATGCGCAGCGCGATCTCGCCGCGGTTGGCGATCAGCAGTTTCTTGATGGGGCGCAAGACGGTTACTCGACCACCACGAGCGGCTGGTCGAATTCGACCGGCTGGCCGTTCTCGATCAGCACCTGGCGCACGACGCCGGCGGACGGCGCGGTGATCGGGTTCATGACCTTCATCGCCTCGACGATCAGCAGCGTGTCGCCGGCGGCGACGGTCTGGCCGACCGCGATGAAGGGCTTGGCGCCGGGTTCGGCGGAGAGATAGGCGGTGCCGACCATCGGCGATTTCACTGCATTGGCGGCGCTGACCGTCGGCGCCATCGCGCCGGCTTCGGCGGCGACCGGTGTGGCGGCTGCGACCGGTGCGGAGGCCATCGGCTGCGGCGCGGCATAGACGGGCGCCTGCTGCGCGGCCTTGCGGGCGACACGGATCTTGCGGTCGCCTTCCTCCACCTCGATTTCGGTGAGGTGGGTGGCGTCGAGCAATTCGGCGAGCTGGCGCACGAGGTTTACGTCAACCTGCATGGCGCCTGAGTTGGTCTGGTCGGTCATGGGGGAGCCTCCTGTCAGAAGCGCGCCGCCGCTTCAAGCGCAAGGGTGTAGGAGAGCGCACCGAAGCCGGCGATGGTTCCCTTCGCCGCGCGCCCTACGTAGCTGATATGGCGGAAGTCTTCGCGGGTGTGGGGGTTGGAGAGATGCACCTCGATCACCGGCGTGCGGATGCCCTTGATCGCGTCGTGCACCGCGATCGAGCTGTGGGTGAAGGCGCCGGCGTTGAGGATCACCGCCTTCGCGCCGCGCGCCTGCGCCTCGTGCAGCCAGTCGACCAGATGCCCTTCGTGGTTGGACTGGCGCATGTCGATGGCGAGGTCGAGTTCGCGGGCGCGGTCTTCGAGCTGGCCGGCGATGTCGTCGAGCGTGTCGCTGCCGTAGATGTCGGGCTCGCGGGTGCCGAGCAGGTTGAGGTTCGGGCCGTTGAGGACGTAGATCGTGTCGGTCATGGTCGCGGCTTATCGTTGTTTTGCGGGGCGCGCAAAGCGGGGTGTTTTCACGCGAACGCGCGAAGGCGCAAAGAAGATTGTTTCACGCGGATTTCACGCGGAGACGCGGAGAAGAAGAGGGCGGTAGGCTCGCGCGTAGCGCTTTCATCATCGTGCGTGATGACGGACAGCCCGCTGACGCGGGCGAGACAGTCTCCGCGTCTCCGCGTATCCGCGCGAAACCACCTTCTACCTCTTTGCGGCTTCGCGCCTTCGCGTGAATCAGGCCTCGCAAGGTGGACACCCGGGATCAGGTGCCTAGATGGGGCGCTCAAGGAGTTTAAGCGTCATGCCGCATAGCGACGGAACCGTATCGATCACCGTGAACGGCGCGCACAAGCGCGTCCATGCGGGGATGAGCCTTGCCGATCTGGCGACCGAACTCGGGCTGGTGCCGGAGAAGGTCGCGGTCGAGCGCAATCTGGAGATCGTGCCGCGCTCGACGCTCGCGGACGTGTGCGTCGAGGATGGCGACGATCTGGAGATCGTGACCTTTGTCGGTGGTGGCGACCATGTCGCGCCGATCATCGACGATGGCTGGACCGTGGCGGGAAAGACGTTCGGCTCGCGGCTGATCGTCGGCACGGGCAAGTACAAGGATTTCGCGCAGAATGCCGCGGCGCTGGAGGCTTCCGGTGCGGAGATCGTGACCGTGGCGGTGCGGCGGGTCAATATCTCGGACCGCAACCAGCCGCTGTTGATGGACTATATCGATCCGAAGAAGGTGACCTACCTGCCCAACACCGCCGGCTGTTTCGATGCGGAGAGCGCGATCCGCACGCTGCGGCTGGCGCGCGAGGCTGGCGGCTGGGACCTCGTCAAGCTCGAGGTGCTGGGCGAGGCCAAGACGCTGTACCCCGACATGCACGAGACGCTGCGCGCGACCGAGGTGCTGGCCAATGAGGGCTTCAAGCCGATGGTCTATTGCGTCGACGATCCGATCGCGGCGAAGCGGCTGGAGAATGCGGGGGCGGTGGCGATCATGCCGCTGGGCGCGCCGATCGGATCGGGGCTGGGCATCCAGAACCGCATCACCATCCGCCTGATCGTCGAGGGCGCGGGCGTGCCGGTGCTGGTCGACGCGGGCGTCGGCACCGCATCGGACGCGGCGGTGGCGATGGAACTGGGCTGCGACGGCGTGCTGATGAACACCGCGATCGCCGAGGCGAAGGACCCGGTGATGATGGCGGCGGCGATGAAGTCGGCGGTGGAGGCCGGCAGGCTCGCCTATCGCGCCGGGCGGATGGGGCAGCGGCGCTATGCCGATCCGTCGAGCCCATTGGCGGGGCTGATCTGAGCAAGCAAGTTGGTGAAAGGTTCCGACCGGAAACAAGAAAATGATCGGAAGGACTTAACATATTTGTCACGGAACCGGTCCGAGTTGAACCCGTTATTCTTGCGTTAGATCAAGCGGCCCGGCTGGCGGGGCGCACTATTCGCAGGAGGTCCTGATGGGCGAGTTCACCGACAAGGTCAAAGGCACCGTCAACGAAGCCATCGGCAACGTCAAGGAAGCCGTCGGCAAGCACACCGACAACGACAAGCTGGTCGCCGAGGGCGAAGCGCAGCAGCTCGAAGGCAAGGGTGAAAAGGTCAAGGGCAGCGTCAAGGGCGCGCTCGGCGACAACATCTGACCTGACGGTCCGGTAAGCGTTTCGAAAGGCCGTCCCGTCCGGGGCGGCCTTTCATCGTAACAGGGGAATAGAGTGATGAAGACGACGATGACCGCCCTGACCCTCGGCGCCATGGCCTTTTCGCTGGCCGCCTGCGGCGGCAAGGGTGACGACAAGCTCGGCAGCCAGGTCGAGGCCGCCGCGGACAACCGCGCCGACGCGCTGGAAGCCGCCGCCGACAATCTCGAGGATCGCGCCGAAGCGGTCCGCGCCAATGGCGAGCGCCAGAACGAGGCGATCGACGACGCCGACGTCAATGCCGCCGCGATGAGCGACGAGCAGAAGGCCGCGCTCATCAACGGCTCCGCCAAGCTGCGCTGAGCCGTTCTCCTACCGCCCCTCGCCACCTGCGGTGGCGGGGGATCACCTATCGCGCCAGCGCGGCGAGCGTCGTGCCGGCGGTGATGACCTCGATATCCGTCCTGAGGTGCAGCAGGCGCACGCCGCGCCGCTGCTGTGCGCCATGCAGCGCCGGGGCGAAGTCCTCGGTCCGCTCGACCGTCTCCGCCCAGCAGCCATAGGCGCGTGCGAGCGCGGCGAAGTCGGGGTTCGACAGACCGGTCGCCGAGACGCGGCCGGGGAAGGTGCGCTCCTGATGCATGCGGATCGTGCCATAGCCGTTGTTGTCGATCACCAGCACCAGCAGGTCGGCGTCGTGCTGGACCGCGGTGGCGAGCTCCTGCCCGTTCATCAGGAAGCAGCCGTCGCCGGCGAGCGCGACGACCTGCCGCTCCGGGTGGCGGAGCGCGGCGGCGACCGCGGCGGGCAGGCCATAGCCCATCGCTCCGGCGGTCGGGGCGAGCTGCGTCCCCGGCGCGGCATAGGGCCAGTAGCGATGCCACCAGCCGCTGTAATTGCCCGCGCCGTTGCAGATGATCGTATCCGCGGGCAGTGCCGCGCGCATCGCCGCGACGCAGGGGCCGAGGTCCATCGTCACGCCGTCGCGCGCGGCGGGGGTGGACCAGGCGAGCCAGTCGGCATGCGCCTCCGCGCCGCCGGCGCGGGGCGGACCGTCGATCGCAGCGATCGCCTCGGCGAAATCGGCCATGCCGGCGCAGATCGCGAGGTCGGTGCGATAGGTCTGGCCGAGTTCGTTCGCGTCGGGGTGGACGTGGACCAGCCGCTGGCCGGGGTGATCGGGGGTGACGAGCGTATAGCCGTCGGTCGTCGCCTCGCCGAGCCGCGGGCCGGCGACGATCAGCAGATCGGCGGCCCTGATCCGTTCGACCAGCTTCGGATTGGGGCCATAGCCGAGGTTGCCGGCATAGCTGGGGCAGGCGTTGGGGATCGCATCCTGCCGGCGGAAGGCGGCGACGACGGGCACGCCGGTGCGGTCGGCCCAGGCGGCGAAGTCCTGCGCCGCGAGATTGTCCCAGCCCGCGCCGCCGACGATCGCGACCGGGCGTTCGGCGGTGGCGAGCAGATCGGCGAAATGGTCCAGCGCGGCCTCGTCGCACCCCTGCGGGAGGCGCTCGACGCGAGGGCGGTCGACCGCGGCGACGGTCTCGAGCAGCATGTCCTCGGGCAGCGCGAGCACGACCGGTCCGGGGCGCCCGTTCATCGCGACCGCATAGGCGCGGGCGACATATTCGGGGATGCGCGCGGCATCGTCGATCCGCGCCGCCCATTTGGCGAGCGGCGCGAACATCGCCTGGAAATCGATTTCCTGAAACGCCTCGCGGTCGCGGGTGGCGCGATCGACGTCGCCGATGAACAGGATCAGCGGCTGCGAATCCTGCCGCGCGACATGGACGCCGATCGCGGCATTGGTCGCGCCCGGGCCGCGGGTGACGAAGGCGACGCCGGGGCGGTGGGTCAGCGTGCCGTCGGCGCAGGCCATGAACGCCGCGCCCCCTTCCTGCCGGCACGTCACCGTCTGGATCGCCGGCGTGTCGTGCAGCGCATCGAGCACGGCGAGGAAGCTTTCACCGGGGACGGTGAAGATGCGCTCGCACCCCTGCGCGAGGAGCTGGTCGACCAGGATGCGGCCGCCGGTACGGATCGGATTTTCCATCCGCGGACTATCGCCGTCCGGTCAGCCGCTGTCGAGCGCCGTCAGACGCGGGCGCGGGGGCCGAAGTCGAACCAGCCGGGACGGTTGCCGGCGGGATAGGCCGGGCGCGCGGCGCGAGCCGCGGCGGGGCGGCCGGTGACGCGCTCGGTCAGCGTCGGGGCGGGCGCGGCGACGGGCACCGCCTCCGTGGCCCGGGCGAGACGCGCATTCTCGCGCTCAAGCTCGGCGATGCGGCGGTTGGCGTCAGCGAGGCTCGAACCGTTCTGCTTGCGATAGCCGGCATGCGCCTCGCGCTCGGTGGCGTAGCGCGTCTTCCACTTGCGGCCGCCGCTGTGGCTGGCGAGGCCGAGGAACCAGCCCGCGACGAGGCACAAGGCGAGCGCGGCGAATTGCGTGGTGGTGGTGAACAGCATCGTTGGGCCTTCCCTGTTACGGGAGCATAACGAGGTGCGGGCGGCTTGGTTCACTCGGGCGGAAAAGCGTTGCTGTTCCGCCCGCGTGTACCGTGGCGTCGGGTCAGAAGGCGTCGCTGATCGAACAGGCGGCGGGGCCGAGGATGACGATGAACAGCGTCGGCAGGATGAACAGGATCAGCGGGATCGTCATGATTGCGGGCAGGCGCGCAGCCTTTTCCTCGGCGCGCATCATCCGTTCGTTGCGGAATTCGGCCGAGAGCACGCGCAGCGCCGACGCGAGCGGGGTGCCGTATTTCTCGGTTTGCACCATCGTCGTCACCACGCCCTTGATCGCGTCGAGATCGACGCGGGTGGCGAGGTTCTCGAACGCCTGGCGCCGTTCGGTGAGGAAGCCCAGCTCGATCGCGGTCAGGGTGAATTCGTCGCCCAGCTCGGGATAGGCGCGGCCGAGTTCCTTGGCGACGCGGTGGAAGGCGGCATCGACGGTGAGGCCCGCCTCCGCGCAGATCACCAGCAGGTCGAGCGCATCGGGCAGGCCCTTGCGGATCGCGTCGCTGCGCTTGGTGATCTTGTTCTTGAGATAGATGTCGGGCGCCTTGTACGACAGGATGAAGGTCACCGCGACGAGGCCGTAGCGCTTCAGCGGGGTCCAGGCGGCGAAGGTGTCGGTGCCGTAGACGACGAACAGCATGATTCCGCCGAAGACGATCGGCAGCGCCAGCCGGCCGAAGATCACCGCGACCGCCCAGTCCTTCGAGCGGATGCCGGCGCGCATCAGCTTGACCTGCGCCTCCTTGACCTGGCTGTCCTGCAGCACCTGCAACGACGACAGGACGCTGCGCATCCGGTCGGTGGTGTCGTTGCGCTGGACGAGCTTGGCGCGGCGCTTGGTGGAGGCGGTGATGCCCGCTTTCAGCTGCTCGCGGCGGTCGTTGAGCGCTTTGACCCGCTTGGTCATCGGGTCGCTGACCGTGGTCGCGGCATAGATGGCGACGATTACGGCGAAGGCGGCGACGCCCGACAGGATCGTCGCGACCCAGAGTACGTCGATGCCCATCAGCGTCGGTCCGGAAGCCTGCATGTCGCTACCCAGTTCTTTCCGTTAGATTTCGAAGCTGACCATCTTGGCCATGATGAAGACGCCGATGCCCATCCACAGCAGCCCGCCGATGCCGGCGATGATGAGGCGCGGCTCGACGAAGAACCCCTGCATGTAGGTGGCGTTAATCATCCAGATCATCACGAACACGATGAAGGGCAGCGAGCCGACGATATAGGCCGACGCCTTGGATTCGGACGACATCGCCTTGATCTTGAGCTTCATCTGGCCGCGCTGCCGCAGCACGGTGGCGAGGTTGGCGAGCGTTTCGGCAAGGTTGCCGCCGGTTTCGCGCTGGATCGCGATGGTGATGACGAAGAACTGGAATTCGGGCGTGCCGAGCCGGTCCGCGGTATCCTGTAGCGCCGCGTCCATCGACTTGCCGATCTTCATCTTGTCGGACACCATGCGGAATTCCTCGCCGACCGGCCCTTCCACCTCGTTGCCGATGACGCCGATCGTCTCGGTGACGGGCAGGCCCGAGCGCAGGCCGCGGACGAGCAGCTCGATCGCATCGGGGAATTTCGCGGTGAACTTCGCGATCCGGCGCTTGATGAAGAAGCCGACCAGCCAGTGCGGCAGCCCGGCGCCGACCGCGAGGCCGAACAGCAGCGCGAGCAGGAGCGGCGCGCCCTTCAGCCACAGCAGCGTGGCGACGACGAGGATCAGCCCGGCGCTGACCATGCCATATTGGCCGACGGTCCAGTCGCGGCCGGTCATCGCGAGCCGCTTGGCGAGCTGGGCCGGGTTGGGCAGCAGGCGGCCGAAGGCGACGTCGGTCTTCGTCTGCGCGCGGCCGGCGGTGATCTTGCGCATCTGCGCCTCGGCCACCGTGGCGCTGTCGCCGTGGCGTTCGCGCAGCGCGGCGATGCGCCGGCTCTGCACACGCTGCGGCGACGGGCCGGCGAAGGCGAACACCACCATGCCCAGCGCCACCATGGCGCCGAGCGCCATCATCAGGAGGTAAAACAGATCCATCGCGGTGCGTCCGGCCTCCGGTCGGTCAGGCTGTCCGGACCGCGGACGGGCCGGGACAGCGGGAAAGGGCGTGCATCACTTCTTCGCGCGCCGGGGCAGCAGCGACGAGAAGCCGCCGATCAGCGATTTGCCCTTCGCGCCCGGGGGCTTGTCCTTGCCGCCCGCGACCAGTTCCTCGCCGGCGCTGAGCACGTGGCGGGTGAGGTCGACGATCGGCGCGACGGTCTTCGAGGTCTTGCCCGCCTCGGCGAGCGGCTTGCCGAGCTTGGCGGCCTGCGCCGCCAGTTTCTGGTCGAACGGCACCAGAAAATCGAGTTTGCGCTCGATCGAGCCCTCGAAATCCTTGCGGCTGATCTCGAGCTGGCCGGTGGCGTGGACGCGATTGGCGACGAGCGTGACGTGCGTCTGCGGGGCGTTGGTCTTCAGCCAGGACAGGATGCGGATCGTGTCGCGCGCCGAGGCGAGCGTCAGTTCGGTCACCACCACGGCGGCCTGAATGTCGCTGATGAGGTGCGGATGCTGGACCAGCATGCCACGCGGCAGGTCGACCACCGTCGCCTCGAAGGCGGCGCGCATCTCCTCCTGCAACTGGAAGAAGGCGGTGCCGTCGGTCATCAGCGGCGCGTTGATCGGCGCTTCGGCGGAGAGCACGGCGAGGTTCTCGGTCGCCTTGACCATCGCGCGCTCGATGAACAGGCCGTCGATGCGGCTGGGATTCTCGATCGCGTCGGTCAGGCCGCGGCCGGGTTCGAGGTCGAGCGTCAGCGCGCCGGTGCCGAAATGCACGTCGAGGTCGAGCAGCGCGGTCGAGCGCTTCTCCTTCTCGCTGGTCAGCCAGGCGAGCGAGGTCGCGATCGTCGATGCGCCGACGCCGCCGCGCGTGCCGATCACCGCGATCGCGCAATGCGGGCGGTCGATGCTGATCTCCGCAACCTTGGGCGCGTTGAGCATGGTCTGCGCGTGCACGAACGCCTCGCGCATCGCGTCGGGATGCAGCGGCTTGAGCAGATAATCCTGGATGCCGCTGGCGATCAGGTCGCGGTACAGGCGGACGTCGTTCACCTGACCGGCGGCGATCACCACGGTGCCGGGTTCGCAGACTTCGGCGAGGGCATTGATGTCGTTCAAGGGGTCGCCCGATTCGGCGAGGTCGACGAACAGGATCTGCGGGCTGGCCGACACCGAGAGCGACTGGACGGCGTTGCGCAGCCCGCCCTTGTGGACCTTGTCGACCGACCAGCCGAGTTCGGCGGCGAGCGGGCGCAGCGTTTCGACCGTGGTGTCGTCGCAGACATAGGCGGCGAAGGGTTCGCGCTGGCCGATGCCGACGGGCTTCCAGGGTGCGTTCATGGTCAGTTGCCCCCCTTGGCGCTGACTTGCTCGAGCGCGCCGGCGCCGGTGGCGGGTTTCTTGCGATAGGCGTCGATCGCCTTGGTGTTCAGCGCCGTGTCCGCGACGGTGTCGGGATCGGCGCCGCGGACCAGATCGCCCGGCCGCGCGATCATCGCGGCGAGGTTGGTGTTGATCGCGCAACCGAAGTTGGACGACGTGCTGGCGTCGAACTCGCTGCTCGAATTGCGGCTCCAGTCGGGGCAGCCAGGAACGCTCGCGCGCATCCGGCTGACGACGACGCGCAGCGTGCCGGCGGTGACGGGTGCGCTGGTCACCGGCGTATCCTCGGACAGGAGCAGGCCGTAGCTGGCGACGACGCCCGCGATCTCGTCGCGCGCCGGGCCGTTGCCATAGCCGGTGTCGGCGCCCGCATCGATCGCGACGCGATCGCCGAAGCCGAGGTGCATGGCGTTCATCCAGCCGGCGAGGCGGCGTTTCTCGCCCGGGGCGAGACGGCCGCCAGTTGTGGCGAGGTCGAGCGCATAGTCGTGGCTGGTCACGACCGGCTGATGGACCGATTCCACCCCGCGGTTTTCGGTACCCATGCAGCCGCCGAGCAGCAGCGCCGGTGCGGCGAGCGTGGCAAGGAGGATCGAACGCTTGGTCATCGCAGCCATGTCCTTCGCAGACATCAGTTGGAGAAGCCGGGTGCGGGCGCCGCACCCTTCTTCTTCGAAGAGGAACGGGGATCCGCGGTGACGACGGGCACGTCGCGGCGCGGCACGGCGGGCACGGTCGCGACCGCCCCCAGCGCCGGCGCGGGGCCGGAACGGCCGGGCACCATCGTCGGCACCGGCCGCGGGCCGCCACCGCCGCTGCCGAGCTCGCCCATCAGGATGCGCGCGGCGTCGCCGGGTGCACGATAGCCGTCGTGCGGCAGCGCGATCTGCGACGGGCTGTTCACCGGCTTCACCAGATAGGGCGTGATGATGATGACCAGCTCGGTCTCGTTGCGCTGGAAGCTATTCGACCGGAACAGCGATCCGATGATCGGAAGGTCGCCGAGGAAGGGCGTCTTGTCGATCGAGTTGTTGTGGCTGTTCTGGAGCAGGCCGCCGATCATCATGCTCTGGCCCGAGCCCAGTTCCAGCGTCGTTTCGACCCGGCGGCTGGTGAGGCCGGGAACGCGCGTGCCGTTGAGCGTCACCGCGTTGGAATAGTCGAGCTGCGACACCTCCGGACGGACCCGCAATGAGATGCGACCATCCGACAGCACCGTCGGCGTGTAGGCGAGGCTGACGCCATATTGCTTGAATTCGACCGACACGGCGCCAAGCCCCTGCGCGATCGGGATCGGGACTTCGCCGCCCGCGAGGAAGGTGCCGGTTTCGCCAGACAGCGCGGTCAGGTTGGGGTTGGCGAGCGTCGTGACCTGTCCGGTGGTTTCACCCAGATCGATCGCCGACAGCAGGTCGAGGCCGAACAGCTTGCCGGCAAGGCCGAGCGTCGACCCGGCGCCCTTCGTGATGATGCTGCCGCCGGACGGCGCGGTGGTGAAGCCGACGCCGAGCGGACCGCCCGGCGAGAACGTCGTGCCGCCGCCGGAGCCGCGGGCGATGCCGAACTGGAAGCCGCCGGTCGCATCGACCGAGGCAAGGTTGACGCCGACGTTCTTGATGAAGCTCCGGCTCACCTCGGCAACGCGAACCTGCAGGTTGACCTGCAACGGCGTGGCGGTGCGCAGGCGCGAGAGCACCTTGGTCGCGTCGCCGACATAGGCCTGGACCAGCCGTTCCGCCTCCGCCGCGTCACCCGGCCCGGCGACGGTGCCGGTGAGCAGCACGAGGCCGTTCATCGGCGTCGCGGTCAGCTGCGCATCGGGCATCGCCAGCTGTAGCATCGCGTCGATCGAATCGAGGTTCTGGCCGACCCGGACGGTGGTCGCATAGACGACCGCGCCGCTCCGCGTGGTGGCGGAGATCGTCGTCTCGCCGGTCTTCTTGCCGTAGATGTAGAGCTGCGTCGGCGAGCGGACCTGGACATCGGCGATCGTCTCGTCGGCGATGAACACGTCGCTCATCGGCCGGGCGAGCGTGACGAGCCGGCCACGACCGGTGTTGATCTGGACGACCGACGAGCTGCCGATCGCGGTGCTGCGGCCGGCCGGCCGGGCATCCGCCATCCCGGCGATCGCCGCGGCGGCGAGCGCGGCCGCGAGCGCCGCGCCGTTCAGGGACGCAAAGGTGGTGCGCATCTTAATTCTTCCCCCCGACCGGAACCACGGTCACGCTGTTGCCGCGCGCGATGCGCACGACGGGGCCCTGGATCGCGGCGGGTGCCGCGCCGGGCGTGGCAGTGCCGGCCATCGGCACGCCGGACATCGAGTCGCTGGCCTTCGCCGGCACCGTGCTGCGCTGGAAGCGCGAGACGTCGCCGCCGGTGGCGAAGCTGGCGCTGCCGACCTGCGGCTGCGTCGCGACGCGGAGCATCATCGCCTTTTCGGCCTTGGGATCGCCATTCGCCACCGAGACGGCGCCGCTGGCGATCGCTTCCTCGAGCTCGGACGAATTGTCGGCGAGCGCGCGCAGCGACAGCGACAGTTCGCCGAGCGTGCGCGCGACCGCGAGCTGCTCCGCCATCTTCGGCGTCGCCTCCAGCGTCACCGTCGAGAAGGTGCTGACCCGGCTCTTGCCGTCCTCGCCTACCGTATTGTCGGTGCGCTGGTCGGTGGCGAGCACGCGGACGTTGCGCATGATCGTCTCCGACACCTTGAGCGGCTGGCCTTCGCCACCGCCGGCGACGGTCTGCGTCAGGACGAGGTCGATGCGATCGCCCGGAAAGACGAAGCCCGCGACCGCGGCCTGGCTGGACACGCTGACGGTGACCGCCCGCATCCCCGGCCCGAGCGCTGCCGCCAGGAAGCCACGGTCGCCGGGCGAGACGAGCGCGCCCTTGGTGACCGGCTGGCCGGCGGTGACCGCGTTGCGGACCACCGTGCCGAGCAGCTTGCTGAGGTCGGTGCCGGCCTTCAGGTAATAGGCGCCGTCGACCAGCTCCTGCGGCCACGGCTGGAACTTCAGCGCGGTCGCATCGAGGATGGTGCCGACCGGCAGTGCGCGGGTCGCGACCAGCACTTCGGGACCGGTGACCGGCGGCGGCGCGACGGGCTGTCCCATCGCGGCGGCCTGCGGCGCCGAGGACCCTGCGATGAGGGTGCGGGCGAAGAATGCCGTGATGCCGGCCACGAACAACGCGCCCACCAGCAAAACGATCTTGCGACTATCCATGTCTCATCGGGCCTTTCAGCGCACCGGTGTTGAACCTGCGCTAATCATTGGTTCTAAGTGGTTAAAATCCGGTTCGTTTCATTGCGGCGCGAGCGTCGCCGGCAGCGCCAGCAGCGCCGCGGCGGCGATCGCGACGCCATAGGGAACCTCGATCGCGCCGATTCGCCGTTCCCAGCGCCGCTCCAGCATCAGCGCGACCGTGATCGCGCCGCCGAGCACCGACATCACCACCAGCATCTGGAGCAGCCCGCCAAGCGGCAGCCACAGCGCGAGCGCGGCGATCATCTTGACGTCGCCGCCGCCCATCCATCCGCAGGCGAAGGCGCCGACGAACACGGCGAAGACGATGCCTGCGACGAGCAGCTGGATACCGACCTCGCCCCAGCCGAGGCCGTTCGCCCACCACCACAAAGGCGCGAGCAGCGCGATGGCGGCGTTCTTCCCATTGGCGATCTCACGCGTGCGGACGTCCTCGATCCCCGCCGACAGCAGCAGCGCGGCAAGGATGACGACCAGCGCCACCATAGAAAGATTGTCCCACCCCATCGGACGGAACAGGTAGACGCGATGGCTTGCGAAAACGTAACCATCCGGGAAGATGACCGATCCCGTCAGCCTGCGCCGCGACATGGCGGCCGAATCGCGCCTGTCCCGCTGGGTCGCGCCCGATGGCTGGTCGCATCGGCGGTTCGACTGGCCGCACCCCGAGTCGCGGGGGCGCATCCTCGTCCAGGGCGGACGCGCCGACATCATCGAAAAGTATCTGGAGACGATCGCGCACCTGCACGGGCAGCGCTGGTCGGTGACCGCGTTCGACTGGCGCGGGCAGGGCGGGTCGGGGCGGCTCGGCGCCGATCCGCATGTCGGCCATGCCGCCAGCTTCGATCCCTGGGTCGCGGACCTCACCGCCTTCTGGCAGGCGTGGCGTAGCGAGGGAAAGGGCGAGGAAGCAGGGCCGGCGATGCTGCTGGCGCATTCGATGGGCGGCCATCTGGCGCTGCGTGCGATGCTGGACGGCGGGGTCGATCCCGATGCCGCGGTGCTGGTCGCGCCGATGGTTGGCGTGCGTTCGCCGCTTGGCGCGGGGGCCGGGCTGCGCGTCGCGCGGCTGATGACGCGGCTCGGCGACCCGGCGCGCGGCGCGTGGAGGGTGCGCGACGACGCGAAGTCCGCGGGCCATCGCGAACGATTGCTCACCCATTCGCGCGAGCGTTATGCGGACGAGGCATTCTGGTATGCGCGCGATCCGTCGCTGCTGCTCGGTCCGCCGAGCTGGGCCTGGGTGCTGGAGGCGTTCGTCTCGGGCGCGCGGTTGCAGGCCGATCCGCGCCTCGCGACGCTGACGACGCCGATCCTGATGCTGGTCGCCGACGCCGACGGGCTGGTCGACAGCGGTGCGGCTGTGCGGCTGGCGGGCAGGCTGCCGCATGCCGAGCTGGTGCGCTTCGGCCCCGAATCGGCGCATGAGATCCTGCGCGAGGACGATGCGGTGCGGCTGCGCGCCTATGGACTGATCGACGCTTTTCTGGACGGACATGCATGACCTACGACATCGCCATCGTCGGCGCGGGGATCGCCGGGGCCAGCCTCGCCGCCGCGGTCGCGCCGCATGCGCGCGTGCTGCTGCTCGAGGCGGAGGATCAGGCGGGCTATCACGCGACCGGGCGCTCGGCGGCCTTCTGGTCGGAAACCTATGGCGGTCCGGGCATCCAGCCGCTGACCAGCGCATCGGAGGCGGCGCTGCGCGACGGCGGATTCCTGCAGCCGCTCGGTTCGCTGCACATCGGCCGGGCGGAGGATGCGGCCAAGATAGACGCGTTCCTCGCGGCGTTCGAGGGGACGGCGGTGGCGCTGGCGCGGGTCGACCCGGCCGCCTTCATCCCCGGGCTGCGGCCCGAATGGACGCTGGGCGTGCAGGAGCCGAGCTGCGCCTATATCGACGTCGCCGCCCTGCATGCCGCGTATCTGGCGACGGTGCGCCGGGCGGGCGGGACGATCGCGACGCGGGCGGGCCTGGAGGGGGCGGAGCGCGCGGACGGCGTGTGGACGATTGCGACGCCGTCGGGCACGTATCGCGCGGCGGTGCTGGTCGATGCGGCGGGCGCCTGGGCCGATCCGATCGCCGCGCGGGTCGGCGCCGCGCCGATCGGCATCCAGCCCTATCGGCGGACGATCGCGCAGATCCGCACCGATCCCGCCTCCACCGATGCGTTGCCGCATGTCGCCGACATATCGGGGCGCTTCTACTTCAAGCCCGAATCGGGCGGCCGGCTGTGGCTGAGCCCGCATGACGAGACGCCGGTCGACCCCTGCGACGCCGCGCCCGAGGAACTGGATGTCGCGATCGCGATCGACCGGTTCGAACAGGTGGTCGACTGGCGCGTCGCGGCGGTCGAGCGCAGCTGGGCGGGGCTGCGCAGCTTCGCGCCCGACCGGTTGCCGGTCTACGGGTTCGATGCGCGGGTGCCGGGCTTCTTCTGGTGCGCGGGGCAGGGCGGCTTCGGTATCCAGACCGCGCCCGCGGGCGCCGCGGTGGCGGCGAGCCTGTTGCTCGGCCGGCCGTTGCCGGACGGATTCGAAGGCGTCGATCCGGAGCGCTACAGCCCGGCGCGGTTCGCGCGGGAATAGGCTGGCGTGCGAAGCGGATGCTGCTAACCTCGTGGGATCGCCACGAGAAGGAGCAGGACATGCCGCACAAGTTCGTGATCGAGAAGAACAAGGCCGGCGATTACGTCGCCAAGTTCAAGCACAACAGCGAATTGATCTGGTGGACCGAAGGCTATGAGAGCCGCGCCTCCGCGCGCAATGCCATCGCCTCGATCCTGAAGAACGGGCCGGAGGCGCCGGTCGAGGAAACGTGAGGGGGGCGTGCATTCGCGCGTGACCCGTCGGGACTGAGCCGCCGGGACGGGCTCAGGGCGGACCGGTCAGCGCGCCGTCACACCGTGCCGCGGCCCGCCGCGACGGCGGCGTCGCTCGCCAGCTTGTCGACGCGTTCGTTGTCGGCGTTGCCGGCATGGCCCTTGACCCAGATCCATTCGATGTCGTGCTTCTGCGTCTCGGCGAACAGCGCCTGCCAGAGTTCGGCGTTCTTCACCGGCTTCTTGTCGGCGGTGCGCCAGCCGTTCTTGCGCCAGCCGTGGATCCAGCGGGTCAGGCCGTCCATCACGTACTTGCTGTCGGTCGACAGCCGGATCTTGCACGGCCGGGTCAGCACGCGCAGCGCCTCGATGGCCGCGGTCAGCTCCATCCGGTTGTTGGTGGTCAGCCGGTAACCAGCCGTGAACTCCTTCCGGTGTCCGCCCCATTCCAAAATGGCGCCATAGCCCCCTGGACCCGGATTGCCCGAGGCCCCACCATCGGTATGGACGACCACTGGATCAGCCATGGACTTGAAAGAGCATGGCCGCGTTGGCAGAAAAGAGCTTAACGGCAATGGCCAATAGGATGATGCCAAACACCTTTTGAAGGACGGCAATGCCCCCCTCACCCAACATCCGCTCAATGCGACCCGTCAAACGCAACACGAAATACACCAAGGCCATGTTCACCAGAATGGCCAGCGCAATGTTGATGGCGGCATACTCGGCCCTCAACGAAATGATGGAGGTCATGCTGCCTGCCCCCGCAATCAGTGGAAAAGCAACAGGCACGATGGTCGCTGTTTTCATGGACTCTGGCGACTGTTTGAACAAGGTGATGCCCAG
>NZ_DBBS01000010.1:0-157906 GCF_002292295.1 Sphingomonas sp. UBA978
GAACCAGTCGCGGCAGGTGATGCGATTGCCCGACCAATTGTGGAAATATTCGTGCGCGACGACCGCGGCGATCGCGTCGTAATCGTAATCGGTCGCGGTGTCCGGATCTGCCAGAATATACCGGCTGTTAAAGATGTTGAGGCCCTTGTTCTCCATCGCGCCGAAGTTGAAGTCGTCGACCGCGACGATGTTGAACACGTCGAGGTCGTATTCGCGGCCGTAAACGCGCTCGTCCCACGCCATCGACAGCTTGAGCGCGTGGAGCGCGTGATGCGTCTTGTCGATGTCGGCGGCGCGGACCCAGATGCCCAGCGCGACCTCGCGGCCCGAACCGGTGACGAAGGTGCCGCGGTTGACCGCGAGATCGCCCGCGACCAGCGCGAAGAGATAGGAGGGCTTGGGGAAGGGATCGTTCCATTCCGCCCAGTGGCGGCCGTCCGGCGCGGGGCCGGCATCGACCGGATCGCCATTGGCGAGCAGCACGGGATAGCGCCGCGCATCCGCCTCGAGCCGGACGCTGTAGCGGCTCAGCACGTCGGGCCGGTCGGGGAAGAAGGTGATCCGGCGGAACCCCTCCGCCTCGCATTGCGTGCAGAGGTTGCCGCCGCTGGCATAGAGGCCCATCAGCTGCGTGTTGCGCTCCGGCGCGATCTCGACCTCGGTCTCGACCGCGTGCGCAGCGCCGCGCAGCGGGATGACGAGCTGTTCGCCCTCGATCCGCCAGTCGTCGACCGCGACGCCGTCGACGCGGACCGCCAGCGGCTGCTGCCCGGCGCCGTCGAGCCGCAGCGGCTCGTCATGGTCGCCGTTGCGCGTCACCGACAGCGTCGCGGTGACGCGGGTGGCGGCGGCGTCGAGATCGAAGACGAGGCGCGTGTCCGGCACCAGCCATGCGGGCGGCCGGTAATCGTGGCGGCTGATCGCGCCGGCGGCGTCATGGGCGGGATAGGCGATGGCTTGCGAAACGTCGAGCATGACACCTTTATAGGAGCGTGCGCCTGCGCTGCCAGTCATTCGTTCCGGCCGGCGGCGATCGGCGGCTTGCGCGGGACGGCGGCGCTGGTACGCTGGCGCATCTCCACATCGGGACCCTCTGTCGCATGATCCGTATCTCGCGCGTGCTCGCCGCGCTGGCGCTCACCTCGTCCGCGTTCGCCCACACCATTCCGCAGACCGCGGCGCCGCAAACCGCCAAACCGGCCGTCGCTCCAGCCCCAGCGCCGCGCGATCCGGCGGCGACCAACGCGCTGCTGACGGCACCCTTGCCCGCCGATCAGGCGGCGATGAAGGCGCATGTCCTGTTCCTCGCGTCCGACGCGATGAAGGGGCGCGAGGCGGGCAGCCCCGAATTCGACATCGCCGCGCAATATGTCGCCGCGCAATTCTATGCCGCGGGCCTGCGCCCCGCCGGCGACGACGGCGGCTATCTGCAACGCGTGCCGCTGGTCACCTACAAGGCGGCGGACCAAGGTGCGATGGTCTGGTCCGGGGCGAGGGGCGCGCCGCAGCCGCTGGTCTTCGGCGAGGATTACATTCCCGCCGCCAATCCGGCGCGCGCGGACACCGTCGTCTCCGCCCCGGTGGTGTTCGCCGGGCGCGGCATCGTCGCGCCGCAGCTGGGCGTCGACGATTATGCGGGCGTCGACGTGCGCGGCAAGATCGTCGCGCTCTTCGGCGGATCGCCGACCACCTTTCCCGGCGAGGAGCGGTCCTATTTCGGATCGGCGGCGACCAAGGCGCAGATCGCCGCGGCGCGCGGTGCGGTCGGCATCGTCATGCTCGACGCGCCCCGCCCCGGCGGCCGCGAACGACCGTTTTCGGCGCTGGCGGCGGGCTATGCCAATCCCCGCATGACCTGGGCGACGCCGGCGGGCACCGGCAGCAGCCCCGCTCCGTCGACGCCGGTGCTCGGCACGCTCAGCCAGGCGGGCGCCGCGAAGCTGTTCGCGGGCAGCGCCACGCCCTGGGCGGCGATCGTCGCCCAGGCGAAGACCGACAATCCCCGCTATACCGCGACGCCGCTCGCCGGATCGCTGACCGCGACGACGCGCACCGCCTTCGTCGCCGCGGCGAGCAGCAACGTCGTCGGTATCGTGCCCGGCAGCGACCCGGTGGTCGGCAAGGAGGTCGTCATCCTGTCGGCGCACCTCGACCATATCGGCGTCTCGCCCGCAGCCGCCGGCGATGCGCCCGACCGCGACCGGATCAACAACGGCGCGCTCGACAATGCGATCGGCATCGCCAGCCTGATCGAGGAGGCAAAGCGCTTCACCGCGAGCGGTACGCCGCCGAAGCGGACGGTCATATTTCTGGCGGTGACGGGCGAGGAAAAGGGGCTGGTGGGATCGAGCTGGTTCGTCGATCACCCGACCGTGCCGATCGCCAGCATCGTCGCGGACGTCAACCTCGACATGCCGGTGCTGCTCTACCGGTTCGAGGACATGATCGCCTTTGGCGCGCAGCGGTCGACGCTGGGGCCGATCGTCACCAAGGCGGTGAACGGCGTCGGCGTCGGCCTGTCGCCCGATCCGATGCCCGAACAGGGGTTCTTCACCCGGTCCGACCATTTCAACTTCGTGCGCAAGGGGATTCCGTCGGTGTTCCTGTGGCCCGGCATCAAGGGCGCCGGGCGCGCGCCGTTCGAGGATTTCCTTGCCAACCGCTATCACCGCCCGGGCGACGACCTGACGCAGCCGATCCTGTGGGATCAGGGCGTGCGCTTCGTCGCGACCAATTACGCCATCGCGCGCGAGATCGCCGACGGCGCGGCACGCCCGGTGTGGAACACGGGCGATTATTTCGGGACGACCTACAAGGGGCCGATGGCGAAATAGGCGGAGGCACGCGGTCATAAACGCGAACGGCGGCCGTGCGGAAGGGTGGGCCCCGGAACGGGTCCGGGGTGACGAAGGGGAGCGAACCATGGGTCATCTGTACAAGCGGAGAGCTGGATGCTCCTGATCTTCGGGCTCGGCTATACCGCCGGCCGTATCGCCGCGGCGTGGCCGGGGGTGACGATGGGGACGACGCGCGACGGGCGGGACGGCACGTTGCGCTTCGACGACGCGGCCGCGGTACGGCCCGCGATCGCGGCGGCAACGCATATCCTGTCGTCGGTGCCGCCGGAGGGCGATGTCGATCCCGTGCTGGCCCGCTACGGCGATGCGCTGGACGGGCGATGGCTCGGCTATCTGTCGTCGACCGGCGTCTATGGCGATGCCGGCGGGGCATGGGTGGACGAGGCCGCGCCGACCGGCACGGGCCGCCGGTCGGCGCGCACCGCCGCCGATGCGGCGTGGCTGGAGCGCGGCGCCCGCGTCTTTCGCCTGCCCGGCATCTATGGCCCCGGCCGCTCGCCGCTGGAGCGGGTGCGCGCGGGGCGGGCGCATCGCGTCGGCCTGCCCGATCAGGTGTTCAGCCGCGTCCATGTCGACGATATCGTCGCGGGCGTGTTCGCCGCGCTCAACGCGCCGGCGGGGGCCTATAACCTCGCCGACGATCTGCCGTGCGCGCAGGACGATGTCGTCGCCTATGCCGCGCAGCTGCTGCGCCTGCCGCCGCCGCCGCTGGTCGATATCGCGACGCTGTCGCCGATGGCGCGCGGTTTCTATGCGGAGAACCGCCGCGTCGCGAACGGCAAGGCGAAGCGGGTGCTCGGCTGGCGGCCGGCGTGGCCGACCTATCGGTTGGGTCTGCGCGCCCTCAACGCGATGACCAGCCCGATGCCCGCCAGCGCCCCGCCCGCGGCGGCGAGCGGCGACCAGCGATAGCCTTCGAACAGGGTCGACAGCAGCATCGCGATCACCGGCACGATGACGCTGGAATAGGCCGCCTTGGCCGGGCCGATCACGCGCAGCACGCGATAATAGAGGGGGAAGGCGAGCGCCGATCCCGCCAGCCCGAGATAGAGGATGCCCGCCCAATAGCCCGTGCGCATCTCGATCACCGGCGGGCCGGTCAGCCACCAAGCGATCGCGCCGTCGAGCCCTGCGCCGATCAGCATCGCCACCGCCAGCGTCGCCATCATCGGATAGCGTTTGGCGGTCGGCGTCGCCTGCAGCACATTGGCCATCGACGCGGCGAGGATCGCCATGCCGGTGAAGCCGATGCCGGCGAGCGTTGCGGCGGTGCCGGCCGGTCCGGTCCGCGCCTCGTGCACGAACAGCAGCGCGATTCCCGCCATCGCCACCGCCGACCCCGCGATCAGCTGCCCGCCCATCCGCTGCCCGAGCAGCACCCGTGCGAACAAAGCGTTCGGCACCAGCAGGATCGCGAACACCACCGCGACCAGCCCCGAGGTGATGTGATGTTCGGCGCGATAGACGAAATTGAAGTTGAGGCAGAATTGCAGCAGGCCGATCGCCGCGGCGAACACCCAGCCGCGCCCGTCCAGCACGAAGCGTTCGCGCTTCACCATCGCCACCACCGCCATCGCGAGGCCGGCGACGATGAAGCGATAGGTCACCGACCAGCTCGGCGGCACGACACCCAATTGGTCGCGGATCACCAGCCACGTCGACCCCCAGATCAGCGTGACCAGCGCGAAGGGGACGAGGATCGCCGCGCGCGTCGACCGGGGCGGCGGCGCCTGCGTCACAGTTGCGTGATCGCCTGCGCGAGCAGCGCGACCTGCTCCGCCGGGCTGTCCCAGGCGGTCACCAGCCGGATCTCGCCCGCCGCCCAGTCGTAGAAGTCGAACCCCTGCGCGCGCAGGGCGGCGGCCTCGTCGGGGGTGGCGCGCAGGAAGACCTCGTTCGCCTCGACCGGATGGACCAGCCGCGCACCGGCCGCGGCGGCGATGGTGGCGGCGCTGGCGTTGGCGGCGCGGGCGTTGTCCAGCCACAGGTCGTCGTCGAGCATGCTAAGCACCTGCGCCGCCAGATAGCGGCCCTTGGAAACCAGCAGCCCGGCACGCTTGCGCCGGTGCAGCGTCGCGCCGGCCAGTCCGGGCTTGAAGAACACCAGCGCCTCCGCGCTCATCGCGCCGTTCTTGACGAAGCCGAAGCTGAGCGCGTCGACACCCGCCTGCCACGTCACCTCGGCCGGCGTGCAGCCCAATGTGGCGACGGCATTGGCGAAGCGCGCGCCGTCCATGTGCAGGCCGAGGCCGCGCTCGCGTGCCAGCGCGCCGATCGCGGCGACCTCGTCGGGGGTGTAGACCCGGCCATATTCGGTGGCGTTGGTGATCGAGACGGCATGCGGCTGCACGCGATGGACGTCGTTGGCGATGGCATCGATCACCGTGGCGATCGTGTCGGGCGTCAGCTTCGCGCCCTCGCCGTCGGCGAGGTACAATTTGGCGCCATGGGTGTAGAATTCGGGGGCGCCGCCCTCGTCGTTCTGGATATGCGCGTCGCGATGGCAGACGATGCCGCCATGCGGCGGGCAGAGCGCGGCAAGCGCGAGGCAATTGGCCGCCGTGCCGGTCGGCACCCAGATCGCGGTCACTTGCGTGCCGAACAGATCCGACAAACGGCCGTCGAGCGCCTGCGAGCGCGCGTCGCCGTCATAGGCGGTGTCGAGCCCGTTGGCCTCGGCCAGCGCCGCCATGACCTTGGGATGGACCGGGGCGGCATTGTCGGAGAAGAAACGCATGGGTGTCGCTCTGCTGCCGCCCGCGTGCAGCGTCAACCGGCCTATCGCCATCGCCGTGCAGCTTGCTAAGCGGGGCGCAAAGGGGATCATCTATGCGCCATCTGATCGCGAGCCTGCTGCTCGCCGCCGTTTCGACACCCGCGCTCGGTCAGGCGCTGCCGCCGCCGGTGCCACTGCCCGGCGACGGGGCGGAGGATGCGCGGCTGAAGCGTCTGTTCTACGACAGCGACGAACGCGATCTGATGCTCGACCCGATCGGCGCGATCCTGCGCGGCGACATGCGCTATGCGGACCGGTTCGGCGATTATCTGACCGATGCGGCGACGGCGCGCGAGAAGCGCAATCTTGAGGCCGATCTCGCCGCGCTGACGGCGATCGACCGGGCGAAGCTGACCCGGGTCGACCAGCTCGCCTATGACGTGTTCCGCCACACGGCATCGGTGAACCTGCGCGGCTACGACCCCGCGATCCAGTCGGTGACGCGGCTGCTGCCGATCAACCATTTCGGCGGCTTCCAGACCTTCTATCCCGATTTCGCCAGCGGCAAGGGCGGCGCGCCGTTCAGGACGGTCGCCGATTACGACAACAATCTGAAGCGCAACGCCGGCTATGCCGCGCTGTACGATCGCGCGATCGCGCGCTTCCGCGAAGGCATGGCGAAGGGGATCGTCCACCCGCGGCTGGTGGTCGAGAACATGATCGCGCAGTTCGATAACCTGATCGCGCAGGGCGTGGAAGGATCGGTGTTCTACGCGCCGGTGACGATGTTCCCCGCCGACGTGCCCGCCGCCGACCGCCAGCGGCTGACCGCTGCCTATGCCGCGCAGATTCGCGACGTCATCACCCCCGCGCACCGGCGGATGCGCGATTTCCTGAAGACCGACTATCTGCCCAGGGCGCGGGCGACGGTGGGCCTGTCGGCGATGCCGGGCGGCGCGGCGCTCTACGCCTACCGGATCGAGCAGAGCACGACGCTGCCGCTGCAGGCGGAGGCGGTGCACCGGCTCGGCCTGTCCGAGGTGGCGCGGATCACCGCGGAGATGGAGGCGCAGAAGACGGCCGCGGGCTTCAAGGGCACGCTGCCGCAGTTCTTCGACTATCTGCGCACCGAAAAGCGCTTCCAGCCGAGCAGCGCCGACGCGGTGCGGCGCGATTACGAGGCGATCGGCAAGCGCATCGACGCGCGCGTCCGCGAACAGTTCGCGCTGATCCCCAAGACCCCGCTCGAGATCCGCCCCGTCCCCGACTATCGCGCCAAGAGTGATGCGGCGGGCAGCTATCAGGACGGCACGCCCGACGGCAAGCGGCCCGGCGTCTTCTACTACAACACCTACGACCTGCCGAGCCGCTACACCTGGGGCATGGAGACATTGTACCTGCACGAGGCGGTGCCGGGGCATCATTTCCAGATCGCGCTGGCGCAGGAGAACGAGGCGCTGCCCGCGTTCATGCGCTTCGGCGGCAACACCGCCTATGTCGAGGGCTGGGCGCTCTATGCGGAGACGCTGTGGAAGCCGCTCGGCATGGAGACGGATCCGTACCAGCGGATGGGCGGGCTCAACGACGAGATGCTGCGCGCGATGCGGCTGGTCGTCGACACCGGCATCCACGCCAAGGGCTGGGGCCGGGACCAGGCGATCGCCTATATGCTCGCCAACTCGCCGATGCCGAAGACCGACGCGACCGCGGAGGTGGAGCGCTATATCGCGATCCCGGGGCAGGCACTGGCGTACAAGATCGGCCAGCTGACCATTCTGCGACTGAAGGCGGAGGCGCAGGCCGGGCAGGGCGCGGCGTTCGACCCGCGCGCCTTCCACGCCGCGGTGCTCGACAGCGGCGCGCTGCCGATGCCGGTGCTGGAGGCAAAGGTGCGGGGCTGGATGGCGGCGCGGTAGCGGCCGGTCAGGCGCCGATCGTCCGCGTCACCGCGCCGGCGGCGTCGAGGAATTCGATCCGTGCCGCTCCCGCTCCCTCCCCCGTCTTGCCGACGCGCAGGCGCAGCCGGGTGCGGCCAAGGCCGTCGTGGAGGTCGAGCAGGGCATCGCCGTCGCGGTCCTTGCCGAAGAAGGCGCGGGACTGGCCGAACGCGCCGCTTGCGGTCATCCGCCCGATCGCGGCCTCGCGTTCGGCGGGCGGCAGCGCGTCGAGCCGGCGGATCGCCGCGACGTCGAGCGCCGCGTCGGGCCGGTCCGATATGCGCAGGCCGGCGCTGCGGCGGCCGTCCGCCTCGCTCTGGTCGAGCGCGACGACCTGATCCTGTTGATACTGGTCGAAGCTCAGGTGGCCGAAGGCGGTGGGTTTACCGGCCACCGCCTGCCCGCCGAAGATCAGCCCGCCATTCTCGGTGCCCTCGTCATTGTAGAACAGCATGCCGGCGGCATCGGTGCGGCCCGGATGCGGCTGTTCGTGCCGGCGGACGATGAGCCCGGGAAAGCGGTCGCGCGCGGCGATCACCATGCGGATCGTCCCGTCGGCCTCACGCACATTGATCCGGCGGACGTCCAGCGTGTCGACCCGTGTCGGCGCCGCCGCGCCCGTCACCAGCATCCATCCCGCCGCGAGCGTCAGCCCGCCCGCATAGACGATCAGAGCCCGCGTCGCATCGAACCGCATCTGCCTCTCCCCGCGCCTTTAGCCACGATCGTGTCGCGCGGGAGCCAGTCTAGGCCGAGGGGACGGCGCTTGCCTAGAACGCGCCCTCGTCGCCGTCGTCGCCACCTTCGCGACGGTCGCGGGCGGCGGGTTCGGGCGGCGGCGGGCGACGGTCGCGGCCGCCGCCGGGGGTGATGCTGATGCTGCCGTCGCGGCCCATCTTCATCTGCAACCCGAAGCCGTCGAGCGTGCCCTCGACCTGCGGGATCACTTCGCCGGCCGGGTCCTCGATCATCTCGCCATTGTCGAACGCCTCGGGGTCCATCGCATCCTCCTCGACCACCACCGGCGCGGCGACGGGGGCGATGTTGAGTGCGGACACCATGAAATTGCGCCAGATCTGCGCGGGGATGCCGCCGCCGTGCAGTCCCGGATTGGGCGAGCTGTCGTCGTTGCCGACCCAGACGCCGACGACGAGGTCGCCCGCGAAGCCGATGAACCAGGCGTCGCGGTTCGCCTGCGACGTGCCGGTCTTGCCATAGGCGTCGGTGGTCAGCACCGCCTCGCGCCCGGTGCCGCGCAGCGACGACGACAGCAGGTCGAGCATCTTTTCGCGGATGTCGTCGGGCATCTTGCGGCTGCCGCCGGTCAGCGACTGATACCAGCTCTTGTTCGCCTGCGTTTCCTCGAGCCCGCGCGGCTGGACCGGGTAGGTGCCGTTGGCGACGCCGGCATAAGCGGCGGTCAGTTCGAGCAGCGACACCTCCGCGGTGCCGAGGCCGATCGTGGCCTCGTTCGGGATCGGGGTGGAGATGCCGAGGTCGCGCGCCGCCTTGATGACGTTGCGCACGCCGACCTCCTGCGTCAGCCGCGCGGCGACGACGTTGGACGAGCGGGCGAAAGCACGGCGCAGCGGGATCTGGCCGAGATAGCGGCCGTCGTCGTTCTTGGGCTTCCACCCGGCGATCTCGACCGGATTGTCGTCGGCCATCGTGTCGGGGGTCATGCCGGCGCGCATCGCGGCGAGATAGACGAACAGCTTGAAGGTCGATCCGGGCTGGCGACGTGCCTGGGTGGCGCGGTTGAACGGACTCTTGCCGTAATCCTTGCCGCCGACCATCGCGATCACGCGGCCGTCGCGGTGCATCGCGACGATCGCCGCCTGCGCCTGGCGCAGCCCCGCCTGGCGGATGACGCGTTCGGCGGTGCGTTGCAGGCGCCGGTCGAGCGTGGTCCTGACGCTCGCCTCGGTCTTGATCTCGCCGGCCTGATCGCGCGCCGAGGGCAGCACCCAGTCGGCGAAATAGGTGCCGCTGGGCAAAGCGGTCGGGCGGCTCGGCAGCACGCGTTGCGGCTGGACCGCGGCGCCCTCCGCTTTGGTCAGGAAGCCCGCGTCGACCATCGCGGCGACGACCAGCATCTCGCGCTTGCGCGCACCCTCCAGGTTGCCGGTCGGCGCAAGCCGCGAGGGCGCCTTGACGAGGCCCGCCAGCATCGCCGCCTGTCCGACGTTCATCCGTTCCGGTTCGCGGCCGAAATAATGTTTGGAGGCGGCGCGCAGGCCATAGACGTTGTCGCCGAAATAGACGTTCGACAGATAGCGCGAGAGGATCTCGTCCTTCGACAGCCATGCCTCGAGCCAGAAGGCGATCATGACCTCGCGAATCTTGCGCGCGGCGGTGCGGTCCGAATCGAGGAAGGCGTTCTTAGCGAGCTGTTGCGTGATCGTGCTGCCGCCCTCGCGCACCCCGCCCGACCCGACATTGTGGACGAAGGCGCGCAGGATGCCGCGCGGGTCGATGCCCCAATGCGAGCGGAAGCGGCGATCCTCGATCGCCATGAACGCCTCGGTGACGTGCGGCGGCAGCTTCGCGGCGTCGACCGGCGCGCCGATGATCGCGCCGCGCCGGGCGATCGGCGTGCCGTCGTCCGCGGTCAGCGTGATCGAGGGCGGGGTCGGCGGCTGGAGCGACTTGCTCAAGGGCGCGGTGACCGCGAGCCAGCCGATCGCGAGCACCAGCAGGACGATGCCCGCGGCGATCCCGCGCAGCACCCAGCGGCCGATGTTGCGCGGACGGCGCGGCGGTTCGCCGCCCCCGGCGCCGCCGGGACCGTCGTCGTCGTCGACGAAGGCGTCGAAGCGCCCGCTCAGCCGGTCGTCGCGATCATAGGGCCGATCGCGGCGCGCGGACGCGGCGGGATCGTCGTCCAGCTGGTAGCGCTGGCCGATCGGGGTGCGGCGGTTGGTATCGACGGGTTCATGACGCATCGGCTCGTCCCAGCGGTCAGCCATGGGGTGTGTTACAATCCTAAAACAGCTGGCGCAAGGGCGTGCGTGATCGTCCTGTGGTTTACCGCGGCGGTTCGCCGAACGCCAGCGGCTGGCGTGCGCGCTTGCATGACGCTATCGCCGGTGTATGGCCGCTGAACTGAACGCTCCTTCATCCGTCGCTCCCCTGGTCGTCGGTATCGGCGGCACGATCGGCGGCGTGTCCTCGACCGAGCGCGCGCTGCGCATCGCGCTGGATGCCGCCGAACGCGAGGGGTTCCGCACGCGCATGTTCGGCGGGGCCGACATGGCGCGGCTGCCGCTCTACGATCCCAAGGCGACGACGCGGACGCCCGACGAACGGGCCTTCGTCGAGGCGGTGCGGACGGCGTCTGCGGTCATCATCGCCAGCCCGGGCTATCACGGCAGCATCTCGGGCGTGGTCAAGAACGCGCTCGACCTGCTTGAGGAAACCGCCCGCGACGCGCGACCGTATCTCGCCGACGTGCCGGTTGGGCTGATCGCGACCGCCTACGGCTGGCAGGCGACCGGATCGACGATCGCGGCGCTGCGCTCGATCGTCCACGCGCTGCGCGGCTGGCCGACGCCGTTCGCCGCGGCGATCAACACGCAGGTCACCAAATTCGATGCCGAGGGCGGCGCGAGCGACCCCGCGGTGGTCGAGCAGCTCGGGCTGATCGGCCGGCAGGTCGCCCGCTTCGCGCCGCTGACGATGGGGTGACGCCGTCCCCTCCCCGCGCGAGGAGGGGCAGCGATCAGGCGAGGACGGGCTCGGCCGCCGCCGGTTCGGCGACCAGCCCCTGCCGCTTCGCGACGATCGCGGGGATCAGCGCCTGGCCGGCGACGTTGACCGCGGTACGGCCCATGTCGAGGATCGGATCGATCGCGAGCAGCAGTCCGGCGCCCTCCAGCGGCAGGCCGAGCGTCGACAGCGTCAGCGTCAGCATCACCAGCGCGCCGGTGAGCCCCGCGGTCGCCGCCGAACCGAGTACGGACACCAGCACGATCAGCAGATAATCGGTGCCGTGCAGCGGGATGCCGTAATATTGCGCGACGAACAGCGCCGCGATCGCGGGATAGATGGCGGCGCAACCGTCCATCTTGGTGGTCGCGGCGAAGGGGACGGCGAAGGCGGCATAGCTGCGCGGTACGCCCAAGCCGTGTTCGACGACCTGTTCGGTGACCGGCAGCGTCGCGATCGACGAACGCGAGACGAAGCCGAGCTGGATCGCGGGCCAGGCGGCGGCGAAGAAGCGCCGCGGGCTCATGCCGTTGGCGAGCAGCAGCAGCGGGTAGACGACGAACAGGACGAGCGCGAGGCCGATATAGATGGCGATCGCGAAGGTGCCGAGTGCCGACAGCGACTGCCAGCCGTAGCGGACGACGGCGCTGCCGAGCAGCGCGCCGGTGCCGATCGGGGTGAGCCGCACCACCCAGCGCAGGATGCGGCGGAAGATCGCGAGCGCGGAGGCGTTGAAGGCGAGGAAGGGCGCGCCCGCCTCGCCGGTGCGGACTGCGGCGACGCCGATCGCGACCGCGGCGACGATCAGCTGGAGTACATTGAACGACAGGCTGGTCTTGGCCGCGCCGTCGGCGATGCGGGTCGACGCCTCCAGCCCGAGGATGTTGACCGGCACCAGCCCGCGCAGGAAATCGAGCCACGACCCCGCCGTGTCCGGCCGCACCGCGGCGGCGGCGCTGACTCCGGCATGTGCACCGGGTTGCAGGATCGTGCCAAGCGCCAGTCCGATCGACACCGCGATCAGCGCGCTGATCCCGAACCAGATGAAGGTGCCCGCGACCAGACGCGCGGCGTTGTTGAGATCGCGCAGCGCCGCGATCGAGGCGACGATCGCGGTGAACACCAGCGGCACGACCAGCGCCTTGAGCAGCTGGACGAAGATGTCGCCGACGATCTTCAGCCCGTCGGCGAGGCCGGCGACGCCATAGCTGCGCGCGACGAAGCCGAGCGCGAGGCCGATCGCCATGCCGACGAACACCTGCACGCCGAACGACGGGCGGGTCATGGTTGGACTATCCTGGTCATCGCCGGAATGTAGGGGCGTGGCGGCGCCGGTGCGACACAAGAAATGGTGGGTGCGGCTAAAGCCGGGTGCGGGGGCGGTCTCCACGCCGTCGACGCAGGTGTTGCGGATGCGGCTCCCGGTGTAGGGGGCGGCCATGATTCAGGATATCTCCCGCGCCCCGACGGCCCCCGCCACCGATCGCCAGTGGCATGCCGAGGCGGTGCGGCGGATCGAGGCGGATTACAACCGCTCGGCCGACACGCATCTGATCCGGCTGGAACTGCCCCGCTTCCCCGGCATCACCCTGTACCTGAAGGACGAGAGTTCGCATCCGACCGGCAGCCTGAAGCACCGGCTGGCGCGCTCGCTGTTCCTCTATGCGCTGTGCAACGCCTGGATCGGGCCGGATACGGTGGTGATCGAGGCGTCGTCGGGATCGACCGCGGTGAGCGAGGCCTATTTCGCGCGGATGCTCGGGCTGCGCTTCATCGCGGTGGTGCCGGCGCGGACTGCGGCGCCGAAGCTGGACGCGATCCGCTTTCACGGCGGCGAGATCCATGCGGTCGACGATCCGCGCACCGTCTATGCCGCCGCGCACCGCCTCGCCGCGGAGACGGGCGGGCATTACATGGACCAGTTCACCTATGCCGAGCGGGCGACCGACTGGCGCGGCAACAACAATATCGCCGAGAGCATCTTCGCGCAGATGGCCCACGAGGAGCATCCGATCCCGCGCTGGATCGTCTGCGGCGCGGGCACCGGCGGCACCTCGGCGACGATCGGGCGGTTCATTCGCTATCAGCGGCACGCGACCCGCCTGTGCGTCGCCGATCCGGTGAACTCCGTCTTCCACCGCCACTTCGCCGATCGCGGCGTCACCGCCTTGCCCGACGGCTGCGCGTCGCGGGTCGAGGGGATCGGGCGGGCGCAGCTCGAGCCGAGCTTCGTACCGTCGGTGATCGACCGGATGATCGCCGTCGAGGATGCCGACAGCCTGGGCGCGATGCGCGCGCTGTCGGATGTGCTGGGCCGCACCGTCGGCGGATCGACCGGCACCAACCTGCAGGCCTGCGCGCGGATCGTCGCCGACATGGCGGCGGCGGGGGAGACGGGCAGCATCGTCACCCTGCTGTGCGACGGCGGCGATCGCTACGCCTGTACTTATTACGACGACAATTGGTGCCGCGAGCATGAAGTCGTCTGGGACGAGGCGGCGCGCGCGATGCGGACGCTGCTGGGGCCGCGCGGCTGAGCCGTTCCTAAGCCGCCCCGGCCGGCGGGGTGAGCAGCAGGCGGTGGCCGAGCCGGTCATAGAAGCCGCAGACGTCGACGATCTCCGCCGTGCCCGGCACCAGCCGCGTGCCGAGCGGATAGCGGGCGAGCGCGGGGCCGGACGCCTCGCGCCAGCCGACCGTCATCGTATCGCCGCCGGCGACGTCGGGGCGCCGCACCCAGCCGTTGCAATGGATCAGGCAGGCGCTCGACCGGCCGAGCGCGCGCAGCCGCGCCTCGTCCGCCGACACCAGCAGGCCGCCAGTGGTGACCGGGCCCGCCACCGGCACGCCATAGGCGCGCAGCTTGTTGGCGGTGTTGCGCTGATCCTCGCGCACGACATGACCCGCCGACGCGCCCAGTTCGTCGAGCAGCCCGTGCAGGAAACGATCGAGTTCGCGCAGGCAATTGGCGAGGAAGCGCGCACGCACGCGCGCCTGCCGCCCCTCCGGCCAGCCCCCGGCGATGACCGGACGCTCGGCGAGCGCGGCGAGGAAGGTCGCACCGCGGGTCAAGGTTTCATGCGCCGCCGCTGCCCCCCGCAGCGGCGTGACGCGGCCGTGGATCACGCCCCGTCGTTGACCGTCGCCAGCGCACTTGCGGCACGGGTGGCGGCGGCGCGCTGATCGCGCATCGCCTCGGTCCGCTCGGCGCGTGCCGCCATCGCTTCCCACGAGCGCGCGGCACGCTCGCAACGGTCGCGGACATTGTCGAGGCTCGCTTCGGACGCGTTGCTGCGCTCCTGATCGGCCTGCTTGCGGAAGAATGTGGCGTCGCTGGACATCGGGAACCTCGTCAGCGGAAGGAGAGAGGCAGGGAAGGGCGGCGGCGCGCGGCGAGGCGCGCCAAACGTCGATATGCGACCGGTGAACGCCATAGATGGGCTTTATGCGGCTAATACGCAACCCGGGGGCGAAGCGGGTCGACCGGTACAGGTGCGGAAACGCTGCCATTCCGACCGCGGCCTTGCGGGGCGTGCCGGGCCGCGCCAGCTATCCGGTGACATTCGGGATCGGCATCATCATGAAGAGCATCGGTTTCCTTTCGTTCGGCCATTGGTCCGACACCGCCGGATCGGCGACGCGCTCCGCCGCGGACGTGCTGCTGCAGTCGATCGACCTCGCGGTCGCGGCCGAGGACCTGGGCGCGGACGGCGCCTATTTCCGCGTCCACCATTTCGCGCGCCAGCTCGCTTCGCCGTTTCCGCTGCTCGCCGCGGTCGGCGCGAAGACCAGCCGGATCGAGATCGGCACCGGCGTCATCGACATGCGCTACGAAAACCCCTTCTACATGGTCGAGGATGCCGGCGCGGCCGACCTGATCGGCGGCGGCCGGCTGCAGCTCGGGCTCAGCCGCGGCTCGCCCGAACAGGTGATCGACGGCTGGCGCCATTTCGGCTTCGTCCCCGCCGCGGGGCAGAGCGATGCCGACATGGGCCGCCGGCATGCCGAGATATTCCTCGACCTGCTCAAGGGCGAGGGCTTTGCGCAGCCCAATCCGCGCCCGATGTTCCCCAACCCGCCGGGGCTGCTGCGGCTGGAGCCGTTCGCCGCGGGGCTGCGCGACCGGATCTGGTGGGGATCGGCCAACAATGCGACCGCGGAATGGGCGGCGCGGCTGGGGATGAACCTGCAGAGCTCGACGCTGAAGGCGGACGAGAGCGGCGAACCCTTTCACATCCAGCAGGCGAAGCAGATCCGCGCCTATCGCGCCGCATGGCAGGCGGCGGGCCATGCGCGCAGCCCGCGGGTGTCGGTGTCGCGGTCGATCTTCCCGATCCTCGACGACCGCGACCGCGCCTATTTCGGCCGCGGCGACAGCAGCGACCAGATCGGCATCATCGACAATATGCGCGCGGTGTTCGGCCGCTCCTATGCCGACGAGCCCGAGGCGCTGATCGAACAGCTGCGCGGCGACGAAGCGATCGCGGAAGCGGATACGCTGCTGCTGACGGTGCCGAACCAGTTGGGCGTCGAGTATAACGCGCATCTGATCGAGGGGCTGCTGCGGCACGTCGCGCCGGCTTTGGGCTGGCGCTGATCCGCGGGTCGGGCGTCAGGCGGGGCAGGCGTCCGGCCGGCGGCGGCGTCCGACCGCCAGCAGCATGACCAGCGCCGCCGCCGCCATCGCCGCACCCGCCAGCGATACCGTGGGCAGGCCGAGCCCCGCGCCGATCACCCCGCCACCCAGCGCCGCACCGATCGCATTGCCGAGGTTGAACGCGCCGATATTCATCGCCGAGGCAAGGTTGGGCGCGTCGGCGGCCGCCTCCATGACGCGCATCTGCAGCGGCGGCACGATCGCGAAGCTGGCGATGCCCCAGATCAGGATGGCAGCGGCGGCGGGGAGCGGCCAGTGCATGACCCCCGCGAACACCACCAGCACCGCGGCGAGCGTCGCAAAGCTGCCGACCAGCGTCCGCTCGATCGACCGGTCCGCGAGCCGTCCGCCGAGCGTGTTCCCGATCGTCAGCCCGATCCCGTACAGCACCAGCATCGCGGTGACGAAGCCGGTCGAGGCCTGCGTCTCCTCGCGCAGGATCGGGACGATATAGGTGAAGACGGTGAACATCGCGCTCGCCCCGACGACGGTCAGCGCCAGCGCCGCCAGCACCGGACCGCGCGTCAGCACGCGCAGTTCGGCGCGCATGTCGCTGTCTTGCGTGACCGGCAGCGACGGCAGCGCCAGCCGCAGCGACAGCATCGCCATCGCGCCGACGCCGGCGATCCCGGCGAAGGCGGTGCGCCAGCCGAGCATTTCGCCCGCCCAGGTCGCGAGCGGCACCCCGCCGATCGTCGCGACGGTCAGCCCGGTGAACATCGCCGCGACCGCGCCCGCACGCCTGTCGGCGGGGACGAGTCCGGCGGCGACGACCGATCCGACGCCGAAGAAGGCGCCGTGGTTGAACGAGGTGACGACCCGCGCGATCATCAGCGTCCAGTATCCTTCCGCCAGTGCCGACAGCGCGTTGCCGAGCGTGAAGATGCCCATCAACCCGACCAGCAAGGTCCGCCGGTCGATCCGCGCCGTGGCCAGCGTCATCAGCGGTGCGCCGATCAGCACGCCCATCGCATAGGCGCTGACCAGCAGCCCGGCGGCGGGGATCGACACGCCGAGGTCGGTCGCGATGCCGGGCAGCATCCCCATCGGCGCGAATTCGGTCACGCCGATGCCGAACGCGCCGATGGCGAGCGCGAGCAGGGGGAGGTTGAGGCGCATGACGGACGTTCCTTTGTTGCCTCCGCCGAGATGATGGCTTGCGCGCCCGCCGGGTAGGCGCAGAATGGGACCAGGAGCTGTGCTCCGGAGGAACAGATGGACGTCGGCGGTCGATCGGGAGAGATGGCGGTGTTCGCCAGCATCGTGGCGGAGGGCAGCCTGTCGGCGGCGGCGCGCGCGCTCGGGCTGACACCGTCGGCGGTCAGTCGCATCGTCGCGCGGATCGAGGCGCGGCTGGGCGTCCGTCTTCTGGTGCGCACGACGCGCGCGTTGGCGCTGACCGGCGAGGGCGAGGCCTATCTGCGCGCCGCGCGCCGCATTCTCGCCGACCTGGCGGAGGTGGAGGGCAGTATCGCGGATCAGGCAAGCCCGCGCGGCCGGCTGCGCGTCACCGCCTCGCTGGCGCACGGGCGGCTCTATATCGTGCCCCTGCTCGGCGATTTTACCGCGCGCTATCCGGGCATCCTCGTCGACCTCAATCTGTCGGACCGGATCGTCGACGTGCTCGGCGGGCAGGCGGATGTCGCGATCCGCTTCGGCCAGCTCGCCGACAGTCCGCTGACCGCCCGCAAGCTGGGCGAGACGGGACGGGTGGTGGTCGCGTCCGCCGCCTATCTCGACCGGCACGGCACGCCGCGGGTGCCCGACGACCTGCTCGGCCACAATTGCCTCAGCTTCAACTTCCGCCGCGCCGAACCGGGCTGGCCGTTCCGCGAGAACGGGCGCGACCGGGCGCTGGCGGTGACGGGATCGATCGAGGCGAATAACGGCGAATCGCTGGCGCAGCTCGCCCGCGCCGGCGTCGGGATCGCACGCGTCGGGCGGTTCGCGGTGGCGGACGACCTCGCCAGCGGGCGGCTGGTGCCGCTGCTCGAGGCGTTCAACCCGCAGGACCGCGAGCCGCTCCATGCGCTGTTCGTCGGCGGTTCGACGATGCCGGCGCGGGTGCGGGTGTTCGTCGACTTTCTTGCCGAGCGTATCGGTCCGTCCGCGGCGATGGCCTGACGATCTCGGGGCGGGCTGCGGCGACCTCAGACCAGCCGGTCCGCGCGCAGCGGGTCGAAGCGGACGATCTCGCGCAGGCTGACCAACGTCTCGAACATGCGCACGTCATCGTCCGCGGCAAGGATCTCGTCCGAGAAGCGCTGATAGTCCTCGATCGAGGCGACCGCGACGATCAGCAGGAAGTCGGTGCGCCCGGTGACGTTCCACGCGGCGACGACCTCGGGTTGCCGCTGCATCTTCTGCGCGAACGCCTGCTCGGCGCGCAAATTGCTCTGGTGCAGCTCGACCAGCACGTGGATCGTGATCGTCGGCTGCAACCGTGCCGGATCGATCACCGCGACGTCGGCGACGATGACCCCGGTCGCGCGCAACCGGCGCAGGCGGCGGAGCACCGCGCTTTCCGACAGGCCGACGCGCCCGGCGATCGTCCGCGCAGGTTCGAGGGTGTTGCGTCGTACCGCCGCGATGATGCGATGGTCGAAGATATCGAGGTCGGCGCTTTCCGTCATGATGAGCGCGATGATGACGGATTCGGGCGCGGGACGCCACAACGCGCCGCCCGCCGTCGCGACCCCGCCGCTATGCTGGCGGCATGACCATACCGACCACCGCCGCCGCGACGCAGGCCTTCGCGGGCCATCGCATCCTCCCCTATGCGGCGCTGCTCGGGGCGATCCTGACCTTCTGCCTCGGCACCTCGTTCGCCAAGTCGCTGTTCCCGCTGGTCGGTGCCGAGGGCACGACGGCCTATCGCGTCGGCTTTGCGGCGCTGATCCTGCTCGCCGTCATGCGGCCGTGGCAGACGCCGCTGGAGCGCCGCGACCTGCTGCGGATCGTCCCTTATGGCGTCGCACTCGGCACGATGAACCTGTGCTTCTACCTGGCGTTGCGGACCACGCCGCTCGGCCTCGCCATCGCGATCGAATTCCTCGGCCCGCTGACCGTGTCGCTGCTCCATTCGCGCCGGCCGCTCCAGTTCGCGATGGTCGGACTGGCGGTGGCGGGGCTGCTCCTGCTGCTGCCGTGGCGCCTGACCGACCATGCGCTCGACCTTGGCGGCATCCTGTTCGCACTCGCGGCGGCGCTGTGCTGGGCGCTTTACATCCTGCTCGGCCAGCGGACCGCGCACCTGCCGTCCGGCCAGACCGTCGCGCTCGGCATGGTATCGGCCGCGCTCGTCGTCGTCCCGATCGGCATCCATCAGGCGGGCGCGGCGCTGTTGACGCCGGGGTGGATCGCCATGGGCCTCGTCGCCGCCCTGCTGTCGAGCGCCATTCCCTATTCGCTCGAGATGGTCGCGTTGAAGGCCATCCCGGCCAGCACGCTGGGCGTCCTGTTAAGCATCGAGCCCGCGGTCGGCGCGATCATCGGCGCGAGCGTGCTGGGCGAGATCCTGACCGGCGTGCAATGGTTCGCGGTCGCGCTCGTCGTTGGCGCATCGATCGGCATGGTGCTGACGGGCAGGACGGCGGCGCCGGCCTGACGGGTGGTTTTCGGCGGTGGAATCGGCTACGGGCGGGACGTCCAGCGACTCACGGGAAAGGGAGGGCCAGATGATCGATCGCACCATGCCCGCCCGCGGGGCCACCCTTCGGCCCATCCACCGGCTTGCCTGTGGCGCAGCCGCCGTCGGCGGGACCCTGCGCCACTGACGCCTTCGGTCCCGCACGAGACCGACGCCTGCCATCGCTGATACGAGGACCGCACGCCGACGTGCGGACACGCTTGCCATGATCGACGACACCCCGGACGACGACGACCTGTTTCCCCGCGCCTCCGTATTGCGTAAGGTGCTGGCCTTCACCCTGCGCCTGTGGGGGCGGGCGCCGTGGCTGGCCACCGCCTGCGCCGCGGCGATGCTGCTCGCCACGCTGACCGAGGTGTTCGTGCCGCTCTACGCCGGCCGGATGATCGACGCCGTCGGCGGCGGCAATCCGGCGATGGCATGGCGCGCGTTCGCCGCCATCGCCGCGCTGGGCGGGGCGATGGTGGTGCTGCGCCACCTCGGCTGGTGGGCGATCACGCCGCTGACGCTGAACATGATGCGCGACGTGACGCAGGAGGCGTTCGCGCGCGTCCAGCGGCTTTCCGCCGACTGGCACGCCAACGCCTTTTCCGGCTCCACCGTCCGGCGAATCACGCGCGGCATGTGGGCGCTCGACACGCTCAACGACGTGCTGCTGCTGTCGCTGTTGCCGGCGCTGACGGTGCTGGTCGGAACGGTCGTCCTGCTGGCGCTGCACTGGCCGCTGCTCGGGCTGGTGATGGGGGCGGGCGCGCTCGCCTATATCGCGCTGACGGTGGTGCTGGCGACGCGCGTGCTGGCGCCGATCGCGCGCCTGTCGAACCGGTGGGACACGACGATGGGCGGGGTGCTGGCCGATGCGATCGGGACCAACGCCGTGGTCAAGGCGTTCGGCGGCGAGGCGCGCGAGGAGGCGTTGTTGGCCCGCGTCGTCGCCAAATGGCGCCGGCGCACGCTGCGCACCTGGATGGCCTTCACCTGGGCGGGCTCGGGACAACTCGCGCTGCTGTGGCTGATCCGCATCGTCGCGACCGGCGGCGCCCTGTGGCTGTGGTCGCGCGGGCAGGCGAGCGCGGGCGACATGGCCTATGTCGTCACCAGCTACCTGGTGCTGAACGGCTATCTTCGCGACATCGGCCAATATGTCCACCAGCTGCAGCGGGCGGTGAACGAGATGGAGGAGCTTGTCGCGCTGCACGACGAACCGCCGGGCGTTGCCGATCGCGCCGATGCACGCGCCATCGCGATCACCGCGGGCGCGATCCGCTTCGAGGATGTGACCTTTCGCTATGCCGGGCAGGACCGCCCGCTCTACGCGCATCTGTCCGTCGCCATTCCGTCGGGGCAGCGCGTCGGGCTGGTCGGGCCGTCGGGATCGGGCAAGACCAGCTTCGTCAAGCTGATCCAGCGCCTGTACGACGTGGACGGCGGGCGAGTGACGATCGACGGGCAGGACGTGGCGTCGGCGACGCAAGGGTCGCTGCGCCGGCAGGTCGCGATCGTGCCGCAGGAGCCGGTGTTGTTCCACCGCACGCTCGCCGAGAACATCGGCTATGGTCGCCTCGGCGCGACGCAGGAGGAGATCGAGCAGGCCGCCCGGCTCGCCAACGCGCACGACTTCATCGCCGCCCTGCCGAAGGGCTATCGCACGCCGGTCGGCGAGCGCGGCGTGAAGCTGTCCGGCGGCGAACGCCAGCGGGTGGCGATCGCGCGCGCCTTTCTGGTCGATGCGCCGATTCTGATCCTCGACGAGGCGACCTCCAGCCTCGATTCCGAAAGCGAGGCGGCGATCCAGCAGGCGATGGAGCGGCTGATCGTCGGCCGCACCGCGATCGTCATCGCCCACCGCCTGTCGACGGTGCGCGCGCTCGATCGCATCCTGGTCTTTGCGGAGGGCCGGATCGTCGAGGACGGCCCGCACGATGCGCTGCTGCTCGCGACGGACGGGCATTATCGCCGGCTGTTCGAACGTCAGGCGGGGACCGGGACGCCGGAGATCGTCGGCTAGGGCGATGCGACATCCGGGTCCCGTGGGCGGCCGCCGATGCGCGATGGTTCAGCTGGCCAGCGCCAGCCCGGCGTCGTCCCCGTCGTCGTTGGCGGGCGCTTTACGGCCGGGGCGGGGGCCGTTCCGGGCGCGGCCGGTCTTGTTCTTGCGGTGTCGCGGCAGGCGCGGCGACAGGGTCGTGAGCGCCGCGGCAAGACCTGCCCGGCGCAAGGCGGAGGCCACCGCCGCCACTGCGACCACTGCCTCGCCAAGGGCGCCCAGCTCGACGCTGGCGAGCCACAGGGTGATCTCCGGCGCAAACAGTGCGACCATGCGGATCGGGTCGGCGTCGCCGGCGGTGAGGTGCACGACGATCAGTACCGTCACGACGATGGCGAGGGCGATATGCGCGGGAGCGAGGCGGTTCAGCGCCGCGGCGGGCCATGCCACCAGCACGCGATGCATACAGCGGCCGACCGGCGTGTTGCCGGCGACCGTCAGCATGACCCAGCCCATGAGAAGCACCATTGCCGCCGTCATCATTCGCCCGCCCCGGTTGCTCCCCCTTGGTATAGGACGCGCAACGCCTCCGGCAACAGGGGAGCGTCTGGCGAAACTGCGTCCCGGCGAGGTCGACGCGCGGGTCGGCGTCGTGCCGCCACCGCGACCGGATCGTGCGCCGATCCCGGCGGCGGCTAGAAGCTGAAGCCGATGCCGCCGACGGCGCTATGGTTGCGGACATCGAGGTCGACGCGGATGTCGCCGGTGGAACCGCGGACGCCCATCGCCTCCCCGCCGATCCGCCCGGCGACCGCGTTCGCCGCCACGTTGGTGTAGCGATATTCGCCGAACAGCGAGACGCTGCGCGACACCGGGATGCGCAGCCCGGCACCTGCGCGCAGGCCCCAGTCGCCGCTGATGTCGGTGTCGGTCACGAGATAGACCGGCCCGGCGAAGGCATAGGGCGTCACCCGCGTCCCGGGCCCGGGCGGCAGCCGCAGCATCGCGAGCGCGGCGAAGGTCGCGGTGGTCGGCACGGTGATGCGCGGGATGTCGACCGCCACCGACCGGCCCGGATCGATGACCACGCGCTCGCCGAACACCGCGTCGTCGAACCGCAGGTTGCCGGTGGCGCGGATGGTCTGGCGCCGCACGTCGGGATCGAGCGTCGAGGCATCGACCGCCAGACCGACGGCGCCCGACCAATAGCCGATACGGCCGCCGAAGATCGTCGAATGCGTCGGCCGCAGCGTTTCGATATCGATCCGCAATTGGGCCGGGACGATCATGTCGTTCACCCGCGCCTCGTCGGCGCGCACCGTAGCGGCGGTGGTTTCGGGCATGGACCGACCCGCAAAGACATCGACGAATATCTGTGCCGATGCAGGCGTGGCGACGAGCGCCGCGGTCGCGATGCCCAGCATCGACGGCAGGATACGCACCATGATCTCTCTTTCCCCTGTTGTGACGGGAAAATGAAATGCGCTCCGATCGGTTCCGGCACCGCCCGCCCACAGGCGCGACGGCCCGGCCGCGGGCGTGCGATCACACCTGATCGGGCTGCGGGCGCGCCTGTCTGTCGAGCATGTCCAGCGCGTCGCAGATCAGCGCCGCGACCAGGGCTTCCTCGATCGCATCCGCTTCTGCCAGAGCGTCCTCGAGATGCTCGCGCAGTCGCTGAACGGGGCTGAGATTGCGGAGCGGCATGCGCCAGAACACCATGGCCGGGCCGGTTCTGCAAGCATGCCAAGGCAATCAACCCGCTTGCTTTTTGATCTTCAACAATCTTCATTGACGAAAGTGGAGATGGGCTATGCCGCGCACCTTGATCGCACCCGATGGTCCGGCCCGCGTGGTCGGGACGACGACGACCACGAAGCTCGCGGAACGGATGCTCGCCGCGGCCGGCGTGGTGCATGCGGTGCTGCCCCACGGCTTTGCTGCGACATCGCCGATGACCATTTTGCTCGAAATCTATCTCGCCGAGGAGGCTGGTCGCTATCTCGGCGTCGAGCAGATCGGCTTGACCGGATACGCATCGCTGCCGGTCCGGCAGCGCTGGGTGGCGGCGCTGGAGGGGGCTGACCTGATCGAGCGACAGGGGTGCCTCATCGCCCTCAGCGACCATGGCTATACGACGGTCGTGACCGTGCTGGAAAACGTCTTCGCCGTGCAGCGTCAACTCGACTGACGGCGCGGCGGCGGTTCCGATCCGGCTTCGTCCCGCAATCGTCGTGCGACCTCAGTCGGCGGCCTGCATGCTGAGACTGGCACGGACGGACGACAGGAGCGCCAGCGCCCTGTCCCGGCTGTCGTCGATGGCGCCGGCATCGGCGGCGATCTCGACCTTCGCATCCATGGCGACGGTGACGATCTCGATCGCGTCGCCGGCGGTCAAGACCGAGCGGGTGACGAGGCTGTGGATCAGGCTCTCGACGAGCAGCATCGCCGCCTGGCCATGCGCATCCGGGGCGTCCGGCGTGGCGACCGGGAGGGGCTCTCTGTTGGCGCTGGTCATCGGGTCCATATCCACTGCGATCAGGCGCGAGTTCCCAGTTCCTCGCAGCCGTCGGAGCCCTGAACGATGGCCGACGATGCCCCCGTGTAGCAGCTTCGCCGCCGTGCATCTCCACCCAAATCAATATAGGACTATAACATTCGGCAATATGTCCGGTTGGGGTCCTGTGAGATAATGGATCATGACCAACCGCTTCGTCGAGAAACTCCGCGAATATACGGCGCTTGACGAGGAAGATGTGGCGGGGCTGCTCGCCCTCACCGCGCGCCCGCGCCTCGTAAAGGCGCGGCACGATCTGATCCGCGAGGGCGATCGGCCCGGCCCCGTCTTCGGGATGATCGAGGGGTGGGCATGCCGCTACAAGATCTTGCCGAGCGGCGCGCGACAGGTGCTGGCGTTCCTCATGCCGGGCGACGCCTGTGATCTTCACATCGGGCTGCTGGCCGAGATGGATCACAACATCCAGACGATCACGCCCGCCCGCGTGGCGACGATCGACCGTACCGACATGGACATGCTGATGGCGCGTCGCCCCGCGGTCGCGCGCGCCATGTATATCGCGCAGCTCGTCGACGAGGGTACGATGCGTGCCTGGATCACCAGCATGGGGCGGCGGACCAGCATCGAACGGGTCGCCCACCTGATGTGCGAACTCTATCTGCGGTCGCGCAACTCGATGGCCGGGGAGGCGCCGCTGCCGCTGCCGCTGTCGCAGATCCTGCTGGCGGATTCGCTCGGCATGACCAGCGTGCACATCAACCGCGTGCTGAAGGAGCTGCGCATGGCCGGCGCGATGACGCTGCACCGCGGCAGCCTCGAGGTCAGCGATCCGGCGAAGCTCGTCCGGATCGCCGGGTTCGACGATGGCTATCTGCACCGACGGATGCGCAACGGCGAGGCGTGACGCCGCAATCGTCCGGATGGACGATCAGGGGCGGTCAGGGTCGCCGCCGCGCCAGCTGTTCGCGTACGAGGGTGACGAGGTGGTCGATCGAATAGGGCTTGGCGAGGAACCGGCCGGAATCGGGGACCTCCGCCGCGCCGAGGCGCACCCCGCCCGACGTGACGATGATCTCGATATGCGGCCAGCGCGCGGCCACCTCCGTCGCCAGATCGAGCCCGTCGATGTCGCCCGGCATGTTGATGTCGGTGAAGATCAGCGCGATCTCGGGCGTCCGTTCGAGGATGGCCAGCGCCTCGCGCGCATCGCCGGCCTCGACGATGGCAAATCCCCGGTCCTCCAGCGCATCGACGGCGATCATCCGGATGAACATCTCGTCTTCGACGATCAGGAGCGGCGGGTTGGTGCTGGTCATCAAACGTGAACGCGCCAGCCCGACAACGGCCCGGCGCGCCGCGAAATTTCGTCGTACCATCAGCGGCATAGGGTCTGAGTGCCGGACACGCCCGTGATGCCCGGCGGGCTGGCGGGACGGCGATCGCATTGACGGCATCCGGGGCAGCCTGCACAGCGGGCACCGGCGAGCGGGACAGGAGGCTTCGTGCATCCGGCGGCGAACTTCGAACTGATTATCGGCATGGTCGTGGTGGTGCTCGGCCTCCACTATCTCGCGCGTCGCCTGTCGCTGCCGCCCGCCGCGGCGCTGATCGTCGGCGGCTGTGCGGTCGCCTTCGTCCCGGGCGTGCAGGGGATCGCGATCGATCCCGAACTGGTCCTCGTCCTGTTCCTGCCGCCCCTGCTGATGGATGGCGCGTGGTTCACCGCCATCGCGCCGTTCCGGCGTCATATGGCCGGTATCCTGTCGCTCGCGGTCGGCGCGGTCTTCTTCACCACTGCATGCGTGACGATCGTGACGCGGCTGCTCATCCCCGGACTGCCCTGGGCAGCCTGCGTCGCGCTGGGGGCGATCCTGTCGCCGCCCGATGCGGTCTCGGCCCGCGCCGTGCTGCAACGGGTCCGGCTGCCGCGCCGGCTGACCACGCTGCTAGAGGGCGAGAGCCTGTTGAACGACGCCGCGGGGCTGGTCCTGTTCCGGTTCGCGGTGGCGGCGGTATTGACCGGCAGCTTCAGCCTGAGCGCGGCGACCGGCACCTTCGCCCTGCTGGTCGCCGGCGGCATCGCGGTCGGCGCCGCGATCGGCGGCCTGTGGGTGTTGCTGCTCCGCCGCCTCGGCGACGACACGGTGATGATCGCGGCAACCGTCCTGGTCTGCTGGAGCGCCTATATCGCGGGCGAGCTGCTCCATGTCTCCGGCGTCATCGCCGTGGTCACTGCGGGCTTGACCTGCGGCTGGTATCAGCACGTCGTCTTCAGCGCGAGCGTGCGTATCCGGGCGCTGGCGTTCTGGCAGGTACTCGTCTTCCTGCTCGAAGCCGCCGTCTTCCTGCTCATCGGCCTCTCGCTGCGCAGCCTGCTCGACCGAGTCGGCGGGATCGGCATGGTGGTCGACACGATGGCGCAGCCGGTGCTGCTGATCGTCCTCACGGTCGTCGTCGCGCGGTTCCTGTGGATCTTCGGCGTGGATGCGGGCTTCGCTGTGGTTCGCCGCATCGGCTGGACCCGCCGGCAGCCGCTCGGCGCGCGTGCCGCGCTGGTGATGAGCTGGGCCGGGATGCGGGGTGTGGTGACGCTGGCGGTCGCGCTCTCGCTGCCCGAGACGATGCCGGCGCGCGACCTGATGCTCGTCACCGCCTTCGTCGTGATCCTCGTCACCGTTCTGATGCAGGGAATGTCGCTGGGCTGGGTCATCCGCCGGGTGACGCCGCCTGAGGACGCCGGCACGCGGCCGCCGCTCGACCTGCACGCCGCCGAGACGCTGATGTTCCAGGCGCAGTTGCGCGTCGTGGAGGCGCAGGCGATCGATGCCACGGGCAAGGTCGTCCATCCGCAGCTGCTGCGGCGCTACCGGACGCGCGCGACCGCGGCGGATGCGTTCGACGGCACTGCGGAGGAACGCCATGCGGCGATCGCCAGCCATTTCGACGTGATTATCGCCGCCGTGACGGCGGGTCGCCACGCGCTCGTCCGCCTGCACCGGACCGGCCGCATCGACGACGAGACGCTCCACGATCTCGAGCACGACCTCGATCTCGAGGAGCTCGCCGCGGTGGCGGCAAAGGGCTGAAACGGGTCGCGACGCGGCTGACCGCCGGTGGGAATTCAGGCTAGGGCGGGGCGATGGCCAAGAAAAAGCGTTACCTGACCGCGGTGATGGCCGACGGCTATGTGAAGACGATCGGTCCCACCCATGCCCCGTTCACCCACTTCTGGCGGATCGTCGCGACCCTGCAGAATGGCAAGACGGACGTGTTCTGGGGGCATGCCCCGTCCCGCAAGGACGCGGCCGGCAAGCAGGCCGCGGCTGCCGAGGCGGCGGTGCAACGCGGCTGGCGGAGCTATACGTTAGAGATCGTCGAACTGACCGAATGCGACGACAGGGGAGGGTGAGGCCCCTGCCGGTCGACCGCCCCCAGTCGGGAGCGGCCGTCTGTCGGTCAGGTCATGGAAAAAATGGTGCTGCCGGTGAGGATTGAACTCACGACCTCAGCCTTACCAAGGATGCGCTCTACCACTGAGCTACGGCAGCACTGCCCTTTCGAGCGAAGCGCGCCTAGAGACGACCGCGGGCGCATTGTCAAGCGTTGACGCAGGGGATTAGGCAGAACGGCATGAGTGACAAGGACGAACGCGCCGCCCGGCTGGCCGCGCAGCTGCGGGCCAACCTGCATCGCCGCAAGGCGCAAGCGCGGGCCGGGGCGGCCGTGCCGCGAGGCGAATCAGGGCAGGGCGCCGACCATGACGCCGACCGCGAGGATGCCGCTGGCGGCGGCGTAGGAGACGGCGGAGCCGAGCGAGAATAGCCCGATCACCGCGCCGACCGCGATCACCCCATTGCCGAACATTTTGATTCGAGCCATGCCCTGTCATCCCCTTCGAGCACCGGGCCGATCGTTGCGGCGACCCTGGCGTGATAGGCATTGAGCCACGCCAGCTCGGTGTCCGTCAATAGGGCCGTATCGATCAGATCGCGCTCGATCGGGGCGAGGGTCAGCGTCTCGAAGCCGAGCATGGCGCGATCGGGGTCGCCGCCCGGCACCTCGACCGGCACGGTCAGCAGCAGGTTCTCGATGCGGATGCCATAGTCGCCGGCCTTGTAATACCCAGGCTCGTTGGACAGCATCATGCCGGCGCGCAGCGGCTCCAGCGCCGCGCCGCCGGGGTAATTGGGCGCGGCGATCCGCTGCGGCCCTTCGTGCACCGACAGATAGCTGCCGATGCCGTGGCCGGTGCCATGCGCGAAATCGAGCCCCGCCGCCCACAGCGGCCGGCGGGCGAAGCCGTCGATCTGCGCGCCGCAGGTGCCGTCGGGGAAGATCGCGGTGGCGATGGCGATATGCCCCTGCAGCACGCGGGTGAAGCGGTCGCGCATCTCGTCGCTCGGCGCGCCGATCGGCATGACGCGGGTGACGTCGGTGGTGCCGTCGGCATATTGCCCGCCCGAATCGATCAGGAACAGCTGGCCGGGCAGGATCGGCGCGTTCGATTCCTCGGTGACGTGATAATGCGGGCTGGCGCCATGCGCGCCGGTCGCCGAGATCGTGTCGAACGAGGTGTCGAGCAGGCAGCCGGTGTCCTCGCGGAACGCCAGCAGCCGGGCGGCGGCGGACAGCTCGGTCTCGCCGCCCTTCGGGCCTTGCGTCTCGACCCAGCGCAGGAAGCGGCTCAGCGCGGCGCCGTCGCGGATCGAGGCGGCGCGGTGGCCGTCGACCTCGGCGGGGTTCTTCAGCGCCTTGGCGAGCACGACCGGATCGCGGACGGCGAGCACCCGCGCGCCGCCGGTGGCGAGCGCGTCGAAGATCGCGGCGACGGCGCGTTCCGGGTCGGCGGCGACGCGCTTGCCGGCATAGCCCGCCAGCGCCGCGGCGAAGGCGGCACGGTCGTGCAGGCGGACGGCGTTGCCGAGGTGCTGGCGCACCGCATCGTCGATCTTCTCCGGCGCGACGAACAGGTCGGTGGTGCCGTCGCTGCCGACGATCGCATAGGAAAGCGCGACCGGCGTGTGCGCGACGTCGCCACCGCGCACGTTGAGCGCCCAGGCGATCGAATCGAGCGCGGTGAGGACGACCGCATCGGCCTCCTGCGCCGCCAGCCAGTCGGCGATCTCGGCGCGCTTGGCGGCGGACGACCGGCCGGCATGCGCGTCGTCGTGGACGGTGAGCATGGCGTCCGACGGCGCCGGGCGGTCGGTCCAGATCGCATCGACCGGATTGGCCGCGACCGGGACCAGCGTCGCGCCGCGATCGGCGAGCGCGGCGGCGGTGTCCTTCACCCAGCCGCTGGTGTGCAGCCACGGGTCGTAGCCGATGCGCTGGCCCGCGGCGGCGTGGGCGGCGAGCCAGCCGGTAACGCTCTCCTGCGGCACCGGGACATAGGCCCAGTCGGCTGCGGACACCTGTTCGCGCACCTGCAGCGTGTAGCGGCCGTCGGTGAAGATCGCCGCCTCGGCCCCCAGCACCGCCGCGGTGCCGGCCGAGCCGCCGAAGCCGGTCAGCCAGCCGAGCCGCTGCGCATAGGCGCCGACATATTCGCTCATATGTTCGTCGGTCAGCGGGACGACGAAGCCGTCCAGTTGCATGCGGGCGAGTTCGGCGCGAAGCGCGGCGAGGCGGGCGGAATGGTCGGTCATGAAACGGGTCCGTGTCGGTCGATGGCTGGCGCGACCGTGGCACAGGGGGCCGTGGGAGGACAGGGGGGAGACGGGGAGGGGGCGCCCCGGCACCCTCAGTCACCGTTCGAGCGGCGTCACGTCCCCGTGCCGGAGAGGATATGGGCGATCAGTGCTTCTTCGGCAGCAGGTGGAGCGCGCCGGCGATGACGCTGCCGACGATCAGGCCGACGATGCCCGATCCGATCGCGGTCACGATCCAGTTCATTACGCCGGGCAGCACGCCGATCGCATGCGCCGCGCCTTCGGCGGCACCGTGGATCGCATGCGGGATCGCGCCGAGGCCGAAGCTTTCCATGCCGTGGACGATGATGCCGCCGCCGACCCAGACCATCGCGGCGGTGCCGATCAGCGACAGCGCCTTCAGCACCTTCGGCATCGCGGCGACGAGGCCGCGGCCAAACGCCTGCGATCCGGCACCTGGCTTTTGCGCGAGGTGCAGGCCGATGTCGTCCATCTTCACGATCAGCGCGACGACGCCATAGACGCCCGCGGTGATCGCGAGGCCGACGATGGCGAGCGCGATCGCCTGGTTGACGAGGCTCTGGTCGGCGAGTTCGCCGAGCGCGATCGCCATGATCTCGCCCGACAGGATCAGGTCGGTGCGGATCGCGCCCGACACCTGGCGGTCCTCCAGCTCCTGCGGATCGGTGACCGCGGCGGCTTCCTCGCCATGGCCGTGGCCGGTGATCGCGCCGATGATCTTCTCCGCCGCCTCGAAGCAGAGGAAGGCGCCGCCCAGCATCAGGATCGGCGTGATGAGCCACGGCGCGAAGGCGCTGAGCGCGAGCGCGGCGGGCAGCAGGAACAGCAGCTTGTTGCGCAGCGATCCGCGCGCGATCTTCCAGATGATCGGCAGCTCGCGCGCCGGGCTGAGGCCGACGACATAGGTCGGCGTCACCGCGGTGTCGTCGATGACGACCCCCGCCGCCTTGGCGCCGGCGCGGCCCGCGGCGCCCGCCACGTCGTCCAGGCTGGCGGCGGCGAGCTTTGCCATCGCCGCGATATCGTCGAGCAGTGCGACCAGTCCGCCGGCCATGTCCTCGTGTCTCCCCGTTGTCCCGCCCCAGCCATGGCCGCAGCGTCGCGGCGGTTCAACTGTCCTCGTGTTTCTCGTTGGTTGCGGGAGGCTTGAGAAGGGCATGACGACCGCCATGCGGGCGGCTAAGGCGGGCGGATGACCGATCTCACCCCGCCCGTCGCCGCCACCCGCCCGCACAGCTTCACCCTGCACGGAACGACGATCGAGGATCCCTATGCCTGGCTGAAGGACCCCGATTATCCCGAGGTCGGCGATGCGGACGTACTGGCCTATCTGGAGGCGGAGAACGCCTATTTCGAGCGCGTAATGGCGCCGCACCAGCCGCTGGTCGACCGGCTCTACGAAGAGATGAAGGCGCGGATCAAGGAGGACGAATCCTCCGTGCCGCAGAAGGACGGCGACTGGATCTACTGGACCGCGTTCGAAACCGGCGGGCAATATCGCAAATGGTGGCGCAAGCCCGCCGATAGCAGCGATGGGGCGGGGGGCGACGATCAGTTGCTGCTCGACGAACCGGCGCTGGCGGCTGGCAAGGAATATTTCCGGCTCGGCGCCTTCGCGATCAGCAACAACGCGCGCTACCTCGCCTATGCGATCGACGACAGCGGTGCCGAGCGGTTCGAGGTGCGGGTCAAGGACCTCGACACGGGCGAGCACCTGCCCGAGGTGATCCCGGGCATGCTGTCCGAGATCGTCTGGACCGGCGACGATGCCGGCTTCCTCTACGGCCTCGCCAACGACCAGTGGCGGACCGACAATGCGCGCTTCCACCGGCTCGGCACGCCGGTGAGCGACGACATCGAGCTGTTCCACGAGGAGGACGAGGGCTATCGCGTCGCGGTCGCCGAGACGAGCGACCGGCAGTGGCTGGTGATCGGCACCGGCGACCACGTCACCAGCGAGGTGCGGCTGCTGCCCGCCAACGATCCCTTTGCCGAGCCGATCCTGGTTGCGCCCCGCAAGGAGGGCCGCGAATATGACGTCGACGCGCACGACGGCACCCTGTTCATCCACACCAACGACACCGATCCGATGTGGCGGCTGTGCACCGCGAGCGTCGACGCGCCCGGCGAGTGGCGCGAGCTGATCCCGGCGGACCCGCATTTCTACATGACCGGGGTCGAATGCTATCGCGACTTCTTCGTGGTCGAGGGGCGGCTGGACGGCCTCGATCAGATCGCGATCCACCGTTACGACGCGCCGACGGTGCCGCAGCGCATCACCTTCCCCGAGGCGAGCTACGCCGCGGGGTTGGGCGACAACCCCGAATATGCGGTCGACACGCTGCGCCTCGGCTATGAATCGATGGTGACCCCCGGCACGGTCTACGATTACGACGTCGCCACCGGCGATCTGACCGTGCTGAAGGTGCAGGAGATCCCGGCCGGCTATGACGCCGCCGGCTATGCCACCGAACGGCTCAGGATCACCGCGCGCGACGGCACCGAGGTGCCGGTGTCGATCGTCTATCCGGCGGGGTTCCGGCGCGACGGGTCGCAGCCTGTGTTCCTCTACGCCTATGGCGCCTACGGCTATGCGATCCCGCCGGGCTTTTCGACCGGGCGGCTGTCGCTGCTCGACCGCGGCTTCGCCTATGCCATCGCGCATATCCGCGGCGGCGACGACCTTGGCCAGCAATGGTATCACGACGGCAAGCTCGCCAAGCGCACCAACACGTTCAACGATTTCGTCGACGTCGCGAAGGGGCTGATCGACGGCGGCTGGACCAGCGCCGGGCGGATCGCCACCGCCGGTCGCTCGGCGGGCGGCGAATTGATGGGGGCGATCGTCAATTCCGACCCCGGATTGTGGGGCGCGGTGATCGCCGACGTGCCGTTCGTCGACGTGCTTAACACGATGCTCGACGCCGATCTGCCGCTGACGCCGGGCGAATGGCCCGAATGGGGCAATCCGATCGAGGACAAGGCGGCGTTCGACCTGATCCGCTCGTACAGCCCGTACGACAATGTCGTCGCGCAGGATTATCCGCCGATGTTCATCTCCGGCGGGCTCAACGATCCGCGCGTCACCTATTGGGAGCCGGCGAAATGGGCGGCGAAGCTGCGCCGGATGAAGACCGACGACAACATCCTGCTGCTCAAGACCAACATGGGCGCCGGCCATGGCGGCAAGTCCGGCCGGTTCGAGAGCCTGCGCGAGGCCGCGGAGGAGCATGCCTTCGTGCTGTGGCAGCTGGGGATCGAGTCCTGATCGCGTGACGATCGAGTCGCTCATCGGCGACTATGGCCTTGCCGCGATCTTCCTGGGGGCGGGGATCGAGGGCGAGACGATGGTGCTCGCCGGCGGCCTGTTCGCGCACGAGGGGATGCTGTCGCTGCCCGGTGCGGCGCTGGCAGCGGCGGCGGGGTCGTTCGTCGCCGACCAATGCTTCTTCGCGGCGGGGCGGCGGTTCCGCAACCATCGCTGGGTGCAGCGGGCGCAGGCGAAGCCCGCCTTCGCCAAGGCGCTCGACACGCTGGAACGCCATCCGATCGGCTTCATCTTCGCCTTCCGCTTCCTCTACGGCCTGCGCACGGTCAGCCCGATCGCGATCGGGACCAGCCATGTGCCGACGCGCACCTTCCTGTGGCTCAACGCCGCGGCGGCGGTACTGTGGGCGATCCTGTTCACCGGCCTTGGCTACGTCTTCGGGACCGGCATCGCCGAACTGCTCGGCCGCTATCGCCCGCACGGGCGGCAATGGCTGTGGGTGGCACTGGCGGCGGTGGTGCTGGGTCTGGTATTCGGGGCCTTCCGCTGGTGGCGCAGGAGGAGGGAATGAGCGCGCGCTTCACGCTGACGATCACCGCCGAGCCCGCGGACATCGACGAGCTCGGCCATGTCAACAATGCGGTCTGGGTGCGCTGGATCCAGGACATCGCGGTCGCGCACTGGCAGGCGGTCGCCCCGCCCGAGCATGTCGACGCCTTCGTCTGGGTCGTGACCCGCCACGCGATCGACTATCGCGGCAACGTCGCCGCCGGCGAGACGGTGACCGGCGAGACCTGGGTGCCGGAGCCGCCGAAGGGCGCGCGCTTCGACCGCCACGTCCGCTTCACCGGCGCGGACGGCCGCGTGAAGGTGGAGGCGGTGACCACCTGGGCGCTGCTGGAGCGCGCTACCGGCCGGCTGCTGCGCGTCCGGCCGGAGGTGGCGGCGCCGTTTCTGAACTAAGGGCCGTCCTCACCCGTCCGGCGCTCCGCGCCTTCCTCCCTCTCCCATCGGGAGAGGGAAAGACGCCGACGACGGCGAAGGGTGAGGGCAGCCGCGATACCTCCCTCAGCGATGCGCGGCGCGCGCCAGCCGGTCGTTGATCGCCTCGCCCAGCCCGTCCTGAGGGACGGGCGCCACCGCGATGCCGTGGCGCTCGCTCGCATCCGCGCGGTGCAGCGCATCGAACAATCGTGCCGCCGCCTCGCGCAGATCGCCGCCGGCCGACAGCGTGTCGTCGCCGGCGACCGCGCCGAAGCCGATCAGCCATTCGTCCGGTGCCGCCGCCGTTGCATCGAGCCGCAACGGCTTGCGCGGCGCATAATGCGTCGCGAGCTGCCCCGGCGCGGTGATCGCCGCATCGGCCTGTCGCGGCACGACCGGGAAGGGCAGGTCCGCCGCCACGATCGGCCCCGGCCGCAGGATCGTGCGGCCGGCAATGATCGTCGATTCCAGCCCCGCCTCGGTCGCGCCGTCGTCGAGGATCAGCGGCACGCGGTTGCCCAGGCTCAGCGCGACATGCGCGGCGCGGGTCGGGCTGATGCCGTTGCTCGCATTCGCCGACGGCGCCGCCAGCGGCCGCCCGCAGGCCGCCAGCAGCGCCTGCATCGCGCGATGCCGCGGCACCCGGATCGCGATCGTCGCCAGCCCCGCCGTCACCAGCGACGCGATCGGCGCCTCCGGCCGCAGCGGCACAACCAACGTCAATGGTCCCGGCCAGAACCCCCCCGCCAGCCCCCGCGCATCGTCGTCGAACACCGCCAGCGCCTCTGCCGCCGCCAGATCGGGCACGTGCACAATAAGCGGGTTGAAGCTCGGCCTGCCCTTGGCGGCATAGATGCCCGCGACCGCCGCCGCATTGCCGGCATCGGCGGCGAGGCCATAGACCGTCTCGGTCGGCACCGCGACGCATTCGCCGCGGGTGATTCGCGCCGCCGCTTCGGTGATTGCGGCCATGCCGTAACGTAAGATGCGCAGGTTTGGATCGGCCATCATCAGGGGCTATATCGCGGGCAACAGCAGGAGAGAATGATGCCCTTCACCGCCGCCGTGGCCGACCAGCGTTTCGTGCTCGATCACATCGTCCGGATCGACGAACTCGCCGCGACGGATCGATTCGCCGCGGCCAGTCCCGACGTGGTCGATGCGGTGCTGGAGGGGGTCGGCCAGTTCGCCGGCGGCGAATGGGCGCCGCTCAACCGCGAGGGCGACACGGTCGGCGCGAAATGGTCGCCCGACGGCGTCCATATGCCGGCGAGCTTCATCAAGGCGTACAAGGATTACGTCGAGGGCGGCTGGGGAACGATCGGCGTACCGGAGGATTTCGGCGGGCAGGGGCTGCCGTTCGCGATCCAGACCGCGGTGCTCGATACGCTGGGCAGCGCCAACATGGGCTTCGCGCTGTGCCCGACGCTCACCGTCGGCGCCATCGAGGCGCTGATCCACCACGGCAGCGCCGAACAGCAGGCGCTCTACCTGCCGCATCTCGCGACCGGCGCCTGGACCGGGACGATGAACCTCACCGAACCGCAGGCGGGCAGCGACGTCGGCGCGCTGCGTGCCACCGCAAAGCCGCTGGGCGACGGCAGATGGTCGATCAAGGGGACGAAGATCTACATCTCGTTCGGCGACCACGACATGGCGGACAATATCGTTCACCTCGTCCTCGCGCGCACCCCCGACGCGCCCGCTGGTACGCGCGGGATCAGCCTGTTCCTCGTGCCCAAGTTCCGACTCAACGACGACGGGACGCCGGGCGATTTCAACGACGTCCGCGTCGTGTCGATCGAGCACAAGATGGGCCTCCACGCCTCGCCGACCTGCGTGCTGAGCTTCGGCGATCACGACGATTGCGTCGGCGAGCTGATCGGCGCGGAGCATGGCGGCATGCGCGCGATGTTCACGATGATGAACAACGCCCGGCTCAACGTCGGCCTGCAGGGCGTGCAGATCGCCGAGGGCGCGACGCAGAAGGCGGTCGGCTATGCTCTGGAACGCGTCCAGTCGGCGCGCGCCGGTTCGCCGGACAAGGCGCCGGTGCGTATCGTCGACCATCCCGACGTTCGTCGTATGCTGTTGCGGATGAAGGCGCAGACGCAGGCGGCACGCGCCCTGGTCTATTATGCCGCGGGGCAGGTCGATCGCGCCGGCCTCGGCGACGACGCCGCCAGGAACCGGCTGGAGGTGGTGACGCCGCTCGCCAAGGCGCATGGCACCGACATCGGCAACGAGGTCGCTAGCCTCGGCGTGCAGGTGCATGGCGGGATGGGCTACGTCGAGGAAACGGGCGCGGCGCAATATTTCCGCGATGCGCGGATCACCCCGATCTACGAGGGCACCAACGGCATCCAGGCCGCCGACCTCGTCGGGCGCAAGCTCGGCCTCGACAACGGTGGCGCCTTTGTTGCGCTGGTCGCGGACATGCGCGCCGAGGCGGAGCATCCCGAGCTCGTCGCGCTGATCGACGCCGTCGACGCCATCGCCCACCGCCTCGCCACCGCGGATGCCGACGACCGGCTCGCCGCCAGCTATCCGTTCCTGACGATGACAGCGGTCGCGGTGTGCGGCTGGCTGATGGAGCGCGAGGGGCGGCACGCGCAGGGCGACGAGGAATTCGCGGTGGTCAAGCGGTCCGCGGTCCGCTTCTACCTCGATCAGATCGTGCCGGAAGCGCTCGGCCTGAAGGCGGCGGCGACCGCCAGCGCCGAGGTGCTCTACGCGATCCCTGCGGAAGCCTTCGCCGCCTGACCTGCCGAAAGCCCCTTCCCTGAAAGGAGGGGGCTTTTAGGCGCTTGCATTCCGCGTCCCGTCGCGGGCAACACCGCGCGATGTTCGATCTCGACGCCTATCTCGCCCGCATCAACCTGCCCGCCCGCGTCACCCCCGATGCGGAGGGGCTCGGCCGGCTGCAGCGCGAACATCGCCTGGCGATCCCGTTCGAGAATCTCGACGTGCGGCTCGGCCGCGGCATCGCGATCGATTCGGCCAGCGTCTTCGCCAAGCTCGTCACCGCCAAGCGCGGCGGCTATTGTTTCGAACACAACCGCTTGTTCATGGACGCGCTGGCTGCGCTCGGCTTTCGGGTCCGCCCCCTGCTGGCCCGCGTCTGGCTGGGCGTGGCGGACACGCCGCCGCTGACCCACACGCTCAGCCTGGTGACGATCGGGGATCGCGACTGGATCGCCGACGCCGGCTTCGGCGGCAGCTATGCCCCGGTGATGGCGCTCGCCGACGGCTGGGAAGCCGAGGCGCCGGACGGCGCGTGGTTCCGCCTCGATCGCGATCCGCGGCACGGCTGGATGCTCCACCGCAAGGGCGACGCCGGCTCCACCGACGGGCGCGGCACCGGGCCGGGCTGGCAGCCGCAATACAGCTTTCACGAGACCGAGGTGTTCGATGGCGACCTCGCGCTGTCCAATCATTGGACGTCGACCGCGCCCGCCAGCCGCTTCACGCAGGTGACGATCGCCAGCATCGTCCTGCCGCACGGCCTCGCCGGCCTTACCGATCGCCGCTATCACCGCCGCGCCGGCGACAACCGGTCCGAAGCGGAGATCACCGATCCGCGCGTCTATCGCATGCGCATGTCGCTGATGTTCGGCATCGACCTGACCCCCGAGGAGGTCGTGCAACTCGGGCTGTTCTGACGGGGCGTGCGCGCGAGCATCAGTCGCTCGCGCCGCCGCGATCAGGCCCGCTCGCGCTCCAGCAGGTCGGCAGCGTTCAGGCCGAGCAGGTCGATGTAGCCGAGAATGCGCGGCCATTGGTTGTCGACGAAGTTCGCCCGCTCCGCCGCGCGCAGCTTGTCCGACGCGCCGGGCAGCACGAACATGCCGACGCCGCGCCGCACCTCGACGTAGCCGTCATCCTGAAAGCTCTGATAGGCTTTTGCCACGGTCAGCGGGTTGGCGCCATGTTCGGCGGCGAAGGCGCGCACCGAGGGCAATTGGTCGCCCGCCCGGTAATCGCCGCGCAGGATGCCCGCCGCGATGGTCCCCCGCAGCCGGATATAGACCGGGCTATCCTCGTTGCTGAGCGCTGTCATGCTGGTTTAATACAGCAATGGACGAAAAGGTCCACTCCCAACCGGCCGGCACTATCCCGCTTTAGGCCAGTGCGAGACGATCCGTGCCATGTCCGGGCGGGGCCGTTCGTCCAGCGGTCGGCCCGGCGTGCCGATAAAGACGAAACCCGCAATCGTTTCATGCGCATCGCCCAGTGCATCACGCACCGCGGGCGACACGCTCGGCCAGCCGGTCAGCCAGCCGCCGGCGAACCCCATCGCATGGGCGGCATGCAGCAGGTTCATGGTCGCTGCGCCCGCCGACAGTTCCTGCTCCCACAAAGGGATATGGCTCGTCCGGCTCGGCGACGACAGCACGACGACCAGCGCCGGCGCCTGGCGTGCGAACTGGTCGAGCGAGTCGAGCTCCGCCCGCGCCGCCTGCGGCCGTTCGGCGCGATAGGCCTGGACGATCAGCTGCGACAGCGCGTCGCGATCGTCGATCACGACGAAGCGCCATGGCGCCAGCTTGCCGTGATCGGGGGTGCGCGCAGCGATGCCAATCATCTGGTCGAGCTGCGCCGCATCCGGCCCCGGCCCGACCAGATCGCGCGGCTTGCCCGAGCGGCGGGTGGCGAGCAGCGTCAGCGGCGTGGCGGTGTCGTTGAAGATCGTTTCGGTCATCCGCGACACATAGGCACCGCCCGCGATGTTTACAGCAGGTGTCCAGCCGTTACGTTGCCCGCCATTCGCCGGTCCGCCCGGACGGCGCCGGATATCGTTGGAGTCACAAGAGCCTATGGCAATCGCATCGGCGAGCGGGGGCGGCGTACCTGCCCATGCCCGCACCTTTCTCGGACACCCGCTCGGGCTGTTCACCTTGTTCTTCGCGGAGATGTGGGAACGGTTTTCCTATTACGGGATGCGCGCCATCCTGGTCTTCTACCTGACCAAGCATTTCCTGTTCGGCGAACAACCCGCCTACGCCATCTACGGTGCCTATACCGCGCTCATCTACGTCACGCCGATCATCGGCGGCTATATCGCCGACCGCTATCTCGGGCCACGCAAGGCGGTGCTCGCCGGCGGCGTGTTCATCACCGTCGGCCATCTGCTGATCGCCGCGGTCGAGGCGCCGGCCGGCGTGCAGGGCAGCGCGCTCAACGGCTTCTACCTCGCGCTCGCCTTCATCATCGTCGGCACCGGCTTCCTGAAGGCCAATATCTCGGTGCTGGTCGGCAAGCTCTATCCGCGCGACGACACCCGGCGCGACGGCGCCTTCTCGATCTTCTACATGGGGATCAACACCGGCGCCTTCATCGGCCCGCTGCTGATCGGCTATCTCGGCGAGCGGATGGGCTGGTCCTACGGCTTCGGCGCGGCGGGGGTCGGCATGGCGCTGGGGCTGGTCGTGTTCGTTCTGTTCCGGCGCGAGCTGTACGACGTCGGCGAACCGCCGGTCGCTGGCGCGCTGCAGAGGCGCACGCCGATCGGCCTGTCGATCGAATGGGCGATCTATGCCGGCGCGCTCGTCGCGGTCGGCGTGGCATGGTGGCTGGTACGCAACCAGGGTGCGGTCGGGATCGTCCTGATCGCCGGATCGCTGCTTACCGTCGGCTATATCCTGCTCACCTCGTTCCGGGTGCTGCCGCGGGTCGAGCGCCACCGCATCTTCGCCGCGCTGTTCCTCGTCGCCCTGTCGCCGCTGTTCTGGGCGCTGTTCGAACAGGCCGGGTCGTCGCTCAACACCTACACCGACCAGTCGGTCAATCGCACGGTACTGGGCTGGGAGATGCCGGCCTCCTGGTTCCAGTCGGTCAACGCCTTCTTCATCATCACGCTCGCGCCGCTGTTCGGGCTGCTCTGGACCGCGATGGGCAAGCGCGGCATCGAACCCTCGGCGCCGTTCAAGTTCGGCATCGGCCTGGTGCTGGTCGGCGCGGGCTTCTTCGCGGTGATCCTCGGCGCGCCCGCCGAAGGGCTGACGCCGGCGATCTTCGTCATCCTGCTGTACATGCTGCATTCGATGGGCGAGCTCTGCTTCTCGCCGATCGGCCTGTCGTCGATGACGCGGCTGTCGGTGGCGAGCATGACCGGGCTGATGATGGGCACCTGGTTCCTCGCCACCGCAGCGGGCAACTTCCTCGCCGGCCTGATCGCGCAGGCGACCGGCGGCGAGGGCGCCGGCCCGGCGCAGGTTCTCGCCGTCTATGGCCGCATCGGTTGGTTCTCGATGGGCATCGGCATCGTCGTGCTGGTGCTCGCGCCGTTCGTGACCCGGCTGATGCACCTCGACACGATCGGCGACGCGCCCGACCATGCGCTGGCGGGCGAGGCGGCGATCGGCGAACCCGCGGCGGCGGGCGTCGATACGCGGGGCGAACAGCGCCCGCGGCCTTGACGGCATGGCCCTCACCCTGCCGGCGCCGGCAGGGTGAGGGGGAGCGCAAGGATTACGAGGCGTCCGTCCGCCGCCCCACCACGCTGGTCACCGCAACGTCCATCGTGACGTTGCCGACGGTGCGGAACAGGTCCGGCACCGTTTCCACCGCGACCAGCAGGCCCAGCGCCTCGATCGGCACACCCATCGCAAAGGCGACCGGCGCGACGCTGGCGAAGAAGCTGATCGTGCCGGGCAGCGAGACCGACCCCATGGTGGTGATCGCCGCGGTCGCGACGCCGGCGGCGAGCTGCCCCGGTCCGATCGGCACCCCCAGCCAGTGTGCGACGTACAGCGCCACCGCCAGGTTCATCGCCGGGCTGGTCGCGCGAAAGATGGCCACCGCCACCGGCAGCACGATCCCCGCGGTCGCCGGCGCGACGCCGATCTCCGCCGATCCCTTGAGCATCGCCGGCAGGGAGGCGAGCGAGCTTTGCGTGCTGATCGCCACCGCCTGCGCCGGCGCCACCGCTCTGGCGAAGGCGCGGAACGGCACGCCGCCGCCGAACCGTGCCACCGGATAGCCCGCCAGCAGCACGACGAAGCCGATCGCCGACACCAGCACGATGTAATGGACCAGCGCGCCGAACGCCGCCGCCCCGGTCCGCGCGCCGACGCCATAGGCCAGGGCGAAGATGCCGATCGGCGCCAGCTTCAGCACCCAGCCGATGATGACCAGCATCGCATCGGTGATGCTGCGGAACAGGTCGGTCAGCCGCCGTCGCGATTCGTCCTCCAGCCGGGTGATCGCGAAGGCGAAGGCGAGCGTGAACACCGTCAGCGGCAGGAACGCGTCGCCCGCCGCCGCGCCGACGACGTTGGTCGGCACGATCGTGTTGAAGAAATCCGCGAGCGTCGGCACCTTGCCGAGCGGCGCCGCGCCGGTCAGCGCGGCCCGCAGCGCCGCCGACCACGCCTCGGGCAGCGGCCACAGATCGAGCAGCAGCGGCATCACCGCCGCCGACATCAGCGTCGTGCACCACAGCACCACGACGAACAGCGCCACCGCGCGCCCCGCGATCCGTCCCGCTTTCGCCGCCTCCGCGGTCGCGGCGATGCCGGTCACCAGCAGGCCGACGATCAGCGGCACGATCACCATCTGCAAGCCGTGCAGCCACGCCTCGCCGATCGGCTGGGTGACGCTGGTCGCGCGCAGCGCCCAGTCCCTGTCGAGCGCCACCGCGGCGATGCCGAGCGCGATGCCGACGACCAGCGCCAGAAGGATACGGGTGGCTTGCGACATCGGTTTCCTTGGCGCAACGGAGGGATACGGACGGCATAGCGGAACGGATCGCACGCGATGGCAAGGAAATATTTCGGTACGGACGGCATCAGGGGCGCGACCAACGCCGGCGCGATGACCGCCGGCATGGCGATGAAGGTCGGCATGGCGGCGGGCGCCTATTTCCAGCGCGGCGACCACAAGCATCGCGTGCTGATCGGCAAGGACACGCGCCTGTCGGGCTATATGCTTGAATCGGCGCTGGTCGCGGGCTTTACCAGCGTCGGCATGGACGTCATCATGGTCGGGCCGCTCCCCACCCCGGCGGTGGCGATGCTGACCCAGTCGATGCGCGCCGACATCGGCGTGATGATCTCCGCCAGCCACAATCCCTTCGCGGATAATGGCATCAAGCTTTTCGGGCCCGACGGCTACAAGCTCTCCGACGAGGCGGAGCTGACGATCGAGCAGTTGATCGACAGCGACGTGCCGCTCGCCCCCTCGGCGGAAATCGGCCGCGCTCGCCGGATCGAGGATGCGCAGGGGCGCTACATCCACTTCGCCAAGGCGACCTTCCCCGAAAACCTGCGGCTCGACGGGCTGCGCGTGGTGATCGATTGCGCCAACGGCGCCGCCTACAAGGTCGCGCCGATGGCGCTGTGGGAACTGGGCGCCGACGTGGTCGCGATCGGCGTCACCCCCAACGGCACCAACATCAACCGCGACGTCGGTTCGACCGCGCCGCAGACCCTGTCCGAAACCGTCGTCGCCGCGGGCGCGGATATCGGCATCGCGCTGGACGGCGATGCCGACCGGCTCATCATCGTCGACGAACAGGGCCGGATCGTCGACGGCGACCAGCTGATGGCGACGATCGCCGCCAGCTGGGCGCGCGCCGGCCGGCTGGCGGGCGGCGGGCTGGTCGCGACGGTGATGTCGAACCTCGGCCTCGAACGGCATCTGTCGGCGCAGGGGCTGGGCCTCGTCCGCACCGCGGTGGGCGACCGCTACGTGCTCGAGAAGATGCGCACCTCCGGCTATAACGTCGGCGGCGAACAGTCCGGCCACATCATCCTGACCGATTACGGCACCACCGGCGACGGGCTGGTCGCGGCGTTGCAGGTGCTTGCCGAACTCAAGCGGTCGGGCGCGCCGGCGAGCGAGGTGCTCCACCGGTTCGAACCACTGCCGCAATTGCTCAAGAACGTCCGCTTCGCCGGCGGCAAGCCGCTCGAACATGACTCTGTCAAATCGGTGATCGCCGCGGCGGAGGCGGAACTGGCCGGCACCGGCCGCCTCGTCATCCGCCCGTCCGGCACCGAACCGGTGATCCGCGTGATGGCGGAGGGCGACGACGCCCGCCAGGTCGAAACCCTCGTCGATCGCATCTGCGACGCCGTCCGTCAGGCCGCCGCCTGATGCTGGCGATGCGCCCCGATTGCGAACGCTGCGGTGCCGACCTGCCGGCCGATGCGCCCGGCGCGTTCATCTGCTCGTTCGAGTGCACCTTCTGCGCCGAATGCGCCGAGGCGCTCGACGAACATTGCCCCAATTGCGCGGGCGAACTGATGGATCGCCCGACCCGGGTCGGCAAGGCGCTGCAGGGCAACCCCGCATCGACCGAGCGCCGGTTCCAGAGCTGACGGTTCACGCGGAGGCGCGAAGGGGAAGGCGCCCGACCCTCAACCGTCATCCCGTGAACGCCGGGACCCATGGTTTCGGTGTCGGCGGCTGGCGCGCACAGTCCGATGTCGCGGGTCCGTGGGTCCCGGCGTGCGCCGGAGTGATGATTGTGAGAGCGACGCTCTCCCCTTCATACCTTCTTCTCCGCGTCTCCGCGTGAACAAACCTTCTGTCCCGCCTGCCCGCGAGATGCCATGACCGAACCCATGCAGCGCCCAACCCCAAGCGCCCGATCCGCGCCGCTGTCGCGACCCGCGTCATGATCCCCCGCATCCTCATCATTGCCGGGTCCGATTCGGGCGGCGGCGCGGGTATCCAGGCGGACATCCGGACCGTCACGATGCTCGGCGGCCATGCCATGACTGCGATCACCGCGATCACCGCGCAGAACACGCTCGGCGTGCAGGCGGTCCACCCGATACCCACGGATATCGTCGTCGCGCAGATGCGCTCGGTGATCGACGATCTCGGCGTCGATGCGGTGAAGATCGGTATGATCGGATCGGCCGCCACCGCACGCGCCGTGGCGGATGTGCTCGACACGCTCGCGGTGCCGGTCGTGTTCGATCCGGTGATGATCGCGACCAGCGGATCGGTGCTCGCCGATGCCGACACGATCGCGGCGTTCGCGCGGTTTATGCGGCAGGCCGCGGTCGTCACCCCCAACCTGCCCGAACTCGCCGCGCTCGGCGGCGAGGATGCGGTGCGCGCCGGCGGCGCGGCGCTGCTGGTCAAGGGTGGGCACGGCGAAGGCGACATCGTCGAGGACCGACTGGTCGCCGCCGACGGCGTCAAAACGGTCTGGACGCATCCGCGCATCCACACCCGCCACAGCCACGGCACCGGCTGCACGCTGGCGAGCGGCATCGCCACGGGACTCGCCGCCGGCCTGCCGCTCGCCGACGCGGTGGGGCGGGCCATCGCCTATGTGCAGGCGGCGCTTGCGGCGGCACCGGGCCTCGGGGCAGGGCATGGGCCGATGGGGCACGCGCTCGGCCGCGTGCCGTTCGACGATCGGACCTGACGCATGCCCGGACTGAACCACGAAAAATCCTGCCTGCCGCCCGTTGCCGGGGTGGACGAGGCGGGGCGCGGTCCGCTCGCCGGGCCGGTGGTCGCAGCCGCCGTCGTGCTGCCCGCCAAAGGCGTGCCGCGCGGTATCGACGATTCCAAGAAGCTCTCCGCCGCCGAGCGCGCGCGCCTGTGCGGGCTGATCCAGGCGCGCGGCGTCTATGGCGTCGGCATCGTCGAGCCGGCGGAGATCGACACGCTCAACATCTATTGGGCGACGATGAAGGCGATGACGTTGGCCGTCGATGCGCTGGTGGCGCGGCTCGGCTGCGATCCGGGGCATGTGCTGGTCGACGGCAACCGCCTGCCGCGCTGGTCCTATGCCGCCACCGCGATCGTGTCCGGCGACGCGCACAGCCTGTCGATCGCCGCGGCCTCGATCGTCGCCAAGCATCTGCGCGACGGCATCATGCTCGACCATGCCGCCGCACATCCGCAATATCACTGGCATTCGAACAAGGGCTATGGCTGCAGGCACCATCTCGCCGCGCTGCGCGACCATGGGCCGACGCCGATTCACCGCCGCAGTTTTGCACCCGTCGCCGCTGCCTACGCCCGAATCACGGCGGATACCGCGCCTGCGGCGCCGCAACTGCCGCTGGACGCCAAGCATTTTGCCGCCTGAGTCTTTTGAGTCACACCCCCAGTGCTGGGGTAGGGGCGGAATCGCCTTCCCCATATCTTGGGCGGGACGGGCGACGGTGGCGGCCGTCGGCCGCCGTCGTGGCAGCGGCGTTAACCAATGCGTGCTTGACGCGAGTCCCCTGTTCGACGCGAATAGGCGGACAAGGGGGACGTCATGCCAGTAATCGACAAGGTCAGGCAGCCGCGCATCGCGGCGCGCGCAGCGGTGGCGACTCCCGCCAAAGCGCCCGCCGGCCCGCTGCCGCTCGACCAAATCGTCCGCGGCGATTGCATCGCGGCGATGCGGGCCTTGCCCAACAAGTCGGTCGACATGGTCTTCGCCGATCCCCCCTATAACCTGCAGCTGGGCGGCGAACTGTTCCGGCCCGACGGCAGCCACGTCGATGCGGTCACCGACGAATGGGACAAGTTCGACACCTTCGCCGCCTATGACGCCTTCACCCGCGCCTGGCTGGCCGAGGCGCACCGCATCCTCAAGGATGACGGCACGATCTGGGTGATCGGCAGCTATCACAACATCTTCCGCGTCGGCGCGGCAGTGCAGGACCTCGGCTACTGGATCCTCAACGACATCGTCTGGCGGAAAGCCAATCCGATGCCGAACTTCCGCGGCACCCGCTTCACCAACGCGCACGAGACGCTGATCTGGGCCTCGAAGGGCGAGGGCGCGAAATACACCTTCAACTATCGTTCGATGAAGACGCTGAACGACGAGCTGCAGATGCGCTCGGACTGGGAATTTCCGATCTGCGGCGGCGGCGAGCGGCTCAAGAAGGGCGGGGTGAAGGTCCATCCGACGCAGAAGCCGGAGGCGCTGCTGTACCGCATCCTGCTCGCCTGTACGAAGCCCGGCGACATCGTCGTCGATCCGTTTTTCGGCACCGGCACCACCGGCGCGGTGGCGAAGCGTCTCGGCCGTCACTGGATCGGCATCGAGCGCGAGGGCGATTATATCGCGGCGGCGGAGGAGCGGATCGCCGCCGCGCTGCCGCTCGACGAATCGGCGCTCGCGACGATGCAGAGCCCGCGCCAGCAGCCCAAGGTGGCGTTCGGCGTGCTGGTCGAGAACGGTTACCTGACGCCCGGCGCGGTGCTGACCGATGCGAAGCGCCGCTTCCGCGTGACGATCCGCGCCGACGGCAGCCTGCTCAGCGACTGCGGCGCGACCGGGTCGATCCACAAGCTGGGCGCGACGTTGCAGGGCGCACCGGCATGCAACGGCTGGACCTTCTGGCACCACGAAGCCGCGGGCAAGCTGCAGCCGATCGACACCCTGCGCCAGACCTACCTGCTGGCGACGCAACCGTAACGCGTTCCTCCCTTGCGGGGAGGGGGGAGACGATGATGCACCTGCGCCCCGTCCAGTTCGTCGATACCCCCGTGACGCACGAGGACGGCAGCGTTGCGCGGCTGGCCGGCGGGATGCAATGGTTCGCCGCTTATGAGGTGATCGAGGCCGGCACGCGCCGCACGATCCCGGTCGCCGACGTCGCCGCCCTCGGTTCCCGCGCCGTACAGCTGCACGCCGCCATCACCGCGCCGCGTCCGGCGTTGCAGCTGGGTGCGCGCACCCTGCGGTTCGACCAGCCACTGGTCGCGGGCATCCTCAACGTCACGCCCGACAGCTTCTCGGACGGCGGCCGGCACGGCGACGATCCCGCCGCGGCGGCCGCGGCGGGCGTCGACATGGCGGCGGCGGGGGCTGCTTTGGTCGACCTCGGCGGCGAATCGACGCGGCCCGGTGCCGCGGCGGTGTGGGAGGGCGACGAGATCGCCCGCGTCGTCCCCGTCGTCGAACGGCTCGCGCGCAGCGGCACGCCGGTGTCGATCGACACCCGCAAGGCGGCGGTGATGGAAGCGGCGCTGGCGGCGGGCGCGCACATCGTCAACGACGTCTCCGCGCTGCTGTGGGACGATCGCGCGGTGGAGGTGGTGGCGCGCGCGCGCTGCCCGGTCGTGCTGATGCACTCGCCCGACCCCAAGGACGGCGGCCATGCCCGCACGGGCTATCGCGACGTGGCGATCGAAGTGTTCGACTGGCTGGAGGCGCGGATCGCCGCGGTCGTCGCCGCCGGCATCGACCGGTCGCGGATCATCGTCGATCCCGGCATCGGCTTCGGCAAGTCGCTGTCCGACAACCTTGCCCTTATCAACGGGATAGCGCTGTTCCACGGTCTGGGCTGCCCGATCATGCTCGGGGTCAGCCGCAAGCGGATGATCGGTGCGCTCGACAATGAAGCGCCGGTGTCGGCACGGCTCGGCGGCAGTCTCGCGCTGGCACTGAAAGGCGCGGAGGCCGGCGTCCAGATCCTGCGGGTCCATGACGTCGCGGCGACCGTGCAGGCACTGAAAGTGTGGCGCGGAATGCGCGATCGTGCGCTGGTCGGTGACTGAATCGTGATTTTGCGTTGCAGCATCTTGATTGTTGATGCGTTCGGGCCGCTTCGACACCATCTGGACACGCTATGATCGTCGCATCCACCCCTCGCCTCACCCGCATCGTCTCCGAAGTCTGGAAGCCGCTGCTCGTCCTGTTCATCTGGGACGTCATCGTCACGGTCACCTATTACCTGCTGCCGTTCAGGGCGCCTTCGCTGCCGCTGACGCTGTTCGGTACGGTGCTGGCGCTGCTGATCGGCTTCCGCGACAATTCCGCCTACCAGCGCTGGTGGGAAGGGCGGGTGCTGTGGGGATCGATGATTAACGCCTCGCGCAGCCTCAGCCGCGAGGCGCGCAACTTCCTGCCGATCGGCGAGGCGCACGACATGCGCCGCACGATCGTGCTGCGCCAGATCGCCTATGTGAATGCCCTGCGCTGCCAGCTGCGCCGCCAGCCGGTCGACGATCAGGTGCTGCAATATCTGTCACGCGGCGAGGCGGAGCCGGCGCTGGCGCGGACCAATATCGCCAACGGCCTGCTCGACGGCACCGGGCGCCGCATCGACGATGCGCGCCGCGCCGGCTGGATCGACACCATCCAGCAGTCGCGGATGGAATCGACGCTGGTCGATATCGCCAACGCGCAGGGCGGCATGGAGCGGCTGAAGAACACGCCGCTGCCCAATCAATATCGCTTCTTCCCGACCCTGTTCACCCATGTCTTCTGCATCCTGCTGCCGATCGGTCTGGTCGAGACGCTGGGCTTCGCGACGCCGCTGGGATCGACGGTGGCGGGGCTGATGTTCCTCGCGGTGCTGCAGATCGGCGAAGATCTGGTCGATCCGTTCGCCAACACCGTGCACGACGTACCCCTGACCGCGATGTGCCGGACGATCGAAATCGACCTGCTGCAGTCGATCGGCGATCAGGCGCCCGGCCCGATCACGCCGCACAAGGGCGTGCTCTGGTAAGTTACAGCGTGTAGCCGCCGTCGCTGACCAAGCAGGCGCCGGTGACGAGCGCGGCGGCGTCGGACAGCAGGAAGGCGATTTGCGCGGCGATCTCCTCCGGCTTGGCATAGCGGCCGAGCGGGGTCGCCAGCGCCGCCAGCTCGGCGAAGGCGGCATCGCGGCCGATCGCGGCCGCCCGATCGGCGAACATCGGGACCGCGTCCCACACCGGCGTTTCCACCCCGGCGGGTGCGATCGCGTTGACGCGGATACCGGTGGCGGCCCCCTCTCTGGCGGCGACCTTGACGAGATGGATCAGCGCCGCCTTGGACGCGCCATACGCGGCGACGCCGACCTCCGGCTTGATCCCCGCGGCCGAAGCGGTGGCGACGATCGCACCGCCACCGGGCATCGCCCGCATCGCCGCGCGCAACGTCAGGAACGCGCCGTCGAGATTGACGCCGAGGATGCGCCGCCATTCGCTGAAGTCTAGATCGACGATCGCACCGGCACCGGCGACGCCGGCATTGACGACTGCGCCGTCGATTCCGACCAGATAGGGCGCGGCGCTGTCCCAGAAGGCTTCGTCGGCGACGTCGCCGGGCAGCAGGTCGAGCGTGCAGGGCAGCACGATCCGCGCCACCGCCGCCGCATCGCGATCGACCAGCACCAGACGCGCGACCCCGGCGTCGGCGAGATGGCGTGCGGTGGCGAGGCCGATTCCGGATGCGGCCCCGGTGACGAGAATATGGCGATCGGCGAAGGACATGCCCGGCACCCTAGCACCGGATCGCGATGATGGCAGGGTCAGGCGGCGGCGTTGTCGATGCCGAGCTCGCCCAGCTTGCGATAGAGCGTCGACCGGCCGATCCCCAGCCGCCGCGCGACCTCGGTCATCCGGCCGCGATAGTGGCCGATGGCAAGGCGGATGACGTCCGCCTCGATGTCCTCGAGCGGACGCAGATTGCCGTCCGGCCGGAACAGCGTGACGCCCCCGCCCGAGACTGCAGCCGATCCGATCACGCCGGTACGCCGGTCGCCCAGCGCCGCGATCTGCGGGAAGTCGGCGCGGGTCAGCGCCGCGCCTTCGCACAGCACGGCCGCGCGGAAGAGCGCGTTCTGAAGCTGGCGGACGTTGCCCGGCCAGTCGTATTGCACCAGCAACGCCAGCGCATCGTCGGTGATGCCGAGCGGACGCAGCCCCGGCTGCTGCGCGATCCGTGCCAGCAGGTGTCGGGCCAGCGCCGGCACGTCGCCCAGCCGCTCGCGCAGCGGCGGGATCGTGACCTGCACGACGTTGAGTCGGTAATAGAGGTCCTCGCGGAAGCGCCCCGCCTCGACCTCCTCAAGCAGCTTCTTGTTGGTCGCGGCGATGACGCGGACGTCGACCTCGCGGGCATGGCGCGCGCCGATCGGCTGAATTTCCCCCGATTGCAGGACCCGCAGCAGCTTGACCTGCGTCTCCAGCGGCATCTCGCCGATCTCGTCGAGCAGGATGGTGCCGCCGTCGGCATCGGCGAACTTGCCGATCTTGCGTTCGAACGCGCCGGTGAACGCGCCCTTTTCATGCCCGAACAGCTCGGATTCGACCAGATTGGCGGGGATCGCACCGCAATTGACGGTGACCATCGGTTTCTTGGACCGCGGACTGGCGGCGTGGATCGCATCGGCGACCACCTCCTTGCCGACGCCGCTCTCCCCCTCGACCAGCACCGGCACGCGGGCGCGCGCCGCTTTCGCCGCGATCGCCAGCGCAGCGCGGAAATCGGGCGACGATCCGACGATCTCGTCGAAGGCGAGCAGCGCCGGGATCTTCTCGGTCAGCGGGCGCAATTCGCCCGCGGCGGTACCGGCGACCGTTGCCTCCAGCGCGGCAAGCAGCCGTTCGGGCGCGAGCGGCTTGACCAGGAAATCGGTGGCGCCGGCGCGCATCGCGGCGACGGCATGCGCGACCGAACCGTTGGCGGTGAGCATCAGGATCGGTAGGGCGGGGCGACGTTCGCGCAGTTCGGCGATCAGCGGCGCGGCATCGGCGTCGGGTGCCCAATGGTCGAGCAGGATCGCATCCAGCTGCATCCCGTCCTGCGTGCCCAGTTGGGCGAGCGCCATTTCGCCATCGGCGGCGAAGATCGATCGCCAGCCGGCCCGTGCCGCCAGCGCCGACACCAATCGGCGCTGCGCGGGTTCGTCGTCGATCAGCAGAAGCAGGCGCTGCCCGTTGCGCGTCATAATTTTTCCCGTCCCGGTTCGGGGCAGGTGATACAATGGACCGGTAAAGGCGGGCTTAAGCGCGCCCCACTCTTTGCTTGCCTTGACGGCAACGGATCTTTGCGGGCAGGTAACCCGCCAAAGGCGCACGGCGCCGCGGGCAGATAGGGGTTGGATGATGGCCGGCAATGGTGACCTGAAGGCGCATGAGGCGACCTATTCGAGCGTGACGAAAATGATGTTCTGGGGCACGATCGCCTGTGCGGTGATCGCCGTGCTCGTGATCTGGCTGATCTCGTAAGCGCCGCCAGCATGAAGATCGCCGTCCTCAAGGAGCATGCCGACGGCGAAAGGCGCGTTGCCGCGACGCCGGAAACCGCCAAGAAATTCATCGCCCTGGGCGCCGCGGTCGCGGTCGAGGCGGGGGCCGGCGACGCCGCCACCTATGCCGACCAGGCCTATCGCGATGCCGGCGCCAGCGTCGGCGACCGGGCCGCGACGCTGGCGGGCGCCGATATCGTGCTGGGCGTGCAGGGCCCCGACCCCGCCGGACTGGCCGGAGCCGCCGCGGGCGCCTGGATCGTCGCCGGCCTCAATCCCTTCGGTGATCGCGCTCGCGTCGATGCGTACGCCGCGGCGGGCTATGAGGCGCTGGCGATGGAGTTCATGCCGCGCATCACCCGCGCGCAGTCGATGGACATCCTGTCGTCGCAGTCCAACCTGGCAGGCTACAAGGCGGTGCTCGACGCCGCGTCGGAATATGGCCGCGCCTTTCCGATGATGATGACCGCCGCAGGGACGGTCAGCGCCGCCAAGGCGTTCGTGATGGGCGTCGGCGTCGCCGGGCTGCAGGCGATCGCGACCGCGCGCCGGCTGGGCGCGCAGGTGTCCGCCACCGACGTCCGCTCGGCGACGCGCGAGCAGATCCAGTCGCTTGGCGCCAAGCCGATCTTCGTCGAGAACGTCAAGGGCATCGAGGGCGAAGGCAGCGGCGGCTATGCCGGCGAGATGAGCGACGAATACAAGGCGGCGCAGGCCGAGCTGGTCTCGGCGCATATCGCCAAGCAGGACATCGTCATCACCACCGCGCTGATCCCCGGTCGACCGGCGCCCCGGCTCATCAGCGACGCGCAGGTCGCCAGCATGAAGCCAGGCAGCGTCATCGTCGATCTGGCGGTGGAGCAGGGCGGCAACGTCGAGGGCGCGGTCGCGGGCGAGATCGTGACGCGCCACGGCGTCAGGATCGTCGGCCACCGCAACGTCGCCTCGCGCCTGCCCGCCGATGCCTCGGCATTGTTCAGCCGCAACCTGTACAATTTCCTGTCGACCTTCTGGGACAAGGATGCGGGCAAGCCGGTACTCGACGAAGAGATCGGCGACGCGGTGCGCCTGACCCGCAACGGACAGGTCGTCAGCGCACGGCTTCTGACATGATCCTCCCCGGCAAGGGGAGGGGGACCGCCGAAGGCGGTGGAGGGGGCGTGCGCCGGATATTGCGGCCCGAGGTCGTGCTGGCCCGCGCCTTGCGGCGGTCGATGAGGTATCCCGAAGTGCTGTTGGGGCAACGGTTGCGTGGCGGCGCGACGGGGCTTCGCTTCCTCAGGAGGCATCCTGTCGGCCCCTATGTGGCCGATTTCCATCGCCCGGACGCGCGGCTCACCATCGCAGTGGACGGCGAGACCCATGCCCAGCCGGCAGCGCAACGGCACGATCGATCGCGGAACCGTTTTCGGAAAGACGATGGCTCTCGCGTGATGCCGATCACGGCAACCGATATGGTGCGCAATGCCGATTCCGTGGCCGCCGCGACTGCGTCGCTCGTGGCCACCCCCCTCCACCATCCTGCGGATGGTCCCCCTCCCCGCTCCGGGGAGGATTAGGAGTAGCCCATGGACTTCGTATCAATCCTGTCGATCTTCGTGATGGCGTGTTTCGTCGGCTATTACGTCGTCTGGTCGGTCACGCCGGCGCTGCATACGCCGCTGATGGCGGTGACCAACGCGATCTCGTCGGTCATCATCGTCGGTGCGCTGATCGCGGGGGCGGCGGCAGGCAGTGCCTCGTCGAAATGGCTGGGGCTGCTCGGCGTGGTGTTGGCGAGCATCAACATCTTCGGCGGTTTCGCCGTCACCAGCCGCATGCTGGCGATGTACAAGAAGAAGGACCGGCCGGCGCCCGCGAAGCACTGACGTGCCGGGGATGACCGTCGTCGTTCGATGATCTGGGGGTAGGATGGAACACGTAAGCACAGGCAGCTCGTTCGCGGCGCTGGCCTATCTGGTGGCGGGGGTGTGCTTCATCCTCGCGTTGCGCGGCCTGTCGTCGCCGACCTCCAGCCAGCGCGGCAACCGCTTCGGCATGATCGGCATGACGATCGCGGTGGTGACGACGCTGGTGACGCACGTGCCGGTCGACCGGCTGGTGGTGCAGGGCGCGGATTATACCGCGCTGCTGGCGCGGGTCGACTATCTGACCGTCATCGAACTGGTCGCCGCGATTGGCATCGGCGCGATCATCGGCATCGTCACCGCGCGCCGGATCGCGATGACCGACATGCCGCAGCTGGTCGCCGCCTTCCACAGCCTCGTCGGCCTCGCCGCGGTGCTGGTCGCCTGTGCCGCCTATCTCAACCCGGTCGCCTTCGGCATCGCCGACATGGTGATCCCGATGATCGGCGAACCCTTTGCGGTCATCCGCCCGGTCAGCCGGATCGAGATGGGGCTGGGCGTCGCGATCGGCGCGATCACCTTCTCGGGCTCGGTCATCGCCTTCCTCAAGCTGAACGGCAACATGGGCGGCAAGCCGATCATGCTGCCCGGCCGCCACGTTATCAATCTGGGCGTGCTCGCCGCGATCCTGATCCTGATCGCCTATTTCACGCAGGACCAGAGCCCCTGGATCTTCTGGACGGTCACGATCCTCAGCTTCGCGATCGGCTTCCTGCTCATCATCCCGATCGGCGGCGCCGACATGCCGGTCGTCGTGTCAATGCTCAACAGCTATTCGGGCTGGGCCGCCGCCGCGATGGGCTTCACGCTGCACAACAGCGCGATGATTATCACCGGTGCGCTGGTCGGGTCCTCGGGCGCGATCCTCAGCTATATCATGTGCCGGGCGATGAACCGCAGCTTCATCAGCGTCATCGCCGGCGGCTTCGGTGCGGAGAGCGGCGGCGGTGGCGGCGACGGCGCCAAGATCGACCGACCGTGGAAGCGCGGATCGGCGGAGGACGCCGCCTTCCTGATGAGCCAGGCCGAACAGGTCATCATCGTGCCGGGTTATGGCATGGCGGTGGCGCAGGCGCAGCACGCGCTGCGCGAGATGGGCGACAAGCTCAAGGAACATGGCGTCCGCGTCAAATATGCGATCCACCCGGTCGCGGGCCGCATGCCGGGCCATATGAACGTGCTGCTCGCCGAGGCGAACGTGCCGTATGACGAGGTGTTCGAGCTGGAGGACATCAACTCCGAATTCGCACAGACCGACGTCGCCTTCGTCATCGGCGCCAACGACGTCACCAACCCCGCTGCCAAGACCGACAAGACCTCGCCCATCTACGGCATGCCGGTGCTCGACGTCGAGAAGGCGAAGACCGTGTTGTTCATTAAACGCTCGATGGGCGGGGTCGGTTATGCCGGCGTCGACAACGACGTGTTCTACATGGACAATACGATGATGCTGCTCGCCGACGCCAAGAAGATGGTCGAGGAGATCGTCAAGTCGCTCGACTGATATTGCGTTTCCTCCATTTCGGAGATGTCATGTCGACCAGCATGCTTCGGCGTACGCCGTCGCCGCTGAAATGGAGGTGAATGGGCGCGATCCGGCGGCCAGCTTCCCTATCCTGTCACCATGCGGATGGCGATGGTTGACGGGAGCAGGACGACGGCAGGCGCGGCCTGTCCCTATACGGTGGTGGGCAGCGCCATGCTGCTGATCGCCGATGCAGCCGGGCCGTTAGAGACGGCGATCGAGCAGGCCGGCGGGCGATTGATGCGGCGGGTGCCGTGGGCGGCGGTGGAGGACACGCTGCCGCAGCTCGCCGGCTGGCCGGTGCTGGTGGTCGAGGCGAGCGGGATCGATGACGACCGGCTCGACGCCGTGCTGCCGATCCTGGGCCATTACGCCGATGCGGCAGCGATGCCCGTCGTCGTCGCGATCACGGCGGACCAGATCGATCTGGTCACTGGTTACTTGCCCGGGGCGAACATCCACTGGCTCTGCGCCCCGACGATGGCGGAACGGGTCGCGACGTTGATCGCCGCGGCAGCGCCGCCGATCCCGGTGCTGCACGACCCCTTGCCCGAACGCGTGCAGGAACATGATCGCGACCCGTTCGGCCACGAGCGGTCCGTGCTGCCCGGCGAACCGTTGAACCGGTTGAACGTCCGCGTCGCGGAGATCGCACGGCTGGTCAGCGACCTCAGCCGCGACGTCCACCTCGCCGCCAGCGACGTCGCCGACCGCCGGCCCGGCTATGGCGCGGAGCCGGCATCGCCCGCCCTGACGTCGCAGGTGCGCGCGCAGGAGGTGCGCCGCCTGATCGCGCTGCGCCAGAAGCGGGGCCTGTTCTTCGGCCAGTTCGGCGGCGAGGCGCTGTTCGAGGACCCGGCCTGGGACATGCTGCTCGACCTTTACGCCGCCGAGCTGGAGGGAACGCGGGTCAGCGTATCGAGCCTGTGTATCGCCGCCGGCGTCGCCCCGACCACCGCGCTGCGCTGGATCACCAAGATGACCGAGATGGCGCTATTCATCCGCCATCCCGACCCCGTCGACCGGCGCCGCGCCTTCATGGCGCTGTCGCCCCGCGCCAGCGAGGCGATGCGCGGCTATATGGTCGCGGTCCGCAAGATGTAGCCGGGTTGCCCCTTGCGGATCGCACCGCGCTTTGGCAGGAGCGGCGTTCCCCGTGCCGGGGCGCTTAGCTCAGCTGGTAGAGCGGCTCGTTTACACCGAGTAGGTCGGCGGTTCGAACCCGTCAGCGCCCACCATTTCCCGTCATGCTTCCGCCGCGCCGAAGTCCGAGCGCTGGCGTCGCGGTCCGCCGCTGCCGCGCCGGTTGAGCGCCTGGCGCACGCGGTCGAGCAGTTCGGACCGGCGATAGGGTTTGCTGAGCACGTCGGTCGCGCGCTTGCGCGGGCCGTTGACGACCAGTTCCTCGTTATAGCCGGTGGTCAGCAACACCGAGACGGTGGGATCATGCTCGATCACCGCATCGGCCAGCATCAGCCCGTTCATGCCGCCGGGCATGACGAGGTCAGTGAACAACAGGTCGACGTGGTCGTCGGCATGGACCCGCTCGAACGCCTTCAGCCCGTCTTCGCCGCTGATCGCGGTGGTGACGCGATAGCCGGCGCTGGTCAGGATCTCGCTGGCGAGTGAGAGCACTTCTTCATTGTCGTCGACGACGAGGACATGGTCGGCATAGCCGCTGGGCGGGGTCGGTGCGACCGCGGTCGATTCCACCGGTTCGTCTTCCGCCTCCGCCAAGCTGTCGCGGGCGATCGGAAAGATCATGCGCACCGTCGTGCCGTGGCCGGGATCGCTGTCAATCTCCAGTCGTCCGCCCGACTGGCGGACGAACCCGCTCGCCATGGCGAGGCCGAGCCCCGTTCCCTGGCCGACGCCCTTGGTCGTAAAGAACGGCTCCACCGCGCGTTCCAGTACCTCGGGCGGCATGCCGGTGCCCTCGTCGCGGACCTCGAGCATGACGTAGCTGCCGGGCTCCAGGTCGCGGCTGGTGTCGTCGAGCCGCAGCGGCAGCGTCGCGATCGTCACCACGCCGCCCTGCGGCATCGCGTCACGGGCATTGTTGACGATGTTGAGCAGCGCCATCTCGAGCTGGTCGGGATCGACGACGACATGCGCGAGGCTGCGGCGCAGGCTGAAGTGCAGCTCGACGCGCTTGTTGACCGAGCTTTCGATGACGTCGCCGAATTCGGTGACGAGGTGGCTCAAATCGACCGGCCGCGGTTCCAGCCGGGTCTTGCGGGCGAAGGCGAGCAGCTGGCGGGTCAGTTTGGCGCCACGCTCGGCGGCGGATTGCGCGGCGGCGACATAGCGCTTGGCGCGCTCGCTTTCGGTCACCGCGGCGAGCAGGTCGAGGTTGCCGTTTACGACCTGGAGGAGGTTATTGAAGTCGTGCGCGAGGCCGGCGGTGAGCTGGCCGATCGATTCCATCTTCTGCGCCTGGCGGTAGCTCTGTTCGGTGTTGCGGCGGCGGGTGACGTCGAGCTGGCTGGCGAAGAAATAGAGCAACGTCCCACCGGTGTCGTAGACCGGGCCGATGAAGACCGCATTCCAGAAGGGTGTGCCGTCGCGGCGATAGTTGAGCAGCTCGAGCGCGATCGACTGATGCGCCTCGATCGCGTCGCGCAGTTCGGCGACCGCGCCGCGATCGGTTTGCGCGCCCTGCAGGAACCGGCAGTTGCGCCCCACCACCTCGTTCTCCTCGTAACCGGTGAGGTCGAGGAACGCCTTGTTGGCGAAGACGATCGGATTGTCGTCGAGATTGGGGTCGGTCAGCACCATCGGCATCCGCGTCATCTCGATCGCGGCGAAGAACACACTGCCGCGATCGTCGAGGCCGGGGCGGGTGATCGTGCTTTCGCGCCAGTGATGGAGGCCGGGGCGGCCGATCGGATCGTCGTGACCGCTGTCGATCGTCCCCCGGGCCGGCACGCCCCCGGCCTCTCTGCCGGGATCGCCATCCCGCTGTTGCCCGTCGTCTTTCGTCGCCATGAAGCGGTGGAATGGCGCAGCCCGGCCGATCAGGCAAGACCCGCGCCAGGCAAGTTGCTTCAGGTCAACGCTAAAATCCGCGCATTACTGTCCCGGCGTGGTGCCCGTCTCATCGCGATACTTGATCTCGAGATAGCGGCCACGCGTCGACAGGCTGTCGAGGTCGTTCTGTGCCAGCCGCGCCGTCATGTCGGCGATCTCCTGCTCGATCAGCCGGAGGCCGGCGACCAGTTCGGCGTCCGGCGTCCGGCCGTTGCGCTCGACCCGGCGCAACGGCTCGGGAACGCGCGCGTAATCCTTGACGAAGGCCGGCAATTGTTCGCCGATCAGACGACGGACCTCGAACGCCTCCTCCTCGCGCCCCTCGATACGGCCGAGTTGGGACGAGAGCGTTTCCAGCCGCACGCCGATCTGGTCGACCAGCCCGCGGGCGGGAGCGGGCAGAGCGGGGCGCTGCGCCTCGAGCCAGCGTTCGGTCTTGGCGGGCAACGCCTTGATATCGACCTCGCGCAGCACCTTTTCGCTCGGCGCGCGGGCGGCGGGGGCGATGGCGATCCCGATCGTCACCGCCGCCATGAGCAGCAGTACCGCAAGCCCGCCGAACAGCCCCAGCGGAACGACCATGCCGAGCACCGCAGCGGCGATCAGGATGATCGCATTGATCGCGCAGATCATCGCCAGCCGGGTGCCGACGCTGGTCGCCTTGCGCTTCAGCCGCTTGCCGTGCGCGCGATACTGCGTGCTCACCTGGCCGCGATAATCCTGGCTGATCCGCGCCATCGCGGCGCGCGCACGCTCGATCTGCTGGTCGACCTCGGTCATGCGGTCACACCGATTCCAGGCGATACGGGTCGCCGCCCGGCCCCTTCAGCGCGCCCTGGCTGGCGCCCTCGGCGCGCGCGATATAGCCTTTGGACTTCTCCACCTCGCTGCCGAGCGCGGTGACCGTCGTCTTCATCGAATCGAGCGCCTTCAGCTTGAACGTGTCGATCGCATCCATCGTGTCGTAGATATTCTGGAAGGCGCGCTGCAGCGTCTCGAGCGGGATCGTCGAGGCGGCGGCCTGTTCGTGGATCGCCGCGGTGTTCGAGCGCAGCAGCTTGCCGGTCGAATCGATGATGTTCGCGGTCGTCGTGTTGAGCTGGGTGATCGATTCGAGCACCAGCTTCTGGTTGGTCAGCGCCTGCGCCACCGTCACCGCGGTGCGCAGTGCCGATACGGTGGTGGTGGAGGCGCGGTCGACGCCCTTCACCAGCTCGACGTTGTTCTTCTTGACGAGGTCGAGCGCCAGATAGCCCTGCACCGTCACCGCCATCTGGGTGAGCAGGTCCTGCGTGCGCTGACGCGTGTAGAACAGCGCCGTCTCGCGGATCGCCTTGGCCTTGGCGGGATCGGTATGGTCGAGTTCGTTGGCCGTGTCCTCCAGCCGCGCGTCCATCGCCTTGCTGAGGTGGATCATCTGTTCGAGCCGGCCCATCGCCGACCAGAGATTGGCGCGTTCGGTGTCGATTGCGGCATTGTCCATCAGCAATTCGTCCTTGCCGGACGCGAGATTCTTCAGGATCGCGCTGATGTGGGTCTGTGACGACTGGTAGCTTTCGAAATAGTCGCGCATCTTCGAGCCGAACGGGATGATGCCGAAGATCTTCTTCGGTCCCGACAGCGCGCCCTTCCGGCCCGGATCGAGATCCTCGATCACCCGCCGCAACTGCGCCAGATCGGCGCCGACGCCGCTGTCCTTGTCCATCGCGCGGATCGGGCGGTCGAGGAAACGGTTCGACTGGCCCGCCGCCTCGCGAATTTCCTTCGCCCCCATCGCGGTGATCGCATCGACGCGGCGGCCGAATTCGGGGCTGTTGACGTCCTCGGCGACGAGATCGCGCACGAAGGTGTCGACGCGCGTCTCGAGCTGCGTCTTCTTGGCGTCGTCGATCGGCACGAGGCCGGCGGCGCGCTCGGCCTGAACGGTCGGCACGGGATCGGGCGGGGTCAGCACCAGCCCCGGTTGCCCCGTCGTCTGCGCAGTCAGCGTATCGGCGGTCGTCGCCATCATCGTCCTCCAGCGGGCATCGGCCCGGTCGTCGCCCGCAATGTGCCGGTTGCGGGGGCGGGGTTCAAGTGTGTCATTTGAATAATACGCCGGCGCGGTGTGCGAGCAATGATCCGCGCCACGTTCGGGCCGTGGACGAAAGGGGAGGGTCGGTCCCGTCCGGACATGCCCCCCATGCGGCGCCGGCCGGCAGAGGGCAGGGCGAGGGTGGGCGTGGCCATGGCGGCGGTATAGCGGATCGGGGGCGTACAGGACAGCGGCGGGTGCGGCGATCCGGCCATCGCCGCCTGCCGCCAACCGGACCGTCCTGCCATTCCCTTTTTCCCATGGCGCACAGGCCGTTTCGGGAAAAGGCAATCAAGAACAGGTTTCGGGACAGCGGACTCCGAAGGCGACCGTCAGCGCGATCGGCGCGGCGGAATTGCTTTTGTGCGTTCGTTTTCGGGAATGTCCATCGGGCTATGCTAGAATCGCAAGATCGATCGAGCGCATCATATCCGTGAGCGCCTAGCTGGTGTCGCCACGGAGGATAGGACGATGAAGGCGGCGCTTCACAATTACCATGCCCGGATGCAGCGAGTGCTGGATCATATCGACCGGCATCTGGACGATGATCTGGACCTGGATGCGGTAAGCGGCATCGCGGCCTTCTCGAAATACCATTTCCACCGACAGTTCACGGCGACTTTCGGGCTGTCCGTGCATCGCTATATCCAGCTCGCCCGCATGAAGCGGGCATCCCACCGGCTGGCCTATCGGGACGCTCAGAGCGTCACTGACATAGCGATGGATGCCGGTTACGATGCCCCGGATGCCTTCGCCCGCGCCTTTCGGCAACGGTTCGGGCAGTCGCCGTCGTCGTTCAGGAGAGCTCCCGATTGGGAGCCGTGGCTTGCGGCCTTCGGGCCTCTCAACAATGCGAGGAGCAAGCTCATGCAGACGACCTATACCCCTGACGACGTGACGATCCGCAACGTGACCCCGACGCCGGTGGCAATCATGGAACATCGCGGCGACCCGGCGACGATCGGCGCGACCATCCAGCGGTTCATCGCTTGGCGTAAAGCAACCGGGCTGTCGCCGAAGGCCAGCCCGACCTTCAACGTTTTCCACTCCGATCCGCGCACGACGCCTCCGGCCGAATACCGCATGGACCTGTGCGTCGGTACCGACCGCCCGATTGAGGCGCATGGTGAGCGGATCGAGGCCGGCACCATTCCCGGCGGCCGCTGTGCGGTGCTGCGCGTCGTCGGCAACACCGACAATCTGGAGCCTGCTGGTCTATACCTCTACCGCGATTGGCTACCGGCCAGCGGCGAGGAAGCGCGGGACTTCCCGCTCTACTGCCAGCGCATCACCTTCTTTCCTGAGGTGCCGGAACGTGAAGCGATCGCGGAACTGTTCCTGCCGCTGAAATAGATTGGTGCAGGGGCGGCATGGCGCCGTAGCGAACAGGCCGCCCTTTCCCAAAACCCGATCGCTTGCGGCAAAATGGGCCGCTCATCGAAACCTGCTGGTCAACCGATCGGCCATGCAGGCCGTTCCTCGAACGTCCCTCTCCGCCGCCCCCCTTCCCGCGACGCAACATTTCGGCTATGGGCGCGCCCAATACCCTATCACATCAGGAATTCCCATGAGCCTCCGCAACGTGGCGATCATCGCGCACGTCGACCACGGCAAGACCACGCTCGTCGACCAGCTGTTCCGCCAGTCCGGCACCTTCCGCGACAACCAGCGCGTCGAAGAGCGCGCGATGGATTCGAACGATCTCGAAAAAGAGCGTGGAATCACCATTCTGGCGAAGCCGACCTCGGTCGACTGGGCGCCCCCGGGTGGCGGCGAGAGCATCCGCATCAACATCGTCGACACGCCCGGCCACGCCGACTTCGGCGGTGAGGTGGAGCGCATCCTGTCGATGGTCGACGGCGTCGTCCTGCTGGTCGATTCGTCGGAAGGCGCGATGCCGCAGACCAAGTTCGTGACCGGCAAGGCGCTGGCGCTCGGCCTGAAGCCGATCGTCGTCGTCAACAAGGTCGACCGCCCCGACGCGCGCATCCAGGAGGTGCTCGACGAGGTGTTCGACCTGTTCGTGTCGCTCGACGCCAACGACGAACAGCTCGACTTCCCGGTGCTCTACGCCTCGGGCCGCAACGGCTATGCCTCGACCGACATGGACGCGCGCGAAGGCACGCTGATCCCGATGTTCGAGACGATCGTCAGCCACGTGCCGGCGCCGAAGGTGGAAGTGGAGGACGTGCCGTTCACCTTCCTCGTCACGCTGCTCGACCGCGACAACTTCCTCGGGCGCATCCTCACCGGCCGCGTCAATTCGGGGACGGTCCGGACCAACCAGCCGATCCACGCGCTCGATAACGACGGCAATATCGTCGAAACCGGTCGCGCGTCGAAGATCATGTCGTTCCGCGGCCTCGACCGCGTGCCGGTCGACGAAGCCAAGGCGGGCGACATCATCAGCCTCGCCGGCCTGACCATCGCGACCGTGGCGAACACGATCGCCGACACGACCGTCAGCGAGCCGCTGCATGCGCAGCCGATCGATCCGCCGACGCTGTCGATGCGGTTCGCGGTGAACGATTCGCCGATGGCGGGGCGCGAGGGCAGCAAGGTGACGAGCCGCATGATCCGCGACCGCCTGTTCCGCGAAGCCGAATCGAACGTCGCCGTGAAGGTGACCGAAGCGTCGGACCGCGACAGCTTCGAGGTCGCGGGCCGCGGCGAACTGCAGCTGGGCGTGCTGATCGAGACGATGCGCCGCGAGGGCTTCGAGCTCGGCATCAGCCGCCCGCGCGTGCTGTTCGGCGAGGACGAGAACGGCAACAAGACCGAGCCGTACGAAACCGTCATCATCGACGTCGACGACGAGCATTCGGGCACGGTCGTCGAGAAGATGAACCTGCGCAAGGCGGAGCTGACCGACATGCGTCCGTCGACCGGTGGCAAGACGCGTATCACCTTCTCCGCGCCGTCGCGCGGCATGATCGGGTACCATGGCGAGTTCCTGTCGGACACGCGCGGCACCGGCATCATGAACCGGTTGTTCGAGAAGTACGGCCCCCACAAGGGCAAGATCGAAGGCCGCAAGAACGGCGTGCTGATCTCGAACGGCGCTGGTGAGGCCAACAGCTATGCGCTGGGGCCGCTCGAGGAGCGCGGCATCCTATTCGTGGGCCATGGCGAGGCGCTGTACGAGGGCATGATCGTCGGCGAGAACGCCAAGCCGGACGACCTCGAGGTCAATCCGATGAAGACCAAGGCGCTGACCAACTTCCGCGCCAGCGGCGGCAAGGACGACCAGGTGCGCCTGACGCCGCCGAAGCGCGCGACGCTGGAGCAGGCGATCGCCTATATCGACGACGACGAGATGGTCGAGGTGACGCCGAAGTCGATCCGCCTGCGCAAGCGCCACCTCGATCCGCACGAGCGTAAGAAGGCGAGCCGGGCGAAGATGGCGGCATAAGTCGTCGTTTGAGGGTTTGAAGGGGGCGTCCGGGGGATCGGGCGCCCCTTTTTGCGTTTGCGGCGTCCGGTGAGGGCGATGGGTGGTTAAACCGCGCATGAACGCCGCATTCCGGATGGGTTCAGGGCGACTCGCCTAATCCGCATGCAACACGCCTGGATCGATGTGCGTTTCCCCTTCCAGCGTTGTGATGAGGAGTTCGCGTCATGAATGCGTTTATGAAGAAGGCTGGTCTGGGTATCGCGCTCGCCGCCACCGCGCTGACCGCGGCGGCCCCGGCGGAGGCGCAGCGTTGGGGCGGCTATCGCCACCATCGCGGTGGCGGCGACGTCGCGGCGGGTGCACTGCTCGGCGGGCTGGTCGGGCTGGGCATCGGTGCGGCGGTCGCGAGCAGCAACCGCGACCGTTATTACGACCGCGGCTATTATTACGATGCGCCGCCGCCCCCGCCGCGGGTGGTGTATCGCGACCGCTATTATGCACCGCCGCCCCCGCCGCCGCGCGTGGTCGTGCGTGAGCGCTATTATGATTACGGATCCCGTTACGGCGACGGCTACGGATATGGCTACGGTTATTGAGCCGACACACGGGTTTCGTCGGGAAGGCGGCGCGGGCTTCGGTCCGTGCCGCTTTTTCGTGGCGGGGCCGCGGGGATGCGGTTAAGCGGACCGCATGACCGATACGCCCCCCGATCGCCTGTCGACCGATCCGTCGAGCCCCTATTTCGACCAGCCCGCGTTGGAGCGCGGCATCGGCATCCGCTTCAAGGGTGTCGAGCGCAAGGACGTCGAGGAATATGACCGCCCCGCCGGCTGGATCCGCGTCGCGCTGGGCAAGAAGGTCGACCGTCATGGTCGGCCGCTGACGCTGAAGCTTAACGGCGAGGTCGAGGCGTGGTTCGAGCGGCCGGCAGCGGATGCTGCGGGCGAGGACGACGCGGCGGGCTGAGGCCGGCCTGTCCCGGGATTTACGAGGGCGTGGGGCTTCGGCTTCGCGCCTTTTTTCGTTGCCGTGCGGGCCGGGTGGCGCGGGGCGTCAGCGGCCCGTGGGCGCCGGCGCGGTGACGGCGTCCCAATTGCCCGCGATCGCGTCGAGCGCGGTCCGTGCGGTATCGAGCGCGCCGGGCCGGTAAGTGTAATGGGTTTCGCGGCCGTCGCGCGTGACAGACACAAGAGCGGCGTCCTCAAGGACACGCAGATGCTTGGTAACGGCCTGGCGGGTCATGCCGGCATTGGCAGACAGGCGGGCTATTGACCGGGGCGCTCCGCTGCGCAGGATGACGAGCAGCGCGAGACGGGTCGGATCGGCGAGCGCGGCGAACAGGCGGGCGGCTTGGACGGGCTTCTGCATCGGCAACCTTTCGGTTGCGAGCGATGCAACCAGCCGGTTGCTCAGGACGCAACCTCGTAGTTGCTTATGCCTCGGAACGTGGAGATGCGCAACTTTGAGGTTGCGTCGCCCGATATCACGCGGTTTCCAGCGCCTCGGTAGCCTCGAGCCATTTCGCTTCGAGCGTTTCGATCTGCGCCTGGACGTCGGCGCGGCGCTTCATCAGGTCGCTCATCGCGAGTTTGGCGAAGCGCGGTTCGGCGGTCTTCGGATCGAACATCGCCCGGTCGATCGCGTTGCGATCAGTCGTCAGCGTTGCGATTTCCGCCTCGGTGTCGCGGATCGTCTTACGGCGCAGCTTGTCGGCATCGCGGTCGATCGGTTTGCCCTTGGGCTTCTTGGCCTTGGGCTCGGGTTGCTTGTCGCCAGCGAGCACGAAGGCAATGTAATCGTCGAGCGTGCCGTCGAATTCCCTGGCGGTGCCGTTGTCGACGAGCACGAGGCGGTCGGCGGTCATCTCCAGCATGTGGCGATCGTGGCTGACGAGGACGACGGCGCCGGTATAGGCGTTGAGCGCCTGCACCAGTGCCTCGCGCGCGTCGACGTCGAGGTGGTTCGTCGGTTCGTCGAGGATCAGCATGTGCGGCGCGTCGCGGGTGATGAGTGCGAGCGCGAGGCGCGCCTTCTCGCCGCCGGACATGCGGCCCACCTTGCCGATCGCCTTGTCGCCCGAGAAGCCGAAGCGGCCGAGCTGGGCGCGGACCGCGGCGGGGCTGGCGCCCTTCATGATCCGGGTCATATGTTCGAGCGGCGTGTCGTCGGCGTCAAGTTCCTCCACCTGATACTGGGTGAAATAGCCGACCTTCATCTTGCCCGAGGACGCCATCTCGCCGTCCATCGGGGCGAGCTGCGCGGCGAGCAGGCGCGCGAGCGTCGTCTTGCCGTTGCCGTTGCGCCCGAGCAGCGCGACGCGATCGTCGGGGTCGAGGCGCATGTTGAGGCGCTTGAGGATCGGCGTCTCGCTATAGCCGACGCTCGCCATATCGAGGGTGATGAGCGGGGGCCGGAGCTCGCTGGGGTCCGGGAAGTCGAACGACAGCGAGGGATCGTTGGCCAGCTCGGCGATCGGCTGCATCTTCGCGAGCATCTTCTGCCGGCTCTGCGCCTGTTTGGCGGTGGAGGCGCGGGCGGAGTTGCGGGCGACGTAATCCTGCAGCTTGGCGCGCTGGATATCCTGGTTCGCCTTGGCCGCGGCGAGCTGCGCCATGCGCTCGGCGCGCTGGCGCTCGAAGCTGTCGTAGCCGCCCGGGTAGAGCGTGATCTTGCCGTTCTGGAGGTGGAGGATGTGATCCACCACGTTGTTGAGGAAGTCGCGCTCGTGGCTGACGACGACGATCGTCGCCTTGTAGCCGACGAGGAAATCCTCAAGCCACATCACCGCCTCGAGGTCGAGGTGGTTCGACGGCTCGTCGAGGAGCAGCAGGTCGGGTTGCGAGAAGAGCAGTGCCGCGAGGGCGACGCGCATTTTCCAGCCGCCCGAGAAGCTGTCGAGGGGGCGCTGTTGCATGGTTTCGTCGAAGCCGAGGCCGAGCAGGATTTGCGCGGCGCGCATCGGGGCGGTGTAGGCGTCGATCGCGATCAGGCGCTCGTAGACGTCGCCGAGGCGGTCCGGGTCCTCGCTGGTTTCGGATTCGAGCATCAGCGCGGCACGCTCGGTGTCGGCGGCGAGGACGGTGTCGAACGGCGTGGCGGTGCCCGAGGGCGCTTCCTGCGCGATATAGCCGAGGCGGGCGCCGCGCGGCATGTCGGCGGTGCCGTCGTCGGGTTCGAGCATGCCGGCGATGACGCGGACGAGCGTCGACTTGCCGGCGCCGTTGCGGCCGATCAGCCCGACGCGGCTGCCGGGCGGCAAGGCCGCGGATGCGCCGTCGAGGATCGTGCGGCCGCCCAGGCGCACGGTGATGCCGTTGAGGTTGAGCATGACGTGGCCTTAGCAGATGTTGCGGTGCAGCTAAAGCGTGCGGATGAGGCGGGTGGCCTGCGCCAGCCAGGGGGGCGCGGCGACCGATGTGGGGCGGGCGCCGGGGGTGAGGGGCAGAAGGAGCAGCGCGTCGCCGTCGATGCCGATCAGGCGGGCGAAGAGGAAGCGGCCGGCGGGGAGGGGGACGAGGACGTCGCGGTTGAGCGCCAGCGCGAAGGCGGCGGGCGGGCGCAGGTCGCACCACAGCTGGTCGCCGCTACGATAGTCGGCGATGCTGCCGGTGACGACGAGGGCGATGCCGCCGGACGCAGGCTGAGGCGGGACGAGCGTCTGCGGCTGGCGCAGCGCATGGGCGCCGTTGGCATCGAGCGTGGCGGCGACGGGCAGCGCGGCGCGGTCGGGCAGGGTGACGAGATCGGCGGGTGCGACCTCCAGCGCGGCGGCGATGCGGTTGAGCCACGCGACCGAGACGGTGCGGGTGCCGGTTTCGAGCCGGCCGATCGTCTGCGCGGTCGTTGGAGGCGAGCAGCGCAGCGCGACCTGCTCCAGCGTCATGTTCCGAGCCCTACGTACCTCTCGTATCGCGGTAATCATCGTTTGTCCTTAACCGCTGCGGTTATTGCCCTGTCCTACAAAGCTGACGTTGTGGCAAGTCCGGAGCCGATTCGGAAGGCTGGGTCGGGAGGCAGGCGTATGCGCGAGATGGTGGAGCGGACGATCGTCGGGGCGGGGGGGACGGGCGGGAAGGGCGGAACCGGGCGGCGGGTGAGCGTGAACGTCGCCGAATCGCCGCTCGGCTGGTTGCGCGCGCGCGGGCTGGTCGATGCGCGGCAGTGCGAGGCGGGCGAGCGGCTGCGCGGCGATTACGAGACGGCGGCGCTGGGACCGCGGGTGACGATGCGCTGGGCGGCGCGGGTCGATGGCGGCGGCGGCGGCGGGCTGGACCCGACGACCGCGCAGATCGCGGCCAAGGCGCGGTTCGATGCCGCCATGGCGGCAGCGGGCGCGGGCCTCGCCGATATCGCATGGCGGGTGATCTGTGCCGGCGAGGCGCTGCCGGTGGCGGAAAAGGGGCTGGGATGGCCGGCGCGGGCGGGGCGGCTGGTGCTGACGCTGGCGCTCGACCGGCTGGCGGATCATTATCGCCTGCCGTGACGCGGCTTTATCGTTTGCCGACACCGGGGGGCGGGGTGTAACGGCGCGACAGACGAGAACATAAGCGGGCCATGCGGACCGCAGAGGATGAGCGACGTGCGGTTCGATTTCGTGAAATGCCATGGCTCCGGCAACGATTTTCCCCTGATCGACGCGCGCGACATCGCGCTGTCGCCGGCCGAATGGGCGGCGGTGGCGCGGGCGCTGGCGGACCGGCGCGGGCCGGTCGGCGGCGACGGGCTGCTGCTGCTGGGCGCGGGCGACGCCGACCACCGTTTCGCGATGGCGATGTACAATGCGGACGGCAGCGAGGCGGAGACGTGCCTCAACGGCCTGCGCTGCGTCGCGCGGATGGGGTTCGAGGCGCTGGGGATCGACCACGCCCGCGTGAAGCTGAAGACGTCGAGCGCGCTGGCCGAGCGCGATGCGGACGTGGCGCCGGGGGTCTATACGGTGCGCGAGACGGCGGGGCCGGCAGGGCTCGACGTGCGCGCATGGCCGCTGCATGCCGGAGGAGAGGGCGCCGGGATCGAGCAGATCGTCGACGCGCCGGTGCCGCCGCTGGGCAGCGACCGGGCGTTCACCGCGGTGGCGATGCCCAATCCGCATCTGGTCGCCTTCGTCGAGCGGATCGACGAGGCGGAGCTGGTCGCGATCGGTACGACGTGCGAATCGGCACCCGACTGGTTGCCCAACCGCGCCAATGTGTCGTTCGTCGAGCTGCGCGGGCAGGACGCCGGATCGGCGCCCGGGCAGGCGCTGTTCGTGCGCACCTTCGAACGCGGCGTCGGGCTGACCGACAGCTGCGGCAGCGCGATGGCGGCATCGGCCTTCGCCGCCTGCCTGACCGGGCGGCTGGCCTATGACGCGCCGATCACCGTGTTCAACAAGGGCGGACTGGTGCGCGCCGCGGTGGCGCGCGATGCGATGGTCAGCCTGTCGGGCAATGCGACCTGGGAATGGCACGGGTCGGTCGAAGTCGACATCGCCGCCGAACGCGCCGGCGACCTGATCGTCCACGCCCATGCCGACGCCGAGATCGCAGCCTGGGCACGGATCGCCGACAGCGCGGGCCGGTAACGGCACAGGCCGGGCGGCGGCGCGTTATGCCGAAGGGTGATCCACGTGAGGGCGGGGGCGGAGCGGGCAGGCTATCCCCCTGGAAAGACATACAGAAGTGCAGAACATGCGTGACGATGAGATCTATTTCTACGAGCGGGCGGAAACCGAACTGGAACTGGCGCAGCGCGCCACCCACCCGCTGGCGGTGCGGGCGCATTACATCATCGCCAACCATTATCTCGACCGCTGCTACGGCGGCGCGCCGACGCTGTCGGGCAACGACGATGACGGGGTCGTTGGCGGTGCGGTGACGGCCAACGGGGATGGCGACGACGAACCGACGGCAGGATAGGGGCGAAATACTGCCATGAACCCTTGGCGCGGCCGTTCGTTGAAGCGGCGGAACGAGGGTCGCGATGGCGGATGGGGTCGGCAGGGACGAGAACGACGAGCAGGCGCTGCAGCACCGGCAGGGCGCGAAGCTCTATCCGGTCGGCCAGGCGCTGCGCGCGACCTTCGACGCCGACAACCATGCGACGCTGAGCAAGGACGTCACCGGCCTGATGCTCGATCTGGCGCATGTGCCGTTCGAGCCGCATGAGTTCGAGCCGATCGTGACGACGCTGACGCCGCCGCCGCGGATCGGCTGGCTGGCGCGGATGCGATCGGCGCTGCCGCGCGCCGTGCGCTCGTGGCGTGCCTGACGGCCGGCACGGCGGGCGCGGGACGGGTCAGGCGGGAACGAGCGGCCCCTGCACGACGGCGACGAGCGAACCGAAGATCACCTCCAGCATGGCGAGCGCGCGGACGCCGAGGCGGATCGGCGTGTCGCGGTCGATCGGCCCGGGCAGCTCCGCCTCGATGAAGCCGGCGTCGACCAGCGCGTGCAGCCAGCGCTGCGTAAGCGGCCACGACACGTTGATCCGGCCCGAGATATCCTCCGCCGAGATCGTCCGTGCCTCCGCCTCCGCGACATAGCCGACGAGCAGGATCTCGGTCGCGGGACTGCCGATCAGCGTGTCGCCGAACGCGCGCTTGCCGCCGTTGATCGCCTCCAGCAGCAGGCGCGCGACCTTCCACTGCGCCTCGATCGTCGAGGGGCGCTCGCCCTCCGGCGGCAGCGGCCGGCAGGTGATGACGAGCCGGCGGCCGTCGCCCCGGCCGAGGCGGGAGACGTAGATATTGACCCAGATCGCGCGACCGTCGACATGCTGGTGCCGCTGCGTCGCGGCGAGCGTCGTGCCCTCGTCCCAGACGCGGCGCAGGAGCAGTTCGACGGCGGAGCGGTCGTGCGGATGCACGACGTCGAGCACCGGCCGGCCGAGCCCGGCATCCGGCTCCAGCCCGAGCAGGGCTTCGTACGCCGAATCGAGATCGGTGATCCCGAGATCGGCGTCGACCAGGGCATGGGCGATCGGTCCCGCGGCTGGATACATGTGAGTCGTCGCCTGTTCGAGCGATGGAGGCGCATCTGTAGAAACCTTCCTTGCGCAAAATCAAGTCCGAATTGGCCCTATACGACGGTGTTGTATGGCAAATGCGTATCGAACCGGATCATGCGTTTTCTACGCGTTAACCGATATGGTACATCAGGCTTGACAGCGCGACGCTGTTTAGGTACATAACAGGAACGCTGAAGAATTGCGAGTCGGGCCGGAGCGGCCGGGGTGAACGCCCCGATCCGCTGCCGGCCCGATCCGCGTCCGGGGGAAGGGGCGGGACATGGACGAGGATGCGACGCGCGCCGATGGCGGCAGGCAGGGCGGCGAGAGCGGCGGCGCGGGCACCAAGCCGGGGCGCGGTCCCATCGCCTTCGTGCGCTGGACGCGCGAGCTGGAGGGGTGTTTCCTCGATCACGTCAGCGCGACGGGCAATATCTCGGCGGCGGCACGGGCGATCGGGGTGAGCCTGTCCGCAGTCTATTACCGGCATCGCACCAACGCCGCCTTCGCCGCGGCATGGGAACAGGCGCTCGACGCGGGCTATCGCACGATCGAGGCGCGGATGATCGAGCATATGCTCACCGCGGAGACGTTCGACTGGGACAAGGCGCTGCGGATGCTGACGCAGCGGACGGCCTATCTGAAGGGTGGCGTGGCGCGGGGCGGGCGGGAACGGCAGGTCGCGACCGCAGACGAGACCGATGCCGTGATCCTGCGGCGGCTGGCGATGATCGCCGCGCGCAAGGCGGGCAGGCGGGCACGGGCGACGACGGGAGAGGGGGCATGAGCGCGGACCGGCCGGACGTCGTCGCGCTGCTGGCGGCGCTGCCCGAGGACGAGCGGCGGGCGGCGATCCGGTCGCTGAGCGTGCCGCAGCGGCGCGAGCTGGCGGAGCGTTGGGGCGGCGGCTGGGCGCGGCCGGGGCAGGTCGCGCCGGCGGGGGACGACTGGCGGATCTGGCTGATCCGGGCGGGGCGCGGTTTCGGCAAGACGCGGGCGGGGGCGGAATGGGTGACGGGACTCGCCGACGACCCCGAGGCGCTGATCGCGCTGGTCGGCGCGACCGCGGCGGACGTGCGGCGGGTGATGATCGAGGGGCCGAGCGGGCTGCGCGCGGTCGCCAAGACGGGCAAGATCCCGGCCTATTCGACCAGCCGCGGCGAGATCCGCTGGCCCAACGGCGCGCGGGCGTTCGTCTATTCGGCGGACGTGCCCGACCAGCTGCGCGGGCCCGAACATCATGCGGCCTGGTGCGACGAGCTGGCCAAATGGCGGCGCGGCGATGCGGCGTGGGACAATCTGATGATGGGGATGCGGCGCGGCGCGCATCCGCGGGTGCTGGTGACGACGACGCCGCGGCCGACCAACCTGATGAAGCGCGTGCTGCGCGCCCGGGGGCTGGTCGAGACGCGCGGGCGGACGCGCGACAATCCGTTCCTGCCCGACGCCTTCGTCGACCACGTCGAGGAGGCCTATGGCGGGACGGCGCTGGGGCGGCAGGAGCTGGACGGCGAGATGATCGGCGACCTGACCGGCGCGCTGTGGTCGCGGGCGATGCTGGAGGCGTGCCGGAGCGATGCGCCGGGCGATCTGGTGCGCGTGGTGGTCGGCGTCGACCCGCCCGCGGGGGCGGTCGCGGAGGGCGGCGCGGGCGATGCCTGCGGGATCGTCGCGGTCGGGCTGGACGGTGACGGCATGGCGTATGTGCTCGCCGACGCCAGCGTGGCGGCGGCCTCGCCCGAAGGCTGGGCGCGGGCGGTGGCGAGTTGCGCGGCGCAACATCGCGCCGACCGGGTGGTGGCGGAGGCGAACCAGGGCGGCGCGATGGTGCGGTCGGTGCTGCTGGCGGCGGACGTGACGCTGCCGGTGCGGCTGGTGCGCGCGAGCCGCGGCAAGGTGGCGCGGGCGGAGCCGGTGGCGACGCTCTACGAACGCGGGCGGGTGCGGCATGGCGGGCGCTTCCCGGCGCTGGAGGACGAGCTGTGCGGGCTGGTCGCGGGGGGCGGCTATCAGGGGCCGGGGCGCTCGCCGGACCGGGCGGATGCCTTGGTGTGGGCGCTGACGGAATTGTGCCTGGGGCGGCGTGGCGCTGCGGGCGTGCGGGGGTTGTAGCCGGGGTTTCGGGTGGGGGGTGAGCCGGGAGGCGGGAAGAAGGGGGTTCGCGCGGAGACGCGGAGAAGAAGGGAGTTCGCGCGGAGGCGCGGAGACGCGGAGAAGATGGGAAGGGGGTTTCGCGCGAAGGCGCGAAGGCGTTCGGGTGCGGGGGCGGGCCTCTCGCCCATCGTCACCGCGAACTGGTTTTAGGGGTCTGCCGGGCCGTGGGGGCGGGGGTGGGGGCTCCGGCCGTTCTCCTCGCCGCGGGGTGGACCCCGGACCGGGTCCGGGGTGACGGGTGGGGGGGCTCTCTTTTCCTTCTTCTCCGCGTCTCCGCGTCTCCGCGCGAACCCCTTCTTCGCGGCCTGGCGTGACACCAGAGATGACAAACGGGAGATCATCATGCGGTTGTTCGGGTGGAAGGCACCCCGCGAGGGCGGGCGGCCGGCGTTGTCGCGTGGCGGGTCGGGCGTCGCGCTGGGGGAGTGGCCGCGGTCGTACGAGGCGCAGGTGCGCGACGGCTTTGCGGGCAATGCGATAGCGCAGCGGGCGATGAAGCTGGTCGCGGAGGGGGTCGGCTGCGCGGTTGGTGCGGCGGCACGATGCGGGGCCGGCGCTGGCGGTGACGGATGCGGGCGTCGGCGCGGCGCGGCGGCGGCGGACGGTGGCGGCGCTGGCGAGTGCGCCGCGCGAGGTGGCGGTGGCGCATCACGATCCGGCGCGCGACTATCAGATCGGCGTGCAGCGGGTGCGCCGGCCGGGGGCGGGGGAGCGGATCGACCGGGTCGAGCTGCCCGCGGTGCTCGATGCGGCAAGCGCCAAGGCGGTCGCGGGGGCGCTGGTCGCGCGCGGCGAGGCGGAGCGGACGCGGCGGCGGGTGACGCTGGGGGTCGAGGGGCTGGGCGTGGCGCCGGGGGAGATCGTGACGGTCGCGGGCGAGACGGGGCGCTGGCGGGTGGCGTCCAGCAGCACGGTCGGGCTGGCGACGACGCTGGAGCTGGTGCCGCTGGCGGCGGTGCCGATCGCCGGCGCGGCGAGCAGCGGACAGGTCAGCGGGGCGCCCGACCTGACCGCGGGACGGACGCTGCTGGTCGCCGCGGAGCTGCCGGCGCTGGGCGAGGGGCCGCTCGCCGCCCCGCGCATCTGCGTGCTGGCGGCGGGCGAGGGGGCAGGGTGGCGGCAGGCGGCCTTGCTCTACAGCCTCGACGACGGCGCGAGCTGGACCGCGGCGGGCGGCACCGCCGCGCCGGCGGCGATCGGGCGGATCGAGGTCGCGCCCGACGTCGCGTCGGCGTGGCTGGTGGACCGGCGCAGCCGCGTCGTGGTGGCGATGGCGCGGCCGGACATGATGCCGGGCGATGCCGATGCGGCGGCGCTGGCGCAGGGGACGAACCTCGCGCTGCTGGGCGACGAGCTGGTCCAGTTCGCGCGGGCGGAACCGCTGGGGAACGGGCGCTGGGCGCTGACCGATTTGCGGCGCGGGCTGCGCGGTACCGAGGCGGCGATCGGCACGCAGCGGCCGGGGGACCGGTTCGCGTTGATCGAGGCGGATGCGGTCGCGACGATCGAGCTGCCGGTCGCGGCGATCGGACGCCCGCTGCGGATCCTTGCGAGCGGGACGGGCGACGATGCGGCGCCGGTGGAAGTGTCGCTGATGGTGACGGGCGCGTCGGTGGCGCCGCCCGCGCCGGTACATGGCACGGTCGTGGCGCAGCCGGACGGCGGGCTGGCGATCGGCTGGGTGCGGCGGAGCCGGGCGGGCTGGTCGTGGGGCGATGGCGCCGACGTGCCGCTCGCCGAGGAGGCGGAACGCTATCGCGTGACGCTGACGGCCGACGCCGGCGCGCGGACGTTCGACGTGACCGGGCCGCAGCTGGCGCTGTCCGCGGCGGAGCGGCCGCATGGCATGGCGACGGTGCGGATCGTCCAGCAGGGCACGCTGGCGCCCTCGCCGGCGGCGGAATTCACTTTCGATGCAGGAGGATGACGATGACCGAACCGGCGACCGCGCGACTCGCGATGCCGCTGCTCGCGGCCGGGCAGGCGGAGAAGGAGCTGACGCACAACGAGGCGCTGGCGCGGCTGGACCTGCTCGTCCAGCCCGCGGTGATCGCGCTCGGCGTCGACCAGCCGCCGGCCGCGCCGACCCCCGGGCAATGCTGGATCGTCGGGAACACCCCCACCGGTGCCTGGGTCGGCCATGGCGCGGAACTGGCGGGCTGGACCGACGGCGGATGGCGGTTCGCGGTGCCGCGCGAGGGCTTCGCCGCCTGGTGTATTACGACTGCTAAACCAATAGCTTACCACAATGGTCTGTGGCAGGAAGGTGACGTGTTCGCCGATCGCCTGATCGTCGGCGGCAAGGCCGTGGTGGGCGCCCGGGGCGCAGGGATCGCCGACCCCGCCGGTGGCACCGTGGTGGACGAAGCGGCACGGCAGACGGTTGCGGCGATCCTGGGCGCATTGCGACAACACGGGCTCATCGCAAGCTGACCCGAAGTGTTGTATCCTTGCCACAGGTCCGGACTTTTGCGTGCTTGCGTGGAAACCAACCCCGGGATAGTGAGTTTGCGCTGTCCGTAGTGACACTCAAGAAAGGGGACTTCTATGCGGAAGCTTGCCGTCGTTCTGGCACTGGCCTCCACCGCACTCGCCACTCCTGCCCTCGCCCGCGACAAGTCGTGGTACGTTGGCATCGAAGGCGGTGCGATGATCGTCGAAGACATCGATTATGATATCGGTGCAACCAACAATGCGGCCACTGTCGATCACGACTATGGCTATGACGTCGATGGCGTCATCGGCTACGATTTCGGCGGTTTCCGCGTCGAGACCGAAGTCGGCTACAAGAGCGCGACCGTCGATGGCTACAGCTCGACGCTGACCACGCCGCGCTACAACGCAGCCGGCGCGATCGTCGCGACCCCGGCCGGCACCTATGACTATGCCGGTGGCAAGACCTCGGCGCTCAGCTTCATGCTGAACGGCCTGCTCGACTTCGGCGACGATGACGGCATCCAGGGCTTCGTCGGCGGCGGTGTCGGTGTCGCTCGCGTCAAGGCGAACTACGCGCTCACCACGCGCGGCAACTTCGTCGACGATTCGGACACCGTGTTCGCTTGGCAGGGCCTGGCGGGCGTGCGCGCTCCGCTGACCGACCACATCGACGCGACGCTGAAGTATCGCTTCTTCAACGCCGACAACGTCAAGCTGGTGGACGTGACCAACCGTACCTTCGAGGGCCGGTTCCGTTCGCACAGCATCCTGGGTGGCGTGACGTACAACTTCGGTTCGCCGACGCCTCCGCCGCCGCCGCCGGTCGAAACGCCGCCGCCGGCTCCGCTGCCTGCGCCCGCGCCGGCTCCGGAAGCTCCGGTCTGCTCGCCTGGTCCGTTCATCGTGTTCTTCGAATGGGACAAGTCGGACATCACGCCTGAGGCCGGTTCGATCCTCGACAACGCCGTCAGCCAGTACCAGAGCTGCGGTAACGCGCAGGTCATGCTTGCCGGCCACGCCGACAAGTCGGGTTCGGCATCGTACAACGTCGGCCTGTCGCAGCGTCGCGCGGACTCGGTGAAGGCGTATCTCACGTCGCACGCCATCCCCGATGGTGTGATCTCGACGGAAGCGTTCGGCGAGAGCCGTCCGCGCGTCGACACCGCCGATGGTGTCCGCGAGGTCCAGAACCGTCGCGTGGAAGTCACCTACGGTCCGGGCGCAGGTCAGTAAGACCTACGTCTACCGTTGGAATACAGATCGGGAGGTCGGCACGTGCCGGCCTCCCTTTTTGTTTGTCTGCGGCGCGGGCGGGAGTGCGCATTCTATGGCGCGTGAATGACGCCGGTAGATTGTGTTCGCGCAGAGGCGCGGAGGACGCGGAGGTGTGCCGCCTCGGGCTGCGCGGCTCTGTCATCTTCGCGGTCCGACAGGACGGGCCGCGCCGCGGCGGGCTCACTCTCTCTGCGTCCTCCGCGCCTCCGCGCGAACCAAAGCTTTCTCCCCGTTTCTCTTCGCGTCTTCGCGTGAACACAACCTGCCGCCGGTCACCGGATCCGCTGGCCGGAAGAGGTTCGCGCGAAGACGCGAAGGCGCGACGATGGTGCGCTGAAGGGGATGTGGGTGGATCTCGCGGCGTGTCGATTGTCTTCCGGTCGCACCCTTTGCGCGCGTTGCAGATGCGGGATGCTGGCAATCCGCGGCTGTTGGGGTAGAGAGCGGCGGTCCGGGGTTCGTCCCGTCGCCAAGAGGTATCGATGCGCATCACGATGATCGGTTCGGGCTATGTCGGCCTGGTGTCGGGCGCCTGTTTCGCCGATTTCGGTCACGACGTGATCTGCGTGGACAAGGACGAGAGCAAGATCGCCGCGCTGAAGGCGGGGCGGATGCCGATCTACGAACCGGGCCTCGAGGCACTGGTCGCGAGCAATGTCGCGGCGGGGCGGCTGACCTTCACCACCGATCTTGCCGCCTCGGTCGCGGGCGTTGACGCCATCTTCATCGCGGTCGGCACGCCGTCGCGCCGCGGCGACGGTCATGCCGACCTCAGCTATGTCTTTGCCGCCACCGAGGATATTGCCGCGGCGGTGACCGGGCCGACGGTCGTCGTCACCAAGTCGACCGTGCCGGTCGGCACCGGCGACAAGGTCGAGGCGATCCTGCGCGAGGCGCGCCCCGACGTCGACATCCAGGTCGTCTCCAATCCCGAATTCCTGCGCGAGGGCGCCGCGATCGGCGACTTCAAACGCCCCGACCGGATTGTGATCGGCACCGACGACGAAGTCGCGCGCACGGTGATGCGCGGCGTCTACCGGCCGCTCTATCTCAACGAATCGCCGATCCTGTTCACCGGGCGACGGACCAGCGAGCTCATCAAATATGCCGCGAATGCGTTCCTCGCGACCAAGATCACCTTCATCAACGAGATCGCCGATCTGTGCGAGGCGGTCGGTGCCAACGTGCAGGACGTTAGCCGCGGGATCGGGCTCGACAACCGCATCGGCAAGAAGTTCCTCCACGCCGGCCCCGGCTATGGCGGTTCGTGCTTTCCCAAGGACACGCTGGCGCTGCTTAAGACCGCCGAGGATTTCGAAAGCCCCGTCCATATCGTCGAGGCGGTGGTCAAGGTGAACGACAGCCGCAAGCGCGCGATGGGCCGCAAGGTGCTGCACGCGCTGACCGCGGATGGCGACGGCGAGGCGAAGGGCAGGACCGTCGCCCTGCTCGGCCTGACCTTCAAGCCCAACACCGACGACATGCGCGACGCGCCGTCGATCGCAATCGCGCAGGCGCTGACCGATGCCGGGGTGGCGGTGCGCGCCTATGACCCCGAGGGGATGGAACCGGCGCAGCGGATGATGCCCGAGCTGACCTATTGCAGGGATGCCTATGAGGCGGCGACCGGGGCGGATGCGGTGGTGATCGTCACCGAATGGGATGCATTCCGCGCGCTCGACCTCGCCAAGCTGAAGGCGATCATGGCGGCGCCGGTGCTGGTCGACCTGCGCAACGTCTATCGCCGCGAGGATGTCGAGGCGGCGGGTTTCGCCTATACCGCCGTCGGGCGCTGATCGTCGGCGAGCGCGGCGGCGAGCCAGTCGGGGATCAGGGCGTCGCCGAGAGCCTCGACCCGGCGGTGTTCGATCATCAGGCCGAGGTCGGGATAGGTCGCGCGGGTGCGGTTGCCCGCTTCGGTCAGCGGCGCGACGACCAGCCGGCGGTTCACTTTGGCGCGGTGGTGCATGCGCGCGGTATTCTCCTGCCCGATATAGCAGCCGCTGGTGAAGCTGACGCCGTGCAGCTCGCGTGCGTTGCATTCCAGCCAGAGCGTCTCGCCATTGCCGAGCTCGCCAACGCCTTCGGTGACGCCGAGCGACAGGCGGTGTTCGCGCCAGCCCTGCGCCGGGGCGGAGGAGGGGGCGATCCAGCGGCGGCCGAGCGCGGGCAGGCGCGGGTCTGGTACGCCTTCGTCGCCGTCGCGCGACCAGTGCACCGCCAGCGTGTCGTCGCGGGCGATGGCGATCGCGCGGCGCAGCCGGTACAGGGTGAGGCGACGAGCCAGCGCGTCCGCCTGCGCCGCCTCGGCATCGAGCAGCACGTCGTCCCCGTCCGCCCAGACGATGAAGTCGAACAGCGCCTTGCCCTGCGGGGTCAGCAACGCCGCCCAGACCGGCAGCGGCCCGAGGACGTCGTTGGTGACGAGGCCCTGGAGAAAGCCGCGGACGTCCTCTCCGGACAGGCGGACGATCGCGCGATCGGTGAGCGTGGTGGCGTGCATGTCCTGCACCTAGGTGTCGCGGCGCATTTTCCAAGGTGGCGGTGCGCCGATGCGATCGGTAGGAGGGCGCCATGACCGACCGCCTGACCATCCGCCGCCCCGACGACTGGCACGTCCACCTGCGCGACGGCGCGATGTTGCAGGCGGTGGCGGGCCATACCGCGCGCCAGTTCGGCCGGGCGATCATCATGCCCAACCTCACGCCCCCGGTAACCGACGTCGCGATGGCGGCGGCGTATCGGGATCGCATCCGCGCGGCGGTGGGCGAGGGCATCGACTTCACCCCGCTGATGACCTGTTACCTGACCGATCACAGCGACCCGGCGGAGATCGCCGCGGGCCATGCGGCGGGGGTGTTCACCGCGTGCAAGCTGTACCCGGCGCATGCGACGACCAATTCCGCGCACGGCGTCACCGATATCCTGACGCTGACCGCGGTGCTCGAGACGCTGCAGCGGATCGGCATGCCGCTGCTGATCCATGGCGAGGTGACCGATCGCAGCATCGACATCTTCGATCGCGAGGCGGTGTTCGTCGAGCGGGTGCTGACCCCGCTGACCCGCGACTATCCGGCGTTGAAGATCGTGCTCGAGCATATCACCACCGCGGAAGCCGCGGCGTTCGTGGCCGAGGCGGCGCATCCGATCGCGGCGACGATCACGCCGCAGCATCTGCTCATCAACCGCAACGCGATCTTCGACGGCGGGCTGCGGCCGCATGCCTATTGCCTGCCGGTGCTGAAGCGCGAGGCGCATCGGCTGGCGGTGCGGCGCGCGGCGGTGTCGGGCAGTCCGCGCTTTTTTCTGGGCACGGACAGCGCGCCGCACGTGGTCGGCGCGAAGGAATCGGGCTGCGGCTGCGCGGGGATCTTCAACGCGCCGTTCGCGCTGGAGGCGTATCTGCGCGTGTTCGACGAGGAGGGCGCGCTCGACCGGTTCGAGGGGTTCGCCGCGGAACATGGCGCGCGCTTCTACGGGCTCCCGCTCAACGACGGCACGGTGACGCTGGTGCGCGATACGGTCGTGGTGCCGGACCGGATCGGCGAGGTGGTGCCGTTTTTGGCGGGCGAGACGCTGGGGTGGCGGTTCGCGGGGTAGAGGTGGGGGTGGCGCCGCGGGCAAGGCCCGCGTCGTCGGACGGGCCTTGCCCGCCGGCCGGGCTGGCGCCGGGCGGGCGGACGTGGCCGCCCTGGCGCTCAGCCTAGAACGGCATCCATTTCGCGGTGTGGGTGATCTTCATATAGCCGACGTTGACGCCGGCGCGATAGCCGACGCCGAGGCGGATCGGGATCAGCACGATGTTGCCGCGTCGCAGATAGGTCGCGGCGAACCCGCCGACGAGGTACAGCCGTCCTTCCGCCGCCGGGAAGCGATGGAACAGCTCTTCGGTGTCGTAGAGGTTGTAGACCAGCACGAACACCTTGTTGGCGTCGCCGCCGACGTCGAAGCCGACCGAGGGGCCGGTCCAGTAGACCGGCTGCTGCCCCTCGACCTTGTGGCTCATGATGCCCGATCCGTAGCGCAGGCCGATGACGAACGCGCCCGCCGCCTCGCGCCCGGCGATATAGGCATTGGGCTGGCCCTGATCCTTCAGCACCTTTTCGAGCATGCCGGCGAGCCCGGCGGCGCCCTTGCCGAACACGCCCTCGCCCGCGGCGAGCAGGTCCTCGCGCTGATAGGTCGCGGCGGCCTGGCTGGTCGCCTCGGCGCGCGCCTCCTGCTGCGCGGGCGAGGCGACGGTGGGGACGGGGGCCGATTCGAAGGCGGGGGCGGGCGGCTGTTGCCGGTCCGGCGCGGGCGTGGTGGCGCGCGGCGCCGGGCGGACCGGGGCGGACAGGTCGCCGTCGATCGCGCGATTGGGATCGATCGTCGTCACCTGCGCCGGCGCGCTCCCGGCAAGCAGGCCCGCCAAGGCTATCCCGAATCCGATCACACGCATGCCGTCCCCCTTCGCAACTCCGGCCCCCGCGACCGCGCCGGCGGGGCGACGTTAACCAGCCTCGCGCTTGCCCGGCAATGAACGAACGCCGATGTGCCGCGAAATTACGTTCGATCGCAGGTGCCAGCCCGGTTGATCGGGCCGCCGACCGCCGCTATAGCCCCGTTTCTGCCGCACCGGAGACGTGGGTGAGTGGCTGAAACCAACGCTTTGCTAAAGCGTCGTACGGGAAACCGTACCGAGGGTTCGAATCCCTCCGTCTCCGCCATTGGTCCCGCCGCAGGGTCCGTGAAGTCCATCGATATCGACGTTCCCCGGGGTCCCGACGGCCGCGTGAGACATCCTGCGAGCTGATCGACGCCAACCGCTTCCTCTTGGCCACCACCGGCAACGGAAGCTGGCGCCAGCACAATCAGTAAAGCCGCAGACTGGAGGGCGCGAACCATCGATGGAATGGCGGGCTGGCAACAATACCGCAGGCGTGTCTCCGGACCCTGACGGTCAGGCAGCGGACCGTTCGATCTTGAAGCCCCTGCCAGCGTCCGGTGCGTGGTTCCGCCGTCTCCCGCGGCGGTGAGGCGCTATAGCGAGGCGGGGTACGTCGACACGCGCAGATCGCGACGCGCGCAGCGACCGGTCCTGACGTGACGGCCGGCCGAAACACGCAACACGAAGATCGCCTGTCGGACAGAGGGGAACGGTGACGATCAATGGCGTCAAAGACCGAAGCCTTCACAAAACCGGCATACAATGGCGCTAATGCTTGGGTGATGATGGGCGACACGGCGGACCACTCCCGGCAGAAGCCGATGAGAATGCGTGCCCTGTCGGCCCTGGCAGGCGCAAGATGGCCGGTCGCGTCACAGATCAGTTATCTTGCGGCGCATTTCTGCAAGAGCCAGATCTGGCATGCCAGTACCTTGCTGTTTGCGTTTTTCCTGACCGAGATCTGTATGATCGGCGCTGCGGCGATGGGCGTCATTCTCGCCGCCTCGCTGGCGCTCAACGGCTTGATCGACGCCGTCCTGGGTCGGCGCTGGAGCGGCCGCCGGGTCGGTCCCGACGTCACCCTTCGCCTCCAGGTGTGGGGCGCGGCGATCACTGGCCTGTTCTTTTTCCTGTTCTGTGCGACGCCGGTGGTCGGCATTGTCGTTCGGCCGTTCTGGGCGCTGGCGATGCTGCTGGGCTTCCGGGCGAGCTATCCGCTGATCGATGTGGCGCAAAACGCGCTGGTGGCCCAATCCGACCTGACGGATGACCAACGGTTCGCGCTGCTTGCCTGGCGAAACGTCGTCTCGGGTCTCGCGGCCGTCACCGTTGCGGGCATGGTCGCGCCGATGCTGGTTCGCATGTGGAATCCGATGGCCTGGCTGATCTGGTCCGCAGGTACTGCCGGTGCGACGTGCGGCACGGCATGGTGGCTGACGCGATACCGCACCGTCGTCATGAACGGAACGCGGACGGCCATACGGGAGCCCGATCCGTCCCTGTCGTTCGTCGGCGTACTCGCCGCGCTGGTCGTCCTGACGACGGCCGTCGCCCTGTTCAGGACGCTGGAGCCCTATTATTCCGCATTTACCCGCCACGGCGCGGATTTGATGTTGTGGGCGGCGATCGGAGGCATCACCAGCCAGCCGCTGTGGCTGGTCGCGCGGCGGTGGGTGCCGGCGACCGGCACCCTCATCCTCATGACCGTCGTAGCGGGCGTGGCGGGAGCCGGACTGCTCTGGCCCGCCGCGCCGGGTGTGGTGCTGGCCGGCCTGGGGTTCGGCATCGCGACCGGCGGCCTGTCGCTCATCCTGTGGGCGGCGATGATGAACCATGCCGCCGCGGGGCGGGCGACCGGTTATGTGGGATCGTTCACCGCCGTGTCGAAGCTCTCGCAGGCGACGGCGATGCTGGTGCTCGGCCGGGCGCTGACGGGCTCGTCCTATCGCACGACCCTGGCCGATCCGCATTCACCCGTATCGGTGCTGATGGTCCTGTCCCTCGTGGCGATCGGGGGCATTGCGCTGGTATTGGTGCTGTTACCGCGCGTCAGTCGAACAGGTTGCGATGAAATACGAGGGCGGCGGCGCCAAGAGGGCCGGCAAGATCGGGGGCCAGAACGGCGACGTCGAGCATTGTTGCCGGTGCCGGTCGATCGCGGCGGACCGGCAACTGCCGCTCTGGCCAATCGACCGCCTCGATGATCCGGTGCGCCAGGACGCGGGGCAGCCGGCCGCCGAGAATGATCCCCTCGCAGTCCAGCGTGTAGCGCAAGGCGCCGAACAGGTAGGAGAAGCTGGCCTTATGCCGGTCGAGCCACTGCTGGACGCCGGGCCATGCCGGATCGAACCGCGCCACCATGTCGGCGATCCCGTTGGTCACGACGCCGTGATCCGTCAGCGTGTCGCGCAAGGTCGTCAGGTTCGGGGTGGCGCGTCCCGTCATGGCGAACAGGCCGGCTATCTCGCCGGCATTGCCATGCCGTCCGCGCATCAACGCACCGTCGACGATGATCCCCGCGCCGAAGCCGGCCGCGACGTTGACGTAGCAGGAACTGGCGTAGCGTGATCCGGTGCCCAGCAACCGTTCGCCTACCGCCGCGGCACTGGCGATATTCTCGATGGCGACCGGCAGTGCGATCTGGCGGGTGGCCGCCGCCTGCAGGTCGACCAGCGCCCAGTCGTCCAGCTCGGCGGCGGGATTGACCGTATCGGGCGCGACGAAATAGCCGGCGACCGCGACGCCCAATCCCTGCAGCCGCGCCGGTTCCACACCCAGATTCCTGACCGTCGCGGTGCCGAACGCGACCGCGGCATCCAGCAGGGCCGCGCGCGGCATCCCCGGTAGCGTGATTTCACGCCGCGCCCGCACCTGTCCCGCCAGGTCGAGCAACACGACGTCGGCGCGATCGGTCATCACCGACAAGCCGAGCGCGAAGGCGGCGTCCGGCACGATATGGATGACGTTGCTCGGCTGTCCCCGCCCGATGGCGACGGTATCGCCGGTCCGCACCAGTCCGGCAGCCTCCAGTTCCTCGGTCGCACGAAAGATCGCGGTGCCCGACAGGCCGCTCTCGCGGATCAGGACCGATCGGGACACGCTGCCGTGTCGCCGGATCGCAGCGAGAACAATACGCGCCCGGGCGGAAACGGAGGCGGTCTTCATCGAAGGTCCCTTTTCATCCGCCGTGATTAACGGCCGCGATCAAATTCCGCCAATGATCGCCGACTGTCAAATTAATATCATACAAGAGGGTATATAAAGGCCCCGTACAGGGGGAATCGACTCGATATGCTATATTCGACACGTAAGCGCGGCCTGCTCACCGGCACGATGCTCGCAGGAACGCTGCTGATCGTTGCACCCGCATCGGCCCGGCCGCAGGTGACCGCCACCACGGCCATGCCGGAGCAACCGGACGCCACGGACGAAGGCGGCGAGATCGTCGTCACCGGTTTCCGCTCGTCCCAGCGGTCGGCGACGAAAGCAAAACGGCAGTCGGCGGTCATCCTCGACGCGGTGTCGCAGGATGACGTCGGCCGGCTGCCCGACCTCAACATCGTCGAGGCAAGCCGGCGCATCACCGGCGTGTCGGTGGTCGGCGGGGCCGATCCGACCAAGAATCGCGATATCTACCAGCGCGCAACGATCCGCGGCCTCGACCCGAAATACAATCTGGTGACGATCGACGGCATCCCGCTCGCCTCGCCCGACTGGGTGTTCCGCGGCGCACGGCTCGACATGCTGCCCTCCTCGCTGGTTTCGCGGATCGAGGCGATCAAGAGCGTCACCGCGCAATATGATCCCCATGCGCTGGGCGGGCAGATCAACATCGTGTCGAAAAGCGCGTTCGACGGGCGTGACGACCGCTTCTTCGTCGTCAACGCCAATGGCGGTTACAACGACACCGCCGGCAAGCTGGTCCGCAGTGGCGGCCCCGCGATCCGCGCGGATGCGACCGGCGCGATGCGGTTCGGTGCGAACCGGGATTTCGGCATCGTCGCTTCGGTCGAATATCAGCGCCTGCCCTCCACCGCGCGTGCCGAGCTGCCCGGCGACAGCAACGGCGCAGGCTGGTCCTACTTCACCGCCACCGGCGCCCGCACGCCCTTCCCGAACCGGTCGACCGGCCTGCTGATGCCGGTGCGCAACCAGGATTATTTCTTCGAGAATATGCGCACCCGGCTCAGCGGCAATCTGAAGCTGGAATGGCGGCCCGACGACGCGACCGAGCTGTCGCTGTTCGGCGGCTATTACCACGACAAGGATACCGAGACCCGGTACGAAATCCTGACGCTGCCGACCGGCGCGCCGACCGCCGTCACCGCCACGAGCGGCGCGTTCGCGCAGGGCGACCTGCAACAGGGGCTGACCTATCAGCCGGTCACGCGCGACACCTGGCTGATCGATGCCAGGGGGCGGCACGATTTCGGGGGCGGCGTGGTGCTGGACACGACGCTGGCACGCTCGAAGGCGGAATATCGCGAACTGCGCGAGATGATAAAATACGACACCAACCCGCGCCCCGGCACCGCGCAGGCCGGGTTCCTGCCGGCATTCGGATATCGCTACACCATCGCCGACGGGCGCCCGCGGCTGACGCTCAACGATACCGCGGCGGCGAGCAATCCCGACAGCTATCGCGCGCTCTACTTCCGCAGTATCAATCGCGACCTCGATTTCACCGTCGATTTCGCGAAGGTCAATCTCGGCATCAACGCGGCGGCCGAGGATCGCGGTTTTGGCGCGAACATGGGCGCGGCGGTGACGCGCACGGATCTGTCCTACGACCAGCGCTATGCCGAATATGTCTCTGCCAATGCCGCCGGCCTCGCGACGATCGGGACGATGCGCGGCATCCTCCACGGCAAGCAGCCGCCCGCCTATCTGACGCCGGCGGTGCCGTATCTGCTGATCGACCGGCAGGCGGCATGGCAGCGGTTCGGGGCGAACCGCGGCGCATTCACCATGTCCAACCAGATCGCCAACAATGCGGCAGACGACTTCCGCGATCTGGAGACGACCAAAGCCGCCTATGCCCAGGCGCTGTTCCGCGCCGACCGTTTCGATGTGCAGGCAGGCGTGCGCTACGACGCGACGAAGCTCGTCATCGATACCAACCAGGCGCCGACCATCCGCGGCGCGACGGCCTATGAGGCGGTTCGGCGGAAGACCGATTATGATTACTGGCTGCCCTCTGCACTTGCCACCTATCAACTCGGCGACGGCATGCGGGTGCGCGCGGGTATCTCGAAGACGATCGGCCGGCCCGACTACAGCCAATATGCCGCGCGCACGTCGTTCGGGATCGGCACCGACGGCACGCTGACGGTCAGCACCGGCAATCCCGACCTGAAGCCGCGCGAGGCGTGGAACTACGACCTCTCCTACGAATGGTACATGCCCGCCGGCATGATCTCGGTCGCGGCCTTCGCGAAGGACATCCGGAACGAGATCTTCACGAGCAGCCAGCAGGGCCCGGCGACGACCTTTCAAGGCGTCACCTACCAGACGGTGTTCGTCAGCACCCCGCGCAACGCCGCCGGGGCGAAGGTGAAGGGGCTGGAGGTCGGCTATACGATGGACCGCATCGCCGCGGTCCCGGGGCTGGGCTTCAACGCCAATTTCACCCTGCTTGACGGCTCCTATCGTCAGCCGGTCAGCGCCGCCGGCATCGCATCGGGCCTGTCCGCCACGCGCAAGACCAGCGGGCTGATCCAGCAGCCGGATTATATCGCCAACATGACGCTGTTCTATGCGACCGGTCCGGTCGAGCTGCGCGCATCGTACAACCGGATCGGCCGCGCGCTGCAATCGGCGGACGGCGATACGCCGACGCGCGATCTGTATCAGCAGCCCCGCCAGCAGGTCGACGTGCAGGCCCGGTTCACGGTGCAGGAGGGTGTCGAGCTGGTCGGACAGGTGCAGAATCTGACGAAGGAACCGTTCGTCGTCCGTCAGGGGCCGGGCCGCGCATACCTCAACTACTTCTTCCCCGTCGGCCGCACCCTGTGGCTGGGCCTGTCGTGGAAGCCGAAGCTGTGAGGGCGCCCGCCGTTATCGCCGCGATCGCAGCAATGCTGTGCCTCTCCGCCGCACCGGCTTCGGCCGGACAGGGCGCGCCCGCCGATCGCGTGCGCGTCGTGCTCAAGTTCGTGAAGCGCGGATCGGCCGGGCGGCCGGTCGCGCGCTTCGACCCGGCGTCCTGTGCCGCGTGCACGCCGATCGCGACGCCGCTGTTCAATGCCGAGAACGCGCGCGAGACGGTGATCGCGCTCAGCGTACCACGGCGGCGGTCGCTGGAACTGGCGTTCACCGGATCGCCCGCGTCCGTTCGCCGCGTGATACTGGAGGGCGGCGACATCGCCTTCCGCAGCGAGGGCGACCGCACGATCGTGCCGCTGCCACCGCTCGCGCGGGATGCCATCACTGCGGCGGAAGTCGCGACGCATATCGTCGAACCGGGCATGGTGCTGCGCTTCGAACATGCCGATCCCGCGCGGCGGGCCGGCGATTATGCCACCGGTGATTTCCCCGTCGTCCAGCGCCGCGCGGCGAACGCGCTGGAATTCGCGCAGCGCGAGGTGGTGCGGACGCTCGGCCTCGGCGAAGAGGCCGAACGCGAACATCTGGGGCGGATCCAGATCATGGGCTTCGACACCAATGCCCCCCATGCCCACATCGATTCCCCGCCGCACATGCACATGCACCTGCGCTGGCCGGCCAATACGGGGACGCAGATCGGCCATTACTATATCGGCGCCGACGGCCTGCTGACGCACAATCTCGCCGGAGCCAGCGGTCTTGCCGGCGCACCGCTCCGCTACGATCGCGGACAGCCTTTCACGACGATCGCGCCGGACGGTCGGGCGTTCTACACCCATCGCATCACGCCCGAAGGCTGGCTCGATCTCGGCCGCGCGGGGGAGGCGCCGTGCCTGATCCGGCCGATCGGCACGGGCGGGTTCGACGCCGGCGCCACAATCGCCTGCCCCGGCCATTCCGTGCGGCGCATCACGGTGGACGACGATATCGCGCACGGCATCCTCACCGTCGATACCGACACGATCCGCGAAACCTTCCGCTACGACCCCGACACCGGCGCGCTGATAGCACCGCGGGACGCGCCACCGCCCGTCCCCTCGGTCTTCGTCCCCGAACGCTGAACCCTTCGACGCTGCGAGAGGAGGCCGGCATGCCCAGCGGCTGATGACCTGCGCCTGCCAACGCCATGCGACACCATCGATGAAGGACTGACGGATGACATTGCTGACGAGAATGACCGGTATCTTCGCCTGCGTCGCGGCCATGCTGGTGCCGAGTGCCGGATGGGCATCGGAGGTGATCGCCCACCGCGGCGTCTATCACGACGTCGATACCAACCAGACGCTGTCGGAAAACTCCTATTACGCGGTCGTGCGCGCGCACGAGATGGGGCTGCGCGGCATCGAGCTGGACCTGCGTCTGGATGCCAGCGACAATCTGCTCGTCGTGCATGATTTCGTGGCGAACCGTGCGACCACCTATGACGGCGCGGGCGGGAAGATGAACGCGGTGGACGTCCGGCTCCGCCTTCAGTCGCCGCCCCCGGCGGTCCATTTCGCGGCGCACCCGTCGGCGACGTGGGGCAATGTCTACCTCAAGAACTATGGTCGCAACGCGCAGCTCATCAACAACACGCGCGTGACCGGCGATATCGCGCATATCCAGAGCCTGTATTCGTTGCTCAACAACCTGAAGAACTATCGCAGGCAGATCCTGGACGACGCCGGCTTCATGGTCGTGCTCGACATTCAGGACCCCAAGATCCTGAAGCTTGCCGCCGACCAGATCAAGGCGTTCGGCGTTGAGAACCATTTCTATCTGAAATTCTTCGCAACCAAGGCGCTGTATAACGCTCCGAAGTACCGCTACAATGGCGCCGATACCTGCTACGTCTACGCCAAGGACCAGAATCTGACCGGGCTGAACGTCATTCCACAGGTCAACGACGGCGAACTCGACATCAACGAGAATGACAACGCCGGCATCCTTGCCTTTCAGACACGGTTGACGATCGATCAATATCTGCAGTGCTGGGCGGATGCGCAGGCGCAACATGCCGATGCCGCAAAGATGCCGATCGTCAGCGCCAGCGTTCCCGCGGACAACGGCCGGGCCACGGCCGCAGCGACGGCCGGCGCCCATACTGCCATCCGCTGGGCGCAGACGCATGGCCGCAAGACGATGACGATCGTTCCCAATCCCGATGCCGGTCGCCTGATAAACGGCGGCTGCGCCCTGTTCAGTTTCCAGGCCAACGACGTCAGTGCGATCGAGTTTCCGATGCGCGCCCGTCAATCCAAGGCGGGATTCGCCGCCGATCCGTCGGTCAGGCCGGACTATGTCATATATGACGTGATGGGCGATTACGCCCGCAACACCTATCACGCCGATTTCGCCACCTACACCGCCAATCTGTGCTGAACATTTGCCGGACACGGAGCAATCCGTGTCCGGACAAGGACCATCGGGGATGACCCCATTGCACAACAGACGGACGATCCTGATCGGGGGCGCGGGCGTCGCGGCGGCGTGTACGGGCGTCGGCGCCCTTGTCTGGCATGCACGCCGCGACAGCACGCCGGGACGGCAGACCGGGGCGGTCCGCGTCGTTCCCGGGGCAGACGCGAAGCAGGGGGCCCCGACGCCGGCGCCGATCGCAGATGCTGATGTCCCGGTCGAGACGCCCGATCCCGAGTTGGAAACCCGCCTCCGCCGTCTGCTGGAGGACGATGTCGCGAACAGCCGTCGGCGGAGCTTGGAACGGCGGCAGGGCATGGCCGTACCGCCGACGCAAACGCTTTCGGACGTACCGACCGCCTCGTCGGATTCTACGCCGCCCGCCTGGGCCCCGTGACCTGTCATGGAATGTCTTTAGGCCTGCCAGGATGTTCGGGGGCCAGTATGGGAGACCCTTGGATGGCTCTGACGAAGTTCCGATTTTGCCGTTGTCTGGTGGGGTTGATGGCCTTCACCTTCATGTCGGCCAGAATATTTGTCCCGGGACGACTTGGCCTCTAGTTTAGCCAGCAGGCAATATTCCGCTATCCGGTACAAGACCAATAGCAGAGTCATTGGCTCTTCGGTGGACAGCCCCGTATGCGCCGCGTTCTGACGCCAAAGTGGCTTTGCTGGACATTGTCCTGAACCGAGATGCCTACGCTCCTCCGACCGGTGCAGGGTGGGCGCCAATCACCTTGTCTTGCGTCCGCGAGGCGAAATCGCTCGCGTCGTGGCGTTCGTGGAGCTGGCTGGACGGTTCGCCGGTCACGCGATTGACCATCCGGCCGCGCTGGACGGCGGGGCGGGCGGCGATCTGTTCGGTCCAGCGCTGGAGGTTGCGATAGTCCTGCACCGCGAGGAAGTCGCCTGCGCCATAGAGTGCGCCCTGGGCGAGCTGGCCGTACCAGGGCCAGATCGCCATGTCGGCGATCGTATAGTCTGCGCCGGCGACGAATGCGCTTTCGGCGAGGCGGCGGTCGAGGACGTCGAGCTGGCGCTTCGTTTCCATCGCATAGCGGTCGATCGGATAGGCGAGCTTTTCGGGTGCATAGGCATAGAAATGGCCGAAGCCGCCGCCGAGAAAGGGGGCGCTGCCCATCTGCCAGAATAGCCACGACAGGCATTCGGCGCGCGCCGGGCCGGCCGGCGGCAGGAACGCGCCGAACGCCTCGGCAAGATAGACCAGGATCGCGCCGGATTCGAAGACGCGCACCGGCTCGGCGCTGCGGCGATCGACCAGCGCCGGTATCTTGGAATTGGGGTTGGCGGCGACGAAGCCGCTGCCGAACTGGTCGCCCTCGCCGATGCGGATCAGCCAGGCATCATATTCGGCCTCCGCATGGCCGGCCGCGAGCAATTCCTCGAGCAGGATCGTGACCTTGACGCCGTTCGGCGTGCCCAGCGAATAGAGCTGGAACGGATGCCGGCCGACCGGTAGCGGCGCGTCATGCGTCGCGCCGGCGATGGGCCGGTTGATGTTGGCGAAGCGGCCGCCGCTCTCCCGGTCCCAGGTCCAGACGGCGGGGGGCGTGTAGGGATCGTTGCTCATCGGTGATCCTTCGTTGGGGCAGGGTCGGACGACATGCGGCCATCCGCTCGGGGCAGGGCCGATCTAGGGAGAGGCTTGCCATCGGCAAGGTGCGGATCACGCGCGAGCCGGCAGCCGCGCGGGAACATGCGCCATGGCCCGGGCTTTCTGCGGACACCGCGGACGTCTGCCGCGGCACCGGGAGACATGATGGCAGTGCATAGGGAACGCGGTCGGGGCGATGCCCCGTCGGATGGTCCGTCGACCCGCGGCGCGGCGGCGCGACGATGAGTGCGCTGGCCGGGATCGTCACCGATATCGCCGCGACGATCCGCCGGGACGCCGCCGCCATCGAGGCCGCGGCGGATCGCAAGGAGGACGTCGCGCCCGGGCCGTTCGGCATCGCCGTCGCACTGGCTTCCGGGGCGATCGTCACCGCCGGCGACGCGGAGACCGGCTTTCCCATCCAGAGCATTTCCAAAGTCTTCGCGCTCGACATGGCGCTTGGCGCAAAGGGCGACGCGCTGTTCGACCGCGTCGGGCGCGAGCCGTCGGGCGATCCGTTCAACTCGATCGTCGACCTCGAGCGGACCGAGGGTATCCCGCGCAATCCGTTCGTCAACGCCGGCGCGCTGGTCGTGGTCGACATGCTGGTCGAGGCGCTTGCCGACGACTGGCAGGCGAGCGCGGTGGCGGAGGACGTGCGCCGCCGCGCCGGGCTCGACCGGATCGTCGCCGACGCGAAGGTGCTCGCCTCCGAACAGGAGGGCGGTGACCTCAATCGCGCGATGATGAGCTTCATGCGCCACCACGGCAATCTGCACTCCGACCCGGACGCGGTGATGGAGGCCTATGTGCAGCAATGCGCCATCGTCCTCGACTGCTGCGGGCTGGCGCGGGCCGGCCTGCCGTTCAGCGCGACGCGGCGCCATCCGGAGGACGCGGACGCCGACGCCGTCGCGCGCCGCCGGCGACGGGTGCTCGCGTTGATGATGACCTGTGGCCATTACGACGGCTCCGGCGATTTCGCACTGCGGGTCGGCGTGCCGGCGAAGAGCGGCGTGGGCGGCGGCATCCTCGCGATCGTGCCGGACATCGCCTCGGTCGCAGTCTGGTCGCCGAACCTCGACCAGCACGGCAACAGCATCCTCGGCGTCCGCGCGCTCGAGATGCTGTGCGACCGGACCGGCTGGTCGGTGTTCGGCCCGCCGCTGACGGACGGTGTCGGCTGACGCTTGGGGAGCGTCGCCCGCGTCATTGCAGGGCCGGATAGCCGAGCCGGCACGCCGCTTCCTCGATTTCGGTAACACGATCATAGGCGGCAAGGCCGATGTCCCGGCTCGCGCGCAGCCGCAGCGCCCGTGCGGCTTCGGGTTCGGCCAGGATGCTGTCGTCCACGGCGCGTCTTAGCTGGTCGACCAGGGCCGGGTCGGTCGACCGGCTGGTGACGAACGGCAGGTTGGGGACCGGCACGCTCCACCCGATCGTCCGGACCCGCGCCGTCCTAGCGGGCTGCTGCTCTGCAAGATGCGCGAAGGTGACCGCGTCGATCGCGGCGACGTCCGCCGCGCCCTGCGCCACCGCGTCCAGCGAGGATGCGTGCGACCCGGTCACGACGACGCCGGCGAAGAACGGGCGGCCGACGCTGAGCGGCGCCACCGCCCGGCGCAACAGGTTCATGCCGGTGTTCGATGTCGCGTCGTTGATCGCGGCGCGGCGCCCGGCGAGCGCGCCGAGGTCGGTGGCGGCATCGTCGCGGCGGACGACGAAGCGGCTGCGGTGGCAATGGCCCTCGCACCCCGGCGCCGCGTAGAGCGGCGTCGCAACATAGGTCAGCCGATCACGCCACCGCGTCGTCAGCGGATAGCCGCAGGTCTGCGCGAGCAGCAGCGTCGGATCGTCCCAGATCGCCTCGAGCGACCGGTCGCGGTCCAGCCGGTCGGGAACCCCCGCCACCCCCGCCTGCCGCAGTCGCTCCGCGATCGCGCGCCACAGCCGGTCGTTCGCGGCGTGGAGCGGCGGCTGGTCGTACATCCCCAGCGAGGCGACCCGGCTCATGACCGGTCAATGCGCATGGTCGGGATGCACCAGCACGTCGTGCGGGCGCAGCGCATAGCGGCGGAACACCTCGCCATAGCCGCGATAGAGCAGCCCGCCATTGTCGTGCAGCAGGTCGGTCCGGTGGTCCGCATAGAAACGCGGTAACGCATACCAGGGCAGGGCGGGGGCGCGATGATGCGCGGCGTGCAGATTGTTGTGGAGGAACAGGATGCCGAACAGCCCGGCCTGCTCGACCACCGCGACGCGGTGATCCGATACCGGCGCGGCGCGATGTTCGGCGAAGGACCGCAGCAGCGTCAGCGACGTCCCCGCATAGACGATCAGCAGATAGCTGCCGATGCCCATGCCGCACAGCCGCAGCCAGGCGAGGATCGCGACGACGCCGAGCAGATGCACGCTCCAGTCGCGCAGGACCATGGCGGGCGACGCCACCGCACGGCGCATCTCGCCGGCGAGGAAGCCGCCGATCGCCACCGCCGGCCCCAGGATCAGCCGCCCGAGCAGTGGCGCCTGCGCTGCCGTCAGCGCGAGCCGGATCCTGCCCCGCATGCCGGTCGCGCGCCGGGCATAGCGCGATTCGGGATCGCGCAGCGGATCGGTGACATGATCGGTCGCATGATGCGCGATATGGTCGCGCCGGTAACAGGCGAACGGCAGCCACAGCGCCAGCGGCACGCCGCCGATCAGCGCGTTGATCCGGCGCCAGCGGGTAGGATGGCCGTGGATCGTCTCATGCTGGAGCGACCCGTGCCACGCGATCAGCCACGCCCCCGCCGCGATCACGACCGGCGCCGGCAGCCGCGCGTGCAGGGCGATGAGCAGCAGCCAGCCGGCGTAGATCACCACCGCCAGCGCCATCGTCGGCCATTCGATCGACCGCGAAGCGCCGGTGTCGCGCACTGCCTGCTGGACCAACTGCCGTCCCTCCGCCGCGAAGTACATGTCCTCGCCCGGGCGGGGATGGCGGCAGGATGCGCAGCCGCCCCGTACCGGGCAAATCTATACTATATCGATAGGAGTTAGGATTGTCTCGCCGGTTCAGCGGCATCGTCCCCCGGACCGTCGCGGAACAGCGGCGCGTCCGGGGGCATGCGGCGCGATCACCCGCCGTGGCGCTGCCGCCATTTGGCATAGGCGGTCGCGACGCCGATCCCCGACGTGCTGAACCAGGAATAGCCGTTGCGCCGCTCCAGGCTCACGTCGTTGACGTCGTCGCGGATCGACCGGTCGCGGTCGCCGTAGATCGGCTTGCCGGTCGCCGGATCGTAGAAGCGCGCCCACAGCGGCCCCGCACCCGGCGCCGCCACCAGCCGCCGCCCGTCCGCGCCCGCCGGCCGCGTCCACGCCACGTCGCGCAGCGCATGCGTGGCGAACCAGTCGGCACCGCTGGCGATCGCCTGCTTCACCGCAGGACTCGGATCGGGCTGCGCCATCAGGAAACGCAGCAGCGCCGCACTCTCCGCGGTCGCTAGCGCGATCGGTTCGAAGTTGCGCGCGCCGACCGGCGTGCGCGTCAGCGGATCATATTGCTGCGCCCAGATCGACGGGCGCCCCTGGGACGGCACTTGCGTCGCCAGCATCGTCGCGACCGATCGCGCCGCGGCGTCGCGCGCAGCGGTGCGCAGATCCGTCGGCACGAAGCCATAGTCGCCGTCGCCCGCCGCGGTCTTCTGCAACAGTGCGGTCGCCTTCACCATCATGTCGTCGTTGAGCGTCAGCGCGTCGTGATAGCCGCCCTGCAACGGATAGACCTGCGGCCAGCCGCCGCCGGGCAGTTCCGCGGCGAGCAGATAGCGCAGGCCCCTGGCGAATGCCGTGCGATAGCGTTCGCCCGCCGCGCCCGGCCGTGCCGCCTGCACCCGCGCGAGGAAGGCGAGTTCGCTGGTCGTCGCATCATTGTCGAGCGTGCCGATGAAGCTCCAGCCGCCCGCGCCGTCCTGCGCGGCATAGATGCCCGCCTTGCCGTCGAACGGCAGGTACATCTGGCCCCGGACCCGCGGCGGTGCGCTGCGATCCTGATTCTTGCCCCAGCCGCCGGTCGGCGTTTGATAGCTGACGATATTGTCGGCGATCGCCTGCGCCTCCGGCCCCGCATACCAGGCGGGATCGCGGTCGAGCGGCATCGTCTCCGCCTTCGATTCGGGGGGCGGGGTGGGGATTGTCGCGAGGCCCCGGCGTTCCGCGGCGAGCGCCGCCTTGTCGCGCGCCATCGCCGCGGTCGAGCGCCCGATATAGGCCTGCCACGCCGGCCGCGCCGCCGCCGGCAGCACGGCGAGTCGTTGTACGGTCAGCGAGGGCGGCGGCGTCATCTGCCCGACGACCGCTGCCGCAACCGGCGCGGCAAGGCCGGCCACACCCAAAAGAAAGCCCGTCGTCCGTCGCATCAGCGCATCCTTCCCTCAAACACGGCATCGTCGCACCGCTGATGACACCGGTAGCAATATCCGCTTGCCAGTGGCAAGAAATCGCGTAAATTTAGCGCTATCACAGAGTTCGATAGAACCGGTGGGACAGGGAGGGGATGTGTCGGTATTTTCGACGTCTAATCTGGGGCTTATCCAATCGCGGCGACAGTCCGTCACGCTGCTGGGCGCGACGGGAGCGCTGATCGCCACCGGTCCGGCCATTGCCGCACCGAGCAAAACGACGCTCCGGGTCGCCAAAAATGATACCGGTATCACGACCATCGCGGAGGCGCTGGCAAAGGCGGCGACGCTGCCCGGTCCGGTCGTCATCGCGATCGCGCCGGGGGTCTATCGCGAAAAGCTGACCGTCACGGTGCCCGACGTCACGCTCGCGGCCGCCGCGCCCGGCGTGACGATCGTCTACGGCGTCGCGGCGGGCCATATCGCGCCCGACGGCAAGCCCTGGGGTACCGGCCGCACCGCGACGCTGACGGTCGAGGCTACGGGCGTCACCCTGCGCGGCCTCACCATCGCCAACGATTTCGACTTCATCGCCGACACCGTCTCCCACGCCAGCAACGGTGCGCAGGCAGTAGCGCTATCACTCGCGCGCACCGCGGACCGTATCCGCGTCGATCGCTGCACGATCGAGGGCTATCAGGACACGCTCTACGTCAACGCCCGCTCGCACTTCCGCCGCTGCCGGATCGTCGGTGGCGTCGACTTCATCTTCGGCGGCGCGGCGGCGCTGTTCGACCATTGCACGATCGTCACCCGCCACGTCCCCGGCGCGCTCGAATCCGGCTATATCGCCGCGCCGAGCACGCTTGCCGACCAGCGGTTCGGGCTGGTGTTCGATCGCTGCCACCTGACGCGCGAGGCGGGCGTGCCGGACGGATCGACCTGGCTCGGCCGGCCATGGCGTGCCGGCGGCAACATGGCGATCCTCGGCAGTGCGGTGTTCCTGCGCTGCCGGATGGACGCGCATATCAAGGCGGCGGGCTGGACCGCGATGGGGTTCACCGATCCCGCCCGCATCCGCCGCATGCTCGAGCCGCAACAGGCGCGCCTGTTCGAATGGCGCTCGACCGGGCCGGGCGCCGCGCCCGCCGGGCCGACGCGCCGCCGGCTGACCGACGGGGAGGCCGCGGCCTTCACCCCGACCGCCATTCTACAAGGCTGGGCGTCGTGAACGCACCGGCCAATCCAAGGGAGAGCATCATGACCTATTCGACGACCGCGCTGGCGAAGCTGGGCACCTCGCTCGGCGCACTGGCGCTGGCGAGCCTGTTCGCCCCCGCCGCGCTGGCGCAGGACCAGACCGCGCCACAGGCGAGCCCGGCGCGCCCCGCCGGTTCCGACCCCGCGGTCGATACCAGCGGCAATCCGACGCTGACGCCGGCGGCCGACGGCCCGTCGCGCGCGGTCGAGACCGGTCCCGCGACGACGCAGACCGCGGACAGCGCGGTCGATACCGATGCGGCCGACGGCGCGCAGGACATCGTCGTCACCGGCTTCCGCGCGTCGATCCAGAGCTCGCTCAACGACAAGCGCTATTCGGACGTGCAGATCGATGCGATCAATGCGCAGGACATCGCCGACTTCCCCGACGCCAACCTCGCCGAATCGCTCCAGCGCCTGCCCGGCGTGTCGATCGACCGCGACAATGGCGAAGGGCGCGGCATCACCGTCCGCGGCCTCGGCGGCGACTTCAACCGCACCCGCCTGAACGGCATCGAGGCGCTGTCGACCGCCGGATCGAACGATTCGGGCACCAGCCCCAACCGCAGCCGCTCGTTTGACTATTCGACCTTCGCCTCCGAACTGTTCAGCTCGCTCAAGGTGCAGAAGACGCCGATGGCGGAAACCGACGAGGGTTCGCTCGGCGCGACGATCGACCTCGAAACCGGCCGCCCGTTCGACTTCAAGGGCACCCGCATCGGCGGTTCGGCGACCGCCAGCTACAATGAGAACAGCAAGAAGACGAACCCGCGCCTCGCCGGCCTCGCCTCGTTCCGCTTCGGCGCGGACAAGCGCATGGGGTTCCTGTTCTCGGGGGCGTACAACAAGACCGTCAACATCATCGACCAGTATAACCGCGGCGTCGGCGCCTCGGATTATCTGTATCGCAGCAGCCAGTTCGTCGGCGAGGGCGCGACGCAGCGCGCCGGCTTCTCCGCACCCGTCGGCACGCTCAACTACGCCAACCCGGATGCCACCGCCTTCCAGACCGGCTCCGATCCCGCCGCTTATGCGAAGCTGTATCCGGGCGCGCCGTACAACACGCCGGGCCGGTTCGACGATTCCACCGTCCGCATCCCCGCGCTCCCCGCGCTGACCCATCAGGTGGTGCGCAACCAGCGCCTCGGCCTCACCGGCGCCTATCAATGGGACGTCACCGACAAGACGCGCGTCTCGATCGACGGCCTCTATTCGCGCTTCCATAACGAGAGCGAGAACAACCAGCTGTCGCCGGTCGGCCTCAACCGCAACAACACCAATGCCGCCTACAACACCGCCAGCGGCCGGCTGACCCCGATCAACGCCCGCGCCGCCTATCCCGGCCTCTGCACGCCCGCCGCGGGCAGCGACATCGCGGTGTCGCAGGATTGCGGCCAGTCGCTCTACGGCACCACGCCGGCCTTCGGCACCGCGCTCAACGCGCAGGGGCAATTGGTGCCGTCGGTGCTCGGCAATGCGGCGATCGTGCCGGGCGGCGTCAATCCCGCCAACGCCAACATCTTCTCGACCAACCCGTTCAATCTCGATCCGTACGATTACTACAACAACCCCAATTCGGTCGGCTACATCCCGTCCAGCAACGGCCTCGCCTATCGCGGCCAGCTGATCGGGCGGCCGGGCGTCGACGTGCTCGATGCCAACGTCACCAACGGGCTCGCCGACTATCTGAAGCTGCGCAACGTCGATATGCGCTCGGCGGTCGACTATTCGGAATATACGACCAAGTTCTGGCAGGGGACCTTCCGCCTCGACCACGAATTCGCCGACAATTTCAAGATGACGGCAATCTACGGCCGGTCGAAGTCGGTGAACCGCTCCACCGGCCTGCTGGTCGAATTCAACCGGATGGATTCGCCGCAGACCTTCACCTTCGACGATCGCGCCGGCGGCAACATGCCGCTGCTCGACTTCGGTTTCGACGTCGCCGATCCCGCCAACTGGCAGACGGTGAAGGGCTTTTCGGCGATCCGTCACTATCAGCGCTACGTCAGCAACACCTATGAATCGGTGCGCGCCGATTTCGACTGGCGGGTCAACGACCAGTTCAACATCGGCTTCGGCGGCACGCTGCGCCGCTTCGGTTTCTCCACCTCGCAGGGCGAACGCAACACCGACACGCTCAACCCGACATTGCTCGAGGCGGGCTCGACCACCGCGGCGAACAGCAAGGTGGTGCCGTTCGGACAGGGGCTGCAGACGCCCGCGGGCACGGTGTCGAGCTTCCTCGTCCCCGACCTCGCCAAATTTAACAACCTGCTCGGCTTCCAGTGCGACTGCATCAACAAATACGGCGACTGGCGCCTGACCACCAAGCGCAACGGCGGCTCGGCGACGTTCGGCGTCGATGAATACGACAAGGGCCTGTACCTCCAGTTCGACTTCAACACGGAGATCTTCGGCCGGTCGCTGCGCGGCAATGCCGGCACCCGCGTCGCCTTCACCGGCGTCACCTCGAACGGCACCTCGCAGGCGGGCCGCCCGATCGTCGGCCGGAACAACTATACCGACTGGCTGCCGTCGCTGAACCTCAACTACGAGATCGTGCCGAACCTGATCCTGCGCCTCGGCGCGTCGAAGGTGATGGCGCGGCCGCTGCTCGGCAACCTGTCGCCGACGATCACCTCGATCTCGATCCCCAACAACGGCGACAACCAGGGCGCCTCGTTCACCATCGGCAATCCGCAGCTCGCGCCGTTCCGCTCGAGCAACATCGATCTCAGCGCCGAATGGTATTTCACCCGCAGCAGCCTGTTCTCGGTCGCGGCGTTCCAGAAGGATATCGCCAACTTCCCGCAGACGGTGCTGTTCGCCGCGCCACTGTCGCAATTCGTCGACGACGCCACCCGCGCCGCGATCCGGGCGCAATATACCAACGTCAACCAGCTCGCCTATCTCGACGCCAATTTCCCGTTCATCGCCCGCCAGTATCGCGACGCGCCGGGCGGCTACATCAAGGGGATCGAGGTCAACTTCCAGCAGAACCTCACCTTCCTGCCCTGGACGTTCCGCAACCTCGGCGTGCTGCTCAATTACACGCACATCAAGTCGGAGCTGAACTACATCCTCGATCCGGGTGCGGTCAGCGCCGCGGGCGTGCAGACCCGGCCGCAGGTGCTGGGGCAGGGGCCGTTCCTCGGCGTGTCGCCGGACGCGATCAACGCGACGTTGTTCTACGAGACCAAGGCGTTCCGCGCCCGCGTCTCGGTGGCGCAGCGTGCCGGGTACAGCACCACCTATCCGCTCGCGGCGGGGTCGTGCAGCCCGGGCCTCACCACCGTCGGCGGCAACGTCGTCAACGGCGCGGTCGTCGAGACGGTGGGCTGCGACAGCCCGCTCATCAACGACTTCGGCTTCAGCCGCTCGACCACCAACGTCGATGCCTCGATCAACATCAACCTGATGCAGGGCCTGTCGATCTCGGCGGAAGGGCTCAACCTCACCAACCAGACGAGCAACCGCTACGCCTACGACGGTCAGGAGGCGGTGTCGCAATATGGCAGCTCGGGCCGCGTCTATCGCCTCGGCGCGCGGTTCAGCTTCTGATGCCGGTTCGCGGCGCATTCCCCGGGGGACGATCATGAAACGACGCGATCTGCTGATCGGGGGGCTCGCGATCGCGGGCAGTGCGGCGGCACGGCCGCTGCTCCAGACGGCGTCGGGCCTGCCTTATGGCCCGGCGCCGCTGCCCGGCACCAAACGGGCGGCCGATGCCGACGACAGCGGCCGCATCGTGCCGCCGCCGCCGAAGGACTATTGGTCGTTCAGCGGCGTCAGCGGCCCCGGCCGCCGCGCCACCGCGGCCAGCGCCAGCGGCGGCTGGACCAGCGGCATGCCCGACGTCCGCTACAAGGGGCCGGGCCGCCCGCGCTATCCGGTCGCGCCGTGGAACGCCTCCGACGCCGGCACTGCGGTCAAGGCGGGGCTTCTCCCGCGCATCCGCCCGCTCCATGACGTCCATATCCGCGACACGATCGTCTGCCCCGGCGGCGACGGTTATTATTACATGACCGGATCGACCGGCGACAACATCTGGGCGGTCAACGACGGCGTCGAGCTGTGGCGGTCGAAGGACCTCGACAGCTGGGAGTATCGCGGTCTCGTCTGGGGAATCGAGCGCGACGGCACATGGGAAAAGAGCTGGCGGATGCGCGCCGGCGTGCCGTTCCGCGCGCTCTGGGCGCCCGAAATCCACTTCATCCGCGGCAATTACTACATCTGCCATTCGATCAGCCGCGCCGGCCTCGCGGTGCTGCGCAGCACGACCGGCAAGGCGGAGGGACCGTACGTCCACGCCTTCTCGCCCGACGCGCCGATCCGGCGCAGCATCGACGCCACGCTGTTCGACGACGGCAAGGCGGTCTGGCTGACCTATGGCTCGGCGAACGAGATCGTCCGGCTGAAGGACGATCTGTCCGGCCTCGCCGGCGACTGGCAGCCGATGACCGCGACCGAATGGGACAACGACCCGCGCCACCACCGCGCCCCCTGCGCCCCGGAGGGCTGTCGCAAGCTCGGCTACGAGGGCGCGACGATGTTCACCCGCGACGGCATCTATTATCTCGGCGTCGTCGACCGCTACGAGGGCCGCTATTCCTTCCGCATCTGGATGAGCGACGCCCCCACCGGTCCGTGGCGCGAACCGCACGAGGGCGCGCCCTGCTGCGGCGGCGGCAACATCTTCCGCGACCGGCAGGGCCGCTGGTGGCAGACCTTCTTCGGCAACGACGAGGCGAGCCATTTCCGCGAAAAGCCCGGCCTCGTCCGCATCGACTTCGACGCGCGCGGCCATGTCGTCGTCCACCGCGACCAGCCCTTTCTGATCCAGGAGCCCGCATGACCGAGTTCAACAGGCGCGACGCCTTCGGGCTGGCGCTCGCCGGCGGCGCTGCGCTGATCCCCGGCGCGCCTGCGCAGGCCGCCGTCGCCGACAAGGGCTGCGTCCGCCCGTTCGACGCCAGCTGGCGCCGCGGCTTCGAGGGGCAGCGGATCGCCGACCTCGGCGACGGGCGCTTCCTCAACCCGCTGATCGGCGGCGACCGGCCCGATCCCGCCATCCTCAAGGACGGCGCGGATTATTACATGACCTTCTCCAGCTTCGACAGCTACCCCGGGCTGACGATCTGGCACAGCCGCGACCTCGTCAACTGGCGCCCGCGCACCGCCGCGCTGACCCGCAACATCGGCTCGGTCTGGGCGGTCAGCCTCGAAAAGCACGACGGCCGCTATTTCCTCTACATCCCGGTCAAGGCGAGCCCGAAGAACGACATCTTCGTCATCCACGCCGACCATATCGACGGCCCGTGGTCGGACCCGGTCAGCCTCGGCCTGCACAGCCATATCGATCCCTGCCACGCGGTCGGCGAGGACGGCTCGCGCTGGCTGTTCCTGTCGGGCGGCGACCGCATCCGCCTGTCCGACGACGGGCTGAAGACGGTCGGCAAGGTCGAGCATGTCTACGATCCCTGGCGCTATCCCGACGACTGGGACGTCGAGGGGTTCAGCCCCGAAGGCCCCAAGATCCACCGCCACGGCGGCTGGTTCTACATGATAACCGCGGTCGGCGGCACCGCCGGCCCGCCCACCGGCCATATGGTGATCGTCGCCCGCTCGCGCTCGATCCATGGGCCGTGGGTCAACGATCCCGGCAACCCGATCGTCCGCACCGTCTCGAACGACGAGAAATGGTGGTCGCGCGGCCATGCCAGCCTGGTCGAGGCGCCGGACGGCAGCTGGTGGTCGGTCTATCACGGCTATGAGAACGGCTATTGGACGCTGGGGCGGCAGGTGCTGCTCGATCCCGTCCGCTGGACCGCGGACGGCTGGTTCCGGATGACCGGCGGCGACCTGTCGAAGCCATTGCCGAAACCGAAGGGCGGACAAAGCGGCGCCCACGGCCAGCCGCTCAGCGACGATTTCACGCAGCCGCTCAAGCTCGGCGCCAAATGGAATTTCTTCCGCCCCGGCCCCGCCGAGCGCGATCGCATCCGGCTGGACAAGGGCGCGCTGGTCTTGAAGGCCAGCGGCAAGGCGCCGGTCGATTCCGCACCGCTGATGCTCATCGCCGGCGATCGGGCCTATGAATTCCAGTGCGATATCGAAATCGCGCCGGGCGGCACCGCCGGCCTCGTGCTGTTCTACGACGACAAGCTCTATTGCGGCCTCGGCTTCGACGAGACGCGCTTCGTCACGCACCAATATGGCATCGAACGCGGCCGTCCCGCCAACCCGCACGGCCGCCGCATGCTGATCCGCATCGCCAACAAACGGCATATCGTCGCGATCCACACCTCCGGCGACGGCGGCAGGACGTGGCAGCGCTTCGACCGCGGCATGGAAGTGTCGGGCTATCACCACAATGTCCGCGGCGGCTTCCTGATGCTGCGGCCCGGCCTCTATTCGGCCGGCACGGGCGAGGCGCGCTTCCGCGACTTCCGGTTCCGCGCGCTGTGAGGCGGCTGGCATGTGCGCTGTTGCTCGCGGCGGCATCGGCGGCGGGCGTCGCGGCGCAGGACGCGCCCTGGCGCGACGCACGCCTGCCCGCGGAGCGACGCGCCGCCGATCTGGTGGCGCGGATGACGCTGGCGGAAAAGGCGGCGCAGCTGAAGGACAATGCCCCCGCCATCCCGCGGCTCGGCATCCCCGCCTATGCGTGGTGGAGCGAGGGGCTGCACGGCGTCGCGCGCGCCGGCAACGCCACCGTCTTCCCGCAGGCGATCGGGCTGGCGGCGACATGGGATGCGCCGCTCGTCCATCGCACCGCCGACATCATCGCCACCGAATTCCGCGCCAAATATCTCGCCGCCCGGCATCCGGACGGCAGTTCCGACCGCTATCGCGGGCTCACCGTCTGGTCCCCCAACGTCAACATCTTCCGCGACCCGCGCTGGGGGCGGGGGCAGGAGACGTTCGGCGAGGACCCCTATCTGACGTCGCGGCTCGGCGTGTCGTTCATCACCGGCCTGCAGGGCAGCGACCCCGCCCGGCCCAAGACGCTCGCGGTGGTCAAGCATTTCGCGGTTCACAGCGGGCCGGAGGCGGACCGCCATCGCGACGATATCCACCCGAGCGCGCACGATCTGGAGGATACCTATCTCCCCGCCTTCCGTGCGGCGGTGACCGAGGCGAAGGTACAGGGGCTGATGTGCGCCTATAACGCCGTGGACGGCGTGCCGGCCTGTGCCAGCCCGCTCATGCAGAGCCGGGTGCGCACGCAATGGGGCTTTGCCGGCCATATCGTGTCGGATTGCGCCGCGATCGCCGACCTGTTCCTGCCGACCTCGCACGCCTGGGTGCCGACGCCGGAGCGCGCGGTCGCCGCCGCGGTCACCGCGGGCACCGACCTGATCTGCGCCGAATTCAGCCGCGACAAGGGCGCCGACCCGCAGGTCGTCGTCAATGCGGTCGAGCAGGGAATGCTCGACCCCGCCACGCTCGACCGCGCGGTGACGCGCCTGTTCGAGGCGCGCATCCGTCTCGGCCTGCTCGACGGCGGTCGCTTCGGCACGATCGTCGCGACCGACTTCGATACCCCCGCGCATCGCGCCGCCGCGCTCGATGCGGCGCGCAAGTCGCTGGTGCTGCTCAAGAACGACGGCCTGCTGCCGATCAAGGGCACGCCCCGCCGCATCGCCGTCATCGGTCCCAACGCCGATTCCACCGATGCGCTGGTCGGCAATTACAACGGCACGCCCTCCGAACCGGTGACCGTCGTCGCCGGGCTGCGCCGTCGCTATCCCGATGCGCGGGTTCAGGTCGTCGAGGGCACCGGCCTGATCGGTGCGCCGCTCAAGGCGATTCCCGCCGGGGCGCTGTGCGTCGATCGCGCCTGCACCACCCGCGGCCTGCGCGTCGAGGAATTCGCCGGCACCGCGCTGGCGGGCCGGGCGGTACGGACCGAAACCACGCCCGCCGTCCGCTTCGGCTGGGGCCGGCCCGAACGGCGCGAGCGCGCCAGTTCGATCCGCTGGACCGGCTTCCTGACCGCGGACGAAACCGGCCCCTACCGCTTCCGCCTCGACGGCGACGGCGGCTATCGCATCCGCGTCGACGGCCGCACCGTCGTCGATGCATGGGATGCGGCCGACCCCGCGTCGATCGCGGACGGCGAGATCACGCTCACCGCCGGCCAGCGCTATCCGATCGTCGTCGAGGCGATCCAGACCGGCCCGCGCGGCGACCAGAGCCTGAGCTGGAGCAATTTCGGCGCGCGGGGCGAAGCGGCGGTCGCCGCGGCGCGCGATGCCGACCTCGTCGTGTTCGTCGCCGGCCTGACCGCCCGGCTGGAGGGCGAGGAGATGCGCGTCCGCGCACCGGGCTTCGCCGGGGGCGATCGCACCAGTCTCGACCTGCCCGCGCCGCAGCAGGATCTGCTCGAACGGGTGCAGGCGACGGGCAAGCCGCTCGTGCTCGTCCTGATGAACGGCAGCGCGCTCGGTGTCACATGGGCCGACCGCCACGTCCCCGCGATCGTCGAGGCCTGGTATCCGGGCGGCGAGGGCGGGCAGGCGGTGGCGGAGCTGATCGCCGGCGACTTCAGCCCCGCCGGCCGGTTGCCGGTGACCTTCTACCGCGACGCCGGGCAGCTGCCGCCGTTCAAGGACTATGCGATGGCGGGCCGGACCTATCGCTATTTCGCCGGCGATCCCCTGTACCGCTTCGGTCACGGGCTCAGCTACACGCGCTTCGCTTATGGCACGCCGCGGCTCGCCCGGTCGCGGATCCGTGCCGGCGAGACGGCGACGCTCACCGTCCGCGTCACCAACGCCGGCGCGGTCGCCGGCGACGAGGTCGTCCAGCTCTACGGGTCGCAGGCCGCGCCCGGCGCACCGCTGCGCGCGCTCATGGGCTTCCAGCGCATCCACCTGAAGCCGGGCGAGAGCCGGGACGTGGCGCTGTCCATCGATCCGCGGGCGATGAGCATCGTCGATCCGGCGGGCCGTCGCCGCGTCGCGCCCGGCGTCGTCGACCTGTGGATCGGCGGCGGTCAGCCGCCCGCGGCGGGCGCAGGCAAGGCCGCACCCGGCGCGGCCGCGCGCCTGACGATCGCCGGCACGCGGGCTTTGGACTGACCGGCCGGCACGGCCGCAGAGAGGATATCGTCCCATGATCCGTTTTCTTGCTCTGCTCGCATGGGCGACCGCCGGCGCGGCGTCCGCGCAGATGACGCCGCCGCCCGGCAGCCCGCCGGTGCGCCGGATCGAACCGTCGAAGGTCATCCTCGTCGGCGATTCGACCACGGCCGTGATCGGCGGCTGGGGGCCTGCCTTCTGTGCCGATCACGTCACCTCGTTCCTTGCCTGCATCAACCTCGCGCGCGGCGGGCGCAGCTCGGGCAATTACCGGTGGGAAGGGTCGTGGGACGTCGCGCGGAACGAAATGCGCGTGCCGGGCTATCGTACGGTCTGGGTGTTGATCCAGTTCGGCCACAACGACCAGCCGGGTAAGCCCGGCCGCTCGACCGACCTTGCGACCGGCTTCCCCGAAAACCTGCGCCGCTACGTGCGCGAGGCGCGCGCGCTCGGTGCGAAGCCGATCCTCGTGACGCCGCTGACCCGGCGCATCTTCGCCGACGGCCGGCTGGTCGACGATCTCGCGCCCTGGGCCGCCGCGACCCGGCAGGTCGCCGCCGAGCTCAAGGTGCCGCTGCTCGACCTCCATGCCGACAGCGCCGCGATCGTCCAGGCGATGGGGCCGGCGGCATCGCAGATGTTCGCGCAATTGCCCGCCGGATCGCAGCCGCTCGCACCCGCCGCCACGCCGCCGGCGGCGACAGAGGTGCAGGTGCAGCCGCTCGCGGTGCCGAAACTGTCCTTCGACAACACCCACCTCGGCAAACAGGGCGCCGCCTTCTTCGCGACGATCGTGACGAAGGAACTGGCGGACGCGGTGCCCGACATGCGCCCGCTGCTGGTTCCATGAAGGACAAAATGATGACGCGAGACACAGGACCGGGCATCAGCCGCCGCGACGCGATCGCGGGTCTGTCGGCGGGCGCCACGCTCGCCGTCCCCGCCGCCACCGCCGCGGCTGCCGCCGCGCGGCCCGCGGCGAGCGATCCCGCCTCGACCATCCTGTGGTATGCGCAGCCGGCTGCCAGCTGGGTCGAGGCGCTGCCCGTCGGCAATGGCCGGATCGGCGCGATGGTCCATGGCGGTATCGACCACGAATATATCCAGCTCAACGAGGATACCTTGTGGGCGGGCGGGCCGTATGCGCCCGCCAGTCCGGACGCGCTCGCGGCCCTGCCCGAGGTGCGGCGGCTGGTCTTCGCCGGCGAATTTGCCAGGGCGCAGGCGCTGGTCGGCGAGGCGGTGATGGCGCGCCCGCTCCGGCAGATGCCCTATGGCACCATCGGCACGCTCGTGATCGACCGCGCCGGTGCGCCCGCGGCCGCCGCGCCTGCCCCTGCGCCCAAGGGATTGCGGAGCGAGGTCACCCCCGCCGAACCCTCCCGCCCCGTCGCCGGCTATCGCCGCGAACTCGACCTCGACACCGCGATCGCCAGCACCCGCTGGTCGGCGGGCGGCGTCGCGTACCGGCGCGAGGTGATCGCCTCGCCGACCGATCAGGTCATCGCCATCCGGCTGACCGCCGCGCCCGGCGGCACGATCGACGTCGACCTGTCGCTGACGACGCCGGTCAAGCAGGCGCAGGTGACGGCCGGCCGCGGCGATGGCGAGATCCTTCTGTCCGGCCGCAACGAGGCGGCGCACGGCATCCCCGGCGCGCTGCGCTACGAGGCGCGGGTCCGCGTGTCCGCGAGCGGTGGGCAGGTGCGGCGCGACGGCGGGCGCCTCGTCGTGCGCGGCGCGCGCGAACTCGTCGTCCTCGTCGCGATGGCGACCAGCTATCGCCGCTTCGACGACGTCGGCGGCGATCCGACCGCGATCACCTGCGGCCAGATCGATGCCGCCGCCCGGCGCGGCTATCGCCGCATCGCGCACGACACGACTGCGGCGCATCGCACGCTGTTCCGCCGCGTCTCGCTCGATCTCGGCCGCGGCGCGGCGGCGCAGCTGCCGACCGACCACCGCATCCGTGGCGGCGAGACGAGCGACGATCCCTCGCTCGCCACGCTCTACTTCAATTATGCGCGCTACATGCTCATCGCCTGTTCGCGCCCGGGCAGCCAGCCGGCCAATCTGCAGGGCATCTGGAACGACAGCACCAACCCGCCCTGGGGCGGCAAATACACGATCAATATTAATACCCAGATGAACTATTGGCCGGCCGAACCGGCCAACCTGCCCGAATGCGTTGAGCCGCTCGTCGCGATGGTGCGCGACCTCGCCGTCACCGGCGCGCGCACCGCCCGCGTCATGTACGGCGCGCGCGGCTGGGTCTGCCATCACAACACCGATCTGTGGCGGGCGACGGCGCCGATCGACGGCCCTGCGTTCGGCATGTGGCCGACGGGCGGGGCGTGGCTGTGCACGCATCTGTGGGACCATTACGACTATGGCTGCGACACGGCCTTCCTCGCCTCGGTCTATCCGCTGATCCGCGATGCCGCGCTGTTCTTCGTCGACACGTTGCAGCAGGACCCGAACACCGGTTTTCTGGTGACCAACCCGTCGCTGTCGCCCGAGAACAACCATGGCCACGGCTCATCGATCTGTGCCGGCCCGACGATGGACATGGCGATCCTGCGCGACCTGTTCGGTCAGGCGGCGGAGGCGGCGACGATCCTCGGCCGCGACCCCGATCTCGCGCGGCAGTTCCTCGCCACGCGCGACCGGCTGGCGCCGTACCGGATCGGCGGGCAGGGGCAGCTGCAGGAATGGCAGGCCGACTGGGACGCGGGTGCGAACGACCTCCACCACCGTCACGTCAGCCACCTCTACGGCGTCTTCCCGGGGCATCAGATCGATACGGTCGCGACGCCCGCGCTCGCCGCCGCCGCGCGCCGCTCGCTCGACACCCGCGGCGACGAGGCGACGGGCTGGGCAACCGCCTGGCGCGTCGCGCTCTGGGCCCGCCTCCGCGACGGCAACCGCGCCCACCGCATCATGCAATACTTGATTGGTCACAAGCGCACCTACCCCAACCTCTTCGACGCCCACCCCCCGTTCCAGATCGACGGCAATTTCGGGGGTGCCGCGGCCATCGCCGAGATGCTGGTGAGCAGCCGCCGGGACGAGATAGCGTTGCTGCCCGCGCTGCCCGATGCATGGCCGACGGGGCAGGTTACCGGCCTGCGCGCGCGTGGCGGGCATACAGTCGCTCTGTCCTGGGCCGGCGGCCGGCTGGTGTCGGCGACGATCACCCCGACCCATGACGGAACGGTCGCCATTCGTCTGGGCAGCCTGGTGCGAACCGTACTGATGACGGCGCGCCGGCCCGTCCGGTTAACCGGGCCGACTCTGTCGATAGCCTGAGGCGAATTGTCGGTCGGCGCTACGATGGAGCGGCATGCGGATTCGCGTCATGGCCGGCGCGTACCGTCAGGTGCTCCATTCCCCGCCCAGCGCGCGGAACAGGTCGACCTGCGCGTCGGCGATCTGCGCGTCCGCCAGCGCCAGCGTCGCCTCCGTGTCCGCCAGCGTGCGTTCAGCGTCGAGCGCGACGAGGCTGTCGATCTGGCCTTCGCGCTGCTGCGCACGGGTGATGCGCGCGGCGGCGGCGGCCTGGTCGCGCGCGGATTGCAGCGCGGTGCGGCGCTGGAGCGCGTTGGCATAAGCGGAGAGCGCGGTTTCGCTCTCCTCCAGCGCCTGCAGCACGGTGCCATCGAAGGTCGCGAGTGCGGCCTGCGTGTCCGCCTCCGCCCCGGCGATCCGCGCGCGCGCCTTGGTCGGGTTGGCGTTCCAGCTGATGAGCGGTCCGAGCAGCCAGCGCAGCGGCCCGCCGCCGAACAGGTCGCCGAGGCCGGTGCTGGTCTGGCCGATCGATCCGCCGAGGCTGATCTTCGGGTATAGGTCCGCGGTCGCGACGCCGATCCGCGCGGTCGCGGCGGCGAGGCGGCGTTCGGCGGCGCGCACGTCGGGGCGGCGGGCGAGCAGGCCGGCACCGTCGCCGATCGGGATCGGACGGTCGAGCCGCAGCGTCGTCGTGCGTTCGGCGGCGATCGGCGGCAACGCCGCGGGCGCGCGGCCGGTGAGCGTGGCGAGGCGGAACAGCGCCGCCTGCCGCTGCGCCCGGATCGCCGGAATGTCGGCGCGGCGCTGGTCGCGCAACGCGGCGATGCGCGCGGTGTCGAGCGGGGTGGTGAGGCCGACGTCGGCCCGGTGCGCCGTCACGGTCAACGATCGGTCGATCAGCGCGACGATGCGTTCGGCGACGGCGATCCGCTCCGCAGCGGAAGCGGCGTCGGCATAGGCGCGCGCGGTTTCGGCGGCGATCGAGACGCGCACCGCGTCGAGATCGGCCTGCGCCGCGCCGACGTCGCCGCGCGCCGCCTCGACGTTGCGGCTGATGCGGCCGAACAGGTCGACTTCATAGGAGACGGTGAGGCCGCCATCGATCCGCCAGCCCTCGCGATCGACGCCGGGGACGGTCTGGATCGCGGCGACGCGGCCGTAATTGCCGCTGGCGCTGACCTCGCCCTGCGGCTGGCGGTCGCCGCGGACCTCACGCAGCGCGGCGCGCGCCCGGGCGAGGCGGGCGGCGGCGACGCGCAGGTCGGTGTTGGCCGCGAGCGCGTCGGTGACGAGGCCGTCGAGCACGGGATCGTCGTACAATTGCCACCAGCGGGCCGCCACGGGGGCCGTGGGATCGACCGCGATGCTGGTCGAGAGGAACGGCCCGGCGGCGGCAGACGGCGTCGGCGGGGCGACATAATCGGGTCCGGTCGCGCAGGCGGCCAGGGCGAGCGCGGAGACGGTGGCAAGGATGGCACGCATATCAGAAGCTCCTTATTCCGCCGGCAGCGCGTGGGGCGCGGCGGCGGCGGCGGCGTGCCGGCGGCGGGCGAGGCGATCGCCCAGCGCGCGGCACACGACGTAGAAGGTGGGCGTGAACAGCAGGCCGAACCCGGTGACGCCGATCATGCCGAAGAACACCGCGGTGCCGAGCGCCTGCCGCAGTTCCGCGCCGGCGCCCGTCGCGATCAGCAGCGGCACCGCGCCGAGGATGAAGGCGAAGCTGGTCATCAGGATCGGCCGCAACCGGTCCTGCGCGGCGCGGACGGCGGCCTCGACTGGCGATAGCCCGTCCTGCTCCTCCGCCTGCTTGGCGAATTCGACGACGAGGATCGCGTTCTTCGCGGCGAGCGCGATGAGCACGACGAGGCCGATCTGGGTCAGGACATTGTTGTCCATGCCCCGCAGGTTCACGCCGATCATCGCCGCGAGCAGGCACATCGGCACGATCAGGATGATCGACAGCGGCAGCACGAGGCTTTCATATTGCGCGGCCAGCACGAGGAAGACGAACACCACCGCCAGCGCGAAGACGATGGCGGCGGTGCTGCCCGCCGCCTTCTGCTGGAAGGCGATGCCGGTCCACTCGGTGCCGTATCCCGCAGGCAGCGTTTCGGCGGCGACCTTCTCCATCGCGACCAGCGACCGGCCGGAGGAATAGCCGGGCGCGGTGTCGCCATCCACCTCGACCGCAGGGAAGAGGTTGTAGCGGGTAACGCGATACGGCCCCGTCTTGTCGCGGAAGGTCGACACCGATCCGATCGGCACCATCGCGCCGGAGTTCGACCGCGTCTTGAGGTTGGCGATGTCCGCCGTGGTCGCGCGGAATGGCGCATCGGCCTGTGCGGTGACGCGATAGGTGCGGCCGAGCAGGTTGAAGTCGTTGACGAACGCCGAGCCGAGATAGACCTGCAATGCCTCGAACACGCGTTCCGGGGGGACGCCGAGCATGTCGGCCTTGGCCCGGTCGATATCGGCGAAGATGCGCGGCGTGGCGGAATCGAAGAAGGTGAAGACCTGCGCCAGCCCCTCGGTCTGGTTCGCCTTAGCGATCAGCTTGCCTGTCTCCTCGCCGAGCTTCTGGTAACTGCCGCCATTCTTGTCCTGCACGATCAGGCGATAGCCGCCGGCCGAGCCGATGCCCTGGATCAGCGGCGGCGGAATCACGAAGATGCGCGCCTCGTCGATGTCGGCGGTCGCCTTTTGTGCTTCCGCCATGATGCTGGCGAGGGTGACGCCAAGCGCTTCGCGCTCTTCGAACGATTTCAGCGGGATATAGGCAGCGGCGGCATTGGGGGCGAGCGTCTGCGACGGGCCGTCGAAGCCGGCGAGCATGACCGCGCCCTTGACGCCCGCGAGCGGCAGGATGCGCTTGGCGACCTTCTGCACGACCGCGTCGGTACGCTCGACCGAGGCGCCGGAGGGCAATTGGACGACGGTGAGGAAATAGCCCTGGTCCTGCGCCGGGATGAAGCCCGAGGGCGTCGCCCAGAACAGGGCACCGGTGGCGGCGATCAGGCCGACATAGACCGTCATCATCCGCTTCGGGCGCGCGACCAGCGCCGCGGTCAGCGTGGCATAGCCCGCGCTCATCCGCTCGAACCCGCGGTTGAACGCGTCGCCGGCGCGGCGCACGGCCTGCGTCAGGCGATTGCCGGTATGGTCGCGGTCGTGCGCCCTGAGCAGCAGCGCGGCGAGTGCCGGCGACAGCGTCAGCGACAGCAGCAGCGAGATGATCGTCGCGGTCGAGATCGTCACCGCGAACTGCTGGTAGAAGGCACCCGACAGGCCGGTGAGGAACAGCGTCGGCACGAACACCGCGCACAGCACCAGCACGATCGCGACCAGCGCGCCCGACACCTCGTCCATCGAGGTGCGCGCCGCCTCGAGCGGGGTCAGCCCGCGTTCGAGGTTGCGCTCGACATTCTCGACCACGACGATCGCGTCGTCGACGACGATGCCGATTGCGAGGACGAGGCCGAACAGCGACAGATTGTTGAGGCTGTATCCTAGGGCCGCCAGTACCGCGAAGGTGCCGATCAGCGACACCGGGATCGCCACGATCGGGATGATCGCCGCGCGCCATTTCTGCAGGAAGACGAGGATGACGAGCACGACGAGGATCATCGCCTCGATCAGCGTATGCTTCACCGCGTCGATCGACTGGGCGATGAATTCAGTGGGATTGTAGATAACGCGATAGGCGAGCCCCTTGGGGAAGTCCTTCGCCATCGCCTCCATCTCGGCGCTGACCGCCTCGGCGGCGGCGAGCGCGTTCGAGCCGGGACGCTGGAACACCGCGGCGATCACCGTGGGTTCGCCCGACAGATAGGTGTTGGAGGCGTAATCGGCGGCACCCAGTTCGACCCGCGCGACATCGGCGACGCGGACCTGGCGGCCGTCGGCATCGGTGCGGATCACGACCTGGCCGAATTGCGCCGGATCGACGAGGCGACCCTGCGTCTCGACGTTGAGCTGGAAGGCGCTGCCATTGGCATAGGGCGGCTGGCCGAGCGTGCCGGCGGCGACCTGTACATTCTGCGCGCGCAACGCCTGGACGATGTCGCCCGCGGTGAGGTTGAGCGCGGCGGCGCGGCCGGGATCGATCCACACCCGCATCGCATAGTCGCGCGCGCCGAACAGCCGCACGTCGCCGACGCCCTCGATCCGCGCCAGCCGGTCGCGGACCTGCGTCAGCGCATAGTTGGAGATATAGCCGCGATCGAGGCTATGATCGGGCGAGATCAGATTGACGACCATCAGGAAGTCGGGCGAGGTCTTGCGCGTCACCACGCCCAAGCGCTGCACCTCCTGCGGCAGGCGCGGCACCGCGACCGCGACGCGGTTCTGCACCAGCACCTGCGCGGCGTCGAGATCGGTGCCGAGGCGGAAGGTGACGGTGATCGTCACCGTGCCGTCGCCGGTCGACTGGCTGCTCTGGTAGAGCATGTTGTCGACGCCGTTGATCTCCTGCTCGATCGGGGCGGCGACCGTCTCCGCGACGGTTTCCGCCGACGCGCCGGGATAGGTCGCGGTGACGGTCACCGTCGGCGGCACGATGTCGGGATATTGGGACACCGGCAGGCCCCAATAGGCAATGGCGCCGACGATCGTGATGATGACCGCGATGACCGCGGCGAAGATCGGCCGCGTGATGAAGAAGCGCGAAAAGCGCATGATATGCTCCCCGGAAGAGGATGGAGTTCGGCAGGCGAGGGCGATCGGCCGTTACGGTGCGAAGGTGACCTCGCCCGCGGCCGGCGCGGTGCCGCCGCCGGGGGGCGCCACGTCGCCGACGGGGGCGATGCGGCCTGGCTTTGCGGTGACCTTCGCCCCCGGCATCGCCATCTGCGTGCCGCTGATGACGACGCGGTCGTTCGGCGACAGGCCGGCGCGGATCACGCGCAGGCCGCCGAGGACCGGGCCGAGCTGCACCGGTTTGGCGGTCACCGACCCGTCCTGCGCGACGGTGAGCAAGGTCTTGCGCGCCTGATCGGTCTGTACCGCCGAATCGGGGACCAGCAGCGCACGCACCGTGCCGCCGCTGCCGAGCCGCATGTTGCCGAACATCCCCGGCGTCAGGAACAAGTCCGGGTTGGCGAGCACCGCGCGGCCGCGGATCGTGCCGGACTTGGGATCGAGCCCGTTGTCGGTGAAATCGAGCCGGCCCTTCCAGCGATAATCGCCTTCGTCCTGCAGGCGGACCTCGACCGGGGTCACGTCGGCGCCCGAGGCGGCGGCGCGCCTGGTCTTGAGGAACAGTGCCTCCGACCCGTCGAAGCTGAAGTAGATCGGATCGAGCGCGTTGATTGTGGTCAGCAGCGTGCCGTTGGCGTCGCCCGCCGCGACCAGATTGCCCGCATCGATGCGGCGATCGGAGATGCGGCCCGCGATCGGCGCGCGCACCTGCGTGAACTCCATGTCAAGCGCGCGCGCCCGCACCCGCGCCTGCGCCGCGGCGAGCGAGGCGGTGGCGGCACGCAGCCGGGCGTTGAGCTGGTCGACGTCGCTCTTCGATACCGCATCGTCCGCGACCAGCCGGTTGGCGCGGTCGAGGTTGGCGCGGGCGAGCGCGACGTCGCTCTGCGCGCTGGCGAGGCCGGCGCGCGCCTCTGCCAATGCAGCGGCGAAGGGGCGCGGATCGATGGTAAAGAGCAATTGCCCCTGCCGCACGATCGCGCCGTCGGTGAAGTGGATCGCGGTCACCGCGCCGGAGACGCGCGGGCGCACCTCGACGCTGCGGCTCGGTTCGAAGCGGCCGACGTAATCGTCCCATTCGTTGACCGCGCGGACCAAAGGTTGCGCGACCGTGACAGCGGGCGGTGGCGGCGCGGCCGTGGCGGGCGCATCGCGATCGATCAGGCCATAGGCGATGCCGGCGGCGGCGATCGGCACCAGCATCAGCGCGCCCTTGCGCCACGGGCGCTTCGGGCGGACGGTCGTGTCGACCGCGTCGGTATCGATGGGGGCATGCATGTTCATGCGTAGGCTCCCGCATGGCGGGTTGCGGCGCGCAGGCTGTCGACGATCAGTTCGTACTGATCCTCGCTGAAGCCGGCGGCGACGAAGGCGCGGATCTCGGTCGGGGCGACGGTATAGCCCTGATGGCGGCTGAGCACCGCGATCCGGCGCAGTGCCTCCAGCCGGTGGTCGGCGAGCGCGGAGCGGCGGCGGTCGCCGAACAGCGCGCCCATCGCCACCGCCATGCGGCCGGGCGTGCGCAGCGACGACAACGGGTCCTTGGCGGCGAGCGCGACGACCGACCATTCGAGCGCGCTGAGCCGGGGGCGGGGCGTCGGTGCGGCGGGGATGGGGTCGGCGACCGGACGCGGTGCCGCGGTGATGGTGTCGGCATCCCAGGCAGTGAAGGCTAGATAGGCCATGATGATCTCCCTCGATCATGTCGTGTGGACGCGGCGGGTCGTTGCCCGCGGACGCCTGGTCCGTGGCTGATGGTCGGCGATGGCGAGCGACCACGATCGGCGCACAGGGCTGCACGCCGTCGGATCGCTCCGGCTGGAGGACGGGTTGCATGGCTGTTGCGCTGCGGCTGCCACGTTCTATACTGAGCGGTATATAAACGGCGAAGGCGGTGCGTCAACCGCTTTCTGTACCGGCAGGTACGTTTGTTTGCTTTTTATCGTCGGGCCGGTTCGACGACCGATCGTCAGGGGCGTGCGTCGTCCAGCCCCGCGAGTGCCCTGGCGGTGGTGTAGCAATCTTCGATATGCGCGTTGCCGGCGAGCTTCATCGCGCCGAAGCTGATCGTCGCCGCCACCGCCGATCCGATGAAGGGCACGTAGCGCGCAACCGAGGCGGTGGCGACGCGGACGCCCATCCGCCGCAGCAGCAGCAGGACGACGTGTTTGGTGATGGTGTGGCCGATCACTTTGTTTCCCAGGCTCGCGGCGATCGCGAGGACCTGTTGGGCGCGGGTGGAATCCATCTTTTCGACCTGGTCGGCGCGCAGGCCGAAGCGTTCGCTGATCTGGGGCAGCATCTTCTTGAGGATGCCGACGTCGGCGACGAGGTCGGCGCCCGGCACGGGCACCACCGACGCCCCGGCGGAGATCGCCGCGCGCCTGGTGACCATGCGGCGGCAGTCGGCGCGGATCGCATCGAGTTCGGCGAGGGTGTGCGTCATGGCGGGGCTCCTGTGGTGCGCGTGCAACGGTCGACGGCGCCGCGAGGTCCGGCCCCCCGTGTCAGGCGAAGATGTCGGCGAGGCGATCGGCGTCCGGGCCGTCCTTCCAGTGGCGCAGCTCGACGAACAGCGATGCACCGACGATGGTGAACCAGGTCAGCATCACCGTCGTCACCACCGACTGGAGCAATTGCGCGAGCAGCGGCACGCGCGGCGTCGCGACCTCCGCCCCGCCGGCGATCGCCGCGAACGAGCCCGACCCGGCGACGCTCGCCACCCCGACCGCCGCCGAGGCGAGGCTGTAGATGACGAGCGCGAGCAGCAGGATGCCGAACACCGGCCAGCGGGCGCCCTTGGTCAGCGTGCGGCTGCGCCCGAACGCGCCGAACACGCCGGTCCGTTCCGCGACGATCGCGGGCAGCGACACCGACCACATCACCGCCAGCATGACGCCGGGAACGATCAGCAGCATCGTGCCGATCATCACGCCGATCGTGAACAGCAGATAGACCGCGAACAGCGGCAGGATGCGCAGGACGCCGACGCGCAGCATCTCGGGTACTGCGGCCTCGCGACCCTGATCGTGCGCGATCGTCGCCTGGACCAGCGCGCCGCTCGCGACCAGCCACAGCGCGCCGATCACCAGCACATAGAGGCCCGCCGCGACGTACAGTCCGTCACGGACGCCGTCGAAGATAGCGCCGCCGCGGCCGATCTGCGCGGTCAGCAGCTGCGGCAGGGCCATCAGCACGAAACTGGTGCCGAGCGTCGCCACCGGATTGGTGCGGATGACGTCGGTGCTGCGGCCGAACACGCTGCCGACGGACATGCCGTGTCCGCGCCCGACCCTCGCGCTGCCCGCCATCTTTCTCGTCCCCCGGCTCTGTCCCGAAGGCGATGGTGGCGGCCGATCCGGAGGCTGTCCAGCCCGATCGACGGGCAGGCGGATTTCGGTGATTGCGCGACGGGCCGATCCGGCTAGGTTCGCCGCGGGGCGTGCCTGATGCCGTCGGGCATCGGGGCTCGGAGGGTAGGGGCTGGGAGGGTAGTATCGCGGCGTCAGCACAGGATCCGGCGGTGGCCGACCGGCTCGCCGCAGCGCATGCCGCGCTGCGCGCCGATCCGTCGATCCAGTTCACGCTGACGCGTCCGCCGCCGCCGCCGCAGACGCCGGAATGGCTGGAGACGATCGGCCGCTGGATCGCCGCGGCGTTCCGCCCGGTCGGGCGGCTGCTCGGCTGGATCGCGAGCCTGATGCCAGATGCGCCTTATGCCCGCATCCTGCTGTGGACGCTGCTCGTGGCGGTCGCGGCGGCGATGGTCTGGATGGTGGTCGAGCGCATCCGCTCGGGCGAATGGCGCCTGCCCCGGCGGCGGCGCGGTGCGCCCATGGCGGAAAGCGACGGCGACGGCTGGGTGCCCGATGCGGCGCCGGCGCGGGCGTGGCTGCGCGAGGCGGACCGGCTCGCCGCGGAGGGGCGCTTCGCCGAGGCGATCCATTCCCTGCTGTTCCATTCGATCGACGATATCGCCCGCCGCCGCCCGCAGTTGCGCCGGCCGTCGCTGACCGCGCGCGAACTCGCCGCCGCGCCCATGCTGCCGGCGGCGGTGCGGCCGCTGTTCGCCAGCATCGCCGCGCCGGTCGAGCGCAGCCAGTTCGGTGGCCGGCCCGTCGCCGATGCGGACTGGCAGGCGGCGCGCGCCGCTTATGCCGGTTTCGCGCTGCCGCAGGCGTGGCGTTCATGAGCGAGGTCGCGATCGGCGCGCGGGCGCGGGCGGACAGCGTCTTTGCGCCGCTGACCGTGGCGTTGCTGCTGGTCATCGGCGTGCTGGGGTTCGCCGGATCGCTGCTGCTCGGTGCCTATGCGCCCGATTTCGCATCGGGTCGCAACGCCGGCGCGCATGCGCTGTCGCATGCGGCGACCGGCTATGCGGGGATCGTCGAGCTGGCCCGGGCGACCGGGCGCAACCCGCGAATCCTGCGCGCCGAGGAGGGGTGGGATACCGAGGATCTGGTGGTCGCCACCCCCGACCACGGCACCGTCGACGTCAGCACGTTCATGGAGATGCGGCGCAATCGCGCGACGCTGATCGTCCTGCCGAAATGGGCGAGCGTGGCGGACGACGCGGTCGAGGGCTGGGTCGACGTCGCCGGGCTGCTGGCGGCCGCGGACCCGGCGGCGATGCTGGCGCCGGCGACGGAGATGACGGTCACCCGCCGGCCGAGCAGGGCGCGGCCGCTGCGCCCGGTGGCCTGGGCGCCCAAAACGCTGGCGGTGGCGGCGCCGCGACCGTTGCAGGCGGTGACCGGGCCGGCGCTGACGCCGCTGGTCAGCGACGATGCCGGCCGGATCGTGCTGGGGCAGGTGTCCGGCACCAACACCTATATCCTCGCCGACCCCGACCTGCTGGCCAACCACGGCATCCGGCGGCTGGACCGGGCCCGCGCCGCGCTCGACCTCATCGATTTCGTCAATGCGACCGGGGCGCAGGGCGTCGCCTTCGACGTGACGCTCAACGGGCTGGGGCGCGGCCGCAGTCCGTTGAAGCTCGCATTCGAGCCGCCGTTCCTGGCGATGACGCTCGCCATCCTCGTCGCGCTGGCGCTGGTCGGCTGGCAGGCGCTGGTCCGCTTCGGCGCGGCGCACCCGCGCGCCCGCGCGATCGCCTTCGGCAAGGCGGCGCTGGTCGACAACAGCGCGATGATCGTGCGCAAGGCGGGGCGCGAGGGCGGGCTCGGCGGGCGTTATGCGGCGCTGGTCCGCGAACGCGCGCGCGCGATCTTCGGCGTGCCGCCGGGCCTGTCCGACGACGACGCCGACCGCTATCTCGACCGGCTGCGCGGGGGGAGCAGGTTCAGCGCGCTCGCCGCCGACGCGACCCGCGCCGATCATCGCGACGACATGCTGGCCGCCGCACGGGCGCTCCATCGATGGCAACAGGAGAAGACACGGTGACGGTTGAAGAGGTCCAGGCGCTGGGGCAGGCGATCCGCGCCGAGATCGGCAAGGCGGTGGTCGGCCACGACGGCACCGTCGACCTGCTGCTGGTGGCGCTGTTCGCGGGCGGGCATATCCTGCTGGAAGGGCCGCCGGGCACCGCCAAAACGCTGATCGCACACAGCTTCGCGCACACGGTCGGGCTCGATTTCGGGCGCATCCAGTTCACCCCCGACCTGATGCCGGGCGATATCATCGGCGCCAATCTGTTCAACTTCCAGACGTCGACCTTCACGCTGACGCGCGGCCCGATCTTCACCGAATTGCTGCTCGCGGACGAGATCAACCGCACCTCGCCCAAGACGCAGGCGGCGCTGCTGGAGGCGATGCAGGAGCGTACCGTCACGATCGACGGCGAAAGCCTGCCGCTGAGCAACCGCTTCATGGTGGTGGCGACGCAGAATCCGATCGAGCAGCAGGGCGTCTATCCGCTGCCCGAGGCGCAGCTCGACCGGTTCCTGTTCAAGCAGACGGTGGCCTATCCAAGTGCGGAGGAGGAGCGGCGGATCGTCGCGGCGCATGGCGCGCGCGCCGCCGCGATGTCGCCGGCCGACTGGGGCGTCGCGCGCTGCACGGATGCGGCGACGATCGATGCCGCGGTGAAGACGGTCGCGGGCGTTCAGCTCGTCGATGCGGTGATCGACTATATCGTCGCGCTGGTCCGCGGCACCCGCGACGTCGCCGATCTGGAGAGCGGCGCCTCGCCGCGCGCGGGCGCGATGCTGGCGGGCGCGGCGCGGGCGCGGGCGGCGCTCGACGGCCGCGACTTCGTCATCCCCGACGACGTCAAGGCGCTCGCCCCCGCGCTGCTGCGCCATCGCCTGATCCTGTCCCCCGCGGCGGAAATCGGTGGGCGCGGCATCGAGGATGTCGTCGCGCAGATCATCGAGACGATCGAGGCGCCGCGTTGATCTATCCGACCCGCATGGCGGTGCTGGCAGCGGCGATCGGGGCTCCGGTCGCGCTGCTGGTCGCCATGCTGGTGCCGGGGCGCTGGTATGCGGGGCTCGGCTGGCCGTTCGCGCTGCTGCTGCTGGTGCTCACCGATGCGCTGCTTGGGCGCGGCCGAGCGAGCGCGACGCTGGCGCTGCCGCCAAGCGCGTCGATCGGCGTGCCGCTGACCGTGCCGGTCGGCGTGACGATCGCAGGAGCGGCGCGGGCGAAGACCGCACAGGTGGCGCTGGCGCCCGACCCGCTGCTCGCCGGCGACGACCGGTTCGACGTCATGCTGGCCGGCGGGCGCGGCGAGGGGGCAATAATGCTGACGCCGGTGCGGCGCGGCACCGCGCGGCTCGATACCCTGTGGGTGCGCTGGGCGGGGCCGCTCGGGCTGGTCTGGCGGCAGGCGCGGATCGGAACGGGGCAGGTGCTGCCGGTACTGCCCGATGTCGAGGCGATCCGGCGGCAGGGCGCGCAGGTGTTCCAGCGCCACGCGGTGCAGGGCCTGCTCGCGCAGAGCGACCGCGGCGACGGCACCGATTTCGACGCGCTGGTCGAATTCCGCTCGGGGATGGACCGGCGCGCGATCGACTGGAAACAGTCGGCGCGCCACCTGAAGCTGCACGCCAAGGAATATCGCACCGAACGCAACAGCCAGATCGTCTTCGCGATCGATGCGGGGCGGCAGATGTCGGAGCCGGTCGGCGGCATCCCGCGCGTCGACCGCGCGGTGTCGGCGGCGCTGCTGACCGGCTGGGTGGCGCTGAAGCTGGGCGACCGGGTCGCGCTCCACGCCTTCGATTCGCGCCCCCGCGTCGCGAGCGGCTTCATCGGCGGATCGGCGGCCTTTCCCGCGCTGCAGCAGCTGGCGGCGGGGATCGATTACAGCGGCGAGGAAACCAATTACACCTTTGCGCTGACGACGATGGCGGCGGGGCTGACGCGGCGGTCGATGATCGTGCTGTTCACCGAATTCACCGACCCGACCTCCGCCGATTTCATGGTCCGCGCGGTCGCGCGGCTGCTGCGCACGCATCTGGTGCTGATCGTCGTGCTGCGCGACGAGGAGCTGGAGACGATCGTCGCGCGCGCCCCCGCGACGCCCGCCGACGTCACCCGCGCGGTGACCGCCGCGGCGCTGCTCCGCGACCGGCGGCTGGTGCTGCTGCGCCTGCGGCACCTCGGCGTCCACGTCATCGAGAGCCCGTACGATCAGGTGCCCGAGCGGCTGGTCGAGGGCTATGTCGACCTCAAGCGGAGGAGCCTGTTGTGAGCGCATTCGTCGATGCCGCCCCGCCGCCGCTCAACGCCAGCCGCTTTCGCGCGGCGCACGGCGCCGACTGGGCGCGGCTGGACGCATTGCTCGGCCGGATCGAGAAGCGTTCGGTGCGGGTGCTGGCCGACGACGATCTGCTCGCGTTGCCGCTGCTCTACCGGTCGGCGCTGTCGTCGCTGTCGGTGGCGCGCGAGACGTCGCTCGACCGGGCGCTGGTCGCCTATCTCGAGCAATTGTGCGCGCGCGCCTATTTCCAGATCTACGGCGTGTCGGATTCGGCGTGGCGCGACCTCGGGCGGTTCTTCACGCACGGCTGGCCGGCGGCGGTCGCGTCGCTGTGGCGCGAGACGCTGGTGATGGCGGTGCTGACGCTGGCGGGGACGCTCGCCGCCTATGCGCTGGTGCGGGCGGACCCGTCGTGGTTCTTCGGCATCATCCCCGAAGGCCTGGCGGGCGGGCGCGATCCGGGCGCCTCGGCGGCGATGCTGCGCAACACCCTCTACACGACCCAGCAGGACGGGCTGGGCGTGTTCGCCAGCTTCCTGTTCGGGCACAATGCGCAGATCGCGATCTTCGCCTTCGCGCTCGGCTTCGCCTTTGTCGTGCCGACCGCGCTGCTGGTGCTGTACAACGGACTGACGCTCGGCGCGATGATCGCGGTGTTCGCCGATAAGGGGCTCGGCCCGAATTTCGGCGCGTGGCTGGCGATCCACGGCACGACGGAGCTGTTCGCGATCATGATCGCCGGCGCGGCGGGGATGCGGATCGGCACCGCGATCGCCTTTCCGGGGGCGCAGGAGCGGATGGTCGCGCTGGTCGCCGCCGGGCGCACCGCGGCGGTCGCGGTCGCCGGGGTGGTGCTGATGCTGGCGGTGGCGGCGATCCTGGAAGGGGTCGGGCGGCAGGTGGTGACCGGCGACGGCGCACGGCTGGGGATCGGGGCGGCGATGCTGGCGGCGTGGCTGGTCTATTATTACGGGATCGGGAGGCGGCATGCGCATTGGTCGCCGGACTAGGGGGCCGGCGTCGCTGCGGCGCGGCTTCGTCACGCCGGAGGGCGTCGACCTGCAGCTCGAGCTGGGCGGGGCCGGTACGCGCGCGGCAGCGTTCCTGATCGACGTCGGCGCGATGCTGGTCGCGCTGATCGTCGCGACGATCGCGCTCGCCTATATCGACCGGTCGACCGGTGCCGACATCGCCAAGATCCTGTGGCTGATCGGCGCCTTCCTGTTGCGCAACGGCTGGTTCGTCCTGTTCGAGATGGGCGGACGCGGCGCGACGCCGGGCAAGCGGCTGATGGGGCTGCGCGTCGTCGCGCGCGACGGGGCGCGGCTGACCGCGGGCGCGGTGCTGGCGCGCAACGCGATGCGCGAGATCGAGGTGTTCCTGCCGCTGTCCTTCCTCGGCGCGCAGGCGGCGGCGGGGACGGCGGATGCGTTCCTGACCATCTTCGCGCTGTTGTGGACGGGTATCTTCCTGTTCTTCCCGCTGTTCAACCGCGACCGGCTGCGGATCGGCGATCTGGTGGCGGGGACGTGGGTGGTGCAGACCGTGGTGCGGACGCTCGCGGTCGATCTGGCGGTGACCGCGGAACGGCCGCGCCGCCGGTTCCCGGAGGCGGCGCTGGCGCTGTACGGCGTCTACGAATTGCAGACGCTGGAGGACGTGCTGCGCGGCGGCGACCCGGTCGCGATCGGGGCGGTCGCGGCGACGATCCGGCGCAAGGCGGGGCTGGCCGATCAGGGCGACGATGCGGCGTTCCTGACGGATTATTACACCGCACTGTGCGCGCGGCTGGAAAGCGGCCTCCTGGTCGGCCGGCGGCGTCGCGACAAGTTCGAAGGCGCGGCGCGCTAGAAGCGCAGGCGGACGATCAGGCCCGGCGCGGCATCCGCCAGCGTCACGCGCGCGCCGATCCGCGCCGCCGCCGAGCGGACGACGGCGAGGCCGAGGCCGCTGCCGTCGGGGCCGGCGGGGTCGCCGAGCCGGACGAAGCGCTCGAACACGCGCTCCCGGTCGGCGGCGGCGATGCCGGGGCCGTCGTCGCGCACGGACAGCAGCGTCGCGCCGTCCGCCGCGGTGGCGATGGCGACCGTCACCGTCCCGCCGGGGCGGTTGTAGCGGATGCCGTTGTCGACAAGGTTGCCGAGGATCTCGACCAGCAGGGTGCGGTGGCCGGTGACCGGCATCGGCGCATCGGGGGCGTCGAGCTGCAGCTCGACCCCCGCCTCGATCGCCGCGCCGATGCGGCGGCTGATGACGCGCACCGCCACCTCGCGCAGGTCGACGCGTTCGAGCGGCGGGGCGACGCCCGCCTCCTCGGCGCGGGCGAGCGCGAGCAGCTGCACGAGCAGCCGTTCGAGGCGGGCGACCGCGGTCGCAATCTCGTCCAGCGCCTCGCGCGAGCCGCGGCGGGCGAGCTCGATCTGCACCTTGAGCACCGACAGGGGTGTGCGCATCTGGTGCGACGCGTCGGCGGTGAAGCGCCGCGTCGCCGCGGTGGCGGTGTCGAGCTGCGCGAGCAGGCGGTCGAACGCCTCGGCGAGCGGGCGCAGTTCGAGCGGCAGCGGCCCGGCGTCGATCGGCGACAGGTCGGGCGCGGCGGGGCCGTTGCGCGCCTCCACCGCGCCGCGCAGCCGGGCGAGCGGGCGCAGGCTCCAGCCGAGCGCGGGGCGGAGCAGCAGGATGGCGATGCCGACCAGCGCGACCTCGCCGCCGAACAGCGCGATCAGCAGCCGGCGGGTGAGTGCGCGGCGGCCGTCGAGCGTCTCGGCGATCTGGACGACGACCGGGCGCTCGATCGCGGGCAGCGCGCGGCGCACCTCGGCGATGCGGATGCGCTGGCCGCGATAGCTGGCGAAGCGGAAGCGCGGCTGGTCGATCGCGAGGTCGTCGGGCGCGGGCGCGGGCAGGTCGGCATAGCCGGTGAGCAGGTCGCCGCCGACCGCGATCCGGTAATAGACGTTGTCGCGCTCGCTGTTCTCCAACATGCCGAAGGCGGCGGGCGGCAGGTCGAGCGTCACCTCGCCGCGTTCGACCTGCACCGTCTCGGCGATCGCGCCGAGCGCGCCGCCGAGCACGCGGTCGTTGGTGCGGCGGACGACGTCGGCGATCAGCGCCGCACCGGCGATGCCGAGCAGTATCGCGACGCCGAGCAGCGGCCCGATCATCGCCACCAGCAGCCGCGTCCGCAGCGCGATCGAACGCGGGGCGGTCCTCCCGCCCGTCGTCTGGCCCGTCGTCCGGCCCGTCATCCGGCATCTAGCAGATAGCCGACGCCGCGGATCGTGCGGATCTGCGGGCCGTCGGGGGCGAGCTTGCTGCGCAGCCGGGTGACGTTGACCTCGATCGCATTGGGGCCGACCGGCTCGTCATAGCCGAACACCTCGGCGAGCAGCAGCTCGCGCGGCACGACCTGTCCCGCCCGGGTGGCGAGCGCGTCGAGCACCGCCCATTCGCGCCGGCGCAGGTCGAGCGCGCGGCCGGCGACCTCCGCCTGGCCCGACGAACGGTTGAGCGTCAGCGCGCCGATCGTCACCGCCGCCGCCGGATCGCCGCCGCGCCGCCGCCCGAGCGCGCGGACGCGGGCCTCCAGCTCGACCGGTTCGAACGGCTTGCGCAGATAATCGTCGGCGCCGAGGTCGAGCCCGCGCACCCGGTCGTCGAGCGCGTCGCGCGCGGTCAGCATCAGCACCGGCACCCGCTCGCCGCGCCGCCGCAGCCGTTCGAGCACGGTGAAGCCGTCGATATCGGGCAGGCCGACGTCGAGGATGACCAGCGCATAGGGTTCGCCCGACACCAAGGTCAGCGCCTCCTCGCCGCTGGCGGTGTGATCGACCGCATGGCCGCTGGCGCGCAGCAGCGCGGCGATGCTGCGGGCGAGCGCGGCATCATCCTCGATCATCAGGATCCGCACGGGCGACACCGGTGAAAGGTTGCTGACAGGTGCGCCTCGTATTCCACGGTGGCAGCTTATCCGATCACAGAAGCGGAAAAGCGAGAGGAGCCGGGATGAGGTCTGTCCTATTTCTGACGATGACGTGGCTGACGGTCGCCGTACCGGCGCAGGCCCAGTTGCGCCCCGAGTCGCGTCCGGCCGGCTATCCACGCTCCTATGACGCGCTGATCGCGACGGCGAAGGCGGAGCGCGGGCTCACCATCTACGGCAATGCCGATCGCGCCGAGCTGGTCGGCGTCGTCGCCGCCTTCCGCCGCGCCTATCCGGGCATCGCGGTGCGCTACGCCGATCTCGGCTCGCTCGACATCTATCGCCGGCTGGTCACCGAGACGCGGGCGAAGCGCCCCTCCGCCGACCTCGTCTGGTCGTCGGCGATGGCGTTGCAGGTCAAGCTCATCAACGACGGCTATGCGCAGGGCTATGCCAGCCCGGAAAAGCCGGCGCTGCCGCCGCAGGCGGTGTGGAAGAACATGGGCTATGGCGTCACCGCCGAGCCGATCGGCATCGTCTACAACCGCCGTCTGATCCCCGATGCGCAGATGCCGCGCAGCCATGCCGCGCTGGAGGCGATGCTGCGCCGGCGGCGGGTCGCGTTCACCGGCAAGGTGACGACCTTCGACCCCGCCCGTTCCAACGTCGGCTATCTCTATCTGGCGCAGGACATGGCGATCACCCGCGACAGCCGCGCGCTGCTGCGCAGCATCGCGGCGACGAAGCCGGTGCTGCAGGCGAACACCGAACCGATGCTCGCCGCGGTCGCCGCGGGGAAGCAGGCGATCGCCTATAACGTCATCGGATCCTATGCGCTGGAACAGGCGAAGCGCGATCCCCGGCTGGGCGTCGTCCTGCCCGCGGATTACACCATCGTCACCTCGCGCATCGCCTTCATCGCGCGCGATGCGCGGGCGCCGGCCAGCGCGCGGCTGTTCCTCGATTTCCTGCTGTCGCGGCGCGGCCAGAGCCTGCTCGCCGCGCGCAGCCTGTGGCCGGTGCGCACCGACGTGCCGGCGCGGCGGCTGCCCGCGGCGCAGGCGCGCCCGATCCGCGTCGGGCCGCAATTGCTCGTCCACCTCGACCGCATCACCCGCCAGCGCTTCCTGCGCGACTGGCAGGCGATCCTTGCCGGAGCCCCGACCCCATGATCCTGCGTACCGGGAGCGCCCTGTTGGCGCTCGTCATCGCCACGCCTGCGCTCGCGCAGACGCCGAGCCCGTCCGACCTCGCCGACCTCGTCCGCGCCCAGGCGGCGGAGATCGCGACGCTGAAGGCGCGGCTCGACCGGCTGGAGGGGCAGCAGACGGCGGTGGCCGCACCGGCACCGGCACCTGTGCCCACCCCGCCGCAGGTCGCGCAGGCCGCCGAGCCGCGCCGGACGGTGCCGTTCGCGCCGCAGCTCGTGCCGCCCGGGCCCGCCGACCGCGACGTGACGCAGGCACTGGCGGCGCGCGACAATCCATCGGGGATCACCACCGAATGGGGATCGGGGCTGCCGGTGTTCCACTCGGCGGACGGCGTCTACACGTTCAAGCCGCGCGGTCGCATCCTCGCCGACGTCAGCAGCACCTTCGGGTCGAAGTCCGACACGCGCAACCTGACGACCACCGGCATGCGCGCGCTGCGCCTCGGCCTCGAAGGCGGGGTCGGCACGCATTTCTTCTACCAGATGGAGGCGGATTTCTCGGAGAACGAGGTCGACGTCGTCACCGCCTTCATGGGCTGGCGCGACCGGATCCGGCCGGGCCTCGATTACGATGTACGCGCCGGGCACCTGTTCAACGACCGCGGCTTCGAAGGATCGACGGGGTCGGATTCGACGCCGTTCCTCGAACGCACCACGGTCGCCACCGCGATCATCCCGCAGCGCGGCTTCTACGGCATCGGCATCATGCCGCGGCTGTTCTGGAAGACCGGCCACGCCTCGCTGACCGTCACCGGCGACCGGGTCGACGGCACGCAGGCGGTCAGCGACGGGCGCACGGTGCTGGGCCGCGCCCATTGGAATCCGGTCAAGACCGACGACACGGTGCTGCATCTGGGCCTCTGGGGCTTCGACGAGAGCCTGTCGTCCGCCGCGACGACGCTGACCCGCAACACGGTGATCGGCGGACGGTTCAACGGCGGCCTGCGGGTGTCGACCGGGCCGCTGCTCGGCGGCACCGGCACGACCGGCTACGGCCTCGAATTCGGCGGCTATCGCGGGCCGGTGTGGGTGATGGCGGAGGCCGGTCGCCGCGACGCCCGTCTTGACGCCGGGCGCCACGATTTCACCAGCAAGGCGTGGAGCCTGTCGGGCGGGTTCTTCCTCACCGGCGACCTGCCGCCGTACAATCCGCGGCTCGGCAGCTTCGGCCAGCCCAAGGTGCTCAAGCCCACCTTCGACGGCGGTCCGGGCGCGATCGAGCTGACCGCGCGCTACGAAAGCCTCGATTACACCGACCTCGTTACCGGCGGCGAGGGCTGGGCGGGGACGCTGGGCGTCAACTGGTATCTCAACAGCTTCACCCGGTTCCAGGTCAACGCGATCCACTGGAACACCGACAACCGCAGCGGCGCGGTGACCGGCAGCGACGACGGCGAAACCGTCAGTGCCCGCGTCGCCGTGACCTTCTGACCTTTTCGACATCGAGGACCTAACGCCCATGAACCTGGCGCTGCTCGGCTTCCTGATGGTGGCCACCTTCATGACGCTCATCATGACCCGGCGGATGACGCCGCTGGTCGCGCTGATCGTCATCCCGACGATCTTCGGCATCGTCGCCGGCCAGGCCGCGGGCCTGGGCGACATGATGATCGACGGGATCAAGAACCTCGCGCCGACCGGCGTGATGCTGCTGTTCGCGATCCTGTTCTTCTCGACGATGACCGATACCGGATTGTTCGATCCGCTGGTCGGCAAGCTCATCCGGCTGGTCCATGGCGACCCGACCCGCATCCTGCTGGGGACGGTGGTGCTGTGCGCGCTGGTCAGCCTCGATGGCGACGGGTCGACGACCTATATCATCACGATCGCCGCGCTGCTGCCGCTCTACAAGCGCTACGACATGAACCGGCTGTACCTGTGCTGCCTGTTGATGGCGACCAGCGGCATCATGAACCTGACGCCATGGGGCGGGCCGACCGCGCGCGCGGCGAGCGCGCTGAAGCTCGATCCGGCGACGCTGTTCCTGCCGCTGATCCCCGGGATGATCGCAGGGCTCGCCGGCCTGCTCGCGCTCGCCGTGTGGTTCGGCCGCAAGGAGCGCGCGCGCATCGGTACGGTCGAGACGCGCGAGGAGGCGGAGTTCACCGGCATGGCCGTGTCGCAATATCCCGAGGCGCGGCGGCCGCGGCTGATCTGGTTCAACGGGCTGCTGGTGGTGACGCTGCTGACGCTGCTAGTCTGGGGGCTGCTGCCGCTGTCGGTGCTGATGATGATCGCCTTCGCGATCGCGATGATCGTCAATTATCCCGGCGTCGCCGAACAGAAGGAGCGGATCGCCGCGCATGCCGGCAACGTGCTGTCGGTCGTGTCGCTGATCTTCGCCGCGGGCATCTTCACCGGCATCCTCGGCGGCACCGGCATGGTCGAGGCGATGAGCAAGGAGGTGGTCGGCATGATCCCGCCGGCGCTGGGGCCGTATATGGCGCCGATCACCGCCGCGCTGAGCCTGCCCTTCACCTTCTTCATCTCCAACGACGCCTTCTATTTCGGGATGCTGCCGATCCTGGCGGAGGCGGGCGCGCATTACGGCGTGTCGCCGATGGCGATCGCGCGCGCGTCGCTGATGGGGCAGCCGGTGCATCTGCTCAGCCCGCTGGTGCCCTCGACCTATCTGCTCGTCAGCCTCGCCGGCATCGACCTGGCCGACCATCAAAGGTTCACGCTGCTGCCCGCCACGCTGGTGTGCGTCGTGATGACGCTGGTCGGCATGATCGCGCTCGCCTTTCCATTCGTGGCGGGCTGAGCGTGGCGGCGCTTCGCAGAAGTCACGCGGATCACCCGCGTGCGCCGTTGATGCTGCTGCCCGCGATGGGCTGCGACGGGCAATTATGGGCGCGGCAGATCATGGATCTGGGCGACGTCGCCGAGCCCGAGTTCGGCGACCTGTCGCAGGATGCGACGATCGCGGCGATGGCGGCGCGGGTGCTCGCCGATGCGCCGCCGCGCTTCGCGGTCGCGGGCGTCAGCCTGGGCGGGTATGTCGCGCTCGAGCTGCTGCGGCAGGCGCCGGCGCGGGTGACGCGCATCGCGCTGTTCGGCACGCGCGCGTCGATGGAGGCCCGGACGCGCTCGGTCGCCGATCAGGGATCGATCGCGACCGCGCCGCATGCCGACCCGCAGCTGTCGGCGATCGTCAGCGGCCCGGCGGCGGCGATGGCGGAGCGCGTCGGCCCCGCCGTCTTCGCCCGCCAGCAGCGCGCCCTGCTCGCCCGTCCCGACATCGCCGAGGCGATCGCGGCGATCCGCGTGCCGACGCTGGTCGCGGTCGGCGATCGCGACCGCATCTGCACGCCCGACGATGCGCTGGCGTTGGCGAAGCTGATCCCGCACGCGCATTTCCACATGCTGCGGTCCTGCGGGCATCTGTCGCCGATGGAGCGGCCGGGCGAGGTGACGCAATTGCTGCGCGACTGGCTGCGCGGCTAGCGGCGTCATAACCGCTTGCGCGCCGGGGGGCGGGGCATCCAGAAGGGTGTCCGTTCCCCGAAAGGACCTGCGCATGCTGTCGTCGCTGTTGCCCGCCCTGTTGCTCGCCGCCGCACCGGCTCCCGCCGCCTGTCCGTGGCAGGCGAGCTGGGGAACGTCGGTGATGCAGCCGGGGGCCGATTCGACCCTGCCTGCCGGCCGGCTCGCCGATGCGACGTTGCGGCAGGTGATGCGGGTCAGCGTCGGCGGCGACAGCGTGCGGGTGCGGCTGTCCAATGCCTTCGGCCGCGCGCCGCTGCGCATCGACGGTGCCGCGATCGGCCGGGTCGCGGCGAACACCGCCGCGACACTGGCGCCGGGCAGCAGCCGCGCGCTGACCTTCGCCGGGCGCGCCGACGTGCTGATCCCCGCGGGCGCCGACTGGTGGAGCGATCCGGTCTCGCTGCCGGTCGCCGCCTTCGCCGATCTGGCGGTCAGCCTGCATCTGCCCGCGGATCCCGAGGGGCAGACCGGCCATCCCGGATCGCGCGCCACGTCCTATCTGGCGAAGGGCGCGCATGTCGCCGACACCGCGCTGCCGGGCGCGGACACGACGCCGCACTGGTACTTCGTCGGCGGGATCGAAGTGCGCCGCTGCGGCAGCGCGCGCGGGATCGTCGCGTTCGGCGATTCGATCACCGACGGCCATGGCGTGGCGATCGATTCGAACGGGCGCTGGACCGACGTGCTCGCGCGCCGGCTGGGCGGCCGTCGGGCGGTGGTCAACCAGGGGATCAGCGGCAACCGCATCCTGCGCGACGGCACCGGGCCGAACGCGCTCGCCCGCTTCGAACGCGACGTGCTGTCGCAGGCGGGCGTCGGCCATGTCGTGCTGCTGGAGGGGATCAACGACGTCGGCGTGCTGCAGCGCGACGCCCCGGCGGGCGTCGGCGAACAGGATGCGCTGATCGCGCAGGTGACGGCGGGCTATGCGCAGATGGTCGCGCGGGCGCACCAGCGCGGGATCCGGGTCTATGGCGGTACGATCCTGCCGTTCATGGCGAACCGCTATTACCATCCCGACGCGGCGTCGGAGCGGATGCGCCAGGCGATCAACGCCTGGATCCGCACCCCCGGCCATTTCGATGCGGTGATCGATTTCGACGCGGCGCTGCGCGATCCGGCCCGCCCCGCCTATCTCGCCCCCGCCTATGACAGCGGCGACGGCCTGCACCCCGGCGCCGCCGGCTATCGCGCTATGGCGGACGCGGTGCCGGTGACGCTGTTCCGCTAGCGTCGACCGGCACCGCCGTCCGGATCGGTCAGACGAAGCGGTTGACGAGATTCTCCAGCCGCTCCTGCCGGCCCGAACGCGGCTTCGGATCGATCGCGCGTGCGACGGCGAGGTCGGCGATGCCGACGAGGTCGAGGCCGGCGATCGCGCTGCCGAAGTCGCCGGTCCAGCCGGCATAGCGTTCGGTCCGGGCCGCATCGAGCCGCCCGTCCTCGATCAGCGCGGCGGCGTTGAGCAGCCCCTTCGCCACCACGTCGATGCCGCCGATATGGCCGTGGAACAGGTCCACCGCGTCGATCGACTGGCGGCGCACCTTGGCATCGAAGTTGAACCCGCCGGTGGTGAAGCCGCCCGCGCGCAGGATCTCCAGCATCGCCAGCGTCATCTCCTCGACCGAGTTCGGGAATTGGTCGGTATCCCAGCCGTTCTGCGGATCGCCGCGATTGGCGTCGATCGAGCCGAAGATGCCGAGCGCGCCCGCGGTCGCGATCTCGTGTTCGAACGTGTGGCCCGACAGCGTGGCGTGGTTCGCCTCGATGTTGACGCGCACCTCGTTCTCGAGGCCGTAGCGCTTGAGGAAGCCGTATACGGTCGCGGTGTCGAAGTCGTATTGATGCTTGGTCGGCTCGTGCGGCTTGGGTTCGATCAGGATCGTGCCGGTGAAGCCGATCCGGTGCTTGTGTTCGACCACGAGGCCGAGGAAGCGGCCGAGATTGTCGAGCTCGCGCTTCATGTCGGTGTTGAGCAGCGTCTCATAGCCCTCGCGGCCGCCCCACAGCACGTAGTTCTGGCCGCCGAGCCGGTGCGTCGCCTCCAGCGCGTCGCGGACCTGCATCGCGCCGAACGCGAACACCTCCGGATCGGGGTTGGTCGCGCCGCCGGCGGCGAAACGGGGGTGGCTGAACAGGTTGGCGGTGCCCCACAGCAATTGGCGGCCCGATGCCGCCTGCAACCGCTCGAGATGGTCGACCGCCTCGGCGAAGGAGCGGCGGTGTTCGGCGACATTGCCGGCATCCGCCATCACGTCGACGTCGTGGAAGCAATAATAAGGCACGTCGAGCTTCGCGAAGAAATCGAACGCGACCTCGCGCTTCTGCGCCGCGGCGGCGGCGTCGTTGGCACCGCGATGCCACGGCCGGTCGAAGGTGCCGCCGCCGAACACGTCGCTGCCCGGCCAGCAGAAGCTGTGCCAGAAACAGGCGGCGAAGCGCAGATGCTCGGCCATCGTCTTGCCGAGAACGACGCGGTCCTTGTCGTAGAAGCGATAGGCGAGGTCGTTGTCGCTGTCCGGCCCTTCGTAGCGGATCTGCGGAATGTCGGCGAAGAAGTCGGCCATCTAGAGGGTCCTTATGCGGGGATAGGCGTCGCGGAAGGCGGCGTATTTGGGGGCGAGGCGGTCGACGAGCGCCGGATCGGGGGCGATGACGTGGCTGACCGGCGGCGGCTGGCAGACGTCGGCAGGGGTGCCGCCGTCGACCGCGAGCTGCGCGAGCCGGGCGGCGCCGAGCGCGGGGCCGACCTCGCCGCCCTTCAGATAGACGAGCTCGACGTTCATCGCGGCGGCGAGCGTCTCGCCCCAATAGCGCGAGCGGGCGCCGCCACCGATCACCGACAGCCGCTCGACCGTCGTGCCGGCGTCGCGGACGACGCCGAGGCCGTCGGCGAGCGCGAAGCCGACCCCCTCCAGCACCGCCTGCGCGAGGGCGTCGGGGCCGCTGTCGTTGTCGAGGCGGAGGAAGGCGCCGCGCACCTGCGCATCGTTGTGCGGGGTGCGTTCGCCGGACAGATAGGGGAGGAAGAGTTCGGGGCCGGAGGCCGGGCCGGCGCGCTCGGCCCGCGCGAACAGGTCGGCGGCGCCGTCCGCGCCGGTGAGCCGCGCAACCCAGTCGATACAGGCGGCGGCGGAGAGATGGACCGCCATCTGGTGCCACATGTCCGGCACGCAATGACAGAAGGCGTGGACCGCGCCGGCGACATTGGGACGGAAGCCGTCGGTGGCGACGAAGATCACCCCCGACGTGCCGAGCGACAGCAGGGCATCGCCGTCGCGCACCGCGCCGACACCGGCCGCGCCCGCGGCATTGTCGCCGCCGCCGCCCGCGACGGGAACCGCGTCCATCCCCCAGTCGGCAGCGACGTCGGGGCGCAGGCGACCGGTCGCGGCGCTGCCCTCGACCAGCCGCGGCATCTGTTCCTCGGTTAGGCCGGTGGCGGCGAGCAGCGTGTCGCTCCACCGGCGTTCCGCGACGTCGAGCCACAGCGTGCCGGCGGAATCCGACACGTCCGACGCCATGTCGCCGGTCATCCGCAGCCGGACGTAATCCTTGGGCAGCAGCACGGTGGCGATGCGGTCGAACACCTCGGGTTCGTGATGGCGGACCCATTGCAGCTTGGGCGCGGTGAAGCCCGGCATGACGAGGTTGCCGCCGATCGCGTGGAAGGCCGGCGTCGCCGCCTCCAGCTCGGCGCATTCGGCGGCGGAGCGGCCGTCGTTCCACAGGATCGCAGGCCGCAGCGGCCGGTCGTCCGCACCGAGCAGCGTCGCGCCGTGCATCTGCCCGGCAAGGCCGATGCCGCGCACCTGCCGCCGGATCGCCGGGTCGATCGCCCGCACGGCGGCGGTGGTCGCATCCCACCAGGCGTCGGGGTCCTGTTCCGACCAGGACGGATGGGGGCGCTGTACGGTCAGCGCGGCGGTGCCCTGCCCGACGACCTGGCCGGCGGTGTCCAGCACCACCGCCTTCACGCCGGACGTGCCGATATCGATGCCGAGGAACATCAGGCGGCGAACGGATCGAGCGGGCGGATCGTGCCGTCCGGGTTGAACGTCAGTTCGGTGACCTTGGCCGAACGCAGGTGGTTCCGGTTCGACAGCTGGGTGTCGTGGTAGAACAGCCACCATTTGCCCTGGAAGGCGACGATCGAATGATGCGTCGTCCAGCCCTGCACCGGCGACAGGATATGGCCGGCGTAGCGGAACGGGCCATAGGGTGACGCGCCGATCGCATAGTTGAGGAAGTGGGTGTCACCGGTCGAATAGGTGAAATAATATCTGCCGCCGCGCTTGAACGTCCATGCCGCTTCGAAGAAGCGGCGGTCGTGGTCGCCGCCGAGGATCGGCTTGCCGGCCGCGTCGGTGATGACGACGGCGCGGGGGCGTTCGGCGAACTGCGTCATGTCCGCGCGCATCCGCGCGATCCGGGGGGCGAGGGCGGGGCGGTCGTCCCGCTTCAGGTCGGTGTCGCCACCGTCCGGGTCGTAGGTGCCGGTGGCCCAGCGCTGCAGCTGCCCGCCCCAGATGCCGCCGAAATACATGTAGCTCCGGCCGTCGTCGTCGGTGAACACCGCCGGGTCGATCGAATAGCTGCCGCGGATCGGTTGCGGCTCCGCCCGGAACGGGCCGGTCGTCGACCGCGAGGTGGCGACGCCGATGCGGAAGATGCCCTGTCTGTCGCGGGCGGGCATGTAGAGATAATAGGTGCCGTTCCGGTACGCCGCATCGGGCGCCCAGGTCTGCTTCGATGCCCAGGGAATCTGCTTCACGTCGATCGCGACCGGGTGGACGGTCACCGGGCCGCCGATCCGGTCCATGCTGAGAACGCGATAATCGTGCATCGCATATTGGCTGCCGAGGTCGTCGTCGGGGATGCCCGCATCGACGTCGTGGCTGGGATAGACGTAGAGCCTGCCGCCGAAGACGTGCGCCGAAGGATCGGCGGTGTAGATATCGGTGACCAGCGGCTGGGACCGGTAGCCGCGGCCATCAGGGCTACGCGGTGCCGTTCCGGCGGGCGAAGTCGTCCGGGCGAGGGCGGTGGTGGCGGCAAGTGCGGCGGTCGCCAGACACAGCGTCATACGAGGGGGCATGGCCCGTGATCCTTCCTGTCCGACGGCCTTCTGGCGAGACCTGCGCGACCGCCCACGCGGTCTAGATAGCGCTACCATATGGCGGCATCCCACGGCGCGCAAGGCATATGCGGCACGGGGGCGCTCTTGCTCCGCCTGCCGCTTGCGTCCATGCCTGTCCGGTTTCCTCTCCGGATTGGCCGACCCGCCGCATGCGCCCACCCACCGCCGCCCCGCCCCGTTCCTCCCGCCGCTCGGGGTCCGCGCCGACGATCAGCGACGTGGCGCGGCGTGCGGGCGTGTCGCCGATGACCGTGTCGCGCGTCATCAACGGCGAGACCAACGTCCGCCCGACGACGCGCGAGGCGGTGAATGCGGCGATCAGCGCGCTCAATTACGCACCCAATCCGGCGGCGCGCAGCCTGGCCGGGGCAGGGCCGGCGCGGATCGGCCTGCTCTACAGCAACCCCAGCGCCGGCTTCCTCAGCGAATTCCTGCTCGGCAGCCTCGACCAGGCGAGCCGCAGCGACGTGCAGATCGTCGTCGAGAAATGCGATCTGGGCGACCATGAGCTGGAGGTCGCGCAACATCTGGTCGACGGCGGCATCGACGGCATCATCCTGCCGCCGCCGCTGTGCGAGGCACCGGCGCTGCTCGCGCTGCTCGCCGCCGCGAACGTGCCGACGATCGCGGTGGCGACCGGCCTGCCCGCCGCGAGCCAGCTGGCGATCCGCATCGACGACCGCGAGGCGGCGGCGACGATGACGCGGCATATCATGGACCTGGGCCATCGCCGCATCGGCTTCATCAAGGGCAATCCCAACCTGTCCGCCAGCGACCAAAGGCTGGAGGGCTATCGCGAGGCGCTGACCGCCGCCGACATCCCGGTCGATCCGGCGTTGATCGTCGACGGATTGTTCACCTATCTCTCCGGCCTCGATGCCGCGGAGCAACTGCTCGAACAGGACGACCCGCCGACCGCGATCTTCTCGTCCAACGACGACATGGCGGCGGCGACGGTGGCGGTGGCGCATCGCCGCGGGCTGGACGTGCCGGGCGACCTGACGGTGTGCGGGTTCGACGACACGACGCTGTCGACCGCGATCTGGCCGGAACTGACCACGATCCACCAGCCGATCGCCGACATGGCGCGCGCCGCGGTCGAACTGCTCGTCGGCACGCTGCGCCGGCAGAAGGGCGGGGAGGGCATGCCGCAGCAGCAGGTGCTCGATTATACGCTGATCCGCCGCCAGTCGGACGCGCCGCCGCGGCGTCGTCCACGCGCCCGCTAAGCGCCGTCCCGTCCGCGCACGCCGCTTGACGCGGGGCCGGATGGTGATAGCGTTACCAGAATAAGGTGCGGTCCATCGCCGGCGAACAGGCTCGCCCGCGGTTCGACACGCGCCGGCCGGCGGCCGCCGGCGGAGGAGAGACGATGACGGACAGCGCGCGCGCGGCGGGGGGCACCGCCACCAATCACGGCTTCATCGCGGCGATCGTCGCGGTCGCCACGATCGGCGGTTTCATGTTCGGCTATGATTCGGGGGTCATCAACGGCACCCAGAAGGGGCTGGAGGCGGCGTTCGACCTCGGCCGGCTCGGCATCGGCGTCAACGTCGGCGCGATCCTGGTAGGTTCGGCGATCGGCGCGTTCGGGGCGGGGCGGCTGGCCGATGCGATCGGGCGACGCAACGTGATGATGATCGCCGCTTTCCTGTTCCTCGTCAGCGCGATGCTGGCGGGCGCCGCCAACGGATCGGTCGTCTTCATCATCGCGCGCATCATCGGCGGCCTCGGCGTCGGCGCGGCGAGCGTGATCTCGCCCGTCTATATCTCCGAAGTCACCCCCGCCTCGATCCGCGGCCGGCTGTCGAGCGTGCAGCAGGTGATGATCATCACCGGCCTGACCGGCGCCTTCGTCGCGAATTTCGCGCTCGCGCGCTACGCCGGCGGATCGACGGCGGACTTCTGGCTCGGCTTTCCGGCGTGGCGCTGGATGTTCTGGCTGCAGGCGATCCCGGCGGCGATCTATCTCGTCGCGCTGCTGGTGATCCCCGAAAGCCCGCGCTTCCTCGTCGCCAAGGGGCGCGATGCCGAGGCGCATGTCGTGCTCACCCGCCTGTTCGGCAGCGCCGAGGCGGATCGCAAGGTCGGCGAGATCCGCCGCAGCCTCGCCGCGGACCACCACAAGCCGAGGCTGTCCGACCTGCGCGACAAGACGACGGGCAAGATCCGCCCGATCCTGTGGGCGGGCATCGGCCTTGCCGTGTTCCAGCAGTTCGTCGGCATCAACGTCGTCTTCTATTATGGCGCGGTGCTGTGGGAGGCGGTCGGCTTCACCGAAGACAATGCGTTGCAGATCAACATCCTGTCGGGCGTGCTGTCGATCGCGGCGTGCCTGTTCACGATCCTGACGGTCGACCGGATCGGCCGCAAGCCGCTGCTGCTGGTCGGATCGGCGGGCATGGCGGTGACGCTGGCGGTGGTCGCCTATGCCTTTTCCACCGCGGTCACCGATGCGGCGGGCGCGGTGTCGCTGCCCGGCAACAACGGCATCCTCGCGCTGGTCGCGGCCAATCTGTACGTCATCTTCTTCAACGCCAGCTGGGGCCCGGTGATGTGGGTGATGCTGGGCGAAATGTTCCCCAACCAGATCCGCGGATCGGGGCTGGCGGTGTCGGGCTTCGCGCAGTGGATCGCCAATGCCGCGATCTCGGTCAGCTTCCCGGCGCTGGCGGTGTCGCCGGGGCTGTCGGCGACCTATTTCGGCTATGCCTTCTTCGCGGCGGTGTCGTTCTTCTTCGTGCGGGCGATGGTCAACGAAACCCGCGGGCGCGAGCTGGAGGATATGGCGGGTTAGATCGGATCGACGGTCCGGTTCGGGCGAAGACGAGCGGGTTCGCGCGGAGGCGCAGAGGACACGGGGGTGCTGTCCTCGCCTCATCCGCGGCCCTCCCATTACGCCGTCGTGATGACAGGGCCACGCTTTCCCACTTGGGACACCTCCGCGCCCTCTGCGCCTTTGCGCGAACAGCGTGTGTGCTTCAGCGGTGACCGGCGAAGCGCTTCAGGCGCCGGCGTGCCTCATCCCTCGGTGCCGATGATGTCGCGGATGCGGGTCGCCAGTGCGTCGATGGCGAAGGGCTTGGTTATCATCGCCATGCCCGGATCGAGGAAGCCGTTGGCGACCGCCGCATTTTCCGCATAGCCGGTCATGAACAGCACCTTCAGCCCCGGCCGGTGCTGGCGCGCGGCATCGGCGAGCTGGCGGCCGTTCAGCCCGGGCAGGCCGACGTCGGTGACGAGCAGGTCGATGTGCAGCGACGATTGCAGCAGCTGGAGCCCGGAGGGGCCGTCGCTCGCCTCGATCGCGCGATAGCCGAGCTCCTGCAGCAGTTCGACGACGAGGTCGCGCACCGCGGTTTCGTCCTCGACGACGAGCACCACCTCGCCATGTTCGGCGCGATGCTCCTCCGTCAGGCCGGCGGCATCGGCTTCGTCCTGATCGGCGGCGCCGTGATGACGCGGCAGGTAGAGCTTGATCGTGCTGCCCTGGCCAAGCTCGGAATAGATGCGCGCATAGCCTTCCGACTGGCGCGCGAAGCCGTAGATCATCGACAGGCCGAGCCCGGTCCCCTGACCGATCGGCTTGGTGGTGAAGAAGGGTTCGAACGCCTTTTCGATCGTCTCGCGGGTCATGCCCGTGCCGGTGTCGGTGACGCAGATGCAGACGTACTGGCCGGGGCGGACGTCGCGCTGGCGGGCGGCATAGGCGCCGTCGAGATGCGCGTTGCAGGTCTCGATCGTCAGGATGCCGCCCGTCGGCATCGCGTCGCGCGCGTTGATCGCGAGGTTGAGGATCGCGCTTTCCAGCTGGTGCGGATCGCACAGCGTCTGCCACAGCCCGCCGGCGGTGACGATCTCCAGCCGCACGGCCTCGCCGATCGTCCGGCGCAGCAGCTCCTCCATGCCGGTGACCAGCCGGTTGGCGTTGACCGGTTTGGGGTCGAGCGGCTGGCGGCGCGAGAAGGCGAGCAGCCGGTGCGTCAGCGCGGCGGCGCGGTTGGCGGAGGTCATCGCGGTGGTCGCGTAGCGTTCGATCCTGTCCAGCTCGCCGCGCGCGATCCGCCGCTGCATCATGTCGAGCGAGCCGATCACCCCGGTCAGCAGATTGTTGAAATCATGCGCGATGCCGCCGGTCAGCTGGCCGACCGCCTCCATCTTCTGCGCCTGACGCAGCTGTTCCTGCGCCGCTTCCAGCGCGACCTGCCGTTCGCGTTCGGCGGTGACGTCGCGGCCGACCGCATGGATCAGGCCGGCGCCGGGCACCGCGGTCCAGGAGATCCAGCGATAGCCGTGGTCGCGGGTGCGATAGCGGTTCTCGAACCGGCCGATCGTCGTGCCGTCCGACAGGGCCGCCGCCGCATCGGCCGTGGCGGCGCCGTCGTCCGGGTGGACGAGGTCGAGGAACGAGCGGCCGATCAGGTCCTGCTCCTGCCAGCCGAGCAGCGCGGTCCAGGCGGGATTGACCGCGGTGATCGTGCCCTCGAACTGCGCGACCAGCATGATGTCGGTCGACAGCCGCCACATGCGGTCGCGGTCCGCGGTGCGCTCGGCGACCTGTGCCTCCAGCGTCTCGTTGAGCTGGCGCAGCTGCTCCTCGGCATTGCGCCGGGCGGAGATGTCGTTGAACAGGATGGCGACGCGGCGGTCGTCCGCCTCGCCGATGCGGAAGGCATAGACGTCGAACCAGCGGCCGAGCGCGATCGATCCCTGTTCGAACCGTTCGGGCACGCCGGTGCGCGCGACGCGGCCGTAGATGTCGTACCATTCCTCCTCCAGCGCCGGCGCCGCCTCGCGCAGCCAGCGGCCGATCACGTCTTCGGGAAAGCCGGTCTGGCGGTGGAAGGCGGGGTTCGCCTCGATCACGCGATAGTCGATGCGCGCGTCCAGCCGCACCTCGACGACGCAGAAGCCCGATTCGATCGATTCGAACAGGGTGCGGTAGCGGGCCTCGCTCTGGCGCAATCGCTCGCCCATCCGGCGGCGTTCGGTGAGGTCGAGCATCGCGCCGATCATGCGCACCGCTGTGCCGGATTCGTCGCGCAGCACCGTGCCGCGGTCGAGGACATGCGCATGGCTGCCGTCGGCGCGGCGGAAGCGATATTCCGCGGACCAGTTGACCCGGTCGCCGTCCCCATTGCCGTCGCCGTCGCTGTCGGCCTCTCCGTCGATGACGGCGTGAATGCTGTCGCCGACCCGCTGGCGATCGTCGGGGTGGATGTGGTCGAGCCACCAGTCGGCGTCGGTGTCGCGCTGCGGATGGCCGAACAGCGTCGCCAGCGCGGCATTCCAGATTACATGGCCGTCGGCTATGCGCCAGTCCCAGACCGCGTCGTTGGTGGCGCGGGCGACCAGCCGATAGCGCTCCTCGGTTTCGCGCCGCGCCTCTTCGGCGCGATCGCCGCGGCGGGCGCCCGTGTCCTGCGACGGGATGCCCGAGGCGAAGGCGCCGACGACGGTGCCGTCGGGATCGCACACGGGGGTGCAGGACAGCGCGATGCCGGGCCGGCGATGGCTGGCGGGCTCGCCCGCAAAGGCACGTTCGATCAGCGGCGCGAGGTCGACGTCGACGGCACGCGCATCGCGGCCGAGCGCCGCGGGATGCCCCGCCAGCCTATCGGCATAGGCATGGTTGTAGATCAGCGTCCGCTGCGGCCCCCAGGCAACGGCCATCGCCTGGTCCGATGCCAGCATCAGTCCGACCAAGGTCCGCAACGCCGGCGGCCACGCATCGGGCCGCCCGAGCGGCGAGGCGGACCAGTCGTGCCGTGCGATCGGCACCGCCATGGGGTCACGCATCCGCGCGATCTGTTCATGGAAGGAAGGGGTCGACATGCCGGGCTCACCATCCTCTCGCGCCAGCGCCGATGCAACCGGTTACGTGGCGGTCCTTAGGTGATCGCCAAAGCGACGCAATCGATCGGCAGGGTTTGGAAAAGATTTTACCGGGGCCCCGATCACAACCGCGCCGCGCCCCGCAGATCAGCGGAGAGAGCAGGACCCGCCGATTCGATCGATACTATCGCTCTCTACTGTCCGCGGATCACCCGCGGGCAGGAGAAATGGTGCCCAGAAGAGGACTCGAACCTCCACGACCTTGCGATCGCCAGCACCTGAAGCTGGTGCGTCTACCAATTCCGCCATCTGGGCACGGGGTAGGCGGCGGCCTTTAGGGGGCGGTCGCTGCGCTTGTCAACACGGGTTTCGCCGGGCAAGGGGCGGATTGTCAGGAAAGCGACGAAAAAAGGCTGCAGGCGCATGAAGGACAAGCTGGTTACGATCTTCGGGGGCGGCGGCTTCGTCGGCCGCTATGTGGTGCAGGCGTTGCTGCGCGGCGGCGCGCGCGTGCGCATCGCCGAGCGCGATCCGCGCCACGCCTGGTTCCTGAAGCCGCTGGGCGGGCTGGGCCAGACGCAATTCGTCGCCGCCGACGTGACGCTGTCCGACACGGTGCGGCGCGCAGTCGCCGGGGCGGACGTGGTCATCAACATGGTCGGCGTGCTCGCCGGCGATTTCGAGCGCATCCATGTCGCCGGCGCGCGCAACGTCGCCGAGGCGGCGGCCGGCGCCGGCGTCGCCAGCCTCGTCCATATGTCGGCGATCGGCGCCGACAGCGCCGCGCCGTCGGCCTATGGCAGCAGCAAGGGCCGCGGCGAGGAGGCCGTCCGTGCGGCGTTCCCGGGTGCCGCGATCATCCGCCCGTCGATCGTGTTCGGGCGCGAGGACCAGTTCATCAACCGCTTCGCCGCGATGATCGGCAAGTCGCCGGTGGTGCCGGTGCTGCGCGCGCCGGTGAAGTTCCAGCCGGTGTTCGCCGGCGACGTCGGCGAAGCGATGGCGCAGGCGAGCGATCCGCGCTTCGCCGGGCAGACGTTCGAACTGGGCGGCCCCGACGTGATGAGCATGGGCGAGATCATTCGCTGGATCGCCCGGACGATCGGCAAGTCGCCCTCGATCGTCGAACTGCCCGATGCGGCGGGGTCGCTGCTCGCCAGCCTGCCGTTCGCACCGATCAGCAAGGACCAGTGGCTGATGCTCCAGCGCGACACTGTGGTCGCGCCGGGCGCGGCCGGGCTGGACGCGCTCGGCGTCGAGGCGACGCCGCTGCAGGCGGTCGCGCCCGAATGGCTCGTCCGCTTCCGCCGCACCGGCCGTTTCGGCCGTCGCGCCGAAACGCTCGCCGCTTAACCTACGGGAACTGCCATGGACCTCCTCACCGTCATCCTCCTCGGCATCGTCGAGGGGGTCACCGAGTTCCTGCCCGTCTCGTCGACCGGGCATCTGATCCTCGCCGGTACGCTGCTCGGCGTGCAGGACAAGGCGACCGCGACGTTCGACATCGTCATCCAGCTGGGCGCGATCCTGGCGGTGGTGGTGCTCTACTGGCGCCGGTTCTGGGACGTCGCCGTCGGCCTGTTCGCCGGCCAGCCCAAATCCTGGGCGTTCGTCCGCAATATCGCGTTGGGCTTCATTCCCGCCGCGGTGATCGGCCTCGTCGTCTACAAGGCGGTCAAGGCGTTGCTCGAAAGCCCGACCGTGGTCGCGGTCGCGCTGATCGTCGGCGGCGTCGCGATCCTCGCGATCGAGCGGATGGTGAAGCAGCCGCGCTACGACACGGTCGAGGCGATGCCGTGGAAGACCTCGCTCGGCGTCGGCGTGATCCAGTGCATCTCGATGATCCCCGGCGTCAGCCGCTCGGGCGCGACGATCATGGGCGCGCTGAGCCTGGGCGTCGACCGGCGCGCGGCGGCGGAATTCTCGTTCTTCCTCGCAATCCCGACGATGCTGGCGGCGTCCGGCTACGACCTGCTCAAGTCGGGCGCGGCGCTGGGCGAGGGCGAATGGCTGAGCATCGCGATCGGCTTCGTGGTGTCGTTCATCGTCGCGCTGGTGGTGATCCGCTGGTTCGTCGGCATCGTCAGCCGCCACGGCTTCGCGCCCTTCGCCTGGTACCGGATCGTCGTCGGTGCCATCGCGCTGATCGCGCTGCAAATGCGATAGGACCGAAAAGCACCCTAAATTATGGCCTTGAGAGGTTGTTGCGAAGCGGTCGCAAAGAAAAGCACCAAAACAAGGGCAGCATTGCTTGCCAATAGGCCATTTTGTGCGTGACATGGCGCCTCCACCTTCGTAGCGGCGACGTCAGGAGGCCCCATGGCGCACGATTCGATGCTCAAGTTCGTTGGCCGCCCGCAGGCCTATCCGGCCAAGCGCGAGGCGGATATCCGGGCGGAGGACTTCGCCGAGATCGCCGCGCGCTATGCGCCGCCGGCCGCGGAGGATCAGGCCGGGCGCTGCTCGCAATGCGGCGTGCCCTATTGCTCGGTCCATTGCCCGCTCCACAACCATATCCCCGACTGGCTGCGCCTGACCGCCGAGGGCCGGCTGCGCGAGGCCTATGAGCTGAGCAACGCGACCTCGACCATGCCCGAGATCTGCGGCCGCATCTGCCCGCAGGACCGGTTGTGCGAGGGCAATTGCGTGATCGAATTCACCGGCCACGGCGCGGTGACGATCGGGTCGGTCGAGAAGTTCATCACCGACACCGCCTGGGAAGAGGGCTGGGTCGAACCGCTCGTCGCCGGGCCGGCTCGTGGCCAGTCGGTCGCGGTGATCGGCGCCGGACCCGCGGGCCTGACCGCGGCGGAATATCTGCGCGGCCACGGCTATGACGTCCACGTCTACGATCGCCACGATCGCGCCGGCGGACTGCTGACCTATGGCATCCCCGGCTTCAAGCTGGAGAAGCCGGTCGTCATGCGCCGGGTCGAGCGGCTGAAGGCGGGCGGCATCGTCTTCCACGAAGGCTTCAGCGTCGGCGAACAGGCGAGCCTCGACGCCCTACGCCAGCAGCATGATGCGGTGCTGATCGCGACCGGCGTCTACAAGGCGCGCGCGCTCGACGTCGTGGGCGGGGGCGACGATCGCGTCGTGGCGGCGCTCGACTATCTGATCGCGTCGAACCGCAAGGGCTTCGGCGATGCCGTCCCGGCATTCGATGGCGGCGCGCTCAATGCCGAGGGCAAGCATGTCGTCGTGATCGGCGGCGGCGACACCGCGATGGACTGCGTCCGTACCGCGATCCGCCAGGGCGCGGCATCGGTGAAGTGCCTGTACCGTCGCGATCGCACCAACATGCCCGGCAGCCAGCGCGAGGTGACCAATGCCGAGGAGGAGGGCGCGGAGTTCGTCTGGCTCTCGGCCCCCGCCGCCTTCGACAGCGACGGGACGGTCCGCGCGCGCAAGATGCGGCTCGGCGCGCCCGACGCCAGCGGCCGCCGCGCGCCGGAGCCGGACCCGAGCGGCGACTTCACGCTCCAGGCGGATCTGGTGGTGAAGGCATTGGGCTTCGACGCCGAGGATCTGCCCGCGCTGTTCGGCGCGCCCGAACTCGGGGTGAGCCGCTGGGGCACGGTGCTGGTCGACGGCAAGACGCTGATGACCAGCCTCGACGGCGTCTTCGCGGCGGGCGACATCGTCCGCGGCGCGAGCCTGGTGGTCTGGGCGATCCGCGACGGCCGCGACGTCGCCGCGACGATGCACAAATGGCTGAAGACGAAGGCCAAGGCCGGGAAGGTGGCGGCGTGACCGACGTTCCGACGATGATGACGCCCGGCAGGGAAGGCGAAACCATGACCGATCCGATGAAGACCGACCAGCGTGCGTATCTCGCCGAGCATGGCATGTACCGCCCCGACAGCGAAGGCGATGCCTGCGGCGTCGGCCTCGTCGCCGCCACCGACGGGCGCGCGTCGCGGCGCGTGGTGCAGTCGGCGGTCGATGCGCTGAAGGCGGTGTGGCATCGCGGCGCGGTCGATGCCGACGGCAAGACCGGTGACGGCGCGGGCATCCACATCGACCTGCCGCACCGCTTCTTCGACGATGCCGTCGTCGCATCCGGGCACAAGGTGCTGCCGAACCGGCTCGCAGTCGGCATGATCTTCCTGCCGCGCACCGACCTCGGAGCGCAGGAGAATTGCCGCACGATCGTCGAGAGCGCGATCATCGAGGCGGGCTATACCATCTACGGCTGGCGGCAGGTGCCGGTCGACGTGTCGGTGATCGGCATGAAGGCGCAGACGACGCGGCCGGAGATCGAGCAGATCATGATCGCCGGGCCGATGCCCGACGACGTCAGCGCCGCCGAGTTCGAGAAAAACCTGTACCTCGTCCGCCGCCGGATCGAGAAGCGGGTGATCGCGGCGCAGATCCAGGGCTTCTACATCTGTTCGCTGTCGTGCCGCTCGATCGTCTACAAGGGGCTGTTCCTCGCCGAGAGCCTGTCGGTCTTCTACCCCGACCTGCAGGACCAGCGGTTCGAATCGCGCGTCGCGATCTTCCACCAGCGCTATTCGACCAACACCTTTCCGCAATGGTGGCTGGCGCAGCCGTTCCGCTGCCTCGCGCACAATGGCGAGATCAACACGGTCCGCGGCAACAAGAACTGGATGCTCAGCCACGAGATCCGGATGGCGAGCCTCGCGTTCGGCGACAATTCGGAGGACATCAAGCCGGTGATCCCGGCGGGCGCATCCGACACCGCGGCGCTGGACGCGGTGTTCGAGGCGATTTGCCGTTCGGGCCGCGATGCGCCGACCGCCAAGCTGATGCTGGTGCCCGAAGCGTGGCAGAAGGACGCCGACATCCCCGCCGACCATTCGGCGATGTACCAGTATCTCGCTTCGGTCATGGAGCCGTGGGACGGCCCCGCCGCGCTGGCGATGACCGATGGCCGCTGGGCGGTGGCGGGCGTCGACCGCAACGCGCTGCGGCCGCTGCGCTATACCCAGACCTCGGACGGGCTGCTGATCGTCGGATCGGAGACCGGCATGGTCGTCGTTCCCGAATCGACCGTCGTCGCCAAGGGGCGGCTGGGGCCGGGCCAGATGATCGCGGTCGACCTCGACGAAGGCCGGGTGATGAACGACCGGGAGGTCAAGGACCGGATCAGCGGCGAGCATGACTATGCCGCGATGATCGGCGAATTCCACACGCTCGACGACCTGCCCGACGTGCCGGACGCCCTGGTGCAATACGACCGCCCCGCGCTGGCGCGACGGCAGGTCGCCGCCGGCCAGACGCTGGAGGACATGGAGCTGATCCTGTCGCCGATGGTCGAGACGGCCAAGGAAGCGATCGGGTCGATGGGCGACGACACGCCGCTCGCCGTCATCAGCGACAAGCCGCGGCTCATCAGCCAGTTCTTCCGCCAGAACTTCAGCCAGGTGACCAACCCGCCGATCGATTCGCTGCGCGAACGCTATGTGATGTCGCTCAAGACGCGGTTCGGTAATCTCGCCAACATCCTCGATACCGAGGATCAGCGCGACCGCGTGCTGGTGCTCGATTCGCCGGTGCTGACCGGGCAGCATTGGGCGCGGCTGCGCGCGCATTTCGCGGGCAGCGCGACCGAGATCGACTGCACGTTCGATGCGGAGGGCGGCCCCGAAAAGCTGCGCGCGGCGATCCAGCGGATCCGCAACGAGGCCGAACAGGCGGTGCGGCAGGGCAAGAGCGAGCTGTTCCTGACCGACGAGCATGTCTCCGAGGACCGGATCGCGATCGCCGGCGTGCTCGCCGCGGCGGCCGTGCATACGCATCTCGTCCGGCGTGGCCTGCGCTCCTATGCCTCGATCAACGTGCGTTCGGCCGAATGCCTCGACACGCATTATTATGCGGTGCTTATCGGCGTCGGCGCGACGACGGTGAACGCCTATCTGGCCGAGGCGGCGATCGTCGATCGCCAGCGGCGCGGGCTGTTCGGCGACCTCAGCCTCGACGAATGCCTGAAGCGGCATCGCCATGCGATCGAGGAGGGACTGCTCAAGATCATGAGCAAGATGGGGATCGCGGTGATCTCCTCCTATCGCGGCGGCTACAATTTCGAGGCGGTCGGCCTGAGCCGCAGCCTCGTCAACGACCTGTTCCCCGGCATGCCCGCCAAGATTTCGGGCGAGGGGTATAATTCGCTGCACTACAGCGCGCTGGTCCGCCACGAACTGGCGTGGGACGAAGCGGTCGCGAAGCTGCCGATCGGCGGCTTCTACCGCCAGCGCCATACCGGCGAGACGCATGCCTATTCGGCGCAGCTGATGCACCTGCTGCAGACCGCGGTGTCGACCGACAGCTATACCAGCTACCTGCAGTTCAGCCGCGGCGTCGCCGACCTGCCGCCGGTCTATCTGCGCGACCTGCTCCAGTTCAACTTCCCCAACGAGGGCGTGCCGGTCGATCAGGTCGAGGCGATCACCGAGATTCGCAAGCGCTTCGTGACGCCGGGCATGTCCTTGGGCGCGCTGTCGCCGGAGGCGCACGAGACGCTGGCGATCGCGATGAACCGGATCGGCGCCAAGGCGGTGTCGGGCGAGGGCGGCGAGGATACCAAGCGCTTCACGCCCTACGAGAATGGCGACAACGCCAATTCGACGATCAAGCAGATCGCGAGCGGCCGGTTCGGCGTCACCGCCGAATATCTCAACGCCTGCGAGGAGATCGAGATCAAGGTCGCGCAGGGCGCCAAGCCCGGCGAGGGCGGGCAGCTGCCCGGCTTCAAGGTGACCGAGTTCATCGCCAAGCTGCGTCATGCGACGCCGGGGGTGACGCTGATCTCGCCGCCGCCGCATCACGACATCTATTCGATCGAAGACCTCGCGCAGCTGATCTACGACCTCAAGCAGATCAACCCGCGCGCGCGGGTGTGCGTCAAGCTGGTCAGCTCGTCGGGTATCGGCACCGTCGCGGCGGGCGTCGCCAAGGCGCATGCCGACGTCATCCTGATCGCCGGCCATGTCGGCGGCACCGGCGCCTCCCCGCAGACCAGCGTCAAATATGCCGGGACGCCGTGGGAAATGGGCCTGTCCGAGGTCAATCAGGTGCTGACCCTCAACGGCCTGCGCGGCCGGGTGCGGCTGCGCACCGATGGTGGGCTCAAGACCGGGCGCGATATCATCATCGCCGCGATTCTCGGCGCCGAGGAATATGGCATCGGCACGCTGTCGCTGGTGGCGATGGGCTGCATCATGGTGCGCCAGTGCCATTCGAACACCTGTCCGGTCGGCGTCTGCACGCAGGACGAGGCGTTGCGCGGCAAGTTCGTCGGCACGCCGGAAAAGGTCATCAACCTGATGACCTTCATCGCCGAAGAGGTGCGCGACATCCTCGCCCGGCTGGGCGTGCGCAGCCTCGACGAGGTGATCGGGCGGACCGAATTCCTGCGGCAGGTCAGCCGCGGCGCCGAGCATCTCGACGACCTCGACCTCAACCCGATCCTCGCCAAGGTCGATGCGACCGACGCGGAACGCCGCTTCTCGCTCTCGACCTTCCGCAACGAGGTGCCCGACAGCCTCGATGCGCAGATCATCAAGGACGCGGCGGCGGTGTTCAGCCGCGGCGAGAAGATGCAGCTCACCTATTCGGTGCGCAACACGCATCGCGCGGTCGGCACGCGGCTGTCGTCGGAGATCACCCGCCGGTTCGGGATGAGCAAGCTGGCGGACGGCCATGTCACCATCCGCCTGCGCGGGAGCGCGGGCCAGTCGCTCGGCGCGTTCATGTGCAAGGGCATCACGCTCGAGGTGTTCGGCGACGCCAACGACTATGTCGGCAAGGGCCTGTCGGGCGGCACGATCGTGCTGCGGCCGGCGGTGTCGTCGCCGCTTGCCAGCCAGCAGAACACGATCCTCGGCAACACCGTCCTGTATGGCGCGACCTCCGGCACATTGCTCGCGGCGGGGCAGGCGGGCGAGCGGTTCGCGGTGCGCAATTCGGGCGCGACCGTGGTGGTCGAGGGCTGCGGCGCCAACGGCTGCGAATATATGACCGGCGGCGTCGCGGTGTTGCTCGGCAAGGTCGGCCAGAATTTCGGTGCGGGCATGACCGGCGGCATGGCGTTCGTCTACGATCCCGATGCCGACTTCGAACGCCGCGCCAATCCGGAAAGCATCGTCTGGCAGCGCCTCGCCTCGGCGCATTGGGAGGGTGTGCTCCGCGACCTCGTCGAACGCCATGCCAAGGCGACCGACAGCAAATGGTCGAAGGGTCTGCTCGCCGACTGGGACCGGATCGCCGGCGACTTCTGGCAGGTGGTGCCGAAGGAAATGCTGTCGCGGCAGGCCTATCCGCTCGACGATACGGTCGAACTGGTCGCGGCGGAGTGATGGATCACAGCGCGGACCGGATATCGGTCCGCGCGAAATCCTCGCCTTTGTAGAGCAGGGGGCAACCCGCGACGTGTGCCACCGCATAGGCCATGCAGTCGCCGTAGTTGAGCGATGCGGGATGCCGCCCCTTGCCGAAGCGATCGAAGGCGGCGGTGGCTGCGGCAAGATGCTTGGCATCGAAGTCAATTCGTTCGACACCTGACAGAATGGCGGCCAACGATGCACGGGCGGCGGAATCGCCAACCTTGTTCGTGGTCACGAGATGCAGTTCGAGCTCCGTCGGACGACCGATCAGCAGTCGTGCCGCATCGGACATTCGCCGGGCAAACCGTTCGGCGTCCGGCTCGTGACGCAACAGCGCGACGATGGCCGACGTGTCGAGCGCAATCATGTCGGCAGACCGTTTTCGTCATAACCGAGAATCTCATCCGGCGTCCGCGGATCGATCATCGGTGCGGCGGCGAAAATGGCCTGCGCTTCCCGCACCCTGGCCATGAAACCGGCCTTGCGTTCCGCTTCGCGATCACGCTGCAACTCGTTGCACACGGCCATGCCGATGGCGTCCGTCAGGGACAGACCGCGGCTCGCCGCCAGTTCACGGATCGCCTGTTCATAGGCGTCATGCTTGATGTTGATGCCCATCGCGCCGCTTTCTAGAAAACCCAGCCTCAATTTATAGAACACCCGCCGGAACGCAACGGCTTCACCTCCACGCCACGATTGGCCTACAGGTGCCGATATGTGGCAGCTTTACCAATTCCCCCTGTGTCCGTTCAGTCGCAAGGTCCGCCTGCTGCTCGGCGAGAAGGGCATCGGCTATGAGCTGGTGCGCGAATCGCCTTGGGATCGGCGCGACGAATTCATGGACATGAACCCCGCCGGAGAAACGCCGGTGATGGTCGATGCCTCCCGCCCCGGCGCGCCGCTGATCGATTCGATGGCGATTTGCGAATATTTCGAGGAAACCGTCGACAAGGCGGCAACGATCAACGGCACCGCCGCCAACCGCGCCGAAATCCGCCGGCTGGTGACGTGGTTCGACACGCATTTCTATCGCGACGTCACCGGGCCGCTGTTGCACGAGCGCGTCGTGAAGCGGCTCGCGCATCGCGCCGCGCCCGACGCCAAGGGACTGCGAGAGGCGATGAAGGCGGCGGTCAGCCATCTGGATTACACCGATTATCTGCTCGATCACCGTAACTGGCTGGGCGGCGCGACGATGAGCCTCGCCGATCTCGCCGCCGCGGCGCAGATCTCGGTCGCCGACTATCTCGGCGGCATCGACTGGAAGGGGCATGACCAGACCGCGCGCTGGTATCGCGGCTTCAAGAGCCGGCCGAGCTTCCGGCCGTTGCTGTCCGAACGTATGGAGATGATCGCTCCGCCGGTGCATTATGACAATGTCGACTTCTGATCCCATCGCCTTCGCCGATTTCGAGGCGGTCGATATTCGCGTCGGCACGATCGTCGCCGCCGAGCCCTTCCCGGAGGCGCGCAAGCCGGCGTTCAAGCTGCGTATCGATTTCGGTGCGGCGATCGGCGTCAAGAAATCCTCCGCGCAGATCACCGAACATTATACGCCCGACACGCTCGTCGGGCGGCAGGTGGCGGCGGTGGTCAACTTCGCGCCGCGGCAGATCGGGCCTTTCATGTCGGAGGTGCTGACGCTGGGCTTTTCCGATGCGGACGGCAAGGTGGTGCTGATCGGCCCCAGCCTGCCGGTGCCGAACGGCGGCCGGTTGTTCTGACCGGTCACCCCCGGTCGAGCAGCGCCAGCGTCGCGGGATCGCGCATGCCGCCGAAGAACCGGTCGAGCGCGGCGACGAACGGTGCCGGGTCGTCCGCCACCGCGGCGAACAGGGTCATCGACGATCGGAGCTTGATCGCGTCGATCCCGCCGAGGATCGCCCCGGCGCTGCCGGTGGCGGACGTGACTGCGGCGGTCGCTTCGTAAAGGCGCGGCCCGAGCAGCGGGTGTTCCAGATAGGCCCGCGCCTCCGCCGCATCGCGGATCGCATAGAAACGCGCGGTGTCGCTTTGGCCTAGTCCGGCGATCTGTGGAAAGACGAACCACATCCAGTGGCTGGACTTGCGGCCGTGATGCAGTTCGGCAAGCGCCTGGTCGTAGACGCTCGCCTGTGCGGATGTGAAACGGTCGAGATCCTCTACCATGGCGCAGGCAACCCTCGGGCGTCTCGCCGCGTTCCACTCTCCATGCGCGTGCTTTTCCTCACCCCGTTGTTGCTGCTCGCGGGATGCGGCAGCCAGACCGACAAAACGGCGGACAATGCCGCCGCGGCAGGATTCGTGCCGCCGCCGACGCAGGCACCGACGCCGATCCCGGGGCAGGCGCATAGCAATCCGATCACCGCCTATGTCGGCAGATATCCGACCGATGCGGTCGATGGCGTCGGCTTCTACGACCGGACCGAGGTGTCGCGCGCGTTGAACGACGCGGTCGGCGACGATGCGGTCCGCCGCCGTTTCCTGGCGCGCGATGCGGTGACCGTGCCGATCTTCGCGATGCGGGACGGCCGCGTCGCCGCGCACGGCTGCGAACCGCACAATTGCGCCGATGCCAATTGGACGTTCGTCGTCGCGGCCGACGGCAGCCGCGGTGAGGCCTGTTATCACGACGCGGCCGACATGGGCGCGACCAGCCGCTGGTATGCCGCAGGCGCGGCGCCCAAATCCCGTCCCGGCGATTGCCCGCAGGAGTAGATCGATGCTCGAACATGTTCCCGCCTGGCTGGGCAAGGCGCTCGGCGACGTGCGCGCCGGCATGGAGAAACTGGCGGTGGCGCGGCTGGTGACCGACAATGGCGTGCCGTCGCTGGAGCTGTCGAGCCCCGCGTTCGCCGATGGCGCGCGGATGCCCGAACGGTTCACCGCGGACGGCGACGGCGTGTCGCCGCCGCTGACCTGGGGCATGCCGCCCGCCGGCACCGCGCGGCTCGCGCTGCTGGTCGAGGATGCGGACGCCCCCGCGCCGCAACCGCTGGTCCATGCGGTGGTGTGGGGGATTCCCGCCGACGCCGGCCGGCTGGCGGAGGGCGCGGTGATCGGTGACGGTGCCGGCACGCCCGAGCGCGACGTCGGGCGCAATTCCTATTTCCGTGAAGGCTGGCTGCCGCCCGACCCGCCTACCGGGCACGGACCGCATCGCTATGCCTTCCAGCTGTTCGCGCTGGATGCGGGGGCGGGCGATCCGGGCCAGACGCCCGGCCGTAGCGCGGTGCTGGAGGCGATGGCGGGGCATGTGCTCGCCGCTGGTGTGATGATTGGGACCTATAGTCGCGGCGAGGATGCACCGGTTGGTCCGGTGGGCGCGGCGGCGGTCGCCTGAGTATCGGTGGAGGGCGGAGGCCCGGCCGTGACGCGCCGGGCCCGATCCGCTCTGGCCTCGGGCTCAGCCGAGGGTCGTGCCGCCCTGGCTGGCGAGGACGAGGATGGTCGTCGCGAACGAGGCGAGGCCGAGGAAAAGACTGCGATACATGGTGTTTCTCCCTTACGGGCGCTGATGCGGTGGCGGATCAGGCGATCGGAACGACGGGGACGGCGGCGCTGACGGCGACGGCGGCGAAGGCGAGGGCGGCGACGACCGAGAAGGCGGCGCGCTGGGCGAGTTCGAAGCGGATGAACATGATGGCATTCCCTTTTGTGATCGGTGCGAGGTGTTCGCCGCCGATGCCAGGGACGTTGCAGCTGCCGTGCCAGTTTGTGTAACTGACGGAAAACATGGGAAAAGGCGAATTTGTGTCAGTAGATTTGGCGTTTTTCGCCAAGCGGCCTGCGGATTCTACGCCATTATCAGGCGGCGCATACCCGATCGCGGCCTTCGGCCTTGGCCGTGTACAAAAGGCGGTCGGCGCGATCGAACGCCGCGGCGATGGTTTCGCCGGTCTGGACCGCGGTGACGCCGATCGAGATCGTCACTTGCCCTAGCGGCTTGTCGGTTTCGCGCAGCCGCATGCGTTTGCCGGCGATGACGTTGCGCACGGCGTCGAGATGCGTGGCGGCGTCGGCGAGCGCGATGCCGTGAAGCAGGACAGCAAATTCCTCGCCACCATGGCGGACGACGAGGTGCCCTTCGCATTCCTCCGCCAATGTCCGGCCGACCGCACTCAGCACGCGATCGCCGATCTGGTGGCCGTGGACGTCATTGATCCGCTTAAACCGGTCGATATCGCACATGGCGAGGCAGAAGGGGCCGTCCGGCTCGCTACGGGTGGCGAAGGCCTCGTCGAAGGCGCGGCGATTGGGCAGGCCGGTCAGCGCGTCGCGCCGCGCGGTGTCGTTCGCTTCCGCCAGCTTCGCGCGCAGCGCGTCCGCCTCGTGCGTCGCCCGCGCCAGCCGCGTTTCGGCATCGCGGATGCGCGACAGCATTGATCCGGTGATGCGCGCGATCTCGTCCAGCCCCGCCGCGGCCTGCGAGACCGGCGTGCTGCGTTCGATCGCGGCGGCGCTCTGCGCCAAGTCGCGGCCGAAGCCGCGCGTCTCGTCCTGCATCGCCCGCATCATATCGGCGAAGCCGTCGACCTGCGCCTGCGTCTCGGCGACGAGCTGCACCGCCTCGTCCTCGACGCGCTGCTCCGCGGCGCGCTGCTCGTGGCGCGGTGGCGGGGATGACACGCCGCCGCCGCCCATGACCACGGTCCCGCCGAGCTTTTCGATATCCGACCGGTTGAGCCGGACGCCGCCATCGGTCAGCCGCGCCACCGCCTGCGCGATCGGGCCCTCGGGGTTGGCGATGACGTCATAGGCGAAATTATAATGGGCCGGTTCAGGGCTGAGCGCATGCGACGCAAGGAAGGTGCCGATCTGCGCGAACAGATCGCCCTTGTCGTCCTTCCTTGCCGCGAACGGTCCGCGCATGCCCCACCCTTCAATCTCCGCCATGGATGTAGCGGCGATTGGTTATCGGAGCGTTGCACTTTGGTCAGGAATGATGAAGTTTTTGCACCGCAGCGAGGGTCAGCGCGACATGCTGCGCCGGGTTCATGTCGTCGTGCACGAAGGCGACGCGGCCGTCGCGCCCGATGACATAACTTGTCCGCGTCGTCAGTGACTTGCCCCGGGCGTTCAGCGCGACGTTATAATTGCCGATGACCGCCGGACCGGCGCTGGCCACCGCGAACTTGCCGGCACATTTTTCTGCGGAGAAACGCTGCAGCGTCGGCACGTCGTCCGCCGACATGCCGATCACCGTCGCGCCCGCTTTCTGGAATTCCGGGACGGCTTCGGCGAAGGCATGCGCCTCGGCATTGCAGCCGCCGGTGAAGGCGGCGGGGAAGAAATAGAGCACCACCGGCCCCTTCTTCAGCTGCTGCGCGAGGTCGATGTTGACGACCTTGCCCGCGATCGCGCCGCGGGTGGCGAAGGTCGGCGCCTTGGCCCCGACCGCCAGGCCCGCGGCGGTGGCGGGCGCGGCGACGATGGCGACGGCGGCGAGCATGGGAAACAGGCGCATCAGACGATCCTCTCGAAGTTGCCGCACCCTAGCGCGGCGCGAGCGGGCAGGATAGGGCGCAGGCCATGCCGATCACCGCCGCAGACATCCAGCTCGCCAGCCGCCTCGCCGACGCCGCCGGCACCGCGATCCGCCCCTATTTCCGCGGCCAGCATGGCGTCGAACTGAAGGACGACCATTCCCCCGTCACCCGCGCGGACCGCGAGGCGGAGGCGGCGATGCGCAAGCTGCTCGACGCCGAGGCGCCCGGCGACGGCGTGATCGGCGAGGAATATGGCGAGAAGCCCGGCGTGACGGGGCGGACATGGGTGCTCGACCCGATCGACGGCACGCGCAGCTTCACCGTCGGTCGCGCGATCTTCGGCACGCTGATCGCGCTGGTCGAGGACGGCTGGCCGCTGCTGGGCATCATCGACCAGCCGGTGCAGCGCGAACGCTGGGTCGGCGTCGCCGGGCGACCGACGACGTTCAACGGCACGCCGACGCGGACGCGGACCTGCGCCGCGCTGGAGGGCGCGGTGCTGGCGACGACCAGCCCGCACCTGTTCGACGACGACGACGTGCCGCATTATATGGCGTTGGTCGCCGCCGCCTCCGGCGGGCACGCGCGACAGGGGCCGGTCTATGGCGGTGACTGCTACAATTACGGCCTGCTCGCCAGCGGTCACCTCGACATCGTCTGCGAATCGGGGCTGCAGCTCTACGATTTCGCGGCGCTGGTGCCGGTGGTCGAGGGCGCCGGCGGACGGATGTGCGACTGGAACGGCGACCCGCTGACCGCCGCCAGCGCCGGCCACGTCCTCGCGATCGGCGACCCGGCGCGGACCGACGACGTGCTGGAGGCGATCCGGGCGACGGCGGGTGGTCACGATCCTCACGATCACTGACCTCAGTCATCCCCGCCTGTGCGGGGATGACGATAGCCCTCAGAATATCCCCAGAAACTTTTTCCGCTGCTCCTTCTTCTCGCCGCCCGATCCCTTGCCGTTCTCGGCCTTGGCGGTCGTGCCGCGGCCGACGTCGTCGCGGGCCTCGCCCTTGGTCGTGCGCTGCGCTTTCGCGGTCGCGCCCGACAGCACCGGCCCGCAGGCGGCCGACTTGGCGTCGCCGACATCGACGAAGGCGAGCACCCCCGCCACCGGCGTCGCGACCAGCGCCAGCCCGAGGCCGACGCCGGCGCGGCCGAGCAGCTGATCGCTGATGACGTTCAGCTTCGGCGCGGCGAACACGCCGCCGACGCCGACCGGCGACTGGCCGGAGAAGAGGCTGAACTTCTTGCCGTCGGCGCGGAAGGCGAGATCGACCCCTTCGGTGCGGAAGCTGAAGCCGCCGCGTCCGACGATGACGTTCTTGGTCGTGTCGATCAGGATCGGGTCCGCCGCGGCGACGCCGTTGCGGACGGTGAAGGCGACCAGCCCACAATTCACCTCGACCGGCTTCTTCAACTTGTCCTCGAACATCTTCTGCACGAACGTGCCGAGGTCGAGCTCCGCCAGCTGGACGTTGCGCGTCCACAACTGGCCCTGCGGCATGACGAAGGCGATGCGGCCGGCGGCGGTGCTGAGCGAATCGTGGATCGAATCGCCACGCCCGTCCAGCTTGATCCGACCCTTGATCGTGCCCGTCGTCCCCGCCTCGGCGACGCCATAGCCGGCGAGCAGCCGTCCCATCGGCGTCGGCGCGAGCCGGATGTCGTAGCTGACCGCGCTGGGCCGCTGGCGTGTGTCGAACACCACGTCGGAGGCGACGTTGCCGCGCGCCATCGCGAAGCTGAGCGGCGACAGCGCGAGCCGCCCGCGATCGAGGTTCAGCGTCACGTCCATGTTGCTGATCGGGAGGTTGCGCGACCGGACCGTGCGGATCGTCCATTTCAGGTCGGCATCGAACCGCCGCATCGTCGCGATCGGCAGTTCGGCGTCGGGCATGATCCGCTGCGGCGCGGCGCCGGTCGCGGCGGCGGCGGCGATCGCACCTTTGGTGGCGACGATATCGGGGTTGTAGCCGATGAACGGTGCGGCATCGATGATGTCGAGCGTCTTCGTGGCGAGCACCGAATCGAGGTGCAGCCGGTCGCCGTTGGTGATCGTCAGCGTGCCGGCGACGTCGCTCGCGCCGACGGTGCCGCTCATCCGCGTAAAGCGATAGTCCTGGCCCTGCTGCACCAGCTGCGCCTTCAGCCGGTAGGTGCGCGTGGTCGGGATGACGACGCCGATGATGCCGAGCAGCTCCGACAGGTTGCGGCCGCGTGCGCGGGTCTGGAGCGGCACGCCCTCGATCCCGGCGATCGACGGCAGCGTGCCGGACACGTCGACGACGTTGTGCGCGGCCCAGGCGCGCGCGACGAGCTGGTTGCGGCCGCGATTGACGGTCGCGTCGGGCGACAGCAGTTGCGCGGTGACGCGGAACGGCGTGCCGCGGATCGTGCCCTTGCCGTCGACCCCCACCGCCTTGCCGATCCGCGCATCGGTGGAGCGGATGTCGTCGACGTCGAGGTCGGCGAGCAGCTGCATGCGGGGATCGCGATAGCGGACGGTGGTGCCGCGCACGCTGGCGACGTCGATCCGGGGAAAGTCGAGCGGCTTGCCGCCCTTCTTGGTGCTGAACGTCCAGGTATTGGCGGTGTGCGCCGCATTCCATTCGAGGTCGACCGCGCCGTTCGCCAGATCGAGCCAGTACAATCGCCGCTTGCCCCAGATCAGCGACAGCGGCGCGATCCGCGTGTCGATCCGTTCCGCCTGGAACAGATAGGGTTTCGTCGCCCAGTCGGGATTGGCGATCGTCATCTTTTCGGCGAGGAACTTGATTCGGAACGGTGCGAAATAGAGCTGGAAATCGCCGGCGACGGTGACCGGCCGATGCGTCTGGCCGCCGACGAACCGCTCGAACGGATGCTTCAGGAAGCGGCCCTTGGTGATGTAGAGCACCAGCCAGATCGCGACGATCAGACCGACCAGCGTCAGCAGCGTGTTGCGCGCGATCCGCCATATCCGGCGCCGGCGCCGCCTGACCTCGGTCGGCGAAGGGGCGGGGGTATCCGGGGCGGGGGTGGCCGTGTCCATGGAGCCACCAAGCGCGCGCGGCCTCGTTCCGGTTCCGCATCGGTTGCGTTTCGCGATCGGGCCCGCTAAGGGGGGCGCTTCCCGAGCGAGGCGCTACAGGACTGCCCGGCCATCAAGGGCTGCCGCGGCTGTCCATGCCATGCTCATAGCGAAAGGACCAAAATGCCCAAGCTCAAGACCAAGAGCGGCGTCAAGAAGCGCTTCAAGCTGACCGCCAGCGGCCTGCTGAAGCACGGCGTCGCCGGCAAGCGCCACCGCCTGATTAGCCACAACAGCAAGTACATTCGCCAGAATCGCGGCACCAAGGTGCTGTCGAAGGCCGACACCGCCACGGTGAAGGCCTGGGCGCCGTACGGCCTCAAGTAAGGATAACAGGATATGGCACGCGTCAAGCGCGGTGTAACCACCCGGGCCAAGCACAAGAGGATTCTTGTACAGGCCAAGGGCTATTACGGTCGCCGCAAGAACACCATCCGCATCGCCCGCCAGGCCGTCGAAAAGGCCGGCCAGTATGCGTATCGCGACCGCAAGGTAAAGAAGCGGACCTTCCGCGGCCTGTGGATCCAGCGCATCAACGCCGGCGTCCGCGCCGAGGGTCTGACCTATTCGCAGTTCATGCACGGCCTCAAGCTCGCCGGCGTCCAGCTCGACCGCAAGGTCCTGGCCGACATCGCGATGCACGAGGGCGCGGCTTTCAGCGCCATCATCGCCCAGGCGAAGGCGGCACTGCCCCAGGCCGCATAAGCGACTGGTGCGATGCGACGAATCGGGGCGTCGGTGGGATACCACCGGCGCCCTTTTTCCGTCGTGGGACGGGGCGTCCCTTCTACCCGTCATCCCGGCGCACGCCGGGAC
>NZ_DBBS01000010.1:157913-166048 GCF_002292295.1 Sphingomonas sp. UBA978
GTCCCGGCGTGCGCCGGGATGACGAGGGAAGGGCGGGTCTACATGAGGGACAACTTCCAGCCGTGCGTCTACATGCTCGCCAGCCGCCGCCACGGAACGCTATATATCGGCGTCACATCCAACCTGCTCGCACGCATCGTCCAGCACCGTGAGGGGTTGATCCCCGGCTTTACCAAGGCATACGGCGTGCGCCTGCTGGTCTGGTACGAGGTCCACGACACGATGGAGGCCGCCATCGTCCGTGAGAAGCGGCTGAAGGAATGGCGGCGCGCATGGAAGATCGACCTGATCGAAGCGCGGAACGAAGATTGGGCCGACCTCGGGGTCGGATTAGGGCTGCCCCGCTTGGCGCCGGCACCGGTGAAAGAGAGCAACACGTGACTGACGACCTCGATACCCTTCGCGACCATATGCTGACCGCGATCGACGCCGCGACCGGACTCGACGCGCTGGAGGCGGTGCGGGTCGAGGCGCTCGGCAAGCAGGGCAATGTCACGCAATTGCTCAAGACGCTCGGCAAGATGAGCCCCGAGCAGCGCCAGAGCGAAGGCCCGCGGATCAACGGCCTGCGCGAGGCGGTCGCCGGCGCGATCGCCACGCGCAAGGCGGTGCTGGAACGCGCCGCGCTCGACGCGCGCCTCGCGAGCGAGACGCTCGACATGACGCTGCCGGCGGAGGGCGTCGCTGCGGGCACGGTGCATCCGGTCAGCCAGGTCATGGACGAACTCGCGGAAATCTTCGCCGACCTCGGCTTCGCGGTCGCGACCGGGCCGGAGATCGAGGACGACTGGCACAATTTCACCGCGCTCAACATTCCCGAAACGCATCCGGCGCGGGCGATGCACGATACCTTCTATTTCCCCGACGGCGAGGCGGGCGAGAAGCGCATGCTGCTGCGCACGCACACGTCGCCCGTGCAGATCCGCACGATGCTCGACCAGCCGCCGCCGATCCGCATCATCGCGCCGGGTCGCACCTACCGGTCGGACAGCGACGCCACCCACACGCCGATGTTCCATCAGGTCGAGGGGCTGGTGATCGACAAGGGGATCACGCTCGGCCACCTCAAATGGACGCTGGAGACGTTCCTGAAGGCGTTCTTCGAGCGCGACGACATCGTCCTGCGCCTGCGTCCCAGCTATTTCCCCTTCACCGAACCCTCGGCGGAGGTCGACGTCGGCTATACGATCGAGAAGGGCAAGCGCGTCATCGGCGGCCACCCCGGCAGCAAGGGGGGAGGCGGCTGGATGGAGGTGCTCGGATCGGGCATGGTCCACCCCAAGGTCATCGAATCCTGCGGGCTCGATCCGGACGAATGGCAGGGCTTCGCCTTCGGCTGCGGCATCGACCGGCTGGCGATGCTCAAATACGGCATGGACGACCTGCGCCCCTTCTTCGACGGCGATATCCGCTGGCTGAAGCATTACGGCTTCTCCGCGCTCGAAACCCCCACGCTGTCCGGAGGAGTCGGCGCATGAAGTTCACCCTCGACTGGCTGCGCCAGCATCTCGACACCGACGCCGACCTCGATACGATCGTCAACGGCCTGACCCGCATCGGGCTGGAGGTGGAGGGCGTCCACAATCCGGGCGATGCGCTGCAGGCGTTCCGCGTCGCCAAGGTGCTCAGCGCCGAGCGCCATCCGCAGGCGGACAAGCTGCAGGTCCTGTCCGTGGACGCGGGCGACGGCCCGCTGCAGGTCGTCTGCGGCGCGCCCAATGCCCGCGCCGGGCTGGTCGGCGTGTTCGGCCCGCCGGGCGCCTATGTCCCCGGCCTCGACGTGACGCTGAAGGTCGCCGCCATCCGCGGCGTCGAATCGAACGGCATGATGTGCTCGACCCGCGAACTCGAGCTGGGCGAGGATCACGACGGGATCATCGAACTGCCCGCCGACGCGCCGGTCGGCACGCTCTTCCCGGACTATGCGGGGCTCAACGATGCGGTTATCGATATCAGCGTCACCCCCAACCGGCAGGATTGCATGGGCGTGCGCGGCATCGCCCGCGATCTCGCCGCCGCCGGGCTCGGCACGCTGAAGCCGCTCGCCGTCGCGCCCGTCGCGGGCGAGGGCGCGGCGCCGGACGTGCGCACCGACGACCCCGCCGGCTGCCCCGCCTTCTACGCACAGAATGTCAGCGGCGTCGCCAACGGCGAATCGCCCGAATGGATGCGTCGCCGGCTGACCGCGATCGGGCAGAAGCCGATCAGCGCGCTGGTCGACATCACCAACTACGTCTCGATCGATCTCGGCCGCCCGCTCCACGTATACGACCGTGCCCGGCTCAGCGGCGGGCTGACGGCGCGCAAGGCACATGCCGGCGAGCAGGTCCTCGCGCTCAACGGCAAGACCTATACGCTCACCCCGGCGATGACCGTCATCGCCGACGACGCTCAGGTCCACGACATCGGCGGCATCATGGGCGGCGAGCGTTCGGGTGTGTCCGCGGACACCACCGACGTGCTGATCGAATGCGCCTTTTTCGATCCCGATCATATCGCCCGCACCGGCCAGGCGCTGATGCTGACCAGCGACGCGCGTCAGCGGTTCGAACGCGGCGTCGATCCGGCGTTCCTCGACGACGGCCTGGCGATCGCGACGCGACTGGTGCTCGATCTGTGCGGCGGTACGCCGTCGCCGGTGACCCGCGCCGGCCAGCCGCCGCTCGCGCCGCGTGTCGTCGCTTACGATCCGGCCAGGGCGGAGACGCTCGGCGGCCTCGCCGTTGCCGCGGACCGCCAGCGCGCGATCCTCGAATCGCTCGGCTTCGGCGTCGCCGGCGACGGGGACGCCGACTGGCGCGTTACCGTGCCGAGCTGGCGCCGCGACATCGACGGCGCCGCCGATCTGGTCGAGGAGGTCATCCGGATCGAGGGGATCGACAAGGTCGCCCCCGTGCCGCTGCCGCGCACGCCCGGCGTCGCCACGCCGACCGCGACGCCCGAACAGAAGGTCGAACGCCGCGTCCGCCGCGCCGCTGCCGCGCGCGGCCTCGACGAGGCGGTGACGTGGAGCTTCCTGTCCGAAGCGCAGGCCGCGCCCTTAGGTGGCGGCGCATGGACGCTCGCCAATCCGATCAGCGAAGACCTCAAGGTCATGCGCCCCTCGCTGCTCCCCGGCCTACTGTCGGCGACCGAACGCAACCTCAAGCGCGGCATCGCGTCGGTGCGCCTGTTCGAGATCGGCCGCCGCTATCTCGCCGACGCCGAGCGCCCGACGCTCGGCCTCGTCCTCGCCGGCAACCGGCGCGAGCGCGCTTGGCGCGACGGCAAGGCGGCGGGCTTCGACGCGTACGACGCCAAGGCGGAGGCGCTGGCACTGCTCGCCGCCGCGGGCGCGCCGGTCGACAATCTGCAGGTGATGGGCGAGGCGGGTGACGCCTGGCACCCCGGCCAGAGCGGCACGCTCCGGCTCGGGCCGAAGACGGTGCTGGCGACGTTCGGCATGCTCCACCCGAACCTGCTCAAGGCGTTCGACCTCGACGGTGCGGTCGCGGCGGTCGAAGTGTATCTCGACGCGCTGCCGGCGAAGCGGTCGTCGGGCTTCACGCGCCCCGCCTTCGCGCCGCCCGCGCTGCAGTCGGTCCGCCGCGACTTCGCGTTCCTCGTCCCGGCATCGGTGAGTGCCGATGCGCTCGTCCGCGCGGTGCGCAGTGCCGACAAGGCGGCGATCACCGGCGCGCGCGTGTTCGACGTCTTCACCGGCGCCGGGGTCGAGGAGGGCGCCAAGTCGGTGGCGGTCGAGGTGACGCTGCAACCCGCCGACAAGAGCTTCACCGACGAGATGCTGAAGGGGATCGCCGACAAGGTCGTCGCGGCGGCGGCGAAGCAGGGCGCCAGCCTGAGGGGATGACGGCGCGGGTGACGGGACCGGGCAGAGGCCCGGTCCGGATCACACCTTGGCGGAGAAGATCATCCGGCCCGCGCCGAGCTGCGCGAACACGTCGCCGAGGTCGCCTTCGCCGACCGCGAAACAGCCCTGGCTGCGGCCGAGCATGCCGTGCGTGCGCAGCATGTCGCGGTTCGCATACCAGGCGGAATGGACGACGATCGCGCGCGCCAGCGCATTGTCGTTGGTCGGATCGAGGCCGATCAGCCGCTGCGACCGGCCATGCTTGCCGACATAATAATCGGCGGTGACGAACGACCCCTCCGACGAGGCGTTCGAATTGGGTTCGTTGGAGAAGCGCTTGAGGAAGCCGGTATGCGCGGGGTCCGACCCGCTGCCGTGCGCGACGAGGAACGACCGGCTCTTGCCCGACACCAGATCGACGAGGTGGAAGCGCGCCTGCGACGAGGGCGCCGACATGTCGGCGATCGCGATCCGGTCGCGATGCGCGACGCGGCGGCCGTGGGTGTTGAGCGCGGCGAGCGCCTGACGCATCAGGTCCGGGCGCACCACCCGCGGCGAGGTGATCGGACGTGCGGCCACCATCGGGCGCGGAGCGGGGAGCGGCGGTTCGGTGAGCGGGCGAAGATCCTTCTGGGTCAGCCGCCGCGTCGCCGCGGACACCGTGCCCGGCACCGCCAGCGTCGCCGCCAGCACCAGGCCGTTCTTTAGAAGAGCGCGTCGGTCATGTGCGCTATCGTGCTCAATTTGCATCGAAATTTCAAAAGCCCCGGTTTGATCCCGCTAAAGCTCATATAGCAGCTTTGGACTTAATTTTCTGCAACTTGCCGCCCCGGTCGGCTCTTTGGTTGCACGGCTGGGCGCGAGTCGGGCTCGATTGATCCCGAATCCGGCGCGGCACGAATCGAAATGTCATGCGTTGATCGATGTGAAGGGGGACGGACGAGGAAAGGCTGGAATACCTATGAAGCAATGGCTCATCATGGCTGGTGCCGCGATACTCGCCATCGCTCCCGCCCCCGCGCTGGCGGCGACCGACGCACTGGCGCCGGAGGTGACGACGCTGGCCCCGAATCGCTTCCTGTGGAACGACAATGTGACGCTCGAACCGGTCAGCATCGTCATCTCGATCCCCGACCAGAAGGCCTATGTCTATCGCGGCGAGCTGTTGATCGGCGCGTCGACGGTATCGACGGGCAAGGACGGCAAGGACACGCCGGTCGGCGTCTTCCCGATCCTGCAGAAGTCGGAAAAGCACAAGAGCAACCTGTACGATGATGCGCCGATGCCGTTCATGCAGCGGCTGACCTGGGACGGCGTCGCGATTCACGCGGGTATGAACCCCGGCTTCCCCGCCTCCCACGGCTGCATCCGCGTGCCGACGGCGTTCGCGAAAAAGCTGTTCGCGGTGACGTCCAAGGGCACGCCGGTGCTGGTGACCGATGCGTCGGCCGCCGAAGGCTGGACGCCGCCGACGCCCTATGACGCGCAGGCGATGCAGGCCGAAACCGCCAGCGCCAATACGGCGCTGCTGGAGACGGCGGCCCGCTAGGACTGCGGATGCGTTGACCGACGGGCACGACGCGGGCAATCGCGGCGCGGACCATCGGGGAATTCGTTCATGACCACACGCGTCACCATCACCTCCGGCACGTTGACCGCCGTGATCGATCCCCTCGGCGCGGAGCTAATCCATCTGCGCGATGCCGAGGGCCGTGAGCTGATGACGGACGCCGACCCGGCCTTCTGGACGGGGCATGCGCCAATCCTGTTTCCCGTGGTCGGCATGCCGTTGGAGGAGACGATCCGCGTCGACGGTCGCGCCTATCCGATGAAGAAGCACGGCTTCGCGCGTCGCGCTGTGTTCGAGACGGTGGAGGCGAGCGAGGCGCGCGTCACCTTCGCCTTGACCGACAGCGCAGCCACCCGCGACAGCTACCCCTTCGCCTTCCGGCTCGAACTCACATACACGCTCGACGGCGCGACGCTGGATATCGCTGCGAGGGTGATGAACCCCGCTGAGACGCCGCTGCCGGCCAGCTTCGGCTTCCATCCCGCCTTCGCCTGGCCGCTGCCGTACGGGCAGGATCGCGCCGCACATCGCATCCTGTTCGACGCCGACGAACCCGATACGCTGCGCACGATCGCCGCCGACGGCACGATCGCGGCGGCGCGCAAGGAATCGCCGCTCTACGGCCGCGAATTGCGCCTGCGGGACGATCTGTTCGCGCAGGACGCCCTGGTCTGGGACGCCATCCGCTCCGACGCCGTCGTCTATGGCGCCCCCGACGGCCCGCGGCTGCGCATCGCCTTTCCGGACACGCCGATGCTCGGCATCTGGACCAAGCCGGGCGCGGCCTATGTCTGCGTCGAGCCATGGCACGGCATCGCCGATCCCGAGGGCTATCGCGGCGACTATCGCGACAAGCCCGGCGTATTCGAGGTTCCCGCAGGGGGCAAAAAGCGGATCGGGATGCGCGTCACGCTGGAGGGGTAAAGCGCGGGGTGCGGCGAGCAAAACACGCCCCTGTCCTATCCGTCGCCAATCTGGCAAAGCGCCGCCATCCCTCATCGCGCCTGCCGCCGCAGGCTGCGCCATCCAGAGATCTGCCGCCGTGTCTTCCCCCCGCCGCACCTTCGCGATCATTTCCCACCCCGACGCCGGCAAGACCACGCTGACGGAAAAGCTGCTCTATTTCGGCGGCGCGATCCATCTCGCCGGCGAGGTCAAGGCGCGCGGGGCGAACCGGCGCGCACGGTCGGACTGGATGAAGATCGAGCAGCAGCGCGGCATCTCGGTGACGTCGTCGGTGATGACGTTCGAACGCGACGGCATCACCTTCAACCTGCTCGATACGCCGGGGCACGAGGATTTCAGCGAGGACACCTATCGCACCCTGACCGCGGTCGATTCCGCGGTAATGGTGATCGACGCCGCCAAGGGCATCGAGCCGCAGACGCGCAAATTGTTCGAGGTGTGCCGCCTGCGCAGCGTGCCGATCATCACCTTCGTCAACAAGGTCGACCGCGAAGGCCGGCCGGTGTTCGAACTGCTCGACGAGATCGCCGACATGCTCGCGCTCGACGTCTGCCCGATGAGCTGGCCGGTCGGCATGGGCGGCGAGTTCGAGGGCGTGCTCGACCTCGTCACCAACCGCATCAGCCGCCCCGAGGGTGACAGCCGCGCCTTCCTCGGCAAGACCGAGGAGGCGCCGGTGCTGTCGGAACGCTGGAGCGAGGAGATCGAGCTGGCGCAGGCGGGCTATGCCGCCTTCGATGCCGAGGCGTATCGCAACGGCGACCTGACCCCGGTCTATTTCGGCTCCGCGCTCAAGGACTTCGGCGTCGCCGAGCTGATCGGCGCACTCGCCGAGCACGCGCCGCCGCCGCGCGCGCAGCCCGCCGAGCCCGCCCCGGTCAGCCCCGACAATGACGAGGTCACCGGCTTCGTGTTCAAGGTGCAGGCGAACATGGACCCCAACCACCGCGACCGCATCGCCTTCATGCGGCTGTGCTCGGGCACGTTCAAACGCGGCATGAAGCTGACCCCGTCGGGCAGCGGCAAGCCGATCGCGGTCCATTCACCGATCCTGTTCTTCGCGCAGAACCGCGAAGTCGCCGACGAGGCCTTTCCGGGCGACATCATCGGCATCCCCAACCACGGCACGCTGCGCGTCGGTGACACGCTGTCGGAGCGCGCCGATGTCCGCTTCACCGGTCTGCCCAATTTCGCGCCCGAAATCCTGCGTCGCGTCCAGCTCAAGGACCCGACCAAGACCAAGCAGCTGCGCAAGGCTCTGGACGACATGGCCGAGGAGGGGGTGACGCAGGTCTTCTATCCCGAGATCGGATCGAACTGGATCATCGGCGTCGTCGGCCAGCTTCAGCTCGAGGTGCTGCTGAGTCGGCTCGATGCGGAATATAAGGTCGCCGCCGGCCTCGAACCCGCGCCGTTCGAGACCGCGCGCTGGGTGTCGGCGGAGGACCCCGCCGACCTCAAGCAGTTCATGGACCTCAACCGGTCGGCGATGGCGAAGGACCGCGACAACAATCCGGTCTTTCTCGCGAAGAGCGCATGGGAGGTGAATTACATCGCCGATCGCTATGCGAAGGTCCGCTTCGCCGCGACCCGCGAACGGTAAGAGTCCCAGTTATCGTCATCCCCGCGCAGGCGGGGATGTGGATTCACGTTTGAAGTGCACCGATTGAGGCATGGAGGAATGCCTCGGCGGGGGTTTGGAAGTCGAGGCATTTTCTGGGTGTATCGTTGAGGCGTTTGGCAAAGGCG
>NZ_DBBS01000016.1:0-69729 GCF_002292295.1 Sphingomonas sp. UBA978
AGAAAGTGTCTGTGGGAGAAAGAATGAAAGTTCCTAACTGATAGGTGCAATAGTGATGCCAACTAAAGCGGCTAGACTCGCTCTCCTCCCAAAAAGAGAACCTAGCCGCACAGTCTCAAGTCAACGGTGACGAAACTGCTAACGCCGTATTCCTTGAGGTTAGGTGTTTAGTCCCGGCATCTGGTGGATCGGGTTGACGATGAACCGGTCTGGCTCTGACGTCCAGATCTTGGCGATGTATTCGTAGGGTGTGAGGCCGCTGAGCGTCTTGAGCCGGCGGGCAAAGTTGTAGGCAGCCATGAAGTCGGAGAGGTGCGTCCGCAGCTGGTCGTGGCTCTCGTAGTGGAAGCGTTTGACGGTCGCCTCCTTGATGGTGCGGTTCATCCGTTCGACCTGTCCGTTGGTCCAGGGGTGGTTCGGCTTCGTGAGCCGGTGCTCGATATCGTTCGCCTCGCAGATCATGTCGAAGCGCATCTGGCGCGACCAGGCGGTGTTGCGATTACGCGGCTGCTCGGCGAACTGGATTCCATTATCGGTGAGGATCGTGTGGATGCGGTAAGGCACAGCTTTCAGCAGGTGTTCCAAGAACTCCCACGCTGTCCGCCTGTCAGCCTTCTCAACCAGTTGGGTGACCGCGAACTTGCTGGTGCGGTCGATGCCGACGAATAGGTACAGTTTGCCTTCGGCGGTCTGCACCTCGGCAATATCGACGTGGAAGAAACCGATCGGGTAGCGCTTGAAGCGTTGCCGCTTCGGTTTGTCGCCTTCGATATCCGGCAGGCGGGAGATGCTGTGCCGCTGGAGGCAACGATGCAGCGCTGAGCGCGTCAACTGCGGGATCGACGGCTGCAAGGCGTAGAGGCAGTCGTCGAGAGGTAGTAATGTGTGGCGCCGGAACGCCACTACCATCGCCTCCTCCGCTTCGGACAAGGTCGTTGAATGAGGGGCCTTCGGCCCGGTCTTCAGATCCTCGACCGTCGCCCTTTTACGCCACTTCGCCACCGTCTTCGGGTTGATCCCCAGCTCACGGCTCAGCGTCGCGAGCGAAGCTTGCGATCGCTGTATTGCTGCTCGGACGGCGTGCGTGGTCGTGGCGCACCCATGACGAACCTGTCCCATACGGCTTCCTTCCATTCCAACGAAAGGATCGCACCATCAAACCGTGGGATCAAACACCTAGGCGGCTTTCGCCAGCGCCTCGCCGATCAGCGCGCGGCTGTTCGCCACGCCGTACAGCGCGATGAAGCTCCCCATCCGCGGCCCCTGTTCGGACCCGAGCAGCGTCTCGTACAGCGCCTTGAACCAGTCGCGCAGATTGTCGAACCCGCCGGTCTTGCCGATCTCGTAGACGATGTTCTGGATATCCTCCGCGCCCGCCCCGTCCGGCAGAGCGGCGAGGTCCGCGTCCAGCCGCCGCAGGGCCTCGACCTCGACACCCTCGGGCGCACGACGGTTCAGCGTCGGCGCGACGAAATCGCGGGCATAGGCGAGCGCATAACCGATCAGCCGGTCGAGTTCGGGATCGCGCTCGGGCGTCGCATCGGGCACGTAGTTGCGCAGATAGCCCCAGACCTGCTCCTTGCTCGCCTCGCCCATCACGCCGACGAGGTTGAGCAGCAGCCCGAACGTCACCGGCAGCGTCGCCTCCGGCACCGTGCCGTCGTGGATATGGTGCACCGGATTGCCGAGCCGCTGCTTGACGTCCTGTCCCGCATAATTGCCGCGGAACTGCCAGTAATCGTCGACCGCGCGCGGAATGACGCCGAAGTGCAGCGACTTGGCCTTCTTGGGTTCGCGATACGCGAAGAAGGCGAGGCTCTCTTCCGGACCATAGGTCAGCCACTGGTCGAGGCTGAGGCCGTTGCCCTTGGACTTGGAGATCTTCTCGCCCTTTTCGTCGAGGAACATCTCGTAGTTGAACCCCTCGGGTGGGCGCCCGCCGAGCACGCGCGCGATCTTCGACGACTGCGTCACCGAATCGATCAGGTCCTTGCCCGCCATCTCGTAATCGACGCCGAGCGCGACCCAGCGCATCGCCCAGTCGACCTTCCATTGCAGCTTGCTGAGGCCGCCGAGCGCCGACTGGACGATCCGCTCGCCGCTTTCGTCCGTGAAGGCGATCGTCCCGGCGTCGGCGTCGACCACCTCGACCGGCACCTGCAGCACGACGCCCGTCACCGGGCTGACCGGCAGCACCGGCGAATAGGTCCCGCGCCGCTCCGCGCGCAGCGTCGGCAGCATCACGTCGAGGATGCCCTGATAGTGGCGCAGCACGCCCTTGATCGCATCGTCGAACCGGCCGCCCTCGTAATAGTCGGTGGACGAGGCAAATTCATACTCGAACCCGAACCGGTCGAGGAACTGGCGCAGCATCGCGTTGTTGTGCGCGGCGAAACTGTCGAACTTGCCGAACGGATCGGGGATGCGGGTCAGCGGCTTGCCGAGGTGTTCGCGCAGCATGTCGCCGTTGGGAACGTTGTCCGGCACCTTGCGCAGGCCGTCCATGTCGTCGCTGAACGCGATCAGCCGGGTCGGCTGGTCGGACAGCGCATGGAAGGCATTGCGCACCATCGTCGTGCGCAGCACCTCGTTGAACGTGCCGATATGCGGCAGGCCGGAGGGGCCGTAGCCCGTTTCGAACAGAACGGGCGCGCCGCCGGGCTTGCCGTCGGGATAGCGCTTCAACAGCTTGCGCGCCTCCTCATAGGGCCAGGCCTTGGAGTCGAGGGCGGCGGAGCGCAGGTCGGTATCGGTCATAGTCCCGCGCATCTGCCGCTTCGCGCGCCGAAGCGCAAATGCTATAGGTGGGCCCATGAACATGCTGGCGCCCGAAGACCTGCGGCCGTTCAAGCTGCGTATCGAGGATTACGAACTGCTCGACGGGGCGGGCGCGTTCGCGATGCAGCGCGTCGAACTGATCGAGGGGGTCGTCGTCACCGTGAATTCGGAGCATTTGCCGCACACCCGCCTGAAGAACGAACTGATGTTCCGGTTGCGGATCGCGCTGCGGGACCAGACGATGGCGTTCGACGCCTTCGTCGAGGCGAGCCTCGCACTGCCGCCGTATGACATGCCCGACGCCGACATCGTCGTGGCCGACAGCGGCGCGCGCGGCACCTATCTGGGCACGGCGGATGTCGCGATCGTCATCGAGGTGGCGGCCTCGTCGCTGCGCACCGATCTGGGCGTCAAGAAGCGCCTGTATGCGACGCACGGCATTCCCGAATATTGGGTCGCCGACGTGACGGGCCGGCAGGTGCACCAGTTCTGGGCGCCGCACGACGGCGACTATCGCGACACCCGCATCGTGCCGCTCGCCGGCCCGATCGCGAGCGTGACGCAGCCCGACCTCGTCATCGACGGCACCGGCATCCTCTAGAACCACGATCCCGTGCCGGTGTCCTGCACGGCCGATCGACACAGATAGCGAAACGACCGGAGCCGATCGCTTCCGCCAGAGTGCTCCTGTCGTCCATGTCGCGCGCCTCTGCCGTCGGACATCGCGCTGGCGTATCCGGTTCGTTCCGCGGTAAGGAGGCGGCGTGATCCCCTATCCCGCCATCCACGCCAGCCATGGCGGCATCTGGATCGCCACGGCGGACGGGACGCGGCCGATCGGGCGGGGCGAGGCGATCCGCATCGCCGCCGATACCCCGGTGATCCTGCTCAACGCGCCGCTGGTCGGGCTGCGGCTGGGCTATCCCGAACTGTCCGGGCTCGACCTGCTCGAACTCTTCGCCTTCCTCTATCCGGCGCGCTTCGCGGTGCCGACGCCGGGCGGCCTCGCCCGCGCGGTCGACCTGTCGCCGCCGGACAAGGATGAGGATGTCGCCGCCTTCCTGCGCGAAGCCGCCGCCGCCTTGCTGGCGGTGCCGGCGGGCGATTGGCCCGAGCGCGAGGGGGCCTGGACCGCGGTGCAATCGCTCGGCCGGCTGCGCTGGCCGTGGGCACCCGCGATCGGGCCATTGCTCGCCAAACCGCAGGTCAACGAACGCTGGCTGTTCGCGCGGCTGCCCGAATGGGAGGAGCAGGCGCCGCGCCCCGCGCCGCTGACCGCGGTGATCCCGCCCGCCGATGCCGAGGCGCGGCTCGCCGAGCTGACCGGCCATGGCGCCGAGGAGCGGCTCGGCCAGCGCGCCTTTGCCGCCGCGGCGACCCATGCCTTCGCGCCGCGCGCGATGCGCGATTCGCCCAATCTCGTGCTGGCGGAGGCGGGCACCGGCATCGGCAAGACGCTGGGCTATCTCGCCCCCGCCTCGCTCTGGGCGGAGCGCGCCGGCGGCGCGGTGTGGATCAGCACCTATACCAAGGCGCTGCAACGCCAGCTGTCGCGCGAGACCGAGCGCGTCTATCCCGACGCCGCGGTCCGCCGGCAGAAGGTCGTGACGCGCAAGGGCCGCGAGAACTACCTGTGCCTGCTCAACCTCGAGGATGCGTTGCAGGGCGGCTTCGCGGGCCGTGCCGCGATCCTCGCGCAGCTGGTTGCGCGCTGGGCGGCGTATAGCGCCGACGGCGACATGGTCGGCGGCGACCTGCCCGGCTGGCTCCCCACATTGTTCCGTCGCAACGGCCCCGCCGCGCTTACCGACCGGCGCGGCGAATGCGTCTATGCCGGCTGCCCGCATTACCGGAAATGCTTCATCGAGCGCGCCGCCCGCGCCAGCGCCGAGGCGGACGTGGTGATCGCCAACCACGCCCTCGTCATGGTCAATGCCGCGCGTGGTCGCGAAACCACGACCCGCCCGACCCGCTACGTCTTCGACGAGGGCCATCACCTGTTCGAGGCCGCCGATTCGATGTTCGCGACCGCGCTGACCGGGCAGGAGACGATCGAGCTGCGCCGCTGGATCCTGGGTCCCGAAAGCGGCGGACGCGGCCGCCGTCGCGGTTTGCAGGCGCGGCTGTCGGACGTCGCCAGCTATGACGAACAGGGCGGCATCGCGATCCAGGACGCGGTCGAGGCGGCGCGTCACCTCGCCGCCGACGGCTGGCTGGGGCGGATCGCGGAGGGCGCGCCGTTCGGGCCGATCGAGCATCTGCTCGCCGCCGTCCGCGGCCTCACCTATGCGCGCGCCGAGCAGCCGGGCGATGCCGGCTATGGCCTCGAAACCGAACTCGCCGAACCGACGCCCGAACTGATCGAGGCCGCCGCCCCCGCCGCCGCCGCGCTCGATGCGCTGGTGCGGCCGCTGGTGACGCTCGGCCGGCGGCTGGAGGCGGTGCTGGCCGAGGCGCCCGACTGGATGGACGCACCGGCGCGCGCGCGCGTCGAGGGCGCGATCGCCTCGATCGGCTGGCGGGCGGAGACGGTCGCGGCATGGCTGTCGCTGCTCGCCCGCGTCGGCGGGCCGGTCGATCCCGCGCATGTCGACTGGCTCGCGGTCGACCGCGTCGAGGGGCGCGAATACGATATCGGCCTGCACCGCCACTGGCTCGACCCGACCCGGCCCTTCGCCGAGATCGTGCTCAAGCCCGCGCATGGCGCACTGGTCACCTCCGCGACGCTGACCGGCGGCGGCGCCAATGAGTCGGAACGATGGGAGACGGCGGAGGCGCGCGTCGGCGCGCCGCATCTCGCCCGCGCGCCGTCGCGGTTCGAGGCGAAGAGCCCGTTCGACTATCCCGCGCATGCCGAGGTGCTGATCGTCACCGACGTCAAGCGCGGCGACCTGCCCGCGCTCGCCAATGCCTATGCGCGGCTGATCCTCGCCGCGGGTGGCGGCACGCTGGGGCTGTTCACCGCGATCCGCCGGCTGCGCGGCGTCCACGGCCGCATCGCCGACCGGCTGGCGCGCGAGGGGCTGCCGCTCCACGCCCAGCATGTCGATCCGATCGATACCGGCACATTGGTCGATATCTTCCGCGACGATCCCGCCGCCAGCCTGCTCGGCACCGACGCGCTGCGCGACGGCGTCGACGTGCCGGGAACCTCGCTGCGGCTGGTGGTGATGGAGGGCGTGCCCTGGCCCAAGCCGAGCGTGCTCCACGCCGCGCGGCGGCTCGCGGGCGGGGGCTCGGCCTATGACGACCGGATCGTGCGGGCGCGGCTGGCGCAGGCGTTCGGGCGGCTGATCCGCCGCGCGGACGATCGCGGCGCGTTCGTCATGCTGTCCGCGGCGATGCCGTCGCGGCTGCTCACGGCCTTTCCGGCCGGGGTGGGGATCACGCGGGTGACGCTCGACGAGGCGGTGGCGCGGGTGCAGGCACGGCTTTCCTTCTCCCGGACGATCGGGCAAGAGGCGCCTCTCGCGATCGATCACGGAGACGCCGGTTGAAGACGCTGACGCTGCTGCGCCACGCCAAGTCCGGCTGGGACGATCCGGTGACCCGCGATTTCGACCGCCCGCTCAATGCCAAGGGCAAGCGCGCCGCACAGGCGGTCGGCCGCCACCTGCGCGACCTCGGGCTGGAATTCGACCATGTCGTCGCCTCCCCCGCGATCCGCGTCGGCGAGACGCTGGACGCGGTGACCGCCGGCTATGGGCGCAAGCTCGCGCCGGTCTGGGAGCGCCGCATCTATCTCGCCTCCGCCGCGACCCTGCTCGACGTGGTGCACGAACTGCCCGCCGATGCGGAGCGGGTGCTGATGGTCGGCCACAATCCCGGGCTCGAGGATCTGGTGCTGATGCTGGTGCCGGAGGCGGCGGACGGCCTGCGCATGCTGGTCGAGGAGAAATATCCGACCGCGACGCTCGCGGAGATGACGCTGGCGGGCGAAAGCTGGGATGCGGTGGCGACCGGCGCCGCGACGCTGACCCGCTACATCCGCCCGCGCGACCTCGACGCGACGCTGGGGCCGGACGAGGAATGATCGCGGCGTTTCCCTCGCCGCGAGGGAAGCGTGTCGGGTTCGGACCCGAAACGGCTCCGATGTGTTCTGCCCTCGCCACGCGCATCGGCGCGCGCGGGGGCTGGACACGCGCATCGCGCGCGAGGGGGAAATGACGTGATCGACAGACGACGGCTCGAATCGGGCGGGCTTATCCTGTTCCTGGCGCTCGTCACGCTGGGGCTGATGCTGGTCGTGTCGTCCTTCGCCGGCGCGCTGCTGTGGGCGGTGCTCGCGGCGATCCTGTTCCAGTCGCTGTTCCAGTGGCTGCTCAAGCGCTGGCCCGGCCGGCGCAACGCCGCCGCGGCGGCGACGTTGCTCATCATCCTCGTCGCGGTCATCATCCCGGCGCTGGCGATCGCGGGCATGGTCGTCGACCAGACCGCCGGCGTCTATGCCAAGGTGCAGACCGGCCAGATCGACTTCGCGACCTATTTCCAGCAGGTCCACGACGGCCTGCCTGAATGGGTGCAGCGCCCGCTCGACCGGTCGGGACTCGGAAGCTTCGACCGGGCGCAGGCGCGGATCGCCGAAGGTTTCCGCAACAGCTTCCGTTCGATCGCCAGCCAGGCGCTGTCGATCGGCCGCAACGCCGCGGCGTTCCTGCTCGCGTTCGGCGTCGGCCTGTACGTCACCTATTTCCTGCTGCGCGACGGCGAGAAGCTGGCGCCCGCGCTGCGCGACGCGCTGCCGCTGGACCGCGACGTCGCCGACCGGCTGCTCGGCAAGTTCGTCTCGGTCGTCCGCGCGACGATCAAGGGATCGGTGGTCGTCGCGCTCGTCCAGGGTGCGCTCGGCGCCGTCACCTTCTGGATCGTCGGCGTCCCCGCGGCGCTGCTCTGGGGCCTGTTGATGGCGCTGGTCGCGCTGCTGCCCGCGGTCGGGCCAGCGCTCGTCTGGGTGCCGGTCGCCATCTATCTGCTCGCGACCGGCGCGGTGTGGCAGGGCGTCGTCGTCATCGTCTCGGGCGTCGCGGTGATCGGGCTCGCCGACAATATCCTGCGCCCGATCCTGGTCGGCCGCGACACCGGCATCCCCGACTGGCTGGTGCTGGTGACGACCCTGGGGGGGATCGAGGTCGCCGGGCTGAGCGGCATCGTTGTCGGCCCGCTGGTCGCGGCGCTGTTCATCGCCGGCTGGCAGATCCTGACCGAACAGCGCGCGGGCCGGCGCATCGCCAACCCAGATGCGGACGATGCGCCGCCCGAGGACGCCGGGACGCCCGCGGGCTGACGCCTGTTTCTTTTCCAGCCCTGTTTCTTCTCGAGCCCTGTTTCTTCTCCAGCCCTATTTCTTTTCCAGCATCGCCTTCAGCCCGTGCAGCGCGCCGAGCGGGCGGTGCTCGTCCTCGCTGACGACGCCCGCCGCGCGCAGCACCGCCTCCGCCTCGGGACTGCGCGGGAAGGGATCGAGCGCCAGCGCCATCGTCTCCGCCGCCGCCTCGCCGAGGTCGACCGCGCCGCCCTCGATCTCGACCGTGTCGAGCGCGCCCGCGTCGAGTTCGATCTCCTCCTGCTCGTCGAGCGTTTCGACGAACAGCAGCGCGACCGGCTCGTCGATCGTCGCGTCGAGCGGCACGCCGGTGACCGAACAGGCCTGCACCACCGCACCGGTCACCCGGCCGCGCACCGCGATGCCGGCAGCCTCCTTGCGCACGGCCACCACCGCCTCCAGCCGTTCGACCGACAGCACACCGAACCGCGCGGCAAGCGCCGTCCGTTCGGCATCGGTCGCGGCGACCCGCACCTCGCGCTCGCCCGCGCCGATCGCGTCGAGCCGCTCCGGGCGGCTGAATTCGGGTGGGGTCATGGCAGCTCTCCCGCAGTGAGCCGGTCGAGCGGCATCGCGTCCAGATCGGTGCGCAGTGCGGTCAGCGCCGCCGCGACATGGGCGGTCGCCTCACCCGCGGGCGCGTCGCCGCGGTAGAGGTTGCGGACCAGCGCCGGCATCAGGTCGCCCGCGGCGAGCCCGTCGCGATACGCGCCCAGCCGCCCGCCGAGCATGCTCATCATCTTGCCGATATGCTTGCCGACGACGATATCGCCCATCCCCATCTGGCGCAGCTGCCCGTCCATGTCGTCGACGAAGCGCTCGGTCAGATGCGCCGACAGCGCCGCCGCCTCGGGCTGCGTCTCCAGCCGCAGCAGCACCATCGCCAGCACCGCGGCGATCATGTCGAACCGGCCGTCGACCGTGTCCGGCACCGCGCCCGCCACGTACCAATGCTCCGCGCGACCGCGCGTCACCACCGCATTATAGAGCGGCAGCGCCTCGTCGCGCCTCTCGCCGAACAACCGTCCCCACCAGCCCACGTCGCGTCCCCGTCCTGTGCGCGGCGACAGCCGGCGCTTGATGCTCATCCGTTCCTCGCATATCGAGGCGATCGGCGGGCGATGCAATCGACCATGCGCGCCGATGCCGCTGGAGATAGTGATGAGCGTATCCTTTGCCCGTGCCGGCCTGCTGTTCGGCCTCGGGCTGACCATCGCGAGTGGCGCCTGCGCGCCGCTGCGCTCGCACCAGGGCTATATCATCGACGCCGATCTGGTGAATTCGGTGCAGCCGGGCGTCGACAACCGCCAGTCGGTGGCGCAGGTGCTGGGCCGTCCGACGATCGCCAGCCAATTCGGTGCGGAAGACTGGTATTATGTCGCGCGCGACAGCCGCAACCTCAATTTCCAGAAGCCCAAGCCCAAGGACCAGATCACGCTGAAGATCAGCTTCGATCCCAACGGCACGGTGAAGTCGGTGACGCGCACCGGCGTCGAGCAGATCGCCAAGGTCGACACCTATGGCAAGACCACACCGACGCTGGGCAAGAAGCGCGGCTTCTTCGAGGATCTGTTCGGCAATATCGGCACCGTCGGCGCGGCAGGCGCGGGTGGTCCGGGCGGCGGCGGCGGCGGTCGCGACACGCCGTAAGACGGTTTCCGCTACACGAACGCTTCTTCCCGGCGCGGTTGGCCGCGCCGCATGCTACGCATCGACGCGGCCGTGCCGTGCTTGGACCGGCACTGATCCCGAAAGGGGAAGGGATCAGTGACGGCAAACGCGCCGCCGCAGGAATGGTTCTGGTCGTCGCACCGATTTTCGCGCGACGGCGGCGGGCGCGTCAGCGAACGGTGAACATCACCTGATCCACCACCCGTCCGGCGAGGTCGACCAGCCGCAGCCGGTGCACGCCGGGCCCGGGCAGGATCAGCGGCGCATGGTCCGCCGGGCCGAGGTCGCGGGCGTCGAGCAGCACGCGATACGCCGCCGCCGCGCCGCTGACGCCGATGCCGAGCCGCTGGCGATCGATCGGGATATCCGGGTCGAGCGCATAGACGCTGCCAGCGACCGGCGTGGTGAAGCGCGGCCGCCGCGCGGCGGCGGGCGCGGCGGCGATCAGCGTCTGCGCGGTGCCGCGCAGGAACCAGTCGCGACGCGGCTCCTCGGTGCCGTCGGCGAAGGCGATGCGGACGGCCTCGACGTTCGCCGGCGGCGCGGGCTCGCGGCTGGGGCTGCGGGCATGGAGCGCCATCATGATGTCGCGCCACACCGGCGCCGCGCCACTGGTGCCCGACACTGCGCGCATCGGGTCGCCCTCGGCATTGCCGACCCAGACCGCGACGGTGAAGCGATCGGAATAGCCGACGCACCAATTGTCGCGCATCGCCTTCGACGTCCCCGTCTTCACCGCCGCCCAGAACGGCAGGCGCAACGCCGAATCGAGGCCGAAGGTGGCGGCGCGGGCGTTGGGATCGGCGATCATGTCGCCGACGATCCATGCCGCCGCCGGCGAGACGATCGCGCGGGACGACGCGGCGGGCTGGTCGTGCGTCAGCCGCAACGGGCGCCACCAGCCGCCCTGCGCGAGCGCGCGATAGGCGGCGGCCTGTTCGAGCAACGTCACCTCCGCCGAGCCCAGCGCGAGCGAGAAGCCGTAATAGGCGCCGTCTTCGACCAGCCCGCGATAGCCGAGGTCCCACAGGCGGTCGCGGAACGGTTCGACCCCGACCAGCAGCAGCGTGCGCACCGCCGGCACGTTGAGCGATCCGGCGAGCGCGGTGCGCGCCGACACCGGCCCCTTGAAGCCCCGGTCGTAATTCTGGGGGACGTAGAGGCCCGAGGCGGTGTCGAGCTGCACCGGCGAATCGTCGAGGATCGAGGCGGGGGTGAGATAACGGCGCTCGATCGCCTGCGCGTAGAGGAAGGGTTTGAGCGTCGAACCGGCCTGGCGGTAGCTCGCGGCATTATCCACCGCGGGCGCGGTGGAGGCGCCGCCGATACCGCCGACATAGGCGAGCACGTCGCCGCTCGCATTGTCGACGACCACCGCGGCACCGTCGCGCGCGCGCGTGCCACCGAGGCCGAGCAGCTGGCGACGCAGCGCCGCGGCGGCGAGCCGTTGCAGCCCGGCGTCGAGCGTGGTGGTGACGCGCAGCCCCGCTCTGGTCAGCAGCCGGTCGGACAGGTGCGGCGCGAGCCCGGGATCGAGCGCAAGACTGCGTGCGGGGCCGAGCATCGCCGCGACGGCGGCGGGAAAGCGCGCGCAGTCCCGCCGGCCGGCGAGCGCGCAGGCGCGGCGGGCGAGCGTCGCGGCGTCGGCGCGCGGATCGGGCAGCAGCGCGGCGAGCAGCAGCGCATCGTCGCGCGACAGGCTGGCGGGCGTCTTGCCGAACAGGCCAAGCGCGGCGGCGCCGATCCCCTGCGCCTCGCCGCGATAGCCGGCGAGGTTGAGATAGGCTTCGAGAATCTGGTCCTTGCTCCACCGCTGCTCGAGCGCGCGGCCGGCACGGATCTGGCGCAGCTTGTCGAACCAGCCGCGCGCGCCGGGGCGGGCGAGGCCGGGGGACAGAAAGGCGGCGAGCTGCATCGACAGCGTCGACGCGCCACGCGGACGATGGCGCGCGATCCGGTCGCGTGCGGCGCCGCCGAGCGCGAGCCAGTCGACGCCGGCATGGTCGGGGAAGCGATGGTCCTCCGCGGCGACGATCGTGTCGCGCGCGGCGGGGGCGATCGCGGCGAGCGGCGTCCAGGCGAGCCGGCGCACGGCGAAGTCGACGCGGGCGCTGTCGATCAGCGCGCCGTGGCGGTCGTAGAGCCACGCTTCGGACGGATGCCACCGGCTGCGGACGGCGGCATAGTCGGGCAGAGGCGGTGGCCGGGTGACGTAATCGAGCGCACCGCCCGCCACCGCGACGACGCCGACGAGCGCCAGGGCGCGGCGGGGGGTGAAGCGAAACGCCATGTCAACGCTTCGGGGCGGCACACTCGCGGCACCGCCACACCGCGCGCCCTGAACATATCGTCATCCCGGACGTATTCCGGGTGCCACGCCGTGCCGAGGCGCGCCGCTGTCGATGCGCATCGCTCCTCCAGCCCGACAGCAGGCCCCAGAACGAGCCCGGGGTAACGGGGAGATCCCGTCCGGTCGCACCACGCCGCATCAGGCGCCGCCGTCCGCGCGCGGACACCGCCCCCCTCACCGCTGCGCCACCACCATCGGCTGGTTCGGCACCTGCGCGCGGATCGCCGGCGCATACATCGCCTCGACCCGCGTCGGCGGCAGGCTGAAGCGACCGGCGCCGTTCAGCCGCACCGCATAGCTGACCGTGAACCGCCCGCGCGGCACCCAGGCGAAATAGCCGCGCCAGCCGTCGTTGCCGCGCTCGACATAGGAGGGCTGGACGCCTTCGTTCGCACCGCCCTCGCCCAGCATCTGCGACTGGTTGGCGAGGTCGCCGATGATCGTCGCGCCCGCCGGGATCGGATCGTCGACCACCACCCAGTTGCGCTCCGCGGTGGCGTCGACGGTGATCGTCACGCGCAGCACGTCGCCGCGGGTGAGCTGCCCCGCCTTGCGCACCTGCACGGGGGTGACGCTGCGCGTCGCGCGATAGCCGGCGAACAGCGACGCTTTCAGCGGCACCGCGGCGCGCACCGACACCATCGCCCACGGGCCGCTGCCGCCGCTCTGGCGAAGCAGCAGCGGCGTCGCCGCGGCGGGCAGCGGCAGGCTGACCGACCGGGCCTCGGCGGCGAGCGGCCACGCCCGCGACACGCTGGTCGCACCGAGTTGCAGCATGGTCGTGCCGGCGATCGCCTGCGCCGGATAGAGGCCGGCGAACCGGCGAACCGCGACCGCGCCCCAGGCGTTGGCGGTGGTCGTGTCCCAATGGCCGCGCGACTGGCGTGAGCCGACGCCAACCATCATCCTCGCCGCCTCGTCCTGCCAGCCGGGACGGCCGAGCGTCACCAGCAACGCCTTGATCGACGCCTCGTCGCCCGACGACATCAGCCACCACGACTGGTTCGCCGCATCCGACAGGTCGAGCCGCGTGCCCTCATAGACCAGCCGGCTGCGCAGCACGCCCTCCGCCTGCCCCTTCAGCGCGGCGGCGTTGGCGAGGGGGACGCGGTCGAGCGCAGCGATGTAATCGCTCAGCAGCGCGGTCGGCATGTCCTGCGCCGCCAGCCCGACCTGCCCGAGCATCGCCGGCGTCGCCTCGCCGGCGCGCGCGAGCGCGGCAAAGGCGACCAGCCGCTGCTGCCGGGGATCGCCGTAGGTTTCGTGGCGGACGCGGCCGTCGAGCACCGCCTTCAGCCCCTCCACCATCCGCGCACGCGGCGCGGGCGGCAACGGCAACCCGGCCTCGCTGGTCAGCGACAGCACGTAGGCGGTGAGCGCCTCCGACCCCTCCAGCGATTCGCTCGGCCAGTAGCGGAGCAGGCCGTCGGGCGCCTGATAGGTCGGGATCGCTCCCGCCAGCGCCGCCCAGCGCGCCGTATCGCCGAGCGCGACGATCCGGCTCAACTGCTGTTCGAAGCAATTGTACGGATAGTCGCTCATGTAGCGCCGCACGCCGGCAAGCGGCGGCGCGAGCGTGTCGGTGAGCTGCACGTCGACCGATCCGCGTCCCGGCAGCGCTCCCGCGGGCGGGGCGATCGGCAGGTTGGTGTCGCCGACGCGGGTCAGCGCCGCCGCCCATGTCTCGACCGGCACCGCCGGCACCACCTCCTGGCTGACCGTCAGGCGATCGGTCGCCTTGCCGTCCGCGCTGCGCGCGGTGACCTGCCAGCGGAGCGTGCCGCTCGCCTGTGGCGCGGTGAGGTTCCACGCGACCGGCGCGGCGCCGCCCGCCGGGATCGTCACGGTCAGCGGCTTGCCTTGGGCAATGCGGGGGAAGACCGCGACCTCGGCGGTGACGGTCATCGGCCGGTCGCTGCCGTTGCGCAGCGTGAAGCCCGCCGCATACCAGTCGCCGCTGCGCACCAGCGGCGGCAGGCCGGCGTAGAGCGAAAGGTCCTGCGCGGTGCGGATCGCGGTGCTGCCGGTGCCGAACAGGCCGTCGCCATCGGTGGCGATCGCGACCAGCTTGAACGACGACAGCGCATCCGACAGCGGCACGGACAGGCGCGCGCGGCCCTGTGCGTCGAGCGCGACGCGACCCTGCCACAGCAGCACCGGCTGGAAATTCTCGCGGTTGAGCGCCGCCGCGGCATCGCCGCCGCCGCCGCCGGCCTCCACCGCCTTGCGGCCGTAATGGCGCTTGCCGACCACCTGCATCTGCGCGGTCGCGGTCAGCACCGACAGCGGCCGGTCGCCCATCATCGCAGGCAGCACGTCCCAGCTGGCGTTGGGCGCGAGCTGCAGCAGCGCCTCGTCCACCGCGGCGAAGGCGACGTCGGCACTGGCGGCGGGGCTGCCGTCGGGGCGGCGGACCTGCAATGCGACATCGGCGGTGCCGCGCGGGCTGAACCGTTCGTGGTCCGCCTTCACCGTCACGCCGAGCGTGTGTCCCTCCCAGCCGACCTTCACCCGGGCGATGCCGAGGCGATAGGCGGGCTTGGACAGGTCGACCAGCGCGGTCGGTTCGGGCGCAGGCTCCGCCTTCACCAGCCCCAGGCTCCGGCCGATTCCGCGCAGCCAGCTGGTCCAGCCGCTCTCGATCCGCCCGCGCACGACCATCACCGAGACATAGACGTCGGGCGCATAGCTGCCCGGCATCGGCACCTCGACGACGGGATCGGTGCCGGAGAGTTGGGTGACGAAGCTCGACAGCACGCCCTCGCGCTCGACCGTCACCAGCGCGGTGGCGGACCGGAACGGCATGCGCACCTGAAAGCGCGCGGTCTCGCCCGCCTTGTAGGCGGTGCGTTCCGGCACGACGTCCATCCGGTCGCCGTTGTCGCCGCCGAACCACCAGGCGTCGTTCCCGGCCAGCCACACCGACCGCACCGCGCGCGCGACATGGCCGTCCGCATCCGCGCTGGTCGCGACGACATAGACCTCGCCCGACACGCCGGGATCGACCGCGCACTGCGCCAGCCCCTGGGCATCTGTCGTCGCAGTGCAGGTGGCATCGAGCTTCGTCGTGCGCATCTGGTTGTCATAGGCGTAGAAACCGCCGATCAGCCGCCGCCGCGCGGTGAGGATCTGGCGGCTGTACAGCGCGACGCTGATCGTCTGGTTCCTGATCGGCTTGCCGTCGGTGTCGAGCGCGACGAAGCGCAGGCGCAGATCGTCCTGCTTCATCAGCCAGCCGTCGGTCCTGACCCCCAGCTGCACCGCGGAGGCGAAGATCGGCACGTTGCGGCTGGCGGTCAGCACCTCGCCGTTAGCGTCCTGATAATCCATCTCGACGCGCATGTCGGCGAGGCCGTCGAGCGCGGGCACGTCGACGCTCGTCCGCGCCGTGCCGCCCGCCCCCAGCGTCACCGGCAGCGTCTGCGTCGGCGGCAGCGGCGTCTGCTGGTCGTCGCCGTCGCCGTTCATCGGCCTGACGCCCTCCTCCACCTTCGCGCCGCCGAAGGTATAGCCGTCATAGCCCTCGGGCGTCGCACTGTGCGCGAACCAGCCGACGCGGACGTCGACCGGCAGGCCGCCCGCACCGCCGCCGGACAGATAACCGACATAGAGGTCGAGCGGCAGCGACTTCGGCCGCACCGCCGCCGCCTTCGGCCCGGTGACGCTCGCGCGCATCGTCGGCAGTTTGTATTCGTCGACCTTGAACGACTGGTCGGTGTAGGTGACGTCCTCCCCCCGCACGATGCGCAGGTCGTAATCGCCCATCGGCGCCCCCTGCGGCGCGGTCCATGTCGTCTCGCCGGTCCCGCGCGCGTCGATGCTGAGCGGCAGGTCGAACTGCGTGTCCGATCCGCGGTGCGCGAGCCGCAGCGTACCGGTGAAGCCCGCGGGAATCGCGAAGCCGCTGCCGTTGGGGCGGCGGACGATATGCTTCATGTGGATCGTCTCGCCCTGCCGGACGAGCGCGCGATCGAAGACGGTGTGGAACGTCTCGGCCGGGGCGGAATAGCCATAGGGCAGCTCGAAGTCATAGGGCCGGATGCCGTCGCCCCAGCTGGTCAGCGCGAAGCTGAAATCGTCGCCGCTGCGCGCCGAGATCATCAACGGATGCGCGGTCGATCCGTCCTGACAGCCGCCATAGGTTTCTGGTTCGGGCAGACCCGCGGGGATCATCAGCCCGCCGCTGCGATCGGTCGCGCCGCGCGCCAGCAGCCTGCCCGTGCAGCTGTCGCTGATCTGCACGGCGGCATTGGCGACCGGCTTGCCGGAGCCGAGCGAGGTTACCCAGGCGAGGCTGCGCTCGCGGCCCCATTTGAAATGCACCGCCATGTCGGTGACCAGCGCCGCGGTCGCGACATAGCGCGGCGCATTGCGTCCCAGCAGCGCGCGCCCCAGCGCGGGGCTGGCGAGTTCGACGACATAGAAGCCGGGCTTGCCCAAGGGGATGCCGACGACCTCGAAATCGCGACCCTTGCCCGGCAGGCCGATCGTCATGCCGGCGCCCTGATTGCCGAGGATCGAGCGGTCGCCGGTGTGGTTGATCCGGCGGATCACCGCGTCGCCGCGCTTCACCTCCTCGACATCGGCATCGTCGGCGGCATCGACGGTGCGCAACCATTCGGCGACCGTCGCGTCGCTGTCGCCGACCTTGAGCGTCCGCCCGCCGATCGGCAGGCTCTTGCCCTGCAACGCGGGTTCAACGTTGCGCACGGTGACCGGCAGCACGCCGCCCTGCGTCGCTTCGAGGATGCCGAAGCCGGCCGCGAACTTCACCAGCGGCGGTGCGGCGTCGACGCGCACGTCGAGCGGGAAGCGTTCGGCGTTCGACAGGCCGCGGCCGCTCTCGTCCTTCAGGCCCGCGGGCAGCGTCAGCTTTGCGGTGGTGTCGTAGGGCAAGGGCGCCTTGAAGGTGACGTCGGCGATCGTCGCCTTCTTCCTCTCGTCCTCGTCGAAGGTCGGTGCGATCTGCCTGCCGTCCGCCAGCGTCAGGCGGATCGCCGCCGCCTGGCTCATCGGCACCGGGGCGGTGAAGCGCACATAGGCCGGCTGGACCGGGCTGCACCCCGCCTGCGGGTTGGTACGGCTGCATTCGAAGCGCGCCGCGAACGGCTTGCGGACGGTATAGTCGAAGCGCTGGTCGCTACCGGCGAGGCGGCCGGACGCCGACGCGATCCCCTGCGGCCAGACCAGCGCCATGTCGCGCCCCGGCGGCAGCGCGCGGCGGCATTTCAGCGCGGTGACGCCGGCATAGAGCGCCTGCCGCTCGGCGGGTTTCTCCGGAATCGTCTCGGGCAGGCCGGCGCTGTCGAGGAAGCTGCGCACCGACCAGGTCTGCGTCCCCATCCCGCCGATCAGCCTGCCGGGCAGGTCGGCGGGCAGGACGTCGACCGGGATCTTCTCGCCGATGCCGTCGACCGCGCAATAGGCGTTGGCGGCGACCGAGGCGCGCGTCGGCGCGAGGGTCGCGGCGACGAGGAAGACCTGACCCTCCTCGATCTCGTCGCCATCGCCCGACGGCAGCACCGCCCGCGCCGACGGACCGCCGGCATCGACGGTGTAGCGGGCGCGGCCGTTCAGCGCATAGCCGGCGACGCTCTTCAGCCCCTTGGCCGCATCGAAATGGCATGTCGTGTCGCCCGACAGCGGTGCGGCGAAGTCGAACACCCAGGTCTGCTGATCGACCCAGCGCCCGGTGCCGGTGCAGGCGGTGGTGAAGGGGGCGGGGCTGCGAGGGTCGCCAAGCGGCACCATCGGCTGGTTGAAGCGGATGGTATAGCGCTCGACCGCACCCGCCGCGCCGCCGACGCCGGGCTGGGCAAGCACGACCTGCGGGCTGTTGTCGCCGAACGCCGCCACCGGCGCGAGGGCCAAGGCCAGCACCGCCCACCGCATCGCCCCACGCATCCGCCGTCTCCCCGTAACGTCGGCGAGGTTAGGCTGGCGCTGGCCGCGAATCCAGCGCGCAGATGTCCGGCGTCGCCCCGCGCCGGAACTTCAGCCCTTCTGTCCGATTCGGCCTGAATCGGGCGAAGACTGGTCCGGGCGGCGCGACAATGGCGCAGGACGCCCGCCGCTTAGCGGAATCGACTTGTCCGATTAAATCCGTTTCGGACATGATGGCGATGAACGGGGCGGGGGGCTGCTCATGGACGTGCTGACGCTGGGCCTCGATGCGGCCGCACGGGAAACGATGCTGTTCGCGGCGACCGGATTGCTGATCGGCGGGATCGACGACCTGCTGATCGATCTGTGCTTCATCGGGCATCGCCTGTCCGGTCGCGACGACCGGGGCCTGCGCACCGACACGCTGCCGGTGCCGGCGACGCCCGCCACCTTTGCGGTGTTCGTCGCCGCCTGGGACGAACAGGCGGTGATCGGCGGGATGCTGTCTGCGGCGGTCCGCCGGTTCGAACATCCCGATTACCGCATCTACGTCGGCGTCTATCCGAACGATCCGCGGACGATCGCCGCAGCGCGGGCGGTCGCGGCGACCGACGCGCGTATCCGCGTCATCGTCGGCGCGCGCGCCGGCCCGACGACCAAGGCGGACTGCCTCAACACCCTGTGGACGGCGCTGGTCCGCGACGATCGGGCGGAGGGACGGACGACGACCGCAGTGGTGCTGCACGACGCCGAGGACGTGGTGCACCCGGCGGAGCTGATCGTCTTCGATTCGCTGATCCGCGGGCAGGCGGTGGTGCAATTGCCGGTGCTGCCGCTGATCCGGCGCGGATCGCTGGTGTCGGGTCATTATGCGGACGAGTTCGCCTATGCGCACAGCGTCCAGCAACCGGTGCGCGCGATGCTGGGCGCGGCGATGCCGCTCGCGGGCACCGGCTGCGCGATCGCGACGGCGATGCTGGCCGGTATCGCCGCCGAACGGGGCGGGGCGCCCTTCGACGCGAGCAGCCTGACGGAGGATTACGAGCTCGGCCTGCACGTCGCCGCGCGGGGCGGGGCCAGCCGCTTTGCCCGCGTCCGCGATTCCCGCGACGGCAGCCTCGTCGCGGTCCGGGCCTATTTCCCCGATACCCTGACCACCGCGACCCGGCAGAAGGCGCGCTGGATGACGGGGATCGCGCTCGCGGGATGGGACCGGACCGGCTGGGGGGAAACCGGCGCGCTGGCCGATCACTGGATGCGGATGCGCGACCGCCGGGCGCTCGTCTCTGTGCTGGTGCTCGCCGTCGCCTATGCCGCGGTGCTGCTGTGGCCGCTGGCGGCGGGGTGGCGCTGGCTGCGGTCGATGCCGCCGGCGGACGACCGGCTGGCGGACTGGCTGTTGCTGACCACCTCGCTGCTGCTCGGCTGGCGGCTGATGATGCGAATCGTCTGCACCGCGCGGGCCTATGGCCGGGCCGAGGCTTGCTGGTCGCTGCCGCGATTCTTCATCGGCAACCTCGTGTCGCTGATCGCCGCGCCGCGGGCGTTGCACCGTTACCTCAAACTGCTGCGCGGCGAGACGCTGGTCTGGGACAAGACGGCGCACGTCTTTCCCGATCTGGTCGATCCCCGGACGTCCGTGACCGCGTGAGGGGCGGCAGGCCGTTACGCTTTCTGGCGATCCTGCTGTGCGGCTGGTCGGGGGCGCGCAGCCTCGACCTCTATCGACGCAGCGGGGACGTACCCGGGGTCGGGGTCGGAGCCAGGACCGCAAGCGGGCCGATCGACCACCTCGCCGCCGCGATCGGCGTGCCGAAAGCCGCAGCGGCCGCGCGGTCGTTCGTCGCGCCCGTCGCGCCCGCGCACGCCATGATCGCGATCCCGACCGCCGTCGCATCGCATCAGTTCGTCCGTCCGCCGACACCGGCCGGGTTCGCGCAGGCGACGGTGCGGGAGCCGGAACGACATCAGGACCCCGCCCCGGCGGCGATGCCGGCGCCGCCGCTGTCCCCCGCGGTCCTGCCGCCGCCGGTCAGACGGACCGGCGGGCGGCTGACCGGCAGCGCGTGGCTGATCGCACGCGACGGCGCCGCGGCCGGCATATCGAACGGCCAGCTCGGCGGATCGCAGGCCGGCGCGCGGATCACCTATGCACTCGGCACCCGCCGCCGCCTCGCGCTCGCCGCGCGGGTGTCCGCGCCGCTGTCGGGGCGCGGCAGGGAGGCGGCGATCGGGTTCGACTGGCAACCGACGCGGGCGCCGGTCCACGTCATCGCCGAACGGCGCATCGCGCTGGATGGCGGGCGCGGCGGGCCGACCCTCGGAATCGTCGGCGGATACGGTCCGGCGGAGGTCGTGCGCGGCGTCCAGCTGGAGGGATACGGTCAGGCCGGCGTGATCGCGCGCGATGGCGGCGAAGCCTTTGCCGATGGCGCGGTGCGCGTCGCGCATCCGCTCGGGCGGGTCGGCGCGCTGCGCATCGACGTCGGCGCGGGGCTGTGGGGCGGCGCGCAGCGTGGCGCGGCGCGGCTCGACGTCGGGCCTTCCGTGGGCGTCGTCGTGCCGGTCGGCCAGACCGCGTTCCGCCTGACCGCCGACTGGCGCGAACGGATCGCCGGGGATGCGCGGCCGGGATCGGGCCCTGCGCTGTCGCTCGGCACCAACTTCTAGGATCGGCGGTCTAGCCGGTCGCTGCCAGCGGCCTATAACGCTGCCCCGTGGACCTGTACCTTCCCATCGCCAATCTGTCGGTCAACGCGCTGGTCATCATCCTGCTGGGCGGCGGCGTCGGGCTGCTGTCGGGGATGTTCGGGGTCGGCGGCGGGTTCCTGACGACGCCGTTGCTCATCATCTACGGCATCCCGCCGACCGTCGCCGCGGCCTCGTCGGCGAGCCAGGTGACGGGGGCGAGCGTGTCGGGGGTGATCGCGCATTTCCACCGCAACGGCGTCGATACCAAGATGGGCGGCGTGCTGGTCGCCGGCGGTATCGTCGGCAGCTTCGCTGGCGCGTGGATCTTCCGCCTGCTCCAGGCCAGCGGGCAGATCGATACCGTGATCGGCGTCGTCTATGTCGTCATGCTCGGGTCGATCGGCACGCTGATGGCGCGCGAATCGATCGCCGCGATCGGCGTGTCGCGCGGGCGCCGCGTCGCCCGGCCGCGCAAGCGCCGCCACCATCCGCTGGTCGCCGCGCTGCCGCTGCGCACGCGCTTCTACGCCTCCGGGCTCTACATCTCGCCGCTGGCGCCGTTGCTGCTCGGCTTCGGCACCGGCATCCTCACCATCCTGCTCGGCATCGGCGGCGGCTTCATCCTCGTGCCCGCGATGATCTACCTGCTCGGCATGGCGACCAGCGTCGTCGTCGGCACCTCGCTGTTCCAGACGCTGTTCGTCACCGCGGTGGCGACGATGGTCCACGCGACCACCACCAAGGCGGTCGACATCGTCCTTGCGGGCCTGCTGCTGATCGGATCGGTGATCGGCGCGCAGCTCGGCGCGCGCTTCGCGACCAAGGTGAAACCCGAATATCTCCGCCTCGCGCTCGCCGTCATGGTGCTGCTCGTCGGGTTGCGCATCTTGCTCGGCCTCGTCTGGCGCCCCGAAGACATCTTCACGGTCGAGCTGACGTGACGCGGGCGGCCGTCCTGCTGCTCGCGCCGCTATTGATGGCGCAGGCGCCGAAACCGGTGCTCGTCCCCGACGTGTCGCAACGCGATATCGAGATCGCCTACAGCTTCACCGGCGCCGAACTGCTGCTGTTCGGGGCGATCCTCTACCCCGGCGGGCGGTTGCCGCGCGGCGAGGCGCCGACCGACATCGTCGTCGTCGTCAAGGGGCCGACGCAGCCGGTGCTGGTGCGCGAGAAGCAGAAGGTCGCCGGCATCTGGGTCAATGCCGAGCATCAGCGCTACAGCTCGGTGCCGAGTTTCTATGCGCTGGCGTCGTCGCGGCCGATCGGGCGGATCGTCGACGCGCGGACGCGTGCGATCTACGAACTGGGGCTCGACAGCCTGCAATTGTCGCCCGGTTCCAGCGCGATCAGCGCGGTCGAGCATCGCTTCCAGCAGGGTCTGGTCGGGCTGAAGCGGCGCACCGGGCTGTACGTCGAGGCGCCGCATGCGGTCGAGATCACCGATGGCGTGCTCTATCGCGCGCGGCTGACGATCCCGGCGCGCGTGCCGGTCGGGCGATTCACCGCGGAGACGTTCCTGATCCGCGACGGCCGCGTGCTCGCCGCAGCGGTGCGCGACATCGACATCCGCAAATCGGGGTTCGAGCGATTCGTCGCGCGGGCGGCGGATCGCGATTCGATCGCCTACGGCCTCGTCGCGGTCGCGCTCTCGGTCGGGCTGGGGCTGGCGGCGGGATGGATCGCGCGCCGGCTTTAGTCCAGCGCTGACGGTATCTTAACCGCTCCCGCCTAGATCCCGGCGGCTATGGACAGGAATCTGCCGTGATGACCGATATGCCGGTACCGGGTGCGTTTGCGGGCGCGACGCCTATCGCCGCGGGGCAGATCGCCGGGCTGGACCTCGGTCCGACGCCGGTCGGCTGCGTGCTGGCGGTCGCCGGCGGCAGCAGCCGCGTGCTGTTCGACCGCCACGCGCTCGACCTCGTCGCGCAGGATGCCGACCCGGTCGTCGCCGCCGCCGGGCAGGTCGGCGGACAGATCAAGATGCGCGTCGGCGGATCCTGGCTGATCGCCAACATCCGCAGCCTGGCGTTGCAGGACGGCCAGAGCGACTGGATCGCCGCCGACATCGATTTCCTGGGCGAGGGCGACGAGGAGCGGCTGACCGGCAAGCTGTACAATTTCCGCCGCGGCGTGACGCGCTATCCGCTGCCCGGCTGCGAGGTGTTTCCGATCGCGACGATCGACCTGAAGCAGATCTATTCCGCCGCCGACCAGCCGCATATCCAGATCGGCACCGTCTATCCGACCCGCGACGTGCGCGCCTCGCTGTACGTCGACGCGATGCTCGGCAAGCATTTCGCGCTGGTCGGATCGACCGGCACCGGCAAATCGACCAGCGCCGCATTGATTCTCCACCGCATCTGCGAACTGGCGCCGCAGGGCCATGTCGTGATGATCGACCCGCATGGCGAATATGCCGCGGCGTTCCGCGGCAACGGCGCGATCTACGACGTCAACAACCTGCAGATGCCCTATTGGCTGATGAACTTCGAGGAGCATTGCGAGGTCTTCGTCACCTCCAGTGGCGCCGAGCGGCAGAAGGATGCCGACATCCTCGCCAAATGCCTGCTGATGGCGCGCGCCAAGAACCGGCTGGGGCAGGAAATCGCCAAGCTGACCGTCGACGCGCCGATCCCCTATCTGCTCAGCGACCTCACCAACCTCATCAACCTCGAGATGGGCAAGATGGACCGGGCGGGGGATACCGCGCCCTATCTGCGCCTCAAGACCAAGATCGACGAGATCAAGGCCGATCCGCGCTACGGCTTCATGTTCTCGGGCATGCTGGTCGCGGACACGATGGCCGATTTCCTCGCCCGCATCTTCCGCATGCCGGGCGACGGGCGGCCGATCTCGATCGTCGACGTATCGGGTGTGCCGTCGGAGATCACGTCGGTGGTCGTCGCGGTGCTGAGCCGGATGACCTTCGACTTTGCGATCTGGTCGCGCAACGAACCGCAGCGGCCGATCCTGCTCGTCTGCGAGGAGGCACACCGCTACATCCCGAGCAGCGCCAGGACCGAGGGGCGCAGCGCCTCGGTCGGTCGAATCCTCAGCCGGATCGCCAAGGAAGGGCGCAAATACGGCGTCAGCCTGGGTCTCATCACGCAGCGGCCGTCCGATCTGGAGGAAGGCGTGCTGTCGCAATGCGGCACGATCATCGCGATGCGCCTCAACAACGAACGCGACCAGGCGTTCGTACGCGCGGCGATGCCGGAGGGCGCGCGCGGGTTCCTCGATGCGATTCCGGCTCTGCGCAACCGCGAATGCATCATCTGCGGCGAGGGCGTCGCGGTGCCGATCCGGGTGAGCTTCGACGGGCTCGACGAGAGCAAGCGGCCGGCCTCGGGCGATCCGCTGTTCTCGACCCTGTGGCGCGACGTCGGCGGCGAGGATGCGATCATCCAGCGCACGATCATGCGGTGGCGCGCGCAGGGCCGGTAGCCCGACCGATCTCAACGAGATTAACACGTGTGTGGATACGCGGGGCCTTGTCCCTGCGCAGCACGCAGGACGGACGATGCTAGCTTGGCCTGCGCCGTCAGCGACCTGACGCGCGGTCGATCCGGCACACCCGGCGGTCAGCCGCCGTGGCCGACCTTCACCGCGAGCAGGCCCGACACCCGCGCCTTGAAGCGGCGCAGCGATTCGCCCGACAGCGCCGCGACGCTGGCGAAGCTGATCGAGCGCGGGTTGATCGTCTGGCCGTTGCGCCAGACCTCCCAGTGCAGATGCGGCCCGGTCGACATGCCGGTCGACCCGACATAACCGATCACCTGTCCCTGCCGGACGTGCGCGCCGCGCGCCACCGCGATGCGGCTCATATGGCCATAGCCGCTGGCGAGGCCGCCGCCGTGCACCAGCTTGACGAAATTGCCGTAGCCGCCCGAACGCCCCGCGCCCTGCACGACGCCGTCGAGCGCGGCATAGATCGGCGAGCCGTAGGGCGCGGCGATATCAAGCCCCTTGTGCATCTTGAGATAGCCGAGCAGCGGGTGCATGCGATAGCCGAACGACGAGGTGATGCGGCCGGCGACGGGCATGCCCATGAAGCCGCGGCGTTCGCTCTGCCCGCTGGCGTCGAACCACGCCGCCTTGCCCGCATCGTCCCAGCGGACAAGCTGCACCTTGCGACGGCCCTGGTCGATGCCGGCGAACAGCAGGTCGCCGATCCGGGTTTCGCCGGTCGCGGCGCGCTGCTGTTCGACGATCAGGTCGAAACTGTCGGCGGCGGTGACGTCGCGCCCGATCGACAGCCGGGTCGCCAGCGCCTTGATATAGCTTTCGACGACACGCGCGGGCGCGCCCGCCGCCCGCGCGGAACGGTAGAGGCTGGAGCCGACGAGGCCCTGGATGCGCAGCGGCGTCGCGTCGATCGCGATCGGCTGGCGCGTCATCACCAGCCCGTTGCCGACGCGGTCGAGGCTGAGCGCGAGATCGAACCGGGCGCGCAGCGCGAGCTTGTCGAGCGGGCGCGCCACCGTCTTCGCCGGGCGACGGCCGAGCGTCAGCGCGATGCGGGTCCCGGGTTTGATGTCGCCGAGCGACACCGCCTGCGCGACCAGACCGGCGGCGGCACGCGCATCGCCACGGCCGACGCCGGCGCGCAGCAGGACATGGTCGAGATCGTCGCCCTCGCCCAGCGTCGCGCTGAGATCGACGATCGGGCGTTCGGGCGCCTCGGCGAGCGGCGCGACGAGGTCGTTCGCCGCCATCCGCCGCCCGGTGTCGCCGCCCCAGGCGAGCGGGGCGATCGCCTGTCCGCGCGCTTCCTCCCAGGCGATGCCGTCGAGCGGCGCGGGGGTGGCGCCGACCAGCGGCGGCAGGCCCGGCGCCAGCGCCCAGACGGCGCCGCACAGAACGGTGACGGTGGCGACGCCGCGCCACCAGTCGCGGCTGCCGATCTGCGCGCCGAGATCGGGCGCCCAGTCGATCGCCGCGGCGGCGCCGCGCAGCCGGTCGATGCGGCCGAGGTCGGGTTTTACCACGGGCGCGCGGCCGAACGGGCGCGCGCCGAGGCCGCGTGCGGCACCGCCGCCGGCCAGCTCCAGACCCTGATCGTTGCGCAGGAACACGCGGTACGGCGCCTCTTCGTTATCCGCCGTCTTCCCCCCGGCGCTGGGTGGCAGCGTTGTGGGGGACAAAATCTAAAGTCAAATTAACCGGAGGGGCCGGTGGGTTACGCTGCGACGGGGCGTTTTGCCGGTGCGGTGGTCGGTCGGGTCGGGTTGGATTCACGCGAAGGCGCGACGAGAAGGAAGAAGGGGGGGTCGCGCGGAGACGCGGAGACGCGGAGGGGGTTACGCTCCGGGCCGGAGGCCTTTTTCCCCCGACACGGACGTTGCCCGCTGCCGGCGTGATCGGACGATACGGCTGCGCCGAACGCAACTCTCCGCGTGCCACCCCTTCTTCTCTTCGCGTCTTCGCGGCTTCGCGTGAACCAATCCGGCCAGCCTGCGACGAACGTGTTGATTCAACGCATTGCGTCCAGCGGCGGCAGACCCGATGTTGGCGTCATGAAAGCGGCGGTCACCGCGGTCCTCGGGCCGACCAATACCGGGAAGACGCATCTCGCCGTCGAACGGATGTGCGCCCATTCGAGCGGGATCATGGGCTTTCCGCTGCGGCTGCTCGCGCGCGAGGTCTATGATCGCGTCGTCCGGCTGAAGGGGCCCGAGCAGGTCGCGCTGGTCACCGGCGAAGAGAAGATCATGCCGCCGAACGCGCGCTGGTTCCTGTGCACCGCCGAATCGATGCCCGAGCACGATGCCGCCTTCGTCGCGCTGGACGAGGCGCAGCTGGGGACCGATGCCGAGCGCGGCCATGTCTTCACCGACCGGCTGCTGCGGCGGCGCGGGCGCGAGGAGACGATGATCCTGGGATCGGAGGCGCTGCGGCCGATGATCCGCGATCTGGTGCCGGATGCCGAGATCGTCGGGCGGCCGCGCTTTTCGAAGCTGACCTATGCCGGCGCGAAGAAGATCAGCCGCCTGCCCAAGCGATCCGCGATCGTCGCGTTCAGCGCCGAGGAGGTCTATGCCGTCGCCGAGATGCTGCGGCGGCTGCGCGGCGGTGCGGCGGTGGTGATGGGCGCGCTCTCCCCGCGCACCCGCAACGCGCAGGTCGCGATGTTCCAGGCGGGCGAGGTCGACTATCTCGTCGCGACCGACGCGATCGGCATGGGGCTGAACATGGACGTCGCGCATGTCGCCTTCGCCGGGCTCCACAAGTTCGACGGGCGGCGCAACCGCCGGCTGACGGTGGCGGAAATGGCGCAGATCGCCGGCCGCGCCGGGCGCCACCAGCGCGACGGCACCTTCGGCGGGGTGGTCGAGGAAGGGCCGGGCGCGTTCCTGCCCGAGGAGGTGTTCGCGATCGAGGAGCATCGCTTTCCGCGGATCGAGCACCTCTACTGGCGCAACGGCGAGCCCGATTACGCCAGCATCGACGCGCTGATCGCCAGTCTCGAGCGACGCCCCGAACCGGGCGTGCTGCTCGCCGCGCCGCAATCGACCGACCTTGCGGTGCTGAAGCGGTTGGCGGACGAGCCATGGGTGCGCGACCGGGCACGCGCGCCGGCGATGGTCAAGCGGTTGTGGGCGGCGTGCGGCCTGCCCGATTTCCGCAAGCTCGGGATCGACCCGCATGCGCGCTTCGTCAGCCGCGTGTTCGGCTATCTGTCCGAAGGGCGCGGGGTGGTGCCGAACCAGTGGTTCGCCGACGAGGTGTCGCGGCTCGACACGATCGCTGGCGATGTCGAGACGATCGCTGGCCGCATCGCCGCGATCCGCAGCTGGGCCTATATCGCGCAGCGGCCCGACTGGCTCGCCGACCCCGCGCACGGCGCCGAACGCACCCGCCAGATCGAGGAGCGGCTGTCCGACGGCCTCCACGCCAGCCTGACGCAGCGCTTCGTCGACAAGCGCACCACCGCGCTGATCCGCCAGATCGGCGCCGATGCCAGCCTGTTGCCGGTGGTGATCGGGCCGGAGGGCGAGGTGCTGGTCGAGGATCATCCGATCGGGCGGCTGGACGGATTCCGCTTCACCGTCGATCCGGCAGCGCGCGCGGGCGACCGCCGGCTGCTGCTCGCCGCGGCGGAGAAGCGGCTGACCGGCGAACGCACCCGGCGCGCCGAGGCGCTGGTCGCGGCGGAGGATGCGGCGTTCGCGCTCGATGGGCCGCGGATCGTGTGGAGCGGGCATGCGGTGGCGCAGTTGACGCCCGGACCGTCGCTGGCGCGGCCGCAGCTGAAGCTGGACCGCGATCTCGATTGCCTCGGCAAGGCGCAGCGCGAGGCCGTGCAGGCGCGGCTGGCGCGCTGGCTGGCGGCGGCGATGGCGCGCCATGTGCCGGCGCTGGCCGCGTTGGCCGAGGCGGCGCGCGATCCGCAGGCGACGCCGGCGCTGCGCGTCGTCGCGGGCGAACTGGAGGCGGCGGGCGGGCTGTTCGCGCGGCTTGCCCTGCGCGACCCGCTCGACGCGCTGGATCATGACGAACGTAAAAGGCTACGGCGGATCGGCATCACGATCGGCGCACTCGACCTGTTCGATCCGCGGCTGCTCAAGCCCGGTGCGGCGCGCTGGCGGCAGGCGCTGCTGGCGATCCGCGGCGCGGTGCCGCCGCTGCCGCGCGAGGGCGCGAGCGTGCTGCCGCGCGGTGCGCCGGGGGCGACGCTCGCCACCGGGTTCCGGCCGCTGGCGGCGCAGGCGGTGCGCGTCGACCTGATCGAGCGGATCGCGCGCGCGGCACATGACGCGCGCCAGGGCCGCAAGCCGTTCGCGCCCGATCCGGCGCTGGCGACGTCGATGGGCGTCGAGCCGGCGACGTTCGAGCGGCTGATGGCGGAACTGGGGTTCCGCACGATCCGCGGCGACGGCCAGGCGGCGCCGGCCTGGGTCTGGCACGGCCGCCGTCCGCCCAGACGCGACGAACGACCCGCGCCGCGGCCGACCGGGGCATTTGCGGCGCTAGCGGGCTGGAACCGCCATGGCTGAACCAAGCATGCGGCTCGACCGCTTCCTGTGGTTCGTACGGATCGCCAAGACCCGACAACGCGCGCAGGAGATCGCCTGCGACGGCCGCATGCGGATCGACGGCCGCGTCGTCGACCGTAGCGCGGCACCGGTGCGGATCGGCAATATCCTGACCTTTGCAGACGGCAACCGCGTTCGCGTGCTGCGGGTCGAGGCGCTGCCGACCCGGCGCGGCCCCGCCCCGGAAGCGCAGGCCTGCTATCAGGAGCTGGTCGCAAACGTATCGCAATCGCCCCCTATCGATTGACGTGGAGGGGAACGGGGCATAGCAGCCTCGCGTTCATACCCGGCCTCGCGTGAGGTCGCGCTATAAGGCCGCAAGGAACCCGCATGACCTACGTCGTCACCGATGCCTGCATCCGCTGCAAGTATATGGACTGCGTGGAGGTGTGTCCGGTCGATTGCTTCTATGAGGGCGAGAATATGCTCGTCATCAACCCCAGCGAATGCATCGACTGCGGCGTGTGCGAGCCGGAATGCCCGGCCGAGGCGATCCTGCCGGATACCGAATCCGGGCTGGAGCAGTGGCTGGAGCTCAATACCACCTTCTCCGCGCAATGGCCGAACGTCACGCGCAAGCTGGACCAGACCCCGCCCGACGCGGATGCGATGAAGGGCGTCGAGAACAAATACGACCAGTTCTTCTCCCCCGAACCCGGCGCGGGCGACTGAGGGCCGGAAATCTGCGGGAAAAAGCCGATCTGCGTCAGTCTGACTGACCGATCCGCGCTGGTAATTTTATTGCGAGTGTGTTAAAAGGGTCCATGACGGGCATGACGAGTCATGCCTGCTCAGGAGACACTCGTACCAACCATCCTCGTCGGTCCCGACCAGCGCTGTGCCGCCACGGACCGTCCACGACGAGCGATGCGACCCAGAAAGGCCCGTTCATGGCTGCCAAGGCATTGTCCTTCGATGTCGGTGATTACGTCGTTTATCCGAAGCATGGCGTGGGCCGTGTGATCGAGCTGCAGAAGCAGGAGATCGCCGGAACCAGCCTCGAGCTGTACGTGCTCCGTTTCGAAAAGGAGCGCATGACGCTCCGCGTCCCCACCAACAAGGCCGAGTCGGTTGGCATGCGCAAGCTGTCGTCGGACAAGACGATGCGCGAGGCGATGGAGACGCTGAAGGGCAAGCCCAAGGTCAAGCGCACCATGTGGTCGCGCCGCGCGCAGGAATATGAGGCGAAGATCAATTCGGGCGACCTCGCGTCGATCGCCGAAGTGGTCCGCGACCTGTTCCGGGCCGACGACCAGCCCGAGCAGAGCTATTCGGAGCGCCAGATCTTCGAGGCGGCATGCAGCCGCCTCGCCCGCGAACTCGCCGCGATGGAAGAGGTCGACGAGCCCAAGGCGCAGGAGAAGATCCTCGACATCCTCCGCGCCGCGGCGGCGATCTACAACAAGGAGAAGGTGCCGGCATAAGTCCGGCACCTCATCTCGAGGTTGCGACAGGAGGCGGTCCCGCGAGGGGCCGCCTTTTTCGTACGCGCCGATACCATCCGCCACCGTGGCGAAAAAGCCGTTTACACGTGTAGGCGACGCGCCGTATCATCCGGCTACCACAGTAGAGGATGGCCCCATGAAGTCGCTCGCATTCGCCCTGATTCCGCTTGCCGCCGTCGGCGCGATGGCTGCGGAGCGCGACCGGGGGCCGGGGCTGCAGGGGCAGCGGCAGGGCGAGGCGCTGGTCTATCCGGCACGCGGGTTCGACACGGTCAGCCTGGCGGGCGCCGCCCGTGTGATCGTCCATGCCGGCCCGGGCTTTTCGGTGCGCGCCGACGGACCGGCGGCAGCCTTTGCTAACTTCCGTGTCGCACTCGACGGGCGGACGCTGGAGGTCGGGCGCCGCTACGACGGGCGCGACAATCCGCTGGAGCGGCGCATCACCGTCCATGTCACGCTGCCGACGCTGGCGGCGGCGAGCGTCGGCGGATCGGGCAGCATCGACGCCGATCGCGCCGCCGGCCCGCGCTTTTCGGGGTCGGTCGGGGGATCGGGCAACCTGCGAATCGCGCGGATAGACGCGCAGGATGCGGAGCTGAGCATCGGTGGTTCGGGCGCGATCCGGGCCGCCGGCACGGTCGGCGCGCTGAAGGCCAGCATCGGCGGTTCGGGCACGCTCGACGCGCCGGCACTGCGCGCCACCCGTGCCGATGTCTCGGTCGGCGGATCGGGCGGCGTCCGTGCGGCCGTGACGGGCGACGCCCGCGTCTCGATGGCCGGCAGCGGCAGCGTCGATCTGGGGCCTCAGGCGCGGTGCCGGGTCAGCAAGGTCGGCAGCGGCAAGGTGCGCTGCGGCGGCTGATCGGCCGCACTTGCCTGTCCTCTTGTTGTGTATTATACGGACAACACACAACAAGAGGATCGGACATGCGCTACGGGGCGATCGTGATGCTGGCGGCGACGGGATCGCTCGCCGCCTGTTCCATGGGCAGCGACGACGGGCCCGGCATCGCGCCGACCGGCAGCGGCACCACCCGCAGCTATGCCGCCGACGGTTTCTCGAAGATCGCGCTCGGCGGCAGTGACGATGTCGACGTGCGCGCCGGCACCGGCTTTTCGGTACGCGCCGAGGGACCGAGCGACGAACTGGACCGGCTGCGCATCGCCCGGGACGGCGAGACACTGGAGATCGGCCGCAAGCGCAACACCTTCGGCTTCGGCTTCGGCCGGGGATCGAAGGTCAAGGTCTATGTCACCCTGCCCCGCCTCGCCGAGGGGAACGTCGCCGGATCGGGCACGATGGCGGTCGACCGTATTGAGGGCGGCAGCTTCGAGGCGAATATCGCCGGATCGGGCGACCTCAACATCGCCGCGCTGACCACCGACGAGGCCGAGGTGTCGATCGCCGGATCGGGCAACGTCCGCGCCGGCGGCGCGGTCAAGCAGCTACAGGTCGGCATCGCCGGATCGGGCAGCCTCGATGCCGCCGGTCTGCGCGTCGAACGGGCGAAAGTATCGGTCGCCGGATCGGGCAATGTCCGCGCGGCCGTGTCCGGCGAGGCGAAGGTCGAGCTGCTCGGATCAGGCGACGTCGATTTGGGTGCCACGGCGACGTGCAAGGTCGAGAAGATGGGGTCAGGCTCGGTGCGCTGCGGGCGCTAGTGTCGACGTTCCGGCGTTGCGCGCGCCCCTCTTCCGCCGGGAGAGGGACGGGATGGCGAACGGGGTCAGCGCAGGACGATCCCGACTTGCCCCCGCGTCGTGCCGGTGCGACCCTCGCATCATGCTTCGCCTCCTCCCTGCCCTTCTCCTGCTGGTCCCCGCCGCCGCGTCCGCCGACGAGCGCCGCGTCAATCTGGGGAGTTTCGAGAAACTGCGCGTGGATGGCGCGTTCGACGTCACCGTCACCACCGGGGGATCGCCCGGCGCTACGGTGACCGCGGATCGTGGGGTGATCGGTGACATCGACCTGCATGCCGAAGGCACGACGCTGACCGTCCGGCGCAACACGACGGGCCGGTGGAGCGAACAGTGGCAGGCCGCGGCGACGTCACCGGTGAAGATCATGCTGACCACCCCGCGGCTGGCCGGCGTCGCCGTGGTCGGCGGCGGGCGGGTCGCGGTGTCGCGGCTGACCGGTACGCGGATCGATCTGGTGGCGACCGGCAGCGGTGCGATCGCCGCCGGCACGGTGGCGGGCGACCAGCTCAACGTCCAGCTGGTCGGCGAGGGCAAGGTTACCGTCGCCGGCCGCGTCGCGACAGCGCGGCTGCTCGCCAACGGATCGGGCGCGATCGACGCCGGCGCGCTGGATGCGGGCGACCTCACCGCGCATCTCGATGGACTGGGATCGATCGCCGCCCGCGCGCGCTACACTGCGCAGCTGTCGAGCAGCGGCCTCGGAACGATCAGCGTCGCCGGGCGACCGAAATGCCGCGTTGCCGCCAGCGCCGGCGCGCCGGTGACCTGCGGCACGGCGCCCTAACCGCCGGTCAGATCAGCGCGAGTTCGGCCAGCTTGCCGACTAGAGCCGGGGGCATCGCGGCAAGGCCGTCCGCCTCGCCGCCCAGATCGGCCGGGGCATCCGCCGCCTCGAGATAACGCCAGCCCTGATGCGCGCGCTTGGGGCGGGCCTGTACCAGCACGAGCACGGGATCGATGTGGATCGCGACGCGGCCGCCCTCCGCCTCGCCGAAGCCGAGGATCGGCGAACGGGCGACGAGCTGGTGCTTCAGGATCCAGAACAGGGAGCCCTGCCCCGCCACCTCCTCGTGCCGCTTGGGCAAATAGCGCGTGGTAAGGAACACCGGGCCGTCGGCGGCGCGCAGGGTCAGACGCTCGGCGAGATGCTCGACGCTGGTCGCGCCGAAGGCCACTTTGGTGAGGTGCAGCATGGACATGGCGATGTGGGTCATGCCCGCACCGCCCGCAAGGCGCCTAGGGCCGATCGCCATTCAGAAGATGGCGTGCCGAAAACGGTGGTTTCGTGTGACCCGGAGCACAGCGTACTTCCGGTACGCGAGCACCGGAAGCGCGCGAAACCGCCGTTTGCAGGCCGTCAGGGCTGAATGTCAAACGCCCCTAGGCGCCCAGCCCCCACAGGGTCGCCAAGCCGAGGAACGAGAAGAAGCCCATCACGTCGGTCATCGTCGTCACGAACACCGCGGAGGAGACCGCGGGATCGATGTTGAACCGGTCGAGCGTTACCGGCACGACCACGCCGGTGATCCCGGCGATCAGGCTGTTGATGACCATCGCCATCGCGAACACGAGCGACAGATCGGCATTGCCGAAGATGATATAGGTGCCGAGCGCGCCGATCATGCCCAGCGACAGGCCGTTGGCGATCGCGATGCGGAATTCGCGCACCACCATCCGCCACGTGTTCGAACTGGTCAGCTGGTTGGTCGCGAGCGCGCGGACCATGACCGCCAGCGTCTGCGTGCCGGCGTTGCCGCCCATCGCCGAGACGATCGGCATCAGCACCGCGAGCAAGGCGAACCGCGCGATCTCACCCTGGAATAGGCCGACGACCGAGGCGGAGAGCATCGTCGTGCCGAGGTTGATCGTCAGCCAGATCAGCCGCGTGCGGACGGTGAAGCGGATCGGTTCGTTGATGTCGCCGTCGCCCGCACCGGACAGCAGCAGCGTATCCTCGCCCGCTTCCTCCTGGATGATGTGGACGATGTCATCGACGGTGATCATGCCGACCAGCCGGTTCGCCGAATCGACCACCGCGGCGCTGATGAGCGCATATTTCTGGAAGCGGAGCGCGACCTCTTCCTGATCCATGTCGACCGGGATCAGCGTCTGTTCGCGCTTCATCACGTCGCCGATCGCGATGCTGCGCGGCGTGCGCAGGATCCACGACAGCTGGCAGGTGCCGACCGGGTGATGGCCGGCATCGACGACGAAGATTTCCCAGAAGTCGGTCGTCAGCTCTTCGTGATGGCGCAGGAAATCGATCGCGTCGCCGACCGTCCAGTGATCCGGCACCGCGATCAGCTCGCGCTGCATCAGGCGGCCGGCGGATTCCTCGGGATAGGACAAAGCCTCCTCGATCGCGGCGCGATCATCGGGGTCCAATGCGCGCAGCACCGCGCGCTGGTCCGCTTCCTCCATGTCCTCGATGATCGCGACGGCGTCGTCGGTATCGAGTTCGGACGCGAGGTCGGCGACCTGCGTCGGGGTCAGCGCATCGATCAGGTCCTCGCGGACGTAATCGTTCATCTCGGCGAAGACGTCGCCGTCGAGCAGGTCGGTCAGCGCCTTGGCGAGGCTGCCGCGATCCTCGTGCGGGGTCAGTTCGAACAGGTCGGCGATGTCGGCCGGGTGCAGCGGCTCGACCAGTGCGCGCGCCGCCTCGTCGTCGCCGTCGGCGACCGCGTCGAGCACCGCGCGGACGAATTCGGGACGCAGCCGGTCGTCCTCGTCCAGTTCGTCCTGTTCGACGACGGGGGCGTCGGGAAGCTCGGTGTCGCTCATCGCTGCTCCTTCCCGGTCTGGCGTGCGTGGAGGGCGTCTAGCCCGCGACGGAACGAATGGCCACCCGCGGAAATTTGCCCTTCGGCACTTGCGACACTAATTGCGCCATCAACCATAAAGGACACACCATGGCCGATACCTTCAACACCCTGACACTCAGCCTGGATGATGGCGACGTGACCATCAAGCTGCGCTCCGATCTTGCCCCCAACCATGTCGCGCGCATCGCCGAGCTCGCCAACGAGGGCTTCTACGACGGCGTCCCCTTCCACCGCGTCATCCCCGGCTTCATGGCGCAGGGCGGCGACGGCGGTCGCGGCGACGGCACCGGCGGGTCGAGCAAGCCCAACCTCAAGCAGGAATTCAGCAAGGAGCCACACGTCCGCGGCATCTGTTCGATGGCGCGCACCAGCGATCCGAATTCGGCGAACAGCCAGTTCTTCATCGTGTTCGACGACGCGCGCTTCCTCGACAACCAGTACACCGTGTGGGGCGAAGTGACGTCCGGCATGGAGCTGATCGACGCGCTGCCCAAGGGCGAGCCGCCCCGCGCACCGGGCAAGATCGTCAAGGCCCGCGCCGAGTGATGTGACTTGGGGGAAGGGTTCACGCCCTTTCCCACCCGTCATCCCGGCGAACGCCGGGACCCATGGTGGCGAGCGGCTGATGGCAGGAACCACCCCCGCCCGATCGTATCCATGGATCCCGGCGTTCGCCGGGATGACGAGATTGGGGTTCGTTCTTAAACCTCCCCCAGCGTCCGGATCAGCCAGTCGTGGAACATCCGCACCGGCCGCTGTTGCAGCGCGCGGGGGCGGCAGACGAACCAGTAGCTGTACGGGCTCTCCACCACGATATCGAACAGCCGCACCAGCCGCGGGTCGCGTGCGTCCTGGAAATGGCTTTCGTGCATGAAGGCGACGCCGAGGCCCTGCGCCGCCGCCTCGAGCATCAGCGCACCCGAATCGAAGAAGTCGATCGCCAGCGGCTCGACGTCGTGCACCCCCGCCGATTCGCGCCATGCGGTGAAGGTGTCGGGCATCTCGCGATGGATCAGCGCGGTGAGGCCGGCGAGCTGTTCGGGCCGCGTCACCGCATCCGGCCCCTCCAGCAGCGTCTTGGCACCGATCACATAGACCGAATTGCGGTCGAGCCGCTTGGCATAGAGCGTCGGCTCGATCTCGCGCGACAGCGCGATCACCGCGTCCAGCCCCTCGCCGAGCCGCGCGACGCCATGGCCCGCGGTGTCGATGTCGAGGTGGAGTTCGGGATGCGCGGCGCGCAACTCGCCGAGCCGCGGGAACAGCCGCTGCGAGGCGAACAGCGGCAGGATGCCGAGCCGCAACCGCAGCACCTCGACCGTCCCCGTCATCCCCTCGACCGCGTCCGACAGGCTGTCGAGCACCGGCGCGATCTGGCCAAGCAGCCGTTCGCCGTCGGCGTTGAGCACCATCGCCTGGTGACGGCGTTCGAACAGCGGACGGTCGATGAACCGTTCGAGCGACTGGACGCGGCGGCTGAGCGCGGGGGCGGACAGCGCGAGCTCGGTCGCGGCCGCCTTGACCGATCCCAGTCGCGCGACCTGTACGAAGGCTTCGATCGCGCCCAGCGGCGGCAGCCTGCGCATCACTCTCCTCCTTGCCCGTCGTGCGGGTCAACGAATGCAACTTCTGCAATCGTACCGGATCTTTTCGCACTTGCAACATAAAGCTGCCGGCGACAAAAAGCCCGTGCCTTTCAGGCATCCTCTCCTAAAACTTTCACGGGCTGGCGCTTCATGCGCCGGCCCTTTTTTTGTCCTGTCCCGGGCAAGGGTTACCCTCGCACAGCCGGAACCGGCTTCCTATCTCGCGCGCTTCGAACGAGCTTCGAGGAACGTATTTGATGGCCGACAGCGATACCCCCACCCGCAAGATCCAGGTGGCGAACAGCCGACCGGAGGATTCCGGCCGCGGCCTCGCGCACCTGCCGCGCAGCCTGATGGCCGCGCTGGGGGTGGGCGAGGGCGACGTGATCGAGATCGTCGGCAAGCAATCCACCCCGGCGCGCGCGGTCGGCCCCTATCCCGAGGACGAGGGGATCGAGATCCTGCGCATCGACGGCCTGCAACGCGCCAATGCCGGCGTCGGCGCAGGTGACTTCGTCGAAGTGCGCGCGGTCGAATCCAAGCCCGCGACGCGCGTCGTCTTCGCGCCGGCGCAGGCCAACCTGCGCCTGCAGGGCCAGCCGCAGGCGTTGAAGCGCACCTTCTTCGGCCGGCCGCTCTGCCAGGGCGACGTCGTCGCGACCGCCGGCCACCAGCGCGTCGGCAACATGCCGCCGGGCATCCAGCAGTTCATGAACGCGCCCGCCTATGCGTTGCAGGAAATTCGCCTCGCGGTCGTTTCGGCGAGCCCCAAGGGCGTCGTCCATATCGACGAGAATACCGAGATCGAGCTGCGCCCCGAATATGAGGAGCCGACGCAGCGCCGCGCCGACGTCACCTATGACGATATCGGCGGCATGGGCCAGACGATCGACCAGCTGCGCGAGATGGTCGAGCTGCCGCTCCGCTATCCTGAGCTGTTTCAACGCCTCGGCGTCGATCCGCCCAAGGGACTGCTGCTCTATGGCCCTCCCGGCACCGGCAAGACGCGCCTCGCCCGCGCGGTCGCCAACGAATCGGACGCGTCGTTCTTCCTCATCAACGGGCCGGAGATCATGGGCTCGGCCTATGGTGAATCGGAAGGCCGGCTGCGCGAGATCTTCGAGGAAGCGGCCAAGTCCGCGCCCTCGATCGTGTTCATCGACGAGATCGATTCGATCGCCCCCAAGCGCGGCAACGTGCAGGGCGAGGCGGAGAAGCGCGTCGTCGCCCAGCTGCTGACGCTGATGGACGGGCTCGAATCGCGCGCCAACCTCGTCGTCATCGCCGCGACCAACCGGCCGGAGGCGATCGACGAGGCCCTGCGCAGGCCCGGCCGCTTCGACCGCGAGATCGTCGTCGGCGTGCCGGACGAGCGCGGCCGCCGCGAAATCCTCGGCATCCACACCCGCGGCATGCCCCTGGGCGACAAGGTCGATCTCGCCGAGCTGGCGCGCACGACCTATGGCTTCGTCGGTGCCGACCTCGCCGCGCTGACCCGCGAGGCGGCGATCGAGGCGGTGCGGCGGATCATGCCGCGCCTCAACCTCGAGGAGCGCACCGTGCCGCCCGAGGTGCTCGACGAGCTGTCGGTCACACGCGAGGATTTCCTCGAGGCATTGAAGCGCGTCCAGCCGAGCGCGATGCGCGAGGTGATGGTGGAGGCGCCACGCGTCCGCTGGGACGATGTCGGCGGGCTCGACGCGGCGCAGAACCGGCTGAAGGAAGGCGTCGAGCTGCCGCTGAAAGACCCCGACGCCTTCCGCCGGCTCGGCATCCGGCCGGCCAAGGGCTTCCTGCTCTACGGCCCGCCCGGCACCGGCAAGACGCTGCTGGCCAAGGCGGTCGCGCGCGAGGCGGAGGCGAATTTCATCGCCACCAAATCGTCCGACCTGCTGAGCAAATGGTATGGCGAGAGCGAACAGCAGATCACCCGCCTGTTTCAGCGCGCGCGGCAGGTGGCGCCGTGCGTGATCTTCATCGACGAACTCGACAGCCTCGTGCCGGCGCGCGGCTCCGGCGCGGGCGAACCGCAGGTGACCGAACGCGTGGTCAACACGATCCTCGCCGAGATGGACGGGCTGGAGGAATTGCAGTCGGTCGTCGTGATCGGCGCGACCAACCGGCCCAATCTGATCGACCCGGCGCTGTTGCGACCGGGCCGGTTCGACGAACTGGTCTATGTCGGCGTCCCCAATACCGAAGGGCGGCGCCGCATCCTCGCGATCCAGACGCAGAAGATGCCGCTGGCGGGCGACGTCGATCTGGACGAGGTCGCACGGGCGACCGACCGTTTCACCGGCGCCGATCTGGAGGATGTCGTCCGCCGCGCCGGCCTGACCGCGCTGCGCCGCTCGCTGCAATCGACAGAGGTGACGATGGCGGACTTCACCGAGGCGCTCACCGAATCGCGCGCCAGCGTGACGCCGGAGATGGAGAAGGATTACGAACAGATCGCGGCACGGTTGAAGCAGGATGCGGCGGCGATCCAGCCGCTCGGCTTCATTTCGCCGGGGCAGTTGCAGAGCCGCGGCAGCAAGGCGGACGTCTAGATCCTCCCGCCCTCTCTCTTCCGGCGCCCGGCGCCGGCGGGGTGAGGATGAGTTGCGCCCCGTATCCGGAGACACACGATCTTCCATCTGATTTTCAGCCTGCCCGCGCTCCTCGTGCTCGCCCGCTTCGTCTGGCCGCTCGCGCTGCCGCTGGGGATCAAGGTGGTCGTCGCGCTGCTGCTGATCGCGGCGTCGCAATATCATCTGTGGAACCGGCTCTCGTCTGGATCGGTGTTCTCGCCCGAATTCCCGCGGCCGTTCGTCATCCTGTTCAACTGGGCGTTCGGCGGAATCCTGCTGCTCGCGATGCTGGTGCTGCTCACCGACGCGATCCTGCTGCTCGCCAGACCGGTGCTGGGCCATTGGCCGGTCGTGCCGGACGGAATGCGCTACGCCATGGCCGGCGTCGCTGCGGTGTTCGCCGGCCTCGGCGTCGCCAATGCGATTCGCGTGCCGCCGGTCGAGGAGGTCGAGATCGCGATCCCCGGCCTGCCGCCGCAGTTCGACGGCTATCGCCTGGTGCAGCTCACCGACATGCACATCAGCCGGCTGTTCCCGGCGCGCTGGAGCCGGGCCGTGGTGGATCGCACCAATGCGCTGGACGCCGACCTGATCGTCGTCACCGGCGACTTCATCGACGGCACGCTCGATGCCCGCCGCGCCGATGTCGAACCGCTGCGCGACCTGCACGCCCGCGACGGCGTCTATGCAATTCCCGGCAACCACGAATATTTCTTCGGCTACGAAGCCTATATGCGCCATTTCGCCGGCATGGGGATGACCATCCTCGCCAACCGTCATGCGGTGCTGACCCGCGACGGCGGACGGCTCGTGCTCGCCGGAGTCACTGACGCCTCCGCCCCGGCGACCGGGCGGCCCGGCCCCGATCTCGCCGCGGCGCTGGCCGGCGCACCCGCGGATACGCCGATCGTCCTGCTCGATCACCAGCCCAGGAACGCCCGCAACGCCGCCGCGCGCGGCGTTGCGCTGCAGTTGTCGGGGCACACGCATGGCGGGATGATCGCCGGTTTCGACCGGTTGTTCGCCGGCCCCAATGGGGGATTCGTGTCGCGGCGCTATGCGGTCGACGGCATGACGCTCTACGTCAACAACGGCACCGCACTCTGGCCCGGCTTCGCCCTACGCCTCGGCCGGCCGTCGGAGCTGACCCGCATCACCTTGCGCCGCGCCGACTAGCGCTCGCGCAACGCCGCCCAGGCATAAGCGAACAATACCACCAGCGCCGCCGCCGCGGTCAGATAGGGCAGCGGCCGCGAGATCTCGTACAGGCCGACCCCGATCGACGGCCCCAGCACGAAGCTGGCGCCGTTGACGCTCGTCACCTTCCCCGCGACCGACCCCTGCGCCGCCGCGCCGACCGCAAGGCTCGACCCCGCGGTGAACCCCGGCCGGGTGAAGCCGAAGCCGAGATTGGCCAAAGCGTAGGCGGTCGCGATCCCGTAGAGCGAGGTCGCCAGCCCGGTCAGCGCGACGCCCGCCGCCGCCAGCACCAGCCCGACCAGCACCAGCCGCCGCGGGCTGAGGCCGAGCAGCGGGATCACCCCCCATTGTACCAGCAAAGCGGCGCCCGCCCCCATCATCAGCACGATGCCGGTCGGCTCCAGCGCCAGCGCCGGGGCGATTCCGAGCCGGTCGATGACCAGAAACCCGATCGCCTGACTGGTCATCGCCTGCGCATGCCCCATCACCAACCCGGCGATCATCCAGCCGCGCACTCTCGGATCGAAATAGCCGACATGTTCGACATGCGGCTGCGTCGCGGCGGTGACGCTCGCGCCGGTGGGGGCACCGCCGATCGAGGGATAGGCGGAGGATGCGCCATGTTCGTGATGCGGCGACAGCCGGTCGTCGGGCAGCATCGTCCGCACCGTGATCCACACGCCGACGCCGAACAACGCGAAGACGAACGCCGGTCCGGCGAGCCCGATCTCGACCCCGCCGATGCTGCCGAGCAGCAGATAGGGCGCCACCGCCGGCCCCAGGATCGTCCCCAGCCCGAACGCGCTCGCCAGCAGGGTCAGCGCCCGCGTCCGCTCCTCGCGGCTGGTCTCGCCGGCGACCAGCGCCTGCACCGCGGGCGGCGCGGCGGAGCCGAAGGTGCCGTAGATCAGCCGCCCGGCGATGAAGAGGCCGAATGCGGCGGTGCCGCCGATCCAGCCGTTGATCCCCGCCGCCAGGAACACGCCGCACAGGCTCAGCGACACCGCGAACCCGCCCATGCCGAGCAGGATCATCGACCGGCGCCCGCGCGTGTCCGACCGGTTCGCCCAGAACGGCGCGGCGAGCACCCACAGCAGCGCCGACACCGAAAACGCCGCCGCCACCGCCCGGTCGGCGACGCCGAGCGACCGGCCGAGCGCCGGCAGGATCGATTGCAGCGCGGTATTGCCAGCCGCGATCGTCAGCATGACGAGGAACATCAACGCGAAGCGACGGTCGGTCGCCGCCCGGGCCGCGATCATGGCCGGGCCCAGTCGTAGCGGCGGCTGACGGTGCAGACGGTCACGCGATAGGAATCGTACCAGCGCGCCCGACCGGCATCGCGGATCGCGGCATGATCGGGATGGTCGCGCCACGCGATCGCCGCCGCCTCGTCCGCCCAATAGCTGATCGTGATGCCGGCGCCGTCCGCGTCGCGCACGCTCTCGACCCCGCGATAGCCCGGCTGGCGGGCGGCGAGCGCGTCCATCACGACCGCCGCGGCATCATAACCCGCCGGGTCCGCCCCGTTGCGCCGCGAGGCGAAGATCACCGCCACCTCGCCGACCTGCCGCTGCTCCATGCCGATTCCTCTCCGTTATTTCTCCTCCTAGGGCGCCTCGCCGACAGGGCAAGCACGGCCGGCGTGCGGCGAACCGCGGCGCTTTACGCAACCGCACGTCTTGAAACGCGTTCGGGAAACGTGGCACGGGTGTGTCACCCGCGTGTCCACGCGGGACGATCACGCGACAACGACAGGATTCCGATGCCCAGTCCGACCACCGCCGCCCGGCGCCATACCCGTCCTGCCGGCGTGCCGAGTCCGGTCGCGATGTTCTTCCAGGGCTTCCTGAAGCATCCGGTGATGGTCGGTTCGATCATCCCCTCGTCGGACAAGCTGATCCGCAAGATGCTTTCCCCGGTCGACTGGGGCGCGTGCAAGCTGTTCGTCGAATACGGCCCCGGCGTCGGCACCTTCTGCCGCCCGATCCTCGAACGGATGGCGCCCGACGCGATGCTGATCGCGATCGACACCAATGCCGATTTCATCCGCTACCTCGATCACACCATCACCGATTCCCGCTTCGTCGCGGTCGAAGGATCGGCGGCGGACGTCGAGCGGATCGTGCGCGAACACGGCCACGACCATGCCGACTACGTCTTGTCCGGCCTACCCTTCTCGACCCTGCCCGACGGCGTCGGCCCGGCGATCGCCGCGGCGACGCACCGCGTGATCCGGGTCGGCGGCGCGTTCCTCGTCTATCAATTCTCGCCCAAGGTGAAACACTTCCTCACCCCCCATTTCGACACGATCGATCACGACATGGAATGGTGGAACGTGCCGCCCGCCCAATTGTACTGGGCGTGGAAGGATTGATCGCAGCCGTTTCGTTCTGCGACATTATCGATCACCAAATAAGCAAACAGCGCTTTTCATTTATCGGGCGTTAAGGTAGCGGGTCCGTTATGGACGGACAAAAGCTATCCTCGGCCCTGTTCCTGCATGATTCCGCGATCCGGCGGGGTATGGAACTGATGATCTTCGCCCAGTCCCGTTTCGTCCGCAGCGCCGACGAGAAGTTGGCGGAAATGGGGTTGGGCCGCGCGCATCATCGGGCGATGTATTTCATCAGTCGCAAGCCCGACATCACCGTAGGCGAATTGCTGACATTACTTGGCGTTACCAAGCAGTCGCTGGGCCGGGTGATGAAGGATCTGGTCGACCGCAATCTCGTCCAGATGCGTCATGGCGATCTCGATCGCCGGCATCGCCTCCTCCGGCTGAGCGAAACCGGCTCTGCTCTGGAAAAGGCGCTGTACGAAGAACAGCGGGAAAAGATGGCGCAGGCCTATTCGCATGCCGGACAGGATGCGGTCGCCGGATACTGGACCGTGCTCGAAGCGCTGATCCCGGAGGCGGCACGCGTCCACGTCGACGCGCTGGGCCGCTAGACCGCTCCCGCTATTCGTCGATCCCGAAATTGAGCCCGCGCGACACGCCGGGATCGACCACCGCGATCATCAGATAGGCGAAGAACTGCCGCACGCGCTGCACCACGCCGGTATGCGCCTTGTACCATGCCTTGGTGATCGGTTGCGACCGCGCGATCTCTCCCTCAATATAGCCGCGGACATGGTCGGCAAAGGCGCGATCCTCGATCCGCAGCATCAGCTCCAGGTTGATGAACAGGCTGCGCATGTCGAAATTCGCCGATCCGACATGCACCGCGTCGTCGATCACGTACAATTTGGTGTGCAGCTTGGTCGGCTGGTATTCGAACAGCTGCACGCCCTTGCGCAGCAATCCGGCATAGGTGAAGCGCGCCGCGGCGATCGTCGCATTGTTGTCGGACTTGGACGCGGTGACGACGCGCACCTTCGCCTTGCGCCGTCCCGCCTTGTCGAGCCGGCGCAGGATCGTCGGCGACGGTGTGAAATAGGCGGCGATGATGTCGATACGCTTGCCGCGGCGCAGGTCGTCGCGCACCGCCCGCGCCCAGGGCGACAGCCGCCGCGTCGGGCCGCCGATCAGCCAGCGCGTCAGCCCCTTGGTTTCGCTCCATTGCGACAGCGCACGATTGAGCGGGCGGACCTTGCCCTTGGGGCTCTTCAACCAGTCGTGCAGCGCGTCGAAATAGCCCGCGAGCCGTCCAGCCGCCGGCCCCTCGACCAGCAGGCCGAGGTCGCGCCACGCCTCCTGCGCCGGGGTGCCGAAATAATCGTCCTCGACGTTGAAGCCGCCAATGATGATCCGCTGCCGTTCGGTATCGGCATCCGCCAGGGCCAGCTTCTGATGGTTGCGCAGCAGGTAGCGGCGGCCGAGCCGCGGCGCGAACCGGCAGACCGAGACGCCCGCGTCGCGCAACGGCGCGTAAAACGCCTCGTCGGTTTCGCTGCCGAAGCCGTCGACGACCAGCGCGGTGGCGACGCCGCGCTCCGCCGCCGCGATCAGCGCCGCATTGACCCGCCGCCCGGTCTCGTCGTCGGCATAGATGTAATAGAGGATGCGCAGGTCGACGCGCGCATGGGCGATGAGTTCGAGCAGCGCATCCAGCCGCCGCGGGCCGGTATCCAGCAGGGTCAGGCGGTTGCCGTCCACCGTGAACGTGGGTTGGGGGGCGGGCGCGTCCATCGGGCCATGCTGTGGCCGTTGGGGCGTGGCGGCACAAGGTGCCGGGGTGCGCGGGGCCGATTTTCTTGACTTCGCCGCCGTCCTTGCCTAGGCCCCCGCCTTCACTGCATCGGTATTTGCGAAGGAAAGCGTCCATGGCGCGCGTTACCGTCGAGGATTGCGTCGACAAGATTCCCAACCGCTTCGATCTGGTCCTGTTCGCCGCCCAGCGCGCGCGTCAGATCTCGGGCGGCGCGGAACTGCTGCTCGATCGCGACCGCGACAAGAACCCGGTCGTCGCGCTGCGCGAGATCGCCGACGAGCTGGTCCGCCCCGACAACCTCGAAGAGGCGGTGGTGAACAGCCTGCAGCGCGTCCAGATCGACGACGAGGACGAGGTCGACGCGGTCGGTTCGCTGTCGGCATCGGCCGAGGCCCTGCGCCTGACCGCCGCCGCCCCGCCGCGCAACCAGAATCTCGGCGCCGATTACGACGGATGACCGGTCAGCGGATTAGCGAAGCTAATCCGCGTCTCGGGCCGGTCCACGGCCAGCGGGCGCCAAGCCCGACTGACGACGCGGCTTCGCCGCGTCGTTTGCGTTTGGGGGATCGGTCACCCGAGCCGATCCGCGGGCCGCAGGTTCGGCTGACGGCGCGGCATCGCCCCGTCGGTAGTGCTTGGGCGATGTGTATCCCCGAATGCGTCATCCCCGCGCAGGCGCGGATCCAGACGCGCCGGCCGCGCCCTTCCTGAATCGGCGTCAGTGCTTCCGGATCCCCGCCTGCGCGGGAACGACGTAGGGGGAGGCCCGCCGCGGCGAAGCCGCGTCGTCAGTCGGACCTGCGGCCCGCTGGCCGGGGTCGCCACGCGACGCGGATTAGCGTCGCTAATCCGCTTGGCGACCTTTGAACCCCTGCGCCACCACGAACCATTCGACCGATCCCTTGCGGCTCGACGGCGGCTTGGCGTGCTTCACCGTCTTGAAGTTGCGCTTCATTTCCGCGATCAGCTGTGAATCGGCACCGCCGGCGAAGACCTTGGCGACGAACGATCCGCCCTTGTCGAGCACATCGACCGCGAAGGCCAGCGCCGTCTCGACCAGCGCCATCGTCCGCAGCGCGTCGGTCTGCGGGTGGCCCACCGTGTTCGCCGCCATGTCCGACAGCACCAGATCGGGCGCGCCGCCCAACGCCTCCATCAGCCGGTCGGGCGCGGCATCGTCCATGAAGTCCATCTGGAAGATGGTGACGCCGTCGATCGGATCGACCGGCAACAGGTCGATGCCGACCACGGTCGCCTTCGGCGCCTGCCGCCGGATCACCTGGCTCCAGCCGCCCGGGGCGATGCCGAGGTCGACGACCCGCCGCGATCCGCGGATGATGCTGAACCGTTCGTCGAGCTCGATCAGTTTGTACGCGGCACGGCTGCGATAGCCCTCCGCCTTGGCGCGCTTGACATAGGGGTCGTTGAGCTGGCGTTCGAGCCAGCGCGTCGATTGCGCGGTGCGCCCGCGCGCCGTCTTCACCCGCGTCCGCAGGCCACCACCGTCGCGGCTCATATTCTGTTCCTTGTTACGGTCGGGGTCACGGTCGGGGTCACCATCGGGGTCACGGTCGCGGACTGCCCATCAGGCGCCGCAAGATGCCCTCGCGGATGCCGCGGTCGGCGATGCCGAGCCGCTCGGCGGGCCACAGATCGAGGATCGTCTCGAGGATCGCGCAGCCGGCGACGACCAGATCGGCCCGCTCGGAGCCGATGCAGGCCAGCTGCGCGCGTTCGCGCACCGACTTTCGGGACAGGTCCGCGCTGATCCGCCGCATCGCCGCGGACGGCACGATCAGCCCGTCGACCTGCGCGCGGTCGTAATGGCTGAGGCCGAGATGGACGCTGCCGAGCGTCGTCACCGTGCCGCTGGTGCCGAGCAGACGCGGCCGCATCACCTTCTTCGGCAGGCGGGCGGCGAAACCGGCGAAGCTGTCCGTGACGATCCCGCGCATCCGCTCATAGGCCGCCAGCCGGGCAGCCTCGCCCCCCAGCACGTTATCGCCGCCGCCGGCATGTTCGGTCAGCGACACCACGCCCCAGGGCGCCGAATGCCAGTCGAGCACCCGCGGCATCGCGCCCCGCGTCGTGTCGATCAGCACCAGTTCGGTCGATCCGCCGCCGATGTCGAAGATCAGCGCGGGGTCGTCGCCCGGCTCGATCAGCGCATGGCAGCCGAGCACCGCCAGCCGCGCCTCCTCCTCGGCCGAAATGATGTCGAGGTGAATGCCGGTTTCGGCCAGCGCACGCGCGATGAATTCGGGGCCGTTGGCGGCGCGGCGGCACGCCTCGGTCGCGACCGAGCGCGCCAGTGTGACGTTCCGGCGCTTGAGCTTGTCCGAACAGACGCGCAGCGCCGCGATCGTGCGCTCGATCGCGGCATCGCTCAGCCGGCCGGTGGCGGCGAGCCCCTCGCCCAGCCGCACGATCCGCGAAAAGGCGTCGATCACCGCAAAGCCGTCGCCCTGCGGCCGGGCGATCAGCAGCCGGCAATTGTTGGTGCCGAGATCGAGCGCCGCGAACGCCTGCGCATCGGACCAGCGGCCGCGCTGCGGCCGGCCTGGCGCCGGACGGGCAGGGACATCCTGCCGGTACGGCATTCGGGCGGAACCGTCCCCCATAGCCGTGATAACTCTCTATTCTGTCTGCCTCACGGGACGATACCCGATCGGTGCTTGCCCCCTAGGTAGCGCGCGACAAGGCTTGCGACAAGCCGAGGCGGTTTGGCGTGTTGACAGCCCTGCGCCTGCACCCTAAATGCGCCGCCTGCGATTGCCCGATCCTCTAATGGTAAGAGAGCGGACTCTGACTCCGTCAATCAAGGTTCGAGTCCTTGTCGGGCATCCACTTACCAGCCGCTAAGGCGCTGGAAACATTCAACATTCTGTGATTCTCCGGGCGCCGGTTCCCACACGGGGCCACCAGCACGGGTAAAGCCCGCCCGATCGCACCGGGCGGGGATTGGTCAGCCTTCCGGGTCGGCCATCAAGAAAAGATCGTCAGACAATTTATCAATCAGCGCCGTAATGCCGCTTACAGCCTGAGCGGCCAATCCGGTGCGTGGCTCGATTGCCAGCGCTTGAGCAAGGTAGTGGCTCAACCCCGCGGCTTCTGACGCAGCGACCCCGAGACGAGAAACTGCGTCACGTTCGCTATCAGTCATGATTCGCTCCCCGCGTTCAGGATGTCATCCATTCGGGTCGACAGCTCGCCAAGCGTCTCCGAGATACCGCGCAAGGCGTCGGCCAGTTCGCCCGGCACGTCTGCGCCATAGCTTACCAATCTCGCGATTGCCGCCGTGTGGTCGAAGCGGCTGTTAAGGGCTTCCAGCGCTGCCCGATCGCCGGGCGTCACTGCCGCACCCAGCCGTTGGAGGGCTTGCGGTCGTTGAGGTGATACACCGTCAGGCCGGCTACACGCGCAGGGCGGCACCGGGTCCGCTGAATAAAGCGGGCGTGAGCGCGCCGGACTTCCGGCAGGTCGTCCTCCCGCTCGTCATCGCCGTAGTGCATCATCGTGCCGTATTCGAGCTGATCCTCAGCCCATGAACCCGGCTCACGATCGCTGTCGTCCGCTTCAAGGTCGTTGCCCTCTTCAAGGTCGGGATCGCCCCCAAGGTCGTCGAGGAACGCCATCAGGGCCTCGATCTGGTCGGCCACCTCCTTAGCGGCGGCACGCGGCCCAAGAGCGGCTGGTAGGTCGTATATCGGCAGGGGCTTAGCGCCCGCGATGATCTGCAATTGCAGCATGGTTGGTACTCTCGGTTTCGGCCTGTCACAGCCTTTCCCGGTATCGGACCGGGCGCCGGGAGGGTGACAGCCGGCCGAGAGACCGGTGGGACGATTTTACCCGAAGGCTATTGCATGGCGCCCCACTCCCGGACATAAGGGTCCGGTCAGCCGCGGACGCCAATCCACGCTGTCTACTTCGGCGCTTATCCCTCGCCAAAGGGAAAGCTGCCTATCTCGGTCCGAGCTGTCACACTCAGCGACCTAGATGCACTTAACCAAATCGTTGCGCAAGTCCTCACCTCGCCAAAGGGGAGGCTTTCGCGCGTCTGCGATCCTGATAGGCTAGCGTCCTGTTCGTTCATCAGGAGATGCAGCTTTGACCACCGGGATTCGAAACGAGGTGCTTCGCCTCGCCAAGGAAGGGCACGACCCTAAGGACTTCTCCCCCGGCAGCTTGGAGACGGTGAAGGTCGAGAGCAGCGGCGACGGTCCGACGATCGTCACTTTCCGCTTCAGGCCGATGAACCCGAAAGGCTGAGCGCATGTTGGTAACTCTCACCCGCCTTGATGGCGGCCCCACCTCCGTCAACCCGAGCTTAATCAGATTTGCTCGGCCGCAAAGCGGCAACGATAATGCGACTATGCTCTACTTCGACAAGGAGCATTACATGATCGTGCAGGGTGATCTGGCGACTATCACGGATGCGTTGTCACGGTAGACCCGCTCCCCAAATCTGGGGACACCCCTCCCCTCAAAGTGAGGTAAAGGGTGTACGCTTAAGATACACCCCTTCAGGGTGAGGGGGTCGGTTGAGATGGACACCCCTCGGCTTGTCCGGTTTCGGAAAGTATTGAGGCCGGGGCGACCGCGAAACCTACCCCGGCCTCTACGCAGCAGGTTTCCCGACCCGCCGCGATCTCGTCACGTCACCGTCGCGCTTACCGGGCCGGCAGGGCTGGCCTCGATCGCTGCGCCATCGGTGGCGACAATCCAATAATTCCACACGCCCGCGGCGACGGTATCGGTGACGGACTGGACCTGTCCTAGCCCGCCTCCGAAGCTGTCGAATATCTTGGTCGCGGCGGCGAAGTCGGTCGACGCGCCACGCCACACGTCGGACGAAAAGAACCGGGCGTCGGTCGGGTTCTTCCATGTGACGATCGCCTGCCCCGCGCCGCCACCGGCCGTCAGGTTCGTTGCTGGCGGTAGGACAACCTCAGGCTCGATCACCGCATATTCGTAGCCGGGTCCGCGTCCCGCCGTCGTCACATAGCGATACCGGACGGTGTAGCTTACCCCGGCCGGCACGCTGCCGCTAACCGCCGTCGCGTCGTTGATCGCCATGGGCGTCCACGGACCGCTGTCGCTGCCGGTGATGGCCGAAGTCGGGATATACTCGGCAATATAGGTCGCGTCGTCGCGCGCCAGCGGGGGCAGGTCTATGCGGATCGTGCCATCGCTGTAGGTGACGTTCTCCCCGGTGATGGCGGGATAGGCGGGCGCCTCCGTGCCGCCATCCACGACGGGCTTCGGCTGCTCTTCGCCCGGTAGCAGCGTCCAGCGGGTCGGCTCGATCGGCACGACGGCAAGTGCGGTGATGATACCCCCGGCGCCAAGCTCAACCGGCGTCGCAATCTCATAGTCACCGGCAAAGGTGTTGTCGTACCGGATCTCCACAATCCGTTCGTGCCGCGCCTGAAGGCCACGCAGGTTAACCGTAGGCCCGAGCTTATGGCGAGGCTGTGACCTAAGCCCGATACCCTTTGCCAGCCGCATCGCCTGATTATGGTTCTGACATGCCTGGATCTCGACCGTCAGAAACTTGGGCGTCGTCAGCGGGTCGTAGTACAGAGGGTTGAGCCAAGCGGCCGATGCCTGCACGCTGTAGTTAGCGCCCGGCTCGGTATAGCGGACAATCACCCCCTGAGTCTCACTCTCGCCGTCCTGCGCCTCATTTGAGGACATCGTCATGATGTCGCGATTCCGTGAGAAAGAGAGGGTCGGCGTGTAGTAGTGGCCGACGCGCAGCCATGACTTTCCCGTCTCATCGAACACTATCTGGCCATCGCAGGCACGCATGATTTCCATTTCACCGTCGACGCGCCGCTTGCTGTCGACGATCGATGCCGACGCCTCATACCGCGGCTGGTCGCCTTCAATGCCCGTCACGACCTGATCGCAGATGTCGGCTTGCTCGGCCATGCGTTGCCAGTTGATCGAGCTTTCGGGCTTTCCACGCCCAAAGCGGTGCGTGCGGAACCATGCCCACAACAGCGCAGCGTTTTTCGTCGGTTTGTACGTCGACCGGTTGCCCAGCACCTGCGCCGGGTCGCGCGGATCGTAGACGTTCGCCCACTGCCCCAGGACACTAACCGCCGGCTCGCCAAGCCCGAACGGGCCTCGCCAGCGGTAGATTTTGTACCGGTGTTCGACTGGCAAGGCGTCCATGCAGACGACGGTGTAGGTCGTGCCGGCCAGTAGGTGTTCCGGCGTCCACAGCGTCCCGAGCGCCGCGTCCAGCTCGGGAATGCGGGGCGGGATCGGGTCGGCCTCCGTGTAGGTCGTCGTCCACAACCTGATATAGCCGCGCCCCTGTCCGTCGACGTCGGCCGGATCCTTTTCTTTGTTCGTGCGCAGGCGAAACGCCTTGTTCAGCACGTAGTGGTCCGCCCCCAGCGTCACCGCTTCGTCGTCGAGGTAATGGCTAAAGGGCGCGTGCAGGATCTCTTCGCTGTTGATGATGAGATACCAGAGCCGGCCTTGGCTATCGAACTCCCCGAACACCGCACCGCCGCCCGACCGGGCAAGGCCGGCGTGTAGCCAGCGCGGGGGGTTGCTGATCTTCACGTTCGTCTTGCCCGCTTCCATCGCGGGAGCGCGCGAGCCGCCCAACAACGTCTGGATCGCGAAGCTGCCGGCCGCGATGATGGTTGCGCCGATCGCGCTCACGACAAAGGCATTGCTGCCCGCGCCGATCGATCCCGCCAAGGATGCAGCCCAGCCGCCCGTCCCGCCCGTGAAATAGATGAGGGCGGCGACGGCGACCAGCGCTACTAATTTCTTGAGAAAGCCCATCAGGGAATCTGATACGTGCGGTTCGCGAGGCCGGCGAGGAACTCGCAGCCGCGGTCTAGCGGGACGCCAAGCTGCGCCGCGCGGCGCTTTTGCATCGAATCCTCGTAGGTCCGGTCCGGCGTTTCGCTGCGCCCGTGGTTGTTGTCCTTCGCGGTGATCGTCACCGAATAGTTTTTGACGATCGCACCCGAAGATGTCCGCTCGACACTCTCCGAGAACTTCGGACTAAACATCGTCATTTCTTTGTAGAACGACAGCGGGGTGTTGGGGCGGACGCCCTCGCCTTCGATGAACAACACCAGATAGCAGGTGAGCGTGCGGCCGAAGACGTTCGCCTGTTCCGACTTCAGTCCGTTATACAGGTCGAGGATTTCAGCTTCACGGCCAGGCAGGGTCGGTATCTTGAACGAGAAGTTGTAGGTCGCGCTGCTGCCGTCTCGCCCATCTTGAAGGGAGGGGGCATTGTGAATGTTCGCGCCGTTCGCGTCGATCGTGCCAAGCCATTCGCGGCCATCACTGTCGATGAATGTGCCTTGGCCATCCCACAGGTAGACCGGCTCGTTCGCGAAGTCGTAGTGCCAGCACTTGCGGACGCAGGCGACGATATCCGTCACCTCGTCGGCGCGACCCATGACCTCGTCAATCTGGTCGTAGAAGGCGCTCATGGTGATCTCCTACTTAGCCGCGGTGCCGACGTAGACGGCGGCGGTGTCGCGGATTGCCTTGGCGTAGACCCTCACCCCCGCCGCAACGCGCTGGCGGCTGATCTCCCGCACCAGCGGCGGGACGGGCGGCATGACCATCGTGGTCGCGCCTGCGTCGGTCGCGGTGTTGAAGCTGACAAGGAACTGCCCCTGCCGCGGCACCACGTCCATGTCGTCGGTGCCGCCAACGGGGACGATCTCGGTCCAGTCGGTAGGCGTAAGCGTGAAAAGCGGCATGATCTTATCCCAACACTTCGGGGGCGTCGGGGACGCCCAAGCCAAGGGTATGCGCGGCCTGCACGGCGGCGCTGTGGCGGGCGCTGAGCTGCTGGCGGATCGAATAGGTACGGGCGACGGCCTTCTCGTCCTCTTCGCGCTGCTGGTGGCGCGCTACAGCCTCAGCGAGGGCTTCGATCTCGGCAACGTCGGCGGCTGCCGCGAACCTATACTCGTCCAGCGTCCGACGCGCCTCGCTCAGACGACGGTGTTCGTCGGCCTCCGCGCTCGCCGCCGCCTTTACCTCCAGCTTGCGGAGGTAGCCGCGCAGATGACAGGCCTCGGCCATCAATTCGGCCTCGCCCTCGACCATGCGCCCCAGTGGGCTTAGCTCGTTGAGGCCAAGGTGATGCCATGGCGATCCGGTGCGGCGGAACGTCGCGGAAAAGTGCTGATCGCGCTCGTCGGGCGTCGGCGCGCGCAGTGTACCGGGTCCCCGGTTCAGATACTGCCCGATCGCCTGCAACCGCTGCTCAGCGCCGACCTTGCCGCGCGGACCGTCGTAGCGCTGCGTGCCGGTAAGCGCGGGCCAGTCTGGGCAGGTCGCCGGATCGCGCCAGTAATCCTTCGGGTCGAGGATCTGGGTGCGATCGATCTTGGTCGACGGTTCCGGAACGGTGTTCGGGCCGGGCGGGATGAACTGGTGAAACATCGTAGGTTACTCCCCCTTCGGTGCGAGCGCGAGGCGATCCGCCAGCGGCTGGCGGCCATTGCCGACCGGGGCCGGATCATCCTTCGGCACGAGATACGCCCGGTTGGTCGTCGTCGGGGTGACGCCCTTTGCCGCCGCCTCGAACGCGGTGTTGATGACAGCGGCGAGCTTCTTCGGGTCGGTCGCGGCCTGCACGTCCTCCATCAGCGCGTTGACGACGCTGGCGAGCTGCGTGAACTCAGCGCGGGTGACGGGGGTGTCGGCATTGACGACGGGCTTCGCGCCCTTGGCGCGGTTGGCGAGGAATTGAGCGAAGGCGTTCATGGCAGATAACTCCGTGCGGTCGTGATGGCGTTGCTTTTCGGGTCGTCGTACCGGGTCCAAATCCAAGGGGCGGTGCTGCTCGCGTCGGTCGCGTTGGCGATCGCGCCGGCCACCGCGTTGGCGATGTCGTCGTGTCCGCCTGGGGCGTGATCGATGCTGTCTTTGCCGCCGCGCGCGGTGCGCCGCTCAAGCCCGACGATCTGGGAAACCAGCTTGTCGTCATCCAACAGGACGACGCGACCGCTATTCAGGACCGGCAACATGTCGCGGTAAAGGTCGGATCGGGTCTTGTCCGACACGATGTAGGACACGCCATGCTTGCGGAACTGTTCGCGCGGCCATTCGCCTGCATAGCGGTCGCCGGTGACTTCGCTGATGCCGTAGAGCTTCAAGAGGGTGCAGAATTCTTCCACCACGCCCTCAGGCGAGAACGGCGGCTTTACCTCGCGGGTCGCGTCGATGACTGTCAGGCCATCGTCGGTGTCGCCCTCGTGATGGCTGATCGCCAGTGTCATGCTGTCCTGCGAGCCGCCCGAGGGATCGACGAACGCGGAATAGGTGACGTCCGAACGCGGGCCGCGCTCATGCACGCCGGGAGCGACGCAGGCCTCGACCACCTCTAGGCTGACGAACGCCTCAACATCGGTGCGGAACTGCGCCCCATACTCAGCGGCGGCGGACGACGCATCGTTGGCGTACTGCTCAGTCAGGAACTCGCCATCGCGCTTGATATTCGGATTCATGCGCCATGTGGGGGCCTGCACCACCAGCACCTTACCGTCCTTGCCGTAATGCTTCTTGTGCTTGTTCCACAGGAGGCCGCGACGGGCGTAGGGGCTGCTGATCCCGAACAGCATCGCACCCGGCACAGTCGCCATCGCCGGCTTGACGGCGTTGTACACGTCCTGATCGGGGTTCGCGCTGTTCTCGGCAGACCAAAACGCCACCTCATCGAACACCGCGGCGACGACGGTAGGGCCTCGCGTGCCGCCCACATCGTTTGTGGTGATCTCGATCGTGATGCCGTTGGTAAGCTCGATCCCGGTGGCCGTGTCCTTCTCGACCATCTGCGCGAACAGCGGCTTGCGGAAATACGCCTTCATGTACCCTAGGCATACACGGGCCTGCCGGCGGTCCTTGGCAATGAGCTGCACCATGACCGTCTCACCCGGCACCACATGGTCGAGGAAGCCCATCTGCTCCGCGCCGAACGTGGCTAGGAACGTCGCTAAGGCGCTCGCCTTCACATCCTTGCCACTACGACGCCCGCAGATGAACCACCCCTCTGTAGCGGCCTCTGTAGGGGCCTCAGCGCGGCCGGTGATCTCGGTGAAGATGGCAAGCTCGTCCGCGCCGAGGGGTTCCCCAAACAGAGCCTTGTCGATGACGCGCCACACCGCCCATGTGTCCGCCTTGAACCAGTCCCCGAATAGCTCGGGATCGCGGCAGGCCTCAGCGAAGGTAATCATGCCGCCTTCGCCTTCTCAGCCGCGCGACGGGCCGCATACTCCGACAGGGTGGGCGTGATGTTGCGGGCGCGGCGCTCGATACCCAGCGTCTCTAGCAGCCGGCGCAGGGTGTTGCTGGCAGTCGTGTACGCCTTCACGTCGATCGGCGTCCCTAGCCCTGCCGCTGCGTCCTGCTGCTCGCACCAGATGGCCAGCATGGCGGCACGGCGCGCGATCTGGCCTTGCGCCTCGCTCGGCTCGCCTCCGATGTCCGACACCAGCTGCGTCAGGATCTCCCGGTAGCGGCGGAACTCGATCGATCGGCCATCAGGTGCCTGCAACACCGCGCTACCGTTCCCCACGCGCGTGCGAGCCTGCGGCTTCAGCGTTGCAGTGGTGGGGTTCGGTCGGGGCATTCTTGGCTCCGGTTGTGGGAACTAGCTGGGGTGCTGTCTGGAACGTAACGTGAAAAGCGGCGGAAAAGCAAGGGTTATGTGCGTAAGTATGGATGCTGTGGGAGGATTATCGGAGCCGCGTGCAGGGGCGGAGAAAAAGACCGCGCGCTCGGCTTTGCGAGGGGAGGGCAATTAACCCCCCTCTCCCCATCCTGTTGACCACTCCCGATCATCGCCCGGGAACATCACTCGTGTGAGGTCCGGCGCAGTCGGTGAAGGGGCAGGCGCAGAGGCCCCGAGGCCTGCGCCTGCCTCCCCCTTTAGGGTAGGTGTATGAGGGGGGTCGTTAGGGGTGAGAGGTTCGGGGGCGTTCGGGGACCGTTCGGGAAGCCGTTCGGGAAGCGTTCGGGAAGCCGTTCGGGGGGCGTCCGGGGGCGTTCGGCGCAGCGCCTTGATCGACACTCCCTTGCCCTTCTTTTCATGATCGAACACCTCGATCTCACCAATCTCTAGCAGGCGCTCCATCGCCTTTCGGAGGCGCACCTTGCCGATGCCCTTCGCCAACGGCATCGCCTCAAACTGCGCAGGCGCATAGTTCGGGGAGACGTTCGGGGAGACGACCATGCCATCCTTGGTTCTGGCGTCGAGGCACGCGAGAAAGGCAGCATTGTCGCCGCTGGTGGCGATGACGGCAGATAGCTCAGCACGCCGATCGGCCGGGAGTTCGTCGTCGCGGATCAGAGCGAAGTCATGCCAACGGAACGACAGGGAGTCCCCCATGCGGGCGTAGTTGGCCTTGCCGAGCTTGATCTCGCGAACATCGGGATCAGCCGCACCTTCGGGCTTCTCCAACACGATCTGCGAGCGCACGGCATTGAGCCACGCGGTAGAGCCGGAATAGCTATCGCCGCTCTTATTCGGGTGCCCGATCAGAACGACAGTCGTCCCAAGGTCAACGCAGAGAGAGTACAGGAGGTTGACGAACGCCGTCACCTGCCCGCGGTCATTCTCATTGCCGGCGAAGAGGTGCGCCACGTTATCCAGCACGACCAAACCGGCGCGGGTTGCTTCGATGGTAGCGCGGAGCGCGCCGAATGAGGGGGCGGCACGGATGCGACCTTCGCTATCGAACAAGGCCAGCTCATTCCCCAGCCGACCGCGCAGGCTTGTCAGATGAAGCTTCCCAGCCAATCCCGCCATCGGCACGCGCAGAGCCTTGCAAATATGCTCCTGCATCCAGTGCAGACGATCGTCGTCGTCCTCCGCGGTGATGTAGAGGGCAGGCCCGGAATGAACGTCTATGGCAAGCATAGGCACCCCGGCAGCAGCGCACGTTGCAAGTTGCTGCCCGAACGTCGACTTGTTTGCGCCGCCCGCGCCGGTCAACAAAGTGACCTCGCGCGAGGGGATGAGGCCAGCCAAAGCGAAGGCCTTGGGCGTCGCCCTGAGATTCGCCCACATCGTCAAGTCGGCTATCGGGAACGTGTAGGCCTCAGGCTTCGGTGCAGTGAACGCAGCCGCCGCCAAAGCCTCAAGATCCGCGATCGTGTTGCGAAACGCACCCTGAGCGCGCAGCCAATCCGACACGTCCCCCTTGGGAGGAAGGTCGGGCAGGCGAAGGATGGCTACCTCCGACGCGAGGCCGGTAAGTTTCTGCTCCACGTCCAGCGCGTGAGCCTCGCCAGCAGGATCGTTGTCGGCCAGAACAACGACACGGCGTCCCGCGAAGTGGGGGGCAAGGCCAGCTACAAACTTTCCAGCGCCTCCGCTATTCGTCGTCGCAACCAGTCCGTCGCGCGCCAGCCGGTCAGCATCCTTTTCGCCCTCGCACACGAACACGATCGCGGCCGGATCGGAGGCGAGCAATTCGGGCAGCCGGTAGGGGAGCGGCGCGACACCCTGCATGCAACCGCGAGCGGATCGGAAACCGCCGTTGCCGTCAGGGCCATGCTGAAGGAACGGAGGCGCCGCATCTTTGCCTCGCCGCTCGACCCGGTAGGCAACCGTGCCAGACGCATCGCAATAATCGTAGAACGTCTTTTCGCTCTCCCGCTTACTGCGTTCCTTCAGCCCCTTTTCCTCGAGCCATGACAGCGCCCCATGCATATTGCACCCGCGCTTGTGCTGGATCAGCTCCAACACCCCGCCACGCACCTTGGCCTCGTGGTCGTCAAACCATCCCTCCGTCGTCTCAACCTCTACCGAACCCTTGCTGCCAAAGCGCAGGCGGGTGCCGCTCGACAGCCGGGTGTTCGGGTCGCCTAAGAGCATAGGTGCGACGGTCGGCATCAGCGCCGCGAAGTCTGTCGCGGCCGCGGTCATCGAAGCATCTCCAACAGGTCGCTGTCGCGGAACCAGTGCCGCGATAGGATGGGCGCGGGGAATTGCGCGATCCGGTGCCGGGTGCTAGGAACGTCGCTGTCTACCGCCAAGTGACATGCGACGCTCTCAGCCCTCAGGCTGGGGGCGTTTTGCTTATGGGGCATGGTTCATACCCCGCCGGCTGCGAATGCCCGCAGATCGGCAGTCGGAATGAGCGAGCGGCGTCCCGCCTTCAATTTGTTGAGCCTGCCGACCTCGATCAGCGAATAGATCGTCCTGCGGCTTACCCCGAGCTGCCTCGCGGCGTCGTTGATCGTACAGGTCAATGGCCCGTCGTTCACGATATGTCCCTGCATGGGTTCCTCCGTGCGTCGTTGCGCAATGATGGATGCTATTGTTTCATGTCGCGGTCAAGCAACAATCGTGCGTACACACGCACCTTTTCGATAGAACGACACTTTTCCGCACAATTTTCAGCCTGCGCGCGTCATTATCACGACATTATCCGTCGCTCCGCTGGGGCTGACAAAACGGCCCCAATTTTGCATGAGCGCAAGACGCATGTCGCGAAGGTCGCTGCGAAGATATGCCTGCTCGGTCTTCGTGCCGACAGAGTGCGCTAAGGCCATTTCTGCGACCATCGCCGGCACCGTCGACATCTGCTCCGCCGCCCAATCGCGGAAGGTCGATCTGAACCCGTGGACCGTCTCATCCCGCCCGGCGGCGCGTAAAGCCTTGCTCAGCGTCATGTCGGAAAGCGGCTGGTCCTTCCGGCTCCCGGGGAAAATCAGCCCGGTCTCCCCGAACCATTGTTTGGCGCTTTCCAAAATAGCGAGCGCCGCGTCATTCAGGGTGACAGTGTGTCGCACCTTCCCCTTCATCAGGTCCGCTGGACGGTTCCAGGCGCGGGCCTCGATGTCGATGTGCTCCCAGCGGGCCGAACGGACCTCGCCGCTGCGCGCGGCCGTCAGGATCGTGAAGAGTAGCGCCAGCCGTCCGGCCGATGGTTCCTTGTCGAGCTCGCCGGCCATGAACGCCGGAACGTCCCTGTAGGCCATCGCCTTGAAGTTGCCGGCCTTCGGCTGGCGGGCGAGGCCATTGGTAATCTCACGCGGTGCTGGCGTTGCCTCAGCGCGCCATCCCTTCGATTTCGCGAAGTCGAGCACCTGCCCGATCCGGACACGGACCTTGCGCGCGATCGACGGCTTATCAGTCCAGATGGGGGAAAGGGCGGCGATGATGTCGCTAGGACCGATCTGGTCGACACGCTTGTTGCCCAGCTTCGGGATGGCATGGTCGGTAAGCGACGATAGGAAGGCCGCGGCGTGCTTCCCGGTCCAGCCTTTCGACAGCTCGGTGTGGGCATCCTTCATCGCCACCTTGAACGTCGGTATCACCACCTTCTCGCGGTCGCGTTCCTCAAAAGCATTTTTACCCTGCCTCGCCAGTTTGCGGAGGTGCAGGGCCTTATCGCGAGCCTCGCTCAGCGTCAGGTCTGCAGGATAGCCGCCGAGGCCAACATCTACGCGGCGCCCCTCATTGACGGCCTGATTTTGAACGCGCAGCACCCAAGACTTAGCCCCGGTCGGCTTTACCCGCAGGTAGAGGCCAGCGCCGTCGCCGTGTATACCCGGCTTGGCGTTGCGGACCTTTAAGTCAGTGAGCTTACCCATATCGCGTCCTATAGCACCCCAGCCGGTTCCCACACTTTTGCGCTTCAAGACGGCGCACGTCAATGCACAACGCTGCACACTCCCGCACGAATAACCCGCAGGAAACCTAGGGCTTGAAGCACCATTCGCGCGCAACGGCGCACACCCGCGCACACCGTTTCCCGATCCTTGTCGGGCATCCAGTTTCCATCGCTCCCTAGCGATTTTCCCCAGATATGAATGCGGATGCGGGCGTGGTGCTCGGCATCGATGCGGCGTGGACTGCGGGCCGGCCCAGCGGCGTCGCTCTGGTGCGGCAGCAGGCCGGGCGCTGGTGCCTGTGCGCGGTGGCGCCGTCCTACGACCATTTCCTGAGTCTCGGGCGCGGTGACGAGCCAAGGGGCGCGCCGGCGGGATCGATTCCCGACGTGGCCGCGCTGCTCGACGCAGCGCAGCGGATCGCGGGCGCGCCGGTCACCCTGATCGCAGTCGACATGCCGCTGTCGCTCGATTCGGTCGCCGGGCGGCGAGCGTCGGACAATGCCATCGCCCGCGCGTTCGGCGCGCGGCATTGCTCCACCCATTCGCCGAGTGCGCAGCGGCCCGGACCGCTTAGCGACGATCTGCGTGCCGGCTTCGCCGCGGCGGGCTATCCGCTGCAAACCAATGACGCACGCGGCGGCGGGCTGATCGAGGTCTATCCGCATCCCGCGCTGGTCGTGCTGGCGAAGGCGGCACGGCGCCTGCCGTACAAGGCGGGCAACAGCGCCAAATACTGGCCGGGCGAGTCGATCGCGGTACGGCGGTCGCTGCTTGTCGAGCAATGGCAGCGGATCGCGGCGCTGCTGGCGACGCGGCTCGACGGCGTGGCGGAGCAGCTGCCCGCGCTGGCCGAACCGGCGACCGGTGTCGCGCGCAAGGCGCACGAGGATATGCTCGACGCGATCGTCTGTGCCTGGGTCGGCGTCACCGCGCTGACCGGGCAGGCGGACGCCTATGGCGACGACCGCTCGGCGATCTGGGTGCCGCGCGGCGACGGAACGGAGCCGCCAGCGACCGGTTGAGCGCGGCATGACCCCGTTCGATCCCCGCACCACCGCCCTGATCCTCATCGACCTGCAACAGGGTATCGTCGCCGGCGACAAGGGCCCGCACAGCGCCGAGGCGGTGGTCGCCGCGGGCAAGACGCTCGCCGACCGCTTTCGCGCCGCGGGTGCGCCGGTCGTGCTGGTCCATGTCGGCTTCACCCCCGATACGATGCCGAGCCAGCGGGTCGATCGGCCGAGCCTGCCCGCCGGAGGAACGCCGTCCGACTTCAGCGCGCTGGTCGACGGCCTGCGGCAGGACGGCGACAGCGTCGTGCTCAAGCGGCATTGGGGCGCGTTTACCGGCACCGATCTCGACCTCCAGCTGCGGCGGCGCGGGGTGAAAACGGTGGTGATCGCCGGCATCGCGACCAACTTCGGCGTCGAATCGACCGCACGAACCGCGTGGGAATTGTCCTATGACGTCGTCATCGTCGAGGACGCCTGCACCTCGCGCTCGGCGGAGTTGCACGATTTCACGATCCGCCACATCCTGCCGCAGATCGCGCGGTTGGTGACGGTGGCGGATGTGGCACTGGATTGAGCGGTCATCGGACCACACCGTCATCAACCTATTTCAGATCGTCTTCGCTCTTCCAGCGCTCGGGCCCCATGAAAGTAATACTTTCATGGGAACCCTGCGCGCCTCCCTCCCTCTCCCGCCGGGAGAGGGAAGAGACGGCGTAGCCGGCGACAGGGTGAGGGTGATCGCGGTCAGCTGGCCTCGGCGATCAGCTTCGCGGCCGCCGCGCCGTTCCAGTCGTTGCCGCCGTTCCAGCGCCAGACTTCCTTGCCGGCGGAATCGAACAGGATCGTCGTCGGCAGGTTCGCGTTCCAGCCGAGCGACAGCGCCATCCTGTCGTCGAGATAGGGCGTCAGCGACGGCGCGCCATGCTCCTTGAGGAAGCCCGGCACCTTGGCGGCGGCACCGGTATCCTGGCTGATCGCTGCGACGCGCACGCGACCGCCCTTCGCCAGCGCCTCCAGCGTCGGCAGTTCGGCGACGCAGGGGCCGCACCACGTCGCCCACAGGTTCACCAGCACCGGCTTGCCGCGGAAGGCGGCGAGCGTGGTCGGCTTGCCGGCGGCGTCCTTGAACGCCGTCGTCGGTGCCGCCTCGCCCGTGTGGCTGCGATCGACGCCGACCATGGCGGCGGAGGACGAGCCGGTCGCCTCGTCGGGCGATGCCGTCGCGACATTCGCCTGCGCGACGTTCGCTTGCTCGGGCGCGGCGCTTTGCCTATCGCAGCCGGCGGCGGTGAGCGCCAGGAGACAGACGATCGCGACGCGCGAGGACAGGCCTGAGGACATGAGCGGTTCCAATTCGATGTGGGGCGGCAGGTTTGCCGAAGGCCCGGCGGCGGTGATGCGTGAGATTAACGCCTCGATTCCGTTCGACAAGCGCATGTGGCGGCAGGATATCGCCGGATCGAAGGCGCATGTCGCGATGCTCAGCGCACAGGGCATCGTCTCGCCCGCGGATGCCGCCGCGATCGACGCGGGACTCGACGTCGTCGCCGCCGATTATGCCGCGAACGGCGTCGCCGAGGATCTCGCGCTCGAAGACATCCACATGCAGACCGAGGCGAAGCTCGCCGCGGCGATCGGCCCCGTCGCCGGCCGGCTGCACACCGCGCGCAGCCGCAACGATCAGGTCGCGACCGATTTCCGTCTCTGGGTGCGCGATGCGATCGATCAGGTGCTCGCCGCGCTCGCCGAACTGACCGACGCGCTGCTGACCCGCGCCGGGGAGCATGCCGATGCGGTGATGCCGGGCTTCACCCATCTGCAATCGGCACAACCCGTGACGCTCGGCCATCACCTGATGGCCTATGTCGAGATGGTCGCGCGCGACATCTCGCGCTTCCGCGATGCGCGGGCTCGCATGAACCTGTGCCCGCTCGGATCGGCGGCGCTGGCGGGGACCAGCTTCCCGCTCGATCGCACCATGACCGCACGGGCACTCGGCTTCGACGGGCCGACGCGCAACAGCCTCGATGCGGTGAGCGACCGCGACTTCGCGATCGACTATCTGACCTGCGCGACGCAGACGTCGCTCCACCTGTCGCGGCTGGCGGAGGAATTCGTGCTGTGGGCGTCGCAGCCGTTCGGCTTCGTCGCTTTGTCCGACCAGTGGTCGACCGGCAGCTCGATCATGCCGCAGAAGCGCAACCCCGACGCCGCCGAGCTGGTCCGCGGCCATGCCGGGCGCATCATGGGCTGCCAGACCGCGCTGATGGTGACGATGAAGGGCCTGCCGCTCGCCTATTCGAAGGACATGCAGGACGACAAGCCGCCGGTGTTCGAGGCGCACGACCTGCTCGGCCTGTCGATCGCGGCGATGACCGGCATGATCGCGAGCGCGACGTTCCGCACCGACCGGATGCGCGGTCTTGCCGAAAGCGGCTTCGCCACCGCGACCGATTTCGCCGACTGGCTGGTGCGCGAGGCGGGACTGCCGTTCCGCGAGGCGCATCACGTGACCGGCCGCGCGGTGAAACGTGCCGAGGAACTCGGCGTGCGGCTCGACCAGCTGGCCTATGCGGAATTCCAGGCGATCGATCCGCGGGTGAACGAGAGCCTGTACGACGTGCTGTCGGTCGACGCCTCGGTCGCCAGCCGCACCAGCTTCGGCGGCACCGCCCCCACCAATGTGCGCGCCGCGATCGCCGCCGCACGGGAGAGCCTGCGATGAAACGCCTGATCCCCCTGCTCGCGCTGGCGCTCGCCGGCTGCGGCGCCGCCAAGGAACTCCAGCCGGCCGAGGGCGCTTCGCTGCCGCCCGCGCCTTATGGCGCCAAGGCGACGCCCACCCCCGAGCAATTGCTCACCCCGACCACGCAGCAGCGTCCGCAGCGCAGCGACGAGCTTCTCAAGAGTTCCGAACAGCGCCGCAGCGACGAATTCGACCTGCCGCCCAATTGATGCTCCGTCAGAATCAGGCCCGATGAACCATTTCGACTACCGCGACGGCGTGCTCCATTGCGAGGACGTGCCGCTGACCCGCATCGCCGCAGAGGTGGGGACGCCGGTCTACGTCTATTCGACCGCGACCTTCCGCCGCCATGCGCAGGTGTTCCGCGACGGCCTGAAAGACGTCGGCCGCGTCCACCTCGCCTATGCGATCAAGGCCAATCCGAACGTCGCGGTGCTGCGCGTGCTTGCCGACGAGGGCTATGGCGCCGACGTCGTCTCGGGCGGCGAGATGGCGCGCGCGCTGGCGGCGGGCATCCCGGCGGCCGACATCGTCTTTTCGGGGGTCGGCAAGACCCGCGCCGAGCTCGCGCGCGGAATCGACGAGGGCATCGGCCAGTTCAACCTCGAGCTGGAGGAAGAGGGCGTCGTCCTCGCGCAGATCGCGCATGCGAAGGGCAAGGTCGCGCCCGCCACGCTGCGCGTGAACCCCGACGTCGACGCCGGCACGCATGCCAAGATCTCGACCGGGCGCGCCGAGAACAAGTTCGGGGTGCCGATCGACCAGGCGCCGGCGATGTTCGACCGGCTCGCCCCGCTCGACGGATTGGACCTGCGCGGCGTCGCCTGCCACATCGGCAGCCAGCTCGCCGATCTGTCGCGGCTGGAAGAGGCGTATCGCCGCATCGGGCAGCTGGTCGCGGAGCTGCGCACGCGCGGTCACACGATCAGCCGCGTCGATCTGGGGGGCGGCCTCGGCGTACCCTATCGTCAGGGCGACGTGCTGCCGAGCCCGGCGGACTATGGCGCGATGGTCGCGCGCGCGACCGCAGGCTGGGACGTCGAGCTGATGTTCGAACCCGGCCGCGTCATCGCCGGCAATGCGGGCGTGCTGTTGACCGAGGTGATCTGGGTCAAGCCCGGCGTCACCAACCCCTATGTCATCGTCGATGCGGCGATGAACGACCTCGCGCGGCCCGCGCTCTACGATGCGTGGCACGATTTCGACGCGGTGACGCAGACGGCTGAGCGGATGACCGCCAACATCGCCGGCCCGGTGTGCGAGAGCGGCGACACCTTCGCGATGGGGCGCGAAATCGACGCGGTGAAGAGCGGCGACCTCGCCGTGTTCCGCACCGCCGGCGCCTATGGCGCGACGATGGCCTCGACCTACAACAGCCGCGCGCTGGTGCCGGAGGTGCTGGTCGACGGCAACCGGTTCGCGGTGGTCGCCGATCGCATCGTGCCCGAGACGATCCTCGCCGCCGAGCGCGTGCCGGAATGGCTGAACCGGTGACGCTGCACAGCCTGCCGCTGTTCGTGCGGCTGGCGGGCCGCCCCGTGATCCTGCTCGGCGAGGGCGAACCCGCCGACGCCAAGCGGCGGCTGCTCGAACGCGCCGGTGCGACGATCGTCGGCTACGACGGCGAGGCCGCGCTGGCGATCGTCGCGATCGAGGACGAGGGCGAGGCGCTGGCGGCGGTGGCACGGCTGAAGGCGCGCGGCATCCTGGTCAATGCGGTCGACCGGCCCGACCATTGCGACTTCACCACGCCGGCGATCATCGATCGCGCGCCCGTCCTGCTTGCGATCGGCACCGGCGGCGTCTCGGCGGGACTGGCGGCGGCGCTGCGCCAGCGGCTCGAGGCGCTGCTGCCCGCCAGCCTTGGCACGCTCGCCGAACGGTTGCAGGCGGCACGACCCGCATTGCGGCGGCGCTATCCCGACGGCGGCGCGCGACGCCGGGCGCTCGGCGCGGCGCTGGCCGCAAGGGGGCCGCTCGATCCCCTCGGCGATGGCACGGACGTCGCCGGCTGGCTGGCAAGCAATCAGCTGCGCGAGGCGGGGCATGTCCGCATCCGGCTGACCTCCGCCGATCCCGACGACCTCACCCTGCGACAGGCGCGCAGCCTCGCCAACGCCGATCGCGTGCTGCACCATCCCGGCGTCCCTGCCGCCATTCTCGACCGCGCCCGCGCCGACGCGATGCGCCAGCCGTGGCGCGAAGGGCTGGCGCCGCAGGACGGGCTGACCGTCGAACTGGACATGGCATGAGCGGCTTCGGCTACCGGGTGGTCGGCGGCGCGGCGACGCGCGTCGCGGTGAAGGAGGCGCTGGCCTGCACCGCCGATTTCGTCTGGGTGCATCTCAACACCAACGAGGAACAGGCGCAGGAATGGCTGCGCAACGCCGCGAAGCTCGACGATTATGTCGTCGACGCGCTCACCGCGACCGAGACGCGGCCGCGCTGCGAGGCGTTCGAGGCCGGCGCGCTGCTCAACCTGCGCGGCCGCTCGTCGGAGGAGATGTCGTCCGGCGATCCGCTCGCCTCGGTGCGGATCTGGGCGATCAAGGGCCGCGTCTATTCGGTGACGCGGCGGCCGCTGATCGGCATCGCCGAGGTCGAGAAACAGATGGCGAAGGGCGAGATCGTCGATCCGGGCGACTTCATCGCCGCGGTGTCGACCGCGATCACCAGCGACCTCGATCCGCACGTCGCCGACCTCGGCGACGAACTGGACGATTGCGAGGAGCGGCTCGACGCCAACCGCGTCTTCGACCTGCGTCGTTCCGTCACCAGGGTGCGCGTCGCCGCGATCGGCTATCGCCGCTTCCTCGCGCCGCAACGCGCGGCGCTGGAGAAGCTCGCGACCCTGCCCGGCGCGTGGCTGGCCGAGGACGATCGCCGCCACCTCGCCGCCGCCGCCGATCGCGCCGCGCGCATGGCCGAGGAACTCGAATCGATCCGCGAGCGCGCCTCGCTGATGCACGAGGCGCTGACCGACCTGCGCAGCGAACAGATCGATAGCCGCTCGCTGGCGATCTCGATCGCGGCGATGGTGTTCCTGCCGCTGACCTTCATCACCGGCCTGTACGGAATGAACGTCGCCGACCTGCCCTATGCGCAAAAGCCATGGGCGTTCGATGCGATCATGGGGCTGTGCATCGCGATCGCGGTGCTCGTCGTCGGCTATTTCGCCCGGCGGCACTGGTTCCAGAAATAACGCCCCGCCCCGGTCCGGGGCGGGTGGATCAGGCCGCGCGGGCGGTGCGCCACGCCTCGGCGATTTCGCTGAGGCTGTTCGCCGCGGCGCGGAACGGGCGCGGATCGGTGCCGATCGAGGCGTCGACGATCGTCCGGCGGATGCCGCCGTACAGCCGTGCGAGCGTCAGCGACACCTCGCCGCCGCGTTCGAAATCGAGGCCCGATTCGAGCGCGAACAGGATCGCGGTCGCGCGCGTGACGCGCTCGCTCTTGGTGCGCAGCTGGTTGTTCTCGACCGCCCAGGCGGCGGCGCGCAACGCCGACACCAGTTCCTCGTAGAGCAGCTGGACGAGGCCCGGCCCCCGCGCCTCGGCGGTGCGGCCGACGACGTCGATCTGGCGGTACGTGGCGTAAGGGTCGCCGGAAAGGAGCGTTGCGTAGGCCATCAGCTGTTCTTGTTCCACGCCTTGATCTGGTTATCGAGGAAGGTCTGCGTCGCCTTGTAGGCGGTGACCTTGCTGTTCATGCTCGAGAATTGCTGCGTCATCCGCGTCGTCATCGCCGCCGACTGCGCGGTGATCTTGTCCTGCTCGCCCGCCAGATCCTTCTGCGCCTTGCCGTAGCGGGTCGCCGATGCGCCGAGGCCGGTGACGCTGCTGGAAGCGGACAGGGCAATCCCGCTGAGCACGCTGTTCAGGCCCAGCGCGTTGCCGCTGGTCGTCGCGAACATCGCCTCGACCTCGTCCGGATAGGCGGCCATCGCCTTGTTCATCGCATTGGTGTCGAGCGTCAACGTGCCGTCGCGGTTGGTCGACACGCCGAGCTGCGCCAGCGTCGTCGGTGCACCGGCGGTACCGCCCGAGGTCAACGTCCGGGTGGTCATGCCCTGCAGCGACCGCAGCAGCGCCTTGGCCGCCGGATCGGTCTTCAGGTCGCCGGTCGCCGGATCGGTCTGTTCCTTCGCCGCGGCATAGACCTGATTGTAGGTCTCGACGAAATCCGCCATCGCCTGCGACAGCGCCGTCGCGGGACGCGTGCTGGTCAGCGCCACCGGCGTTGCCGTCACCGCACCCAGTTGCAGGCGGACGCCGGGCACCAGATCGGCGATCGTGTTGCTGCTGCGCTGGACGCTGACGCCGTCGACGGTCAGCTGCGCGTTTGCAGCGGTGCCGGTCAGCGTCGTCGGCGCATCGACCCCGACGTTGAACTGCTTCAGCGCGCTGGTGTCGTCATCGGCGGTCAGCGTGAACGCCTGCGCGGCGCCGGTCGTCCCCTTCAGCGACAGCACCGCCTTGCCGTCCTGATCGGTGACGATGCTGGCGGTGACGCCCGTCTTGGCGGCGTTGATCGCCCGCGCGATGCCGTCGAGGCTGCCGTCGGTCACGTCGATCGAGACCGGCGCGGCCGTGCCCGCGGTAAAGCCGGTCATCGCGGTGCCGGCCGCATCATAGGTCGCGCTGCCCAGCGTCAGCGTCAGCTTGCCGGTCGCGATCGGATCGGTCCGGCTCGCCACCGGCGTCGAGCGCGCGCCCTGGGCCGAGGCAAGCGCCGAGACGGTGATGCTGGTCGAGAGGTTGCCGACCTTCGCGCCGCTGATCGCGGCAGCGGAGACGGCGGCGGCGTTCGAACTGACCGGCTGCGTCTGCAGCGTCCCGCTGCCGGTCAGGCTGGCGAGCGCGGTCGAAAAATTGCCGATCGTGTTCTTGAGCGTCGTCGTTGCGGAGATCTGCGCGGTCAGCGTGCTGGTCCGCGACGCGATCGTCGCGGTCTTGGCGGCGAACTGCGCCTTGACCAGATTGGCGACGAGCGTGTCGGTGTCGATGCCCGATCCGGCATTGAGCGAGGTGAGGATGCTCTGCGCGGCGCTCTTAGTGACGCCCGCGGTCGAGGTCGCGGCCGTGGGGGTCGGCGTCGGGGTGCTCGTCGTTGCTGTGGTAGTGGCCATCACTCGAACTCCGCGCTTCCTTACTGTTAACGACCGCAACCGGGCGGGATTAAGGGGATTTCCGCTCGATCCGGATGCCGTGTTCGTCGAACCGCGCGCTCTCCGGAACCTCGATCGGCGGCTGGCCGGTGCCGCCCGCGGCGGCATTGAGGTTGAAGACGAAGGCGAGCACGGTGGCGATCGCCACGTACAGGTCGTCGCGCACCTCCTGGCCCTCGCGACTGGTATAATAGACCGCGCGGGCGAGCATCGGATATTCGAGGATCGGCACCCGCACCTCGCCCGCCACCTCGCGGATCGCCAGCGCAGTCGCGCCGCGGCCCTTGGCGACCACCACCGGCACCTGATCCTTGCCGCGATCGTAGCGCAGCGCGACCGCGAAATGCGTCGGGTTGGTCAGCACGACATGCGCCTCCGCCACCGCCTTGCGCACGCCGCCGGTCGCCATCGCCCGCTGCATCGCGCGCTGGTGGCCCTTGGCCTCGGGCGATCCCTCGGATTCCTTATGCTCGTCGCGCACCTCCTGCTTGGTCATGCGCAGCTTGGACAATAGCTGGACGATCTGGATCGGCACGTCGAACAGCGCGATCGCGAACAGTCCGCCCGCCATCGCGATCATGATGCTGGTGAAGGTCCCGCCCAGCGCCGCGACGGCATCGCCGAGGCTGGACGATGACAGGCCCAACGTCGTGCGGCTCGACTTCCACAGCATATAGCCGCCGATCACGCCGAGCAGGATCACCTTGAGCAGCGACTTGCCGAGCTCGATCCACCCCTGCGGACCGATGATCCGCTTCAGGCCCGACGCGGGGTTGATCCGGTTGCCCTTGAACGCGATCAGTTTGTTGTTCCAGGTCAGCGAGCCGAGCCCGGCCGAGCTGACGATCGTCGCGACGATGCTGACCGCGAACAGCGTGATGAGCGAGGGCAGCAGCTTGGTGCCGGCCTCCTGCAACGGCCGCCACGGCGAGAAATCCTCGACGTCGCCGCGGTCGAACTGGAAGCTGGCGGCCATCACCGCCTTGCACGCCGCGATCAGCGACGGGCCGGCGAAGATCAGCCACGCCACCCCCGCCATCACCACCAGCGCCGTCGCAAGATCCTTGGATTTGAGGATATTGCCGTCTTCGGCGGCCTTTTCCCTGCGCTTGGGTGTCGGGGCTTCTGTCTTGTCGCCACCTTCCGACATCAGCCGTTCACCAGGCTTTGCGTGGCCGACAGGCCTTCGCGGACGATGACGAGCATATAATCGCCCATCGCCGGAAAGGCGACGGCGAGCGCGATCACCCCGACCGCGAGGCTGGCGGGCAGGCCGACCGAGAACAGGTTGAGCGCGGGCGCCGCGCGGCTGACCATGCCGACGATCAGGTTGAGGCAGAGCAGCAGGAAGCCGACCGGCAATGCCAGCAGCAGCCCGGCGAGAAAGGCATAACCGCCGAAGAAGGCGATCTGCTTCAGCCGGTCGGGCGCGATCCAGGTGCCGGGCGGCATCGTCTCATAGCTTTTCACCAGCAGTTCGACGAGGATCAGATGGCCGTCGACCGACAGGAACAGCAGCGTCAGCATGATCGTGAAGAACTGGCCGAGCGCCGGCGACGACCGGCCGTTCTGCGGATCGATCGACGAGGCGAAGCCGATTCCCATCGACCCGCCGATGATTTCCGACGCGATCATCGGCGCGGCGAAGGCGATCTGGAGGATGAAGCCGATCGCCGCGCCGACCAGCGCCTCGGCGAAGATCGCGAGAAAGGTGGCGACCGCGAAGATCTGCGCAGGCGGCACAATCGGGTGGACGGCAAGCACGAAGAAGCCGATCGCCCCAGACAGGCCGACGCGCACCGGCAGCGGGATCGACACCGCGCCGAACACCGGCGCGACGATGAACGCCGCCCCGATCCGCACCATGACGAAGATCAACGCCCACAGCCTGGGTTCGATGGCGAGGCCGAAGCCCAACACCTCAATCCCTCTCCCATTGGGAGAGGGAGGGAGCGGCAAAGC
>NZ_DBBS01000016.1:69764-203922 GCF_002292295.1 Sphingomonas sp. UBA978
GGCTGCGCCGGGCGGGCCCCTTCCCTCTCCCGGTGGGAGAGGGAGATGGTCACTTCACCAGATCCGGAATGCGCTCGAACATGCCGACCGTGAAATCCGTCAGCAGCCCGAGGATCAGGCTGCCGAAGACCATGATCGAAAACGCGACGACCAGCAGCTTCGGCACGAAGCTCAGCGTCTGCTCGTTGATCGACGTCGCCGCCTGGATCATGCCGAGGATCAGGCCGGCGAGCAGCGCGGGGATCAGGATCGGCGCACTGGCCAGCGCCAGCACCCACATCGTCTGGTTGGCGACGGTGAGGAAATAGTCTGCATCCATGACGATATCCTCAGGTCGCGAACGAATTGGCGAGGCTGCCCATGGTCAGCGCCCAGCCGTCGACCAGCACGAACAGGAGCAGCTTGAATGGCAGCGAGATGATCGTCGGCGACAGCATCGCCATGCCCAGGCTCATCAGCACCGTCGCGACGACGAGGTCGATGACGATGAACGGCAGGAACATCAGGAAACCGATCTGGAACGCGGTCTTCAGCTCCGACGTCACGAAGGCGGGGAGCAATACTGCAAAAGGAATGTCGTTGGACGAGGCATAGGGGCCGGACTTCGCCATTTCGGCGAACATCGTCACGTCCTTGATCCGCGTCTGCTTGACCATGAAGGCGTGGAGCGGCGCACCAGCGCGCTCGATCATCTGCGTGCCGGCGAGCTGGCCGGCGGCATAGGGCTGGATCGCCTGGCTGTTCATCTGGCTGATCGTCGGCGCCATGATGAACAGCGACAGGAACAGCGCGAGGCCGATCAGCACCTGGTTCGGCGGGGTCTGTTGCAGGCCCAGCGCCTGGCGCAGCACCGCGAGCACGATGACGATCCGGGTGAAGCTGGTCATCATCAGCAGGATGCCCGGCAGGATCGTCAGCAGGCCCATGATGATGAGGACCTGCAGCGACAGCGACAGCGGCGCTGCCTGCGTGCCGCCACCCGATGCCGCGCCCGCGCTCAGCTGGCCGAGCGCGCGATCCACCGCATCGCCGACGCCCGGTGCGGGCGCCGCCGCCGGTGCGGCCGCGGGTGCGGCCTGCGCGAAGGCGGGCATCGCGACCAGCAGCGCGAGCGCGATGGCGAGGATCGCCCACATCCATTTATAGCCCCGCGTCGACGCGGCGGGCGCCCGGCGCGCGGGCTTGAACAGCGCGGGGCCGTGGCCGCGCCGCGTGATCGTCGGTGTCACTGGTCCACCTTGTCGATCAGGTTGACGCCGCCGCGCCCGACCGAGACGAGCAGCCGCTTGCCTTCGAAGTCGAGCACCGCGAGGCGCAGGCCGGGCGAGATCATCATGGTTTCCTTGACCGCGATCAGGCGGTTGGTCGGCTTGCCGCCGGGCATCCGCGTCTCGAGCTTCCGCCAGGCGTAGAGGCAGCCGATCATCAGGCCGCAGACCAGCGGCAGCAGGATGACGAGCTTGAGAATATAGGACCAGAGCATGATCGCGCCTCAGTTCCGGCCGGCGGACTTGTCGGGCGTGACCAGCTCGGTCATCCGCACGCCGAAGCGGTCGCCGACCGTCACCACCTCACCGCGGCCGATCAGCGTGCCGTTGACGAACACGTCGAGCAGCTCGTTCGCCTGGCGATCCAGCTCGATGACGCTCGATTCGCCGAGCGCGAGCAGTTCGCGCAAGGTCAGCGAGGTCGAGCCGATCTCGACCGTCAGCTTGACGTCGACGTCCTGCAGCAGCCGGAAATTGGCGGCCACTCCGGCATCTAGCGGGAAGCCGCCGGTCATGTCGTTCATGCGTCAGGTCCTTCGTCGTCGAATCGGGCAAGGGAGGTAAGGCGGACGGCGGCATGGCCGTTGGAGGTGCCGACGGTGCCGCGGCCGAGGCAGTCGTTGCCGACCATCACCGGCACCTGCGCGTCGAAGCTGATCGGGATCACGTCGCCCGCCTTCAGGTTCATCAGCAGCGCCAGCGGCACCACCGGCTCGGCGAGCACCGAGCGGATCGGGAAGCGGACGTTCATCGCGGCGCGGGTCAGCGACGTGCGCCAGGCGGGGTCCGCCTCCTGCTTGTCGAGCACCTTGCCGGTCAGCGTCGGCGCATGCGGCTTGAGCGCGGTGACCGGATAGAGCAGGTCGACGAACACCGGGGCATCCTCGCCGGCGGCGATGCCGAAGCGGGTGACGATCATCGCATCGTCGCTATCGGCCGCCAGCATCGCCGCGTTCGATTCGACATGCGTCGGGGTGAAGTCGATCCGCGCCAGCGGCTCCCAGGCGGTGCGCAGCGGGCCGGCGAGCGTCTGGCCGATCTTGGTCACCATCGCGTCCGCCGCGGGCGAGAATTCGGTCGGCATCAGCAGCGGCGTCGCGCCGTTGCCGCCGAAGAACAGATCGAGCAGCTTGAGGACGAAGACGCCGTCGAGCACGCACAGCGCGCTGGCGCCCTGCGGCGACATCGTCATCGGCAGCCATGCGGTCAGCAGGTCGCCCTTCTCCGAGCGATAGTCGCCGAAGCGCTGGACGACGAGCGGTTCCGCCCAGGCGCGCACCTCGTGCCGCAGCAACGGCTCGAACACGCCGCGCAGCGACCGCGCGAGGCGCGCGGACAGATGCTGCAGCGTGTGCAGGTCGCCGAACGGATTGAGCTTGGTCGCATCGAGCCCCACCGCATGCGCGGCGGGCTGGCGATCCCGCGTCCGTCGATCAGAGGTTGCCCCGGCGTTAACCATGACCTCACTGAACAACGAAATTGGTAAAGTAGACGTTACTAATGCCGCCGAATCCCTCTTTTTGCTCGAGAACGGCGTTGATTGCCTTGGTCAGCCGCTGCTGCATCTGCAATTTGCCCGCCGAGGTGAACACCTGCTCCTCGGGCGTGTCGCCCAGCGCCAGCAGCACCGCCGAGCGCACGGCGATGTCGTTGGTCTTCATGTTTTCGATGACCGTGTCGTCGTAGGGCGTCGACACCGCGATGCCGACCTGGACGACATGGACCGAATCCTGGAGGTTCGAGGTGAATTGCGGGTCCATCGTGTAGTAATTGGACGCGAACTTGTCGCCGTTCCCGCCCGACGGCACGTGCTGGCCGCCGCTGCCGGCCGATTCGCCGCCGCCATGGCCGCCTTCACCCTCGCCGCCTGCGGCGGCGCGCTTCTGTTCGGATTTGGGCACCAGCTTGGGGCCATGGTCCTCCGGCGCCGACGCATGGCCGCCGCCGATCAGGCCGCTGCTCGCCGCATAGACGCCGGCGCCGACGCCGCCGCCGACCAGCACCAGCAGCGCGACCACCATGATGATGATCTTCATCTTGCCGCCCTTCTTCTTGGGGGCGGCGTCTTCGGGTTTGTCGCTCATCGTCGTGGGTCCTCAAATGACATCAGGCGATACGGCCGTTGGCGGCCGCATCTTTATCGGGGGTGGGGGCGCGGGCCGCGCCGGCCGGCTGGCGCCCGGTGGCGGCCTGCTGCTGCGGCTGCTGGCGCGGTTGCTGCTGGCCCGCCTGCGCCTGCGCCTGGGCGGAGGCCTGCTGCTGGCCGTTGCCCGCGGCCGACTGGCCGGTGCCGGACTGGCCGGCATGCGCCTGGCCGGCGGCGGGGGCGGGCTCGACGATCGTCTGGCCGATCTTCAGCCCGCGCTCCTGCGCGATCTCGGCGAGCCGCGGCTGCGCGTCCTCGATCATCGTGCGGGTGACCGAATCCTCCGCGGCAAAGCGGACGTGGATCGCGTCGCCCACCGTCCGCACCGCGATATCGATCGCGCCGAGCGCATCGGGGACCAGGCGGATGCGCGTGTCGTTGGCGTTGGCGGCATCGCGCAGCGCCTCGATGTGATCGACCATATGCGTCGGCCAGCCGCTCTGGCGCATGTCGAGCGTCGGCGCGCCGGCATCGGCGACCGCCGCCACCTCGCGCACCGGCGCCGCCACCGCCGTGGCGGTGATCGCCGGATCGATCGGCTCGGCACGGACCCGATCCTCCTTGCCGGCCGCCGCATGCATCGCGGCACCGAACACCTGCGCCGCCGGTGCGGTCGTTCCGGCCACCGGCTGCACGGATGCCGCAGCCTGCGGGCGCAGCGCGACGGTCTGGCGGGCGTTGCCCGACACTTCGCGCATGAACGTCTGGCGCGGCTCGACCGGCGACGGCGCGACGTCCGCCACCGCAGGCGCGACCGTCGCCGGCGCATCGATCACGGGCGCGGCCGCGACCAACACCGGCGCCGCGACGGCGATGACCGGCGTCACGATCGGCGACGCGGGCGCGACGACGGCCTCAGCCCGAACCGGGGCGGGCGCGGCCGGCACGGCAGGCGTAGCGTTCGGCGCGCTGACCGGCGCGGCACCGGTATCGGCCGCCGTGGCAGATCGCTGCGCGCTCGGGCGTATCGGAGCGACCGGAAGCGGCGGCGCCGTGAGCGCAATGGCCTCGGGCAGGAGAGGGCGTGCATCGGAGCGCGGCGGCGCAGCGACCGGCGCAGGACCGACGTCTTCCCCATGCTGCGACGGACGCGACGCCCGGATCTTCGACGCCCCGCGTGCGATCGGCACCGCTGCGGGCTCGACCATCGCTTGCGGCGCCGTCGATACTGCAGCCGGCTGCGCATCATCGGCAACCATTGTCGGTGCAGCAGGCGGCGGAGCGATGGCCACCGCGGGAGAATCGGACCGGCCCGGCGTGCGCTCACGGGCCCTGCCCGCAGTGTCCGACCGGGCGGACACCGCGGCGTCGCGCGCGTCCTGTATCTCGGGATCGGCAATCGGCGCGGCACCGTCGGCCGGAACGGCCGTGGCGAACGATGGCGACAAGGCGTCGACCGACACGCCCTCGGCCACCACGGGCGCAACCGGAGCCCGCGACGCCGCGATCCCGACCACCGGCGCCGCGTCGACCGCATCCGGTGCCGCGCGCACTGGCGCGGTGGGCGCTACGGGGCGGTCGATCGGCAGTGCGACGGGTTGCGGAGCGAGGGCAAGGATCGCCGCTCCGGGATCGGGCTGGACGAGCGGCACGATCTCTGACGCATCCCGCATATCATCCTCGTCCGATTCCACGGCCGGCGAATCAGCCTGCAGCGGCTCTGCCACCGACCGGCCGACCGGCTGCGCGGCAAGTGCGTCTCCCGCGACCTTGCGCGGAGCGGTCGCCTTGCCTGCAGCGACGTCGCGCATTATCGGCGCAGGAACGTCCGGGTTGGCATCGGCCACGACGGGGGCCAGCGGCGACGCGACATCGCCCGCGACCGGCGCGGGCAAGGTCGCATCATCGACCATCGGCCGGATGGTGTCCGCCGGAACCGCCTGACGCCCGGCAGGCCGGCCCGGAACATCCGGCGCATCCGCCATCAACAGGTCCCGCACTGGCGCCGGATTCGGGCGCGGATCGACCGATGCATCCGCGATCACCGGCGCCGTCGAAGCCACCGGCTCGCCGCCGATCGCCGGACTGACCTGTCCATCGGACTCCGGCAGGCCGTACGGGTCCGCAACGACGGACGGCACCACCGACCGGGACGGATCGCGGACGATCGCGGCATCCTGTGCAACACCGTCCTCCGCCACCACCGGCGCGGCCCCGCGCGAAGGAACCGGCACCCGCGTCACCGACTCCCCGGCAACGGCCGCATCCGGCTGCACCCCGTCCGCCGACGGCACCGGCGTGGGTCGCACCGCCGCTGCGACGACGGGCGCGGCCGTCGCCACCGCCAATGCCGCCACCGCCGTCCCGCGCCGCAGGACGGGCGCGGACACGACCGGTGCAGGAACCGTCACGACCTTCGCCAGGGCGGGCGGCACCTCCATCGGTGCGGGTATCGGAATATCGACCGCGGGCAGCCACGCGAGCGCCGGATCGATCGCCGGTGCGGCGGCGGTCGGCAGCGTCATGCCGGGGGCGGCAAACGGTTGCCGGGCCAGCGCGTCGCCGGTGTCGGCCATGGCGCCCTCCCCCGCCCCGACCGCCATCATCGACAGCGCGAACAGGTCGCCAGCGGCCGGCGATCCACCCTTGGCCGGCTGGCCGGGTACGGTCGGGGAGACGGCAGGGGCAGCGGCAGAGGCGGCGGCGGCGGCGGCGGTTATCATCGGGCGGGTCTCGTCAGGAACGAAGGTGTCCCGCGACGATTAGCAAGGATCGTGCCGTTTTGCCTTCAACGGGGACACGGGCGGCGTATCCTCCAGCGCCCGCATCTCCTTGACGAGTGCGGCGCGGCGCGCCCGCTCGAGCAGCTTCTCGATCGCGCTCTGGTCGCGCTTGGCGGAGCGGGTCGCCTCGGCGGCGCGGTTGACGAACATCTCGGCCGACTGGACGCGCATCTGCGCCGCGGCGGAGGATTGGTGGAGCCGTTCGCGGAAATGCGCCTGCGCGCCCAGCGTCGCGGCGCTCGCCATGCTGGCGGGCGTCGGCGACACCGCATCGGCGAGCGCCTGGATTCGGTTGGCGAGCGTCGTCTCGCTCGCGAACTTCTCGTGCGCCCGCACCTCTTCGGCGCGGGTCAGGCCCAGCTGCAGCGTGCGCACGCGGTGGATGCGTGCGAGCTTCTTCGCGTCAGGCACCGAACACGCCGGTCAGTTCGGCGATCGCATCGCCCAGCGGGACGTTCTCGTCGCTGCCCTGCTTGATATATTCCATCACTGCCGGATGAGCGGCGATCGCGGCGTCGATCGCCGGATCGGCACCGGGGCGATAGGCGCCCATCAGCACCAGGTCGCGATTCTCCTCATAGGTCGCAAGGTGGCGGCGCAGCACGCGCGCGGCATGGACGTGGTCGGGATGTGCGATATCGGTCATCACGCGGCTGACCGAGGGACCGATGTCGATCGCCGGATAGACGCCGCGCTCGGCCAGATGGCGGTTGAGCACGATATGCCCGTCGAGGATCGAGCGCGCCGAATCGACCACGGGATCGTTGCCGTCGTCGCCGTCGGCGAGCACCGTGTAGATCGCGGTGATCGACCCGCCGGTGCGCACGTCGGTGCCGGCGCGTTCGATCAGATTGGGCAGCATCGCGATCGCCGACGGCGGATAGCCGCGCGCCGATGCCGGTTCGCCCAGCGCCAGCCCGATCTCGCGGCCGGCATGTGCGACGCGGGTCAGGCTGTCCATGATGAGCAGCACCTTCTTGCCTTCGTTGCGAAAGGCTTCGGCGATCGCGGTGGCGCGCAGCGCGCCGCGGATGCGCAGCACCGGGCTGTGGTTGGCGGGCACCGCGACGACGACCGCGCGTTGGCGCGCCTCGCCGGCGACCTTGGTTTCGAGGAAGTCGGCGACCTCGCGGCTGCGCTCGCCGATCAGGCCGATGACGATCACGTCCGCCTGCGCCGCGCGCACCATCATGCCGAGCAGCACCGACTTGCCGACGCCCGAGCCCGCCATGATGCCGACGCGCTGGCCCTGACCGATCGTCAGCAGCCCGTTGATCGCGCGCACGCCGACGTCCATCGGCTGGAGCACGCGACCGCGGTCGAGCGGCGATTGCAGCTTGCCGGCGAGCGGCCAGGTCTGCGCGCCGCGGATCGGGCCGAGCCCGTCGATCGGCTTGCCCGCGCCGTCGACGACGCGGCCGAGCAGCGCATCGCCCACTTCCGCCTCGCCCGGAGGGCCGACGGGACGGACCGGGGCACGCGGCAGCAGCGCGGCGGGACCCCCGAGATTCATCAACAGCGTCCGCCCGTTGCGAAAGCCGATCACCTCCGCCTCGACCTTCGCGCCCGGTTCGCCGATCTCGCAGATCGTCCCCACCGGCAGCGACAGGCCGACGGCCTCCATCAACAGCCCGTCATAGGAGGACAGGCGCCCCGACACCTTGGGCGTCGGGCGGAAATCGGCGACGCCCAGCGTCTCGAGATAATCCGCGGTGAACCGGTTGAGCATCAGCGCGGCTCCAGCGGCGGCACCGGCACGCGGTCGATCGCCGCGGCGAGCTGGCCGAGCCACAGCTCCGGCCCGTCCTCGACCAGGGTCGAGGCGCTTTCGAGCACGAAGCTGCCGCGCGACAGCGACGCGTCGCCGGCGGCGAAGATCGATTTGGGCAACGATCCGTCGACCAGCGGCAGGTCGTCGGGGTGGAGCCGCAGCAGCGCCGATTCGCTGGCGTCGGCGAGCATCTCCGCCGCGACCTCGATCCGGCCGTTGAGCACCGCGGGCGCGACCCCGCATTCGCCGACCAGCCGGCCGACCAGCAGCAGCACCGTCTGGCGCAGCTGCCCGGCGATCCGGTCGCGGTCGAGCTGGTGGCCGTTGGCGAGCGCCGCGGTCAGTTCGGTGAGCAGCGCCCGGTCGCGGTCGCCGCTCTCGCGCGCCGCCACCGCCGCTGCCGCCAGCCCCTCGGCATAGCCCGCCGCATGCGCGGTCTCGACCGGATCGATAAACCCACTCGGCTCCACCTGCGTATCAAGCGGATCCCAGCCGTGGGTCGGCTTCTCGCCCCCCGGATCCGCGGGGCTGAAATGCTTGGGACCGCCCGCGGACGCGGGACGGCTGCGAGCCTCCTCGCGCTCGCCGCCCATCGCGCGTTCCAGCGTCGCCCACATGTCGCGCGGCGTGAAGCCGGCGGGCGGGGCGAATGCCGCCTGGAGCAGGTTGGCGGCGGTATCGTGACGGGCGGCGAACCCTGCGACGAACTCAGACATAATCGTCGTCGCTCGCACCCATCACGATCGTGCCGTCCTTGGCGAGATTGCGGGCGATGCCGATCATCGCCTTCTGCGCCTCCAGCACCTCGGCGAGCTTCATCGGCCCACGCGCCTCCATCTCGTCGCGGATGCCGTCGGCGGCGCGCGCCGACATGCAGCCGAGGAACCGGCCGCGCGCATTCTCGTCGACGCCCTTGAGCGCGCGCGACAAAATGTCGCCGTCGACGTTGCGGATGAGCGTGCCGAGATTCTTGTCGTCCATGTCGAGCAGGTTGTCGAAGACGAACATCGCCTCCTCGATCGCCTTGGCGACGTCCTTGTCGATCTTGAACAGCTTCGGCATTACCCGCTGCTCCGTCGCCTTGCGTGCGCCCTGCAGGATTTTGGCCGCCTCGCGCGTGCCGCCCAGCGTCAGGCCGTTGGCCGACGATCCGCCGCCGCGCCGGTTGGCGAGCACCGCCTTCAGCGTCTCGACCGCATCGGGGTTGATCGGCCCAAGCCGCGCGATGCGGTGAAGAATATCGGGCTGCACCGCGTCGGGCAGCAGTTCGAGCACCTGCCCGCCGACCGTGGGGTCGAGGTTGGCGATCATCACCGCCGCGATCTGCGGATGCTCCTTCTCGATCATCTGCGCGATCTCGCCGGCCTCGAGCCAGTCGAGGATCTCGAGCTCGCACGCCGCTTCCGGCGGGGTGATGCGGGCGAGCACGCTCTCCGCCTTTTCGGGGCCGAGCGCGCGGTTCATCACCGCCTCGATCCGCGGCCTTGGCTCGAAAGTGATGCCGGTCCGTTCGCGCGCCTTGCCGACGAAATCGTCGAGCACGTCCTCCATCTCCTGTTCGGAGACGTCGGCGACCGCGAACATCGCCGAGCCGAGCTGGCGCACCTCCTCGGGATCGAGCTTCTGGAGGATGGCCGCGGCCTCTTCCTCGCCGACCAGCATCATCAGCACCGCGGCGCGTTCGACGCCGGTATAGGTGCGCGCGGCGACGATCGGGGTGGTGACCGCGTTCACTTGGCGTCCGCCTTTATCATGTCGCGGATCGCGAGCGCGGCGCGGGCGGGATTGTCGCGGGTGAAGCCGCGAACCGCGCCGATCCGGTCGTCGACCGTCTGCGTCGCCTCGAGCCGGTCGAGGCTGACCGATTCATGCACGGTGATGCCATCCGCCGCCGGGCTGCCCGCCGGACCGGCAAGCGCCGTCGCCGACGGTTCGGTCGCATCCTCACGCTTCTTCATCAGACCCTTGGCCAGCGGCCGCACGCCGAGCAGCAGCACCAGCAACGCGATCACGATCGCCGTTGCGTTGCGAGCGAGTACCGGCAACCAAGCATTGTCGTACCAGGCCGGGCCGTCCGCATCGCCGGCGGCATCGGCGAACTTGCGGCTGATGACCGTCACCTGGTCCTGTCGCGCCTGGTCGAAACCGACCGCGCTCTTCACCAGATCGGTGATCTGGCCGATCTCCATCGCGGTACGACGCGACTTGTCGGGATCGCGCAGCAGCACCGCGACCGACAGGCGCTTGACCGAACCCGGCGTCTGGCGCGTCACCGACACTTCCTTGCCGAGGTCGTAGGCGCGCTGGAAGCTGTCGCTCTGCTTGTTGGGGTTGGGCGCGGGGCCACCGGCGACCGGCGTCGGCTCGGCAGCGGGGGCACCGCTGGCGCCGTTGGCGGCCTGCGGCGTCTGCAGCTGGCTGGCGGGCGGCGGGGTGTTCGACAGCGCGCCGGGGATGCCGCCGGGCGTTGCCGGGCCACCGGCCTGATTGCCGACCCAATTGCCGGTCTCGGCACGCAGGGCGCCCTGCTTCTCGTAGCTTTCGCGCGTCGCCTGCGTCTCGTCGAGGTTGATGTCGGCCTGCACCTCGGCGGTGAAATTGCCGGCACCGACCAGCGGCGTCAGCAGCTGGACCAGCTGCTGGCGGACCTTGTCCTCGGTCTTGCGCTGCATCTCGAGCCGGGCATCGCCGGTCGCATCGGCTCCGCCGGCGCCGGGCTTCGACAGCAATGCGCCCATCTGGTCGACGATCGTCACGCTCTCGGGCTTCATCCCCGGAACCGAGCTGGCGACGAGGTTGATGATCGACTGGACCTGCGCCTGGCTGAGCGCGCGGCCGCCCTGCAGCTTGACGACCACCGAGGCGGACGGCGAGGCGTTGTCGCGCACGAACACCGAGGCTTCGGGCGTGGCGAGATGGACGCGCGCCTCGGCGACCGCGTCGATATCCTCGATCGAGCGGGCAAGCTCGGTTTCGCGCGCCTGGCGCAACCGCTCGCCCTCGACCGCGCGGCTGACGCCCATCGGCAGCTGGTCGAGGATGGCGTAGCCGCCGGGCGCCTGCTTGGGCAGGCCCTGACCGGCGAGCAGCATCCGCGCCTTGCTGAACTGATCCTCGTCGACGGTCAGCGCACCGGTGCCGTCGTCGATATGGCTGGAAATGTTGGCCTGCGTCAGCGCGGAGGTGACCGCCTGCTTGTCGGCATCGGTCAGCCCGGTGAACAGCGTCTTCTGCGTCGGCGTCGACAGCGTCATCCACGCGAGCGCGGCGGCACCGATCAGCGCGACGAGCATGGCCATCGGCAGGCTGCGGCGGACGGCGGGCTGCGCGAGCACGCCCTTGATCTGCAACAGCGGGTTGGCGAATTTCTCGGGCAGGGCCGAGGGCGATGTGGTGGCGAGTGCAGTGCTCATCGATTACACCGGCATGCTCATGATGTCCTTGTAGGCGGACAGCAATTTGTTGCGGACCTGCAGCGTCGCCTCGAACCCGACCGAGGCCTGCTGGCGGGCCAGCATGACCTTGGCGATATCGACCGTCTCACCGCGTTCGTAGCTTTCGGACAGCGCCGACGCCTTGGTCTGCGTCGCGTTGACGTCCTTCAGCGCATCCTGCAGCGTGTCGGCGAAGCTGGTCGGCTTCGTCGCGCCGCCCGCAGGCGCAGCCGTCTCCGGCGCGCTCGCCCGGCTCAGCGCCTGGTTGCGCTCGAGGATCTGCGCGCGCAGCTGCATCACCCGGTCGACGCTCATCGCGCCGCCGACCCCGCCGATCGCGCTCATGCCGAAACTGCCCAGGCGGTATCGGCGCCGTACGGACGGGCGAGATCCTCACCCTGTTCGCGCGCCTTGGCGAGGCGGTAGCGCAAGGTGCGCTCGGAGATGCCGAGGCGACGTGCGGTCTCGATCCGGCTGCCGCCGCAGGCCGCCAGCATTTCGCGGATCGCCTGGAATTCGCTCATCTGGACGACGTTGCCGAGGGTGACGGGCGCCGCTGCCGCGGGCTCGGCCGGCGCGGCGGACGGGAACAGCTGCGTCACCGGCGCGGGATCGCGGTGGAAGGTGAAGCTGATCGGCCGGTCGAAGACGATGTGGCTCGCCTCGATCGTGTCGCCGCCGGCGAACAGCAGCGCACGCTGGATGACGTTTTCCAGCTCGCGGACGTTGCCCGGCCAGTCGTGGCGCATCAGCAGCTCGACCGCATCGGCGGTCGGCCACGGCACCAGCGCGCGCGTGCCGGCATGGCGCAGGATCATCGTCGCGGCGAGTGCGGGGATATCCTGCACACGCTCGGCGAGCGGCTTGGTCGACAGCGGAAAGACCGACAGGCGGTAATAGAGATCGGCGCGGAAGCGGCCGGCGGCGACTTCGCCCTGCAGGTCGCGGTTGGCGCAGGCGATGACGCGGACGTCGATCTTCTGCGGCACCGATGCGCCGATCGGCACCACCTCGCGCTCCTGCAGCACGCGCAGCAGCTTGGCCTGGAGCTGGAGCGGCATCTCGGCGATCTCGTCGAGCAGGATCGTGCCGCCGTCGGCTGCGCGGAAGAAGCCCTCGCCGCCCGAGGAGGCGCCGGTGAACGCGCCCTTCTGGTGACCGAACAGCAGCGCTTCCAGCATCGTCTCGGGCAGCGCGGCGCAGTTGATCGCGATGAACGGGCCGGCCTTGCGGGGCGAATTGTTGTGGATCGCGCGGGCCAGCACTTCCTTGCCGGTGCCGGTGGGCCCGTTGATGAGGACGGTGATGTCCGCCTGCGCAACGCGCTCGGCCAGCGCGAGCAGCGCCAGCGATTCGGGATCGGCCGCGGTCGGCATGTCGGGACCGGCGACGAGCGCGCGGGCGAAGCCGTTGCCGACCGCCGCATCCTGCGGGCCGAAGGCGATTCGCGCCGGGTTGCCGTCGCGCGACGGGATGACGTGCCGCGAGTCGCCGTCACCGATGATAACGGTCCGCGCCGGCGCCGGCGGCGCCTCGCCCTCGGCGATCAGGAACAGGTCGCCCGGGCCGGGCTGGCCCGTCTCGAACGAACCCACGCCGAACCCCTGGGCGCGAAGCCCCGACACGAGCGCATATTTGCGCTGCGACACCGCAGCGGAAGGAAAAATCGAACGCATGGTTATCCCCCAAGGACAGCCTGCACATGCGGCAAGAAGGGTAAACGCCGTGTTAAAACGCTTGCCGCCCGGCAAAATATTTCCGGGCGCGGCCCGCTCGCAACGCGCGCGCGCGACGCCCCCGTACGAGGGGCCCGGATCGGCGGATTGCCGCGCCATCCGCCCGCAATTTTCCGCTTAAGCCGCCGCGGGCCGGGCCGTTACCCCATTTGGCGGCTCGGCCCTCCGCTCTGGGGGCGGCGGGGAGCGCCGCAGCAATTGGAGAACCCTCATGACCGTCATCGGCACCAACATCGCCTCGCTCCGTTCGGCGAATGCTTCCACCTCGGCAAACATGCAGCTGTCGTCCGCCATGGAGCGCCTGTCGACCGGCAAGCGCATCAACTCGGCGAAGGACGACGCCGCCGGCCTCGCCATCTCGACCTCGATGAACGCGCAGGTTCGCGGCATGAACCAGGCGATCCGCAACGCCAACGACGGCATCGCCCTCGCCCAGACCGCCGACGGCGCGCTGAGCGAAGCCACGAACATCCTGCAGCGGATGCGCGAACTGGCGGTCCAGTCGGCGTCGGGTACCTATTCGACCGACGACCGCAGCAACATGAAGACCGAAGTCGCCGAGCTGCAGAAGCAGCTGATGAACATTGCCGACACCAAGTTCAACGGCGTCAAGCTGTTCGACACGGCGAACGACTCGTCCGTGAAGATCCAGGCCGGCGCGGGTTCGTCGGATCAGGTCAACCTGAAGATCAGCAAGCTCGACATGACCGGGGTCAGCGGCGTCGCCGGTGCGACCGTCGCAGCCGGTCTGGCAACCGTCGCGGCCGGCGCGCTGGTCGGCACGACCCGCACCGTCACGATGGAAGACGTGGCCTATGGCGCCAAGAAGACGGGCGGCACCGTCGCCTTCGTCACCGCCGACATCGGTTCGACGACCACGCTGGCGGCCAACGACACCTATTACACGGCGGCGACGACGGGTGACCCGACGGGCGGCGTCGACATCAGCAGCGACACCAACGCAAAGCTCGCGATCGACAAGATCGACACCGTGCAGAAGTCGGTCAACACGACCCGCGCGTCGCTGGGTGCCGGCCAGAGCCGTCTCCAGTCGGTCGTCAACAACCTGACCACCAACGTCACCAATCTGACCGACGCGAAGAGCCGCATCGAGGACGCCGACTTCTCGGCGGAAACGACGGCGCTCGCCAAGGCGCAGATCCTGAGCCAGGCCTCGACCGCGATGCTGGCGCAGGCCAACCAGAGCCAGCAGGGCGTCCTGAAGCTCCTCCAGTAATCCGGTTATCGGCGCTGGCGCTGCCCCCCAAGGGCGTTGGCGCCGACCGAGCTCTTCCCCCAAGGTCGAGCAAAGCCAGAACCCCGGTGGCCCATGGCCGCCGGGGTTTTCGGCGAATCGAACATGCGCGACTCGTCCGACGCCCGCAAAAACCTTGGCGTCGGCGTCCTGCTGCCCCACATGGGCGGCAACCGATCACGAAGGAGCATGACTTGGCCACGCTAGGAATGTCGCCAGCCGAAAAGCAGGCGGTCGAGGATTTCCGTCGCGACGTCGTCGAACCGTCGATGACGTCGCTCGTCATCATCGATTTCTGGGCGGAATGGTGCGGGCCGTGCAAGGCGCTGGGCCCGACGCTGGAAAAGGTCGCCGCCGCTTATGCGGACAAGGGCGTCGTGCTGGCGAAGATCGACACCGACAAGAACCAGTTCATCGCCGCGCAATTCCAGATCAAGTCGATCCCGACCGTCTATGCGATGTTCCAGGGCCAGCTGGTCGCGGACCTGACCAGTGCGCGTACCGAATCGCAGCTGCGCGTCATCCTCGACCAGTTGCTCAAGCAATTGCCGATTGCGGCGCCCGGCGCGGACGCCGCCGCCGAGATCGAGCCGCTGATCGCGATGGGCGAGGAGGTGCTGGCCAGCGGCGACACCGAGCGCGCGCTGTCGATCTTCGACCAGTTGGTCGAGATGGCGCCGGACGATCCCGCGGTTCTGTCCGGCCGTATCCGCGCGCTGGTCGCCGCCGGGCTGACCGACGAGGCGCAGGCGGCGATCGACGCGCTGCCCGCCGATCTCCGGGATGCCGGCATCGACCGGGCGAAGGCTGCCCTCGCGCTGGCGCAGAGCGCACCGCCGGTCGAGGATTTTGCCGGCCTGCAGGCCGAGGTCGCCGCCAGTCCCGACGATCACGAGCGCCGCTTCGCGCTCGCCAATGCGCAGATGGCGGCGGGCGACCGCGAAGGTGCGGCCGACAACCTGCTGCATATCATCGCCGCCGACCGCAGCTGGAACGAGGATGCGGCGCGGCAGCAGTTGCTCAAGCTGTTCGGGGTCGTCGGGCTGGAGGACCCCTGGGTGTCCGCCCAGCGCCGCCGGCTGTCGGCGATTCTGTTCGGATGACGACGCCCACCCGCCTCTCGATCTTTCCGCTGCCGGGGGCGTTGCTGTTCCCCGGCATGCACCTGCCGCTGCACATCTTCGAACCGCGCTATCGGGCGATGGTGAGCGATGCGATGGCGCGCGACCGGCGGATCGGCATGATCCAGCCGATGACCAAATCCGCCGCCGGTGCCGATGCGCCCGCGCTCTACGACATCGGCTGCGTCGGCAGGATCGCCGAGGTCGAGGCGCTGGATGACGGCCGCTACAATCTCGTGCTGGAGGGCGTCGCCTTGTTCCGCGTGCTGCGCGAACTCGACGTGACGACGCCGTTCCGCCAGGTCGAGGCCGAACTGCTGCCGATCGATGCCGACGATGCGCTGTCGCTCGGCCGACGATCGTCGCTGGAGCTGGAATCGCGCCGATTCGCCGATTCGCAGGGCTATACGGTGGACTGGGAAGCGGTCGGCCGGCTGGACGACGAGAGCCTCGTCAACGGCATCGCCCAGATCGCCCCGTTCGACACCGCGGCGAAACAGGCGTTGCTCGAGGCCCCCGATATCGAGACGCGGGCGGAGCTCATCATCCAGCTGATGCAATTTTTCGGCCGCCACGACGGCGAGGACAAGGTGACGCTGCAATGATCGACCCGTGGCTGCTCGAACGGCTCGTCTGCCCGGTGACGCGGCAGCCGCTGCGCTATGATGCGGCGGCGCAGGAGCTGGTATCGGACGCGGCGGGGCTGGCCTATCCGGTCCGCGACGGCGTGCCGGTGATGCTGCCCGAGGAAGCCCGGCGGCTCGCGGCGGACTGATCGCTACCGGATCAGCGCCACCGCCGCCATCAGCAGCGCCGCGACGCTGGGATAGAAGGTGAGCGCGAAGCCCAGCGCACGTGCCTCCGCGCCATCGCGATAGCCCGTCCAGAACAGCAGCCGCCCGGCGGAGAAACAGGCGGCGAACAGTGCCACCGGCACACGCGCATGATCGCTCAGCAGCGTCAGCGCGGTGTACGCAAGTCCCGCCAGCAGGACCTGCTCGGCCGTGTTGCGCAGGATCGCATTGCCCGCATCGACCCGCGGATCGACCCGGTCGCCACCGTCGATGGCGGTGTTCGACGCGAACCGCCGGCGTGCGACGACGCCGATCGCCGCCGCCAGCCACAGGCCGAGCACCAGCACGGCGATGCCCAGCGTGGCGACGCGGCTTTCCAGAGTCGCCGCGGCGCTGCGACTGTAGCCGATGATGACCGCCGCGATCGTCAGGCCCAGGCCGATGCCGATCCCGCGCGCGACGCCACCCTGTGCCTTGCGCAACGGCGGATGCGCCACCGGCTCGCTCACACCATCAGGCCCTGCAACAGCTTGGGCAGCGTCCCGCTTTCGCCGCGCGCTTCGGCCATGAACCGGTCCTTCAATGGTGGCAGTCTGTCGACCGCACTGATCCCGAACCGGCGCACCGCGCTCGCGGTTCGGCCGGGAATGCCGAACAGCCGGGTCAGGGTGTCGGTTGCCGCCGCGACCATGAACGTGTCGAGCCCCCGCCAGCGCTGGTAGCGTTCGAGCAGCGCCGGATCGCCGAGGTCGAGCCCCAGCCGCTTGCCGTCGACCAGCACCTCCGCCAGCGTCGCCGCATCGCGCAGGCCGAGGTTGAGCCCCTGCCCCGCGATCGGATGGATGCCGTGCGCGGCGTCGCCGACCAGCACCAGCCGCTCCGCCGTGATCCGCGCCGCATGGTGGAAGCCCAGCGGATAGCTCGCACGCGGGCTGGCGGCACTGAGTTCGCCAAGGAACCCGCCCATGCGCTTGGTCGCCTCCGCGAGGAAGGCGCGATCGCCCAGCTTCATCATCGCCGGACCGTCCGCGCCCTTCACCGACCAGACGATCGCCGAGCGATGGCCGATTTCGTCGTCGGGCAGGGGCAGCAGCGCGAACGGCCCCGCCGGATAGAAGATCTCATAGGCGATATCCTCGTGCGGATAGGCGTGGTGGAACGCCCCGACGATCGCGGCATGATCGTATTGCCAGCGCGCGACGGTGATCCCCGCCGCCTCGCGCGTCGGCGAATTGCGCCCCTCCGCCGCGATCAGCAGCGGCGCGCGGACGGTGCTGCCGTCGTCCAGCGTCGCGACGACGCCGGCCGGGCCGCGCACCATGTCGGTCGCGCGCGTCCGCATGCGCAGGTCGACGTGGCGCGCCGCGCTCGCCGCCTCGAACAGCGCCTTTCGCAGCAGCTTGTTCTCGTACATCGTGCCGAGCGCGCCGTCGCCCTCGTCGGGCCGGAAGTCGAGCTTGCCCGGCGCCAGCCCGTCGCTGACGCGGATATGGCGGATCGCACACCCCTGCCCCGCCAGCGCGGCGCCGATCCCGATCGCATCGAGCATCCGCCCGGTCGCGCTCGCGATCGCCGAGGCGCGCCCGTCGAACCCCGGCGCCAGCATCACCGCCGGATCGGCGGGATCGACGACGGTGCTGGTGACGCCATGCGCGTCCAGTGCGAGCGCCAGCGTGGCGCCGACCAAGCCACCGCCCAGGATGATGACGTCTGTGTCCATATCGCCTCCCTACAAGCGCAACGCATGCGTGCCAACGGCCGGTCCACATCCGGTCGACGCCCGATCCACTGCAGCCGCCTTGACGTAACGCACGCGCGGCCCGATGATTCCGCGGCATTTTCGCGACATTGAAGGGATCGGGCGATGGCGAGCCGTGCGCAGCCAGGCTTGTTGCGTGAGACGGTGAAGGCGGGGGCGGTACGCGGCGGTGCGCTGATCGCGTCGATCGCGCTGTTCCTCTTCACCCTGCTGATGGTGCTGGCGCTGGCGAGCTATCGCGCCAGTGACGCGGCGCTCAACACCGCGTCGGGCGGGCCGATCCAGAATCTCGCCGGGCCGCCGGGTGCGTGGTTCGCCGATCTGGCGCTGACCGTGTTCGGGCCGGCGGTCGCCCTGCTGCTGCCGATCGCGCCGATCGTCGCTGCGCGGCTGTGGCGCGACCAGCCGCCGGGGCGCTGGCTGGCGATGCTGCGCAATGCCGCGATCGGCGTCGCGCTGATGGCCTCGGCGCTCGCCTTCGTCTCCGATTCCTCGGTCCTCGCCCTCCCCGCCGGCTGGGGCGGCGTCGTCGGCCTGTCGGTCGCGCATCTCGTCGAATGGGGTCTCGCCTTCCTCGGCCAGCCCGGCGCCGAACGCTGGGCGGCGCGCGGCATCGGCCTGATCGTCGGCGTCGCCGGCATCATCATCTGGGCGAAAAGCCTCGAAATCGATCTCGGCGATCGCCGCTTCCGCCTGCGCCGCCTGCGCGCCGACGGCGACGACATCGCCGACGCCTATGACGATTTGGACGAAGACGAGGAGGAGGAACCGCTCCAGCTCGCGCGCAAGGTCATCGAGCCGCGCGCGGTGGCGGAGCCCGATCCGCGCCCTGCCCCGGTCATCGCCGATCGCAACCTCGCGCCCTCCGCCGCCCGGCAGAAGCCGCGCCAGCAGAGCCTCGACCTCGGCCACACCTTCGCGCTGCCGTCGATCGACCTGCTGACCCCGGCCCCGCCCGTCCCCAAGGGGACGATCGACAAGGCGGCGCTGGAACGCAACGCCCGCCTGCTCGAGAACGTGCTCGACGACTTCAAGGTACATGGCGTCATCAACGAGGTGCGCCCCGGTCCGGTCGTAACGATGTACGAACTGGAACCCGCGCCGGGCATCAAGGCGAGCCGCGTCATCGCGCTCGCCGACGATATCGCGCGCAACATGTCGGCGGTGTCGGCGCGCGTCGCGGTGATCCCGGGCCGCAACGTCATCGGCATCGAACTGCCCAACGCCAAGCGCGAATCGGTGTCGCTGCACGAACTGGTCGGCAGCCAGACGTTCGAGGATCAGGCCGCGCAGCTGCCGATCATTCTCGGCAAGAACATCGCCGGCGATCCCGTCATCGCCGACCTTGCGCCGATGCCGCACCTGCTCGTCGCCGGCACGACCGGTTCGGGCAAGTCGGTCGGGCTCAACTGCATGATCCTGTCGCTGCTCTACCGGCTGACGCCGGACCAGTGCCGGATGATTATGATCGATCCCAAGATGCTCGAACTGAGCATGTACGACGATATCCCGCATCTGCTCTCCCCCGTCGTCACCGATCCCGCCAAGGCGGTGCGCGCACTGAAATGGGCGGTCGAGACGATGGAGGACCGCTATCGCCAGATGTCCTCGGTCGGCGTGCGCAGCCTCGCGGGCTTCAACGACAAGGTCCGCGCCGCCAAGGCCAAGGGCCAGCGGCTCGGCCGCCGCGTCCAGACCGGCTACCATCCCGACACCGGCCAGCCGGTCTATGAGGAGGAACAGCTCGACTACGAACCGCTGCCGCAGATCGTCGTCATCGTCGACGAGCTCGCCGATTTGATGATGACCGCGGGCAAGGAGGTCGAATTCCTGATCCAGCGGCTCGCGCAAAAGGCGCGCGCGGCGGGCATCCACCTCATCATGGCGACGCAGCGCCCGTCGGTCGACGTCATCACCGGCGTCATCAAGGCGAACCTGCCGACGCGGATCAGCTTCCACGTCACCAGCAAGATCGATTCGCGCACCATCCTTGGCGAACAGGGCGCCGAACAGCTGCTCGGCAAGGGCGACATGCTCTACATGCCCGGCGGCAAGGGCATCGTCCGTGTCCACGGCCCCTTCGTCAGCGACGACGAGGTGCGCGGCATCGCCGATCACTGGCGCGCGCAGGGCCAGCCCGATTATATCAGCTCGGTCACCGAAGAGCCCGAGGACGGCTTCGCACTCGAAGGCGCGCCGGAGGGCGAGGATTCGGCGGAGGACCAGCAATATCGCAGCGCGATCCAGCTGGTGTGCGAATCGCAGAAGGCCTCGACCAGCTGGCTGCAACGCCAGCTGCGCATCGGCTACAATTCCGCCGCACGGCTGATCGAGAAGATGGAGAAGGACGGCATCGTCAGCCGCCCCGACCATGTCGGCCGCCGCGAGGTGCTGCGCGATACCGAAGGGCATGCGATCTAGCGTATCCCGCCTGCCCTGACCCTGCTTTCCCCTCTCCCGCCGGGACAGGGAGAGACGCCGAAGGCTGCGATGGGCGAGGGTGACGGGAACGCTCCGGTTCAGCAGGCATTCAATGCGCAAAATCCACAGGACCCCCATGATCCGACATGCCTTCGCCCTCGCCGCCGCACCGTTCGTCCTGGCCGCGCCCGCCGTCTTGCCCGCGCAGGCGTCCGGCGATCTGGCCGCGGTGCAGCGCCATCTCCAGTCGGTCGAGACGATGACCGCCGACTTCACGCAGACCGATCGCAACGGCAAGGTGCTGACCGGCACCTTCACGCTCAAGAAGCCCGGCAAGCTGCGCTTCCAATATGAGAAGGGCGTGCCGATCCTGATCGTCGCGGAGGGCGGCGCGCTGACCTTCATCGATTATTCGGTACGGCAGGTGCAGCGCTGGCCGATCCGGAATTCCCCGCTGGGCGTGCTGCTCGATCCGTCGCGCGACATCACCCGCTATGCCCGGCTGGTCCAGACCGGCAACGACCGGGTCGTCTCGGTCGAGGCGAACGACCCCAAACACCCCGAATATGGCAAGATCACGCTGATCTTCGCCCGCGATGGCGCCGCGCCGGCCGGACTCGCGCTGCAGGGCTGGGTCGCGCTCGACAGCCAGAACAACCGCACGACGATTCGCCTGTCGAATCAGCGGTTCGGCGTGCCGGTGAGCGACGGAACGTTCAAATGGAACGACCCGCGACGGCCGAACGTCCGCTGACCGATCGGCCATTCATCCACGCGACAGGTTTGCTGGCCTAGAAGGCTCGTGCGGATGTGGGGCGTCCGGGATTTTTCCCCCTGTTGCCCGGACGATAGTCACCACTTCCCGCCTGCGTGACGAACGCTAGGTCGGCCCTCGCTCCATGCCCCCGGAGCGGGGGCCTTTCTGCGTCGGCGTGTCGTGCAGGCGCGTCCGGCGACATGGGCTTCGCCCGTGCCCCGTGCCGATCGCCCGACCTTGCCCGCCCCCCGCGCCCGACCTAGATGCGGCCTGTGAAGATCGTCTCCTGGAACATCAATTCGGTCCGCTTCCGGATCGCCATCGTCGAGCAGTTCCTGCGCGAGGCCGAACCGGACATCCTGTGCCTGCAGGAAACCAAGGTGATCGACGCCGACTTCCCGTTCGAAACCTTCCGCGCGCTCGGCTACGAGCATATCGTCATCCACGGCCAGCGCATGCACCACGGCGTCGCGATCCTCAGCCGCGTACCGATCGTCGCCGACGACCGCTTCGACTGGCAGGCCAATCGCGAGGCGCGGCATGTCGGCATCCGCCTGCCCAACGGCGTCCGTCTGGAGAATGTCTACGTCCCCGCCGGCGGCGATGTGCCGGACCGCGACGTGAACCCGAAGTTCGGGCAGAAGCTCGATTTCGTCGAACGGATGACCGCCTGGTCGCAGGATCTGGCGGTGCCGACGATCCTGACCGGCGATTTCAACATCGCGCCGCTGCCGAGCGACGTGTGGAGTCACAAGGCGCTGCTCAAGGTCGTCAGCCACACCCCGATCGAGGTCGCGGCGCTCGACCGGTTGCAGGCGTCGAACGACTGGGTCGATCTCGGCCGCCACTTCCACCCCGCCCCAGCCCGGCTCCACACGTGGTGGAGCTATCGCTCGCCCGACTGGACGAAGAACGATCGCGGCCGGCGCCTCGACCATATGTGGGCGACCGGCGACGTTGCCGCGCAGGCGGTGGCCCACACCGTCTTCGAAGATTGTCGCAGCTGGCTCAAGCCGTCGGACCATGTGCCGATCATGACCGAGTTCGCCTTTTGACCGCGGCGCGGGACGTCGCGCGCGCGATCGACGCGCTGCGCCGCGGCTGGCCGATCGCGATCCAGGCGCCGGGCGAGGCCCCCCTGACCCTGCTCGCGGTCGAGACCGCCGATCCGGTCGGGCTGGCCGCATTCGCGCCCGACGGCTTTCCGCTGCTGATCTCGAGCGGGCGGGCGGCGACGTTGAAGCTGACCAACCAGCTCGCCGCCGCCGATCCGGATACGCCGGTGGTGATCGAACCGGCACCCTGGCTCGACTTCAACACCGCCGTGGCGCTCGCCGATCCGCAATTCGATCTCGCGACGCCGCTGAAGGGCCCGTTCCGCACCGCGGCGGTGACCCGGCCCGTCGCGAGCCTTGCCGCGATCCGGCTGGCGCGGATCGCGGGGCTGCTGCCCGCCTTCGTCATCGACGGCGCGGACCCCGAACTGACGATCACCCCCGCCGGCATCGACGGGCATCAGGACGCCGGGACATTGCGCCTCGCCACCCGTGCCCGCCTGCCGGTCGACGGTGCCGAGGATGCGGAGATCGTCGCCTTTCGCGCCGCCGATTCGAGCGACGAGCATGTCGCGCTGCTGATCGGCCAGCCCAACGGATCGCCGCCGCTGGTGCGGCTGCACAGCGAATGCCTGACCGGCGACGTGCTCGGCAGCCTCAAATGCGACTGCGGTCCGCAACTGCGCGCCGCGATTCAGGCGATCCGCGCCAACGGCTGGGGCATCCTGCTCTACCTGCGTCAGGAGGGGCGCGGCATCGGCCTCGTCAACAAATTGCGCGCCTATGCCCTGCAGGATCAGGGCTTCGACACCGTCGATGCCAACACGCGGCTGGGATTCGCGGTCGACGCCCGCGATTTCGGCGTGGCGGCGCGGATGCTCGACCTGCTCGGCCAGCGCGACGTGCGGCTGCTGACCAACAATCCCGCCAAGGTCGCGGGACTGGAAGCCGCCGGCGTGCACGTCGCGGAGCGGGTACCGCACGCGCTGCCGCCCAATCCGCACAACGAACGCTATCTCGCAACCAAGCGCGACCGCACCGGCCACCAATTGTAGCCGCTCGCGCCGGCGTTCAGGCCGACAGCGCCAGCGCCTCCGGATCGATCAACCCCGTCAGCCGTCGCGCCGCCCGCCGGGCGAAGGCCAGCGTACAGCGTTTGCGCACATGCGCCGGCAGCGGCACGGTATGCGCCTCGCGCACGATCGCCGCATCGTAGCGATCGGCGACGATCACCCCGGTCCGTTCGGGCAGGAAAGCATGGCCGTCGAGCGGCGTGGTGTCGAACCCGGCCGGCACCGCCCAGTAATAGCGATCGCAGGAGCCCAGATAATCGGGCCATTTGCCGTCGCCCATCAGATCGGCGCGCGACACCTTGATCTCGACGATCACCAATTGCCCGCGCGCGTCGATCGCCATCAGGTCGGCGCGGCGGCCGCCCTCCACCGGGACTTCCGGGATGGTGGTGAGGTCGTGGCGGAGCAGCATCCGCGTCACGCCGCGCGCGACATCGGCGGCACAAATGGCGGGATCGCCGCCATCCAGACACGAAACGGGGGCCATGTCCAACATGACCCCCGCTTAGGAACATTCAGCGAACGGAGCAAGAGCCCCGCCGGTATTCGTGTTCGAAATCAGCGATAGAAAACGTGGTTGCCGATCATCGCGATCTTGGTGACGTTGCCACCCGGGCGACGATCCGGCGTGTTGAAGAACAGCGCCTTGGGAGCGGGGCTGTCCCATTCCGCATCGAGCGCGACGCGAGCGACGGCCAGCGCGGTGCGCCAGGCGGTGCGACCCTCGTCGATCGACGGGATTTCGCCGCCGCGCACGAAGCTGAACTGGCCGCGCTGCTTGACGACCGAGCAGACGTCGGACGGGAAGCGGCCCGACTTCGAACGGTTGATGATGACGTTGGCGACGGCGAGCTGGCCCGCGAGCGGCTCGCCCTTGGATTCGAAATAGATCGCGCCGGCGAGGCAGCGCTGCGTCGCATCGACCTGCGCGCTGTCCTGCGCTGCAACGGCTTCGGCGAGGCTGTCGTAATCGTCGTCTTCGGTCATCGCGACCGCGGGGAGGGGCTGCACCACCGCCTGGGCGGGGCCGAACTGCGGCGTGACGCTGGCAGCAGGGGCGGGGGCGTCAAGTGCGGGAACCGATGCGGGGGCCGCCGGGTTGTTACCCTGAAGAGTCGAGGTCGGGGCCGGAATCGCACCGCGATTGAGGTCCGAGGCCCGGACTGGCGAGCTGTGGCTGATGAGGCCCGCCAGAGAGAAAGTCATCACCGCGATGGCCGCGGCGCGCTGCATAATCGTCATTAACGTATTCGATATGCGGTTGGACCACGGACCCGATCGGCTGGCCGATCGTCCGGGCATCCCCCCGACTGCGTCACCGACCCGGATCGCACCCAGGCGCGGCACAACGCGCTTTCACTGTGCGCGAGGCCATCGTCACAGCAGCGTCATGTGTCAATTCGACAGGATCGTTTCAGCGGCGAACCGTTCGGCTTCCGGGATGTCCAGTTCCACGACCCACAGATCGGGATCGTTCATCCGCCGCCGCCGCCAGTAGGATTCGGCGCCGTCGGAAGGGACCGAATCGGTCAGGGATATTGCTCCATCCATGCCGATCGTGCGTTCCAGAACCCGTACGGGACCTGAACGATCCTCGATCAGCACCAGGATCGCGCCACCCTGCGGGTCGCCCTTGGCGCGGACCATCGCGATGCCGCCGGCGTCGTTGACCCGCCGCAGGAGCACGCCAATGGTCAGGTGCGTCGGCAGGCGGGCGGTCATCGCCCGGTCACGCGGGACGATAGCCGGGCAGGCCGGACAGCGCGATCTGCGAGCGCATGAAGGTGCCGGTGCCGCGCGCCGCTTCCTCGCCATCCGCATCGATCAGCCGCGCATCCGCGACATAGACGCGCCGCTTGCCGCTGATCCAGCGACCCTCGGCAACGACCGGCCCCGCCTTCAGCGGACGAGTGAGCAGCAGGTTGAACGCGGTGGTCAGCAGGAACCGGTCGGTGACGAGGCTGTTCGCCGCGTAAAAGGCGGCATCGTCGAGCATCTTGAAGTAGCTGGTGCCGTGGACCGCGCCGGCGGCATGATAATGCCGTTCGTCGAGGTTGAAGTGGATGCGCGCCACGCCGGCCTCGACGATCTCCAGTCGGGAATCGAACAGGCGGTTGATCGGTGCTGCGGCGTAGAGCGATTCGAGGCTGCGGAAATGCGCGCTCGCGCCGGCGTCAGGCGGCATCGCGCGCAGCATCGGCGGTGAACAGCGCATAAAGCGCATCCGGCGACCCCGCGCCGCGCAGCTTGGCGAGAAACGTCCGGTCGCGCAGGCGGCGCGAGACGCGCGCCAGCGCCTTCAGATGCTCCGCCCCGGCATCGACCGGCGACACCAGCATGAAGACGAGGTCGACCGGCAGATCGTCGACCGCGTCAAATTCGATTGGCTGCGCGAGCCGCATGAACACGCCGGTGACCGTATCGATATCCGGCAGCCGCGCATGCGGGATGGCGACGCCGCCGCCGAAGCCGGTCGACCCGATCTTCTCGCGCGCCGCCAGCCGTTCGGCGGTGAGCCGCCCGTCGAGGCCGAGCGCATCGGTGGCGGTGCAGAGCTGGACGAACAGCGCCTTCTTATGGGCGACGGCGACGTCCTTGTAGACCGCCTCCGGGCGCAGCAGATCGCTGAAGTCGTTCATGGCTGACTCGAATTTCGAAGAAAAGGACCCCGCCGGACCCCGTAGACGATCCGGCGGGGTTGCGACAGATCAGCTGGCGGCGGGCTGCTGGACCTGCTGGCGCTGCGGTTCGACCCAGCCGATGGTGCCGTCGCCGCGGCGATAGACCATGTTGTAGGCGCCGGTGCCGGCATTCTTGAACAACAGCGCAGCGGTGTTGCGCAGATCGAGCATCATCACCGCATCGGACACGCTGGCATCGGGAATGTCGACGCGGGTTTCGGCGATGATAAGCGGCGCGTCGCCGACATCCTCCTCGCTGACCGTCTCCTGGAACAGCGTATAGCCGGCATTGTCATAGCCCATATCCTCCTGGATCGCCGCCGCCTCGCTGGCATGCCGATCCTTCAGGCGGCGCATGTAGCGGCGCAGCTGCGTCTCGATCTTGGCGGCCGCGCCATCGAAGGCGAGATGCGCCTCCTGCGCCTGATGGCTGCCCTTGAGCACCAGCCCCTTCATGACGTGGACGACGATGTCGCATTTGAAGCCGACGTCGTGCGGCCCCTTGCCGAACGTCACCTCTGCCGAGAGGGCGCGGGCGAAATATTTCGTGGCGATACCCTGAAGCCGGTCGCTCACATGATCCTTGAGCGCGTCGCCGGTCGCGACCTGATGACCAGAGATCCGGATATCCATTGTCTTCTCCATTGATGTGGGCTGGCCTGTTGGCCTTCACCCGATTGGCGTTATTCGAACGCCGCGACCCCCCAAAGCGGATCCTGCAATTTCGAAACAAATGCCGCATGCGCCGCAAGTTCCGTATCGGACGGCCGGAACGTGCGCGGCGGCCGCACCGTCACCGGGCGGCGCACGACGATCTGCGCCGATTCGACGACCGGCGCATCGTCGACCAGCCCCAATCCGATCTGGCGGCCGCCGAGCAGCTCGACATAGACCTGCGCGAGCAGCTGCGCGTCGAGCAGGGCGCCGTGCAGCACGCGATGCGACCGGTCGACGCCGAACCGCGAACACAGCGCGTCGAGCGTATGCTTGGCGCCGGGGTGGCGGCTGCGCGCGATCTGCAGCGTGTCGACCATGCGGTTGATGTGGACGATCTGCCGCCCGCAGCGGGTCAGCTCGCCGTTGAGGAAGGAAAAGTCGAATCCGGCATTGTGCGCGACCAGCGGCGCATCGCCGAGGAAGTCGATCAGATCGTCGACCGCCTCGGCGAACTTCGGCTTGTCGCTCAGAAACGCTTCGGAGATGCCGTGCACCGCCTGCGCCTCGGCCGGCATGTTGCGTTCGGGATGGTAATACGCGTGGAAGGTGCGGCCGGTTTCGACCCGGTTGACCATCTCGACGCAGCCGATCTCCACCAGCCGGTCGCCCCCGGCGAAGCTCAGGCCGGTGGTTTCGGTATCGAAGACGATTTCGCGCATGCCACCTCTATCCGCCTGTGGCGGGCACCATGCAAGCGATCACATGGCGGACGGTGTCGCGCGTCCGGTCGAGCGACACGTCGGTGGGGATGACGAAGTCGGCACGCGCGCGCTTGTCCGCGTCCGGCAGCTGGCGGGCAAGGATCGCGTCGAATTTCGCGGGCGTCATGGTGGCGCGCGCGAGCGTGCGGGCGCGCTGCACCTCCGGGGCGGCGGAGACGACCGCAATCCGGTCGACCGCGCGGTCGCCGCCGGTTTCGAACAGCAGCGGCACGTCGAACACGACCAGCGGCGCGGCGGCGTTCGACGCGAGGAAGGAGGCGCGCTCCTCGCCCACCGCGGGATGGACGATCGCCTCAAGCCGCTTCATCGCCGCATCGTCGCCGAGCACCGCAGCGGCGAGGGCAGGGCGGTCGACGCCGCCCGCGCCGGTGGTGCCGGGAAACGCCGCCTCGATCGCGGCAACGACCCGGCCGCCGGGCCCTTGCAGGCGATGGACCGCGGCATCGGCGTCGAACACCGGCACCCCCTCGTCGGCGAACATCGCCGCGACCGTCGACTTGCCCATGCCGATCGATCCGGTCAGCCCCAGGGTAAGGGGACGTCCGGTCATGCCAGCAGCAGGTCGCGCAACTCGTCGTCGCGATCGCGCGGTGGCGCCGCACCGAAGAACAGTTCGAACGCGAGCGCCGCCTGCCCGATCAGCATCTCCAGCCCGTCGACCGTCTCCAGCCCGCGCGCCCGCGCGGCGGCGAGCAGCGGCGTCTCCAGCGGCGAATAGACGATGTCGTAGACGACCGCCTCCGCATCGAGCGCGCCGAGATCGAGGTCGAGCGGCGGCTGGCCGGCCATGCCGAGCGTGCTGGCGTTGACCAGCAGTGCCGATGGCGCCGCCGCCGGCTGCAGCGGCAACGCCTGCCCCTTGAGGCCGAAGGACGACAGCAGCACGCCGGCCTTCAGCGTGTTGCGGTTCATGATCGTCACCGGGCCGACGTCCATCCGCGCCAGCGCGAACAGGATCGCCCGCGCCGCACCGCCCGCACCGATGACCGTCACCGGCTTGCCGGCGAAGTCGAAGCCGGCGAGCGGCGCATAGAAGCCGCCGGCATCGGTGTTGGTGCCGACCGGCGTGCCGTCTTCGGCACGGAAGACGGTGTTGATCGCGCCGATCCCGCCGCGTACGTCGCCGCGGTCATCGACATGGTCGAGCGCGGCGAGCTTGTGCGGCATGGTGATGTTGCAGCCGCGCCAGTCGGGGTCTTCGCGGCGCTGCGTGAAGAACGCGGGCAGTTCCTCGGCCGTCACCAGCGTCTTGCGATATTCGGCGTCGAGCCCGAGCTGGTCGAGCCAGAAGCCGTGGATGACCGGCGATTTGGACTGGACGATCGGATCGCCGATCACTTCGGCATAAGGACGGGTCATGCGGGGATCACTTTGCGGACGCGGAGATAGTCGAGGACGTTGAGCAGCGGCAGGCCGAGCACGGTGAACTGGCTGCCGTCGATGCGACTGAACAATTGCGCGCCGGGGCCCTCGATCCGGTAGCAGCCGACGCAGCCGCTGATTGCCGGCCATTCCCGATCGAGATACGCATCGATGAACGCGGGCGAGAGCGGACGGACGTGCATCCGCGCCGCCTCGACATGCCGCCAGACCGGGCGACCGCCCTCCGCGATCACCGCGGCGCTCCACAGGTCGTGGCGCGCGCCGGACATGCGGGCGAGGTGCTCGGCGGCCTGTTCCCGGCTTTCCGGCTTGTCGAGCAACGTACCGTCCGTGAGCGCGACGACGCTGTCGCTGCCCAGCACGAGCCGGCCCGGCTGACGCAGGCTGACCTTCACCGCCTTCAGCTCGGCGAGCGCATCGGCGAGGTCGCGCGGCTTTGATCCGGCGAGTGCCGCCTTGGCGGCATCTTCGTCGACGCCCGCCGCGGTCGCGTCGAACGGCACGCCGGCGGCGGTGAGCATCGCGCGGCGGGATGCGCTCTGCGAGGCGAGGAGCAGGGGGGTCATGCTAATGTTTCCTCGTCATCCCCGCGCAGGCGGGGATCCAGACTGGCTGACGGCAGCGATGGATACGATGCGTTCGCGCCTATGGATCCCCGCATGCGCGGGGATGACGGAATTGGAAGACGGCAGTCGATCACACCACGCCCGCCTTGCGCTGGTTGGCGAGCGCGATGATCGCCGCCGCGGTTTCCTCGATCGAGCGGCGGGTGACGTCGATCACCGGCCAGCCGTTGTCGGCGAACATGCGGCGGGCATAAGCGATCTCGCGCGTCACCGCCTCCTCCTCGACATAGGCGGTGTCGGGCATCTGGTTGAGCGACAGCAGCCGGTTGCGGCGGATCTGGATCAGCCGGTCGGCACTGGTGGTCAGGCCGACGACCAGCGGGTTCTTCAGCCCGAACAGGATGCGCGGCGGCGGGCTTTCGACGACGATCGGGATGTTAGCGGTCTTCCAGCCGCGATTGGCGAGGTAGATCGAGGTCGGCGTCTTCGACGAGCGGGAGACCCCGGCGAGGACGATCTCCGCCTCCTCCCAATCCTCCGACGCGATGCCGTCGTCATGCGCGATCGTCCACTGGATCGCATCGACCCGCGCGAAATAGGCGGCGTCGAGCGCGTGCTGGCGACCGGGACGCGCCTTCGCCTGCTGGCCGAGCAGCCCCGACAGCGCATCGTTGACCGGATCGAGCGGCGCGACCGCGGGCAGGCCAAGGGCAAGGCAGCGCTGTTCGAGGATGCGGCGGGTCGCGACGTTGACCAGGGTGAAGATCACCAGACCCGGGTTCTGCGCGATCTCCTGCAGAATGCGTTCGAGATGCGCCTCGGTGCGGACCATCGGCCAGAAATGACGGACCGTCTCAACGTCGTCATATTGCGCGAGCGCCGCCTTGGCGATGTTCTCCAGCGTCTCGCCGGTGGAATCCGACAGCAGATGGAGGTGGAGGCGCATCATATCGCCCGCCCTCCCGCGCAGGGCGCGGTGCCGGCCCGCGTCCTCAACGAGGGTTCTGACGACAGGCACGGTTCTGTGGATAACATGGGCGGAACGGATAGGATAAGTCGGCACCCTCGCCAACCCGCCGTCGCGCCGTGGACAACCCGCATATTGTCCACATTTGCGCTCACAGGGCATGGTTTTATCCACAGCCTGTGGATGATGGGGACGGGCAATCCCGAATCCCCGCGGAATCGCCGATCCTTGCCGGTCAACCTGTGGGTGGTTAGGGCATGAAACCGCTTATCCCGTTATCCACGTGCCAACCACTGCATCATCCTTTCTCAAGATTCTTTTATAGGAAGAAGCCCTGTCCGATCCTGTGAACAAGCCGCTCCTCGCGACGTTGCGCGGTGCGAAACCGGCCGTGCCACCGATGTGGCTCATGCGTCAGGCCGGACGCTACCTGCCCGAGTATCGTGCGCTGCGGGCGGAGAAGGGGGGCTTCCTCGCGCTCGCCACCGATCCCGATGCGGCGGCGGAGGTGACGGTCCAGCCGATCCGACGCTTCGGCTTCGACGGGGCGATCCTGTTCTCGGACATCCTGATGGTGCCTTGGGCGCTGGGGCAGGACCTGACCTTCGGGCCGGGCGAGGGACCGCGGCTGACGCCACCGCTGATCGATACCGCACTGAACGCGCTGCAACGCGTGCCTGAGCGCCTCGAGCCGGTCTATGGTACCTGCGAGCGGGTCGCCGCGGCTTTGCCGCCAGAGACCAGCTTTCTGGGCTTTGCCGGCTCGCCGTGGACGGTGGCGACCTATATGGTCGCGGGCCAGGGATCGAAGGACCAGCATGAGACGCGCGGCTTCGCCTATGCCGACGAGGGCGCGTTTCAGGCGATCGTCGATGCGATCGTCGCGATGACGGTGGAGTATCTGGCGCGCCAGATCGCCGCGGGGGTGGAGGCGGTGCAGCTATTCGACAGCTGGGCGGGATCGCTGTCGCCGGCGCAGTTCGAACGCTGGGTGATCGCGCCCAATGCGGCGATCGTCGCGGGGTTGCGCGCGCGCTGCCCGGACGCCTGCATCATCGGCTTTCCCAAGGGCGCGGGCGGCAAGCTGCCCGCCTATGCGCGCGAGACCGGGGTGGATGCGATCGGACTGGACGAGACGGTCGATCCCGTCTGGGCCAATGCGGTGCTGCCGGCCGGGCTGCCGGTGCAGGGCAATCTCGACCCGCTGGCCCTGATGGCCGGCGGTGCGGCGCTCGACGACGGCACCGACCGGGTACTGGCGGCGTTCGCGGACCGGCCGCATGTCTTCAACCTCGGCCATGGCATCGGCCAGTTCACGCCGATCGCGCATGTCGAGCAACTGGTCGCGCGGGTGAGGGGATCGTGATGGACGTACTGGCGGGTGCCTATCTGTGGATCGTCGCGGCGCATGTGATCTTCGTCATCTTCTGGATGGCGGGCCTGTTCATGCTGCCGCGCTACCTCGTCTATCATCAGGAGGCGCTGGTCGCGGGGCGGAGCGAGGAAGCGGCCTTGTGGGTCGAGCGAGAGGGCAAGATCCGCGCGATCATCCTGACCCCCGCGATGATCGCGGTGTGGCTGCTCGGCCTGCTGCTCGCCACCATCGGCCAGCATTGGGGCGAGGGGTGGTTGCATGCGAAATTGCTTTTCGTGCTGCTGCTGTCAGGCTATCACGGCTGGGCGGTCGGCTATGCGCGCAAGCTCGCGAAGGGCGTGATGCGGTTCGACGGGCGGCGATTGCGCATGCTCAACGAGGTCCCGGCGCTGGCGGCGACGGTGATCGTCGTGCTGGTGTTCGTAAAGCCGTTCTGACGGCGGATCATCTGACCCCGCGCGCCAATCCGCTTGACGAACCGGCCGCCCCCTCTTACCTCCTGCTCTCGCGTAGAGCGGCCGTCCGGCCGCTCCGCGTTTCCTCTCCAGCTTTTCGTCGCTGCGGTTCCTTCGCCGACCCAAGCTATCTCCCCCGACTACGCATTCGGATTTTTCCATGCATCTCAAAGACTTGAAGAAAAAGACCCCCGCCGAGCTGGTCAGCATGGCCGAAGAGCTGGGGGTCGAGGGCGCCTCGACGCTGCGCAAGCAGGACCTGCTGTTCGCGATCCTGAAGGTGCAGGCCGAAAATGGCGACCAGATCATGGGCCTCGGCACGATCGAGGTCCTGCAGGACGGCTTCGGCTTCCTGCGCAGCCCGGAGGCCAATTATCTCGCCGGACCCGATGACATCTACATCTCGCCCAACCAGGTCCGCAAACACGGCCTGCGCACCGGCGACACCGTCGAGGGCGAGATCCGCGCGCCCAAGGACGGCGAGCGCTATTTCGCGCTGACCAAGCTCATCACCGTCAATTTCGACGATCCCGACGCGGTCCGCCACCGGGTCAACTTCGACAACCTCACGCCGCTCTATCCGGAATCGAAGCTGACGCTCGATCCCGCCGATCCGACGCAGAAGGACAAGTCGGCGCGTGTTATCGACATCGTGTCGCCGCAGGGCAAGGGCCAGCGTACGCTGATCGTCGCGCCGCCGCGCGTCGGCAAGACGGTGATGCTCCAGAACATCGCCCGCGCCATCTCGGACAACCATCCCGAGGTGTTCCTGATCGTGCTGCTGATCGACGAGCGGCCCGAGGAAGTGACCGACATGCAGCGGTCGGTGAAGGGCGAGGTCGTCTCCTCGACCTTCGACGAACCCGCGCAGCGCCACGTCCAGGTCGCCGAAATGGTGATCGAGAAGGCCAAGCGGCTGGTCGAGCACAAGAAGGACGTGGTGATCCTGCTTGACAGCATCACGCGTCTCGGCCGCGCCTACAACACCGTGGTGCCGTCATCGGGCAAGGTGCTGACCGGCGGCGTCGACGCCAATGCGCTGCAGCGGCCCAAGCGCTTCTTCGGTGCGGCGCGCAACATCGAGGAGGGCGGTTCGCTCTCGATCATCGCCACCGCGCTGATCGACACCGGCAGCCGCATGGACGAGGTGATCTTCGAGGAGTTCAAGGGCACCGGCAACTCGGAAATCGTCCTCGACCGCAAGGTCGCCGACAAGCGCGTCTTCCCGGCGTTGGACGTCGGCAAGTCCGGCACCCGCAAGGAAGAGCTGCTGGTCGACAAGGACAAGCTGTCGAAGCAGTGGGTGCTGCGCCGCATCCTCATGCAGATGGGGACGATCGACGCGATGGAGTTCCTGCTCGACAAGATGAAGAATTCGAAGACCAACGAGGATTTCTTCGACTCGATGAACCAATAGCCGGCCCGGACGGCGGGCCGGCGCCGCCGCCCCCCTCCGACGACAAGGCAAGCCAACAACGCGCGGGAGCCCATGGCTTTCGCGCGTTGCTGCGTTATGGACCTGATCGTCAACCGGGAGTGTGAAACGTGTCCATCATCGCCATGCTGAGCGCCGCCGCCGCCAGCGGGCCGGGGTCTCCGGCCGAGATCTGGCAGCATATCGTCAACGATTTTTCCAACATCACCAGCCCCGCCGCGCTGTCGGCCTTCTTTCAGGTGCTGATGATCGACATCGTGCTGGCCGGCGACAATGCGATCGTCGTCGGCGCACTGGCGGCGGGCCTGCCGATCGACCAGCGCAAGAAGGTCATCCTGATCGGCATCCTCGCGGCGCTGGTGCTGCGGATCATCTTCGCGCTCGCGGTCAGCTGGCTGCTCGGCGTCATCGGCCTGATCTTCGCCGGCGGTATCCTGCTGCTGTGGGTGGCGTGGAAGATGTGGCGCGAGCTGCGCGAAAACCACAATGCCGGATCGCCCGAGATCGACGGGGACGAAACCGCCGGCCTGCGTCCGGCCAAGAGCTTCGCCGCCGCCGCTTGGGCGGTCGCGGTCGCCGACGTGTCGATGAGCCTCGACAACGTGCTCGCCGTCGCCGGCGCGGCGCGCGACCATCCCGGCATCCTCATCATCGGCCTGCTGCTGTCGGTGGCGCTGATGGGCATCGCCGCGAACCTGATCGCCAAGTATATCGAGCGCTATCGCTGGATCGCCTATATCGGCCTGCTGGTGATCCTCTACGTCGCCGGCAAGATGATCTACGAAGGGGTCGTCGATCCCAACGTCGGGGTCATGAAGCTGTTCGGATAAGGGAAGGGGGGCCGTCGAGCCCCCCTTTTTCGTTCTGATCGATCAGCCGAGATGCTCGGCGAAGAAGGCGCCGGTACGGGCGTCCGCCTGCTCGGCAGCGGCATCGGAGCGCCGATCGCCGAACTCCGTCGCGAAGCCGTGATCCTCGCCCGGATAGTCGTACAGCGTCACCTTGGGGTGATCGTCCAGCCCGGCGTGCATCGCCGCCTGTGCTGCCTTGTCGACGAAATGGTCCTCCTCCGGCACGTGGAGCAGCACCGGCCTGGCGATGGCATGTGCCTCGCGCAGCAGGCCGTCGATGCCCACGCCGTAATAGCCGACCGAGGCATCGACGTCGGTCCGCGCCGCGGTCATGAAGGCGAGGCGCCCGCCGAGGCAATAGCCGACGACGCCGACCTTGCTGACGAGGCCGGTGCCGGCGAGCGCGTCGTTGAGTAGGCCGCGCGCGGTGCGGATCGTCGCTTCGATATCGCGGATGCCGGCATCCTGGTTGAACTTGCCCATCAGCCCGAGCGCCTGCTGCATCTCGTCGGGCACGTCGGGATCGAGCTGGATACCCGGAGCGATCGGCCAGAACAGGTCGGGAGCAAGCGCGAGATATCCTGCCGCTGCCAGCGAATCGCACTTGCTGCGGATTCCGGCGTTCACCCCGAATATCTCCTGGATGACGACGATCGCTGCTTTGGGAGTGCCGGCCGGTTCGGCAACATAGGCGTCGAACGTGCCGTTGCCGTCGAGTGTCTCGATCTGGATGGTCTTGGTCATGGGGGGTCCTCTCGCGCGTCGGGGCGTGCTGGGCTATGCAATGCGCCACAGGGCTGCTCAAGGGGCGATGCGCAATGAAGGTGACGGTGGATATCGATCTGACCCCGGAGGAGGCACGCCGCGCGATGGGCCTGCCCGACCTCACGCCGTTGCACGAACGCTATATCGCATCCCTGCTCGAAACGATGAACGGACAGGTTCGCCCGGAACTGCTCGAGAACATGATGAAGAGCTGGACGCCCATGAGCGAGGCCGGTTTCGCGATGTGGCGGCAGATGTTCGAACAGGCGACGAAGACCGGCAATTGATGGACACGATCTTCGCGTTGTCGAGCGGCGCGGCGCCGGCGGGGATCGGGGTGATCCGGGTAAGCGGCCCGCAAGCGTTCGCCGCCGTGACGCGGATTGCCGGATTGCTGCCGCCGGTCCGCAGCGCGCGGGTGCGGGCCTTGCGCGACGATCGGGGCAATCTGCTCGATCGCGCGCTGGTGCTGGTCTTTCCCGGTCCGGCGACGGCGACCGGCGAGGATCTGGCCGAACTGCATTGCCATGGCGGGCGCGCAGTGATCGCTTCGGTGCTCGCGACGCTGGCGGCGCAGCCCGGCCTGCGACCCGCCGTCGCCGGTGAGTTCACCCGGCGCGCGCTGGCGAACGGGCGCATCGATCTGGCCGAGGCATCAGGCCTTGCCGACCTGCTGTCGGCGGATACCGAACGGCAGCGGATCGCGGCGCTGGCCGCGGCCGAAGGGATCGTCAGCCAGCGAGTGCGCGACTGGCTCGATCAGTTGGCGATGCTCGCCGCGTTGATCGAAGCGCAGCTCGACTTCGCGGATGAGGACGATGTCGCCGGTGACGATGCGGCGCTCGCGTCCATCCGTGTGGGCAAGGCGGCGCTGGCCGCGGAATTGCGCGCGGTGCTCGCCAATCCATCGGTCGAGCGGCTGCGTGACGGCGTGCATGTCGTTCTCGCCGGCCCGCCGAACAGCGGCAAGTCGACGCTGGTCAATCTGCTCAGCCAGCGCGAGCTGGCAATCGTGTCGCCGATCGCGGGGACGACACGCGACCGGATCGAGGCGACGGTGACGCGGGCGGGGCTGGTCTACGTCCTTACCGACACCGCCGGACTGACCGAGAGCGACGATCCGGTCGAGCGGATCGGCGTGACGCGGGCCGAGGCATCGGTCGCACGGGCGGACCTGTTGCTGTGGCTCGGGGACGCGCAGCCACCGCGACCCGATGCGGTCTGGGTACGCGCGCGGGCGGATCAGCCGGACCGTCAAGCCGTGCCGGACGCGGAGGTGAGCGTGTCGCAGAACGACTTGGCCAGCATCGAGGCGCTGTGGAATATCATCGCCGATCGCGCGGAACGGCTGTTGCCGCGGGGCGACGCGATCACCTTTCGCGAGAGCGAGCGGGACGCATGCCGGCACGCCCTTTCGGCCCTGGAGGAGGACGAGGGCGATCCGCTCATCATCGGTGAGCAATTGCGTCTCGCCACCCGCGCGCTGGGGCAGATCCTTGGGATCGATGCGACGGAGGCGATGCTGGACAATCTGTTCGGCCGCTTCTGTATCGGCAAATGATGTTCCACGTGGAACAGTTTTGACCTGACCGCACCACTCGCTTAGGCGCAGATCATGTATGACGTGATCGTCGTCGGCGGTGGCCATGCCGGCACCGAAGCCGCCGCAGCCGCCGCGAGGCGTGGAGCCAATACCCTGCTCATCAGCCACGACCGCCGCTATATCGGCGCGATGTCGTGTAATCCCGCGATCGGCGGGCTGGGGAAGGGGCATATCGTCCGCGAGGTCGACGCCTTCGATGGCCTCATCGGCCGGGCCGCCGATGCCGCGGCGATCCACTATCGCATGCTCAACCGCAGCAAGGGCGCGGCGGTTCACGGCCCGCGCGTGCAGGCGGACCGGCGGCTTTATGCCGGTGCGGTCCAGCGGATGCTTGCGGCCCAGCCGTGCCTGACGATCGGCGAGGGGGATGTCGATGCGCTGGTGCTGACCGGCGATCGCGCAACCGGCGTCGTGCTGGCGGACGGAAGCCATATCCACGGCCGTACCATTGTCCTCGCCACCGGCACGTTCCTGGGCGGCCGGATGTTCCGTGGCGACGAACGGCACGAGGGCGGGCGAATTGGCGAACGGCCGGCACGCAAGCTCGCCGAACAGCTCCGCGCCTTGGCGCTGCCGCTGGAACGGCTCAAGACCGGCACGCCGCCACGGCTTGACGGCCGCACGATCGACTGGGGTCGACTGGAGGAACAGCATTCCGATCCCGAGCCCTGGACGATGTCGCCGATGGCCGGGCGGCGGCTGTTGCCGCAGGTCGCCTGTGCGATCACCCGCACCAATGCGGCGACCCATGATGCCATCCGCGGTGGCCTCGATCGGTCGCCTTTGTTCGGGGGCGCGATCGAGGGGCAGGGGCCACGCTATTGTCCGTCCATCGAAGACAAAGTCCATCGCTTCGGCGACCGCGATGGCCATCAGGTCTTCCTCGAACCCGAGGGGCTGGACGATGCGACCGTCTATCCGAACGGACTATCCACCTCTCTGCCGACCGACGTCCAGGCGGCGATGATCCGCAGTATCGCCGGGCTCGAACGCGCCGCGATCACCATGCCCGGCTATGCGGTCGAATATGACTATCTCGATCCGCGGGCGCTGGACGCGCGACTGGCGCTGGCCGCGATCCCCGGTGTCTATTGCGCGGGCCAGCTCAATGGCACGACCGGCTATGAGGAGGCAGCCGGACAGGGGCTGATCGCCGGGCTGAACGCGGCCGCCGAGGCGTGCGATCTCGAACCCTGCGTACTCGATCGCGCGTCGAGCTATACCGGGGTGATGATCGACGATCTGGTGCTTCAGGGCGTGACCGAACCGTATCGCATGCTCACCGCGCGTGCTGAGTTTCGGCTGTCGCTGCGCGCCGACAATGCCGAAACCCGGTTGGGCGAGACGGCGGCGCGGTTGGGCTGCCTCGGTGGCGAGCGGCTGGCGCACCAGCATCGTCGCGCCGGGGAACGATCGCATGTGCGCCAGCTGTTGGCAGCGGAGCGTACGGCTTTGGACCTTGCCCGGCTGGGCGTGCAGGTGGCGCAGGATGGCAGCCGGCGTACGCTGTACGACTGGCTGCGGATGCCATCGGTGATGCTCGAGGTCGTGGCGCTGGACGTGTTCACCGTAGCGGGCGACGCGGTGCTGACTGAAATTGTCGAGGATGCGCGTTATGCGCCCTATCTCGAGCGGCAGGCGGAAGAGGTGGCGCGGATGCGGCGGGAGGAGGCTGTCCCGCTCCCCGACGGGCTGGACTATGCCGCGATACCGGGTCTGTCGAACGAGATGATCGATCGACTGACCGTGGCACAGCCGGGGTCGCTGGGGGCGGCTTCGCGGGTGCGCGGGGTCACGCCGGCAGCGCTGTCTGCCATCTATCTCTATGCACAGCGGCGGGCGGCATGACCGAGGACGAAGCCAGGGCAAAGATCGCCGACCGGTTCGGCGACCGGAAGACGGAGCGGGTGGCGGCATTCCTCGACCTCGTCCGCGAAGAGAATGCACGGCAGAACCTGATCGCGCCCTCCACGATCCCGATGATCTGGGCACGGCACAGCCTGGACTCGGCACAGCTATTGTTTCACGTGGAACAATCGATCGGCGCATGGCTGGACATCGGCACGGGCGGCGGCTTCCCCGGCATCATCGTTGCGCTCCTGCGCGACGGGCCGGTCACGATGGTCGAACCGCGGAAGAAGCGCGCCGACTTCCTGCAGGATTGCGTCGACCGGCTGGGCATTTCCAATGCGGTCGTCCTCGCCAGCAAGGTCGAAGCGGTATCAGGGCGTTTCGCGGTTATTTCGGCGCGTGCGGTCGCATCCGTCGAAAAGCTTTTGCAAGCGGCAGGGCATTGCGCCACACCGGACACGCGGTGGATATTGCCTCGGGGGCGGATCGAGCCGGACCAGCTCGACATTCTCCGACGTGACCGAACCCGATTGTTCCACGTGAAACATTCCGTGACCGATCCGGATTCTTCGATCCTGATCGTCGAGCGCAGCAGGGGACCTGCACGATGACGACTATTGCGGTGGCCAATCAGAAGGGCGGCGTCGGCAAGACGACCAGCGCGATCAATCTCGCCACGGCGCTGTCGGCCACCGGCAAGAGCGTGCTGCTGATCGATCTCGATCCACAGGGTAACGCCTCGACCGGCCTTGGCGTCGGCCACGCACAGCGCGGTCGGTCGAGCTATCACGTCCTCGTCGGCGAGGCGGAGATCGCGGATGCGGTCATCACCACCCGCGTTCCCCGGCTCGATCTGGTCCCCGCGACGCAGGACCTGTCGGGTGCGGAGATCGAACTGGTCGAGTTCGATCACCGCACCCACCGGCTCGACCGGGCGCTGGCACAGGTGAAGGGGCGGTGGGACATCATCCTGATCGACTGCCCGCCGTCGCTCGGTCTGCTGACGATCAACGCCATGGTCGCGGCGGACAAATTGCTCGTGCCGCTGCAGTGTGAATTCTTCGCGCTGGAGGGGCTCTCGCAATTGCTGACCACGGTCGAGCGGATCCGCGAACGGTTCAATCCCGGCCTCGCCATCCTCGGCGTTGCGCTCACCATGTACGATCGCCGCAACCGGCTGACCGAACAGGTGTCGGCCGACGTGCGCGCGGTGCTGGGGCGGGTCGTGTTCGACACGGTGATCCCGCGCAACGTGCGACTGTCCGAAGCGCCGAGCCACGGGCTGCCGGCCCTGATCTACGATCACCGCTGCTCCGGCTCGCAAGCCTATATCGATCTCGCGCGCGAGCTGATCGCGCGCCTGCCGCAGACGACGGCGGTGGCGGCGTGAGCGATGCGACGAAGCGGGCCGGCCGGCCGGGCGGGCTCGGTCGCGGGCTGAGCGCGCTGCTCGGCGAGATGGCGAGCGAAGCCCCCGTCGCACCGGGCACGAAGGGCAGCGTCCCGACCGGCGTGCGGATGCTGCCGGTCAGCGCGCTGTCGCCGCATCCCGACCAGCCGCGCCGGCATTTCGACGATGCCCTGCTCGACGAGCTGGCGGCATCGATCGCGTCGCGCGGGCTGATCCAGCCGATCGTCGTTCGCCCGCACGGCCACGACTATCAGATCGTCGCCGGCGAACGCCGCTGGCGCGCGGCGCAACGCGCACGATTGCACGAGGTGCCGGTCGTCGTCCGCGACTTCGACGATGCGCAGACGCTCGAGATCGCGCTGATCGAGAACATCCAGCGTCAGGACCTCAACGCGATCGAAGAGGCGCAGGCCTATCAACGGCTTGCCGGCGATTACGGCCATACGCAGGAGGCGCTGGCCAAGATCGTCCACAAATCGCGGAGCCATGTCGCCAACCTGTTGCGATTGCTGGAACTTCCGGCGGCGGTGCAGGATCGGGTGACCGACGGATCGCTGTCGATGGGGCATGCCCGCGCGCTGCTCGGCGCCCGCGACGTCGAGACGCTGGCGGAGCAGGTGGTCGCGCGCGGCCTGTCGGTGCGCGAAACCGAAAAGCTCGCCAAGGGTGCCAAACCCGAACGGGCAGGGGGCGGTGGCAGCCGCCACCCCGCACCCGCCGCGGCGCCGGATGCCGATATCGCCGCGCTCGAACGGCAATTGTCCGATCTGCTCGGCCTGCACGTCCGTGTGGCGCATAGCGAGAAGGGCGGCACGTTGACGCTGACCTATGCGACGCTCGACCAGCTCGACATGGTCTGCCAGCGCCTGACCGGCGATACGATCTGATGATCCTGCGATCGGACGAACATGACGACCTGCCCGCGGGTGACGGCGTCATGCGGGTACATTGGTTCCGCCCGGCGGACGCGGGCCGCTATCCGGGGCTGGTGCTCTATTCGGAGATCTATCAGGTCACCGCGCCGATCCGGCGACTGGCGGCCTGGTTCGCGGGCCATGGCCATATCGTCGCGGTGCCGGAGGTCTATCACGATTATGAGGCGCCGGGGACGGTGCTGGCCTATGATGCTGCAGGCACCGATCGCGGCAATGCGCTGAAGTTCGCCAAGCCGGTGGCGGCGTTCGATGCCGATGCCACGCGCACGCTGGATGCGCTGGCGGCCCATCCGGCGTGCAACGGCCGGCTGGGGACGGTCGGCGTCTGCCTCGGCGGGCATCTCGCCTATCGGGCGGCGCTCGATCCGCGCGTCGCGGCGGCCGCGCTCTTCTATCCGACCGATATCCACTCCGGCACGTTGGGCGAGGGGCAGTCGGACGACAGCCTCGCCCGCATGGCCGAATTGCAGGCGGAAACCCTGTTCGTCTTCGGGCGGCAGGACCCGCATGTGCCCTTCGCCGGCCGCGAGGCGATCCGCGCGCGGCTGGAGGCGGTCGGCGCGACCTATCAATGGCATGAGGTCAATGCGCAGCATGCGTTCCTGCGCGACGAGGGGCCGCGTTACGACCCGGCGTTGTTCGCCGAGGCGACGGGCTGGGCGCTGTCGCTGTTCGCGCGGGTGTTGACGCCGCGCTGATCTCAGCCGCGGCGCTCGACGCCGCGGGTCAGCTCGGTCAGCGCATGGTCGGCCAGCACGCTGCCGGCATTGCCGCTGGCCATCACCGCGCGCTCGGCATGGCGGACGCGGGTGAGGGCGGTCGACAACATCGCCGGATTCCAGCGGCGCAGCGCCTGCGCCATGCTCTGCTCCTCGCGGAAGAAGATGCGGTGGCGCTTGAAGACCGTGTCCTGCGTCGCGCCTGCGTCGATCTCCGCCTTCATCTCGGCGAGCGTCATCAGCTTGCGGGCCAGCAGCCGCAACCAGGGGATGGGGGAGGTGCCGGCCTCGCCCAATTTTGCAAGTTCGGCGCCGAGCATTGCGGTGTGGCCGGTGACGACCGCATCGACGACCTGACTCATCTCCGCCTCGCCCAGATCGGCACCGATCGCGTCGAGCGCGGCATCGTCCAGATCGTGCGGCCGGTCCGGTGCGGCGTCGAGGAACAGCGCGAGCTTCTCGACCTCGCGTGCCAGCACCGCGCGATCGCCGCCACAGGAGACCGCCAGCCGCGCCGCGACGCTACCGCCGGGGCGCAGGCCGTGGTCGCGTGCCATCCCGGCCGCCAGCCGCTCCAGATCGGCGGCACTGGGCTCATAGGCGGCAAAGGCCATCGCCCGGCGCGAATCGATCGCCAGCTTGACGATCTTTGCGGTCGATTTGACCGTGGGGGCGAGCGCAACCACCGGGTTGCCGGCGTGTTCGGCCGCCAGCAGCGCGGTGAACGCCTCCAGACATTCCTCGCCAGCGGCGGCGACGCGGATATGCCGCGCGCCGCCGAACAGCGACAGGGAGGCCGCCTCGTCGGACAGGCGCGCCGGATCGGAGCGCAAGACCGCGCCGTCGAGGTCGACGCGTTCCGCCTCCGGCCCCATCGCCCTGGCGAGGATGCCGGCCAGTTCGGCGGTCGCGGACCCGTCGGGACCGTGGAGCAGATAGAGGCGGATGTCGGGGGAGGGGCGTTCGAGCGCGGACCGTATGTCGCGCGCATTCGCCTTCACCGCGGGGCCTCGGGGGTGCCGCGGCGCTGCGCATAGAGAGCGAGGCGGGCGACGATCTGGTCGGCGACGATCCCCGCGAGCCGCTCCAGCGCGGTATTCTCCGCCGCGATCGTCGCATATTCCGACTGGACGACGTCGATCCCGGCGTCCGACCCGGCGGTCGCATCGATCAGCACGCTGCCGTCGGTCAGGTTCACCAGCTGATAGCGCGCGCGCAGCGTGCGGCGTTCGCGGGTGACGCTGTCGTCGCGGCGGACGCCGAAGCCGGCGATCCGGTCGTCGAGCCGCACGTCGAGCCGGTATTGCGGCGTGCCGCTCGCCGCCAGCCGGTCGCGGAGCGCGTTGCTCATCAGCCAGCCCGACTTGCCGTCGATCGGCGCGACCTCGACATTGGCGAGCGTGGCGGCGACCGCCCCGCCGGCGCCGCCGCCGTAGAGCGGCTTGAGGCCGCAGCCGGCGAGCGCCAGCGCGAGCGGGGCGAGGAGCAGCAGCCGCCTCATGCGACGATATTCACCAGACGTCCGGGCACGACGATCACCTTCTTGGGGGCCTTGCCGTCCAGGATACGGACGATCTTGTCGGACGCCATCGCCAGCGCCTCGAGTTCTGCGCGCGGCAGGTCCTTCGGCACGGTCAGCGTGTCGCGCAGCTTGCCGTTGACCTGGATCGCGATCGTCGCCTCGTCCTCGACCAGCAGCGTCGGATCGACCTGCGGCCAGGCGGCGTCGGCGATCAGGCCGTCGAAGCCGTTGGCGGCCCAGGCTTCCTCGGCGACGTGCGGCACCATCGGCGAGACGAGCAGCATCAGCGTGTGGATCGCGGTGCGGCGCGATGGCGAAGGCGCGGCGCGTTCGATCGCGGTGCAGAGCTCGTAGATCCGCGCCACCGCCTTGTTGAAGGCGAGCGCCTCGATATCCTGTTCGATGGCGCGGATGGTCTGGTGGAGCTTGCGGTCGAGCGCAGGGTCACCTGCGCCGGAGCCCTCGGCGCCGGGTTCGGCACCGTCGCCGTCGAACAGACGCCACAGCCGCTGGACGAAGCGCCACGCGCCCTCGATCCCCGACTCGCTCCACGGCAGGTCGCGTTCGGGCGGGGAATCGGACAGCATGAACCAGCGCGTCGCGTCGGCGCCGTATTGATCGACGATCGGTTCGGGATCGACGGTGTTCTTCTTCGACTTCGACATCTTCTCGACGCGGCCGATTGTGATCGGGTTGCCGGTCGCGACCTCGATCCCGTCACGGACGTCGTCGGGCGACAGCCAGCGGTTGTCCGACGATTTGTACGTCTCGTGCGTCACCATGCCCTGCGTGAACAGGCCGGTGAACGGCTCGGCGATGTCGAGCAGGCCCAGATGTCGGAGCGCGCGCGTCCAGAAGCGCGCGTAGAGCAGGTGGAGGATCGCATGCTCCACGCCGCCGATATATTGCCCGACCGGCAGCCAGCTTTCGGCAACGGCGCGGTCGAACGGCCGGTCCTTGGGCTGGCTGGCGAAGCGGATGAAATACCAGCTCGAATCCGCGAACGTGTCGAGCGTGTCGGTTTCGCGCACCGCGGGCTTGCCGCAGGACGGGCAATCGACATGCTTCCACGTCGGATGGCGATCGAGCGGGTTGCCGGGCACCGCGAAGGACACGTCCTCGGGCAGGACGACGGGCAACTGGTCCTTGGGCACCGCGACCGCGCCGCAATCGGCGCAATGGACGATCGGGATCGGGGTCCCCCAATAGCGCTGGCGGCTGACGCCCCAGTCGCGCAGGCGGAACACGGTCGAGCCCTTGCCCCAGCCGCCCGCCTCGGCGCGGGTGATGACCGCACGCTTGGCGTCCTCGACATCCATGCCGTCGAGGAAATGCGAATTCACCAGCGCGCCGGGACCGGTATAGGCCTCGTTGCCGGCGAACAGGGCATCGGTCGTATCCCCGTCGGAGACGACGCGCTGTACGGCGAGGCCATATTTGCGGGCGAAGTCGAGATCGCGCTGATCGTGCGCCGGCACGCCCATGACCGCGCCGGTGCCATAATCCATCAGCACGAAGTTCGCGATGTAGATCGGCAACCGCCGGGTTGCGTCGAACGGATGCGCTGCGGTGAGGCCGGTGTCGAAGCCGAGCTTTTCCTGCGTCTCCAGCTCGGCCGCGGTGGTGCCGCCCTGCTTGCAGAGCGCGATGAACGCGGCGACCTCGGGACGGTCGGCGATGGCTTGCGCGATCGGGTGGTCGGCGGCGATCGCGACGAAGCTGGCGCCGAAGATCGTGTCGGGCCGGGTCGAGAAGACCTCGACCGTGCCGCCGTCCGAGACGGCGAAGCCGAAGGTCAGGCCCTGACTCTTGCCGATCCAGTTCTCCTGCATCAGCTTGACCTTGTCGGGCCAATGTTCGAGCGCGCCGAGCCCCTCGATCAGTTCGTCGGCGAAGTCGGTGATCTTGAGGAACCACTGGCTGAGCTTGCGCTTCTCGACCAGCGCGCCCGATCGCCAGCCGCGGCCGTCGATCACCTGTTCGTTGGCGAGCACGGTCATGTCGACCGGGTCCCAGTTGACCGCCGATTCCTTGCGATAGACCAGCCCCGCGGCGAACATGTCGAGAAACAGCGCCTGTTCGTGGCCGTAATAATCGGGCTTGCACGTCGCCAGCTCGCGCGACCAGTCGAGCGCGAAGCCGAGGCGCTTCAGCTGCGCCTTCATCGTCTCGATATTGGCGAGCGTCCAGGTGCCGGGGTGGACGCCCTTTTCCATCGCCGCATTCTCGGCGGGCATGCCGAACGCGTCCCACCCCATCGGGTGGAGCACCTCATAGCCGCGCATCCGGCGGTACCGCGCCAGCACGTCGCCCATCGTATAGTTGCGGACGTGGCCCATGTGGATGCGCCCCGACGGATAGGGGAACATCTCCAGCACGTAGCTCTGCGGCTTGCCGCTATGATCGCGGGCGGCAAAGGTCTGGCGGTCGTCCCAGACCCTCTGCCAGGTCTGGTCCGCCTTCAGCGCGTTGAAACGCGTAACCATAATGGCGCTTATCCGGCGATCGAGGCGCGGCGCAGGTCGCGGGCGCGGGTGAGGATGACGTCCTCCAGCTTCTGCGTGGTGGCGGCGGCGACGGGGGCGGACACCCACTGACCGCCACGGTTGACCTCGCGCAGCGCCGCGACGCGCACGGCGTCGGCGCGCAGGTCCTGGTCGAGGATCGACACGGTGACTTTCATCCGCTCGGACGGGACCTGCGGATTGACGTACCAGTCGGTGACGATGACGCCGCCGTTGGAATCGGTCTGCACCAGCGGCATGAACGACAGCGTGTCGAGGCTGGCGCGCCACAGATAGGCGTTGACGCCGATCGTCGTGACCTTGGAGGCGGCGAGGTCGGTCTTGGCGACAGCATTGCCGCCGCGGCCGCCGCAGGCGGCGAGCGGCAGGGCGATGGCGGCGACCATGAGGGCGGTGCGCAACGAGCGGATCATGGGCGAAACTGTCCTGCGATAAAAAGGGCGCTCTCGCTCTATAGATGCGGGGGGGCACCCGCAAGCGACGCTTGGTGGCAGACACCGGTGGCGCGACGTTCCAGAATCTGTGTGCCTATTGCAACAGTCGGACAAAATGATGCGTCGGGCAGCAACGCTTCCATATTGGCACGGGCCGGAATCGTGTTAGGCGCGTTGCAGCGGGAGTCGAGGGGACTGCTAGTGTTTGCCGAGCGTGCCGTGGGGCGTGCAGTGACTGTGATGATGGCGGGAGCGCTGGTCGCTACCGGTGTCGTCGTCGCGCCTGCCTTCGGTGCCAGCGAACGCGCACAGCCGGCCAAGCGTCCGATCACGGCGCGAATCGCCGGATCGTTCACCCCGGCCGCCGCCGATCCGCGCCTCGCCGCGGCGATCGCCCGTGGCGGCCTCGACGGCGCCGATTTCCGCTTCACGCCTGCAGAGGCCCGCGACAAGCGCGCGGTGACCGTCGCGGTCCGCGCCCGGACCAACCGCACGGCGCTGGTCGATGCCAGCCGTACCGGCGCAGCCACGGCACCGACCGTCGGCATCCAGCCGATCGCCTATAATCTGGGCGTGTCGGTGGGCTGGAAGCGCTTCGCCGTATCCGGCGCGGTCAACCGCGTCGATCTCGGCCCGATCCCGGGCAGCCGCGAATCGACCGACGTCGCGCTCAGCTATCGCACCGGCCGCGCGAGCAGCCGCATCGTCGCGGTCGCCGATCGCCCGCTCGAGAACACGCCGAAGCTGACGCAGGAACTGCCGAGCTATTCGGTCGACGTCAGCAGCTCCTACGCGCTGACCCGCAACCTCGATGTCACCGCGGGCATGCGCTATCGCTCCGATCGCGAGCGGCTGGCGCGGCTCGACGACACCCGACGCGACAGCCAGTCGGTCTACGTCGGCACCGCCTTCCGCTTCTGATCCGGCGGATCGTAGGTCGCGTCTAGCGGCGGGCGACTACCAGTCCGTCGATCGCCGCCCAGCCGACGAAGCCATAGCGGCGCAATCGCAGCCAGCGTTTCGCGGTCATGCCCCCCATCGCGATACGCTCGGCCCGCAACCCGCGGGCGATCGGCAACGCCCGGCGCACCCCCAGCGGCGTCGCACCGACGTGCGATCGCGTCGCGAACAGCGGCGATACGAACAGCCAAGTCGCGCCCGCCCGCATCGCCGCCACCGCCTCGCGGCGATCGTGCGCCGCATGGGTGAGCGCGCGCCGGCCGTTATGCGCGCCGGCCCCCGGCAGGCCGCCCGCGACGCTGATCCGCAGGCCGCGCGCCTGCGCCAGCCGCCGCACGCGCAGGAACAGACGATGCCGCTCCGCGCGCGGCACATCGTAATGGCGGAACACCACACCCGCCCCCGGCGGCAGCGCCAGCAGGGTCGGCAGCAGCGCGTCGCCGATCCGCGCATCGGTCATCAGCCAGGCGTGGCGGCGGGGCGCGCAATTGCGGTTCAGATTGGCCACCGGGCCGCTATAGCGGCGCGCATGACCGCTGCCACTCCCCCGACCCCGCTCGACGCCGTCACCGCCGGCATCGCCCACGCCGCCCGTATCGCCGGTCGCGAACCCGCCGGGGTGACGCTGATCGCGGTGTCGAAAACGCATCCGGCCGAGGCGATCGCGCCGCTGCTCGCGGCGGGCCAGCGCGTGTTCGGCGAGAACCGGGTGCAGGAAGCGGCGGCGAAATGGCCGGCGCTGCGCGAGTCCTACCCCGATGCGACGCTCCACCTGATCGGCCAGTTGCAGTCGAACAAGGCGGACGAGGCGGTCGCCCTGTTCGATGCGATCCACGCGGTCGACCGTGCGTCGCTGGTCGATGCGCTCGCCGCGGCGATGGCGAAGGCGGGGCGCCGGCCCGATTGCTTCCTGCAGGTCAATATCGGTGCCGAAGCGCAGAAGGGTGGCTGTCCGATCGCGGACCTGCCGGCACTGCTCGATCGCGCGCGCGCCGCGGACCTGCCGGTCGCCGGGCTGATGTGCATCCCGCCCGCCGACCTCGAACCCGCACCCTATTTCGCCTTGCTCGCGAAGCTGGCGCGCGACGCCGGGCTGACCGGGCTCAGCATGGGCATGTCGTCGGATTACGAGACCGCGGTGACGCTCGGCGCGACGCATGTGCGCGTCGGCAGCGCGCTGTTTGGAGCGCGGGCATGAGGTTTCGCGGACTGCTCTTCGATTTCGACGGCGTGCTGATTGAGAGCGAATATGCCGGCAATCGCCAGATCGCCGAATGGCTGACCGCGGCGGGGCATCCGACCACGCCGGAGGATTCGATGGCCAATTTCATGGGGCTGGCCGGCGCCGATTTCCGCGCGGCGATCGAGCGCTGGATCGGCGGCCCGCTGCCGGCCGGGTTCGAGGCGGCGCGCGAGGCGGAGGATGCGCGCGCGATGGCGGCGGGGATCGATGCGGTGGCGGGCGCGGCGGCGTTCGTCCGCGCACTGCCCGCCGACCTGCCGCGCGCGGTGGTGTCGTCCAGCCCGACGCGCTGGATCCGGCGGCATCTGGAGCATATCGGGCTGGCCGACGCGTTCGGCGACCATATCTACAGCGGTCGCGAGCATGTCGCAAAGGGCAAGCCCGCCCCCGATCTCTACTGGCACGGCGCGCAGGCGATCGGGGTCGACATCGCCGATTGCGCGATCATCGAGGATTCGCCGGTCGGCGCGACCGGGGCGGTGGCCTCGGGCGGCTATGTCATCGGCCTGTGCGCGGGCACGCATTGCGGCATCGGCCACGATGCGCGGCTGCTGACGATCGGCGTCGACGCGGTCGCGGCGGATTTCGCGGACGTGGCGCGGCTGGTCGGGGTCTGAGGCGCCCCGACTGTACCGCCGGCCGGTCAGAACTTCGGGCCGGACACCTGCGCGCGAACCTTCTTGGGGGCATCCTTGAACAATGCGACCATCACCGGGTTGCGCGAATCGCGCAGCGCATAGTCGCGCGCCGACAGGCCGGCCATATTGTCGGTCTGGTCGGGATCGGCGCCCTTGGCGATCAGCGTCCGCGCGATCGCCTCGTTGCGGGCGTTGACCGCGAGGATCAGCGCGCTCTGGCCTGAGGAATTGGCGAGGTTCGGATTCGCCTTGTAGGTCAGCAGCAGGTCGACGAGGTCCTCGCGCCCCGCCATCGCCGCCAGCATCAGCGGCGTGTTGCCCTTGGCGTCGCGGATGTTCGGATCGGCTTTGTGCTGCAGCAGATACTGGACGTACATGCTGCCCGAATGACCGACGAGAATGTGGAGCGCGCCCTTGCCGGTCGTCACCGCCTTGGTGTTGATGATCGTGCTGCCCGGCGTCTCGATCATCGTGGTGACGGCCTTGCCGTCCTCCTTCTCGATCGCGGAGAGGAATTTGTAGCTTTCCGACTGCTGCTGCGCCGCCGCCGGCACCGCGAGCGTGACGAGAGCGAGGGCGGAGAGGAGGTGCGGGCGGATCATGGTCGGTCCCTCAAAGACGAAACTTGCAGGCCTGTCGGTAACAGATCACAGCTGGCGCGGTCATGAACATTCTGCGCCTCGCCCCGTTCGCCGTCCCCGTCACCATCGTCGTCGCACTCGCCGCCTGCCAGCCCGCCGCGACCGAAGCGCCGCCGCTGGCGGGCGCGAAGATCGGCGGGCCGTTCACGCTGACCGACCAGAACGGCCGCACCGTCACCGACCGCGATTTCGCCGGCCGCTACCGGATCATGTATTTCGGCTACACCTTCTGCCCCGACGTCTGCCCGACCGACGCGGCGGCGATCGGCAAGGGTCTGGCGATGCTCGACGCGAACGATCCCGCATTGGCCAAACGCATCGTGCCGGTCTTCGTCAGCGTCGATCCCGACCGCGACACGCCCGCGGTGTTGAAGAGCTTCGTCGCCAGCTTCCACCCGCGCATGGTCGGGCTGACCGGCACGCCGGCGCAGATCGCCACGATATCCAAGGCCTATGCGGTGTTCGCGGGCAAGGGCGAGGCCCAGCCCGGCGGCGGCTATCTGGTGAACCACAGCCGCACCACCTATCTGATGGACCCGGACGGCAAGCCGCTCGCGCTGCTGCCGTCGGACAAGGGGCCGCAGGCGGTGGCCGACGAGATCAGGCGCTGGGCGAAATGACGACACACCATGGTTAGATTCTGGGAGCTGCCGATCGAGCAGCTCGACCGCGGCCAGTGGGAAGCGCTGTGCGACGGCTGCGGCAAATGCTGCATCCACAAGCTGGAGGACGAGGACACCGGCGAGGTGGTGGCGACCAACGTCGCCTGTCGCCTGCTCGACCGGCGCAGCGGCTTCTGTTCGGACTATAAGCATCGCCGCGCCTATGTGCCGGAATGCGTGCGGCTGACCGCGGGCAACGTGCGCGGGATCGACTGGCTGCCCTCGACCTGCGCCTATCGGCTGCGCGCCGCGGGCGAACCGTTGCGCGACTGGCATTACCTCATCAGCGGCGACCGGGAATCGGTCCACACCGCCGGCATCTCGGTGCGCGGCTGGACGGTCAGCGAGGACGACGTCGGCGACCTCGAAAACCATATCGTCGACCGCGAATTGTGAGCGCGCCGTTCGAGGTCGTCCGCCATCCGACCGCGCGGCGCATCCGGCTGTCGCTCGATCCGGCGAGCGGCGTCGCGCGGCTGGTGGTACCCAAGCGTGCGGCGCTGAAGCCGGCGCTCGCCTGGGCGCAGGGCAAGGTCGCATGGATCGCCGAACAGCGCGCCCGCCTGCCGCAGCCGCGCCCCTATGGGCCGGGCATGGTGCTGACCGTCGCCGACCGGCCGCTGACGATCGTCTGGGAGCCGGGCAGCCGGCGGCGGGTCGAGGTGATCGGCGAAACCTTGTCGCTGTCCGGGCCGCTCGATACGCTGCCGCGACGTGTCGAGACGTGGCTGAAGCGGCAGGCGCTCGACCGGCTCGCCGCGGAAACCGCCGCTTATGCCGCCAAGGCGGGCGTGACGGTCAGCAAGGTCGCGATCGGCGATGCGCGCGGGCGCTGGGGCAGCTGCGCGCATGACGGCGTCATCCGCTACAGCTGGCGGCTGATCCTCGCGCCCGGCTGGGTGCTGCAGGCAACGGTGGCGCATGAGGTCGCGCATCGCGTCCATATGAACCACGCGCCTGCGTTCCATGCGCTGGTCGAGCGGCTGTACGGCAGCGATCCGACCCCGGCGCGCGCCTGGCTGCGCACGCACGGGGCGGGGCTTCACTGGATCGGGCGATCGTCCTGAACGGGCCGTTGCAGCGGCTGGCGGAGCGGCGCGTTCGGGTCGCGGCGGTCGTCGCGCGTTAGCGGCTGGCGACCCGGGACCCCCGGGTCGCGCCGATCGTCCCGACGCTCGTCGCGGCGATCGGTGCCGGGCTGGTCGCGGCCGGTGACGCGATCGATCAGCTCGTCGAGCTGCTGTTGCGGCTGGGCGGCGGGGGCGGGGGCGGGCGGCGCGCCGGTGTCGTCCTGCAGCTGCTGTTCCTCGTCGCGCGACTGTTGCGGGATCGGATTGCCGTCCTCGTCCACCATCATCCCGCCATTGTCGGGCTGGCCGAAATAGCTCTCCTCGTCCGGCTCCAGCTGCCATTCGGGCAGCGTCACCTGCGTCTCGAACTGCTCGATCGGCCGGCTGGCGGTGGCGGGCTTCATGAACGCGGCAAAGGCGCGGGCCGGGGCGGTGCCGCCGTGCAGGCCGCTGATCGGGCGCGCATCATCGCGGCCCATCCACACCCCGGTGGTGAGGCCGCTGGAAAAGCCGAGGAACCAGCCGTCCTTGGACGAACTGGTGGTGCCGGTCTTGCCCGCGACCGGGCGGCCGATCTGCGCGGCGCGGCCGGTGCCGGTGTTGACCGCGGTCTGGAGCAGGTCGGTCATCTGCGCTGCGACATAGGGCGCGACGAGCACGCGGCTGCGATCGACCTCGTGCGTGTAGATCGTCTGGCCGTTCGCGGTGACCTTGGTGATGCCATAGGGCGTGATCGCCACGCCCTTGTTCGCGACGCTGGCGAAGGCGCGGGTCATGTCGATCAGGCGGACGTCGGAGGTGCCGAGCACCATCGAGGGGTGCGTGTTGACCGGCGTGGTGATGCCGAAGCGGCGCGCCATGTCGGCGACGGTGGTGAAGCCCACCTCCTGCCCCAGCTTGGCGGCGACGGTGTTGAGCGAATAGGCGAAGGCGGTGCGCAGCGTCACCGATCCGGAATTGCGGCGCGAATCGTTGCGCGGGCTCCAGCCGTCGATCGTCACCGGCTCGTCGACCACCGTATCCTCGGGCTTGTGCCCCGCCTCCAGCGCGGCGAGATACACGAACAACTTGAATGCCGACCCCGGCTGCCGCTGCGCCTGCGTCGCGCGATTGTAGATCGAGGACACGTAATCCTTGCCGCCCACCATCGCCTTCACCGCGCCGTCGCGGTCGAGGCTGACCAGCGCCCCTTGCGCGCCCGCGGGCGCATTGGCGCGGACCGCGGCATCGGCGTCGCGCTGCATGCCGAGGTCGAGCGTCGTCCACACGTCGAGCGGTGCTTCGGTCTCGTCGATCAGCGTATCGAGCTGCGGCAGCGCCCAGTCGGTGAAATAGCGCGCGCTGTTCTGGCGCGGTTCGGGCGCCAGCGCGAGCGACGTGGGATTGGCATCGTCGGCCTGACCCTGCGTGATCGCGCCATAGCGGACCATCGAATCGAGCACGACGCCGGCGCGCCCGACCGCGGCCTGCGCATCGGCGGTCGGCGAGTAGTTGGACGGCGCCTTGACCAGCCCGGCGATCACCGCCGCCTCGGCAAGGCTCAGCCGTTCGGCGCCATGGCCGAAGAACTTGCGGCTGGCGGCGTCGATGCCATAGGCGCCGCCGCCGTAATAGACCTTGTTCAGGTAGAGTTCGAGCACCTGTTCCTTGCTGAACTTGCGCTCCAGCGCGAGCGCGAGGATCCATTCGCGGAATTTGCGGCCGAACTTCTTCTGGTTGTTGAGGAAGACGTTGCGCGCCAGCTGCTGGGTGATCGTCGATCCGCCCTGGATCCAGCGGCCGCGTTCGTAGCGGACCATCACCGAGCGCGCGATGCCGAGCGGATCGACGCCGGGGTGGCTGTAGAAACGGCGATCCTCGACCGCGACGGTGGCGTCGCGCATCACCCGCGGGATCTGGCCGTAGGCCAGCCATTCGCCATAGCTCGGCCCCATCGACACGATCACGCTGCCGTCGGCGGCATGGACGCGGATCATCTGGCCGTTGGGCGAGGATTTGAGCTCGTCGAAGCTCGGCAGCTGCGATCGCGCCACATAGACGGCGATGGCGAGCGCGCCGAGCGCGAGGACGCCGAGGCCGATCAAGATTTGCAAAGTGACGATGATCCGCCGACGCCAAGGCGAGCGGCGAACGGGAGCGGAGCGGGGGGTACGCGCACGGGCCATGAAGACCGTGGCGATTACCGGTTAACCGCGCCCGCTACAAGCGGCGGGCGCCCTTACTTGCGGGCGTGGAACTCCAGCGCGATCGAATTCATGCAATAGCGCAGGCCGGTCGGCGGCGGGCCGTCGGGGAAGACATGGCCCATATGGCTGTCGCAGCGGGCGCAGCGCGTTTCCGTCCGCGTCATGCCGTGGCTGGTATCGGTGTGATCCGCGACGCGGTCGGCCGCGACCGGCTGGGTGAAGCTCGGCCAGCCCGACCCGCTGTCATATTTGTCGGCGCTGTCGAACAGCTCGAGATGGCAGGCGGCGCAGGCATAGGTGCCGTCCGCCTTGTTGTCGGTGAGCGCGCCGGCAAAGGCGCGTTCGGTCCCCGCTTCGCGCAGGACATGATATTGCGCCGGCGTAAGCCGCTTGCGCCACTCGGTTTCCGAAAGGTTCAACTGATCCATAACGCCAATCTTGGGAGGGGAGGGGGCTGCGTCAACCATCATGGGGTCATTCGGGTCGCATGGGCCATGACCTGGATCAGTCGCGCCGGCATGATCGCCACGACGGGCGCCGACCAGCGGCTCTCGGCGATCGCGCGCACCGCGCCCGCGACCGCCATCGGCCGGGCGAGACGGCGCGCGAACCGCGCCTGCCACGCCGTCGCCGCGGCCGGACCGCCGACCCGCCACGCCTCGGCGGCGTCGATGCCGCTCGCCAGCGCGATGCCCATCCCCTCGCCCGCCAGGCTGGGGATGACGCCCGCTTGGTCGCCGAGCCGGAACAGCCCGGGGCTGCCGCTGCGCTGCCGCCAGCCATAGGGGACGTTGGCGATCGCATCGACGGGCGCGTCGACGGCGAGATGCGCGATCCGCTCGCCGAACCGGGGCAGCTCGCGCCCCAATGCCGCGAGCAGCTCCGCCGGGGTGCCGGCCGCGTGCAGCCGCGACCGGTGCACCGCCATGCACAGATTGGCGCTGCCGTCCTCCTGCAAGGCGATGCCGGCATAGCCCGATTCGAACAGGTGCAGCTCGATCCGCCCGGCCAGCAGGCGGCGCAGCGCCGGAGCGGGCGACAGGCGGACGCGGATGCCGAGCGTCGGATCGGGCCCGCGCGCCGCGGCCGGGCGCGCGAGGCCGCGCAGGTCGTGCTTGCCGGTGGCGAGGAACAGCGCCTCTGTGGCGATCGCGGCACCGTCGGCGAGATGCGCGGTCAGCCCCTCGACGTGGCGGACGGTGACGCCGGTCTCGATCGCCGCGCCGCTGCGCCGTGCCGCCTCGCGCAGCAGCGTGTCGAGCCGCCGCCGCGAGACGCCGAGCGCCGGCCGCGGCAGCGCCGCCTCGCGAACGCGGCCCCGGGCGAAGATCGTCACCTGCGTCAGCCGGTCGCGGTTGAGCGCGTCGGGATCGACGCCCAGCCCCGCGATCCGGTCGAGCGTCCGCCAGCTGACGAACCCTCCGCACAGCGCATCGGCGTCAGGATGGCGCTCGACCAGCAGCGGCCGCGCACCCGCCGCGGCGAGCCGGATCGCGGCCGCCGACCCCGCCGGGCCGCCGCCGACGATCAGCGCAGCCGTTCGACGCACAGCCGGAACGGAAAGGCGCGGAACACCCGCGCATCGGTGACGCCCGCCGCGGCGAGCAGCGGCGGCCATTCGGCGGGGCGATAGGCGCGCGCGATCGACAGCCGGCCGTCATGGCGCACGATCGGATGCCAGCGCGCCAGCGTGGCGAGCAGCGGAAAGCCGGCATGCGCGAAGCGGTGGCGGTGCAGGTCGTTGACCAGCCAGCCGCGCGCCGCCTCCGCCTCCATGAACCGGAGGAAGGCGACGAGCTGCGCCTGCGTCATGTGATGCGCGACGAGGCTGGAGACGATCGCATCCCAGCCGCCGCCGGCGAGGTCGGCATAATCGCCGGTCCGCCACGTGATCGCGGTGCCGGGCGGCGTGTGCGCACGCGCCGCCGCCTCGCTGCGCGGATTGAGGTCGATGCCGGTAAGCTCCGCCGCGATGCCGCGCCGCGCCGCCCAGCGCGCGATCCGGCGCAGCATGTCGCCGTCGCCATAGCCGACGTCGAGCAGCCGCAGCGCCGTCCGTCCGCGCGTCACCCGGTCGAGGAAGGCCAGCGTCGGCCGCGCCGCCAGCGTCACGACGTTGACGCGGGCGAGGTCGGCGACGACCGCGGCATAGGTGTCCGCGGGCAGGTCGTCCGCGTCCATCAGCTCCTCGGCCTGCGCGCGCGTGGCGAGCGTCATGTCGCGAACCGCAGCGCAAGTCCCTCGGCGGCGAGGCCGGGACCGAAGGCGAGCGCGACGCCGCTGCGCGCGGCGGGCGGATCGGCGAGCAGGCGCGCGAGCACGAACATCAGCGTCGCCGACGACATGTTGCCATTGTCGGCGAGCACGCCGCGCGACGCCGAGAGCGCATCGACCGGCAGCGCGAGCGCGGATTGCACCGCATCGAGGATCGAACGGCCGCCGGCATGGACCGCCCAGAACAGGTCGGCGGGCGGCGTGCCCCCGGTGACCGTGGCGACGAACCCCGGCTCGGTCAATGCGGTGCCGATTCGCCCCGGTACCGCGCCGTCCAGATGCATCGCGAAGCCGGTGTCGGTGATCGTCCAGCGGATCAGCGCGGCGCTGTCGGGCAGGTTGGCGGCGAACGGGCGGCCGAGCGCGATGCCGCTCGCCTCCGCGCTGACCAGCGCCGCGGCGGCACCGTCGCCGAATTGCAGCATCGCCAGCAACGGTTCGACCGCATCCTCCTGCTGCAGGTGGAGCGACGACAGTTCGACCGTCACCACCAGCACCCGCGCGCCCGGGTCCGACCGGACGATATGCCGCGCACTGCGCAGCGCGACGATCGCCGCGTAACAGCCCATGAAGCCGATCAGCAGCCGTTCGACGGCGGAGGAAAGTCCCAGCCGCGCGGCGATGATCTGGTCGATGCCGGGGGCGACGAAGCCGGTGCAGCTGGCGACGACCAGATGGGTGATGCCGTCGAGGCCGACCTGTTCGCCCAGCGCGCCGATCGCGGCGAGCGCCAGCCCCGGCGCCGCCTCCGCATAGATCGCCATGCGCGCGGCGGTGCCGGGCATGCCGTCGGCGTAGAAGCCGCCGGCCTCGACCGCGCTCGCCCCGCCGACGCCGGGCAGCACCGACCAGCGATGTGCGATCCCGGCACGCGCGGCCATCCGCGCGAACAGCGGCCGTGCGCGGTCGTCCACCCGGTCGCTCGCCCAGGCGATGAAGGCGTGGTGCACGTCATGGGGCGGCACGGCGGTGCCGACGGCATTCAGGTGAGCGATGTCGGCGGGCAGCAGACTGGTCCTTGCGGTCCGCGGGGCAGGTCCGCGGGATAGGGGAGGATGAGCAACGTTCGACGGCCTGACAAGGATGCAGCAGGGGATGCAGCAGGGGATGCAGCACGGGATGCGGCAGGCACGGGGCGGGCGATGGGGCCGCACCGATAGGACCAAAGCTGCCATATACCCGATATGCTTGTGTTTTTTGGCGACCGAATGATAAGTTCGCCGCCGCCAACGACGCGACGGGGAATGCGACGTGCCCAATGAGTCCATTGCCGGTCTGGTCAAGGACCTCACTACGCAACTCTCTGCCATTGCCGTGGAATTCGGATCGCGCGCCGATCGGCTGACGCTGGAGCCGGATGCGGGCGTGCCGATGGGGACCGCGGCGCTCGATCCGCGCGAACTCGCCAAGCAGCTGCTCGCGCAGCGGATGGCGCGGTTCGATCACTTTCCCGCCGAACTGTTCCACGAACCCGCCTGGGACATGCTGCTCGCGCTGTTCGTCGCGCAGGAAGAGCGGCGGACGATGAACGTCAAGACGCTGGTCGCCAGTGCGCATGCGCCGGTGACGACGTCGCAGCGCTGGATCGACCATCTCCACAAGCTGAAGCTGATCGACCGGGTCATCGACCCCGTCGACCGTCGGCGCATGGAAATCTCGCTGAGCGATCAGGGCTGTACCGCGGTCACTGCCTATCTGCGAAGGCTCGGCGCCGCCTGACGCCGGTCGGGCCTCCGCGCCCGGGAGAGGCGCGGTAGCGGATGATCCGTTCCGACTGAAAAAAGTGGTGCGGCCGAGAAGACTCGAACTTCCACGGGCTTTCGCCCACAACGACCTCAACGTTGCGCGTCTACCAATTCCGCCACGGCCGCACGTGTGAGAACGCCGGGCTGGGCCGGCATCTGGCAGGCGCAGGCCCCTAGCAAAGCGTTTCGGGCTCCGCAACGTCCCTTTTCGTGCAATCGCGCTTTTCGTCGTCGCGGCGAACGGTTAGCGCCCCGCCATGGCCGGCCCGCATCCCACCCTGACGACGCGCGCGGAGACGTGGCGGCTGCTCGCGCTCGCCTGGCCGGTCATGCTGACCAGCCTCAATTGGACGCTGTTGCAGGTGACCGACGTCATGGTCGTCGGCCTCGTCTCGACCGAGGAGGTGGCGGCACTGGGGGCGAGCCGGGCGCTCGGCTTCGTCGGGATCGTCACCGGCCTCGCGTGGCTGTCGGGGGTGCTGGTGATGGCGGCGCGCGCGGACGGCGCGGGCGATCTGCCGCGGACCGGCAGCGTGCTGCGCGAGGGGCTGTTGCTCGGGCTGATCCTGGGGCTGGCGATCGGCGGCATCTTCCTCGTCTTCGCCGAACCGCTGCTGGCGCTGCTCGGCGTCGCCGCCGACCGGATCGACGAGAGCGCGCGCGTCGTGCGCGCCTTTTCCATCGCCTATCCGTTCCAGCTGGTGAATGTCGCCGCCGCCTTCTTCCTCGAAGGGGTCAGCCGGCCGCGCCGCGTGACGGTGGTCAATCTGTCGGTGCTGCCGGTCAACGCATTGCTCGCCTGGGCCCTGTCCGCCGGGCATATGGGACTGCCGGCGCTGGGCGCGGTCGGCGCGGCGCTGGCGACGAGCATCGCCTCGCTGCTCGGCGCGGCGGGCATGGTGGCGAGCGTCGTCACCCTGCCGCGTGCGCGCGACCGCGGCGTGCTGCGCCTCGATCGCGCCGCCTGGATCGCGGTGCCGCGCGGGGCGTGGCGCCTTGCCGTCTTCGGGATCGTGCCGGCGGTGGCGTCGGGGCTGGAGCTGGCCGGCTTCTCGGTGCTGATCGCGCTCTCGACGCAGCTCGGCGATGCGGCGGCGCACGGCTTTCAGATCGTCTTCTCCGTGCACAACGTCACCTTCGCGGTCGCGCTCGGGCTGGGATCGGCGGCGGGCGTGCGCGCCGGCAATGCGGTGGGCGAGGGGCAGCCGGCGGCGGCGGTGCGGCGGACGCTGATCGCGGTGGCGCTCGCGGCGGCGGCGCTCGGGCTGGGGGCGGCCCTGCTCGCGGCGGGGGCGGGGGATATCGTCGCGCTGTTCCCGGCGACCGCGGAGGTGCACCGCATCGCTGCGACGATGCTGCCGCGCTGGGCGCCGTTCGTCGTCTTCGACGGTATCCAGATCGTGCTGGTCTATGCGCTGCGCAGCCTCGGCGACCAGGTGGCGGCGGGCGTCAACAGCATCCTCGCCTATTTCGTCGTCACCGGCGGGGTGGGCTGGTGGCTGGTCCATGCCGGCGTCGGGCCGATCGCGCTCGTCTGGGCATCGGGCGCCGGCATGCTCGCCGCCGCGATCCTCCACGGCGCGCGATTCGCGCTGGTCAGTTCGCGGCTTCTCCGGCGAAGCTGAGCTCCAGCCGCTTCGAATTGGACGGCACGTCGAGCTTGGCCGAATTGAAGTCGATCGACCCGCCGGGGTTGAGCGTGCGCTGCTGCGGCGTGATCGTCCAGCTGTAGACGATCCGGCCCTGCGCATCGCGCAGCTCTGCGCGGATGTCCGGCACGCGCTGGCGCTCGCCGGAGGGATTGGTGACCCGGCCGCTGACCGCGAACAGCTCCGATCCGTTCTCCAGCTCGCGGCGCTCGATCGGATTGTCCTTCAGCCGCAGCGGCGATTCCTCCGTGCCGACCGGCAGGCCGATCCCGGCGAGCAGGCCGGGGGCACCGAGGAACAGGATCGCGCCGACGCCCGCGATCATCAGCAGCCCGGCGAGAATCGCGATCACCGTCCAGCGCCGCGACGTGTTGCGGCGGTTCCGGAACGGCGGGCGATGCGCGAAGGCGTCGAAGCCGCCCGGGGGCGGGACGATCACCGGCTCCGGCACCGGCGCGGCGCGGGTGGAGGGAATTGCGGCGGGCTCGAGGAACGGCGGCACGCCGTCCTCGTCCTCGTCGATCGCCGGATGCGCGGGTTCCGCCGGTGCGGGCGGCGGTGGCGGCGCCTCGGGCAGCGGCGGGTCCTGGAACCAGCTGTGCCGGCAATTGGCGCAACGGACGGTGCGTCCTTCGGCCCCGATCGCGCTATCGGGCACCAGGTAGCGGGTGCTGCATTCGGGACATTCGAGGATCATGCGCAACGCTTCACGGACGGGTCGCGGAACGATGACCGCAACGCGGGCGATTCTAAGCACGTGAGCCGCCATGCTGGCAAGCTTGAAGCCGCGCGCCGCGCATGCGAAGGCAGTCGGCAAGGCCGGGAGCTTGCCCTCCCGGCGTCCTGTTGGAGCGGTCGCGGCCACGTTCATGGCAAATATCGTGCAGTTCGAAAACGTTGGGCTGCGGTATGGCACCGATCAGGAAACCCTGTCGGACATCAGCTTCACGCTGGGCAGCGGCGCCTTCTATTTTCTGACCGGCGCGAGCGGCGCGGGCAAGACCTCGCTGCTCAAATTGCTCTATCTCGCGCAGCGGCCGAGCCGCGGGATCATCCGGCTGTTCGGCGAGGATGCGGTGACGATGCCGCGCAGCCGCCTGCCCGGATTCCGCCGCCGGATCGGCGTGGTGTTCCAGGATTTCCGGCTGGTGCCGCATTTGTCCGCCTGGGACAATATCGCGCTGCCGCTGCGCGTCGCCGGCATGCCCGAGGCGGATATCGAACAGCCGGTGCGCGAGATGCTGGCCTGGGTCGGCCTCGCCGAACGCGCGCGCGCGCGCCCGGCGACTTTGTCGGGCGGCGAGCAGCAGCGCGTCGCCATCGCCCGCGCGGTGATCGGCCGGCCGGAGGTGCTGGTCGCGGACGAACCGACCGGCAACGTCGATCCCGACATGGCAGACCGGCTGATCCATCTGTTCGAATCGCTCAACAAGCTCGGCACCACCGTCGTCGTCGCGACGCACGATTTCCAGCTGCTCAACCGCGTGCCGGGGGCGCAGATGATGCGGCTCGACAAGGGCCGGCTGCACGATCCGACCGGGTCGCTGCGCTATCCGCCGCCGCCGCGGGGGCAGGCATGAGCGGAAGGCCGGCGGCGTGAGCGGGGCGGACCGGCGCGTCCTCGACGAGGCGGGTGGCCTGCGCGCGATGACCTGGGTCATGGCGATCATGCTGTTCCTGACGCTGCTCGCCGCCGCGCTCGGGCTCGGCACGCGCCAGTCGGCGCAGGCGCTCGAACGGCAGCTCGCCGGGCGGCTGACGGTACAGGTGGTGGAGGGCAGTCCGGTCGCGCGCGATGCGCTGGCGGCGCGCACGCTCGGCGTGCTGCGCGCGCTGCCCGGGGTACGGCGTGCCACGCCGGTGGATCGCGCCGCGCTGCAGCGCCTGCTCGAACCGTGGCTGGGCAGCACGGGCGCCGATGCCGACCTGCCGGTGCCGGCGATGATCGACGTTGACCTCGCCGCCGGCGCCGATCCCGATCCGGTCGTCGCCGCGGTGAAGCGGATCAGCGGCCAGAGCCGCGTCGACCGGCACCAGCGCTGGATGTCGCCGGTCGGCGATTTCCTCGATACGCTGACCTGGCTGGCGCTCGGCCTCGTCGTGCTGATGCTCGCCGCCACCGCCGCGGTCGTCGTGCTGGCGGCGCGCGCCGGACTCGAGACGCATCGCGCGACGATCGAGGTGATGCACATGCTCGGATCGACCGACCTGCAGGTCGCGCGGCTGTTCCAGCGGCGGATCGCGCTCGACGCCGCGATCGGTGCCGCGGCGGGCGGCGCCGCGGCGCTGGCGGTGCTCGCCTTCCTCGGCACGCGGCTGGCGGCGCTGGGGTCCGAACTGCTCGGCGGCATCACGCTGGGGGCGGGCGACTGGGCGCTGCTGGTGCTGCTGCCGGTCGGCTTCGTCGTGCTGGCGACCGCGGCGGCGCGGATGACGATCGTCGGCGCGCTGAGGCAGGCGCTATGATGACGCGGCTGCTCGGGCTGGTCGCTTTGGTGTGGTGCCTCGGCTTTGCCGTGTTCATGCTGCTGCTGCCGCGCCCGCTGGAGGGCAACACCACCGATGCGATCGTGGTGCCGACCGGCGGCGCGGGCCGGATCGACCGCGGCATCGCGCTGCTGCAGGCGCATCAGGCGCGGCGGATGCTCGTCACCGGCGTCGCGCCGGGGGTGCGGCCGATCGACCTCGCGCGCGAATATCGCACGCCGGCGGCGCTGTTCGCCTGCTGCATCGATCTCGGCGCGGATGCGGTCGACACGCGCTCGAACGGCGAGGAAACCGCCGCCTGGGTCAAGACCCACGGCTATCGCACGATCCGGCTCGTCACCTCCGACTGGCACGTGCCGCGCGCGCGGATGGAACTCGGCGCGGCGATGGGGCCGGGCGTGCGCGTGCTCGGCGACGGCGTGCCGAGCACGCCGCGGCTCGGCACCCTGGTCAACGAATATAACAAGCTGATCCTGCGGCGCGTCGCGCTGTGGCTGGGAGTGGGTGGATGAACCGGTTGCGGACCCTGATCTTCACGATCATGTTCTATGGCCTCTCCGTCCCGATCGTCCTCACCGTCCCGGTGTCGGCGCTGTTCGGGCGCGCCGCGGTGATGCGGCATGCGCATGTCTGGGCGCGGATGCACCGGCTGCTGTACCGCACCGTCATGGGCATTCGCGTGGTCGTCGAGGGGCAGGTGCCGGACGGCGCCATCTTCTACGCCGCCAAACATCAGGCGATGTTCGAAACGCTGGAATTGCAGCTGGTGCTCGGCGGCCCGGCGATGGTCATCAAGCGCGAACTCAGCCGGCTGCCGTTCTGGGGCTGGGCGGCGATGCGCTACGGCGGGATCGTCGCCGATCGCGAAGCCTCGGCGAGCGCGCTGCGATCGATGATGCGCGCCGCCAAGGCGCTGAAGGCGGAGGGGCGGTCGATCCTGATCTATCCGGAGGGCACGCGCGTGTCGCCGGGCGAGCAGCCACCGCTGCAATCGGGGTTCGCCGGCCTGTATCGCGCGCTGGGCATGCCGGTGGTGCCGGTGGCGCTCGACACCGGCGTGGTGTGGCCGAAGCAGGGGGCGAAGCGGCCGGGCGTGGTGACGATCCGGCTGGGTGACGTGATCCCCGCCGGCCTGCCCCGCGCCGAGATCGAGGCGCGGGTCCACAGCGCGATCAACGTGCTCGATCGCGGCTAGAAGTGCGTCGACCGGTCCGGCACGGACGCGCCTGTCGCGTCAGTGGCTGCGGCCGAAGTCCGGCTTGGCGTCGTCCTGACCCTGTTCGATGATCGACCGGCGGATCGCGCGGGTGCGGGTGAACAGGTCGAACAACTGCTCGCCATCGCCCCAGCGGATCGCGCGTTGCAGCATCGTCACGTCCTCGGTCAGCCGCTGCAGGATCTCCAGCACCGCCTCGCGATTGTTGAGGAAGACGTCGCGCCACATCGTCGGATCGGAGGCGGCGATGCGGGTGAAGTCGCGGAACCCGCCGGCGGAGAATTTGATGACCTCCGACTGCGTCACCTCCTCGAGGTCGCTGGCGGTGCCGACGATCGAATAGGCGATGAGGTGCGGCACATGGCTGGTCACCGCGAGCACCAGATCGTGATGCTTCGGGGTCATCACCTCGACCTGCGCGCCCAAAGCCTCCCAGAAGGCGCGCAATCGCAGCACGGGCGCGTCGGGCGTGCCGTCCTCGGGCGTCAGGATGCACCAGCGGCCGCGGAACAGCGTCGCGAAGCCCGCCTCGGGGCCGCTGTGCTCGGTGCCGGCGACCGGGTGGCCGGGGACGATCGTCGCGTCGGGCAGCACCGCGCGCAATGCCGCGAGCACGCTCTCCTTCGATCCGCCGACGTCGCTGACGATCGCGTCGGCGGGCAGGTCGTCGACGAACTCCGCCGCGACCGCGCCCATCGCGCCGACGGGGACGCAGAGCATGACGAGGTCGGCGTCGATCACCGCCGCACCGGCGCTGTCGGCGATGTCGTCGGCGAGGTCGATCCGGTCGGCGATCGCGCGCACGTCGGGATCGGCGTCATAGCCGGTGATCCGCACCGTCGGCATCGCCGCCCGCACGCCGCGCGCCACCGACGATCCGATCAGGCCTAGCCCGATGATGGTGACGCGCGCGAAGGGCAGCATCAGGCGGCCCGTTCGACCTCGGCGCGGAGCACGGCGACGACGTCGCGCATCTCCGCCTCGGTGCCGATCGTGATCCGCAGGCCGTGCGGCAGGCCCTGGCCCGGCAGCCAGCGGGTCGCATAGCCCGCCGCCATCAGCGCCTTGTAGGCGACCTCCGCAGTCAGCGCGCCCTCGAACAGGACCAGCACGAAATTGGCCTTGCTCGGCACCGCGCGCAGGCCGGGCAGCGCGTCGACCTGTTCGGCGAACCAGCCGCGCCAGCAGTGGTTGTGGCTGCGGCTGTGTTCGACGAAGGCGGCATCGCCCAGCGCGGCGATCGCCGCGGCCTGCGCACCGACGCTGAACGCGAAGGGCGCGCGGATGCGGTGCATCGCGTCGATGATCGCGGGCGCGGCATAGCCCCAGCCGACCCGCTCCGACGCCAGCCCGAAGATCTTCGAGAAGGTGCGCGTCACCAGCACGTTCGGCTGCGTCCGGGCGAGCTCCAGCCCGCCGTCGTCGTCTTCGGGATCGAGATATTCGGTATAGGCCTGGTCGAGCACCAGCAGAACGGACGAGGGCAAGCCGGCGTGCAGCCGCGCGATTGCGTCGCGGGTCGAATAGGTGCCGGTCGGGTTGTTCGGGTTGGCGACGAAGACGATCCGGGTCCGCTCGGTCACCGCCGCCAGGATCGCATCGACGTCGGTCGCATAGTCGCGATCGGCGACCACCACCGGCGTCGCGCCGACGCGCCGCGTCGCGATCTCGTACACCGCGAAGCCGTAGCGGACGTGGATGATCTCGTCCCCCGGCCCGGCGAAGGTGCCGGCGGCGAGGTGGAGCACCTCGTCCGATCCGGTGCCGTAGATCAGCCGCTCCGCCTCGACCCCGTAATGCGCGGCGAGCGCGGCGCGCAGGTCGATCGCGGCGGCGTCGGGATAGCGTTCCAGATGCATCGCGGCGTCGCGATAGGCGCTGCGCGCGGCCTCGGGCGTGCCGAACGGATTCTCGTTCGACGACAGTTTGGCGACCTTGCGGCCGTCTTCGCTGGTGGCGCGGCCGGGAACGTAGGGGGCGATGCCCATGATCCAGGGCTTGGGGGCAGGTACGGTCATGACGCGGCCTTAGCGGGCGGGTGCTTGCGTTGACAAGAAGAGCGCCGTAGCGACCCGGGCGATGAGCGACGATCAGCGGTTCGGAACCGGGCGCCACGTCACGCTGCCGGGGCCGCTGCGCCTCGACGGCGGCGTGCTGCTGTCGCCGGTCGAGATCGCCTACGAAACCTATGGCACGCTCGCGCCCGACGGCGGCAATGCGATCCTCGTCTGCCATGCGCTGACCGGCGACCAGCATGTCGCGTCGGATCACCCGCGCACCGGCAAGCCCGGCTGGTGGACGCGGATGATCGGGCCGGGCAAGCCGATCGACCCGGCGCGCGACTTCGTCGTCTGCAGCAACGTCATCGGCAGCTGCATGGGCTCGTCCGGCCCGGCGAGCGTCAACCCGGCGACGGGGCGGCCATGGGGCATGGCGTTCCCGGTCATCACCATCCGCGACATGGTGCGCGCGCAGGCGATGCTGCTCGACCATCTCGGCGTGACGCGGCTGAAGGCGGTGGTCGGCGGATCGATGGGCGGCATGCAGGCGCTCAGCTGGGCCGCCACCTTCCCCGACCGCATGGACGCGCTGGCGGTGATCGCCTCCACCGCGCGCCATACCGCGCAGAACATCGCGTTCCACGAGGTCGGGCGGCAGGCGATCATGGCCGACCCGAAATGGCAGGGGGGCGATTATTACGGCGGCGAACCACCCGCCGCCGGCCTCGCCGTGGCGCGGATGGCGGCGCACATCACCTATCTGTCCGAGGCGGGACTGACCGAAAAATTCGGCCGGCGGCTGCAGGCGCGGGAGGCCAAGAGCTTCGGCTTCGATGCCGATTTCCAGGTCGAAAGCTACCTGCGCCATCAGGGGCTGAGCTTCGTCGACCGGTTCGACGCCAACAGCTATCTCTATATCACCCGCGCGATGGACTATTTCGACCTCGCCGAGGAACATGGCGGGATGCTCGCCAACGCCTTTCGCGGCACCGCCGCGCGCTTCTGCCTCGTCAGCTTCGACACCGACTGGCTGTATCCGACGGTCGAATCGCGCAGCATCGTGCAGGCGCTCAACGCCGCCGGCGCGCCGGTCAGCTTCGTCGAACTGTCGAGCCCCTATGGCCATGACGCCTTCCTGCTCGACGCGCCGGAGCTGAACCGGGTGGTCGACGGATTCCTGAAGGGGGGCCGATGATCGCGCTGGACGACGACCGCGCGCGGCTGGATGTCGCACGGATTCATGGCTGGCTGGCGTCGAGCTACTGGTCGCCCGGCATCGACCGCGCATTGGTCGAACGCGCCATCGCCGGATCGCATTGCCTCGGCGCCTATCGCGACGACGCGCATGGCGGCGAACAGGTCGGCTTCGCGCGTGCGATCACCGATCATGCCACCTTCGCCTGGATCGCCGACGTCTGGATCGACGAAGTCGCGCGCGGGCAGGGGCTGGGGCGGCGCATGGTCGGCTGGTTCGTCGACCACCCGGCATTCGCCGGCATCCGCCGGATCGCATTGGTCACCGCCGATGCGCATGGCGTGTACGAGGCGCTCGGCTTCCATGCACCGCTGCGCCCCGACCGCTACATGGAGCGGCTGTCGGCGGAGGCGGCGGCGATGCTGCGGGCGGCCCGATGAGCCTGCTGCGCCCGGACCTCGCGGTGATCGCCGACCATGTCGCGCCCGGCGCGCGGGTGCTCGACGTCGGCTGCGGCGACGGCGCGCTGATGGCGGCGCTGCGCGACCGGCGCGGCTGCGATGCGCGCGGGCTGGAGATCGACGCCGGCAACGTCGCCGCCGCGGTCGCGCGCGGCCTGTCGGTGATCCAGGGCGATGCCGACGTCGATCTTGCCGGCTATCCCGATCGCAGCTTCGACTATGCGATCCTCAGCCAGACGTTGCAGACCGCGCGCGCGCCCGATCTGGTGCTCGACCATCTGCTGCGCATCGGCGCGCGCGCCTTCGTCAGCTTCCCCAATTTCGCGCAATGGCGCATCCGGTTGTCGCTGCTGTGGGGCGGCCGCATGCCCGTCACGCGGCAATTGCCCGAACAATGGTATGACACGCCCAACATCCACCATGTGACGATCGACGATTTCCGCGCCTTCCTACATGCGCGGCGGGTCGTCGTGGAGGACGCCTGGTTCCTGTCCGGCGACCGCCAGCGCAGCTCCGCGGCGGCCAATCTACTCGCGCAACATGCGGTGTTCCTGCTGCGCCGGTAGTCGTTGGAATGTCCGTTCCGAACTTTTTTAGCTTAACATTCCGGAACCAAAGTGATTGATCTGTGTTTGGCAAGGCCAAGCCTAGGATCACCATGACCAAGACAGCCTTAATCGTTGAGGACGAGATTTTCGTAGCCCTCGACCTTGAGCGTATCCTGATCGATGCGGGCTATCACGTCGCCGCGATCGCCGCCGACAGTGCCAGCGCGATCGAGGCGGCGCCGGGATGCGGCTTCGCCTTCGTCGACGTCAACCTGCGCGACGGCGCCACCGGCCCGGGCATCGCCGAGCGCATGGCGCGCGATTACGGGGTCAAGGTGGTGTTCGTCACCGCCAACCCGTCGCAGATCGACTGCGATGGCGATTGCGCGATCGGCTATATCCGCAAACCGTTTAGCGAGGCCGCGATCCTGGCGGCGGCAGCGATGGCGAGCGACGATGCCGGCCTCGCCGCGCCGGCCAATGACGATATCGTGCTGCTGCGGCCGACTGCGGGCTGATCGCCCTCAGGGGCGGCTGAACGCCGTCAGCGGGATCTGCACCGTCATCACCAGTCCCTCCGGCTGCCAGTCGCGTGACACCGTCCCGCCGAGCTGGCGCACCGCCGACAGTTCGATCAGCTGGCTGCCGAAGCCCTGCGGCCCGGTCGGCGCGACCACCGCAGGCCCGCCGCGCTCGCTCCAGCGCAGCGTCGCGCGGTCGTCGTCGCGGGCGATCGCGACCTCGACTTCGCCCTCATCCGTCGACAGCGCGCCATATTTGGTCGCGTTGGTCGCCAGCTCGTGGAACAACAACGCGAGCGGCGTCGCCGACCGGTCGTCGATCGCGATTTCGTCGCCGACGATGGTCAGCGGCTGCCGGTCGCTGCGGCGATAGGGTTCGAACAGTTCGCCGAGCAGGCCGTGCAGGCTGTCCTGCTGCGCCGACGGCCGCGACGCGGGGCTGTGCGGGCGGACGAAATCGTGCGCGCGGCCGAGCGCGGTGATCCGCTGGCGCAGATCGGCGGCGATCGGCGCGAAATCGGGCCGGCTGCGCGCCGCGAACGAGATCAGGCCGGAGATCACCGCGAAGATGTTCTTGATGCGGTGCGACAGCTCCTGGCTGATGACCTCGCGCTCGTGCAGCGCCAGCTTCTGCTCGTGGATGTCGGTGCAGGTGCCGAACCAGCGCGTGATCTGGCCGTCGGCATCGCGGATCGGCAGCGCGCGGCCGAGCACCCAGCGATAGGTGCCGTCGAAATGGCGCAGCCGATATTCGATCTGATAGGGGTCGCCCGTGGTCAGCGAATGCCGCCACACGCCCCATGCGCGCTCCTGATCCTCGGGATGGAAGACGCCGTTCCAGCCCTCGCCATCGGTCGATCCTTCCGGCGTGCCGGTGAATTCGTACCAGCGCGCGTTGTAATAATCGTGATAGCCGTCGGGCAGCGTCGACCAGACCATCTGCGGCATCGTGTCGGCGAGCGTGCGGAACCGGTCCTCGCTGTCGGACAGCTGGCGGCGGGTGTCGCGTTCAGCGGCGCGCCATGCGGCGGCGTCGCGGCTGTCGCGCAGCCGCGCCATGACGTTGTCGGCCAGCGTCGCCAGCCCCTGCAACTGCAGCGGCGTCAGCCCCTCGCGCGGTTCGGTATCGATCACGCACAGCGATCCCAGCGGGATGCCGTCGTCCGACACCAGCGGCGCGCCGGCGTAGAAGCGGATGTGCAGGTCGCCGGTGACCAGCGCATTGTTGACGAAGCGCGGATCGTGCGTCGCGTCGGGGACGACCATGATCTCGTCCTCCAGCATCGCATGCGCGCAGAAGGACGTCTCGCGGGAAGTCTCGGTGAGGTCGAGGCCGGTGCGCGAGATGAAGGTCTGGCGCGATTCCTCGACGAGGCTGACCAGCGCGACCGGCGTGTCGCACAGCGCCGCGGCGAAATCCGTGATCCGCTTCAGCGCCGCGCTGTTGCGCAAGGATTCGAGGTCATAGGTCTGCATCGCGGCGGTGCGCACCGCCTCGTCGACCTGCCAGCCGCGTGCGACCGGCGACGGCGCCGCTACGGCGCTGCCGCACAGCAGGTCGGGATCGAGCATCGGGGTGGTCGGCGGCGTGCTCAGAACGGCACGTCGTCGTCGAGATCGTCGGCGAAGCCTCCACCCTGGCCAAAGCCGCCACGGCCTGCGCCGCCGCCCGCCGGGGCGCTGCCGCCGCCGGACCGGCCGCCGCTGCCGCCGCCGCCATAGCCGCCACCGGACGAGGCGCCACCGAAGTCACCGCCGCCGCTCCAGTCGTCACCGCCGCCGCGCGCGCCGCCGGCACCACCGCCGCCGCCCTGGCCGCCGTTCGGGCCATCGAGCATCGTCAGCACGCTGTTGAAGCCCTGCAGCACGATCTCGGTCGAATATTTGTCGTTGCCCTGCTGATCCTGCCATTTGCGGGTCTGCAGCGCGCCCTCGATATAGACCTTCGACCCTTTGCGCAGGAAGCGTTCGGCGACGTTGGCGAGCCCTTCGTTGAAGATCGCGACCGAATGCCATTCGGTCTTTTCCTTGCGCTCGCCGGACATCTTGTCCTTCCACGATTCGGACGTGGCGATGCGCAAATTGACGACCTTGCCGCCGTTCTGGAACGCCCGCGATTCGGGGTCGCGCCCCAGGTTGCCGACGAGAATGACCTTGTTGACGCTGCCCGCCATGACTTGCCCCGAAACTGTCTAGAGGCCGGCGAACACCGCCAGCCAGTATGTGATCCCGGCCATGATGTAGGCGGCGGCGAACAAATAGCCAACCATGAACAGCGGCCATTTCCACCCGTTCGTTTCCCGCCGGGTGACCGCGATCGTCGAAATGCACTGCGGCGCGAACACGAACCACATCAGGAAGGCGAGCGCGGTTGGCAGCGTCCAACGGCCGCGGATCTGGTCGGTGATGCGGTCGGCGCCGCTGCCCTCGGCATCGTCGATCGCATAGACGGTGCCGATCGCCGACACCGCGACCTCGCGCGCCGCCATCGCCGGCAGCAGCGCCAGCGCGATGTCGCGGTTGAAGCCGATCGGCTTGACGACATATTCGATGCCATGGCCGATGCGCCCGCCGATCGAATAATCGACCGGGCTGATCCCGCTGCCCTCGGGGGGCTTGGGAAAGCTGAGCAGCAGCCACAGCACGATCGTCGTCGCGGCGATGATCGTGCCGGCGCGCTTCAGGAAGATGATCGCGCGCTGCCACAGGCCGATCAGCACGTCGCCGATCCGCGGCACCTGGTATTTCGGCATCTCCATCATGAAGCCGGACGAGGCGCCCTTGGTAACGGTGCGGCGCAGGATCAGCGCGGCGACATAGGCGCCGGCGATGCCGATCACGAGCAGCGCGAACATCACCACGCCCTGCAACCGCACGAACGGCAACAGCGGCGTGTTGGGGATCATCGCACCGATGATGAGCGTGTAGACCGGCCAGCGCGCGCTGCACGTCATCAGCGGCGCGATCAGGATCGTCGTCAGCCGGTCCTTCTCGTCGTCGATCGTCCGCGTCGCCATGATCCCGGGAACCGCGCAGGCGAAGCTCGACAGCAGCGGGATGAACGCGCGGCCCGACAGGCCGACCGTCGCCATCAGCCGGTCCATCAGGAAGGCGGCGCGGACCATATAGCCCGACGATTCGAGCACGAGGATGAACAGGAACAGGATCAGGATCTGCGGCAGGAAGACGATCACCGCGCCGACGCCGGCGATCAGGCCGTCGGTCAGCAGCGAGCGGACGAAGCCGTCGGGCATCGAGGTCTTGATCGCATCCTGCAGCCAGCCGAAACCGGCATCGATCGCGTCGGCCGGCACGCTCGCCCAGGTGAACACCGCCTGGAACATCACGAACAGGATGGTGACCAGCAGCAGCGGCCCCGCCACCGGATGCAGCGCGACCGAATCGAGCATATGCGCCCAGCGTCGCCCCGCCGTCTCCGACACGGTCGCCGCGGTGGCGATCTGGCGGGCGCGGCGCTGCAGGTGGACGATGTCGTCCTGCGTCCCCGCGCCGACGTCGGGCGTGCGGCGCGCACCGCCGGCGAGCGCATCGTCCAGCGCCGCGCGCAGCGCGTCGAGACCGCGCTTGCGCACCGCGACGGTCGGGATGACGGGCACGCCGAGCTCGCGCGCCAGCACCGCCGCATCCAGCGTCAGCCCGTCGCGCTCGGCAAGGTCGACCATGTTGAGCGCGACCACCACCGGCAGGCCGAGCGCGATCAGCTGCAGCGTGAAGCGCAGATGGTTGTCGAGATTGGCGGCATCGACCACCACCACCAATGCGTCGGGCAGCCGTTCGAGACTGCTCGCGCCGGTGACGACGTCGCGGGTGACGCGCTCGTCGGGGCTGGACGGTTCGAGGCTATAGGCGCCGGGCAGGTCGATCAGTTCGACCGGGCGACCGTCGTCGAGCACCAGCCGGCCCGAATGGCGCTCGACGGTCACGCCGGGATAATTGCCGACCTTCTGCCGCGCGCCGGTCAGCGCGTTGAACAGCGCGCTCTTGCCGGCATTGGGATTGCCGACCAGCGCGACCAGCGGGGATGCGTGCACCGGTTATTCGGCGGGTAGCGCCGGGGCGACATGGATCGCACCCGCGACCGCACGCCGCAGCGCGACGGTCATCCGGCCGATCCGGCAGGCGATCGGCCCGCCGCCCAGCGAGGCGCGGTGCAGCACCTCGACCGGCACGCCCTCGTCGAACCCGAGTTCGCGCAGGCGCCGCGCCTCGGGCAGCGCCAGTCGGGTCCAGTCGATCGCGGCGACGGTCGCCGGCTGGCGCCGCGGCAGCGACACGAGGTCGAGGACGGTGTGAGCGGCGGGCACGACGGTACGCGACATATCCATGCTGCGAGTGATTATCATTTACGGTCGTGGGAGTAAAGCCGCACCGGCTCGCTTCGCCGCACGCCCGTACGACCGGTTTAGACGACCGGCCTAGACGACCGGATACCGCAGCCGGCCGACGAAGCGCGACAGGCTGGGGCGATGCTCGTAGCGCTTCACGAACGCCGTCTTGCCCTTTTCGAAGCGCATGATCCCGTCGATCCGCCGCGACAGGAAGGCGCGCGTGTCGGCATGGCCTTCGCTGTCGTCGTCGAGGAACACCGTCACCGTCGCGCCATAGACGCCGAGCAGGATCGTGCGCTTGGTGTAATGGTTGTAATCGGTCGCGGTGTCGCCGGCCATGCGCCACATCAGGTCGACGCTGCGCCAGCCGAGCCGCGCCGCGCGCGTCAGGTTCTGCGGCAGCGCGAGGATCGCGACGGCCCGGCGCAGCGATTCGCGGTTGATCGCCACCGCATCGAGTCGCGCCTCGACCAGCGCGGTGATCCGCGCGCGGATCTTCATCGCCGCCAGGGTTTCCGCCGGCAGCCGCTCCGCCATCTGCCGGTCGATTCCGGCGAACCACGCATCGATCATGTCGACCGCGCCGTCCGGGAAGGCGAGCCGCGCCACGTCGCGATCGATCCCGGCCGCGTCCGCCGCCATGTCGCGTGCCGCGTCGCCCCAGCCGTCGAACGCCGCATTGTCGGCGATGCCGGGCGCGAGGGCATCGCGGATCTCGTCGAGTGTCAGGTCCTGCGTCATGATCCCACCTCCTGCGCTACCGTCCTCGCCGGCGCAACCTCGGCGCGGCGCACCAGCACCAGCGCCAGTGCGACCAACGCCACGCCGACCCAATCCGGTCCCTGCAACCGTTCGCCATATTCGATCCAGCCGACCGCGCCGGCGACGATCGGCTGGACCAGCAGGCCGATGCCGACGACCAGCGGCGACAATTGGCCGAGCGCGAAGATCATGCAGCCCTGGCCCAGCACCTGGCTGACCAGCGCCAGCCCGAGCAGCGGCGTCCAGTGCTGCGGCGTCACCTGTTCGTGCAGCAGCAGCGCGAACACCAGCAGCGGCAAGGCGGTGGCGGCGCTCGCCAGCGCCAGCGCCGGCAGCGGCCGCATCGTCGCGCGCACCTGCGCCATGACGATGAAATAGACGGTGTAGAGAATGCCCGCGACGATACAGAGCAGGTCGCCGGCGAAGTTGCGCGGGTCGACCTGATACGACCGCCCCATCAGCAGGCCGGCGCCGATCGCGGCGAGGGCCAGTGCGATCCCCTGCGCCCGCGTCGGCCAGCTGCGCGCGGCGAGGAAGCCGTAAATCGGATAGATCAGGATGGCGGCATTGCCGAACAGCGTCGCATTGGTCATCGTCGTGCGCAGGATGCCGAGGTGCCAGCTGGCGAGATCGGCGGCGAAGGCGACGCCGCCGATCGCCAGCATCGCCCACATGCCGCGCGTCATCGCCACCGGCCGCGCGCCCCGCGCCAGCGCCAGCGCGGCGAGCAGGGGCATCGCCAGCGTGATCCGCCAGAATCCCGCCGCCACCGGCCCGACATCGGCAAGCCGGACGAACCACGGCCCGAACGCCAGCGCGACATTGCCGATCACCAGGGCCAGAAACGCGAGACCGACGGTTGCCGTAGCGTCAACCGCCACGGTTGCCGCCGGGACAGTTTTTCTTGGGGTCCGTGGCTGATGCATGCCGCCCTGTAGCCCCCTATTTCCCGTTCGTCAGGCCACTTACGGAGCAACCATGCCGAGCCTTTTCGATCCCATCCAGCTGGGCGACATCCCCGCCGCCAACCGCATCCTCATGTCGCCGCTGACCCGCGGTCGCGCCACCGACGATCACGTGCCGACCGACATCATGGTCGATTACTATCGCCAGCGCGCCGGCGCCGGGCTCATCATCAGCGAAGGCACCGGCATCAGCCGGCAGGGGCTCGGCTGGCCCAACGCGCCGGGCCTGTGGACCGAGGCGCAGGTCGAGGCATGGAAGCCGGTGACCGCGGCGGTGCACGAGGCCGGCGGCCGGATCGTCGCGCAGATCTGGCACATGGGCCGGCTGTCGCGGCCCGACGTGATCGGCATGACGCCGCTGTCGTCCTCGGCGACGCGCGCGCCCTATCACAAGCCCGAAAACCCCTATGGCGAGGCGCAGGCGGCGACGCTGGACGACATCAGGCGCGCGCAGGACGATTATGCCTCCGCGGCGACCAACGCGATCCGCGCCGGCTTCGACGGCGTCCAGCTGCACGGCGCCAATGGCTATCTGATCGACCAGTTCCTGCGCGACGGCACCAATCTGCGCGACGACGATTACGGCGGCAGCCCCGAAAACCGCATCCGCTTCATGCGCGAAGCGGTGGCGCGCGTGATCGACGCGATCGGCGCGGGCCGCACGAGCATCCGCCTGTCGCCGAACGGCGAGACGCAGGGGGCGGACGACAGCGACCCCGTCAGCGTCTTCGTCCCCGCCGCCGCGGCGCTCGATGCGCTTGGCATCGCCTTCCTCGAGCTGCGCGAACAGGCACCCGACGGCACCTTCGGCAGCAGCGACGTGCCCAAGCTCAGCCCCGCAATCCGCAAGGTGTTCAAGGGGCCGCTGATCCTCAACCAGGATTACAGCCGCGACGCCGCGCAGGCGGACCTCGATTCGGGCGTCGCCGACGGCATCGCCTTCGGCCGCAAGTTCATCGCCAACCCCGACCTCGTCGAACGCTTCCGCCGCGGCGCCCCGCTCAACGCGGACGATATGAAGACGTGGTATTCGACGGGTCCGGAGGGTTACACCGACTATCCGGCGCTCGAAACCGAAGCGGCGTAACGACCGACCTGCCCCTCTCCCGTTGCGGGAGGGGGGCAGGGTCAGGCGCGGCGCAGTTCCGGGACGAGCCGCTTGAGGTCCGCGGGGGCGAGGCGGCGGACGTCGAGCGCGTCGACGCCGGCGACCAGGATCTCGCCCAGCCGGCGTTCGCCGGTGTCGATCAGGATGCCCTCGGCGGTGGAGCGCAGCGCGACCCAGGCGACCTCGCGCACCGCCATCCTCTTGCCGTCGCGCTTCATCACCGCGACGCGGCCGGCACGGTCGACCGCGAGCGCGCCGCCGCCATCGGCACCGACCACCGCGCCCTGCGTCGCAAAGCCGGCGAGCGCCTGTTCTGCCGCGTCCGCCGCCTCTTCGGGGCTGGCGATCCGCGTCGTGCGACGTCCCAGCAGCCGCCACGCGAGCGCAACGGCGGCCAGCACCGCGACCACGCCCGCCGCAATGCCGATAAGGAGCATGTCGTCGGTCACGTGGGGCTCACTGCCCGCCGGCCAGCGCGTCCAGCGTCGGCCGCATCCCCGACAGGTCGTAGCCGGCGGCGCGGGCCTGGCCGACCAGCAGGTCGGGATTGCGCCCGGCCTTGGCCGCGGCCAGCGCCCACAGGTTGCAGCTGCGCGTGCCGGAGCGGCAATAGGCGAGCACCGGGCCGTCGGCCGCGGTCAGCGCCTGCGTCATCGCGTCGATCTGCGGGTGCGAGAATCCGGCATGGGTGATCGGGATCGCGACATAGGCGAGCCCCGCCGCCTCTGCCGCCGCGCGGATCGCATCGCCGGCCGGCTGGCCCGCCTCTTCCTCGTCGGGACGGTTGTTGACGATCGCGACGAACCCCGCCGCCTTGATCGCGACGATGTCGTCGACGGTGATCTGCGGAGCGACGCTGACGGATTCGTTGATGGTGCGGATGTCGGCCATCCGGTGCCGATACGCGATCAGCCGTGGCGCGTCAGCTGTTTTGGTCGGCTTTGGATGGCTTTGCGACAGATCGTATGGCGCCGGCCTCAGCCCGTGGCGCGGATCACGTCGAGGAAGGCATCGCCATAGGCGTCGAGCTTGCGCGCGCCGATGCCCGACAGGTGCATCAGCTCGGCGCGGCTCGCCGGCCGCTGCGCCGCCATGTCGCGCAGCACCGAATCGTGGAAGATCACATAGGGCGGCACCCCCGCCGCCTTGGCGAGGTCGCGGCGGCAGGTGCGCAGCGCCTCAAACAGCGGATTGTCCGCCGGATTGGCGGCGACGCCGGCATCGCGCTTCCGCGACCGCGTCCGCTTCGGCGGCAGGACCAGCGTCACCCGCGCGCCCTCCTTCAGGATCGGGCGCGCGCCCGGGCCGAACTCCAGCCCGCCATGCGCATTGGTGCGCAGCGCGTCGCGCAGCAGCAACTGCCGCGCCACCGGCTTGACCAGCGCCGCCTCCTCGCCCTCGACGATCCCCCAGACCGACAGCGTCTCATGGCCGCGATCGACGCTGCGCTCGGTCGACTGGCCGAGCAGCACCTGCTCGATATAGCCCGCGCCGAACAACTGCCCGGTGCGGAACACCGCCGACAGGAATTTCATCGCGGTCTGCGTCGCGTCGACCGCATCGGGACTGCCGAGGCAATTGTCGCAATTGCCGCAATCCTCCAGCCGGTCCTCGCCGAAATGCTTGAGCAGGATGCGGCGGCGGCACCCCGCCGTCTCGACCAGCGCGCCGAGCGCGGCGAGGCGCGTGCGCTCGCCCGCCTGCCGCTCGGGCTCGACCTCGCCGATGCGCTGCCGGGCGCGGGCGAAATCCTCCGCGCCCCAGAACAGGTGCGCCACCGCCGGATCGCCGTCGCGCCCGGCGCGGCCGGTTTCCTGATAATAGGCTTCGATCGATTTCGGCAGGCCGGCATGCGCGACGAAGCGGACGTCGGGCTTGTCGATCCCCATGCCGAACGCCACCGTCGCGCAGATCACCATATCCTCGCTCGCGACGAAATCGGCCTGGTTCTTCTGGCGGATGTGCGCGTCGAGCCCGGCATGATAGGCCCGCGTCGGCCGCCCGGTCCGTGCCAGCGCCTCGGCCAGCTTCTCGGTCGCGGCGCGGGTCTGCGCATAGACGATGCCGGGGCCGGGCGTCGCGGCGATGACGTCGGCGATCTGCTTCGACGTGTTCGCCTTGGGGGTGATCGCATAGCGGATGTTAGGCCGGTCGAAGCCGGAGACGATCAGCCCGTCCTGCGGGATGCCGAGCTGCTGCAGGATGTCGCTGCGGGTATGCTCGTCCGCCGTCGCGGTCAGCGCCAGCCGCGGCACGTCCGGAAACGCATCCATCAGCGGCGCGAGCAGGCGATAGTCGGGGCGGAAATCATGGCCCCATTCGCTGACGCAATGCGCCTCGTCGATCGCGAACAGGCTGAGCTTCGCGCTGCCGAGCAGCTCGCGGAAATGCCCGGTCGAGGCGCGTTCGGGCGCGATATAGAGCAGGTCGAGTTCGCCCGCCCGGAACCGCGCGATCGATTCGGCGCGATTCTGGTCGGCGCTGGTCAGCGTCGCGGCGCGGATGCCCACCGCCTCGGCGGCGCGCAGCTGGTCGTGCATCAGCGCGATCAGCGGGCTGACGACGACGCACGTCCCCTCCAGCATCACCGAGGGCAATTGGTAGCAGAGCGACTTGCCCGCGCCGGTCGGCATCACGCCCAGCGTCCGCTCGCCCGCCAGCACCCGCTCGACCACATCCGCCTGCACCCCGCGAAAACCGGGAAAGCCGAAGACGCGCGACAGGGTGGGCAGGGGATCGGGGATCATCGTTCGGGCATGTAGGCGCGAGGGGCGGCAGCGTCGAGGCTCGGTTACCGGTGGCTCATGACGGTCGCTATCGATCCTCAGAAGGTGAGTGCACCCTGCTGATGTCGGAGAGCCGAGATCTTGTTGGTCAGACGAATTTTCTGTTCCGCCTTATCCCTCGCCGTGGCGGACATCATCGCGATCAACCGGTCAAGACCGTCGAGGTCGGAAACTCTGACAAATTCCTTGTTCTTATTCACGAACACGACGGATTTCTTGTTCGCGCCCAGCAATTCGATGACATTCGATAGCGTTCCGGTGCTGCGCGAATCCCAGATCATGAGACCGTAGTCGGCAGCCTCGGCCATCGCGAGATCTTTGGCCGTAAACCAACGACGCGTGCCTGATGGGGCGTCGGGATATATGTGCTCCACCGGCCAGTCGCCGATGTTGTTGCGGGGCTTGTCACCACTGCAATAGACGGTGACAGATGCGGTTTGCAGGTCTGCCAGAACGCGCTGGATCGCGGTGTCGGCACCATCCGCATCGCCGACGACGACCGCCATGTCGCGGTCGACGGCATTGGTGATGCGATCGCATACGACCGGATGCAGCCGGCTGATCGCGATCGATCCTGCGATGAACACCGTCCCGCTGGTCGGCACCGTTACCTCCAAGTCAATACGGCCACATACACCATTCTGATCTTGTGCGATGTCCGCAGGGCATCGCAAGCGGCGTCGAGAGAAGCGCCGGTATGGATCAGATCGTCGATAAGTAGCACGTCAAAATGCCCGTCGCCGAGGCTGTCGTCTTGAATCGAGAAGGCATCGGTCAAGACTGCATCCTTAGCTTGCCGATCGTTAAGGTTCTTGAGTTGCGGTGTCGCGGATTTTTGGATCACTCCCGCATCCATCCGAACGCCGATCCGCTGACTGACTTCGCGCGCTAGCTCCGTGACCGGTTGACGCGATCGCAGCGCGGATGCCGGCATCGGGACGATCAGGTCGATACGCCCCAACACCGAACGTATCTGGTGTGCCATGGCGTCTGCCAGATCCGGCAGCTGCTTCCAGCCGTCACGGTATTTGAGCTGGAACAAAGCCTCGCCGATGTCAGTCCGCGTCGTGTCGAACTGAGGGTGCCCATTGTCATCGTCCCCGATATAGACGCTCGACAACGTGTGCTTGTCCAGCGCAAAGCCTCGGTCCCAGCGACCTTCGATTATTTTCACGTCACACCTCCCCACCCGTTCCTGGCCGGAATGTGTATGTGGGTCAGTCTGGCGACACTAAACTCGCTTCTAATCCATTCTGGAGGCGTCTATTCCGCCGCCAGCGCGCCCCGTTCGTCATTGGCGCTCGCGCCGGGCACGTCGTCGTCGCGCTCCTGCGCCTGCCGCGCCCACATCTCGGCATAGAGGCCGCCCAGCCGCAGCAGGTCGCCATGCGTGCCGCGCTCCGCGATCACGCCGCCGTCGAGCACGACGATCTGGTCTGCGTGCACCACGGTCGACAGGCGGTGCGCGATGACGATCGTCGTCCGCCCGCGCTCGATCGCCTGCAGCGTCGCGAGGATGTCCGCCTCGGTCCGGCTGTCGAGCGCGCTCGTCGCCTCGTCGAGGATCAGGATCGGCGGGTTCTTGAGCAGCGTCCGCGCGATCGCGACGCGCTGCTTCTCGCCGCCCGACAGCTTGAGGCCGCGTTCGCCGACGCGGGTGTCATAGCCTTCGGGCTGGCGCTCGATGAAGCCCGCGATCGCCGCGCCCTGCGCCGCACCCTCGATCTCGGCGCGGCCGGCGCCCTCGCGGCCATAGGCGATATTGTAGCCGATCGTGTCGTTGAACAGCACCGTGTCCTGCGGCACGATGCCGATCGCGGCGCGCAGCGAGGCCTGCTGCACGTCGCGGATATCCTGCCCGTCGATCGTGATCCGGCCTTCGCCGACGTCGTAGAACCGGTACATCAGCCGCGCGAGCGTCGACTTGCCCGCGCCCGACGGCCCGACCACCGCGACGGTGCTGCCGGCGGGGATGTCGAGGTCGAGTCCGTGCAGGATCGCGCGCCCGGGATCGTAGCCGAAGCGCACCTTCTCGAACCGGACATGGCCCTTGCCCACCGCCAGCGGCGCGGCGCCCGGCGCATCGACCACCTCGGCCGGCGTATCGATCAGCGCGAACATGCTCGCCATGTCGATCACCCCCTGGCGGATCGTGCGATAGACCATGCCGAGCAGGTCGAGCGGGCGGAACAGCTGCGCGAGCAGGGTCGAGACGAACACGACGTCGCCCGCGGAAAACCGCCCCTGGCTCCAGCCCCAGGCGACATAGGCCATGCCGCCGCCGAGCATCACGTTGGTGATGAGCGCCTGCCCGACGTTGAGCCACGCGAGGCTGTTTTCCGACTTGGTCGCGGCGGCGGCATAGGCGGAAATCGCCGCATCGTAGCGCTTCGCCTCGCGCTCCTCGGCGCCGAAATACTTCACCGTCTCGAAATTGAGCAGCGAATCGACCGCATGCGCCACCGCGCCGGTGTCGAGGTCGTTCATCCGCGCGCGCAGCGCGTTGCGCCAGTCGGTCACCTTCTGCGTGAACAGGATATAGACCGCGACCATCGCCACCGTCGCCGCGACCAGCGGCCAGCCGAAGCTGTGCCAGAAGATGCCGAGCACCAGCGCCAGCTCCAGCACCGTCGGCGCGATGTTGAACAGCAGGAAATACAGCATCGTATCGATGCTCTTGGTGCCGCGCTCCACCACCTTGGTCACCGCGCCGGTGCGCCGCTCCAGATGGAAGCGCAGCGACAGGCCGTGCAGGTGGCGGAAGACGTTCGCCGCCAGCCGCCGCGTCGCATCCTGCCCGACGCGTTCGAACACCGCGTTGCGGGCATTGTCGAACAGCGTCGTCGAAAAGCGCGATGCCGCATAGCCGACCACCAGCAGGATCACGATCGTCGCCAGCCCGCGATCCCCGACCGCCATGCGGTCGACCGCATATTTCAGCGTATAGGCGGCGCCAAACACCTGGACGAGCTTGCTCATCACCACCAGCGTCATCGCGCCGACGATCCGCGCTTTCAGCCCGGCCTGACCCGCGGGCCAGAGATAGGGGAGGAAGCGGCGAAGGGTCGGCAGCAGCGGCTGGTCGGCGCGGGTGTGGCTGGTCGGATCGGCGGGAGGCATTGCACCGCATGTAGGGGCGTCCGGCCCGCGGCGAAAGCGAGCGCGCGGAACATAATGCCACCCCCGCGGATTTTACCGCGTGAGAGTGAGGCGCATATGGAACCCCTGTTCTACGTCATGGCGATCATGGGCTGCGCGGACGGCAACGTCCAGTGCAGCGAGGCTCGGATCGTCCCGACCCGCTACCAGTCGATGGCGCAATGTCGCGCGGCGCTGCCCGATCAGCTCGCCCGCAACACCGACGTTCCCTATCCGATGATCGGTGCCGCCTGCCGCACCGCGGGCGCGCAGATCGCGAAGGCGGACGCGAAGGTGCGCACGCTCTGACGATCGGCTCAGGCCGGCCGGCGCCATAGCGTCGGATCGCGCCGCACGTCGGCCAGTGCATTCCGGCCCCGCGCATTCCGCCACGCCTGCGCGATGAAGCGCAGCTTTTCCGCCTTCGACGTCGTCACCCGCCGGTCCCATGCCGCCGCGCCACGACCGGCGACCTTGCGTCCGATCGTGCCATAGATATCGGCGGCGGCAAGCACCGCCCAGGCCGAGCGGAACGACAGCGCGCGTGTCCCGATCCGCGCGCTCGCCTCGAACTGCGCGGCGCGGTCGGTCAGGCGCATCGCCAGCACGGCGAGTTTCGCCGGGTCGGCCATGATCGCGTCGGGCGCGATATCCATCTCCGCCAGCCAGTCGGTCGGCAGGTAGCAGCGCCCCGCCGCCGCATCCTCGGCGATGTCGCGGGCGATATTGGCCAGCTGGAACGCCAGCCCCAGGTCGCAGGCCCGGTCGAGCACCGCCGCATCGTCCGGGTCGACGCCCATGATGACCGCCATCATGCAGCCGACGACGCCGGCGACATGGTAGCAATAGGTGAGCAGATCGTCCTCGGTGCGCGGCCGCCAGTCCTCCGCATCCAGCCGGAATCCCTGGATCAGGTCGTGCGCGTAGCGCGCCGGCAGCCGCGTCTCGCCCGCGACGATGCGCAACGCGTCGAAGGCGGGCAGGCCGATCGCCCGGCCGGCGAGCGCCGCATCGGTCAGCACCGCCATCGCCGCGATCCGCTGCGGCGCATCCTCGACCACCGACATGGTGTGGCCATGGTCCTGCCCGTCGGCGATATCGTCGCAGGCGCGGCACCAGGCATAGAGCAGCCAGGCGCGCTCGCGCGTCACGGGATCGAACAACAGGCTCGCCGCGGCGAAGCTCTTCGATCCGCGCGCGATCGATTCGTGCGCGGTCGCGACGATGGCGTCGCGGGAGGGCGCGTCGCGGGAGGGCAGCGCCTCAGAGGTCAGACGTCTTCATCCGTACGATCGGCTGGGTCGGCACATGCGCCGCCATCTTCGCCAGCAGCCCGTCGAGCGTGTCGTCGACGATCAGCAGGTCGCGATGCTGCGGCCGCAGGAAGCCGACCTCCGCCGATTTGTCCCAGAAGGCGATCAGGTGATCGTAATAGCCCGCGACGTTGAGCAGGCCGACCGGATCGGCGTGATAGCCGAGCTGCGCCCAGCTCAGCGCCTCCCACAATTCGTCCATCGTGCCGGTGCCGCCGGGGATGGTGACGAAGCCGTCGGCAAGATCGGTGAAGGCGGCTTTCCGCGCATGCATGCCCGAAACGACATGGAGTTCGGTCAGGCCGCGGTGCGCGACCTCGGCATCGACCAGTGCCTGCGGGATGACGCCGATCACCTCGCCGCCCGCCGCCAGCGCGCTGTCGGCGATCGCGCCCATCAGGCCGAGGCGGCCGCCGCCATAGACGACGCCGATGCCGCGCTCGGCGAGCGTGCGCCCGATCGCACGGGCGGAGTCGATATAGACGGGGTCGGCGGGCGTGGCGGAGCCGCAATAGATGGCGAGGCGTTTCATGTCCCCGCCGCTACGCCGATGAACCGGCGCGGGCAAGATCGCGGTACCGCGTCAGCGCGCATCCGTCCGCCAGCGATCGCGCAACGCGGCGAGGTCCGCGGCCGTGGCATCGGGCCGCGCGGCGGCGGCCTTGCCGTCGCGCAACCGGGCGCGGTCGCGCTCCGGCGGATCGACCCGCCGCACCCGCACCGCCGCGGTACCGGCCGCCCGTATGCCGAGCAGCTCGGCCGCCCCGCGCGACAGGTCGACGATCCGCCCGCGCGCGAACGGTCCGCGATCGTTGACACGGACGAGGATCGTCCGCCCGGTGGCGAGCGACGTCACCTCGACATAGCTCGGCAGCGGCAGGGTGGTATGCGCGCCGGTGATGGCCTTCACGCGGAATTTCTCGCCATTGGCGGTGCGGCCGCCGGACTCGTTGCCGTACCAGCCGGCGAGCCCGAGCGCGTCATACGCCGGCGCGGCGGCGGGCGTATAGGTGACGCCACGGACGGTGTACGGCCGCCCGATCGTAACCGGGAAATCGCTCACCGGCCGATACCGGCCACCGCAGGCCGCGAGTGCAAGCGAGAGGGCGAGGGCGAGGGCGAGGGCGGGGAGACCGAATTTATGCCTGAGCGTCATGCGTCCCTTCTTCTCCCCTCCCGGGAAGGGAGGGGTCGGGGGTGGGGTGGCCCGCCATATTCCTCGACGGCTGCCAGAATCGCCGCTGCCACGCCATCCGGATTGCCCACCACGTCGGAATTCCAGAAGCGGATGACACGCCAGCCGAGGCCCTCCAGAAACGCCGTCCGCGTCGCGTCGGCCGCATTGTCCGCATGCTGGCTCCCGTCGAACTCGACCGCCAGCTTCGCGCTGCGGCAGGCGAGATCGACGATGTGGCGCCCGACCGGAAGCTGCCGGGTGAACCGCGGACGAAAGGACCGCAGGCGCAGCCATATCAACCGCTCCGCTTCGGTCGCGTTGGTGCGCAGCGCGCGGGCATGGGCGGTCATGCGAGGGGCGATCCGCGGCATCGCCCAAGGCTGGCCGATCGCGATGCGGAGGGCAACCCACCCCCGGCCCCTCCCTTGTCAGGGAGGGGAGGCCATCACCGCCCGCCCAGCATCAGCGCCGCGGTCGCCTTGGCGCTGCCCACCACGCCCGGAATCCCCGCGCCCGGATGCGTGCCCGCACCGACGAAATACAGGTTTGGGATCGCATCGTCGCGGTTGTGGACGCGGAAATAGGCGCTCTGCGTCAGCACCGGCTCGAGGCTGAACGCGCTGCCCAGATGCGCCTTCAGGTCGGTGGCGAAATCGTTCGGCGCATAGCTGAACTTGGTGACGATCCGCTCGTGGATGTCGGGGATCAGCCGCCGGCCGACCTCGTCGAGGATGCGCTTTTCGAGGATCGGGCCGACCTCGTTCCAGTCGACCGGGAACTTGCCCATGTGCGGCACCGGCGCCAGCGCATAGAAGGTCGAATGCCCCTCGGGCGCCATCGACGGATCGGTGACGGTCGGGTGGTGGAGGTAGAGCGAGAAATCCTCCGACAGCACGCCATGGTCGTAGATGTCCTCGAGCAGCCCCTTATAGCGCGGGCCGAACAGGATCATGTGGTGCGGGATGCCGGGCCAGGTGCCCTTGATTCCGAAATGAACGACGAACAGCGACGGCGAATAGCTCTTGCGCTCCAGCCGCGCCTTCGTCCGCTGCGCGCTGCGCGAGGTCGACAGCAGGTCGCGATAGGTGTGCATGATGTCGCTGTTCGCCGCGACCGCATCCGCCTCGCCGCTCCAGCCGCTCTCACAGCGGATGCCGGTCACCCGGTCGCCCAGCGTCTCGATCGCGGTGACCGGATCGCCGAGGCGCAGCGTGCCGCCGATCCGCTGGAACTGCGCGACCAGCCCGGCGACCAGCCGGTTGGTGCCGCCCTTGGCGAACCAGACGCCGCCGTCGCGCTCCAGCTTGTGGATCAGCGCATAGATCGCGCTGGTCGTCATCGGATTGCCGCCGACCAGCAGGGTGTGGAAGCTGAGCGCCTCGCGCAGCTTCTCGTTCTGCACATATTTGGACACGATCGAATAGACCGACCGCCACGCCTGGTATTTCGCCAGCGCCGGCGCCGCCTTTATCATCGACGCGAAGTCGAGGAAGGCGACATGGCCGAGCTTCTCATAGCCCTCGCGATACACGCCCTCGGCATATTCGAGGAACTTGTGATAGCCCGCGATGTCGGCCGGGTTGAGCTTGCCGATCTCGCGCTGCAGCAGCGGTTCGTCGTTGGTATAGTCGAAATTGGTGCCGTCGGGCCAGTTGAGCCGGTAGAAGGGCGTCACCGGCTGCAGCGTCACGTCCTCGGCCATGTCGCGCCCGGTCAGCGACCACAATTCCTGCAGGCAGGCGGGATCGGTGATGACGGTGGGACCGGCGTCGAAGGTGAAGCCGTCGCGCTCCCAGTAATAGGCGCGGCCACCCGGTTTATCGCGCGATTCGACGATGGTGGTCTGCACCCCTGCCGATTGCAGCCGGATCGCCAGCGCCAATCCGCCGAATCCCGCACCGATGACGATCGCCGACTTCATATTCGTTTCCATCCCTGTCGGTGGCTCAGCGCCACGCCGTCGTCCGCAACACCCTGATCGCGCTGGCCACCGGCACCGGTGGCTTGCCCGTCAGGATGCGCGCCTTGTCCTTGAGGCTCGACCGCCCGGCATAGAAGCGGGTGATGAGCATCGGGTCCAGCCGGTAGAAGCGCTCGATGATGCGCCAACGTTCCGCCGGATCGCCGGCGCGGAACATCATCGCGTTGAGCATGCGGTAAAAGGCGCCACGCCGCCACGCCGCCCGCGCATGGCCATAGGTGAATCGCGCCAGCGCCGCACCCGACAGATCCGCCTCGCCCGCGAGCCCGATCGCCAGCCGCACCGCGTCGGGCAGCGAATAGCCGGTCGCCGGCTGGAACAGCCCGGCGCGCATCCCCGCCTTGGCGACGTTGGCGCCGGTCGAGCGCCAATAGGCCTCGAAATCGCCCCCCAAGGTGATCGGCAGCACGCCCGCCTCGCCGCGCACAACCGCCTCGACCTGCCAGCCCCGGCTGCGCGCATAATCGGCGATCCGCCCGCCGATCGCGGTGCCGTCCAGCCCCGGCGTGTCGCTGTAATAGGTGTCCTCGACGAACATCCGGGTCTCGGCGAAGGGCAGGCAATAGACGAAGCGATAGCCGTCGATCTGCGCGACGGTCGCGTCCATCACCCGCGGCCCGGTCTCGCCATGCGGCTGCGCCAGCGCCAGCTCCTGCCCGACGAACTTCTGCCAGCCGAGGTCGAGCACCGACAGGTCGCCCGGCCCGCGGCAGTCGATCACCCCCTTCGCCTCGATCCGGTCGCCGTCGGCGAGCACCACCGCGGTCGCCGACGCCGCCAGCACCTTGCGGCCCGTCATCACCGCCTGCGCCGGCAGCGCCGCGCGCACGACCGCGTCGAACCGTTCGCTGGTCAGCGAATAATAGGTCGCGTCGATCTGCCGCGTCAGGTTCGGAAAGGCGACGTCGTAGCCGCGCCACGCATGCACCACCAGCGGCGACACCAGCCAGCGGTCGGCCGCGTCGACGTCGCTGCCGAAGAACGACCAGACGTGATCGCCGCCCAGCGTCGCCCCGCCCTCGACGATCCGCACGTCGAGATCGGGGCGCTTCGCCCGCAGCGCGAGCGCGATCAGGCCGCCCGCCAGCCCGCCGCCGACGATCGCCACGTCGCAAGGGATCGTCCTACCCATCCTGGTCGCGCCTAGCCCAAAGCGCTCCGTGCGAGAACCGGGTTTCGCATGCCCGCCGCACGACTTAGACATGGAGCCATGACCGTGCCGATCCTCCGCACCGACCGCCTGATCCTGCGCGGCCACGCGCCCGGGGACCTCGACGAGCTGACCGCGATGTGGGGCGACCCGGCGGTCTATGCGATGATCGGCGGCGTGCCCCGGTCGCGCGAGGACGTGTGGCTGCGCCTGCTCCGCTCGGTCGGCCAGTGGCAGCTGTTCGGCTATGGCAGCTGGGTGCTGCGCAATGCCGACGGCGTGCTGGTCGGCGAGGCGGGGCTGCTCGAATCGCGCCGGGCGATCGATCCGCCGCTGGCCTGGCCGGAGATGGGCTGGGCGCTCGCCCCGGCGGCGCACGGCAAGGGCTATGCGGCCGAGGCGCTCGCCGCGATCCTCGCCTGGGCGACGGGGCAGGGGATCGCCCGCACCACCTGCATCATCGATCCGGGCAACGCGCCCTCGCGGCGGCTGGCGGCGCGGCTCGGCTATGTCGAGGTGCGCGAGGCGCGCTATCGCGATCATCCGACGCTGGTGTTCGAACGCTGACCCGCCGGGCAGCGTGTATCCCCGCGCGCCGAACTCGGCTAAGCCCGCGCCATGCTGATCGCGATCACCCTGTCCGCACTGGCGATGACGCTGATCGTCGGCGTGCGCTATCTGATCGTCTCAGGCGCGTTCGCCGCGGCGACGCGGGTGCGCCATCCCGGCCTCTACACCGGGCTCGACGCGCAGATGCGGCGCGAGGTGGCGTGGAGCCTCGCCTCGGCGGCGATCTACGGCATCCCCGCCGGCGTGCTCGCCTGGGGGTGGAAGGCGCACGGCTGGACGCGGATCTACGAGGACGTCCACGCCTTCCCGCTCTGGTATCTGCCGGTGTCGGTTGGCATCTACCTGTTTCTCCATGACACCTGGTTCTACTGGACGCATCGCTGGATGCACCGGCCGGCGGTGTTCCGCGCGGCGCATGCCGTCCATCACGCCAGCCGCCCGCCGACCGCCTGGGCCGCGATGGCCTTCCACCCGCTGGAGGCGGTGACCGGGGCTGTGGCAATTCCGCTACTGGTGCTGGCAATTCCGATCCACGTCGGCGCTCTGGGCTTCGTGCTGGCGGTCATGACCGTTATGGGCGTAACCAATCACATGGGTTGGGAGGTTTTCCCGAGGTTCATGTGGCGGGGGCCATTGGGGGGATGGCTTATCACCGCCAGTCATCACCAACGCCACCATGAACAATATGGATGCAATTATGGGCTCTACTTCCGTTTCTGGGATCGTTTGTGCGGCACCGATCGCGGCATCGGCGACTTCGCACGCACGCACGCCCGGGCGGCGGCACGCCATGGCGTTGCGGATGACCGCGCTGCTGCCGGCGGCGGCGCTGGTCCTCGGCGCGGCGCCGATCGCGCGGCTTGACGTCGGCGTCGACCATATGCGCTCGGCCAGGGGGATGCTGCGCGTCTGCCTGACCGCGGACCCGGACAATTTCCCCGCCTGCGTCGACGATGCCGATGCCGTCACCCGCTCGGTCCCGGCCGGCGCGCATGCGATGCGCTTCGACGGCCTGCCGCTCGGCAATTATGCGGTCGCGGTGATCCACGACGAGAACGGCAACGCCAAGCTCGACACCTTCGCCGGCATCCCCAAGGAAGGCTTCGGCTTCTCGCGCAATCCCGCGATCCGCTTCGGCCCGCCGCGCTTCGCCGCCGCCCGCTTCGCGGTGACCAGTGATGCAAATCAGCAACAGATCACGATGCGTTACATCTTCTGACACAATCGGTCGGATAATAACGGACCTGACCGCGTTACGGCCTCGTAACAGGTTTGGAGCCTCTCCTTTGTCCGTCAAGATTGTCCTGCCGCTCGCGCTCGCGGCCGCCGTTTCTCTCGTTTCGCCCGCGCTCGCGCAGGACGTCCCGCCCGGCACCGGGTCGGTGGCGAGCACCGCGGCGGAATTCGACCTCGACCGCGATTCGGTCACCATCGGCGCCGCCGGCGTCTACCTCACCGATTACGAAGGCTCGAACGACTATCGCTGGACGCCGGCCCCCGCCGCGATCGGCTCGATCAAGGGCTTCGGCTTCACGCTCGCCGGCAACCGCCTGAGCGTCGATCTGATCCCCAACCGGCCGGGAACGACCTGGGACCTGCAGGCAGGCCCGATCGGCGTCGTCAACTTCAACCGCAACAGCCTCAAGAACATCGACGATCCCCGCGTTCGTGCGCTCGGCAAGGTCGATACCGCGATCGAACTCGGCGGCTATGTCGGCATCGGCAAGACCGGCGTCATCACCAGCCCGTACGACAAATTGTCGGTGACGGTCAGCTATCGCCATGACGTCAGCAACGCGCACGACAGCGGCATCTGGCAGCCGAGCGTCAACTATATCACCCCGCTCAGCACCAAGGCGGCGGTGGCGCTGTTCGGTACGGCCGAGCGTGCCGGCCGCGGCTATGCGACCACCTATTTCTCGGTGTCGCCGACGCAGACGATCGCCAGCGGCCTGCCGACCTACAATGCGCGCGGCGGCTGGAAGAACTATACGCTCGGCGGCCTCGCCACCTATTCGCTGACCGGCAATCTGCTGAAGGGGTTCAAGGTCGTCGCCGGCGGCACCTATCGCCGCATGCTCAACGACTTCGCCGACAGCCCGCTGGTCGGCATCGCCGGGTCGAAGAACCAGTGGCTCGGCGCGGTCGGGCTCGCCTACACCTTCTGACCGACGACGGGGCGGGGGCGGATCGACGCGCCCTCCGCCCGGTCGTCCCCGGTCACGTCACCCGCTGAGCTTGCCCGCCGCCACCACCGGCCCGGTCGGTGCCCCGGTCGGCGAGCCGCCGGCCGGCTCGATCGAGATCGCCAGCACCGCATCCGCCCCGATCACGCCGCGCAGCGCGGCGGGTACGGTCAGTTCGGCCCGCGTCGCATCCGCGACCACGCCCAGCGAGCGCGGCGCCTCGGTCCCGCGGATCACCCACAATTCGGCCGATCGCCCGGCCGGCACGTCGACCGCGCCGGCGATCCGCACTGTCCCGCGCGCGGGATCGTAGGCGGCCGCGACCGGTGTGCCCGCGCCGGTCGGCGCCATCGCCGCGATCAGCGGGGCCGGTCCGGCGACCGGCACGGGGATGCGCACCGGTGCCGGCGCCGGCCGCAGCGCCAGCATCGCCGTCACCGCCAGCAACAGGCACGCCGCGATGCTCGCCGCCAGCGCCAGCATCCGCCAGCCTCGCTGGTTGTCGTTCGCTGCCGCCGGGTCGCCCGCCACGCCATGATTCTGCGACCGGTCGATCGACGCCTCGATCCGCGCCGCCATCCCGGCGGGGGCATCCACCGCCGGCCAGTCCGCGAACAGCGCCGCCAGCCAGTCGCGCCACCGCTCGACCGCCGCGGCGAACATGGGCTCGTGCACCAGCCGCCGCAGCGCGACGGCGAGCTCGTCGCCCTCCAGCACGCCCAGCGCCAGTTCGGCCGCCATCATGTCGGGATCGGGCATATCGGGATCGGGCATGGCGGGGTCTTCAGGCGCCGGCATCGAGGCACCCCCGCAACGCCAGCAGGCCGCGCCGCACCCAGGATTTCATCGTCCCCAGCGGCACCGCCTGCCGCTCGGCCAGTTCGGCATAGGTCAGCCCGCCGAAAAACGCGCTGCGGATCGCGCCGCGCTGGCGGCTTTCGATCCCCTCCAGGCATTCGTGCAGCCGCGCCTGCGCTTCCTCGGCGAGCAATGCGTCATCCTGCCGCGGCGCGCCGTCGGCGATCGTGTCTGCCTCGTCCAGGGGGGCCGCCCGCCCGCGACCCTGTCGCCGGCGCCAGTCGATCGCGCGGTTGCGCGCGATCGTCGCCAGCCAGGAAATCGGGCTCGCGCGTCCCGGCTGATAGCCGTCCGCCCGGTTCCAGATCGTCAGATACACGTCGTGCAACACGTCCTCGGCACCTTGCCTGTCGACGCAGATACGCAGGCAGATCCCGAAAAGCTTCGCCGACGTCATCGCATAGACGTCGCGGAAGGCGTCGCGATCGTGCCGGCCGGTGCGGATCAACGCCTCGACCAATGCCGCACGGGCCATGTCGAGACGGGGCTGATCGGGGTGCTGCACGGTTGAAAGACTAGCCGCAGTTCTGCCGGGTCGCAATATATCGTCCGGTCGACGCCGATATTTGTTGCGTTGCAACGCGTTGAGATCAAGGTTTTTCTTTTTGTTGCTGGCATCCTTTCCCGCATCCGGAACGTAGCTGCCGGAGGTTTCCCGTGGATCGTCTCGTCAGCGTGGCGGAACGACGTCGGTGCGGCCGACAAGGTGAGGGAGGTTGCTGACCATGACCCAGACGGATCAGATCATCGAGGCGTTCGACGCCCGGGCGAGGCGGCGCGAAGAACGCCGCGGTTTCTTTACGAACGTGATGGGCATGGCGGCGGTGGCCACTGCCGGTGCCGCGGCGATGTCGCTGGCCAGCGAAGCGCAGGCGCAGACGACCGGCCCGTCGGAGGTCGACGTCCTCAACTTCGCGCTCAACCTCGAATATCTCGAGGCGCAATTCTACAGCTACGCCTCGACCGGACAGGGGCTGCCCAACAACCTGCTCACCGGCGGCGTCGGCACGCAGGGTGCGGTCGTCACCGGCACCGGCACCGGATCGGCACGCCGGGTCAATTTTACCGACCCCGCGATCGCCGCCTATGCGCGTGAGATCACGCAGGACGAGATCGCGCACGTCACTTTCCTGCGCGCCGCGATCCGCGGCACCGGCACCAGTGACGCGCTGATCGCCGCGCAGCCGACGATCAACATCTCGGGCGCCGCCGGCGGTGCCTTCGCGGCCGCGGCGGCCAGCACGACGCCGGCGCTGACCGGCTTCGATCCCTATGCGGACGACAACAGCTTCCTGCAGGCGGCCTTCATCTTCGAGGACGTCGGCGTCACCGCCTACAAGGGCGCGGCCGGCGCGCTCATCAACAACAAGACCTATCTGGAGGCGGCCGCCGGCATCCTCGCGGTCGAGGCCTATCACGCCGCGATCGTCCGCACCGCGCTCTATGCGCGCGGGCTGACCGTACCGGCGCTGCGCACCAATCCCGATGCGATCTCGAACCTGCGCGATTCGGTCGACGGCACCACCGATCTCGATCAGGGCATCTCGCCGACGACCGTGTCGGGCCAGACCGTGTCGAACATCGTGCCGCTCGATACCAACGGGCTCGCCTTCAGCCGCACCCCGGCGCAGGTGCTCAACATCGTCTATCTCAATCCCCGATCGGTGACCGCGGGCGGGTTCTTCCCCAACGGCATCAACAACGGCAACACTGCGATCCGCTCCAGCGGCGCGAACTGAGGGGAGCGCGATCATGACCCACGAGACATCGATCCTCGAGATCATCGAAAAGACCACCGCCCGCCGCCACGCGCGCCGAGCCTTCATGAAGACCGCGGTCGGTGGCGTCGCCGCCGTCGGCGGCCTGTCGCTGCTCGCCGCCTGCGGTGACGACGACGCCATGTCGACGCCCTTCCCGACGCCGACGCCCACGCCGGCGGTCAGCACCGACGTGGCCGTGCTCAACTTCGCGCTCAACCTCGAATATCTCGAGGCGCAATTCTACAGCTATGCCGCCTTCGGCACCGGCCTGCCGGCCGCGTCGCTGACCGGGACGGGCACGCAGGGGTCGGTGGTGACCGGGTCGGGCGCTGGCTTCCCGCGCGCGGTCGACTTCACCGGCGATCCGCTGATCGGCCAATATGCGCGCGAGATCGCCTATGACGAGATCGCGCACGTCAACTTCCTGCGGACCGCGCTCGGCAGTGCGGCGGTGGCGCAGCCGGCGATCAACATCTCCGGCACCGTGGACGGCGCCTTCTCGGCGGCGGCGCGGGCGGCGGGGGTGATCTCGGGCGCGACGGCGACGTTCGATCCCTATCTCAACCCGACCAACTTCCTGCTCGGCGCCTACATCTTCGAGGACGTCGGCGTCACCGCCTACAAGGGCGCATCGCCGGTCATCTCGGCGATGTATCTCGAGGCGGCGGCGGGGATTCTTGCGGCGGAGGCCTATCACGCCGGTCTGGTCCGCACGATCCTCTACGCCCGGGGGGTCACCAACCGCGACCTCATCACCCAGGCGCAGCAGATCTCGAACCTGCGCGACGCCGCCGACGGCACCGCGACGGGGACGCTGGCGGGCGGCACCACGCCGACCGCGGGCAGCGCCTCGCCGGACGGCACCACCGCCAGCACCGGCGATACCGACCAGGGGATCGGCGGCACCAACATCGGCGTCCTCGCGACCGGCGTGTCGAACATCGTCCCAACCGACGTGAATGGCCTCACCTACAGCCGCACCACACAACAGGTGCACAATATCGTGTACCTCAACGCCACCGGCGCCAACCGCACCAGCGGCGGCTTTTTCCCGGCCGGCACCAACAATCCGAACCCGGCCTTTACCGTCGGTCTCGGCTGATCCTCCCCGCCTTCGGCGCGCCACCCTCCTGGCGCGCCGATGATCGATCCTCCTTCGATGCCCTTACGGGCGTCGGGGGAGGATTTTTCATTGGCGGTTCCTCCGCTTGGTCCGTCCGATCGGCCGATTCCGGCGCGGTCGGGGTTGACGCACCGGGCGGGATGCGGAACGGCAGGGCTATCCTGGGCGGCGCGCAAACCGCCCGCGCGATGGGGAGAACCCGAGTAATGACCGCCCGTACCGATATCGACAGCGCCATCCTGACCGCGGCGCTCGACGCCCGCGTCGCGCGTCGCGAACAGCGTCGCGACTTCTTCAAGACCGCGATCGGCGCGATGGCGGTCACCGCCGCCGGGGCGTCCGCGCTGACGCTGGCCGATCAGGCGCGGGCGCAGACGGCGACCCCCACGCCGACCCCGACCCCGGTCTATACCGATCCGGACATCCTCAATTTCGCGCTCAATCTCGAATATCTCGAAGCGCAATATTACGCCTATGCCACCACCGGCGCCGGCCTGCCTGCCAACCTGCTGACCGGCACGGGGACGGCCGGCGCGGTGCGTGGCGGGGCGCAGGTGCCGTTCAGTGATCCGGTAATCGCGCGCTACGCCCGCGAGATCGCCGCCGACGAACTCGCCCACGTCACCTATCTGCGCAATGCGCTCGGCAGCACGGTCGCGGTCGCGCAACCGGTGATCGATATTTCGGTCGGGCCGAACAGCGCCTTTTCCGCCGCTGCGGTCGCCGCCAAGCTCATCAGCGCCGGCCAGACCTTCAACCCCTATCTCAACGACGAGACGTTCCTGCTCGGCGCGTTCATCTTCGAGGACGTCGGCGTCACCGCCTACAAGGGCGCGGCGCCGTTGCTGACCAGGACTTATATCGAGGCGGCGGCCGGTATCCTGGCGGTCGAGGCCTATCATGCCGCAACGATCCGCACCGAATTGTACCGCAAGGGCATCGTGACGGGATCGACGCTGATCGCGCAGGTCCAGTCGATCTCCGACGCGCGCGACAGCCTCGACGGCGGGACCGAGATCGACCAGGGCATCACGCCGGGCACCAGCGCCGCGCCGGGCCAGGTGACGCCTACCCCGACGCCGACCGCGACCGCGACCGCGACGCCGACGCCCACACCGACCCCAACGCCCACCGCGACCGCAACGCCGACGCCGACCTTCGCGGTGTCGAACATCATGCCGACCGACGCGAACGGCATCGCCTACAGCCGCAGCCCCAACCAGGTGCTCAACATCGTCTATCTGAACGCCGCGGCGACGAGTGCGGGCGGATTCTTCCCGTCCGGCCTCAACGGCACGATCAAGGCGGCCACCGTCTCCTGATCCGGCGCCGATCCGCCAGCTGCGTCCTTCAAAGCATTCAGGGGATTGAACCCGATGACCGACCTTCCGACCGACACCGTCCTCGACGCGATCGCCGCCCGCCGTGCCGAACGCCGTAACTTCCTGCGCTATGCCGGTGGTGCCGCCGCCTCGGCCGGCGGCCTCGCGCTGCTCGCCGCCTGCGGCAGCGACGGCGACGACCCGACGCCGACGCCGACGCCCAGTTCGACGGCGACGTCGGTCGCCGCGGATGCCGACATCCTCAACTTCGCGCTCAACCTCGAATATCTCGAGGCGCAGTTCTACAGCTGGGCAGCGTTCGGCCAGCCGCTGTCCGCAGGGCTGACCAGCGGCGTCGGCACCGTCGGTACGGTCACCGGCGGCGCGGCGGTGCCCTTCTCCGACCCGATCGTCGCGCAATATGCGCGCGAGATTGCGCTCGACGAGGTGCAGCACGTCACCTTCCTCAAGACCGTCCTTGGCGGCTCGGCGGTGGCGATGCCCGCGATCAACATCGCCGGCGACGCGACCGGCGCCTTCACCGCGGCGGCGCGCGCCGCCAACGTTGTGGGGTCGAGCGACGTGTTCAATCCCTATGCCAACGACATCAACTTCCTGCTTGGCGCCTATCTGTTCGAGGACGTCGGCGTCTCCGCCTACAAGGGCGCCTCGCCACTGATCGGCAACAAGACCTTCATCGAGGCGGCGGCCGGCATCCTCGCTACCGAAAGCTATCACGCCGGGCTGATCCGCTCGGTGCTGTACCGCAAGGGAATCGATGCCCCGTCGATCTTCACCAACGCCCGCCTGATCTCGGACGCGCGTGACAGCCTCGATGGCGGCAGCGACGTCGACCAGGGCATCGGCGACGCGACCACCGCCAACATCGTTCCCACCGATACGAACGGGCTCGCCTACAGCCGGTCGACGGGGCAGGTGCTCAACATCGTCTACCTCAACAAGGCCGCGGTCGCCGCGGGCGGGTTCTTCCCCTCCGGCATCGCCGGCAACATCCGCACCTCCGCCGCCAGCGGTTGAGCGATGAAGGGCCGCCCCACCGGGCGGCCCTTTTTCATTGGCGTGCAGGCGCCAAGCGCGTACAACCCCCGCATCCCCGGGGGAGCGTTATCGCACGCTTGAGAGGAAGGCCGCAGCCTTCGACCCGCTGAACCTGATCCGGTTGACACCGGCGGAGGGAGGGAGCGGTCGCCACCCGTGATCCGTCCTCGCTCCGATACTGGAGAGACGACACATGGCCGACGTTCCTGCCCGTACCGAAATCGGCGTCACCACCGGTCCCATTCGCGGATCGAAAAAGGTCCATGTCGGCCCACTCGGCGTCGCGATGCGCGAGATCCATCTCGACCCGTCGTCGGGCGAACCCCCGTTGCGCGTTTACGACCCCTCGGGCCCCTATACCGATCCCGATGCCCGCATCGACATCATGGCGGGCCTGCCGCAGCTACGCCGGCAGTGGATCGAGGCGCGGGGCGACGTCGAGGCCTATGACGGCCGCGAGTTGCGCCCCGAAGACAATGGCCAGCTCGGCCCGGACCGGTCGGGCGGCGTGCCGCAATTCCCCAACACCGTCCGCCGCCCGCTGCGCGCCAGGGCGGGCATGAACCTCAGCCAGATGCATTATGCCCGCCGCGGCATCATCACGCCCGAGATGGAATATGTCGCGACCCGCGAAAATCTGGGGCGCGAGATGCTGAAGGATTACAAGCGCGACGGCGAAAGCTTCGGCGCGTCGATCCCCGATTACGTCACGCCCGAATTCGTTCGCGACGAAGTGGCGCGCGGTCGTGCGATCATCCCCAACAACGTCAACCATCCCGAATCCGAACCGATGGCGATCGGCCGCAACTTCCTCGTCAAGATCAACGCCAACATCGGCAATTCCGCGGTTGCCAGTAACGTCGCGGCAGAGGTGGACAAGCTCGTCTGGTCGATCCGCTGGGGCGCGGACACGGTCATGGACCTCTCTACCGGGCGCAACATCCACGACACGCGCGAATGGATCATCCGCAACAGCCCCGTGCCGATCGGCACCGTCCCCATCTATCAGGCGCTCGAAAAGGTCGGCGGCATCGCCGAGGATCTGACGTGGGAGATCTTCCGTGACACGCTGATCGAACAGGCCGAACAGGGCGTCGACTATTTCACGATCCACGCCGGCGTCCGCCTACCCTACATCCCGATGACGGCGAAACGCGTTACCGGCATCGTGTCGCGGGGCGGCAGCATCATGGCAAAATGGTGCCTCGCGCATCACAAGGAATCGTTCCTCTACGAGCGCTTCGACGAGATCACCGAGATCATGAAGGCCTATGACATCGCCTACAGCCTCGGCGATGGCCTGCGCCCGGGATCGATCGCCGATGCGAACGACGAGGCGCAGTTCAGCGAGCTCTATACGCTCGGCGAGCTGACCCATCGCGCCTGGGCGCAGGACGTGCAGGTCATGATCGAAGGGCCCGGCCATGTGCCGATGCACAAGATCAAGCAGAACATGGAAAAGCAGCTCGAAGTGTGCGGCGAGGCACCCTTCTACACGCTCGGGCCGCTCACCACCGACATCGCGCCGGGTTATGACCATATCACCAGCGGCATCGGCGCCGCGATGATCGGCTGGTACGGCACCGCGATGCTGTGTTACGTCACGCCCAAGGAGCATCTCGGCCTGCCGGACCGCGACGACGTCAAGGTCGGCGTCGTCACCTACAAGCTCGCCGCCCATGCCGCCGACCTCGCCAAGGGCCACCCCGCCGCGCAGATGCGCGACGACGCGCTGTCCCGCGCCCGCTTCGACTTCCGCTGGCGCGACCAGTTCAACCTGAGCCTCGATCCCGACACGGCCGAATCCTACCATGACCAGACTCTGCCGGCAGAAGGCGCCAAGACCGCGCATTTCTGTTCGATGTGCGGCCCCAAATTCTGCTCGATGAAGATCACGCAGGAAGTCCGCGACTTTGCCGCGAAGCAGAACGCCCCGGCGGACACGTTCCTCGCGGCGGACGAAGCGGACGCGGACCGCGCGCTGTTCGCGAACGGCAAGGGCTCGGTGGCGGACGCCGAAGCCGGCATGGCGCAGATGAGCGAGCGGTTCCGCGAGAAGGGGAGCGAGGTTTACCTGCCCGCGGCGGAGTGACGCATTGCGGCCCCGTCGTAAAGACGGGGCCGCTCTGGAAATCAATCGTCTATTATGGGCATTCCGGCAGGCTGAGCAGATTGTTAGGCTGCTCCCCGTCGCTCTGTGTCTTGAGATATTTATTGCCCGACACGCTGCGCGCTACAATTACCTGAACGGTACTGCCATGGCAGCATGCCGGAAAGGTGTTCAGAAGCCCGACAAATACCAAGGGGCGCTACTCTCGCATGTATGACCGCCCCGGCCGCGCCCATATAGAACGTGGTATCAGCCCCGCACGTCGACGCCCTTCCAGAACGCCACCCGCCCGGTAATCTCCCGCGCCGCGTCCTTCGGTGTCGGATAATACCACGCCGCGTCGCGGTTCTCCGCGTCGTCCACCGCCAGCGTGTAATAATGCGCGGTCCCTTTCCACGGGCAGACGCTGGTCGTCGCGCTGTCCCGCAGCACCGCCGCATCCACCGCAGCGAGGGGGAAATAGGCATTGCCCTCCACCGTCACGATGTCGTCGCTCGCAGCGATACGCGTACCGTTCCACCAGGCTTCGGTCATGTCCGTCTCTCCTTGTCTCTGCGGGTTTAACCCCCGGCATGGCGCGAAGGATGCGGGTCACGGCGCCGGCGGCAGCGCCCAGTCGATCGGTGGCGCGCCATGCGCGATCAGGAAGGCATTCGTCTGTGAGAAGGGGCGGCTGCCGAACCAGCCCTTGTACGCCGACAGCGGCGAGGGGTGGGGGGCGCTGAGGACCAGATGCGCGCCACCCTGATCGATGCCGCGCACGAACGCCGCCTTGGCCTGGGCGTGCGCACCCCATAGCAGGAACACGACCGGTTCCGGCCTCGCGGCGACAGCGCGGATGATCGCGTCGGTGAAGGCCTCCCAGCCGCGCCCGCGATGCGACGCCGCCTCGCCGCCCTCGACGCTCATCACCGTGTTGAGCAAGAGCACGCCCTGTCGCGCCCAATGTTCCAGACATCCGTGCCCGACCGGGGCAATGCCGAGGTCGGCATGCAATTCCTTGTAGATGTTGGCGAGGCTCGGCGGCACCTTCACACCCGGGCGGACCGAGAAGCTGAGGCCATGCGCCTGCCCGGGGCCGTGATAGGGATCCTGTCCGAGGATCACGACGCGCACCGCGTCGAGCGGCGTCAGTTCCAGCGCGCGGAAGCGATCCTCGGCCGGGGGGTAGATCGCCTTGCCCGCCCCGGCCTCGGCGTCGAGGAAGGCATTCAGCGCCGGCAGCCGCGCCAGCGCCTCGGCCAGCGGCGTCTCCCAGCTCGGATCGATCCTCGGCCGCATTCAGCGCTTGCGCACGAATTCGGCGCGCAGGACCAGTCCCTTGATCCCGTCGAACTTGCAGTCGATCTCCTGCGCATCGCCGGTCAGGCGGATGCTCTTGATGAGCGTGCCGCGCTTCAGCGTCTGCCCGGCGCCCTTGACGGTCAGGTCCTTGATGAGCGTCACCTGATCGCCATCGGCCAATATGTTGCCGACGGCATCGCGCACCTCGACCCCCGTCCCGGCAGACGCGGCCGCCGCAGCAGCGTCCGCCGCGCTGATCCACTCGCCGCTCGCCTCGTCGTACACGAAGCTGTCGTCATCCTGCATCGCAATCCCCCTTTCGAAAGGGGCGCCCTACAGCGAAATCTCGCCCTCGTCTTCTCCATCCCAGTAATGCAGGCGGGCGGCGCGGACGTGGATCATGACGAGGCCGGGGGTGTCGGTGCCGCGTTCGAACCAGCGGTCGAGATCCGGCGACCAATGTTCCTCGAATGCCGCCGTGTCGCGGACCAGATCGCCATGGCCCTCGACCGCGACGAAGAACGGGCGCATCCCCAGCAGGCCGCTCTTGCCGAGGAAGCTGAGGCTGACCTGCGGATCGCGGGTGATGTCGGCGACGGTGCGCGTGTCGTCCATCGTGAAATAATAGCTGTCGCCATCGTAATCGACCTGCTGGTTGTTGCTCATCGGCCGCGCCGCGATCGCGCCGCCGTCGGTATGGGTGGAGAGCATCGCGAAATCGATGTCGCGCATCGCCTTCGACAGGTCGGCCAGGGTTTTCGTCACGCATCCGCTCCTTGTGGTTGCAGGTATGAACGCGCCGGATCGCTCAGCCGATCCCGTCCCATAGCAGCTTCGCGCCGAGCAGCACCATCAGCAGATAGACGAGGACGTAGAAGCGCGCCGGGCGCATCCGGCGGATCAGCCAGACGCCCGCCAGCGTGCTGAGGATCGCCAGCGGCAGCAGCGCCGCGGATACGGTCAGCGTCGCACGGTCGAACGCACCGAGCGCCAGATAGGCTGGCACCTTCGCCCAGTTAACGATGGCGAACAGGATCGCACCGGTGCCGACGAAGCGTTCGTGCGGCAGCTTGCGCGGCGCCACCCACATCTGGAACGGCGGCCCGCCGGCATGGGCAATCTGGCTGGCGAAGCCCATGCCGATCCCGAACAGGCTGCCGACCCAGCCCGGCGAGCGCGAGGCGGCGACCGCGCGCCCGCCGCGTTCGATCCACAGCCGCCACGCGCCGAAACCCGCGGTGATCGCGCCCAGCATCGCCATCACTGCCTGCGCCGGCAGCACCTCCGCGAACGTCCAGCCGCCGAGGATGCCGAGCAGCGCACCCGGGAGCATCCAGCCAATCACCCAGCCGTCCCACGTCCGCCGGAACGCCCAGACGCTCACCGCATCCTGCACGACGAGGATGGGGAGCAGGATCGCGGCGGCTTGTACCGGTGCGACCGCCAGCGCGAGCAGCGGCGTTCCGAGCGCGCCCAGTCCGGACAGCCCGCCCTTGGCGAGGCCGACGAGGATCACCGCCGTCGCGGCGACGATCAGGAACAGCGGGTCGTGGAGCATGATCGCCGCGCTAGCCGCTCGCCGTGCCGGCGTCACCTCATGCGACCGCCGTCGTCAGAACAGCCCCGGCACCTCGCGCTGCGCGGTCGACATCTCGCCGGACGGGGTCAGCGCGACGCGGGTCACCGGCGCCGACAGCGCCCGCGCCTCCGCACTGGCAGACGCGCCGATCCGCGTGCAGCTCTTGCCCTGCAGGAAATCGAGCGCGGAACGCGTCGACGCCTCGCGCGGATCGCCCATCGGATAGGCGAGGTCGTCCGCCGCGCGGCAGCTCGCCTCCACCGTATTCGCCAGCCCGTCATAATAGGCCCCCTGGCGCGCCGCATTCTGCAACGCGAAGGCGATCACCCGCAAACGGTCGTCGCACGCCGCCCGGTCGAGTGCGATCTGGCCGACCGGCTTGCCATAGGTGTTGGTGCCGATCAGCGCCGCATTGGCGTGAAGGTAGGGGATGAAGGCGTTGATGACGAACTCGCTCGCCGAGGCGGTGCCGCCGGTGCCGATAAAGGCGACCCGGGTCGGAGCGACCGATTGCGGCTGCGGCGCGAAGAAGGTCGTCGAATTTTCCGCCGATTTCTCGCTGCGGAAGGTGGTGTAGCTCATCACCTCCGACGTGTTGCGATTGGCACCCAACAGGTTGCTCATCAGCTCGGCGGTGCGGACCAGCCCGCCGCCGTTGTAGCGCAGGTCGACGATGATGTTGGTGATCCCCTGCGCCCGGAACTGCGCGAAGGCGGAGCGCAGTGCGGGATCGGCGGTATCGATGAAGGTGCGCAGGTTGACATAGCCATAGCGCTGGCCGCCGTCGGCAATGACCTGCACGCCATAGCGGCTGGACACCGGCGTCAGCGTGAAGTCGGTCTTGGCGACCGAGACGGTGCGCGTGCCGGCGGCGTCGCGGATCTGGAAGCTGCGGGTCGTCCCCGTCGTGTCCGGCCCGAGCGCATCGGCCAGCGCGTTGCCGCCGGCGTTGTACAGGCTGCCGACCGTCCGCAGGTTGCTCGCCGAGGTGCCGATCGCCAGGATTTCCGCCCCGCGATCGATTCCCGCCGCCAGCGCCGGTGCGCCCTCGAACGCCTCCGTCACGTACAGCCGCGTGTTGCTGTCGAGGCCGAGCCGCCAGCCGAAGCCGGCGCTGGAGCCCGAGGTGTAATAGGCCGTCTCTTCCTTGATCGACGTCAGATAGGTGAAATAGCGATCCTTGCGCTGCGCCCGGGCGGTCGCGGTCAGCGCGTCGAGAAAGGTGTCGACGCTGCCGTACGGCGTCGGGTCGAGGCTGGTGGGCAGGGTATCGGGGAACAGATACCATTCGCGCATCTGCGCCGCGACCCAGTCCTGCCGCTCCCTGAGCGTGCAGCCGGCGGCGACGGTCGGGGTCGGCGTACCTGTGGTCGGCGATCCGCCGGTTGCGGTGGCGCCCGACGATCCACCACCACCACCACCGCCGCACCCCGCCAGCAGGGCAGTCACCGCAAGAAACGCCACCGAACGCCGTACCGCCACCGATTCTCTCCCGCACCCCGGAGCGGTGAACCTATGCCCGCTCCGGCCGGACGGCAATCACCTCGGGTCGAACGCCAGCACTAATGTGGATCATCTGTTTTTTCAGCAACTTGCGGGAGCCGCCGCTCGTTCGACAGATTCACGTTCCAACATCATCGGAGACAGATCATGGGCTTGTTCAGCAAGGATATCGCGACGTTCCAAGACCTGTATGTCCATCAACTCGAAGACCTTTATTATGCCGAGCAGCAGATCACCAAGGCGCTGCCCAAGATGATCGACAAGGCCACCGACGTTCAGCTGCGCCAGGGGTTCGAACAGCATCTGCGCGAGACGGAAGGCCAGATCGAGCGCCTGCGCCGCGTGTTCGAGATCGAGGGCATGCAGCCCAAGGGCGTCACCTGCCCGGCGATCGACGGCATCATCAAGGAAGCGAACGAGGTCGCCGGCGAGGTGAGCGACAAGGCGGTGCTCGATGCGGCACTGACCGCGGCGGCGCAGGCGGTCGAGCATTATGAGATCGCCCGTTACGGCACGCTCATCACCTGGGCGAAGCAGCTTGGCAAGACCGAGTGCGCCGCGATCCTGCAGCAGACGCTCGACGAGGAAAAGGCGACCAACGACAAGCTGACGCAGCTCGCCACCGGTGGGATCAACGCACAGGCGGAACTGGCCACGGCCTGATCATTTCGCGCACCCGGCGGTTTGTCGCCGCCGGGTGCAACGCGGTCAGGGCACCAGCACCGTATCGACCGCCTCGGCCAGCGTCTCCGGGTAATCCAGCGTATAGTGCAGCCCGCGGCTTTCGTGCCGGTGCAGCGCGGACCGCACGATCAGTTCGGCGGTCTGGAGCAGGTTGCGCAGCTCGATCAGGTCGGGCGTGACGCGGAAATGGCCGTAATAGTCCGCGACTTCGCCGGTCAGCATTTGGATACGGTGTTGCGCGCGCTCCAGCCGCTTCGTCGTGCGGACGATGCCGACGTAATTCCACATGAAGCGGCGGATCTCGGTCCAGTTCTGCTTGATGACGACCTCTTCGTCCGAATCGGTGACGCGGCTCTCGTCCCATGGGCGGATGACCGGCACCGGCGGCAGCGTGTCCCAATGCGCCGCGATATGATCCGCGCACGCCTCGCCGAAGACGAAGCATTCGAGCAGCGAGTTGGAGGCGAGGCGGTTGGCGCCGTGCAGCCCGCTTTCGGTGCATTCGCCGGCGGCATAGAGGCCGGGCAGGTCGGTGCGGCCGTCGCGGTCGATCACCACGCCGCCACAGGTGTAATGTTGCGCCGGCACGACCGGGATCGGCTGCGTCGTCATGTCGATGCCGAGGCCGAGCAGTTTGTCGTGGATGTTGGGGAAATGGCCCTTCACGAAGTCGGCGGGCATATGGCTGATGTCGAGATGGACGTAATCGAGACCGTAGCGCTTGATCTCGGCATCGATCGCGCGCGCCACCACGTCGCGCGGCGCCAGCTCCATCCGCTCGGCGTCATAGTCCGACATGAACCGCCTGCCGGTCGCCGGGTTGACGAGCCGGCCGCCCTCGCCGCGCACCGCCTCGGTGATGAGGAAGTTCTTGACCTCGAGATTGTAAAGGCAGGTCGGGTGGAACTGCATCATCTCCATGTTGGAGACGCGCGCACCCGCCCGCCACGCCATCGCGATGCCGTCGCCGGTCGCGCCGCGCGGGGCGGTGGAGAAGAGGTAGGTGCGACCCGCGCCGCCGGTGGCGAGGATGGTGGCCCGCGCGGTGTAGAGATTGACGCGGCCGGTGTTGCGATCGACCGCATAGACTCCCCAGACGTTGCCTGCGCCCGAATAGCGCTGCTCATGGCGGCTGGTGGCGAGGTCGATCGCGACCTGATCGGGGACCAAAGTGATGTTGGGATGCGCCTCCGCGGCGCGTTGCAGCGCCTCCTGCACCGCCCAGCCGGTCGCGTCGGCGACATGGACGATGCGGCGGTGCGAATGGCCGCCCTCGCGGGTGAGGTGGAGCGCTCCCTTGCCGTCGGTGCCCTCGGTGGCGAAGGGGACGCCGAGCTGCGTCAGCCGCTCGATCGCGGCGGGGGCGTTCTCGACCACGAATTCGACGATATCGCGGTCGTTGAGGCCCGCGCCGGCGACCATCGTATCCTCGACATGGTTGTCGAACGTGTCGCCCGGTTCGAGGACGGCGGCGATTCCCCCCTGCGCCCAGGCGGTCGACCCTTCGTTGAGCGCGCCCTTGGCGAGCACGGTGACGCGGAAACGGTCGGCGAGGTTGAGCGCCGCGGTCAGGCCGGCCGCACCCGAGCCGACGATGAGGACGTCGGTGTTGCTCATCGGCGCCCTCCCGTCCGGGAGGCGTCAGACATTGGACGCGCGCGTCAGGCTGAGGAACACGTCTTCCAGATCAGGTTCCTTCGTCGTCACGTCGACGATCCCGAAGCCGTCGTGCTGCACCGCCGCCAGCACCTCGCCCGCGTTGACGCGGTCCTTGGCATAGGTGATCTCGAGCGTGCGGGCGCCCTTGAGAACGATCCTGCCGAAGCAGGCGTTGCTGGGCAGCGTCGCGACGTCGCGGTCAACGGTCACCGCGACGACCTTTTCCTGCGCCTTGCCGACCAGTTCGCGGGTCGGTTCGTTGGCGATCAGGCGGCCGTGGTTGATGATCGCGATCCGGTCGCACAATTCCTCGGCTTCCTCGAGGTAATGCGTGGTCAGCACGACCGTGACGCCGGCGCGGTTGAGGTCGCGGACATAGGCCCAGAGCTGCTGGCGCAATTCGATGTCGACGCCCGCGGTCGGTTCGTCGAGCACCAGCACCGGCGGCGAATGGACCATCGCCTTGGCCACCATCAGCCGCCGCTTCATGCCGCCCGACAGCGTGCGGGCATAAGCGTTGGCCTTGTCTTCGAGATGCACCGCGCGCAGCAGTTCGAGGCTGCGGCGTTCGGCCTTGGGCACGCCGTACAGCCCGGCCTGGATGTTGAGCGTCTCGATCGGGGTGAAGAAGGGATCGAACAGGATTTCCTGATTGACGATGCCGATCGACGCCTTGGCGTTGCGCGGATGCGCGTCGATGTCGAATCCCCAGATCTCGGCCTGTCCCTCGGTCTTGTTGACCAGCCCGGCGAGGATGTTGATGAGCGTCGACTTGCCGGCGCCGTTCGGGCCGAGCAGGCCGAAGATCTGGCCGCGCGGCACGTCGAAACTGACCCCGTCGAGCGCGCGCTTGCCGCCCTGATAGGTTTTGCAGAGGTTCTGGATGCGGATCGCGGCCTCGGTCATGGTCGCGGAATACGCCGATCTTTCCCGGGCGCAACACAATCCTCCCCCGATATCGCCCCCGCGCCGGGAAGGATTGAAGCGGGTGCCGGGCCTTGCTATCCGCAGCCGCATGATCCCGCCGCCCGAAACCGTCCGCGTATCCCAGCGTCGCGTCGCCTGCGACGGCGCCACCGACATTCCCGGCGGTGCCGCGCTCGGCCATCCGCGGGTGTTCCTGCAGATCGACGAGGAAGGCTATGTCGACTGCGGCTATTGCGACCGCCGCTTCGTGCTGATCGGCGGGCCGGCCGACGGCGTCGATCCATCCATGCTGCCCGATCATCCGGATGGCGCGAGCGTTTAACGCGCCTATATTGGCGGGATGACATCTGCAGCCGATCCCCGCTCGTTCCTGTACCGCGACCAGCTTTCGCCCGAGGCGGCGCTGCGCCTCACCGCCGATGCGCTCGGCCGCGCCGATGACGGCGAACTCTACCTCCAGTACCGCAAGGCGGAGGCGTTCGGCTTCGACGACGGCCGGCTGAAGACCGCGAGCTACGACACCAACGCCGGCTTCGGCCTGCGCGCGGTGTCGGGCGAGATGACCGCCTTCGCCCATGCCAACGAACTGTCCGAGGCGGCGATCCGCCGCGCGGGCGAAACGATGGCGCTGATCGACCCGACGAGTGCGGCCAAGGCGCCGCCGCCGCAGGGCAACAACCGGCACCTCTATACCGACGCCGATCCGCTCGACCTGGTGCCGTTCGCCGACAAGGTGAACCTGTGCCAGACGATCGATGCGGCGGCGCGGGCGCGCGATCCGCGCGTGGCGCAGGTGTCGGTGGGGCTCAGCGGCACGTGGGGCGTGGTCGAGGTGGTGCGGCCGGACGGCTTCGTCGCCACCGACGTGCGGCCGCTGGTGCGGCTCAACATCCAGATCGTCGTCGAACAGAACGGCCGGCGCGAGACCGGGACGTTCGGGATCGGCGGGCGCTATCTCTACGACCGGCTGTTCGACCCGGCGGTGTGGAACCGCGGGATCGACGAGGCGCTGGCGCATGCCCTGGTCAACCTCGATTCGGTCGCCGCGCCGGCGGGCGAGATGACGGTGCTGCTCGGGCCGGGCTGGCCCGGGATCGTGCTGCACGAGGCGATCGGCCACGGGCTGGAGGGCGACTTCAACCGCAAGGGCACCAGCGCCTTCTCCGGCCGGATCGGCGAGCGGGTGGCGGCGCCGGGGGTGACGGTGGTCGACGACGGCTCGATCCAGGATCGCCGCGGCTCGCTGTCGATCGACGACGAGGGCACGCCGACCGGCGAGACGGTGCTGATCGAGGACGGCATCCTCAAGGGCTATATGCAGGACCGTCTCAACGCGCGGCTGATGGGCGTCGCGCCGACCGGCAACGGTCGCCGCGAAAGCTTCGCGCATGCGCCGATGCCGCGCATGACCAACACCTTCATGAAGGGCGGCAAGGACGATCCCGCCGAACTGCTCGCCCGGGTGAAGCGCGGCATCTTCGCCAAGAGCTTCGGCGGCGGGCAGGTCGATATCGTGTCGGGCAAGTTCGTGTTTTCCTGCACCGAGGCCTATCTGATCGAGGACGGCCGCATCGGCGCGCCGATCAAGGGCGCGACGCTTATCGGCGACGGCCCGACGGTCCTGACCAAGGTCACCGGGATCGGCAACGATTTTGCGCTGGACGAGGGGATCGGCGTGTGCGGCAAGGGCGGGCAGAGCGTGCCGGCCGGCGTCGGCCAGCCGACATTGCTGGTGGACGGGCTGACGGTGGGTGGAACGGCGACGGCCTGAACGCGGTAACGGAAGCATCTTTGATGAGCCTCGTCGAACTCGGTCGCTATGACCGCAATCTCGCCAACATCATCGTCGGGCGGCTCGATGCCGAAGGGCTGGATGCGATCGCCTTCGATGGCGGATCGAGCATCGCCGACGGCAGCTATCTGCTGATCCCGGTCCGCGTGATGGTGGACGAGGACGACCTGCCCGCTGCGCAGGCGATCGTCGCTGCTGCTGAAATTTGAGGCAGCCGCGCGCGGCTGCTCATTATTCTATCGTTAATCCGCGTTCCACCGCCGCACTCGCCCGCCGGACCGCGTCGTTTCGCGAATGGCATGATCGTTGCGAAGGGCCCTCTCGTACAATCGAGGGGGCAGGGATGAAGCTGGTCATTGCGATCATCAAGCCGTTCAAACTGGACGAGGTGAGGGAAGCGCTCACCACGTTGGGCGTGGCGGGGATGACGGTTACCGAGGTCAAGGGGTTCGGCCGCCAGAAGGGCCAGACCGAAATCTATCGCGGCGCCGAATACAGCACCAACATGGTGCCCAAGATCAAGATCGAGGTGGTCTGCGCCGCCGATCTCGCCGACCGGGTGGTCGAGGCGGTTCAGGCGTCGGCGAACACCGGCGCGATCGGCGACGGCAAGATCTTCGTGCTCGACGTCGGCCAGGCGGTGCGGATCCGCACCGGCGAAACCGACGATTCGGCGCTCTGAGGGGGGAATAGGGATGAAGCACGCTTTGAAGATCGCGGGCGCCGCGGGGCTGACCGCCCTGGCGTTCGCCGCCATGCCCGCCTGGGCGCAGGATGCCGCCCTGCAGGCGCCGCCGGCCGCGGCAGCACCCGTGGTGGCGACCGTCAACAAGGGCGACACCGCCTGGATGATGACCTCCACCGTCCTCGTCATGATGATGATCCTGCCGGGTCTGGCATTGTTCTACGGCGGTCTCACCCGCTCGAAGAACATGCTGTCGACGATGACGCAGATCGGCGCGGTCGCGTGCCTCGCGATGCTGCTGTGGGTGATGTACGGCTACAGCCTCGCCTTCGGACCTGACCTGACCAGCGGCTTCTCCAACGTCATCGGCAGCCTCGACAAGGCGTTCCTGAAGGGCGTGACGCCCGCATCGCAGGCGGCGACCTTCACCGCCGGGGTCGAGATTCCCGAATATGTCTTCATCTGCTTCCAGATGACCTTCGCCGCGATCACCGTCGCGCTGGTGCTGGGATCGGTGGTCGAGCGGATGAAATTCTCCGCCGTCATGGCCTTCGCCGCGGTGTGGCTGACGATCGTCTATTTCCCGATCGCGCACATGGTCTGGGCGTCGTCGGGCTTCTTCTTCAAGGCGGGCGCGCTCGACTTCGCCGGCGGCACCGTGGTGCACATCAACGCCGGCGTCTCGGCGCTGGTCGCCAGCATCATGCTCGGCAAGCGCATGGGCTATCCGACGACGCCGATGCCCCCGCATTCGCTGACGCTGACCGCGGTCGGCACCGGCCTGCTGTGGGTCGGCTGGTTCGGCTTCAACGCCGGCTCGGCGCTGGAGGCCAATGGCTCGGCGGGTCTGGCGATGATCAACACCTTCGTCGCCACAGCATCGGGCGCGCTGTTCTGGATGCTGGCGGAGCGCCTGCGCGGTCACAAGGGGTCGGCGCTGGGCTTCTGCTCGGGCATCGTGGCGGGCCTCGTCGCGGTGACGCCGGCGGCCGGCAACTCGGGTCCGTTCGGCGCGATCGTGCTGGGTGCGGTCGCCTCGCTGGTCTGCTTCTTCGCCGTCTCGGTGCTCAAGCCGAAGCTCGGCTATGACGATGCGCTCGACGCCTTCGGTGTCCACGGCATCGGCGGTATGGTCGGCGCGATCGGCACCGGCATCGTCTATGCCCCGTCGCTCGGCGGGCCGGGCGCGGCGGACTATGCGATGGGCGCCAAGCTGCTCGTCCAGGTCGAGGCGGTGGTCGTCACCACCATCTGGGCGACGATCGGCACCGTCATCGCGATCCTGATCGCCAAGGCGCTTACCGGCCTGCGGGTCGCTCCCGAAGTCGAGCAGGAAGGCCTCGACCTCGGCGAGCACGGCGAGCGCGCCTACAACTGATCCTCTGATCGGGCGCGGGGGCAGCAGACCCCCGCCCCCCACGACGTTCCTCCTGCGGACGACCTCGACCCGGTACGGCGACGTACCGGGTCTTTTTTGTCGGGTTCACACGAAGGCGCGAAGACGCGACGTATCGCGTCCTGGACAGGCATGGCCTGCCTTTATCGCAGCGGGGGGGCGAGCGGGCGGGCGGCGCAGCTACGCCACCTCTTCGCGTCGTCGCGGCTTCGCGCGAATCAGGTTTGCGCGCAGAGGCGCGGACGGTGCAGAGATGCTACGCCTCGGAACCGATCGCCCCGGTACGAACGCGCAAAATATACGAGGCGGAGCAACTATTGCTCCCCTCTGCGTTCTCCGCGCCTCTGTGCGAACGCGTTCAAGACGCTGCGCGCACGACTCCCGAGGTGCGGGAGGTTCTCAGCCCAACCGTTCGCGCAGGGCGAGCATTGCCAGCGCCGCTTGCGCCGCGCCGCCGCCCTTGTCGAGCTGCGCCGGGTCGGCGCGCACGATCGCCTGCGCCTCGTTCTCGGTGGTCAGGATACCGTTGCCGATCGCGAGCCCGTCCAGCGTCAGCGCCATGATCCCGCGCGCGCTTTCGTTGGAGACGATCTCGAAATGATAGGTCTCGCCGCGGATCACCACGCCCAATGCGACGAAGGCGTCGTAGCGGTCGCTGTCCGCGGCCAGCGCAATCGCGCCCGGCACCTCGAGCGCACCCGGCACCGTCACCGTATCGTGGCTATGGCCCGCCGCCTCGATCGCGGCGCGGGCGCCGGCGACGAGCATGTCGTTGAGATGGTCGTAGAAGCGCGCTTCGACGATCAGTACGTGTGCCATGTCAGCCCTCCGTCTCGATCGCGCGCTCGCCGACGATCGACAGGCCGTAGCCGTCGAGGCCGACGAGCGTGTGGTGGGTGTTGGTGAGCAGCACCATTTCCTCGACGCCGAGTTCGGTCAGGATCATCGCGCCGACGCCATAGTCGCGCAATTCCTCCATATCCTCCTTCGGCAGCGTGCCTGCCTTCGCCTGCAGCGCGACGGTGAACTGGTCGACGCGCGGGCGGTTGATGACGACGATCACGCCGGCACCTTCCGCAGCGATGATCTCCATCGACCGGCGCAGCAGGCCGGCGCGATCGCCTCCCTCGCCGAAGATGTCGGCGAAGGGCGACAGCGCGTGCATGCGGACCAGCGTCGGCTTGCTCGGGTCGACCTTGCCCTTGACCAGCGCGATCTGCTCGGTCCCGGTCGCCTTGTTCCAATAGGTCAGCGCGGTCCATTCGCCGCCCCAGTCGCTGACGAAGCGCGCCTCGGCCCGCTTCTCGACGAGATGGTCGTAGCGGCGGCGATAGGCGATCAGGTCGCGGATCGTACCGATCCTGAGATTGTGGAACTGCGCGAAGGTGACGAGGTCGTCGAGCCGCGCCATCGTCCCGTCCTCGTTCATGATCTCGCAGATCACGCCCGAGGGATTGAGGCCGGCAAGCCGCGACACGTCCACCGCCGCCTCGGTATGGCCGGTGCGCACCAGCACGCCGCCGTCGCGGGCGACCAGCGGGAAGACATGGCCCGGCGTCACGATCTCGTCGGGCGACTTGGACGAATCGATCGCCACCGCGACGGTGCGCGCGCGGTCGGCGGCGGAGATGCCCGTCGTCACGCCGTCGCGCGCCTCGATCGAGGTGGTGAAGGCGGTCTCGTAGCGCGTGCCGTTGTTGCGGCTCATCAGCGACAGGCCGAGCTCGTCGACGCGCTTGCGGGTCAGCGCGAGGCAGACCAGCCCGCGGCCGTGTTTGGCCATGAAGTTGATCTTCTCGGGCGTCGCCATCTGCGCGGGGATGACGAGGTCGCCCTCGTTCTCGCGATCCTCGTCGTCGACCAGGATGAACATGCGGCCGTTGCGCGCCTCGTCGATGATCTCTTCGGGCGACGACAGGAAGGCGTGGCGGATGCGCCCGAGTTCGGACCCCTTAGACATGCTGTGCGCCACGATAATGCTCCATACGTTGCAGATAGCGGGCAAGCACATCGATCTCGATGTTGACCGCCTGGCCCTCCGCGAGAGTGCCGAGGGTGGTGACTGTCTGGGTGTGGGGAATGAGGTTGACCGTGAACCGGGTGGTCGGGCCGTGATCCTCGACCGCGTTGACGGTCAGCGAGACGCCGTCGATCGTGATCGAGCCCTTGGGCGCGATGAACGGGGCGAGTTCGGCCGGCACGGCGAAGGCGATGCGATGCGATTCGCCTTCGGGCGTGATCGCGAGCACCTCGGCGATGCCGTCGACATGGCCGGTGACGATATGGCCGCCGAGTTCGTCGCCGAGCTTCATCGCGCGTTCGAGGTTGAGGCGGCGCCCCGGCGTCCACTGGTCGCGCGCGGTGCGCCGGATGGTTTCGGCCGACACCTGCATGTCGAACCACGACCGGCCGCCGTCCACGCCCTTGTCGACCACGGTCAGGCACACGCCCGAACAGGCGATCGACGCGCCGAGGTCGATCGTGTCGGCGTCATAGGCGGTGGCGATGCGCAGGCGCGTGTCGCCGCGGTTCTCGACCGATTCGATGGTGCCGATATCGCTGACTATGCCGGTGAACATGATCGTCCTCGTGAATCGGCCCGCTCGTATACCTCGACTCGATCGGTGCCAAGCGGCCGCGCATCGTGCAGCCGCCACCGGCCATGTGCCGTTCCGAGATCGGCGAGGCCGATGTCGCCGAGCGCCGGCCGGCCGCCGCCGATGAGGATCGGCGCGCGGTAGAGCAACAGGCGGTCGACCAGATCGGCGCGGAGGAAGGCGGCGGCGGTCGCGGCGCCGCCCTCGATCAGGACATGGTCGGCGGGGAGGGCGGCGATTTGTCCGGGGGCGGTGATCCAGACGGGATCGGCCGTGCCGGCCCCGTCCGACGGGTGCGGGTGGGCGGACAGGACGACCCGGATCGGGCTCCGCGCTTCCAGCCCGGCAAGGCGCACGTCCAGCTTCGGCGCGTCGACATCCCACGTCCCCCGCCCGACGAGGATCGCCTCGTGCCGGCCGCGTTCCAGATGGGCATGCGCGCGCGCCTCGGCCCCGGTGATCCAGCGACTGGTGCCGTCGGCGAGCGCGATGCAACCGTCGAGCGAGGTCGCGAGCTTCAGCGTCACCAGCGGCCGCCCGAGTCGCGGGCGGGTGAGGAAGCCCGCCATGCTCCGCGCCGCCTCGGCGGCCCGCACGTCCTGCGTCACCGCGATGCCGGCGTCGCGCAGCCGCGCCATCCCGATGCGATCGGTGCGCGGATCGGGGTCGCCGAGCGCCACCACGACCCGGCCCACGCCCGCCGCGACCAGCAGGTTGGCGCAGGCCGGCCCGCGCGGCGACAGATGCGCACAAGGCTCCAGCGTCGTATAGACGGTCGCGCCGCGCGCGGCCTCGCCGGCCTGGGCGAGCGCCATCGCCTCGGCATGCGGGCGCCCGCCGGGCTGGGTCCAGCCGCGGCCGACCACCCGGCCGTCGCGGACGATCACGCAGCCGACATTGGGATTGGGGGTGGTCCGCCCGCGCGACCGTTCGCCGAGCGCGATCGCGGCACCCATCCAGCGATGGTCGGCGCTCAGAGCCCCCACTTGCTCATCGCATCGTCGACCTGCTTGAACTGGCCGCGCAATTTTTCCTCGCGCGCCTTTTGCGCGGCGATGCGCTTGTCCTGCTCGACCTTGTCGATCTCCTGCTGCGCCTTGATCTGCGCATCGGTGCGGTCGGCGCGGTAATTGTTGAAATAGATGATGTTGGGCGAATAGGGTTCGGGCGGGATGTCGTTGCGCATGAACGCATAGACGAAGAAGCCGGTAACCCCCATCGCTAGCACCAGGAAGCCGAGCTCGTACGGCTGGCGGCCGGCGAGGAACAGACGCAGGTCCTTGTAGGCGCGGACCGGCGAAAAGCGGCTGAAGAACTGCATAGCGGCGAAGATAGGACGCCGGGGGCGGCTAGGCCAGTCCCCCGCGATTCACGCGGCGGTCACCCCCGGCGTCCCCGCATTCCTCAGCCGGCATCCTCCATGCGGAAGGTCAGCGCCATCGTCCGCCACGCCTCGACCGGCACGTCGCCGCGGGTGGCCGGCTTGAAGCGCCAGTAGCGCAGCGCGCGTTCCTGCGTCACCTGCCAGAAGGCGTCGCTGGTCGCGGTGAGGCGCTCGATCTGCTTCACCCGGCCATCGGTGCCGACGAGGACGCGGACGGTGACCTTGCCGTCGCGGTTGGCGCGGCGTTCGGCGGGCGGATAGACCGGCTGGAAGGCGCCGGCATAGCGCGGGTCGACCTGCGGTCCGATCAGCGGCGGCAAGGGCGTCGGCGTGGCGATCACGAGCGGACCGGGATCGCTGCCGACGATCGGCGTCGGCGGGGTCGGTACGATCGTGGTCGTGGTGGCGAGGTCCGATGTCGACGGCGTCGGCACGATCGGGTCGGGAGCGACGATCGTCTCGGTCGGGCGGCTGGCGACGACCTCGGCCGTCTTCGGCTGCGGTTTCGGGGGCTCGGGCGGCGGCGGGTCGATCGGGATGTTGGTGGTGATGAGCGTGCGGATCGGGTCGTTCGGCAGGATTTTCGGCCCCGCGAACATCAGCGCGGCGATCAGCCCCGCATTGATCGCGACGGCGGCGGTGAGGCCACCGGGGTTGAAACGGGTCGGCTGGGTGTAGCGGTCGGCGTACATGATCCGTCTCCTGCGTGCTGTGCGACTCGATTGCGTCTCCTTGGGAATGGAAATGGTACGTTGTATCGTTACGGCGTCAAGAGGTGACGTTGTACCGTTGCCGGGTGCGAACCGGAGCGGATCGACATGCCGGCTCCGGTGTCATCGGTGTGAGGCGCGGAATATGGTTCGCGCAGAGGCGCGGAGGACGCAGAAATGTGCGCCCGCCGTATCGCCGGTTCCTGCCTTCCCATCGCGCCTCTGCGCGAACACGATCGCATCCTGACGCGAGTTGATGTCGATCGGGCGCGGGTTGCACCAGAATCGGATGGCATCGGATTGATCCGAATGTTCGTCATTGCGAGCGCAGCGAAGCAATCCAGAGCCGTACCAGGACGCCCTGGATTGCTTCGCTGCGCTCGCAATGACGGATCAGTTTGATGTCATCCCGCTCCAAGCGCGCGAGGACGGATCAGGCGGACAGGCGCGCCACCGCACGGTCGCGGCCGATCAGCGGCAGCAGTGCTGCCATGTCCGGGCCGTGGTCCAGCCCGGTCAGCGCCTGGCGGAGCGGCAGGAACAGCGCCTTGCCCTTGCGCGCCGTCGCGTCCTTCAAGGCCGCGGTCAGCGCGTGCCAAGGGTCGGACGTCCAGTCGATCGCCGCCGCCACCGCCGCCGCCTGCGCCAGATAGGCGCGCGTGTCGGCATCCGGCGCGGGGGCGTCGACCGGCCCCTCGATCACCCGCCACCAGTCCGCCGCCTCGGCGACGCGCGACAGGTTCGGGCGCACCGCATCCCATTCCGCCGCGCCCATGCCCGCGGGGAGGCGATCGGCGACCGCGGCGTGCGGCAGCTGGTGGACGATGCGCGCATTGACCTGCGCCAGCTCCGCCTCGTCGAACCGCGCCGGCGCGCGGCCGAAGCGGGCGAAGTCGAACGCCGCGATCAGCGGGGCGGGATCGGCCATCGGTTCGACCGGATCGCTGGTGCCGATCCGCGCGAGCAGCGCGATCACCGCCTGCGGCTCGATGCCTTCCTCGCGGAAATGCGCGACGCCGAGCGAGCCCAGCCGCTTCGACAATTTGCCCTCCGCGCCGGTCAGCAGCGCCTCGTGCGCGAACCGCGGCGGCGCGACGCCCATCGCGTCGAACATCTGCAATTGCAGCGCGGTGTTGGAGACGTGGTCCTCGCCACGGACGACATGGCTGATGCCGAGATCGGCGTCGTCGATCGCGGAGGGCAGCATGTACAGCCACGATCCGTCGGCGCGGCGGACGACGGGATCGCTCATCGTACGCGCGTCGAACGCCTGCGGCCCGCGGATCAAATCGTCCCAGGCGATGGGGGCGTCGTGATCGAGCCGGAACCGCCAGTGCGGGCGCACCCCGTCCGCCTCCAGCCGGGCGCGATCGGCGTGGGTGAGCGCCAGCGCGGCGCGGTCGTAGACCGGCGGCAGGCCGCGGCCGAGCAGGATCTTGCGCCGGAGGTCGAGCTCCTGCGCCGTCTCATAGGCGGGATAGATGCGCCCGGCCGCGACCAGCGCGTCGAATCGGCGCTGATAGAGCGCGAACCTCTCCGACTGGCGCACGTCCATGATGGGTTCGAGGCCCAGCCAGGCGAGATCGGCGCGGATGCCCTCGACGAACCGCTCCTCCGACCGCTCGGCATCGGTATCGTCAATCCGCAGCACGAACCGGCCGCCGTTCGCCGCCGCGAACATCCAATTGTGCAGCGCTGCCCGGATGTTGCCGACGTGCAGGCTGCCGGTGGGCGAGGGGGCGAAACGGGTGATGACGGTCATGCCGCGGGCCTAGTCAGTCAGGATGGGACGGACAAGCCGTGCGCCCGGCGCCAATGAAGCTTTCGATTTTGTGACGGTGGCTCTAAGGCGCGCAGCACCGAACGGGGCGGAGCCAAGCGCATGAAACTGATAACCGGCAATTCGAACCTTCCGCTGGCACGGGAGATTGCGGCCTATCTGGAGATTCCGCTGACCGATGCGCTGGTCCGCCGCTTTGCCGACGAGGAGATCTTCGTCGAGATCCAGGAGAACGTGCGCGGCGAGGACGTCTTCGTGCTCCAGTCGACCGGCTTTCCGGCGAACGACAACCTTATGGAAATGCTCATCATCATCGACGCGCTCAAGCGCTCGTCGGCGCGGCGCATCACCGCGGTGATCCCGTATATGGGCTATGCGCGGCAGGACCGGAAGCCGGGACCGCGCACGCCGATCTCGGCCAAGCTGGTCGCCAACCTCATCACCGTCGCGGGTGCCGACCGCGTGCTGTCGGTCGACCTGCATGCGGGGCAGATCCAGGGCTTCTTCGATATCCCGACCGACAATCTCTATGCCGCACCGGTGATGTCGGCGGACATCAACGCCCGGTTCAAGGGCAAGAACCTGATGGTCGTCTCCCCCGACGTCGGCGGCGTGGTGCGCGCGCGCCAGCTCGCCAAGCGACTCGACAACGCCCCGCTTGCGATCGTCGACAAGCGCCGCGAGCGCGCCGGCGAATCGGAGGTGATGAACATCATCGGCGACGTCGAGGGCCGCTTCTGCATCCTGATAGACGACATCGTCGATTCGGCGGGGACGCTCTGCAACGCGGCGGCGGCGCTGCGCGAGGCGGGGGCGGAGGACGTCGTCGCCTATGTGACGCACGGCGTCTTGTCGGGCGGCGCGGTGGCGCGGGTCGAGGGATCGGCGCTGCGCGAACTGGTCATCACCGATTCGATCGGCAACCACGAATCGATCCGGCCCAAGGACGGCAAGTCCGGCCGCATCCGCCACCTGCCGATCGCGCCGCTGCTCGGCGAGGCGATCAAGCGGATCGCGGACGAGACGTCGGTGTCGTCGCTGTTCGATTGACGGCGAAGGGGCGGCGACGTCCGCCCCGATGCGCGGAGCGCAGCGTCCGGCGCGGGCTGCGGGCGCGCTGACGCGATCCCGACTGACGGCAGTTTTGTCGTCGTCCGGGTCTTGCTCCCGCCATGCGTCGTTACGCAGCGATGAGGATAGAGCGTGCCGGTCCGGATGATCGGCGACGACGGCAAAGCCGCCGTCGGACGGGTTCGGCGCGCCGACCCGCCGTCCGGTCTTGCGGTTGCGCTGCGCGCACCGGTCCGGACGTGGCCGGACCTACCGCTGCGACAGCGCGATGATATGTTCGAACACCGCCGGGTGCAGCGGCTTGGCGAAGGCGCAGCCGTATTTGAACTTGTCGCGCCACGCGACCACCGCCTCGAGGCCGGCAAGGCCCGGCAGCGTCAGCCACACGACCGTCCCCGGCCACAGCGTGAAGCTGGTTTCGGCGCGGAACCCGGACAGCGACAGGTCGGTCACCTCGATCTCGAATCGGGTCTGGCCGCGATCGCGCAGATGCGCGCGCATCTTCACCGACTTGCGGAGCGCCTGACGCGAATCGTCGTTCAGCTCGACGGGCTCGTACGGCGGGGTGAAGATCGGCTGTTCCATAGCGCGACGATGCCACGCGAATGGTTACTTTTCTGCCAATGCCTTTTCCCGCTCCGGCGCGCGCACGCCCTGGCGGCCGCGGCGCTTCAATTCGGCCTTGAGGTCCTCGGGCCGGGGCGCGACGAGGAAGCCGAAGCTGACGTTGCCCTCGCGCGTCTCGACGACATGGTGCAGCCGGTGCGCCTGGACGATCCGCTTCATATAGGCGGATTTGGGCAGGTAGCGCGTCGGGATCCGCTGATGCACGATGATGTCGTGGAATCCGAAGTAGATCGCGCCATAAGCCGCGATCCCCGCGCCGATCCACGCGAAGCCCTGCCACCAGCCGAGCTGCACCCCGCCGAGCAGCAGCACGAACGACGGCACCGCGAAGATCGCGGCATACAGGTCGTTCAGCTCCCAGTTGCCGTGGCGTTTGGTGTGGTGGCTGGCGTGGAGGAACCAGCCCCAGCCATGCATCACCCAGCGATGCGCCGCATAGGCGAAGCCCTCCATGCCGATCACGGTCACGAGGAAGAGAAGGATGCCATACGGCCAGGCCATGCGTGTTCCGTCTAATGCGAAGCGTTTGCGATAACGAATGGACCCGGTGTGATATCCGGGGTGGATTCGCCGGGCCGCCTGTGCAAAAGGCCGCTCAATCTCCTCTTAATAGCATAATGCGAGGCAGGCCATGAACATCCACGAATATCAAGCCAAGGAACTGCTGGCAAAGTTCGGCGTGCCCGTTCCCGCCGGTTTCGCCGCGATGAGCGTCGAAGAAGCCGTCGCCGCCACCGAGAAGCTTCCCGGACCGCTCTACGTCGTCAAGGCGCAGATCCACGCCGGCGGCCGCGGCAAGGGCAAGTTCAAGGAACTCGGCCCCGACGCCAAGGGCGGCGTCCGCCTCGCCAAGACCGCCGACGAAGTCCGCGCGGCGGCGACCGACATGCTCGGCAACACGCTCGTCACCATCCAGACGGGCGACGCGGGCAAGCAGGTCAACCGCCTGTACGTGACCGACGGCGTCGACATCGCCAAGGAATTCTACCTCGCGCTGCTCGTCAACCGCGCGACCGGCCGCGTCTCGATGGTCGCCTCGACCGAGGGCGGCATGGACATCGAGACGGTGGCGCACGACACGCCTGAGAAGATCCACTCGATCGACATCGACGCCGCGACCGGTTTCCAGCCGCATCACGGCCGCGCCGTCGCCGCCGCGCTCGAACTGACCGGCGACCTCGCCAAGCAGGCCGCGTCGACCGCGTCGAAGCTGTACGACGCGTTCCTCGGCACCGACGCCGAGCAGATCGAGATCAACCCGCTCGCCGTCACCGACGACGGAAAGCTGATGGTGCTCGACGCCAAGGTCGCCTTCGACGGCAATGCGATGTTCCGTCACAAGGACCTGATGGAGCTGCGCGACACCACCGAAGAGGATGCGATGGAGCTCGAGGCGTCGAAGTACGACCTCGCCTATATCAAGCTCGACGGCGACATCGGCTGCATGGTCAACGGCGCCGGCCTCGCCATGGCGACGATGGACATCATCAAGCTGAACGGCATGTTCCCGGCCAACTTCCTGGACGTCGGCGGCGGCGCCAACAAGGAGAAGGTGACCGCGGCGTTCAAGATCATCCTCGCCGATCCCGCGGTGAAGGGCATTCTGGTCAACATCTTCGGCGGCATCATGAAGTGCGACATCATCGCCGAGGGCATCGTCGCCGCGGCGAAGGAAGTGAACCTCTCGGTGCCGCTGGTTGTCCGCCTGGAAGGCACCAACGTGCAGGCCGGCAAGGACATCCTGGCGAACTCCGGCCTCGCGATCGTTCCCGCGAACGATCTGGGCGACGCGGCCAAGAAGATCGTCGCCGAGGTGCAGAAGGCGGCCTGACCGATGACGGGGCGGGGCGTCATGCCGTGCGCTCCGTCGCCCCGGACGCGGTCCGGGGCGGGATGGATATCGTAAAAGACGTCGGGCTCGGGCATCATGTCCGGGCCCGATTCGTCTGTTCCGGGCAGATGCCGTTACGGCAAGCGGCACTTTCCGTACCGGACTTGCGAAAACCGCGGAAAATAGCCATGTGAACCGCCGATACGATGCCGGAAAAACGGTATCGGAGGCGCAATCGGAAGGAAGCTGATGAAGGTGCTGGTGCCGGTCAAGCGCGTGCTTGACTATAACGTGAAGCCTCGCGTGAAGGCGGACGGGTCGGGCGTCGATCTGGCCAACGTGAAGATGAGCATGAACCCGTTCGACGAGATCGCGGTCGAGGAAGCCATCCGTCTGAAGGACAAGGGTGTCAACGAGATCGTCGTCGTCTCGATCGGCGAGCAGAAGGCGCAGGAAACGCTGCGCACCGCGCTGGCGATGGGTGCCGACCGCGCGATCCTCGTCACCTCGGACACCAAGGTCGAGCCGCTTGGCGTCGCCAAGATTCTGGCCAAGATCGTCGAGGAGGAACAGCCGAGCCTCGTCATCCTCGGCAAGCAGGCGATCGACGACGACAACAACCAGACCGGCCAGATGCTGGCGGGCCTGCTCGGCTGGGGCCAGGGGACGTTCGCGTCCAAGGTCGAGCTGACGACCAGCGACGTCACTGTGACTCGCGAGGTCGACGGCGGCCTCGAGACGGATACGTTCCCGCTGCCCGCGATCGTCACCACCGATCTGCGCCTCAACGAGCCGCGCTACGCCTCGCTGCCCAACATCATGAAGGCGAAGTCCAAGCCGCTCGCGCAGAAGACCGCCGCCGATTACGGCGTCGACGTCACCCCGCGCCTTACCACGCTCAAGGTCGTCGAGCCGGGCAAGCGCCAGGCGGGCATCAAGGTCGCCGATGTCGACGAACTCGTCACGAAGCTGCATGCGATGGGGATTGCCCGATGACCGGTAACCTGAAGACGCTCGTCTGGGTCGAACATGACGGCACGGCCGTTAAGGATGCCACGCTCGCCGCGGTGACTGCCGCGTCGCAGCTGGGCGAGGTGCATCTGCTCGTCGCCGGCCAGGGCGTCGACGGCGTCGCGCAGGCGGCGGCGAAGATCGCCGGCGTCGGCAAGGTCCATGTCGCCGACGACGCGGCCTATGCGCATGCGCTCGCCGAGAATATCGCGCCGCTGGTCGTCGAACTGATGGGGCATCACGACGCCTTCGTCGCGCCGTCGACCACGACCGGCAAGAACGTCGCGCCGCGCGTCGCCGCGTTGCTCGACGTGATGCAGATCAGCGACATCCTTTCGGTCGAGGGCGAGGACACGTTCACGCGTCCGATCTATGCCGGCAATGCGATCGCGACCGTGCAGACGTCGGATGCCAAGAAGGTCATCACCGTCCGCGGCACCGCCTTCGAAAAGGCGGCGACCGAGGGCGGCTCGGCCGAGATCGAGGCGGTCGCGTCGCAGGGCGAAACCGGCGTGTCGACCTATGTCGGGTCCGAAATCGCAGAGAATGCGCGCCCCGAGCTGACCAGCGCGAAGATCATCGTCTCGGGCGGCCGCGCGCTGCAGAACGGCGAGAATTTCACCAAGCTGATCGAACCGCTTGCCGACAAGCTCGGTGCCGGCGTCGGCGCGAGCCGCGCGGCGGTGGACGCGGGCTATGTCCCGAACGACTATCAGGTCGGCCAGACCGGCAAGATCGTCGCCCCCGAAGTCTATATCGCGGTCGGCATTTCCGGCGCGATCCAGCATCTTGCGGGCATGAAGGACAGCAAGGTTATCGTCGCGATCAACAAGGATGAGGACGCCCCGATCTTCCAGGTCGCGGACATCGGCCTGGTCGGCGACCTGTTCAAGGTCCTGCCGGAACTGACCGAGAAGCTTTGATGACGGACGGCGGGCAGCGGTGCTGCCCGCCGGTACGGCCAATGCGGCGCGGCGACGACGCGGAATGTCTTGCGGCGGCGTCGGTCCAAACGAGACATCCCGATCGACGGCCATCGCCCGGATTGTCGGCACTGACCACGGGCTATTCGGTCATTTCGCGTCGGGTACGAGCGTATGCGCATCCCGGGCGGCGGCCACCCATCGGTAGACCGCATCGGCGATGTAGAAGCGGAACTGCACCCCATCGAAATACACTTTGCGCGCGTTCTCTACGCACACCCGCGCGCGGTTGACGATCGCGGCCTCCAGACGCCGCACCGAATCGAGCGGTTGGTCGGTCAGCGCCAGTCGGACCGACAGCTCCGGCTGCAATCGCACGAAGCACACCGCCGTTTCGAAATAATGCTGGTCCACGGGCAACCGGAATTGGGACAGCGGCGTCTCGCGCCTGTTGAAACGGGCCTGCACGACCGGGTCGCCCGTCTGCGCTCTGGTCAACATGATCGGTGGTTCCACCGATTTGAGCGTCTCGATCACCAGTGCACCGCGATCGTAATACGGATCGGTCACGGCGCCGCCGACGGCCCGTCCTGCATCCGGCGCACATGCCATATTCAACTGCGCGAGCCGGGACATCGCAAAGGCTTGCACGGTGCTGTTGGTCCGCGTGTCCAGGGCCTTGCGCAGCCATTCCCGCCGGGTCTCATCCCTCGGGGCGGCGGCACAGGCCGCCCAGCGTCGCGCAAGATCGAATATGCGACGGCTCCCGACAGCGTCGCCGGTTCGCTGGCTACCCAGCGTCCCGGTCGTGACGGCGGAATCCTTCGCCTCGATATCGCGCAGTCCGGTGACGACGATATCCTCGGAAACCGGCCCGGCCGTCGTCTGTGGAGCGGATGGGGTCGGCGGCACGCTCTGCCCCATCAGCGCGATCGCCGCCGCAATTCCTGTTCCGATCATCAAAGGCTCCCCCGCTGTTGGCCCACGATCATGCTGGCTCAAAGCGCCGGAGTAAATCGACGGAGCGGTCGCGGTCGCGGACGCACGCGTCACCGTCCGTTGGCGGACCAGATTGGCGCGACCCGATCGGGTCAAAAAAAGCGGCCCGATCCCAGCAAGATCGAGCCGCCAGTCTACGCCTAGGGAGCTTATACCCGGCGTGTTCGTGAAATCGGGATCAGAGCGCGTTGCCCGCGGGCGCAAGGACGTTGTCGGCGAGGCCGGCGTCGTTGCCGATCGCCACGTCGTTGCCCGTCGTCTCGAACGCGTCGCCGTTGCCGAGACCCGCGTCGCCCTCTTCGTTGAGCGTCAGCGTGTCGGTCGCGGTGATGTTGTTGCCGGCGTCGGTCTTCGGGCCGCAGGCGGCAAGGCTCAGGGCGGCAAGCGCGAGCGCGGGTGCGAGAATAAGGGTCTTCATTCAGTCCTCCGTGTTGAACAAGGGGCTGCGTGGTCGCGCAGTCCGGCGCCGATCAGCGCAAAGAAAGCCTGGCTGGCGGGGGCGGTGCCGGCGTCCCATTCGGGATGCCATTGCACGCCGAGCACGTCCGCACCGCAGGGCCGCGCCGACACCGCCTCGATCAGGCCGTCGTCCGCCGCCACCGCTTCGACCGACAGGCCGCCGCCAAGCCGGTCGATGCCCTGCTGATGCACCGAATTGACCCGCATCCGCCGCGTGCCGGTGGCGCTGGCGAGTCGGCCGCAGGCGCTGAGCTCGACATCGTGGCCGTGATGGAAGAGCGAGTCGTAATCGCCTTCCCAGCCGCCGCGGTGATGGCGTTCGGCATGTTCCGCCGCGCACAGGGAGCCGCCGAACAGCACGTTGATCTCCTGCAACCCGCGGCAGATGCCGAAGACGGGCTTGCCCGCCTCGATCATCCGGCCGGCGAGCGCCAGCGCGACCTCGTCGCGGGGTTCGTCGACGATCTGGCCGGCGGGCAGCGCCGCGCCGCCATAACGCCATGGCGCGACATGCGAGCGCGATCCGGTGAGCAGCAGCCCGTCGAGGATCGCAGACAGCGTCGCGACGTCGGCAGTGTCGGGCATCGCCGGCACCAGGAGCACCGTCGCCCCCGCCAGCCGGGTGAGCGGTTCGACGAAGCGGCTCGCGACCACCTGGACCGGCCGGTCCGCGACCTCGTTGCAGCACAATACGCCGATCACCGGGCGGCGTTCGGAGCGGAGCGATTGCCCCATCACACCACCGCCGCCACGAGCGTGTCGCGCAGGGCATGACCGGCGCCGGGTGCAAGCAGACTCGCCTCCGGCTGCACCACGACGCCGCCCGAGGGGACGTCGGTCAGCAGCCAGACGTTGCCGCCGATCGTCGCACCGGCGCCGATATGGACGCGGCCGAGGATCGTCGCACCGGCGTAGATGACGACATCGTCGCCGACGACCGGATGCCGGGCGAAGCGGTCGCGCGGTCCGCGGCGTGCGGCGCCGAGCGGGCTGCGCGCACCCAGCGTGACATGCTGGTACAGCCGCACGCCGCTGCCGACGATCGCGGTCTCGCCGATGACGACGCCGGTGCCGTGGTCGATGAAGAAGCGTTCGCCGATCGTCGCGCCGGGATGGATGTCGATTCCGGTGCGTTCGTTGGCGAGTTCGGAGATCATCCGCGCGACGATCGGGGCGCCCAGTTGGTGCAGTTCGTGCGCGATGCGATGGTGCAGGCTGGCGATCGCACCAGGATAGCAGACGAGGATCTCGTCAGTGCTGCCCGCCGCCGGATCGCCCAGGAACGCCGCCTCGACGTCGCTGTCGACCAGCCGGCGGATGTCGCCCAACGTGCCGGCGAACAGCCGGACGATGGTCGCGGCCTGATCGGCGTCGAAGGTCGCGTTCGCCTCCGTCTGCCAATAGCCGATCTCATGGCCGATCTCGCGCTCCAGCTCGGTGAAGGCGGCGGCGAGCTTGGCGGCGACGAAGCGATCCTCGTCGTCGGGGGTGGCGCGCTGCAGGCCGAGCCGGCGCGGATAGAGCGCTTCCGCCAGCAGTTCGACGACGCGCTCGACCGTGCCGCGCGACGGGAAGACCGCGGCGGCATGGCCGGGCCGTTGGCGGTCCCGCCACGCGGATCGCGCGCTGCGCAGCGCAGTGACGGCTTCGCCCAGCGTCGCGCCCGGGCGCGGTCTGTCTGCCAATCGACGCTGCGTGGTCATGCGACTACCTCCACCGATGAAGATATCCTACTCGCATGATGGGAATAGGAAGAAAAGCTATCCCGGTGCGAAGTTCGGTCGAATCGAAGGGCTCAGGGTTCGACCGGCGCCGGATCGGGCGCCTCGGGGAGCGGCAGCGGCGCGACTCGGGCGAGCAGTACGCCGAGCGTCAGTGCCAGCACCCCGAGCCCGAGGCAGAACCACGCGACGCCCGGCCATCCGGCATGGCTCCATGCAAAGCCGCCGGCCGAGCCCAGCACGCTCGACCCGAGGTAATAGAAGAACAGATAGAGCGCCGCCGCCTGTCCGCGATTGCCCAGCGCGCGGCGGCCGACCCAGGCGCTGGCGATCGAATGCGCGCCGAAGAAGCCGATCGTCACCAGCGCGATGCCCGCGATCACCAGCGGCAGCGGGCGGCCCCCGGTCGCGGCGACGCCGCCGATCAGCAGCACGATCGGCAGCCAGAACACCCGCCGCCGCCCGACCTTGCCCGCGAACGCGCCGAACGCCGCCGAACTCGCCGAACCGAGGATGTAGAGGAGGAACACCAAGCCCACCGCGGCCTGGCTGAGCCCGTAGGGCGGTGCGAGCAGGCGAAAGCCGGCGTAATTGTAGACGGTGACGAACACGCCCATCAGCAGGAACGCCTCCGCATAGAGCAGGGGCAGCGCGCGGTCGCGGAACAGTGCGGCAAGGCCGGCGAACGGATGGCCGCCGCTGCCGGCGACGAAGCCGCGCGATGCGGGCGCGAGGCGCCGGAACCCCTCCGCCATCAGCATGCCGGCGAGCCCGACGCTGCCGAGCGCCCAGCGCCAGCCGGCGACGTCGGCGACGAGGCTGGCGACGAGGCGCCCGCCCATGCCGCCGATCGCGCTGCCGGCGATATAGAGGCCCATCGCCGCGCCGACCGAGGCGACGTCGACCTCTTCGGCGACATAGGCCATCGCCACCGCCGGCACGCCCGCCAGCGCGATGCCGGTGAGCAGGCGCAGCGCGAGCAGCGCGGACCATCCCGGCACCAGCGCCGCAGCGAGCGTCAGGGCGCCCGCCGCGAACATCGCCCAGACCATCAGCGGCCGCCGGCCGATCCGGTCGGAGAGGATGCCGGCGAACAGGATGCCGATCGCCAGCGGTCCGGTGGCGAGCGACACCGCCAGCGACGCGCCCTCCGCACTCAGCCCGTAATCGGCGGCGAACAGCGGCAGCAGCGGCTGGACCGAATAGAGCAGCGAAAAGGTCGAGAAGCCGGCGAACAGCATCGCCAGCGTCAGTCGGCGATAGGCGGGCGTCCCCTGGTGCAGCGGCGACTCAGCGGGCGGCATGCGGCTTTCCGCAACGGACGAGGACCAGCACGCCCGCCAGCGCGGAGGCGACCGATCCGGCCAGCACGCCGATCTTGACGCGGTCGACCAGCGCGGGATCGGCAAAGGCGAGGCCGCCGATGAACAGGCTCATCGTGAAGCCGATCCCGGCGATCAGCGCCATGCCGTACAGCTGCGTCCAGCTGACGCCGGCGGGCCGGCGCGCGATGCCGAGCCGGTCGGCGATGCGGATCGCGCCGAAAATGCCGATCTGCTTGCCGAGGAACAGGCCCAGCGCGATCCCCAGCACCAGCGGTTCGGCGAGCGTCGACAGGTTGGCGCCCGCCAGCGACACGCCGGCATTGGCGAAACCGAACAGCGGCACGATGGCGAAGGCGACCCAGGGCTGCAGCGCATGCTCCAGCCGGTGCAGCGGCGAGGTCGCATCGTCGGGCGCGCCCGGTGAGGGGCGGATCGGAATCAGCATCGCGGTCAGCACGCCGGCGATCGTCGCATGCACGCCCGATTGCAGCACGAACAGCCACAGTGCGGCGCCGGCGAGCAGGTAGGGCCACAGCGTCATCACCTTGCGACGGTTGAGCAGATAGAGCACGAGCAGCGCGAGGCCCGCTCCGGCGAGGGCGAGGGGGTGGATGGTGTCGGTGTAGCCGAGCGCGATTATCGCGACGGCGCCCATGTCGTCGACGATCGCCACCGTGGTCAGCAACAGCTTCAACGCCGACGGAATGCGGCTGCCGAGCAGCGCGAGCACGCCGATCGCAAAGGCGATATCGGTGGCGGCAGGGATCGCCCAGCCGGGCTGCAAGCGCGGCTCCGCGCCGGCCACGAGCAGGAAGACGAGCGCGGGGACCGCCATGCCCGCGACGGCGGCGATGAACGGCAGGCGGCGGCGGTCGGCGCTGGCGAGGCGCCCGTCGACGACCTCGCGCTTGATCTCCAGCCCGACGAGCAGGAAGAACAGCGTCATCAGCCCGTCGTTGATCCACAGATGCACCGTCATCGGCCCGAGCGCCGCCGCCAGCACCGGTCCCGTCTCGTGGTGCAGCAGGGTTTCGTAGCCATGCGCGGTCGCGGGCAGGTTGGCGACGATCATCGCCAACACCGCCGCCGCGATCAGGACGATGCCGCCCGCCGCCTCGCTATGCAGGAAATCGCGAAGCGCGCTATGGGCGCCGCGGCGGGGCGGGCGTGCCGTCATCCGTTGCCGCGTAGCGGCTCCGTCGCGCGTGGCAAGCCGATCCCGCCGCGCTGGACGGCGTACGATACCGCCCAGATCGCGAAGCCGCCCAGTGCCAGCCCGCAGCCGACGATACCGGTCGAGGTCCAGCCGAACCCGCCGGCGATAGCGAGCCCGCCGAGCCACGGCCCGATCGCATTGGCGGTGTTGAAGGCGGAATGGTTGAGCGCCGCCGCCAGCGCCTGCGCGTCCCCGGCGACGTCCATCAGCCGCGTCTGCAGCACCGTGCCGAGCGCGCCGCCGAGGCCGATCGCGAACACGTCGAGCATCATCGTCGTCATATCGCCGGCCGCGAGCGGGTAGAGCGCGAGCGCCGCCGCCGACCAGAGCAGCAGCGCCCCCGCAGTCGGCATCAGCGCGCGGTCGGCGAAGCGCGGCACGACGAGGTTGCCGATCGTCATCCCCGCGCCGAACACCGCCAGCACCAGCGGCACCATCCGTGCCGACACGCCGGTGACGTCCATCAGCGTCGAGGCGAGATAGGTATAGACCGCAAACATGCCGCCAAAGCCGATCGCGCCGGTGCCGAGCGTCAGCCACACCTGCGGGCGCCGCAACGCGCCGAGCTCGCGCAGCGGGCTGGCGTCGCGATCGGGCGCGTCGACCGGCGCGAGCAGCGCGACCAAAGTCGCGGTCAGCAGCGCAAGCATCGCGACCAGTGCGAACACCCAGCGCCAGCTCGCGATCTGACCCAGCAGCGTCGCGAACGGCACGCCGACGATCGTCGCGACAGTCAGGCCGAGCATGACCCGCCCGATCGCCTGCGTCCGCCGGTCGGCGGGCACCAGCGACGCGGCGACCAGCGAGGCGATGCCGAAATAGGCGCCGTGCGGCAGCCCGGCGAGGAAGCGGAACGCGAGCATCCAGCGATAGTCGGGCGCCAGCGCGGAGAGGACGTTGCCGATCGCGAACAGCGCCATCAACCCGATCAGCAGCGTGCGTCGCGACAGCCGGGCGGACAGCACCGCGATCGTCGGCGCGCCGACGACGACGCCGAGCGCATAGGCGCTGATGACATGGCCGACCGTCGGCGCGTCCACGCCCAGCCCGCGCGCCAGATCGGGTTCGAGGCTCATCGCGGCGAATTCGGTCGTGCCGATCGCGAACCCGCCGACCGCGAGCGCGAAGTGGACGAGGCCGGGATGCGCCTCGGCAGTCTGTCGTAACGTCATGGGATCGGCCCTAACCGGCTTTGCTGCAACGCAGCAAGAGAAACGGTTCGTTACGAACGGCGGTTCCCGGCACTGGGATTTCGTGCTCCGCACGGCGCCATCGGGTGCAACCCTTTGCGCTCTCATGCGCTTTCTTCGCTTGCGTTCAGGCACGCGGGGGAAGGTTTGTCATGTTGAAGGTCGCCCCCCAGCCGGTCGTGCCACTCGCGCGTCGCTACGACGAGGTTCGCGCGCTGACGCTGGCGCTCGCTGCGCCGCTGTCCGATGCCGATGCCACCGTCCAGTCGATGCCCGATGCGTCGCCGACCAAATGGCATCTGGCGCATACCACCTGGTTCTTCGAGACGTTCGTGCTGCGCGACCACGTGCCGGGCTATCGCCTGCATGACGCGCGCTTTCCGTTCCTGTTCAACAGCTATTACGAGGCGGAAGGGCGTCGGCATGCCCGCGACCGGCGGGGCATGATTACCCGGCCGACGCTGGACGAGGTGCGGGCGTATCGCGCGCACGTCGATGCGGCGCTGGCGGCGGCCCTGCCCGACCTGCCCGATGCGGCGCTGGAACTGGTCGCCCTCGGTTGCCATCACGAGGAGCAGCATCAGGAGCTGCTCGTCACCGACATCCTCCACCTGTTCGGCGAGAATCCGCTGGAACCGGCGGTGTGGCCCGCGGCGCCGAAGGTGCCGGTGGCGATGCCCGGCCCGATCGGCTGGATCGAACGGCCGGCGGGGATCGTGCGGGTCGGCCATGACGGCGACGCCTTCGCCTTCGATTGCGAAGGCCCGCGGCACGACAGCCTGCTGGTCGACCATGCTATCGCCGACCGCACCGTCACCAACGGCGAATGGGCGGCGTTCATCGCCGACGGTGGCTATCGGAACGCGGTGCACTGGCTCGCCGACGGCTGGGCCTGGGTGAAGGCGGAGGGCATCGCCGCGCCGCTCTATTGGGAGGAACGCGACGGCGGCTGGACCCGCATGGGCCTCGACGGCCGTCGTGCGATCGATCCCGCCGCACCGGTGACCCATGTCAGCTTCTTCGAGGCGGATGCCTATGCCAGCTGGGCCGGCGCGCGCCTGCCGACCGAGTTCGAATGGGAAGCGGCCGCGCAAACGCATGACCCGGCCGGCGGCAACCAGATGGACGACGCCGGCACGGTCGAGCCGCGGCCGGCGGCGGGCGGTCCCGCCTTCTTCGGCGACGTCTGGGAATGGACCGGCAGCGCCTATCGTCCCTATCCCGGCTTCCGCGCCGCCGAGGGCGCGGTCGGCGAATATAACGGCAAGTTCATGAGCGGCCAGTTCGTGCTGCGCGGCGGCAGCTGCGCGACGCCGCGCGGCCATGCCCGCGCCAGCTATCGCAATTTCTTCTACCCTCACCAGCGCTGGCAGTTCACCGGCGTCCGGCTTGCCAAGGACATCTGATGTTGAAGCCCGAAATCGAGGACGGCGAGCAGACGCTGGCCGACCCGCAGTTCCGCGCCGACGTGCTCGCCGGGCTGGAACGCCGTCCACGCGCGATCCCCGCACGCTGGTTCTACGACCGGCGCGGGTCGGAATTGTTCGAGGACATCACGGCGCTGCGCGAATATTATCCGACGCGTACCGAAACCGCGATCCTCGAGCGGATCTGTCCCGAGGTCGCCGATATCGCCGGCCGTGGCCGCGCGGTGGTGGAGTTCGGATCGGGTTCGTCGGTCAAGACGCCGGTGCTGCTCCGCTGCACCGCGCCATCCGCCTATGTGCCGATCGACATTTCGGGCGACTTCCTGCGCGAATCGTCGCGGGTGCTGTCGGCGGCTTTCCCCGACCTGTTGGTGCTGCCGTTCGAGGCGGACTTCATGCGCCCGCTCACCCTGCCGCACACGATCGCCGATACACCCAAGCTCGGCTTCTTCCCCGGATCGACGATCGGCAACATGATCCCGCTGATGGCGGTCGACCTGCTCCGCACGATGCGCGCGTCGCTGGGCGAGGGGGCGATGCTGCTCGTCGGCATGGACCGGATCAAGGACGAGGTGACGCTGGTCGCCGCCTATGACGACGAGGACGGCGTCACCGCGGCGTTCAACCTCAACCTGCTCGAACGGATCAACCGCGAGCTGGACGGCACGATCCCGGTCGACGCCTTCGCCCACGAGGCGCGCTGGAACGACGATCGCGCGCGGATCGAGATGCATCTGGTGGCGACGCGCGACGTCGCCTTCACCGTCGACGGCCGGCCGTTCGCGATCGCCGCGGGTGAGAGCATCCACACCGAGAACAGCCACAAATACGGATCGCGCGACGCCCGCATCCTGCTCCGCTCGGGCGGGTGGACGCCGATCCACGAATGGACCGACCCCGACGGCCTGTTCGCGCTCTATCTCGCCGAGGCGCAGGCGGAGCGCCCGGCCCCCTGATCCGGCTGGCAGCCGCGCCGAAAGGCGCTATGGCGCGGCAAACGGACAAGGAGAGTGACATGCGGGCGGTCGGAGTCGTCGGAGCGGGCCAGATGGGCGCGGGTATCGCGCAGGTGTCGGCCGCGGCTGGCTATCGCGTCATCCTGACCGATGTGTCGGCGGAGCGCGCCGAGGCGGGCAAGGCCGGCATCACCAGGCAGCTGGCGCGCGCGGTCGAGAAGGAGAAGATCGACGCCGCCACCCGCGATGCGACGCTCGCCCGGATCGAACCGGTCGCCGGCGTCGCGACGATGGGCGAATGCGGCCTCGTCATCGAGGCGGCGACTGAGCGCGAGGAGATCAAGCGCGCGATCTTCAAGGATGTCGGCGCGGTGCTCGCCGCGGATGCGGTGCTCGCGTCCAACACCTCGTCGATCCCGATTACCCGGCTGGCGCAGGCGACGCCCGACCCGGCGCGCTTCATCGGCGTGCATTTCTTCAATCCGGTGCCGGTGATGGGGCTGATCGAGGTGATCCGCGGCCTCGCCACCGCGGACGCCACCGTCGCGACGATCGAGGATTATGCCGACCGCCTCGGCAAGGCGGTGGTCCGCGCCAACGACGCGCCCGGCTTCATCGTCAACCGCGTGCTGATGCCGATGATAAACGAGGCGATCTTCGCATTGGGCGAAGGCGTCGCGACGATCCGCGATATCGATCTCGCCTGCCAATTGGGGCTCAACCATCCGATGGGGCCGCTGACGCTCGCCGATTTCATCGGGCTCGACACCTGCCTCGAGATCACGCGGGTGTTGTTCGACGGCACCGGCGATCCCAAATTCCGCCCGGCGCCGTTGCTGGTCAAATATGTCGAGGCGGGCTGGTACGGCCGCAAGACCGGTCGCGGCTTCTACGATTACAGCGGCCCGACGCCGGAGCCGACGCGCTGAGGATGATGCGATGAGCCTGGACGACACCATCGTCGAGACGCCCGACGGGCCGATGACCTACAAGGAATGGAAGAAGAAGAACCCGGTGCAGCTGCCTTCGCGCCGGACCAAGGGCAAGGACCTGCCCAACAAGGTGAAGATGCGGACGGACGAATAGCTCATCGTCATCCTCATTATGTCATCCCCGCCTCCGCGGGGATGACGATCGTTGGGGGGCGGTGCGAAACCACATCGCATACACCCCCGCCAGCACCACCAGAAACGGCACCCCATACACCAGCGTCAGCGCGAACGGCCCGGTGAACGGCGTCGTCGCGAGGATCGCAAGGATCGCGCCGGCGCCGGCGAGGCTGGTCCACGGATAGCCCCACAGGCGGAACGCCGCCGGTGCGCCGTGCCGTCGGCGGAAGGCGAGATGGGTGACGAAGATCATCCCCCAGGTGAACAGCGCGCCGAAGATCGATACCGCGATCATCACCCCGAACGCCGCATCGGGCCGCCACGCATAGACGCCGCCCGCCACGCCGATCCCCGCCGCCGACACCAGCAGCGCGCGCACCGGCACGCCGCGCTCATTGACCCGCGCCAATGTCGGCGGCGCGAAGCCGCTTTCCGCTAGGCTGAACAGCATCCGCGACGCGGTGTAGAGCTGGCTGTTCATCGCCGACAGCGCCGCGACCAGCACCACCGCATTGATGACGCCCGCCGCATAGGGCAGGCCGGTCGCCTGCATCACCGTGACGAACGGGCTGGTCGTCGTCCCCGCCTGCGTCCACGGCACGATCGCCAGCATGACGGCGAGGCTGCCGAGATAGAAGAGCGCCAGCCGCAGCATCGTCGAGCGGAAGGCGCGGACGATCGCGCGTTCCGGATCGCGCGCCTCGCCGGCGGCGACCGCGATCATCTCGATGCTGAGATAGCTGAAGATCGACACGATCACCGCGGTCCAGATGCCGCCGATGCCGTGGGGCGCGAAGCCGCCGTGCGCGGTGTAATGGGTCAGGCCGACGCCGCTGCGGACGATCACCCACAGGCCGATTGCGACGAAGGCCAGGATCGCGGCGATCTTGATCGCGGAAAAGGCATATTCGACCGCGCCGAACACGCGCACGCTGGCGAGGTTCACCGCCAGCAGCGCCAGCGCGAAGCCGGCGATCCACCACAGGCCCGGCACGTCCGGCGCCCAGTAGCGCATGTAGATCGCGACCGCGGTCACCTCCGTCCCGATCGCGAGGATGATGCAGGTGACATAGGCATAGCGGACGAGGAATCCCGCGAACCGACCGAGATAGCGTTCGGCGAACAGCCCGAACGATCCCGTGGCCGGGTCCGCCACCGTCATCTCGGCCAGGCAGCCCATCAGCGCCAGCGTGATGAGCCCGCCGATCGCATAACTGACCAGCACCGCGGGACCGGCGAGCCCGATCGCGAAGCCGCTGCCGAGGAACAGGCCGGTGCCGACCGCGCCGCCGATCGCGATCATCGCGAGCTGGCCCGACCCGAGGGTCCGCCTGAGGCCGGTCATGCCGGGGCGATCAGCCGATCAGCAGCCCGGCGAGCGCCGCCGACATCAGATTGGCGAGGCTGCCCGCCGCCAGCGCGCGCAGGCCGAGTTTGGCGATCATCGGCCGCTGGTTGGGGGCGAGGCTGCCGGTCACCGCCATCTGGATCGCGATCGAGGAGAAATTGGCGAAACCGCAGAGCGCGAACGTCACCACCGCGACCGTCCGCGGCGACAGCGTCGTCTGCTGGCCGAGGTCGATATAGGCGACGAATTCGTTGAGCACGATCTTCTCGCCGAACAGCCCGCCGGCGATCGCCGCCTCGTTCCACGGCACGTTGAGCAGGAACATCACCGGCTGGAAGACATAGCCGAGCAGGCCCTGGAAGCTCAGCCCGGGCAGGCCGACCATATTGCCGAGGCCGCCGAGCAGCCCGTTGGCGAGCGCGACCAGGGCGACGAACGCCAGCACCATCGCGCCGACCGCGACCGCGAGGCGGACGCCGGTCTGCGCACCCTGCGCGGCGGCCATGATGAGGTTGGCGGGCTTTTCCTCGTCATGCGTCGCCTCGGGCAGCGGCTCGCCCGGGGTGCCGCCCTCGGGCAGCAGCGCGGCAGGGCCGGCGCCGCTGATCCGGGTTTCGGCGAGGTGGATTTGGCGATTCTCGTCGGGCAGGTCGCCCAAGGGCAGTTCGCCCTCGGGCGGGACGCTGCGGTCGGGCATGATGATCTTCGCCATCAATATCCCGCCCGGCGCCGCCATGAAGCTGGCGGCGAGCAGATATTCGATGCGGATGCCCATCGACGCATAGGCCGCGAGGATCGTGCCGGCGACGCCCGCCATGCCGCTGGTCATCACCGTGAACAGCTGCGGCGGGGTGAGGCCGGCGAGATAGGGACGGATGACCAGCGGGGATTCGGACTGGCCGACGAAGATGTTCGCGGCGGCGCAGAGCGATTCGACCTTGGAGGTGCCGACGACCTTTTCGATCGCGCCGCCGACCCAGCGCACCACCAGCTGCATCACGCCGAGATAATAGAGGATCGAGACGAGGCTGGCGAAGAAGATGATGACCGGCAGCGCCGCGATCGCGAAGCTCTGGCCGCCGATCTCGGGCGTCGCCAGCTTGCCGAACAGGAATTCGGTGCCCTTCTGCGAATAGCCCAGCAGCGCGGACACGCCCGCCGAGGCGCCGGCCAGCGCCTGCCGGCCCGGACCCCAATAGAGGACGATCGTCGCGATCACCGCCTGCAAGGCAAAGGCCGCGCCGACGACGCGCAGCCGGATCGCGCGGCGATCGGTGGACAGCGCGAAGGCGATGCCGAGAATGACGAGGATACCGGCAACGCCGATCAGGATACGATGCATCAATCAACCCGCGGGAGTGAACCGCCGCGGCCCCCCGGCAGCGACGGACCAGCATACACGCGCTTTTCCGTGAGGCCAGAGCGGATTGGCGGTGCTTTCCACGTCGTTACCCCCCGTGAGGCCAGAGCGGATTGGCGGTGCTTTCCACGTCGTTACCCCCCCCCTGTCTGATGTGATGAT
>NZ_DBBS01000003.1 GCF_002292295.1 Sphingomonas sp. UBA978
CAGATGATTGGGTTTGGACCCTAGCGCATCCTCAATAGTCCAATTGGCTGCATCAGCCTCGGTTACTTCACCCTTGCTGATTGCCAGCGCCTTGGCATCCTCAAGGATCATAGGAGCAAGGCCATCAAGGCAACTGTCATCGCCAGTGTTATTGTACTCGGTAAGCGCCTTGTCATAAAGAGCTACCGTAGCATCATCGCTATTGTGGATCAGATCAACGGCAAGATGCAGCGTATTCCCCATAGCAGGGACACGGGCAATGAAGCCATCAATAGCATTCTTGTAGGCAATGTTGGCGGGATAGCCTTTAGCCAATTCTGCATTGGCAGCTTGCTGTACAGTACGGGGATTATGGCCGTGTACAGCGATAAGGGATAGAGCCGCCTTTACCTTGATGGCCTGACGGGGAGTTAGTGCGGTCATGTGGTTTCCTTGAAGGTATCGAGAATGTGGGGCTTTGCCGGTTTGGCGGCGGGGACCGGATCGACTTCGCCTAAAGTCGGGATAGGCGGGATGATCCCCTTACGGATCGCGGCGGCGAGGTATTGGAAGGCAAACTTGCAATCATTGGCCCCAAGGTACGGACGGCCAGCAGCTTCCCAGAGTGCATGAATGTCCCCGGCCATGCGGCGGGCTATGCCTTGGGCATCTTCTGGCAAGTCGTAGAGTGGCGGCGGGGCATTACTGGTCAGCTTAGGCCAGCCAGCCTCATGCCCTAGCGCCTGCCTTGTCAGCAGCACGGACAGGCTGGCAGCTTCATCAGGTATAAATGCGGCGGCAAGAGCGGGATTAGGCCAAGTCTTCATCAGCCATGTAGAGACAGCGATATATTCAACATGAGCTTTGACGGCATCGGCATACGGGCCTGCCCGGTTCATCAGATCACCCAGCGTTGTAGGGATCAGGCGAACCTTGGGTACATAGTCTGGACGGGATGGCTTGGGTGCCTCTCCCGTTCCCCAGTCATGCAGATCGGGCATTACTGCTTAGGCTTGCTGAGTACATTAGCTGCATCAGCGCAGGCTTGAAAGAATGCGGCGAGCTTGGCAGCGTCACTAGCAGCGGCATTGCTCTTACCGGCAACAGCATTCTCAATAGACGTAATGCTCTTAGCTGCCAAGCGGCGCAGTTTATTTCCGCCGACAACTATGCCGGCATAAGGGAGAGTAGTGACTAGCATATCAGTACCCCTTAGTTGACTGCATTGGTGAAGTACCCGCGCTGCTTACCCTGCAAATACAGAGTAAACGCCTCCCGTGGCTTACCCGGTGCCAGTGCCATAATGCAGGCAGGGATGGACTGAGGCTTCACCGTAACGAGATAGTCGAAAGCATCATCGTCAAGGGCAGAGAAGCCGTTGCATTCATGCTCTTTGGGGATGCTGGCATTAGCCGTGATATCCCATGTATCCCGCACATACTTGATGAGAAAGCCGGTAACATTCAGATTGTCACCGGCCTTCACCTCAACGCGGATATCAGAGAAGCGGGCAAGCCGTTGACTGCGGGCCTCTACCTGTTCGTCAGCGAGGGCCGTCGCAAAGCGATCCTTGGCATCCTTCAATGCCCGATCAAGCTCATTGGCCTTATCCATAGCAGGCTTGCCAAGGATATCGATATAATTGTTTACCTTGAGCAATTCAGCACTGAGCGTTTCAATCTCGATGGCAATAGCAGCAAGGGTGTCTTTATTGGTGGTCATAGCGGCTTCCTGTTTAGGATAATTGATTAGCGGCGGGGAGCAAAGGCGTTGATGCCCCGCTTCTCATCCCGGTAATTGTGGATAGTCCCGGTATCTGCATCGGCAGCAGCCATCAGCTTGGCGATAGACGGACGGCCAGCGGGCTTACGGACTGCATAATCAGGCAGCGGGATATTCAGCACATCGAGAGCTAGGCGGAAGCCGCTACGGATACGGCCATCTACCTGTTCGACATGGGCAGCAATGCGGGGATCGTTTAGGCGAGTAAGGTCAACGGTGTTATCGGACATGATTGATCCTTCAAATTGATGGAGAAACATTGTCAAATGTTTTAGAGAGATGACCCGCTTACGGACAAGCAAACGGGATCGGGTATATGGCGGATATGAAAAGGGTGGCCTGCCAGCTACCAACAAGGGCAATGCTATAGCTGTCAGGCCGTAGCAGCAGTATTCATCACGGGCGCAACTCGACGGACTTGGATTTACTACCGGGAATGATAAATACGGATGCTATAGGGAGAGGAGCGGCAAGCCATCGCCGTAACAGCTTGCCATGAACCAGAGCTATTGAAGCTCAATGGTCCTACATTCCTCAGAAAGCCTCAGGGTATGCATAGCGATTACCTAACAGGAAAAGGTAATAACTATCTGAGGCTATCTGAAGGATGCAGGGATTGTGTATGGCATCCACGGTATCGAGCCGTAGAGTACCAATGATCTATACTGATATAGTATGATCTTAGATTGAGATATATTAAGCTGTATCATCGGCCCCCCTACCCCCCAGAGCTTCCAATATGGATGCTACCCGTAATCGGGTATGAGGATAATTCGACTACATAACGTCAGGCCGAATGCCTAGGTCACAGTCAGTGGGAGCTATACAGCTTGCATGATCTTGAGTTGAGATAATACGTCGCTTGTAGAGCATCGGCCGATATCCATGCACTGTCCCTAAAGACGGCACACCCCTTCGCTTACGCTAACCATTGCTGGCTTCGGATATCTACAGTTAGGTACTGTCAGACCTGCTCCGGCTAAACGGACGCTGGCGGTAATGAATGGTTCTGTATCGAGACGGTACTGATTTAGGATCGGCGATTATCGAGGCTTAGCCTCAGGTTCGTGCCGGAATAATTCCTTATGGATACCTCGACATATAGATACGGCGAGGCTTCCTATGCCTAACGGTCCCGAAATGCCGGGAGCCGTTTGCCGCATCCGGGCCGACCGCCTCACAGCCCCGTACAGAGCCGCCACGGCATCCCGGCTAGGTCGATGCCCGAGCCTCCCATATCGACTCCTGTGGCCGTCTCTGGGCGAATACGGTGCCATCCCCGTCGCCTGTCCGATCCCAGCCCGTCGTGTACCGCAGTCACCCGGCGCAATACCGGGATACCGTCGCCTTCGAGATACCGAAATGCGCCATCGTCTGACTGATCGAAGCGCCATTCTCCCTACGCCAATCGGCAACCGCCTTGGCATCTGCCGCGAACGGACGGCCCAAGCTGGCCTTGCCCCGATGCGTCAGCCCGGTTGCCTCTATCGAAGCGCGGGCAGCTACCCGGCCACTGTCGCACCGTTCCTTGATCCGCTGGCGTTCCATGTCAGCCATCTGGGCGAGGACAGCGACGATCAACTCCCCGACGCCACGGCCAATCGGTCCCAGCCCCTTAACGTCCAGCGTAACGCCCCGGTCTAGCAGCTTCCGTACCGTGGCCTGTACGTCCAAGGCATCGCGGCCCAATCGATCAAGCGCATAGACGTAGAGGGTATCCCCCTCCCGTATGTAGTCCAGCAGCTTGGCAAAGCCGGGACGATCAGCAGCGAGGATCGCCCCGCTTACGCCTTCGTCGGTAAACTCACGGTCGAAGCTATCACCCAATGCCTTGCGCTGGGCTTCAATGCTCTGGGCTTCTGTCGATACGCGGAAGTAGGCAACGCGGCTCATGGTGCGATCCTCACAAGGTATGCTCGATATGTGAGGCAGTATCACAAACCTGTCAAGTACCTTGTGAGGCAATTGCTAGTGATCCATCTGGCATGACTCACAAGCTACAACTTGAGAGGCAGGGCCATCGCTACCGGGATCGATGGGCTGGGCAGGGTAATCGCTACTGTGACACGCTACGCCGGGAGAACGAACCGTGCGCAATAATGCAAGTCGCGCTAGGCGTGTCATAATCGTGCGAGGCTGGGCAGGGAGGGGCCACGGGGGCAAACACCGCTCAGGACAGTTTGATTACCCTCTCGCATATCTATAGCATTTTCAGGCCGTAGGCATCATCAAGCGCTGCCTCTTCATTAAAGGAATGCTCGTGCCTGACTCTTCCTTTTTAGAAACCTACCCGCTCTACAGGAAGATGAAGGTTGATGTGCCGAGCACAGTCGACAAATTGTCGAAGCCGCCGATTAGCATGTATTGTGCAAAGTGCGCGCAAATACGCACCTTCGTGATGACAAACGAGTTTTTCGATGGGTTTGGCTACAGCAACTATCCGTCCAAAGGGCAAACCGTTAAGGCGACATATCTCTGTACATACTGCCAGTCCTTCCAAATAGACTTTTTTATAAGGTTATTTGATGACAGCAAGTCGATGTGTAAGGCTGGTCAATTTCCACCGTGGACGCTTGTTGGCGACGAGAACATTAATGGGATGTTGGGTGCTCATAAAGACTACCTGAACAAGGGACTGATATGTGAAAGCCAGAGTTATGGAGTCGCTGCATTTGCCTACTATCGCCGTATCGTAGAAGAGATTATCGATGCTCTGATCGTAGATATAGGTGAGCTTATGTCTCCGGAGGAAAGCGCTAGATATAACGAGGCCTTAGAGGCGGTGAAGGCAACAAGAGTGACAGCGGAGAAGATCGATCTTGTAAAAGATATGCTGCCTGCAATTCTACGCCCTGACAACATGAATCCACTCTCTCTGCTGCACGGAGTATTAAGTGAAGGTTTGCACGCAGATAGTGATGAGAGGTGCTTGGAGCTTGCTGTAGAAGTGCGAGAGATTTTAACATTCCTTGCAGCGCAGGTTGCCGCCTCAAAAATTGCATCGCGTAACTTCAACGTGCGGATGCGGTCTTTGCTCGACAAACGAGAGAAGTCGATAACGACGCCTACGGATCAGAGGCCCCAGCTTGGCTGAGCTATGGCGAGGGGGCGTTCACCGTGTCAAAGCGCGCCCTTGCCTTGGCTAGTACAAAGGGCTAATACGAACGTCCCGACGCCGAATAAAATATCGTTGTTTTACAGGTACTTAGGCGGGTATGGACCGATCCCCCTCGGCTCCACCATTCGGTTCCGAACCCGCTGTATAAGCGGGGTTTTACGACAAAGCACTGATCCGCCCGGGCGGCTGTCACACGGGTGACGGGCGCCCGAAGCCATGTCTGGCCTTGCGTTTGCGCGAGCCTGAGCGGCAGGGCGAAGTGGAGTCGCGTCCGTCTTGTCATGACGACACAAAAAAGCCCGCGGTTTCCCGCGGGCTTCTTCATGTCCGTAAGGACGCGATCGCGAAGGAGCGGGCGGGTGCTGCGACCCGCCCGTCCGATCAGTCGACCGGCTGAAGGTTGACGGCCGAGGTCTTGCCGCGACGGTCCTGCTCCAGATCATAGCTGATGCGCTGGTTCTGGTTCAACGTCGCCATGCCGGCGCGCTCCACCGCCGTGATGTGGACGAACGCATCGGCGCCGCCCGTGTCGGGTGCGACGAAGCCATAGCCCTTGTCGGCGTTGAAGAACTTTACGGTGCCGGTGATGCTGCTCATGGCAGTATCCTTTCTACTCTGCCGCGCGGCGGTACGATTACCGATGCGCGAAATTGCGCTCGAAGCAGGGAAGGAAGGAAGAGGGAGCCGCAAAGCACCGTAGACCGTCGATGTGCGACTCTAGCAGGGTCTATATGGGGCATCGGACCGGTTTCGGCAAGGGTTTCGCTGTGCGTCGTGACCGGCAAGGGTTGCGGAGCATCGCACAAGGGGCCATTTGGGGACCATCGGGCCGCCCTATTCGAGCATGGTCCCGACTGAGAGATGATATGCGCTCCCGCTTCGAAAGGGAGACCCGCATGTCGCGCGCGATCAACGTCAACGCCAGCAAGACCGATGTCGAGGCGCTGTGCCTCAAGCACAAGGCGCCAATCAGCGCGATCGAGACGCTGGCATCGGGTGGCACGCGCGTCGTGTTCATGAACGGCGACGCCGCCGCGGCGATGAACCGCGTGTTCGGGCGCAAGGTGCTGTCGGGCACGGTCGAGCGGACGCCGCTGCGCCTGCGGACGGTCTGAGGGCGTAAGGGCGCCACCAGCCGGGAGGTGATGGCGTCCGCCCCAACCCTTCCGCTGAAACGGAGGGGCTTTTAATTTGCTGCGACGCGCCAGATCGTGTTGCCGACATCGTCGGCGACCAGCAATGCCCCGGTGCGATCCGCGGTGACGCCGACCGGCCGCCCATGCGCCTTGCCGTCCTTGTCGAGGAAGCCCGTCAGCACGTCGACGGGCTTGGCACCGTCAGCAGGGAAGCCACGCGCGGCGAACGGCACGAACACCACCTTGTAGCCCGACACCGGCTTGCGGTTCCACGAGCCGTGTTCGCCGATGAAGGCGCCCCGCGCGAACCGGTTGCCGAGCTTGACGTCGCCGGCGAAGGTGAGGCCGAGCGCGGCGACATGCGGTCCGAGCGCATAATCGGGACGCTTCGAATATTGCTGCAACTCGGGGCGCGCGGGCTCGACGCGGGTGTCGGGATAGCCGCCCCAGTAGAACCACGGCCAGCCGAACTGGTCGCCGAGCTCGACCTGCGTCAGATAGTCGGGCGCGAGGTCCGATCCGAGCATGTCGCGTTCGTTGACGACGGTCCACAGTTGCTGGTTGAACGGGCTGATCGCCATGCCCTGCGGATTGCGCAGGCCGGAGGCGTAGATGCGGAACGTCTTTTCCTGCGGATAGACCTGCAGGATGTTGGCGCGGAATTTCTCCGCCTCCAGCCCGTTTTCGGCGATGTTCGATGCCGATCCGACGCCGACGAACAGGGTGCGGCCATCGGGCGCCGCGATCAGCGTGCGCGCCCAATGGTTGCCGCCGCCGTTGAGCTTGACGACGAGTTCGGGCTTGGCGGCGATCGACGTCGCGCCTTCCACATAGGGCACGCGGACGAGCGAATCGGTGTTGGCGACGTAGAGCTGGCCATCGAGCAGCGCCATGCCGGTCGGCGAGTTCAGCCCGGTCATGAAGACGTGGCGCTGGTCGGCGACGCCGTCGCCGTTCGTATCGCGCAGCAAGGTGATGCGGTTGGCGGAGGGAACGCCGGCGCCGGCCTTGGCCATCAATTTGCCCATCACCCAGCCTTGGATGCCGCCGCCCTCGCGTGGGGGCGAATTGGTTTCGGCGACCAGCACGTCGCCGTTGGGCAGGCGATAAAGCCAGCGGGGGTGATCGAGATTTTTGGCGAAGGCTTTCACCGTCAGCCCGGCGGCGGGGACGGGGGTCTGGTCGCCCTGCCAGCCGATCACGTCCGCGACCTTGACGGTCGGCAGCGTTTGGATGCGCGGTTCGCCGATCTGCGGGCGCTTGCCGGTGATCCTGTCGAACGGCACCTGCGCCGTGTCGGGCCAGGCGAGATAGACGACGACCGCCACGGCGATAACGGCGAGGAGCGCGGCGAGGCGCAGGACGTGCTTCAGCATGGACCTACGATAGGAGGCGCGAGGAGGAAGCGGAAGGGGGGAGGCGAGATGGCTCTTCCGCGCCACCCCGCCCCCGCCGTTTACGTTACGCCGGGCTGCCGACCAGCAGGTCGTAACGATCGGCGTTCATCACCTTCACCCATGCCTTGACGAAGTGCCGGACGAACATCTCCTGCGCATCGGAGCAGGCATAGACCTCGGCGATCGCCCGCAGCTGCGAGTTGGAGCCGAACACCAGATCGGTGCGCGACGCCGTCCAGCGCTGTTCGTGCGTGTGACGATCGGTGCCGACGAACTCCTCGTCGCTTTCGTCGCTGACCTGCTTCCACGCAGTGCCCATGTCGAGCAGGTTGACGAAGAAGTCGTTGGTCAGCTGGCCCGGACGGTTCGTGAAGACGCCGTGCTGCTTCGCCTTGGCATGGTTCACCCCGAGGACGCGCAGGCCGCCGACCAGCACGGCCATGTCCGGCGCGCTGAGCCCGAGCAGCTGCGAGCGATCGACCAGCAATTCCTCGGTCGGCACGTTGAACTTGACCTGCAGGTAGTTGCGGAAGCCGTCGGCGCGCGGTTCGAGCACGTCGAAGCTTTCGGTCTCGGTCTGCGCCTCGCTGGCATCGGTGCGGCCGGGGGTGAATGGCACCTCCACCGCATGGCCTGCCGCCTTCGCCGCCGCCTCGATGCCGACCGAGCCGCCGAGCACGATCAGGTCGGCGATCGAGACCTTCCGTGCACTGTTGCCGTCGAAATCGGCCTTGATCCCCTCATAGACCGCCAGCACGCGGGCAAGCTGTTCGGGCTGGTTGACCTCCCAGTCCTTCTGCGGGGCGAAGCGGATGCGCGCGCCATTGGCGCCGCCGCGATGGTCCGACCCGCGCCACGTCGAGGCCGAGGCCCAGGCGGTGGTGACCAGCTCCTCGATCGACAGGCCGGAATCGGCGATCGCCGTCTTCAGATCGGCGATGTCGCCCGCCTCGATCTGCGGATAGTCGGCGACCGGGATCGGGTCCTGCCAGATCAGCTCTTCCTGCGGCACTTCCGGGCCGATCAGGCGGATCTTCGGACCCATGTCGCGATGCGTCAGCTTGTACCAGGCACGCGCCCAGGCATCGGCAAAATAGGCGGGATCGGCGCGGAATTTCTGGCAGATCGCATTGTACGCCGGGTCGACCTTCAGCGCCATGTCGGCGGTCGTCATCATCGTCGGGACGCGCTTGCCCGCGGTGTGGGCGGCCGGCGCGAGCGTGTCGTCCGGGCTGCCCACCGGCTGCCATTGATGCGCACCCGCGGGACTCTTCACCAGCTCATATTCATGGTCGAAGAGCATGTCGAAATAGCTCATGTCCCATGTCGTCGGCGTCGGCGTCCACGCACCCTCGATGCCGCTGGTGATCGTGTGATCGCCCATGCCGCTCTCGTGCGTGGAGGTCCAGCCGAGGCCCTGGCTGGCGATGTCCGCGCCCTCCGGCTCGACGCCGACCAGCTTGGCGTCGCCCGCGCCATGCGCCTTGCCGAACGTATGGCCGCCGGCGGTCAGCGCGACGGTTTCCTCGTCGTTCATGCCCATCCGCGCGAAGGTTTCCTTCATGTCGCGCGCCGACCCCTGCGGATGCGGGCAGCCGCCCGGACCCTCGGGGTTCACGTAGATGAGGCCGTGCTGGATCGCGGCGAGCGGGCTTTCGAGCGCGAGCCCGGCCTCCTCGTCGATGCGGGTCTGGCCGAGCCATTCCTCCTCGGTGCCCCAATAGACGTCCTTCTCGGGCTCGAACACGTCCTCGCGGCCGCCGGAGAAGCCGAACGTCGGGCCGCCCATCGATTCGATCGCGACATTGCCGGTAAGGATGAACAGGTCCGCCCAGCTCAGCTTGCGGCCGTATTTCTGCTTGATCGGCCACAGCAGGCGCCGCGCCTTGTCGAGGTTGCCGTTGTCCGGCCAGCTGTTGAGCGGCGCGAAGCGCTGCTGGCCCGCCGAAGAGCCGCCGCGACCGTCACCGGTGCGATAGGTGCCGGCGCTATGCCACGCCATGCGGATGAAGAAGGGGCCGTAATGTCCGTAATCGGCCGGCCACCACGGCTGGCTGTCTGTCATCAGCGCGGTGATGTCGGCCTTCAGCTGATCGTAGTCGAGGCTGAGGAACTCCGAACGATAGTCGAAGTCGTCGCCCATCGGATTGCCGCTGACGCCCTTCTGGTGAAGGATGTCGATCGATAAGGATTCGGGCCACCAGTCCTTGGCGGTACGACCGAGCAGCCGGCGCTTTGCCGCGGGCTGCTTGCCGGGGTCGTTGATCGGGCTGCCTTGGGTAATCGCGTCCATGTCGCTCTCCTCGCATTGCCGCAGGGCCGGCGTTACCGGCGCGGTGTTGCAGGAAAACTACTCCAGCCGCAGTGATCGAGGAAACGCGAAATCGCGAACGTGGTGATCGGATACGACGATCAGCGCCGTTCTTGCGATCGTTTGCCGACCACCTCGCTGCGCAGGGCCGCCGCGTTGCTCTCCAGAAACGAACGCTCGGAATCGCTCAGGCCGTTTTGCGCATACATGCCCGCGCGGAGGCCGATGCCGTCGGCCTTCCTGCGCAGGTCCCTGGCCTCGCGTCTGGAGAGCTGGCCGGCCTTGCGACCGTCTCGCACGTCGTCCCGGATCCTGCCGACCTGACGTTCGACGGACGGTCCGGCGGGCGCGCTGCTGATCGTGGTCCACGCCTGCGCCAGGACAGGGGCGGGAAGGGCGATCAGCAGCAACGCGACCGATCCTGCCATCCCATTCCCGGCGGGAGAGCGGCGAAAGGGCGACGCGGGCGACGGGGTAAGGGCGGGGCGGAACGTCGGCATCGGGCATCTCCCTTTTTGCGAGGATCATGCGGCACGTCGATGAACCGACGCTGACCTCAGGCGTCCTCGACCTCGCGCGCGACCGGCGGATGCAGGCGCAAACGATGGATGCGCCGCTCGTCCGAATCGAGCACCTCGAGCTTCCAGCCGCTGGGATGGTCGACGCATTCGCCGCGCGCCGGCACATGCCCCGCGAGCACCGCGGCGAGGCCGCCGAGCGTGTCGACGTCATGCTCCGTCTCGCCCAGCTGCGGATCGATCAGTTCGGCGGCATCCTCCAGCTCGGCGCGGGCGTCCGCCTCCCATGCGCCGCCGTCGATCGGTACGAGCAGCGCCTCGGGCGCCTCGTCATGCTCGTCCTCGATCTCGCCGACGATCTCCTCGATCAGGTCCTCGATCGTGACGAGGCCTTCGGTGCCGGAATATTCGTCGAGCACCACCGCGAGGTGGACGTGGCTTGCGCGCATGTCGGCGAGCAGGTCGAGCGCGCCGCGGCTCATCGGCACGTACAGCGGATCGCGGATCAGCCCCGACAAATCGGCGGGATGCTCCGCCCCCGTCGCCAGAATGTTGAACACGTCCTTGATGTGGACCATGCCGATGATCGTATCGAGCGCACCGCGATAGACGGGCAGGCGGCTGTGGCCGGCCTCCGCGAAGATCTGGACGAGATGAGCGAAGGTGGTGCCTTCCTCGATCGCGATGATGTCGGCGCGCGGTACGCCGACGTCGCCCGCGTCGCGCTCGCCGAAGTGCAGCAGGTTGCGCACCATCTGCCGTTCGAGCGGGGTCAGGTCGCCCTTGGCATCGGGCGCGGGATCGTCCTCATGCCGGTCGATCGCTTCCTCCAGCTGGTCGCGGAGGGATTCTTCCGGCGCGCCGCCGAAGATCAGATGCTTCAGCCCGCGCCAGATATTGGATTCGCTGGAGTCGCCGTTGCCGGCGCTACTTCGGTCGTCTGCCATGGCGGCCGTGTCAGTCCTCTCGTACAGAATAGGGGTCCGCGATGCCGAGGCTGGCGAGCGCCTGACGCTCGATCTCCTCCATGCCTTCGGCTTCCTCGTCCCCCATGTGGTCGTAGCCTAGCAGATGCAGCGTGCCATGCACCAGCAGGTGCGTGGCATGTTCGGCGACGCTGACGCCCTTTTCCATCGCCTCGCGCGTGCAGACGCCGTGCGCCATCACGATGTCGCCGAGCAGCAGCTCGCCGTCGTCGCTGTTCTGGCTGACCGTGTCGAGCAGGTCGGCCTGCACCATCGGGAAGGAGAGGACGTTGGTCGGCTTGTCCTTCTGCCGGTATTGCGCGTTGAGCGCATGCACCTCGTCGTCGGAGGTCAGGCGGACGCTGATCTCCACGGTTGCGGCGGTGGTGAGCAATTCGCCGTGCGGAGTCCGCTCGATCGCCGCGCGCGCCGCGCGTACCGCGAGTGCGTCCCAGTCGGTATCCGCCGGCCACGGCTCTTCGCGGGTGAGTTCGATGTGGATCATGCGAGCGTAACGTCCTCAAGGTCGGTGTGAATGAAGTCGCGACCCTTGAACAGGATCACGGCTTCGTGCCGCTTCGTCGAGGCATAAGCGAAGCAGTCGCCCATGTTCAGGGCGGCCTCGTGCACCCCCTTGCCGTAACGCTGATGCGCATCCAGCGCGATATCGCCATCCCCGGCATCGATCGCGACCAACCGGATCGCCGCGTCGTGCAGGAAGTCTGCGACCAATGTGCGTGCCTCATCCAACGCGATACCGCGAACGCGTGCCACGGCTCGAACACTCTCCCAAACCGCTATGGGCGAGGTGAGTTTATGCTCCTCCCAGCTGATGCGGTCCGCGAAATGGGTCGCCTCCGGTTCCTTGGCGATCATCGCGACCATCGCCGATGCGTCGATGAAGATCGTCACAGTTCGTCGTTGAGCGAATCGTAGAACCTCTTGTCTGCCTCCAGACCGGACGGCAACGGCAGGGGATGTTCGCGCCAGAACCGTTCCAGCCATTCCGGCGCCGGCGCTGATCGCGCATGGCGCCTGGCGTAATCGGCGATCGCCAGTTCGACGATCGTCTGCATCGGAGTTCCCCGTGCATCCGCGAGCCGTGCGATCGCGAGGACAAGGTCCGTGTCCTCGATGAGGAACGGGGCGGACAAGGCCTGTTGCTCGGCACGGCTCAAGGGCGTGGGTGGTGCGTTCATGTCAACCGTTCGGCCCTTCATACGCCTCGACGATACGCCCGACAATCGGGTGGCGCACGACGTCGGCGGCAGTAAAGCGGGTCATCGAGATGCCCTCGACGCCCTCCAGCCGCACCGTCGCATCGGCGAGGCCCGATGCGCCGACACCGCCGGGCAGATCGGTCTGGTTGGGATCGCCGCAGATCACCATTCGGCTGTTCTGGCCGAAGCGGGTGAGGAACATCTTCATCTGCGCCGGCGTCGTATTCTGCGCCTCGTCGAGGATCACGAAGGCATCCGCCAGCGTACGGCCGCGCATGAAGGCGATCGGGGCGATCTCGATCTCGCCCGACGTGATGCGACGTTCGACCTGTTCGGCGGGCAGGCAATCGTGCAGCGCGTCGTAGAGCGGACGCAGATAGGGATCGACCTTGTCCTTCATGTCGCCGGGCAGGAAGCCCAGCTTCTCGCCGGCCTCGACCGCCGGGCGCGACAGGATCAGCCGCTGGACGCTGCCGGTGATGAGCTGCGACACCGCCTGCGCGACCGCGATATAGGTCTTGCCCGTCCCCGCCGGCCCCAGCGCGAAGATCATGTCGTTGGTGGCGAGCTCGCGCATGTAATGCGCCTGTGCCGGCGTCCGCGGCACGATCGTCTTCTTGCGGGTGCGGATCATCACCGACGGGATGCCGCCGCGCTCCGCGCTGACGATGCCGGCCAGCGTCGGTTCGGACGCCATCGCGATCGCGGCGTCGACCAGCCCGGTGTCGACCTCCTCCCCGCGCTGCATCCGGTGATAGAGGTCCTGCAACACGTCGCGGGCGAGAGCGACGTTCTCGGCAGTCCCTTCCAGCCCGACGCGATTGCCGCGTGCGGTGATATACACGCCCAGCCGGTTTTCGAGCGCCACCAGATTCTGGTCATACTGGCCGAAGAGCGTGGCGAGCAATTGCGGCTTGTCGAACAACACCTCTGCCCGGCTGCGTTCACCGGAGCGGGCGGGGACGGGCTTGCGACTCATGCGGTCCTTTCATGCCGTGATGGCATGCAGCGAATGTGGGATGCGGACCGGCGAAAGGGAAGCTGGAAAACCGGACTTTCATGCAAAGGCGGGGAGGGGGCAGGCGACGGGAGATGACGCGGAAACGCAAGGACGCGAAGGCGTCGGCTCCGGCGCGAAGCGCCTTCGTCTCGACGACCGACAGGAGTGCTCAAGACCGCCGTGCGCGCGCTCTTCTCCGCGTCTCCGCGTCTCCGCGTGAATCATACCTCCCGCAAATGGCGCGATCAGGCCGCGACGGGCACCCGTCCGGCGCCCGCCATCGATACCGGGCCCGCCGACAGCAGGTCGACCGATACCATGTCGCCAATCGCGGCATCGGTCATCAGATGCACCGATTGCAGCCACGGCGACTTGCCCAGCATCTGTCCGGGCAGCTTGCCGCGCCGCTCGATCAGCACGTCGCAGGTCCGCCCGACACTCGCTTGGTTGAACGCCTGCTGGTCGCGGCCGAGCGCGGCCTGCAGGCGCTGGAGCCGTTCGTCCATCACGGCGGCCGGCACTGCGCCGGCCATGTCGGCGGCGGGCGTGCCGGGGCGGGGGCTGTATTTGAACGAATAGGCCTGCGCATAGCCGACCGCGTCGACGAGGCCGAGCGTCTCGGCGAACTCCGCCTCGGTTTCGCCGGGGAAGCCGACGATGAAGTCGCCCGACAGCGCGATATCCGGCCGCACCGCGCGGACGCGGTCGAGCAACCGCAGATAGCTGTCGCGGTCGTGGCTGCGGTTCATCGCCCGCAGCACGCGGTCGCTGCCCGCCTGCACCGGCAGGTGGAGGAAGGGCATCAGGCTCTCGACGTCGCCGTGCGCATCGATCAGCCCCTGCGCCATGTCGTTGGGATGGCTGGTGGTGTAGCGGATGCGCGAGAGCCCCGGAATGCGATCGAGCACCCGGATCAGGTCGTGCAGCCCCTTGCCATCGTCGTCCCACGCGTTGACGTTCTGGCCGAGCAGCGTGATCTCGCGCGCGCCGGCGTCGACCAGCGCCTTCGCCTCGTCGACGATCGCCGCGAACGGACGGCTGACCTCCGCTCCGCGCGTATAGGGCACGACGCAATAGGTGCAGAACTTATCGCACCCTTCCTGAACCGTCAGGAAGGCAGACGGACCGACGCGGCGGCGTGCAGGCAGCGCGCCAAACTTCGACAGCAAAGGCATGTCGGTGTCGAGGCTCGGCGTGCCGGCGGTGGCGCTGGCGACCAGCGCGGGGAGGTTGTGATACGCCTGCGGCCCGACGACGACGTCGACCTTGGCACGGCGGACGATCTCCTCGCCCTCCGCCTGCGCGACGCAGCCGGCGACCGCGATCATCGGCGCGCTCCGCGCGTTGAGGCGCGCGTTCTTGCGCAGCCGGCCGATGTCCGAATAGACTTTTTCGGTCGCGCGATCGCGGATGTGGCAGGTGTTGAGCACGACGAGGTCCGCCGCATCGGGATCGGCGGTCGCCGTCATCCCGTCCGCGGCCATCAGTTCGGCCATGCGCTCGCCATCGTAGACGTTCATCTGGCAGCCGAAGGATTTGACGTGGAAGGTCTTGGGCTTTTCCGGGGCGGTCATGGCGGCGCGCATACAGGATGCGGCGCGGTGTCGCCAGCCCGGGGCTGGCCCGGCCCGGCGTTCCATGGAATGTTGCCCCGACGGAGAGCGTGAGAGGCGGGCGGATGATACGGGCGATCGTCACCGGGGGAGCGGCTGCTGTCGCGGCGATGCTGGTGATGTCGGCGGCACCGACGATCGGGCAGGACATCATCGTCAACGCCGGGACGCCGCGGATGCTCGCCGGTCTGTGGACCTTCCACGCCGGTGCCGCGAGCCGCGACGCGGTGCCGGGGGTCGTCGGGCCTCGGGGGCGGGGGCCGCAGGACTGGAGTCTGTGCATCCGCGACGGCGATACGCCCGCGATCCTCGAACAGCTGATCGGCGCCCGTGCGGTGTTCGACGAGGGCGTGCTGTGTTCGCCGATGGGGCTGACGATCACGCGCAACCGGGTGAACGGCAGTCGACGCTGCCCGCTGCCGCCGATCGAAACCCGCGACGCCGGCTATATTGTCGGCGTGATCGCCGAGACGCGGATGCGGGCGAGGATCGCGGAAAGCAACCTGACCGCCGACTATCAGGAACAGATCGGCTTGCCGGGCGCCGATGCCCCCAAAATGCGCTGGCGGGTGTCGGCGCGGCTAATCGGCCCATGCGAGGCGCCGGCGGTACGGCAGGTCGCCACGCCGGCTCCTGCTTCCGCGCAGACCGGCCCGGCGGCGCAGCTGGTGCGGTCCGCGGCGGCGGAGGAGCCCGAGTACGAGGCCGGTCCGCTGCCGGGCGCGCCCGATCATCCCGCGGAGGCGGACGGCGAAACCGCCGCGCCGCCGCCGCGCTCCTCCGCCACGCATAGCGCACCGCCGCAGGCCGAGGATATCGTCGTGGTCGCGCGCAAGCTGCGTCGCGTCCGGCTGCATTATGCCAGCCGGGGCAGGGCGTTCCGCTGGTGCCATGCCGACATCTCGAGCGGCGATCCGCGGCTGGACCGGATCGGCTGCGCGATGGTGCGGGCCTGCGTGCGCGAGGGCAACGATACGACCGTCGATGTGCTCGGCTGCGTCAACCGGCGGATCGACACCCTCGACCCGGTGACCGGGCCGCTGCCCAAGCCGATCGCCCGCCAGACGCGCTGACCGCGCGCGGTTGCGACTCGCCAAATCGCGGGAAAGCTGTACCGTCCGTGCCATGAAGAGCATTCGCCCGACCGTCCTTGCCCTGCTGGTCGCGACCGGCACTGGCGTGGTTCCCGCCCAGGCGCAGGAGGCCGCACCCGAGGCGCCGCGTCGCACCCGCATCGGCCTGGGGCCGCAACTGGTGCCGAGCTATCCCGGATCGGATTCGGTCAGCCTGCGCCCGTTCGTCGATGTCTCGCGCACCCGCGGCGACACGCCGTTCGCGTTCGAGGCACCCGACGAGAGCGCGGGCTTCCCGGTCGTCCGGGACAACCAGTTCCAGTTCGGGCCGACGATCGGCTTCGAGGGGCGTCGCCGCAGCCGCGACGTCGGCGGCGTGCTGCCGTCGGTCGGCTTCACCGTCGAACTGGGCGGCTTCGCGCAATATGCGCTGACCGACGCGCTGCGCGTGCGGGTGGAGGCGCGGCAGGGCGTCGGAGGGCACAAGGGGCTGATCGGCATGGTCGGCGCGGACTATGTCGCGCGCGATGCCGACCGCTGGCTGTTCTCGATCGGGCCGCGGCTGACGCTGTCGGGCGGGTGCTACAATCGTGCCTATTTCGGTGTCGCGCCCGCCGATGCGGTGCGCGCGGGCCTGCCCGCTTTCAAGGCGGATGGCGGGCTGCAGGCGGTCGGTGCGACCGCGGGCGCGCTGCGCCAGCTGACCAGCCATTGGGGCGTGTCGGGCTATGCCAAATACGACCGGCTGGTGAGCGATCCAGGCCGCTCGCCGGTGGTCCGCGCCTTCGGATCGCGCAACCAGCTGTCGGGCGGGCTGGCGCTGTCCTATACGTTCGGCGCCGGCGTACACTGAGCCGCGCGGTTCAGGCCGCGGCCTCGATCGCGGCCCGGGCCTGCGCTGCGATCGCCTTGCGATTGCCGACCGCGGCGGGATCGAACGGGTCGAGCAGGTGCAGCGTCACCGCGAACGTGCCCTTGCGGCGCAGCACCCGCAACGCATGGCTCTGCCCGGGTTCGTCGCCGACCCAGGCGAGTTCGTCGGTCGCCGCGCCATAGTCGACGCGGACCGGCTGGACCCGGACGCCGGGTGGTGGCGGATCGAGCGCGGCGAGCAACGCCGCCTTGAACGGCAGCAGGCTGCGGCCGTCGCCGGTCGTGCCCTCGGGAAAGATCATGACGCTCCATCCCTCGCCGATCGCATCGCGCAGGCGCGCGATCTGCGTCGTCACCTGCAAACGGTCCTCGCGGCTGACGAACAGGGTCCGGTTGAGCGTGCAGAGCCAGCCGACCAGCGGCACGCCACGCAATTCGCCCTTGGCGACGAAGGCGCTGCCGGTCGCGCCGGCGATGGCGAGGATGTCGATCCAGCTGAGATGGTTGGCGAGGAAGACGACGTCGCGGCGCAGCGGCGTGCCGATCACCCGTACCCGCGCCCCGACGATACGCGCGACGAGGCCGAGGAACAGCCGCGGCCATGGCGAGGGCAGTCGCAGCAGCCGCCACAGGCCATGGATGACGAGCGCGGAGACCAGCGCCACGACCAGCGCTGCCAGCCGCAGCCCGAGGCGCAGGTTGGCGATCACGCCGGCCGCGCCGCGGACGGGATCACGCCTTGCGGTCGAGGCTGACCCCGTACAATTCCATGCGATGGTCGACGAGGCGGAAGCCGAGCTTCTCCGCGATCGCTTTTTGCAATTGCTCGAGTTCGGGGTCGACGAACTCGATGACGCGGCCCGTCTCGACGTCGATCAGGTGATCGTGATGCGCCTCGGGTGAGGGTTCGTAGCGCGCGCGCCCGTCGCCGAAATCGTGGCGGTCGAGGATGCCCGCCTCCTCGAACAGCCGCACGGTGCGATAGACGGTCGCGATCGAGATGCCCGGATCGATCGCCGAGGCGCGCTCATAGACCTTCTCGACGTCCGGATGGTCTTCGGCTTCGGACAGGACGCGCGCGATGACGCGGCGCTGTTCGGTGATGCGGAGGCCCTTCTGGTTGCAGAGGGCTTCGAGGTCGATCTTGCGAGGCATGCGCGCAATGTAGTGCAGCTGCCTTGTTGCGAAAAGCGAAACCGACTCGCAACAACCGCTAAACGGCGCGACGGTAGGTATGCGCGTCGAACACCTGCCCGGTCTTGCCGCGATAATAGCCGCGTCGCTCGCCGACCTTGGCGAAACCCTGCGCCGCGTACAGCTTCACCGCCTCGTTGCCGGCACGCACCTCGAGGTGGAGGTCGGCGATGCCGCCCGCCTGCGCCTCGGCGATGACGGCGCGCAGCAGCGCGGTGGCGATGCCGCGGCGCCGGCAGGCGGGATCGACCGCAAGCAGGAGCAGTTCCGCCTCGTCGGCGACGCTGCGTACCATCGCGAACCCGGCGGGCCGGTCGTCGACGAACGCCAGCGTCAGGCGGACGCCGGGCATGGCGAGCACGCCCAGACACTGGTTGCGCGTCCATGCCTCACCGTAGCGCGGGTCGAATGCGGCGGCCATCAGCGTGTCGACCAGCGCGACGTCGCGCGCGTCGCCGGTCCGCAGCAGGGTCTGGCGGGTCGCCATCAGGCTGCGACCCCGGCCGGGGGCGATTTCCCGCCGGGCAGCTTGGCATCCGGCGCACGGCCGTAGAGCGGGCGTGGCGCCAGTGTCGCGAGCGCGACCGGCAGCAGCAGCGCGTCGGCGGCACTGGGCAGGGCGGGCGTGCCGTCGAGATCGGGCGCGATCTGTTGCAGCCAGCGGACGCCGTTGCCGACCGGATGGCGGCCGGCGAGCGCCGCGATCGCGGCATCGGGCTTGCGCGAGGCGAGCGCATCGAGGGGCAAGGGGCCGGGAGCGAAGGCTTGCATGAACACCTCACCATGACCGCCTTCCAACATCACCGCAATCTCGCCCGTCTGTCCGGCGGCGAAGGCGGCGGCGGCGATCAGCGACAGGCTCGAATAGCCCTGCACGTCGGCGTCCCAGCCGAGCGCGAGGCCGCGCGCGGCGGCGATGCCGACGCGCAGGCCGGTGAAGCTGCCCGGGCCGACGTCGACCAGGATATGCGCGGCGCGGCCACCGCCGGGCAGGTCGGCGATCATCGGCAGCAATTGTTCGGCATGGCCGCGGCCGACCTCGCGATGCGCGGCGGCGATGATCGCGCCCCGCTCGATCAGCGCGACCGAACAGGCGGCGGTCGCGGTGTCGACGACGAGCGTGCGGGGGGAGGGGGTATCGGTCATGGCGAGGCGTTCCGCCCGCTTTGCGACAGGCGCGTGGCCGACACAAGCGGGCGGGGGGCCGATTCAGGCGATCGAATTGAACCGTTCGAATGCCGGGCGGGGCAGGCGGTCGAAGATCGTCGCCGGGTCGCCATAGCCCAGGGTCGAGATGAAATTGGTGCGCAGGTTCGGCTGATCGGCGAAGAACGCCTTGTCCACCGCGTCATTGTCGAACCCCGACATCGGCCCGGTATCGAGCCCCAGCGCGCGCGCGGCGATGATGAAATAGGCGCCCTGCAACGTCGAATTGCGGAACGCCGACACCTCGCGCTTGGCGGCGTCGCCGCTGAACCACGACCGGGCATCGGTGTGCGGGAACAGCTCGGGCAGGTTCTCGTGGAATTCGAGGTCCATCGCGATGACGACGCTGACCGGGGCCTTCAGGATCTTCGGCTGGTTCTGCGCCGAGGTGCAGGCCGCGAGCTTCGCCTTCGCCGCGTCGCTGACGCACCAGACGAGGCGCGCGGGCAGCTGGTTGGCGGAGGTCGGCCCCCATTTCATCAGCTCCCAGATCGCGTGGAGCTGATCCTCACCGACCGGCCGGTCGGTATAGCCGTTGTAGCTGCGCGCCTGACGGAAGATCGCGTCGAGCGCGGCGTCGGACAGGACCTGCCCCATCAGACTGCCCTCACTTCCGTCACCTCGGGCACGTAATACTTCAACAGCTGCTCGATCCCGTTCTTCAACGTCGCACTGGACGACGGGCAGCCGGCGCAGGCGCCCTGCATCGCGAGGAACACCTTGCCCTTGTCGAAGCCGCGATAGACGATGTCGCCGCCGTCGTTCGCCACCGCCGGGCGGATGCGCGTCTCGATCAGCTCGCGAATCTGCGCGACGATCTCGGCATCGGCGGGATCGTCGGTCGCGATCGGTTCGTCGGCGCCCGGCACGCTGAAGCCGGCGCTGCCCTGCCGGAACAGCGGCATGTTGGCGGCGAAATGGTCGAGCAGCAAGGCGAGCACGTCGGGCTTCAGCCCGTGCCATTCGACGCCCGGCGCGGCGGTGACCGAGACGAAGTCGCGGCCGAAGAACACGCCGGTGACGTCGCCGAGCGCGAACAGCATCTCGGCGAGCGGGCTCGCCTCCGCTTCCTCGGGCGTCGCGAAGTCGCGCGTGCCGGCATCCATGACGATACGGCCCGGCAGGAACTTGAGCGTCGCCGGATTGGGGGTGGTTTCGGTTTCGATCAACATGGCTGCCATGTGGACCGTGCGGGGCGGGGTATCAAGCGCGACGAGGGAAAGGGATTGTTTCCCCGCCCGTGTCTTTGCTCGTCTCACGTCCCTCCCTGACCGGAAGGGGAACGATAGTTTACGCCTCGAGCGCCTTCACAGCGGCATTCCAGCTGGCGATGTTCTGCCGCGCCTCCTGCACGAAGGCCGAGCGGCGGACGAAGCCGAGGAACAGGTCGGCGAACCATTTGCCCGGATTGCGCAACGGCCGTTCGAACTGGACGAGGAGGACGACGCGGGTGCCGGCGGTGTCGTTCCACACCTCATGGTCGTAGGTATCGTCGAACACCAGCGTCTCGCCCTCCGCCCAGCGGACGACGCGGTCGGCGACGCGCATGCGGACGTCGCCGTCGCGCGGCACGATCAGGCCGAGGTGGCAGGTGATGAGCCCCTTGGTCACGCCGCGATGCGCTGGGATGTGCGTGCCGGGCGCGAGGATCGAGAAGAAGGCGCTGTTGAGCCCCGGGATGCGCTCGACCAGTGCCTGCGTCCGCGGGCAGCGCGCCAGATTCTCGTCGATCGGATAGCCATAGCCCCACAGGAAGAACGACCGCCACTTGCCGATCCGCGCGATCGCGCGGTGATCGGGTGAGATCGTGGCGAGGCTGGGCGCCGCGCCGGTCTGGCTGACCGCGATCGCCTCGTCGCGGATCGCCTGCCAGTGATCGCGGAGCATGGCGGTCCAGGCGAAGTCGCGCACGTCGAGCACCGGATCGGTCGACACCAGCGACGATGTCGCGATCAGCCGGTCGAACACACCGCGCAGATGCTTGCCGACGCGGATGATGAGCGGCCGGCCCGGTTCCGCCTGCATCGCCGCATCGGGTTCGGATGCGCCGTGAACGAGCGCCAGCCCGGGCGCCGTCGGCGCCTCGCCCGATTGCCGCCACATTGCCGGCTGCGTCTGCTGTCTGGCCACCGTCATCGTCCGCACCATCATCGAATCACACCGGTTTCGTCCGGCCGACCGCCTTCCTGCACTGCGGCTAGGACCGGGCTGGGGCGAAATGATGACCGAAACGAGGGCGATACGGTCATCGCTGGCGGCGACGGGCGGCAGCCGCTACACGTGAACGCTATGGCGTTCTTCCCCCGCGCGTTCGCGCCCGTTCTCGTCCTCGCTCTCGCATCGACGGTCACCGCACAGACCAAGGCGCCTGCGCCGGTCGCCGCCCCCGCCATGAAGGTCGATCCGACCGCCTGGCTCTACAAGGGCAGCGACCTGCCGCACGATCCGGCCTGGGTGTTCGGCACCCTGCCCAACGGGCTGCGCTATGCCGTCCGCAAGAACGGTGTCCCGCCGGGGCAGGTGTCGATTCGCGTCCGCATCGACGCGGGGTCGCTGAACGAGAAGGACAGCGAGCGCGGCTATGCGCATTTCATCGAGCATCTGTCGTTCCGCGGCTCGAAATACGTGCCGGACGGCGAGGCGAAGCGGGTGTGGCAGCGGTTCGGCGCGACCTTCGGATCGGACAGCAACGCCTCGACGACGCCGACGCAGACGCTCTACAAGCTCGACCTGCCCTCCGCGACCGACCAGACGGTCGACGAAAGCCTCAAGATCCTGTCGGGCATGATGGCCGCGCCGGCGCTGACCGACGCCGCGGTGTCGAGCGAACGCCCGATCGTGCTCGCCGAACGCCGCGAGCAGCCGGGGCCGCAGGTCAAGCTGCAGGATGCGATGAACGGCCTGTTCTTCGCCGGCCAGCCGCTCGCCAAGCGCTCGCCGATCGGCACGGTCGAGACGCTGGAGGCGGCGAACGGCGCCAGCGTGAAGGCGTTCCACGATCGCTGGTATCGCCCGGAGAATGCGGTCGTCATCATCTCGGGCGACATGGATGCGGCGCTGCTCGGCCAGCTCGTTACCCGCCATTTCGCTGACTGGAAGGGCAATGGCACGGCCAGCCCCGCGCCCGATTTCGGCAAGCCCGATCCCGGTCAGCCGACGTCCGCCACGCTGGTCGAACCCGGCCTGCCGCCGCTTGTCATGATGGGCGTGCTGCGGCCGTGGCAGTACAATGACGATACCAGGATCTTCAACCAGAAGCGGATGGTCGACACGATCGCGGCGAAGGTCATCAGCCGCCGCCTCGAACGCCGCGCGCGTGCCGGGGCGAGCTTCGTCCAGGCCGGCGTCGACCTCGACGATCGGTCGCGCTCGGCCAACATGACGACGGTGCTGATCCTGCCGGTCGGCGACCAGTGGGAACAGGCGCTGAAAGACGTGCGCGCGGTGATCGCCGACGCACAGAATTCGGCCCCGACGCAGGCGGAGATCGACCGCGAATATGCCGATTACGAGGTCGCGATCCGCAACGGCGTGGAGACCGCGCGGGTCGAGGCGAGCGCCAAGCAGGCCGACGACATGGCCGGCGCACTCGACATCCGCGAGACGGTGACCGCGCCGGAAAATTCCTATGCGATCCTGACCGAGGCGAAGCAGAAGGGGATGTTCAATCCCGCGGCGGTCTTCGCCTCGTCCAAGAAACTGTTCGATGGTGTCGCTACCCGCGCGCTGGTCAACACCCGCACCGTCGAAAAGGGGACGGCGGAGAAGCTCGCCGCGGCGCTGAAGGCGGACGTGTCGGCGCTGACCATCAAGCGCGCCAATCAGGCCGCAGTCGATTTCAGCAAGCTGCCTGCGCTCGGCACCCCCGGCACGGTGGCGACGCGGACGCCGATCGACGGCCTGCCGGCGGAAAAGGTGGTGTTCTCCAACGGCGTGCGCATGCTGCTGTTCGCCAATCCCGACGATACCAACCGCGTGTTCGTGCGGGTGCGCTTCGGCAACGGCTATAACGCGTTGCCGGCGAACCGGCCGAGCCCGGCCTGGGCGGGCGATCTGGCGCTGATGGAAAGCGGGATCGGCAATCTGGGGCAGGACGACCTCGACCAGCTGACCGCGGGACGCCAGCTCGGCCTCGATTTCGGCATCGACGAGGACACCTTCTCGATCGCGGCGCTGAGCAATCCCAAGGATTATGCCGACGAGCTGACGCTGATCGCCGCGAAGCTCGCGCATCCGCGCTGGGATGCGGCGCCGGTCGCGCGCGCCAAGTCGGCGGCGCTGACCGCGATCCCGGGCTATGATTCCTCGGCGGACGGCGTGCTGTCGCGCGATCTCGAGGGACTGCTCCATGCCGGCGACCCGCGCTGGGCGACGCCCGATGCCAAGGCGGTCGACGCGCTGACGCCCAAGAGCTTCCAGGCCTTCTGGGCGCCGCTGCTCGCCAGCGGACCGATCGAGGTCGACGTGTTCGGCGACGTCAAGGCGGACGAGGCGATCGCCGCGGTGGCGAAGAGTCTCGGCGCGATTTCGGCACGCGCCGCGCCGACCGCGGCGCCGCCGCCGGTCCGCTTCCCCGCGCACACTGCGACGCCGGTGCTGCGCTATCACAACGGCCCGGACAATCAGGCGAGTGCCGTCATCGCCTGGCCGACCGGCGCCGGCCTGACCGACATCGCCGAGGCGCGCCGCCTCGACGTGCTGGCGCAGGTGTTCAGCGACCGCCTGTTCGAACGGATGCGACAGGCGGCGGGGGCCAGCTACAGCCCCGGCGTCGCGAGCAGCTGGCCCAAGGGCCTGCCCGGCGGCGGCCGCCTGATGGCGGTCAGCCAGGTCGCGCCCGCCAACGTCGATCTCTTCTTCCGCCTCTCGCGTGAGATCGCGGCGGACCTCGCGAAAAATCCGGTCAGCGACGACGAGCTCGCGCGGGTGAAGGGGCCGTTGCAGCAGGTCTATGCCCGCGCCTCGACCAGCAGCCTGTTCTGGCTGCGCGAGCTGTCGGGTGGCGCCTATGACGACCGTCGCCTCGACGCGACGCGGCGCCTGGGTCGCGATTTCGGCGATGTGACGCCCGCAGTGCTGCAGGCGACGGCGGCGAAATATCTGGTGCCGGCGAAGGACTGGACGCTGGCGGTGCTGCCGAAGAAGAAGTGAAGCGGACGGACCCGTCGATCGGGCTGGCAGGAGGATGACCATGACCGACTTTCGCAGGCCGTCGCCCGGCTGGTTTCGGATCGTCGCGGCGATCCTCGTCATCTGGGGCGGGGTCGGCGTGTTCGCCTGCGCGCAGCAGATCCGGCTGGGTGCGGAGGCGATGGGGCCGGCGGACGATTATTACCGGCGCCTCTACGCGACGTTCCCGATCTGGTACAATGCGGTCTATGCCCTGGCGACCGGCACCGGCCTGCTGGCGGCGCTCGCCCTGCTGTTCGGGTCTAAGCGCGCGCAGCCGCTGTTCGTCGTCTCGGCGTTCGCCGTGGTCGCGCAGTTCGGCTGGCTGTTTGCTGCGACCGACCTGATCGCGGTGCGCGGCGCGGCGCAGGTGTTGCCGTTTCCCGTCTTCATCCTCGTGGTCGCGATCTACGGCATCTGGCTGTCGGCGCGGGCGCGGCGGCGGGGCTGGATCGGCTGAGCGCGCCGGATTAAGGCTGTCCGATGTCAACGACCTATACGATCGACACCGCGACCAGCCGCGCCAATCCCACGCCCGCGCCGCTGAAGCGGCTGACCGTGCCTGCGATCCGCCGGCGCAAGGGGGCTGAGCCGCTGGTGATGCTCACCGCCTATACGGTGCGGACGGCGCAGCTGCTCGATCCGCATTGCGACATGCTGCTCGTCGGCGACAGCCTGGGGCAGGTGATCTACGGTTTGCCGTCGACGGTGCCGGTGACGCTGGAGATGATGGCGGCGCATGGCGCGGCGGTGGTGCGCGGCAGCTATCATGCGGTGGTGGTCATCGACATGCCGTTCGGCAGCTACGAGGCCTCGCCGCAACAGGCGTTCGAGAGCGCGGCGCTGCTGCTCAAGCAGACCGGCGCGGCGGCGGTGAAGCTGGAGGGGGGCGAGGCGATGGCGCCGACCGTCCGTTTCTTGAGCGAACGCGGCATCCCGGTGATGGGCCATGTCGGCCTGACGCCGCAGGCGGTGAACGTGCTCGGCGGCTATGGCGCGCGCGGACGCACCGAGGCGGAGGCGGCGAAGATCGTCGCGGATGCGACCGCAATCGCCGATGCCGGTGCCTTCGCAATCGTGATCGAGGGCGTGATGGAGGATATCGCGATCCGTATCACCGATACCGTCGCCTGTCCGACCATCGGCATCGGCGCCTCGGCCCGCTGCGACGGGCAGGTGCTGGTAGCGGAAGACATGCTCGGCCTCTTCGAACGCACCGCCCGCTTCGTGAAGCGCTACGAGGACATGGCCGGCCGCATTTCCGCCGCAGCCGAGACCTATGCCGCCGAGGTCCGGGCGCGGAGCTTTCCGGGACCCGACCAGATCTATCCGCCGAGGGGCTGATCCGGCGGGGTCGTTACGCCACCTTTTGTTTCCCGGCGCTGATCGCTAAGGATGCGCGCCGTTCCCCCTTTTTCCTGTCTCTTTGTCCGGAGCCCTCCTTGGCCCTTACGCCGCAAAACAACGAAGCGTTCCTGCGCGAGGTCGACGACGAGCTGCGCCGCGACCAGTTGATGACGTTCTGGGAACGCTATGGCCGCTGGACGATCGCCGCGATCGTGCTGGCGCTCGTCGCCTTCGCGGGGTTCCTCTACTGGCAGCATCGCCGCACCGAGGCCGCGGGCGTCGAGGGCGAACAGTTGCAGGCCGCCTATGACGCGCTCGGCAACAGCCAGCCGGACCAGGCGGCCAAGACGCTGGCGCCGATCGCCGCGTCGGGCCGAGACGGCTACAAGGCGCTGGCGCTGATGACCGAGGCGGACATCCTGCTCAGCAAGAAGCAGGACAAGGCCGCCGCCGCCAAGTTCGCGGCGATCGCCGCCGACACCAGCATCGCCCAGCCGTTCCGCGACCTCGCGCTGATCCGCCAGACCGTCGCCGAATTCGACACGCTGAAGCCGCAGGTGGTCATCGAGCGGCTGCGGCCGCTGGCGGTGACGGGCAACGCCTATTTCGGCAGCGCCGGCGAGCTGGTGGCGATCGCCTATCTCGCCAGCGGCCGCAAGGACCTTGCCGGACAGCTGTTCGGCCAGATGGCGAAGGACGAGACGGTGCCCGAATCGATCCGTCAACGCAGCGTTCAGATGGCCGGCGCGATGGGCGTCGAGGATGGCGCGAATGCTGCCGCGAACGTCCGCGTCGTCACCCCCGCCAGCGCCCCCGCCGCACAATCCAAGGAAGCACCCGCGCAATGAGCCAGTATCGGGCGACCACGACATATCGGGCCACGGTGGCGGTGGCCGCGCTGATGGCGCTGTCCGCGTGCGGCATCTTCAAGGGCGGTGGCCCCAAGAAGACGCCGACGGTGGGCGAGCGCGTGCCGATCCTCGCCTCCGAGAATGCGATCGAGGCGGACAAGACGATCGCCGACATCCAGGTGACGCTGCCCGCGGCGACCACCAACGACGCCTGGTCGCAGCCGGGCGGCAATGCGGCCAAGTCGATGGGGCAGCTCGCGCTCGCCGAGGCGCCGACGCGGCGCTGGCAGGCGTCGATCAACGGCGGCTCGCCACGCGAGCGGCTGGGCGCGGCACCGGTGGTGGCGGACAACAAGCTGTTCGTCGTCGACGTGCAGGCGGGACTGCATGCCTTCGCGGCGGATACCGGCGCGAAGCTGTGGGATGCGAGCGTCAGCAGCGGCGACCAGAACCGCCCGGCGCGCTTCGGCGGTGGCGTCAGCTATGAGGACGGCCGCGTCTTCGCCTCCGACGGCCTCGGCGACGTGGTCGCGTTCAACGCGGCGGACGGCAAGGAAGTGTGGCGCGCCAAGCCCGGCGGCCCGCTGCGCGGCGCGCCGACGGTCGCCAACGGCTCCGTCTATGTCGAGAGCCAGGACAATCAGGTGTTCGCGCTCGATCAGAGCGACGGCAAGGTGCAATGGGCGCAGTCCGGCACGCTGGAGACGCAGGGCGTGTTCGGCGTCGCGGCGCCCGCGGCCAGCCAGGGAACCATCGTCACCGGCTTCTCCAGCGGCGAACTCAACGCCTATCGCTACGAGAACGGCCGCGTGCTGTGGGGCGACGCGCTGTCGCGCACCTCGATCACCACCTCGGTGTCGAGCCTGTCGGATATCGACGCCGCGCCGGTGATCGACAACGGCCGCGTCTTCGCGGTCGGGCAGGGCGGTCGCATGGTCAGCCTCGACCTCGCCACCGGCCAGCGCCTGTGGGAGCAGAATTTCGCCGGCATCTCGACGCCGTGGATCGCGGGCGAATGGCTGTTCGTCGTCACCGACGATGCCCGCCTCGTCTGCCTCGCGCGGTCGAACGGCAAGGCGCGCTGGATCGCGCAGCTGCAGCGGTTCAAGAACGCGAAGAAGAACAAGGGGCCGCAGGTCACCTGGTTCGGCCCGGTGCTGGCGGGCAACCGGCTGGTGATGACGAATTCGCTCGGCCGGATCGTGTTCGCCTCGCCCAACGACGGCAGCGTCGTGTCGACGATCGATGCCAAGGACGCCTTCGCACTGCCGCCGATCGTCGCCAACGGCACGCTGTACACGCTCGGCCAGTCGGGCAAGATCACCGCCTACAAGTGATCGGTTGATGTCGCCGCGTCCTCCCCGTGCCGGGGAGGACGTCAGGCGCACCATTCCCTTATCCCGCCACTTCTTCTAGGAGCGCGGGCATGTCCCGTCTCCCCACCGTCGCGATCGTCGGCCGTCCCAATGTCGGCAAGTCGACGCTGTTCAACCGCCTCGTCGGCAAGAAGCTCGCGCTGGTCGACGACCGGCCCGGCGTCACCCGCGACCGGCGGGAGGGCGATGCGCATCTGATCGGCCTCGATTTCCGCGTCATCGACACCGCCGGGTACGAGGATCACGACGCGCAGACGCTGCCCGGCCGCATGCGCCTGCAGACCGAGGCGGCGGTGGGGCAGGCCGATGTCGCGGTGTTCCTGTTCGACGCGCGCGCGGGCATCGTGCCGCTGGACGAGGAGATCGGCCGCTGGCTGCGCCAGTCGACCACGCCGATCGTGCTGGTCGCCAACAAGGCGGAGGGCAAGGCAGGCGAACAGGGCATCCTCGAATCGCTCAGCCTCGGCTTCGGCGATCCGGTGCAATTGTCCGCCGAACATGGCGAGGGCATGGGCGACCTGTTCGAGGCGCTGCTGCCGCATATCGAGCGCGTGCTCGCCGAGACGCCCGAGGAGGAGGACGACGACCGTCCCGACGCGCCGCTGAAGCTCGCGATCGTCGGGCGGCCGAATGCGGGCAAGTCGACGCTCATCAACCGGATGCTCGGCGAGGACCGGATGATTACCGGTCCCGAGGCCGGCATCACCCGTGATTCGATCGCGGTCGACTGGCTGTGGCAGGACCCGAAGGGGGAGCCGCGCCCGGTGCGCCTGATCGACACCGCCGGCATGCGCAAGCGCGCCAAGGTGCAGGACAAGCTGGAGAGGATGTCGGTCGCCGACGCGCTCCACGCGGTCGATTTCGCCGAGGTCGTCGTGCTGCTGCTCGATGCGACACTGGGGCTGGAGGCGCAGGACCTGCGCATCGCCGACAAAGTGCTGGAGGAAGGGCGCGCACTCGTCATCGCGCTCAACAAATGGGACGTCGCCGAAAACGCCTCGTCGCTGTTCAACGGCGTCAAGCGCGCGCTGGAGGACGGGCTCAGCCAGGTGAAGGGCGTCACCGTGATGACCGTGTCGGCGGCGACGGGCAAGGGCATCGACCAGCTTATCCAGGCGTGTTTCGACACGCGCGAGGCGTGGTCGAAGCGCGTCGGCACCGGCGAGATGAACCGCTGGTTCGAACGCGCGATCGAGGCGAACCCGCCGCCCGCCCCCGGCGGCAAGCGCATCAAGATGCGCTACGTGACGCAGGTCAAGACGCGGCCGCCCAGCTTCGTGATCTTTGGCACCCGCGTGGACCAGCTGCCGGCAAGTTACGCGCGCTATCTGGTGAATTCGATGCGCAAGGAACTGGGATTCGGTGCCGTTCCGGTCCGGATCACCTTCCGCGCGCCTAAAAATCCTTTCGACAACAAGGATTGATACGCGGCGTCGGCAACGTCGTGTTTACCGCTTTCGCGTAATCGTGCCTGCGAACCTTGATGGGACGTCCGTCAACCGGGGAGATGGCAGTGTCGTTCGAAGGCAGCACGTTGGTGGATTGGGCGGCCTTCGCGAAGGCGCGGAGCGAGCTCGGCGCCGGGTTCGTGCGCATCCTCGGCTATTTCCGCGAGGACGGCGTCAAATCGGTCGCGGCGATCGAACAGGCGATGCGCAGCAACAGCGCCGCCGCGATGGTCATCCCCGCGCACACGCTGAAGGGCGAATCGCGCCAGTTCGGTGCCGAGCCACTGGCCACGCTCGCGGAGACGATCGAGGAGATCGCGCGCGACTGCGTCGAGCGGCAGGACAGCTGCGAGGAGGCGCTGGAGCATGTCGTGCGGCTGCGCCCGCTGTTCTTCGAAACGCTCGGCCTGCTGGAGCGCGAGGCCAATCCGCTCGTCTCGCGCCGTCCCGCCGGTGGCGGCTTCGGCCGCAAGCCCGCGGGCCATTGATCGACGGGATCGCGCGGGCGATCCTGCGATGATGGTGATCTGGTTCGTCGCGACGTTCCTGCTGCTGCTCTGGAACGCAGCCTATTGCTGTCTCACGGTCCGGCGCGATCTTGCCGGGCCGGCCCCGGCGCGCGGCGTGTGGGGCCTGTTCGCACTTGCCGGCACCATGTCGGTCATCGCGATGGCGGTGCTGGGCATCGGCGTCGGCATGTCGGGGATCTGAGGACCCGCATCGCGGGGCATGCCGATCCCGCGATTGACTGACGGCGCGTCCCGGCGGACGATCCGCCATCGTCCCCCGCAGATCGCCTCATGCCCCCAGCCAGCGTTGCTTCCCACGATATACCGCCATCCGCCACCGGCCTCGACCGTGCGCCGGCGCGGCTGCTGCTGTTCGGGCTGCTCGGCTTTTCGGCGGGTTTGCCCTTCTACATGTTCTCGACCGTGCTCGCGCTGCGGCTGACGCAGCATGGCGTCGGGCTGGTGGTGATCGGCTTCTTCGCCTGGATCACGCTGCTGCCGACGTGCAAGTTCCTGTGGGCGCCGCTGCTCGACCGCGTCGCGGTACCGGGGTTCGGGCGCTATTGGGGCAAGCGGCGCGGGTGGATCATGCTGGCACAGCTCGGCATCGCCACCTCGCTTGTCGCGCTGGCGGCGAACAGCGGCGACCGGAGCCTGCCGCTGACCGCGCTGGCGGCGGTGTTGCTGGCGTTCTGGACGACGACTCTGGAGGTCGCTGCCGATGCGTGGCGGATCGAGATCGCCCCGAGCGAGGCGGAGCAGGGCCCGATCGTCGCCGCCAACCTGTGGGGCTATCGCAGCGCGATGGTCGCGGCGGGCAGCGGCGCGCTGATCGTCGCCGATGGCGCCGGCTGGACCGCCGCCTATCTGCTGATCGCGATCGCCGCCTTCGCGCCGTTCCCGATCCTCGCGGCGATGCGGCCTGATCCGGACGGCGGCGGCGGGCGCGGCGTCGCGCTCGCGACCGGCCTGCTGGCCAGCGTCGCGATCCTGCTCGTCGTCGCCGCGGCGAGCGCGGTCGTCGGTTGGCTGGTGCTCGGCGCCGCGGCCTCGGCCGGGATCGATGCGCGTAGCAACGTGACGCCGGTCGTGCTCGCGCTCTGCCTGCTGCCGTTCGTGGCGATGGCGCTCGCGCTGCCGCGCATCCGCCGGGCGCAGGCCGACGATCCGCTGCGGCGGTCGGCGGCGATCGGGCCCTATGTCGATGTGTTCTGGCGCTACGGCTATGGCGCGCTGGCGGTGCTCGCCTTCGTGTCGCTGTACCGGATGGGCGACGTGCTCGCGCTCACGTTGTCGAAGCCGCTGGTCAAGGCGGCGGGCTACAGCCTGCGCGCGATCGGCATCGCCGATGGTGTCGTCGCGCTGGCGGCGAGCATGGCGGGGGTGGCGCTGGGCGGCTGGCTGGTGACATGCTGGCGGCAGGGATGGACGCTCGCGCTCGGCGCGCTGCTCGCGGCCATCGGCAATTGGGGCTTCGTCTGGCTGGCGCACCGGCCGGCGGGGACGCTGGTGCTCTATACCGCCACCGCGCTCGACCAGTTCGGCAACGGCTTCGCCGGCGCGGTGTTCGTCGTCTATCTGTCGATGCTCGTCCATCCGCGCCATGCGGGCGCGCAATATGCCTTCCTCTCCGGCTTCGCCTTCCTGTTGCCGCGGCTGCTTGCCGGGGCCTCCGGGTCGATGCAGGCACGGATCGGCTATGACGGCTTCTTCCTGCTGTCGGGCGCGCTCAGCCTCGCCGCGATCCCCCTGCTGCCGTGGGTGACGCGGCTGCGGCCACGGGATGCGGCCGCATGATCGAACCGGTGCTGGCCGATGCCTTCGCACCCGTTGCGGAGGCGGTCTCCGACGGGCGCCTGCCCGGCGCGACATTGGGGCTCGTCACCCGTGACGGCGCGCGCGAGGTACGCGTGGCGGGGCAGGCGGCGCTGCTCCCTGCGCCGGAACCGCTCACCCGCGCGCACTGGTTCGATCTCGCCTCGCTGACCAAGGTGCTCGCGACGACGACGATAATCCTGACGCTGGCGGATCAGGGGCGGATCGGCCTCGACCGGCCGCTGACCGACGCCATCCCAGACCTGCGCCAATATGACGTCGACCATGCGGCGGAGCGGCGGCTGACCTTTCGCGACTGCCTGTCGCATGCCACCCATCTGCCAGCGGTCGCGCCGATCTATACCTATGGCGACGATCCGCAGCGGCTGCGCGCCTTCGTTTTACAGCGCGCATGGCCGGCCGGGCCGCCGGTCTATTCGGACATCAACTTCATCCTGCTCGGCATCGCGATCGAGCGGATCACGGGGAGGGGCCTCGACGGCTGGCCGCTGCCGCCAGGGCTCGGCTATGGCCCGCCGCCCGGCCCCGCAGTCGCAACCGAGGCATGCACATGGCGCGGGCGGGTCCTGCGCGGCGAAGTGCATGACGAAAACGCTGCCGCGCTCGGCGGTGCGGCGGGTCATGCGGGGCTGTTCGGCACCGTCGATGGCGTGCTCGACGCGGCGCAGGGCCTGCTTGACGGCAGCGGTGCGTCGCCGGCGATGCTGGATGCGATCCTCGCGCGGCAGCACGGCCACCGGACCTGCGGCTGGGAACGGCGCTTTGCCGGCTGGCCGGGCGGCGATGCCTGTTCGGACGCAACGATCGGCCATACCGGCTTCACCGGCACCGGCCTGTGGATCGATGTCGAGCGTGGACTCGCCTGGACATTGCTCACCAACCGCGTCCATCCGACCCGCCATCGCGACAGCGGCATCTTCGCGCTGCGCCCCGCAGTCGGCGAGGCGGTGATCGCCGCTTTCGACCGGGCTCAGTCTGCCAAGCCGGTCGCCAGATAGCGGTTGAGCCACGCGCCGATCGCCGCATTGTCGCTGCGCCCGTCGAGCGAGTGCGTCGCCATCACACGCAAAGACTCATCGATGTCGGGCGCAGTGTGCGCGCCGATCAGCGCGCGGCCGTAGTCCGCGTCGAACTCCGGGTGGAATTGCAGCGTCAGCGCATCGCCATCGGTATAGGCAAGAGCTGCGCAGGGGGTGAACGCGTTCGATGCCAGCACTCGTGCGTCCGCCGGCGGCTGTATGACCTGATCCTGATGCGACGCCATCGCCGCGACGCCGCTCTCCAGCCCCGCCACCGGAATGGCGAGATCGTAGCGGGTGAGGCCAAGCCCCCAGCCTTGCGGCGCCTTGGCCACGGTGCCGCCGAAGGCGTGCGCGATCGCCTGATGCCCAAAACAGATGCCGATCAGCCGCCGCCGTCCGCGTGCCGCGCGCAGGAATGCAGCCAGCGCGTCGACCCAGCCGATTCCGCCGTTCACCCCCGCGGGCGACCCGGTGACGACATAGGCGTCGCATGCCCCCACGTCAGCGGGCAGGGCGCCAGCGCGGACATCATAGCGGCTGTAACGATGGTCAGGACCGAGCAGCCGCGCGACCATATACGGGTAGTCGCCATGCGCGCGGGCAAGTTCGCCCGGAGGCGCGCCGGTTTCAAGGATGCCGATATGCATGCGGACGCTCCGGAGCCGTCGTCGATATGGGAACCGCGGGGGAGAATCCGGATACGCCGGTGGACTCGATCCCCCGCGCCCCAACGCGCCGGTGCCGGTCTTACCGGCGGGCTCCACTCCGTCTATATCTCATTGACGGCGCGTTCTGGGCAGCGCGTCTGTACGCCGGATTGCGCCCAAAAAAAAGGCCGGTCAAAGACCGGCCGGAAAGTTTTTAGGAGAGGATGCCTGAAAGGCAGGGTCTTTGTGCACCGCAGCACGGGCTCGAGCAATTGCAAAATATGCAATCCAGCGTTCGTCTCGCACAATCATAGCGCTACCATAGACCCATACGAGGCAGTTGCGCACCGCCGGCCATCCGCATAGCGGTGTCGGCCATGCGCCTTTCGATGATCCTGCTCGCAGCCGCAGCGCTGGCCAGCGCCGCTCCCGCCGCCGCCCCGCGCGACCCCGCGATCGTCCGCGTGCGGCTCGACACGCCCTACGGGCCGATCGTGCTCGCGCTGGAGGCGCGGCGGGCGCCGAGGACGGTCGCCAATTTCATGGGCTATGTCGACGACAGGCGATTCGATGGGATGAGCTTCTACCGCGCCGCGCGCAACCGCAGCGCGCCGACCTATGGCTTCATCCAGGGCGGCATCCGTACCGATGCGCGGCGCATCCTGCCGCCGTTTCCGCTCGAGACGACCGCGATGACCGGCGTCAGGCATCTCGACGGCACCATATCGATGGCGCGCCGGGCGGAGGCGGGATCGGCGGGCGGCAATTTCTTCATCACCGTCGGTGCGATGCCGAGCATGGACGCGAAGGGCAGCTACCCCGGCTATGCCGCCTTCGGCCATGTCGTATCGGGCATGCCGGTGGTGAAGCGCATCCTCGCGCTGCCGACCGGCGGCGGCATGGGCGGGCAGATGCTGCTCCGCCCGATCCGGCTGGTCGCCGCGCGCCGCCTCACCGGCACCCCGCGCCCGACCGGTCTCGTCAAGCCTTGGCTGGTCAAGACCAAGGCGAAGCCCGGTACGCCGGCGAAATAGGTCAGTCATCGCAACCAAATCCGGCCGCCTCGGTTATCCTGCATCATCTTGCAGGAGGAACACCGATGAAGACCGGATTGCTCGCCGTTCTGGCCGCCGTGGCGATGGCATCGCCCGTGACGATGGATGCCGCCGTCGCGCAGCGCGGCGACTATCGCTGGCAGGGCGACAAGGGGCGTAACTGGGAACCCTCGCAGCATTATCGCTCCGGCAAGCATCGCGAGCGCCGGCTCGGCCGCAACGACCGCATCTACAAGGGTCGCGACGGCCGCGCCTATTGCAAGCGCAACGACGGCACCACCGGCCTCGTCGTCGGCGCGCTGGGTGGCGGCGTGCTCGGCAATCTGGTCGGCGGCGGCACGCTCGGCACGCTGCTCGGCGCCGGCGGCGGCGCGGTGCTGGGGCGGTCGATCGATCGCGGCAACGTGAAGTGCCGTTGAGGTGAAGGTGCGGGCGGCTTCCGGGCCGCCCGCCTATCGCTCGCGGGCGATCAGCAGCAGTGCGGCGTCGACCGCGGCATTGGCCGATCCGTCCGCGGGCATATCGTTGGCATAGCTGGCGAACGCCAGAATTCGCCCACTCCGCGCGGTCATGAAGCCGGACAATGCCGATGCTGCGTTCAGTGTCCCGGTCTTGGCGAACAGCTTCCCCGCCAGCGCCGTTCCCCCAAACCGCCGCCGCAGCGTGCCGTCGATCCCGCCCACCGGTAGCGTTGCGCGCCATGACGCGCCCCAGTCCTGCATCTGCGTCCAGCGCAGGAAGTGCGCGACGCCGCGTGGCGAGACCCGGTTGTAGCTCGACATGCCCGACCCGTCGGCGAAATCGTAGCGCCATCGCTCGACCCCCGCCTGCGTCAACATCGCCGTCACCCGCGCCTGTCCATCCGCGATCGATCCGCTCCCCGTCACCCGCCCGATGCGGCGCAGGAGCAACTCCGCGTGCAGGTTCTGGCTCGCCTTGTTGGTAAGGGTCAGATCCTCGATCAGCGGTGCTGGCACCGTACGGGCGAGCGGGACCACCGCCGGCGGCTGCGCGACCGGCGCACCGCCACGTGCCGCAGGATCATCGCCGGCGTCGAGGCTGCGATGCCGCACCTGTACCGCGCCGGTGACACGTACGCCGCGCGCCTCCAGCAGGGCCCTCAGCCGCCACGCGGCATAATCGGCCGGATCGTCGATCCCGAGCCGCAGCGTCTCCGCCGCAGCGACCGTGCCGGTGATCCGCACCATGCGGCTGCCCGGCATCCGGTTGTAGGCGATCTGTGTCCGGGTGCCGGTGTCGATGCGGTTGTCGATCGCGAGATAGGGCAGGGCGGCGACCGTCGCCGGCCCGCGGCCCGCCGGGTTCGGCGTCACCGTCACGCGCCACTCATTGTCGTCGAGCGTCAGCGCCGACGTCGCGGTGCCCGAACGCGTGCCGATGTTGTTCCAGCTCATGCCGGGGCTCCAGCGCTGATCGGGGAACAGGCTGTCGTCGCCGACGACGTTCCGCACCGTCCGTCGGCGCGCAGCGACCGCATCGGCCAGCGTCGCGAGGCAGTCGCGTACGCAATCCGCCGCGCTGGACAGGCGCGCGTCGCCATGCCCCTCCAACACCACGTCCTCGCCCTCCAGCCGCACCGCCGCGCCCGCCGCGGCATCGGGCACGGTCACGTCGCCGAGCGCGTCGAAGGCGGCGGCGGTGGTGAAGATCTTGGTATTGGAGGCGGGGACGAGGCGGTCGTCCGGCGCGATCGCGACGATTTCGCGCCCCGCATCGTCCAGTACGACCAGTCCGAAGCGGGTGCCGGGGCCGGCTCGCCGCAAAATCTCGGCGACGCGCTCCTGCAATCCGTCCGGCTCATTCGCCGCTGCCGGGGTCGCGACGCAGGCGACCACGGCGGACAAGGTCACGATCTCCCTCATCGGGCGACAGCCTAGCCGCCGCCGCCCGATGCGCAAGCTATCAGCCCTTCAAATAGGGCGCCGCGCCCGACTTGGGCGAATCATGCTCGCTGATCGAATTGAGCTGCACGTAATTGTGAATGCCCATCCGCTCGATCATCTCGAACTGGCGTTCGAGCGTATCGACATGCTCTTCCTCGCTGGCGAGGATGCGCGCGAACAGGTCGCGGCTGATGTAGTCCTTGACCTCTTCGCAATAGGCGATCGCGCCCTTCAGCTGGACGACCGCTTCCATCTCCATTGCGAGGTCGGACTTCAGTACTTCCTCGACGGTCTCGCCGATGCGCAGGCGACCGAGCAGCTGGAAGTTGGGCAGGCCGTCGAGGAACAGGATGCGCTCCGACAGCCAGTCGGCATGCTTCATCTCGTCGATCGACTCCATCCGCTCATACTGGGCGAGCTTGTAGACGCCCCAATGGTCGAGCATCCGGTAATGGAGCCAATATTGATTGATTGCGGTCAGTTCGTTCTTAAGCGCTTCGTTCAAGAATTCGATGACCCGCGGGTCGCCCTTCATCGCCATGACTCCAACACCTTTCGGATCGTCCGTTACGGATCCGATCTAGGCGTCAAACCATGGGGGCGGCAACCCCGAAAATGGCGGTTTTCTGCGGTTTTTACGAAGTGCGAACGTTATGCAGCAGCGCGTTCCGTATCGATAATGGCTCGCGCTACCACGGTGCACTGTCCGCATTTCGGCTGGCAGCCAAGCGATTGATACGCCTGGCAAGCCGTCATGCAGCCGCTGCGCGCGGCGGCGCGGACCTGGGATTCCCGGATGGCATTGCAGACGCAGACGACCATGGATGCTCCTTCGCTTCGCCCCTTGGTAGGGCTAATGCGAGGCGCTCGCAAGTCATTATGCGACTGATTCGCAGTCGCCGGCGCACGGTTCGTCGCAATCGGGCTCAGCAATCCCTGCAGTCGGTCATGCCAGCGCGGCGTCGGTTCCCATCAGCGTCGGGAAGAAGCCCTCATGCGCGGTCCGCAGCGCATCCAGCGCGACCACGTCGTCGCGGTCGGGCCGTTCGAAGATCAGCCGCTTGCCGCCGGTCCGGCCGAGCGGCTCCGCCTCGACGCCGGCGGCATGCGCCGCACCGAGGAAGTCGAGCAGCGCATGGTCCTGCACGGTGACGACGTACACGCCCTGATCCTCGGCGAAAAAGGAGCGCGCGCAGCCGAAGGGCTGCTTGCGGTCGATCATCGCGCCGATCCCGCCGGCCAGCGCCATCTCGGCGACCGTCACCGCGATACCGCCATCGGAGACGTCATGCACCGCCGACAGTTGCCCTTCGGTGATCGCGCTGCGGATCAGGTCGCCCGCCCGGCGCTCGGCGTCGAGATCGACCGGGGGCGGCGGACCTTCCTCGCGGCCATGGCATTCGCGCAGGAATAGCGACTGGCCGAGATGGCCGCCGCGTGTGCCCACGACGAGGATCATGTCACCGGTGCCCTTGAATGCGATCGTGGCGTTCTTCGTCCAGTCCTGGAGCAGGCCGACGCCGCCGATCGCCGGGGTCGGCAGAATCGCGCTGCCGCCACCGGTCGCCTTCGATTCGTTGTAGAGCGACACGTTGCCGCTGACGATCGGGAAGTCGAGGGCGCGACACGCCTGTGCCATGCCGTCGAGGCAGCCGACGATCTGGCCCATGATCTCGGGCCGCTGCGGGTTGGCGAAGTTGAGGCAGTTGGTGATCGCCAGCGGCGTCGCGCCGACCGCGGTCAGGTTGCGCCACGCCTCGGCCACCGCCTGCTTGCCGCCCTCGACCGGGTCGGCGAAGCAATAGCGCGGCGTGCAGTCGGTGGTGATCGCCAACGCCTTGTCGGTGCCGTGGACGCGGACCACGGCGCTGTCGCCGCCCGGTGCCTGCACCGTGTCGGCGCCGACCATGTGATCGTATTGCTCCCAGATCCAGCGGCGGCTGGCGACGTCGGGCGATCCCATCAGCACCAGCAGGTCGCGCGCGATGTCGTTGCTCTCGGGCACGTTCTCCAGTGGCGCGGGCTGCGGCGTCGGCACGTGCGGGCGGTCGTACAGCGGCGCCTCGTCGGCGAGCGGCCCGAGCGGGATGTCGCAGACGACTTCGCCCTTCCACTTCAGCACCATCCGCTCGGTATCGGTGACGTGACCGATCACCGCGAAGTCGAGCTCCCACTTGGTGAAGATCGCCTCCGCCTCCGCCTCGCGGCCGGGCTTCAGCACCATCAGCATGCGCTCCTGCGATTCGGAGAGCATCATCTCGTACGGCGTCATGCCGGTTTCGCGCTGCGGCACGTCGTCCATGACCAGTTCGATGCCGACGCCGCCCTTCGACGCCATCTCGACGCTGGACGAGGTGAGGCCGGCCGCGCCCATGTCCTGGATCGCGACGATCACGTCGGTCGCCATCAGCTCGAGGCACGCCTCGATCAGCAGCTTTTCGGTGAAGGGGTCGCCGACCTGAACAGTCGGGCGCTTGGCGTCGGCATCCTCGCCGAAATCGGCCGACGCCATCGTCGCGCCGTGGATGCCGTCGCGGCCGGTCTTCGACCCGACATAGACGATCGGATTGCCGATGCCCGATGCGGCGGAATAGAAGATCTTGTCCTGATCGGCGACGCCGACGGTCATTGCGTTGACCAGAATGTTGCCGTCATAGGCGGGGTGGAAATTGACCTCGCCGCCCACTGTTGGCACGCCGACGCAATTGCCATAGCCGCCGATGCCGTGGACGACGCCGCTGATGAGGTGGCGCATCTTCGGGTGCGTGGGCGATCCGAAGCGCAGCGCATTCATGTTGGCAACCGGCCGCGCGCCCATCGTGAACACGTCGCGCAGGATGCCGCCGACCCCGGTCGCCGCGCCCTGATAGGGCTCGATATACGACGGGTGGTTGTGGCTCTCCATCTTGAAGATCGCGGCTTGATTGTCGCCGATGTCGATCACGCCGGCATTCTCGCCCGGGCCGCAGATCACCTGCGGGCCTTCGGTCGGCAGCTTCTTGAGGTGGATGCGGCTCGACTTGTAGCTGCAATGCTCGGACCACATCACCGAAAAGATGCCGAGTTCGACAAGGTTCGGCGTGCGGCCCAGCGCGGACAGGACGCGCTCATATTCTTCAGGGGACAGGCCGTGGTCGGCGACGATCTGGGGCGTGATCTCGGTCATGCGCGCGCCTTAGCGAGGCGCGGCGGTTTCGTCACCTCCTCGTGGGCGTGCCGTCATTCCGGCGCTGCATACGTATGCCCTGTCCCGGTCGATTGACGCCGCCCGGGCGACTGCGCACAGCCCCGGCCAACAAGACCGGGAGAGACACGATGATGCGCGCGACCACGCTGCTGGCCATGACGGCCCTTGCCACGATCGCCATGCCTGCCATCGCGCAGGCGCAGGTGACCGCGCGTGCCGACGGCGCCGAGGCCCGGCAGGGCGACGCCACCGTCCGCGTCGTCGCGCTCACCGACAGCATCCTGCGCGTGCGCATCGCCCGCGGCGGTACGATGCCCGAGGATGCGAGCTGGGCGGTCGACAAAGACACGCGCGCGCAGCACGTCGCCGTCACCCCCGCCGCTGACGGCTTCGCGACCCGGGCGATGCGGGTCCGCTTCCTCGCCGACGGTCGGCTGCGCGTCGAGGACCTCGCCGGCACGCTCATCTCCGAAGACGTCGCGCCGATCGCCTTCGACGGCAAGGCGTTCACGCTCAAGAAGGCGATGCCGCAGGCCGAGCATTATTTTGGCATGGGCGACAAGACCGGCGGGCTCGACCGTCGCGGCAAGAGCTTCGTCCACTGGAATACCGACGCCTATGGCTTCGGCAGCGGCGACGATCCGATCTACAAATCGATTCCCTTCTTCATCGGTGTTGGCGGGGCAGGGGGCAGCTATGGGCTGTTCCTGGACAATACGTGGCGGACGTGGTTCGACTTCGGCCACCGCAACGACCGCGAGCTGAGCTTCGGCGGGCCGGACGGGCCGGTCGACTATTACCTCATTGCCGGCCCGACCACCGCCGAGGTGGTGCGCCGCTACACCGACCTCACCGGCAAGGCGCCGCTGACGCCGCAATGGGCGCTGGGTTATCAACAGTCGCGCTACAGCTACATGACCGCCGACGAACTGCGCGGCGTCGCGGCGCGGCTGCGGCAGGAACGTGTGCCGACCGACGTGCTGTGGCTCGACATCGACTGGCAGGATCGCAACCGGCCGTTCACCGTCGATACCAAGGCGTTCCCCGACATGAAGGGGATGATCGGCGCGCTGAAGCAGCAGGGCTTCCGGGTGGTGACGATCACCGACATGCATATCGCCAAGGCGGAGGGGCAGGGCTATGCACCTTATGACGACGGCACCAAGCGCGACGAGTTCGTCCGTCGTGCCGACGGCTCGGTCTATGTCGCGCCGGTCTGGCCCGGCCCCTCGGTCTTTCCCGACTTCACGCAAGGGGCGACGCGCGACTGGTTCGGCGGGCTGTTCGCCGACCAGGTGAAGATGGGCGTCGCCGGCGCGTGGAACGACATGAACGAGCCGGCGATCTTCGAAACGCCGACCAAGACGATGCCCGACGACGTCGTCCACCGCATCGTCAGCGACGATTTCGCCCGCCGCACCGCCACCCATGCCGAAGTGCACAACGTCTACGGCATGGAGAATACCCGAGCGACCTACGACGGCCTGCGCAAGCTCGCGCCCGACGAGCGGCCGTTCGTGATGACGCGGGCGAGCTATGCCGGTGGCCAGCGCTATTCAGTGACGTGGACAGGGGACAATCTGGCGACCTGGGAGCACCTCAAGCTGTCTATCCAGCAGATCATCAACCTCGGCCTGTCTGGCTTCTCCTATGGCGCCGCCGACGTCAGCGGCTTCGCGGGCGGGCCGGGCGCCGACCTGCTGACCCGCTGGTATCAGATCGGCGCCTTCTACCCGGTGTTCCGCAACCACAGCGCCAAGGGGACGCCGCGGGTGGAACCATGGGTCGGTACGCCAGACCATCTCGCCATCCGCCGCCGCTTCATCGAGGAGCGCTACCGGCTGATGCCCTATCTGTATGCTCTGGCCGAGCAGAATGCGCGCACCGGCGATCCGATCCTGCGCCCGGTTTTCTACGATTATCCCGCGGCGATGCGCATGTCGTGCGACCAGTCCTGGACGTTCACGCTCGGCCGCTCGCTGCTCGTCGCGCCCGCGCCCAACCCCGAACAGCCGCGCGATTACGACGTGTGCCTGCCGGCGGGCGGCTGGTACGATTACTGGACCGGCCAGCGCGCTGGCGTACCGCAGGAGCAGACGGGGCCGGGCCAGATCCAGTCGGCGACGCAGGCCACGGGTCAGGCGACAGTGCTCGGCGACCGGGTGACGGTGACGCCGCGGATCGAGACGCTGCCGGTGTTCGTGCGTGCGGGCACGATCCTGCCACGCCAGCCGCTCGTGCAGAGCACCGCGCAGGTGCCGGACGGGCCGTTGCAGCTCGACGTCTATCCCGGCGACGACTGTCGCGGCGACCTGTATGCCGACGACGGCCATTCGATGGGCTATACCCGCGGCGCCTTCCTGCGGCAGGCGATCACCTGCCAGATCGGCGACACCGGCATGACGCTGCGCTTCGCGGCGCGACAGGGGCGCTATGCGCCGTGGTGGAAGCAGCTGCGCGTCGTCGTCCATGGCTGGACGGGCGAGGGCGCGGTATCGGCGGCGCGCCGCACCGTGGCGGCGCAGGTGGATGCGACCGCGGGAACGCTCAGCTTCACCTTGCCCGACCAGCGCAAGGCAGGCGATATCACCATCACCCGTCGCTGACAGAAGAAGGACCATCATGGCCAACATCCCGTTCGACATCCCCCACGGCCTCGGCAAGGACGAGGCGCGCCGCCGGATCGAGGCGGGGCTGCCCAAGCTGGCGCAGCACATCCCCGGCGGCGGCACGGTGGAGGCGGACTGGACCGGGCCGGACACGCTCGCGCTGGCGATCGTCGCGATGGGTCAGAAGGTCGCAGCCGAGATGGTGATCGGCGAAGCGAACGTCGGCGGCACCGTCAAGGTGCCGATGATGCTCGCGATGATGTCCGGCCCGATCGCCGATTTCGTGAAGACCAGCGCGGAGAAGATGCTGGCGAAGCCGGCCTGACGCGGTCGGCCTTACCCCAGCCGCTCCGCGTGCCAGCGCAGGTGATCGGCCATGAACGTCGCGATGAAATAATAACTGTGGTCGTAGCCCGGCTGCATCCGCAGCGTCAGGTCGATCCCCGCCGCGGCGCAGGCGTCGGCGAGCAATCGGGGCTTCAGCTGTTCGGTGAGGAACTGGTCGGCATCGCCCTGATCGACCAGCAGCGCCGGCACCCGCGCGCCGTCCTCGATCAGCGCCACGGCGTCGTGCGCGCGCCATGCCGCGCGATCCGTACCCAGATAGCCGCCCAGCGCCTTTTCGCCCCACGGCACCTGCGAGGGCGCGACGATCGGCGCGAATGCAGACACCGCGCGGAACCGGTCGGCGAAGGTCAGCCCGATGGTCAGCGCGCCATGGCCGCCCATCGAATGGCCCATGATCGACTGGCGCGTCATGTCGGCGGGAAAGTGTTCGCCGATCAGCGCCGGCAGTTCCTCGGTGACGTAGGACCGCATGCCGAAATGCGACGTCCACGGCGCCTGCGTCGCATCGACGTAGAAGCCCGCACCCTGCCCGAAGTCATAGGCGGGATCGTCCGCCACGCCCTCGCCGCGCGGCGAGGTGTCCGGCGCGACGAAGATCAGCCCCAGCTCGGCGCATGCGCGGCGATAGTCGCCCTTGTCGGTGACGTTGGCATGGGTGCAGGTGAGGCCCGACAGATACCAGACCACCGGCAGCCGGGCGCCCTCTTCGTGCGGCGGCACGTAGACCGAGAAGGTCATCGGCGTCCCCGTCGCGGTCGAGGCGTGGGTATAGACGCCCTGCGTGCCGCCATAGGCGGCCGCCGTCGAAACCGTGTCGATCGTCATCTGAACACCAATGTCCTGTTGCCGTTGAGGAAGACGCGCCGTTCGCCAACCCAGGCGACTGCGCGGGCGAGCACCTGCGATTCGATGTCGCGGCCGATGCGGATGAGGTCGTCGACGCTCGCGCGGTGATCGACGCGCTCGACCGCCTGTTCGATGATCGGCCCTTCGTCGAGTTCGCCGGTGACGAAATGCGCGGTCGCACCGATCAGCTTGACGCCGCGGGCATGCGCGCGGTGATAGGGTTGCGCGCCCTTGAAGCCGGGCAGGAAGCTGTGATGGATGTTGATGCACCGCCCCTCGACCGCCGCGACGAGGCGGGGGCCGAGCACCTGCATATAGCGGGCGAGCACGAGATAATCGGCGCGCGTCTCCGCCATCAGCGCGACGATCGCCGCTTCCTGTCGGTCGCGGGTGTCGGCGGTGACCGGCAGGTGGTGCCAGGGCAGGCCGTGCCATTGCACCAGCGGGCGCAATGCATCGTGATTGGACAGCACGCCGACGATCTCGACCGGCAGCGCGCCCGTCTGCCAGCGGTGGAGCAGATCGTTAAGGCAATGCGAGCCCTTCGACACCGCGATCAGCACGCGCGGCCGGTCGTCGTTGGCGTTGAGGTCCCAGTCGAAGCCGAACGTCGCCGCGACCGGCGCCAGCGCCGCGCGCACCGCCGCGGGCTCGTCCGGGAAGCGCGCACCGCCGCCTGTGAAGACGACGCGCATGAAGAAGCGCCCCGTCTCCAGATCGGCATATTGCTGGCTGTCGAGGATGAACCCGTCGATCCCGGCGAGCGCGCCGGACACCGCCGCGACGATGCCGACCCGGTCTTGGCAGGTCAGCGTCAGGACCAGCGCGCGCGCCGCATCGGTCATCAGGCGGCGACGCGGTGCATCGCGCACACCTTGTTGCCCGCGGGATCGCGCAGATAGGCGAGGAACAGCGGCCCGAACGGTGACTGGCGCACACCCGGCGCGTCCTCGATCGCGGTGCCGCCCGCGGCGAGCCCGGCGGCATGCCATGCCTCGGCGGCCTCGGGAGAGGCGGCGGCGAAGCCGATCGTCCCGCCATTGGCATGGCAGGCCGGCTCGCCGTTGATCGGCCTGGTCAGGATCAGCCGCCCGCCGTCGTTCATATAGACGGTGCGGCCCAGCGGATCGCTCCGCCCCGGCTTGATGCCGAGCGCACCGAGGGTCGCGTCATAGAAGGCCTTCGACGCATCCATATCGTCGGTGCCGATCATCACATGGCTGAACATAGTCACTCTCCTGTTTATCGTTATGGTCCGTGCATGCCGGACCGGACCGTCGCGTCACCCGGAGCATGTCTGGCACAACACCAGCATGGGGGCTCTTTCCTCAATAGATCACGACGCTGCGAATGCTTTCGCCGGCGTGCATCAGGTCGAACCCCTTGTTGATCTCATCCAGCGTCAGCCGGTGGGTAATCATCGGGTCGATCTGGATCATGCCGTCCATATACCAGTCCACGATCTTCGGCGTGTCGGTGCGCCCGCGCGCGCCGCCGAACGCGGTGCCGCGCCAGTTGCGTCCCGTCACCAGCTGGAACGGGCGGGTGCTGATCTCCTTGCCCGCCTCGGCGACGCCGATGACGATGCTCGTGCCCCAGCCGCGATGGCAGCATTCCAGCGCCTGCCGCATCACGTCGGTGTTGCCGGTCGCGTCGAAGCTGTAGTCGGCGCCGCCGTCGGTCAGCTGGACGATATGGGGAACGATATCGCCGACCAGCTTCGGATTGGCGAAATGGGTCATGCCGAAGCGGCGGCCCCAGTCCTCGCGGTCGGGATTGATGTCGACGCCGACGATCATCTTCGCGCCGGCCAGCTTCGCGCCCTGGATGACGTTGAGGCCGATGCCGCCCAGCCCGAAGACGACGACGGTGTCGCCCGGCTGCACCTTGGCGGTGTGGACGACCGCACCGACGCCGGTGGTGACGCCGCAGCCGACGTAGCAGCTGGTGTCGAACGGCGCGTCGGGCCGGATCTTCGCCACCGCGATCTCGGGCAGCACCGTGAAGTTCGAGAAGGTCGAACACCCCATATAGTGGAAGATCGGCTGCCCCTTGTAGCTGAACCGCGTCGTGCCGTCGGGCATCAGCCCCTTGCCCTGCGTCGCGCGGATCGCGGTGCACAGGTTGGTCTTGCCGCTGAGGCAGGATTTACACTGGCGGCATTCGGGCGTGTAGAGCGGGATGACGTGGTCGCCGGGCGCGACGCTGGTGACGCCCGCGCCCACCTCGCGCACGATCCCCGCGCCCTCGTGGCCCAGCACGCTCGGGAACAATCCCTCGCTGTCGAGGCCGTCGAGCGTATAGGCGTCGGTGTGGCAGATGCCGGTCGCCATGATCTCGACCAGAACCTCGCCGGCCTTCGGTCCCTCGAGGTCGAGTTCGACGATCTCGAGCGGCTTCTTCGCCTCGAACGCGACGGCGGCACGGGTCTTCATCGGGATCACTCCGGGTAACTTCTGGCGACAGCGCGGTTAACGCCCGGGGGGGGCGGGAAGCAAGCACCGATCCCGAGGTTGATCTTGGGGTAATGCTATATCATAGCGCGGGATAATGACGATCGACACGCTCGCCACGCCCGTCCGCGCCCCTGCTGCCCGCACCGCCGCAACCGCCGCCCGTATCGGATCGATCGACGGCCTACGCGGGCTCGTCATGCTGCTGATGCTGGTCGATCACGCGCGCGAAACCTTCTTCTATGGCCATCAGGTCGCCGATCCGATGGGTCTTGCCGCGGTGACGCCGGGCCTGTTCTTCACGCGGCTGGCGGCGCATCTGTGTGCGCCGGTCTTCGTCGCGCTCACCGGCCTCGCCGCATGGCTGTACGGCGCGCGCCGGCCGGCGGCGGCGACCTCGGCGTTCCTGCTCAAGCGCGGGCTGTTCCTGATCCTCCTCGAACTGACCGTCATCGGTTTCGCCTGGACCTTCGCCTGGCCGCCGACTACCGTGTTCCTGCAGGTGATCTGGGCGATCGGCTGGTCGATGATCGCACTCGCCGCGCTCGTCCACCTGCCGCGCGCGTGGATCGCCGCGATCGGCGGGATCATCGTCGTCGGCCACAATATGCTCGATCCGGTCGCCATCGCCGACGGCCAGCCGGGCCATGTCCTGTGGGCCATCCTGCACGATCGCGGCTATATCGATCTGTGGGAGGGGGCGCGGGCGCGAACCTCCTATCCGGTGCTGCCGTGGGTCGGGGTGATCGCGCTCGGCTATGCGATCGGGCCGTGGTTCGCGGTGGACACGCCGGCGGCGGTGCGCACACACCGGCTGCGCCGGTGCGGTATGGTAGCGCTGGTCGCCTTCGCCGTCGTCCGCGGGCTGAACGGCTATGGCGATCCCCATCCGTGGCAGGTCGGCGATACCCCGCTCGCGACGGTGATGAGCCTGCTCAATGTCACCAAATACCCGCCTTCGCTCGATTTCCTGCTGCTGACGCTCGGTATCGGTGCGCTGTTGCTGGCGGCATGGCCGGCACGGGCAGGGCGCTGGCTGGCCGTGCTCGGCGGCGCGCCGCTGTTCTTCTATATCCTCCACCTCTACGTCCTTCACATCGTGCGGATCGTCGCGGCAAGGGCGGCGGGCGTGACCACCGCCGACCTGCCCGACGTCCCATCCGTCGCCTGGCTTTGGCTGATCGCCGCTGTACTGACGCCGCCGCTGTGGCTGGCGACGCGATGGTTCGCCGCGCACAAGCGGGCCAGCGGTGCGCGGTGGATGCGCTATCTCTGACAGGTGCGTATGATAATCATTCGCAAGAGAGTTGAACTGTTGTTCCGCCGCGGCTAGTCGAGGCGGGTGAGCCGCACCGAATCCGCCCCCAGACCCGTCGTCCGCAAGCGCAAGAGCAAATGGCGCGGCTGGTGGCTCAAGCAATTGCATACATGGCACTGGATGAGCGCGGCGATCTCGCTGGTCGGCATGTTGCTGTTCGCCGCGACCGGGATCACGCTCAACCATGCCGCCTCGATCGGCGCGACCCCGGTCGTCACCGACAAGGCCGGCACATTGCCTCCGCCGCTGCTGCGCGCACTCGCGAAGCCCGCTGCCGCCGATGCACCGTTGCCCGCGCCCGTCGCCGCCGCGGTCAGCCGCGCGGTCGGCCTCGATCCCGCCGGCCATCCCGGCGAATGGTCCGACGCCGACGTCTATGTGGCGCTGCCCCGGCCCGGCGGCGACGCCTGGGTCAGCATCGACCGCACCAGCGGCGCGATCACCTCGGAAGCCACCAGCCGCGGCTGGATCGCCTATCTCAACGACCTCCACAAAGGCCGCAACACCGGCGGCGCGTGGAGCTGGTTCCTCGATATCTTCGCCGGCGCCTGCATCCTGTTCACGCTGACCGGGCTGCTGCTGCTCCAGCTCCACGCCCGCCACCGCCCGACCACCTGGCCGATCGTCGCGGCCGGCGTCGTCATCCCGATCGTCCTGATCCTCGTCTTCATCCATTAAGGGGAAAATATGCGCCCATCGACCTTCGCGCTGATCGGCGGCGTCATCGCCGCCCCGGCGAGCGCCGCTACCGTCACCGTCACCATCCCCAAACAGGATGTCGCCGAATATCACCGCCCCTATGTCGCGATGTGGGTGGAGCCGGTCGGCGGCGGCGCGCCACGCACCGTTGCGCTCTGGTATGAGACGAAGAAGACCGGCAAGGACGCCGGCACGAAATATCTCGCCGACCTGCGCGCCTGGTGGCGCAAGGGCGGCCGCTCGATGACCGTCCCCGCCGACGGCGTCAGCGGCGCCACCCGCGCGCCGGGGCAATATACCGTCCGCCTGCCCGACAATCTCAAGCCCGGCCAATATGTCCTCAACGTCGAGGCGGCGCGGGAAACCGGCGGCCGCGAACTTGTCACGCTGCCGCTGACCGTGCCCAACCCGAATGCGCGTGCCGCCGGCAAGACCGAGCTCGGCGCGATCACGCTCTCCGCCCGCTGAAGGACCGCCCGATGAAGCCCTATGCCATCCGCCTGCTGGCCGCGACTGCGCTTATCGCGGCCCCGGCGGTGCTCTCCGCTCACCGGATGTGGATGCTGCCGTCCGGCACCGTCTTTTCCGGCACCGACAGCTGGGCGACGATCGACGCCGCGGTGTCGAACGACCTGTTCTTCTTCGATCACCAGCCGCTGCGCCTCGACGGGGTCAAGGTGTGGCAGCCCGATGGCAGCGAGGGCAAGCTGCAAAACGGCGCGACCGGCCGCTATCGCTCGGTGTTCGACGTCGAACTCGACAAGCCCGGCACATGGAAGGTGGCGACGCAGATGTCCGCCGTCATGGGCAGCTTCAAGGCGGATGGCGTCGAGAAGCGCGTCGGCGGCCGCGGTGGCCTGCCGCGTCCCGGCCAGCCCGCGCCGCTGACCGTCGCCGACATCCCCGCCAACGCCACCGAGGTGAAGCTGACCGAAATGTCGTCGCGCAACGAGGTGTTCCTCACCGCCGGCGCGCCGACCACGACGGTGCTCAAGCCGACCGGCAAGGGGCTGGAATTTGCGCCCGTCACCCATCCCGACGAACTCGTCGCCGGCGAGGCAGCGAAATTCCGCTTCCTGATCGACGGTAAGCCCGCGCCCGGTCTCAAGGTCACCGTCATCCCCGGCGGCAAGCGCTATCGCAACGACGAAGGCGCGATGAACCTGACAACCGGCGCTGACGGCGTGCTCACTGTGACCTGGCCGACTGCCGGTATGTACTGGCTCAACGCCACCGCGACCGACACCAAGACGACCGTTCCGCGCGCGACCGAACGCCGGATGACCTACGTCACCACGCTGGAAGTGCTGACCCCCTGAGCCCGCCCGCGATGCGGATCGCCTTGCCCGCGGTCATCGACCCGGCGGCGGTTGCGGCGCACGATCCGGCCGCGGCGGTCGTCGATCTCGGCGGGGAGACGATGGGGACGCGCTGGAGCGTGCGCGCCGTCCTTCCCGCCGGCATGTCGGTCGCCGTGCTCGAGGCCGCGATCGTCGCGCGCTTCGACGGCATCGTCGGCGAGATGAGCCACTGGTCGCCGACCTCGCTGCTGTCGCGCTTCAATCGCGCGGGCGCAGGAGAGTGGGCGACGCTGCCGCCCGATTTCGCGCATGTCGTCGCGCGTGGGCTGGCGATCGCCGCGGCAACCGGCGGTGCGTTCGATCCGACGATCGGCCGGCTGGTCGACCTGTGGGGCTTCGGTCCGTACCCGGTCGATGCGCCGCCGACCGACGTGGCGCTGTCGTCCGCGCTCGCTGCGGCGGGCTGGCGACGCCTGACCTACAGCGCTGGCGACCGCCGCCTGCGCCAGCCGGGCGGGCTGGCGCTCGACCTGTCGGGCATCGCCAAGGGGTTTGCGGTCGACGCCGTGGCGGACCTGCTCGCGCGGCGCGGCGTGGTCCATGCGCTGGTCGAGATCGGCGGCGAACTCATCGGCCGCGGCCTGCGCCCTGACGGCGAGCCATGGTGGGTCGATCTGGAGGTGCCGCCCGGCGGCACTCTGGCGCCGCTACGGATCGCCTTGCACGGCCTCGCCGTCGCCACCTCCGGCGACTATCGGCGCGGCGCCCACACCATCGATCCGCGCGCCGGCCATCCCGTGACCAACGGCATCGTGTCCGTAAGCGTCATCCACGCCGACGCGTTGACCGCGGACGCCTGGGCGACCGCGCTGACCGTGCTGGGGGTAGAGCTGGGGCTGGCACTGGCGGCGACGCACCGCATCGCCGGCCGGATCGTCACGCTGGTCGATGGCGAAACGCGCGAATATTTGACGCCAGCGCTTGATGCGATGCTGAGTAATTGACCCAGCCGACCTTGCCCCCACCGTTCGTCATTGCGAGCGCAGCGAAGCACGCCAGAGAACCGTATGACGCTCTGGATTGCTTCGCTGCGCTCGCAATGACGGGTGACGGGTTTATCCCGCGTTGAACACCGCGCCTAGGATCATGACGTTGTCCGCCGGCTCGCTGACCTGCACCGCGCCACCTGCCTGCGCGACCAACGTATGCACCAGATAGGCCGCCGCCGCGCGCGGGGTGACGCCGCCCGTGCGCTCGCCGTCGGTCAGCGTCTCGCGCAATTCCGGGTCGAGGATGATCCGTGGCCCCTCGATCTTGACCACGATCTCGAGCTGGCCGTTGTTCTCCTCGCCACCGACGTCGAGCGTGCCGCCGCGGACCAGCGCCTCGCTGGCGATCAGCGTCAGGTTCAGCATCACCTTCATCGCGGTCTTCGGCAGCGCCTCGCCCTCGACCCACCAGTTGAACGTCGTCCGCTTGTTGTCGACCAGCAGCCCTTCGATCGCGGTCTTCGCCTCGCGACTGTCGATCCGCTCGGCGAAGCCGCCGCCCGCGCCGAACGCCAGCCGGAAGAACTTGAGCTTGTTTGCGGATGCGCGCGCACTCTCGCTGAGCAGCTGGAACACCCGCGCGCGCATCTCCGGGTCGTTCTCGTCGCCAAGCAGTTCCAGCCCGTTATTGAGCGCGCCGACCGGCGACAACAGATCGTGGCACAGCCGCGAACACAGCAAACTCGCGAAATCGACCGGGCTGACGGACATTGGTATCCCCTGAACTCTCGGGCGATCTGTGGCCGACCCGAGTCGCGCTGGCAAGCCGCGCGCGGCTCAGCCGATGGGACGCGCATCTAGGGCAACACGCTCGAACCGTCCCTCGACCGGGCCGTCCGCGACCGCGCGCCACCCGCGCACCACGCCGCCCGCCGCGATCAGCCACAAGGCGCCGTCCGCCATCGCACTCTCTGCATCGCGCGGCGACGGCACCGCCACGCCGGTCGGGTGCGAATGATAATGGCCGACGATTTGCGGTCCGCCGGTCCGCGCCGCGCGATGTGCCGCCACCAGCGCGGCGGGATCGATCTCGAACCAGCGTGCCGGATCGGCGGCGACATTGCGGCAGGGCAGGGCGGCGGTGATCGCCTGCGCATCGCCGAACAACAGCCCGCAGATCTCCACCTGCGGGGACGCCGCGGCCTCCGTCAGGATTTGCCGGACAAGCTCGCTTGCAATCGTCACCGCCATGCCCACATCCCTAATCCATGGACCGGGGGGTTTCCATCATACAGGCGACGATCGCCACCACGGCCGACGGCTGGCGGCTGGATCGTGCGCTCGCCGATGCGGTGCCGACGCTGTCGCGCGAGCGGCTGAAGGTGCTGATCGCCAGTGGCGCGGTCACCCGCGACGGCACGATGGTGCGCGACCCCGCCAAGCGCGCCGCGGCGGGCGACCGGCTGTCGGTCGCGGTGCCGATCCCGACGCTGCCGCACAACGAAGCGCAGGATATTCCGCTCGTCGTCGCCTATGAGGACGAACACCTCATCGTGATCGACAAGCCCGCCGGGCTCGTCGTCCATCCCGCCGCGGGCAATCTCGACGGCACGCTCGTCAACGCGTTGCTTCACCATTGCCAGGGCAGCCTGTCGGGGATCGGCGGCGTCGCCCGGCCGGGCATCGTTCATCGCATCGACAAGGACACGTCGGGCCTGATGGTCGCGGCCAAGACCGACCGCGCGCATGAGGGGCTCGCCCGCCAGTTTCACGACCACAGCATCGACCGCCGCTATCGCGCCATCGTCGGCGGCCTGCCCCGCCCGGCGGAGGGCAAGGTCGACGCCCCGCTCGCGCGGTCGGCGACCAATCGCAAGAAGATCGCGATCGTGCAGGGCGGCAAGCGCGCGGTGACACATTTCCGCACGATGGAACGGCTGCGCGACGCGGCGCTGGTCGAATGCCGGCTGGAGACGGGCCGCACGCATCAGGTGCGCGTTCACATGGCCTCGATCGGCCACGCCTTGCTGGGTGACCCGGTCTATGGTAGAACAAAGGGTGCTCAAAAAGCATTGCTGGAAACCCTCGGTTTCCGCCGGCAGGCCTTGCATGCCGCGCACCTCGGGTTCATCCATCCGGTGAAAAGCACCGCTTTGGCGTTCGATAGCGATATGCCTGCTGACATGCAGGAACTGTTCACCGAGCTTCACGTATAGGTTAGAGCCGTTCGTCGCCGCAGTGCGGGATGAATGCCTCCGCAAAATAAGGGAGATCAGATCATGGCAGCACGCAGCAACGTCCCCGCGACGATTCCTGCCCTCGGCGGGGAGCAGAGCCTCAACCGCTACCTGTCCGAGATCAAGAAATTCCCCATCCTCACGCCCGAGCAGGAATTCATGCTCGCCAAGCGCTTCCAGGAGCATGGCGACACCGATGCGGCGGCGCAGCTCGTCACTTCGCACCTGCGGCTCGTGGCGAAGATCGCAATGGGCTATCGCGGCTATGGCCTGCCGACGTCCGAACTCATCAGCGAGGGCAACATCGGCCTGATGCAGGGCGTGAAGAAATTCGAGCCGGACCGGGGCTTCCGCCTCGCCACCTATGCGATGTGGTGGATCCGCGCCTCGATCCAGGAATATATCCTGCGCTCGTGGAGCCTCGTGAAGATGGGCACCACCGCGGCGCAGAAGAAGCTGTTCTTCAACCTGCGCCGGATGAAGTCTAAGCTCGACGCGTTCGAGGACGGCGACCTCAAGCCCGAGCATATCACCAAGATCGCTACCGATCTGGGCGTCGCCGAGAGCGACGTCGTGTCGATGAACCGCCGCATGGCGATGGGCGGCGATACGTCGCTCAACGTCTCGATGCGCGAGGATGGCGAGGGGCAGTGGCAGGACTGGCTGCAGGACGACGCGCCGCTGCAGGACAGCGTCGTCGCCGAGGCACAGGAGGCGGACGTCCGCCACGGCATGCTGGTGTCGGCGATGGACGACCTCAACGACCGCGAGAAGCACATCCTCACCGAACGCCGCCTGACCGACGATCCCAAGACGCTCGAGGAACTGAGCCAGGTCTATGGCGTCAGCCGCGAACGCGTCCGCCAGATCGAGGTGCGCGCGTTCGAAAAGCTGCAGAAGGCGATGATGCGCATCGCCGGCGAAAAGCGCCTGCTCGCCGCCGCATGACATGGGCCGCACCGTCGTCATCGGCGGCGGCGCGGCCGGAATCGCTGCTGCCCGTCGTCTGGACGACGCGGGGACGGAGGTGCTGCTGGTCGAGGCGGGTGATCGATTGGGGGGCAGAGCGCACAGCCTGAGCCTCCCTATCCCCGTCAAGCCGACCGTCGACCTCGGCTGCGGCTGGCTCCACTCCGCCCGGCGCAATCCCTGGACCGCGATCGCCGAGCGCGACGGCTTTGCGATCGACCGCTCCTCCCCTAATTGGGGCGAGCAATGGCGCGACCTCGGTTTCCCGCCCGAGGCAAAAAGTGCCTTTCGCGACGCTTATGCGCGTTTCAAAGCCGCCGCTCATGCCGCGCTCGACGGACCCGACCAGCCGCTCTCGGCCTTCGTCGCGCTGGATGATCCGTGGCGTCCGATGATCGACGCCATCTCCGGCTATGCCAATAGCGCGCCGCTGGACCGCGTGTCGCTGCACGACTGGGCCGCCTATGAAGATGCCGCGACGGACGACAATTGGGCGCTTCCCGCCGGCTATGGCACGCTCGTCGTCCACCATGCCGCGGACGTGCCGGTGCGGCTCGCCACGCCGGTCCTCCGCATCGATCACGGCGGCCGTACGATCCGCCTCGATACCCCGGTGGGCGTGATCGAGGCCGATCGCGTCGTGCTCGCCATTCCAACGACCACTTATGCTGCGCTTCGCTTCGACCCGCCGCTTCCCGCCAAGCACGATGCCGCCGCCGCGTTGCCGCTCGGCCTCGCCGACAAGGTGTTCTTCGCCGTCGACGCGCCCGAATGGCCGGCCAATGCCCACCTCATCGGCGCTCCCGACAGTGCCTGCACCGCCAGCCATCGCCTGTCGCCCTTCGGTCTGCCGATCATCGAAAGCTTCTTTGGCGGCGCCTGTGCGGAGGCGATGCCCGATGCCGCCGCCGCGACCGATTTCGCGCATAAGGAACTGGTCGCGCTGCTCGGCGCGTCGTGGCGATCGCGCGTGACGCCGCTGACGGCGACGCACTGGCGCGCCGCCCCGCATATCCACGGCAGCTACAGCCACGCCCGCGTCGGCCATGCCCCCGCGCGCGCTGTGCTGGCGGCGCCGGTGGACGACCGGCTGTTCTTCGCGGGCGAGGCCTGTTCGCGTCACGACTTCTCGACCGCCCATGGCGCCTACCGGACCGGCGTCGATGCCGCCGATGCCATCCTGGGCTTGCTGGCGACCGCACCCGCCCCGTAAGAGGCGGCGATGATCTCCATCCTCCGCATCCTGTTCAAGGCCGGCCTCGTATTCGTCGGCGTCAGCGTGCTGTGGGTCGGTATCTACCGCTTCGTGCCGGTGCCGTTCACCTGGACGATGGCGGGCGACCTGCTCGCCGGACGCAGCGTCACCAAGCAATGGATGCCGCTGTCCCAGATGGACCCCGACATGGCACGCGCCGCCATCGCCGGCGAGGATTCGCGCTTCTGCGAACACCATGGTTTCGATTTCCGCGCGATCGCCGGCGCAGCCTATCGCAACGCGCAGGGCGGGCGCATCCGTGGCGGTTCTACGATCAGCCAGCAGACCGCCAAGAACGCCTTCCTTTTCCAGGGTGGCGGCTATGTCCGCAAGGCTTTCGAGGCCTATTTCACCGTCCTGATCGAGACGCTGTGGAGCAAACGCCGGATCATGGAGGTCTATCTCAACGTCGCCGAGACGGGAATCGGCACCTATGGCGCGGATGCCGCGGCGCTGCGCTATTTCGGGCATGACGCGACCCGGCTGTCGCCGACCGAGGCGGGTCGCATCGCCGCGGTGCTGCCGCTGCCGAAGAAGCGCGCGGCGATCGATCCGCGCGGCTTCGTCCGGCGCCACGGCAACACGCTCGCCCGCTACGTCAGCACGGTGCGCCGCGCCGGACTGGACAGCTGTCTGAAGTAGAGCCGGGGCATTTCCCTCTCCCATTCGGAGAGAGGGCGCAGGTCAGAACGGCAGCTTGAAGCCCGGCGGCAGCGGCAGGCCGCTGGTCATCTTCGACATTTCGGCGCCCGACACCGCATCCGCCTTTGTGCGAGCGTCGTTAAACGCCGCCGCCAGCAGGTCCTCGAGCATCTGTTTCTCGGAGAGCTCGATCAGCGAATCGTCGATCGCGATGTTGATGATCCGCCCCTTGGCGCTCGCCTTCACCTTTACGAGCCCGCCGCCCGAGACGCCCTCGACCTCGATCGTGTCGAGCTGGTCCTGCGCCTTCTGCAACTCGCTCTGGACGTTCTGCGCCATCGCGAGGATTTCATCGAGGTTCTTCATGCGATACTCCGTTTGCCGGGCCAGGCTTCCAGTTCCGCTTCCGGGAAGGCCGCGAACGCCGCCTTCACCAGCGGCGTGTCGAGGATCGCCTGGCGCGTCGCCTCTTCATCGGCCTTGGCCTGCTCCCGCAAGGTAGGCGCGCCGGGCGCATCCTCCAAGGCGATCTTCCACACATGGCCGGTCGTCTTCTTCAGCGCGTCGGCGACGTCGCGCAGCGTATCCGCCGACATCGGCCGCGATCCGCTCAGGATCAGCTCGGGCGCGGCATAGCGGACGACGCGCGCGCCGTTGCTCAGCTGCGCCGCGACCGCGTGATGGCCGTTGTCCTCCAGTAGTTCGACCAGCCCGGCGAAGTCGGCGGGCGGGCCCTGCCGCTCGGCCGCGACCGGTGCAGCCGGGGGCGCGAGTGCCGCCACGGCCGCCGGTGCCGCTGCAATCCTGCCGCTCGCGATCTGCCGCGCGAGCTCGCCCGGATCAGGCAGGGTCGAGGCGTGGATCGCGCGCAGCAACGCCATTTCCGCTGCCTCGATCGGCAACGCCGCCTTGGCGACCTCGTCATGCCCCTTCAGGAACAATTGCCACAGGCGATGCAGCGCGGGGAAGGACAGCCTCGCGGCCCATTCGGCACGCGCGTTGCGCTCCTCGACGGGCTGCGCCGGGTCCTCGGCCGTGCCGACCTTGGCAAGCGTGATGCCGTGCACCGTCTCCAGCATCGCCCGCAGCACCGATTGCGGGTCGACGCCATAATCATATTGCCGGCGCAGGCTGGCGAGACTGGCCGCCGCATTGCCGGCGAGCACCAGCCCGAGCAGGTCGCGCACCGCACCGCGATCGGACAGGCCGAGCATCTGCCGCACCGCCGCCGCGGTGACGCCGCCGCCCTCCAGCCCGGCATGCGCGATGCCCTGGTCGAGGATCGACAGGCCGTCGCGCGCCGACCCTTCCGCCGCGCGTGCGATCAGCATCAGCGCCTCCGGCTCGGCCTCGACGCCCTCCTCCCTGCAGACGAAGGCGAAATGCCCGGCCAGCTGTTCGGCGGAGATGCGGCGCAGGTCGAACCGCTGGCAGCGCGACAGCACGGTGATCGGCACCTTGTTCACCTCGGTCGTGGCGAACAGGAACTTCACGTGCGCGGGCGGCTCCTCCAGCGTCTTCAACAGCGCGTTGAAGGCGTTCTTGGACAGCATGTGGACCTCGTCCACGATGTAGATCTTGTAGCGCGCCGACACCGCGGCATAGCGCGCGGCATCGATGATCTCGCGCACGTCGTCGACGCCGGTGTGGCTCGCGGCGTCCATCTCGATCACGTCGATATGGCGCCCCTCGGCGATCGCGCGGCAGGGCTCGCACACCCCGCATGGATCGATCGTCGGGCCGCCGCTGCCATCCGGGCCAACGCAGTTGAGCGCCTTGGCGATCAGGCGTGCGGTCGACGTCTTGCCGACCCCGCGCACGCCGGTCATCAGGAACGCATGCGCCAGCCGGTCGCGCTTGATCGCATTGCCCAGCGTGGTGACCATCGCATCCTGCCCAATCAGTTCGGAAAAGGTCTGCGGACGGTATTTGCGCGCGAGCACGCGATAGGGGCCAGAGGCAGGCGGCGTCGGCACCGCGGGTTGCGGCACTTCGCCCAGGTCAAAGGAATCGGCCATTGTCCCGCATATAGGTGGCGGACGCGCCGCTGTCGAAGGCTGGGTTTGCCGCCGCCGCGCACGTGGCGTATCGACCGCCTGGCGCCAGCCCCGCGCGCACACCGGAAACCCCAGCATCCATGACCCCCGTCCTCGGCGTAACGGAATCGATTCTCGGCCAGCCCTGGCAATGGCGCAGCCTCGCCGCCGACGGGCGCGACGGGTTCGGCACCGACGATCTCGTGACGCAGCTGCTGCTCGCCCGCGGTGCGCCGCGCGAGGCGCTCGACCGGCATCGCAACCCGTCGATCCGCGCGTTCATGCCCGATCCCTCGATCTTCCGCGACATGGACCGAGCCGCCGAACGGCTCGCCGATGCGGTGCAGGCGCGCGAGAGCATCGCGGTGTTCGGCGACTATGACGTCGATGGCGCGACCTCGGCGGCGCTGCTGATCCTCGTCCTGCGCGATCTCGGTGTCGAGGCGCGGCCCTACATCCCCGATCGCCTGCTGGAGGGGTACGGCCCGTCCGGCGACGCGCTCGTACGACTGGCGCAGGAGGGCGCCTCGCTGATCGTCACGGTCGATTGCGGCGCGCAGGCGTTCGAGGCGCTGGCGACCGCGCATGCGCATCCCGTCGACGTCCTCGTCGTCGACCATCACAAATGCGCCGCCGCGCTGCCGCTCGCGCATGCGCTGGTGAACCCCAACCGCCTCGACGAGGACGAGGGCGCGGCGCATGGCCATCTCGCCGCGGTCGGCGTCTGTTTCCTGCTCGCCGCCGCGCTGATCCGCACGCTGCGGACGCGCGGCTTCTTCGCCGACCGCGCCGAACCGCGGCTGATCGATCATCTCGATATCGTCGCGCTCGGCACCGTCGCCGATGTCGCGCAGCTGCGCGGGCTCAATCGCGCCTTCGTCGCGCAGGGGCTGAAGGTGATGGCGCAGGGCCGCAACATCGGTCTTGCCGCGCTGGTCGCCGCCTCGCGCCTCACCCGTGCGCCGACGTGCAGCGACCTCGGCTTCGCGCTCGGGCCGCGGATCAACGCCGGCGGTCGCGTTGGTCGCGCTGACCTCGGCGTCCGGTTGCTCACCACGCGCGACGCCGACGAGGCGCGGACCATCGCCGAGGAACTCGATCGCCTCAACGAGGAACGCCGCGCGATCGAGATGGAGGTGCAGCTCGCCGCCGACACGATGATCGCCGCCGACCGCCGCGTCGCGGTGGTCGCGGGGGAGGGGTGGCACCCCGGCGTGATCGGCATCGTCGCCGGGCGCCTTAAGGAAAAGCTCGGTCGCCCCGCGATCGTCATCGCGATCGGCGAGGACGGGCTCGGCAAGGGGTCGGGCCGCTCGATCGCGGGCGTCGACCTCGGTGCGGCGGTGCTCACCGCGCGCGAACAGGGCCTGCTCGTCGCCGGCGGCGGCCATGCGATGGCCGCTGGGCTGACGATCGCCGCCGACCGAATCGCCGCCTTCGCCGATTTCCTCGAGGAACGGCTCGCCGCCGGCGTGGATCGCGCGACGGGCGACCGCGCGCTGCTGGTCGATGCGGTACTCGCGCCCGGCGGGATCAATCCGCTGCTGGTCGAATCGCTCGACGTCGGCGGACCCTATGGCATGGGCTGGCCGGCGCCGCGGATCGCCGCCGGACCGGTGCGGATCATCAAGGTCGACGTCGTCGGCAACGGCCATGTCCGCGCGGTCGTGGCGGGCGACGACGGCCGCAGTTTCAAGGCGGTAGCCTTCCGCGCCGCCGACACCGCGCTGGGTCAGGCCTTGCTCGGCGCTGCGCCGCACCGCCGGCTGTGGCTCGCAGGCCGTGCGAAGATCGACGACTGGGGCAGCCGCCCCGCCGCCGAACTGCATCTCGAGGATGCGGCATGGGCAAATTGATGAACAGCCCCCTTGACCGATCGCCGACCCTCTTCTAGCAGCACCCCCGCTGGCCCCTTCGTCTAGCGGTTAGGACGCGGCCCTTTCACGGCTGAAGCACGGGTTCGATTCCCGTAGGGGTCACCAGCTTTCACTTCGACATGGCGAAAGCTGGTGACGGGCGGTGCGCGATCGCCCGTCCCGGATCGCCCTCCCCAGTAAACGGGGCCTTAACTCCTCCTCCGTCATGACCACCCGGCAACATCCGGGGACCCATGGACGACCTGCTGCAGGAATTTATCGCCGAGACCCGCGAAACGCTGGAAGCGCTTTCGGGGGAGATCGTCGCGTGGGAAGCCGATCCCACCGATCGCGCGCGTCTCGATGCGATCTTCCGCTTCGTCCACACGGTGAAGGGCAGCTGCGGGTTCCTCGACCTGCCGCGGCTCGCGCGGCTGAGCCATGCCGCCGAGGACGTGCTCGCCGCGGTCCGCGACGGCAAGCGCGTTCCCGACACCGCGCTCGTCAACGCCGTCCTGGCGATCGTCGACCGTATCGGCGAGATCGTCGAGGCAATCGATTCGGGTGCCGGGCTCGACGATTCGAGCGAGGACCTGCTGATCGCCGCGCTCGCCGAGGATGCCCGGCCCGCCGCGCTGGCGCATACCGCCAACGTGCCGCGGGCCAGCAGCCGCTCGGTGCGCCTCAACGTCGACCTGCTCGACCGGATGATGAGCGGCATGTCGGAAATGGTGCTGGCGCGCAACGAACTCGCCCGCCGCCTGCGCGACGAGGCGGTCGATCCGCTGGTCGAGGCGGCGCTGGAGCGCCTGTCGCTGACCGTCGCGGAGATGCGCGACACCGTTACCCGCACGCGCATGCAAAAGATCGACGCGCTGTTCTCTGCCCTGCCGCGGATGGTCCGCGACACCGCCGGGGAACTTGGCAAGCAGGTCGCGCTCAGCATCGACGGATCGGACGTCGAACTCGACCGCGAGATGATCGAGCTGATGCGCGATCCGCTCGTCCATATCATCCGCAACGCCGTCGACCACGGGATCGAGGCGCCGGCGGATCGCAAGGCGGCGGGCAAGCGCGAGGCGGGGCGGCTGATCGTCTCCGCCCGCCAGTCGGGCAACCAGATCCTGATCGAGATCGCCGACGACGGCCGCGGCATCGATGTCGAGCGGCTGGTGATCAAGGCGCGCCAGCAGAAATTGGTGCCGGAGGCCGACCTTGCCGCGATGGATGAGACCGCGCGGCTCGACCTGATCTTCCATCCCGGCCTGTCGAGCCGCGACACGGTGACGGCCATTTCGGGGCGTGGTGTGGGCATGGACGTTGTGCGCGCCAATATCGAGCATATCGGCGGGCGGATCCATCTGTCGAACCAGCCCGGGCGCGGGCTGACGATCGTCATCTACGTGCCGCTGACGCTGTCGATCATGTCGACGATCGTCGTCGGCGTCGGCGACCAGCGCTTCGCGATCGCACGCCAGTCGGTCGACGAGATCCTGCGCGTGCGCGGCGAATCGGTGCGGATCGACACGATCGGCGATGCGGCGGTGGCGACGGTGCGCGGCCGGCGCCTGCCGCTCGTGTCGCTCGGCCGGCTGCTCGGCATCGGCACGCCCGACGGCGAGGCGAACCGGACGCTGGCGATTATCTCGACCCGCGACGGCGAATATGCGCTGGCGATCGACGACGTCATCGATACCGAGGAACTGGTGGTGAAGCCCGCCGCCCCGTCGGTGATGGCGACCGGCGTCTATGCCGGCCAGACCCTGCCCGATTCCGGGCTGCCGATGCTGCTGCTCGACGGATCGGGGATCGCCACGATCGCCGGGCTGCGCTTCACCCGCATCATCGCGAGTGAGGACGAGGAGGTCGCCGGGGACCGCGTCGAGGCGATCCCCGCGCTGCTCTTCGAGGATCTGGACGGCCAGCGCCGCGCCCTGCCGCTCGCCGCGATCGACCGCGTCGAACCGGTGTCGACCGACGCCATCCGCCTGACCGCGGGCCAGTGGCGGCTCGCGATCGGCGGCGCGCTGGTGCCGCTCCATTCCGCCGCGCCGATCGGCGATCGGACCGAAGTGCCGGTGCTGCGCCTGACCGACGGCACCACCGAGATCGCCTATGCGATCGACGAACCGATCGAGATCGTCCAGCTGCCCGCGGAGATCGCGCCGGCGCGCGGATCGGGGCCGATCGCGGGCGTGGTCATCATCGATGGCGAACAGGTCGAACTGCTCGACGCGCACGCGCTCTTCTCCGCCGAATGGCAGCCGCAGGCGCGCGACCGGCTGTGCTGGCTGCACGTCGACGGCAGCGGATGGATGGAAACCTTCCTGCGGCCGATGCTGGAGGCGTCCGGCTATCGCTGCGTCACCCAGCCGCCGCGCGATGCGCCAGCGGACGTCGTGCTGACCATGGACGCCGACGCGATCACCCCGGGTATCGCGCGCCATGTCGTGCGCCTGCGCCGCGATCCGATCGATCCGGCGGGCGGCGCCAGCATCTATCGCTACGATCGCGCCGCCTTGCTCGAAGCGCTGGCGTGCGCCGTGGGAGGGCGCTGAGATGGAATTATTCCTCATCGCGCAGATCGCCGGCCGCGGCGTCGCGATCGAAACCGGTCAGGTCGATTCGGTGGTCGATATCGCGCAGATCGTCGCGGTGCCGCGTGCCGAGGCGGCGGTCCGCGGCCTCGTCGCGCTGCGCAGCCGGGTCGTGACCGTGATCGACACCGGCACCGCGCTGGGCCTCGACGCCACGCCCGACGGTGCCCGACGTGCGGTCATCACCCGCGTCGATGGCCATCCCTATGCGATCCTCGTCGATGCGCTGGAGGATGTCGCGACGTTCGAACGCCAGCCGCTGTCGTCCGGCCTCGCGCTCGATCGCGGCTGGGCGTCGGTCGGCGTCGGTCTGGTCGAGCGGGACGGCGAACCGCTGCTGATCGTCGATCTCGCCGCGCTGGTGCCGCAGACGGTGGCGACCGCGGGCGCATCGCCGCAACCGCTCGCGGCTTAACGCGACGCTTACGCTTCGCTGCCATACTCCCCTTCCGGCGATCTCCGCTCGTAAAAAGGCCTATCCATGAAGACCTGCCTCGTCGTCGACGATTCGAAAGTGATCCGAAAGGTCGCCCGTCACATCCTGGAAACGCTCGACTTTACGGTGACGGAGGCGTGCGACGGGCGCGAGGCGCTGGACGCCTGCATGGCGTCGGCACCCGACGTGATCCTGCTCGACTGGAACATGCCGGTGATGAGCGGGATGGATTTCCTGCGCGCGCTGCGCGATTCGACCATCGCGTCGCGGCCGAAGGTGGTGTTCTGCACGACCGAGAACGGCATGGCCTATATCCGTGCGGCGATCGAGGCCGGGGCGGACGAATATGTGATGAAGCCCTTCGATCGCGACACGCTGGAATCGAAACTTCAGATCGTCGGCATGGCCTGACGCGGGAGGTCCGGCGATGGCCCTTGCCGCGCATACGTTTGTCCCCCCCGAAACCGGATCGGCGCGCGTCCTCATCGTCGATGATTCGGCGGTGGCGCGCGCGGTGATGGAACGGATCGTCGCGGCGACCGACCGTTTCGTGGTGGCGGCGAGCGTCAGCACGGCGACCGGCGCGCTGGCGTTTCTGGCGCACAACCGCGTCCAGTTCATCCTGCTCGACATCGAGATGCCCGGCATCGACGGCATCACCGCACTGCCCGATCTGATCGCGGCGGGGCAGGGGGCGCGGGTGCTGATCGTCTCCGGCCAGGCGAGCGAGGGGGCGAGCACCACGGTGCAGGCGCTCGCGCTCGGCGCGGCCGATACCCTGTTCAAGCCCGCCAGCGGCGAACGGCTGGGCGGCTTCGGCGCGGCGCTGGTCGACAAGCTCGTCCGTCTCGCCGACCCGGCGGTGCCGCGCGCGTCGGCCGCGGCCACCGTATCGCGCGTGCCCACTGTGGCGCCGTCGCGACCGGTCGTCGTCGGCGAGGAATTCGACGTCGTCGCGATCGGCGCGTCGACCGGCGGCATTCACGCGCTCAGCCAGCTGCTGCGCGCGATCCCGTCCGAATTCCGCCTGCCGATCCTCGTCACCCAGCATCTGCCGGCCTCGTTCATGCCCTATTTCGCGGCACAGCTCGCGGTAATCGCAAGCCGGCCGTGCGACGTCGCGGCCGATCACACGCGGCTGCGCCCCGGGCGGATCGTCGTCGCGCCCGGCGATGCGCACATGCGCTGCGTCGCCCTGCCCGACGGGGGCGCGGCGATCCGGCTGAGCGGCGATCCGAGCGGCAGCGGCTGCATGCCGTCGGTCGATCCGATGTTCGCCTCGCTGGCGAGCGTGTTCGGGTCGCGGATGCTCGCGATCGTCTTGAGCGGCATGGGCCGCGATGGCGCAGATGGCGCCGGATACGTCCATCGGGCGGGGGGATGCGTGGTGGTGCAGGATCAGGCGAGTTCGGTGGTCTGGGGCATGCCGGGTGCGGTGGCGGACACGGGCTGCGCCGACGCGATCCTGTCGCCGGCCGCGATCGGCCGTCTCGCCGCGACGAGGCAGCGACCGTGAGCGCCGCCCAGCAACCGCTGTCGGCGCCGGTTTCGCAGGTCGCGCTGAGCGTGTTCAGTGCGCTGCTGGAAGCGCGCACCGGCCAGCAGATCACCAGCTATCGCTCGTGGCGGATCGACACCGCGCTGAAACCGCTGCTGCGCGACCATAATCTGCAGACGCTCGACCAGCTCATCACCATGCTGCTCGACGGGCAGGACCAGAAGATCGGCGACCAGATCGTCGATGCGCTCGTCAACCAGGAAACCTCCTTCTTCCGCGACGCCCCGATCTTCGACATGGTGGTCGAGGCGGTCGCCGCGGCGGAGGCCGACGGCCGTCGCGCCCGGATCTGGTGCGCCGGCTGCTCGACCGGGCAGGAGCCGCTGTCGCTCGCGATGCTGTTCGCCGAACGAGAGGACGCGGGCCAGAACACGGGCCAGACCACGGGCAGGCCGATGCCGGAGATCGTCGCCACCGACGTCTCGGACGCCGCGGTCGCCCGCGCGAAGGCCGGCCGCTACACTCAGTTCGAAATCCAGCGCGGCCTGCCGATCCGCCGCATGATGCGCTGGTTCGAGGCGGACGGCAGCGACTGGGTCGCCCGGCCCGACCTCACCCGGCTGGTGACGGTCCGTCGCAACAATCTCGTCGCCGACCGCCCGCCCTCGGGCAAGTTCGACGTCGTCCTGTGCCGCAACGTGCTGCTCTATCTGTCCACCGCGACCAAGGCGGACGTGTTCGCCCGCTTCGCCGACGTGATCCGGCCGGGCGGGACGCTGGTGCTGGGCGCGGGCGAGACGGTGATCGGCCAGACCCGCGCCTTCGAGCCGAGCCGCCGCCTGCGCGGCCTGTACGAACGCGTCGGACCGACCGGTTCCGCGCGCCGCGCCGCCGCCTGACGCCCCTTACGTCGGGCGCGCGGCTCGGCTAGAACACGGGCATGACCATCCTCGACACGCCCTCGCCGAACTTCGACGAGCGGACGCTGCCGATCAGCATGATCGTGCTGCATTATACCGGCATGCAGGACGGCCCGTCCGCGCTTGCACGGCTGCGCGATCCGGAGGCGAAGGTCTCCGCCCATTATCTCGTCGAGGAGGACGGCACGGTGTGCCGGCTGGTCGCCGAGGACAAGCGCGCCTGGCATGCCGGCCGTTCGCACTGGCGCGGCGTCGCCGACGTCAATTCGGCGAGCGTCGGGATCGAGATCGTCAATCCCGGCCACGAATGGGGCTATCGCCCGTTCACCGACGAACAGATCGACGCGCTCGTCCCGCTGGTCGCCGCGATCAAGGAACGCCACGGCATCACCCGCGGCAATATCGTCGGCCATTCCGACATCGCGCCGACGCGCAAGCGCGATCCCGGCGAGCTGTTCCCCTGGGCGCGGCTGGCGAAACTGCGGCTCGCGCTGCCGCGGCCGACGCGCAACCTGATGGACCCGATGTGGACGCAGGGCGGCTTCCTGCTCGCGCTCGAACGCTTCGGCTATGACGTCACCGACGCGATGGCGGCGATCATGGCGTTCCAGCGCCGCTTCCGCCCCGAACTGATCGATGGCGAGATCGATGCCGAATGCCGGATGATCCTGCTCGCGCTGCTGCTGCCACGGCCGCAAGGGGACGGCTAGGATCGGATGACATCAGATTGATCCGAATGGTCGTCATTGCTTCGCTGCGCTCGCAATGACGGATCAGTTCGATGTCACGCTTTCCTCGCGCGCATTCCCGCGCTAGGGCGCCCCGGTCAGAGGGTCGGGCGGCCGCGGGCGCTTTCGGGCGCGCGAGGAAAGTCCGGGCTCCGCGGAACGACGGTGCCGGGTAACGCCCGGCGGGGGCGACCCCAGGGACAGTGCCACAGAGAGCAGACGGCCGGTCTTCGGACCGGTCACGGTGAAAGGGTGCGGTAAGAGCGCACCGCGCGCCTGGCAACAGGGGCGGCACGGCAAACCCCACCGGGAGCAAGACCGAATAGGGGCGGCACATGGGCTTCGTTCCAGCTCGTCGCCCGGGTTGGTTGCTTGAGGCGGCGCGCAAGCGTCGTCCTAGAGGAATGGTCGCCCATCTCCTTCGGGAGTGGACAGAACCCGGCTTATAGACCCTCTGACGACTTTCCGCCTCGCGCAATGGACGTTGCACGCCGCCGTTCAACGCTTATGTGAGCGGCGATGGCGCGCAGCACGATCCGTTCGAACGACTGGGGTTTCCCCCGCTGGCGAGGCTATGGCTCCAGCCGCGACGCGACGACGGTGCGATTGTGCGACCGCCACGGTTGCGACGCGCCCGGCAATTGTCCCGCGCCCAAATCGCCGAACAGCCCCGATCGCTGGTATTTCTGCGAAACCCATGCCGCCGAGTACAATCGCGGCTGGAATTATTTCGAGGGCCTGTCGGCGGAAGAGGCGGCGCAGCGCGAGGCGTCGGAGAGCAGCACCGCCAAGGGCTATGCCAATGCCAGCCATTATGCCTGGGGCGGATCGGGCGACGGCAGCCGCTCGCGCGACGAGATGCGCGCGCTGGAGGCGCTGGGGCTGGAGAGCGACGCCCATTTCGATGCGGTGAAAGCGGCTTGGCGGCGCATGGCCAAGGAAAACCATCCCGACGTCCGCCCCGGCGACGCCGATGCCGCAGTGCGCTTCCAGACCGTGCAGGCCGCCTATGAGGTGCTGCGATCCGCCGAGGAGCGCCGCGAGTGGCGCCCCAGCTGAAGCGGGTCCGCAGCGACTGGCAGGGTGCGGTGCTGGTCTGCGGCAAATGTTCGAAGAAGCTCGACGGCGGGTTTGGCAAGAAGGGCCGCACCCCGCTCGCCAAGCTGTTGCGCAAGATCCTCGGGCTGAAGAAGGGCCGCAAGGCGACGCTCGGCGTGGTCGAGACGCGCTGCCTCGGTATCTGTCCGCGTGCCGGCGTCGCGCTGGTCGACGGCCGCCGCCCCGGCGAATGGCTGGTCGTGCCGCGCGAGGCCGATATCGTCGAACTCGCCGCCCGGCTGGAGCGCACGCCTGTCGTGGCCGACGAGCCGCGCTGACACGTCGTATGCGTCGTCGCCGGTGCGGCGAAGCGGGTCCGTCATCGCCGCGCAGGCGGGGATCCGTAGACGTTGCCGTTGCCGTTGCGGCGCCATTCGAATCGGATGACATGAGATTGATCTGAATGTTCGTCATTGCGAGCGCAGCGAAGCAATCCAGAGCCGTACCAGGACGCCCTGGATTGCTTCGCTGCGCTCGCAATGACGGATCAGTTTGATGTCATCCCGCTCCAGCGACCTTGGCGTGCATGGACCCCGCCTGCGTGGGGAATGACGCCATGAGGTCGCGGGAAACGATCACGGCGACGCCGCCGATCGGCCTCAGACGTAGCGTGCCGCCGTCTCGCGGATCAGCGCGATCATGTTGGGGATGCCCTGCGTCCGGTTCGAACTCAGCTGCTTGCCCAGATCGAACGGCGCCAGCGCGCCCTCAATGTCCGTCGCGGCGATCGCCGCCGGCGCGCGGTCCTGCACGGTCAGCAGGACGAGCGCGATGATCCCCTTGGTGATCGCCGCATTGCTGTCGGCGAGGAAGTGGAGCGTGCCGTCGTCGCGGCGGGTCGGGTAGACCCACACCGACGCCGAACAGCCCCGCACCAGCGTCGCCTCGGTCTTCAGCGCGTCGGGCATCGGCTCCAGCGCGCGGCCCAGATCGATCAGCAGGCGATAGCGATCGTCGGGTTCGAGGAAGTCGTATTCGTCGTGGACGTCGGCGATGCTGGTCATGCCTCGCGCGGTACAGCCGGGGCGGGGCGGGGGCAACCGCATCGGGTCGCCCGCCGGCGTCAGAGGTCGACGCCCGCCGCGATCGCCTCCAGCTTCTTGATCCGCTCCTTGAGGTCGGCGATCTCGATCCGCGATCCGGCCGAGGCGACGTTGGGCAAGGGGTCGGCGGTCTGGTCGAGCTGCTGGTGCTTGAGCGCCAGCCAGCCGCGCCAGCCCGACAGGCCTGCGGTGGTGACCATCGCCAGCCCGGCCAGCGACGACAGCGATACGGTCAGATAGACGTTGGGATCGAACATGGTCTGCCTCCTTCCGGCAGGGGTCAGTTGATGGGAAGCCGCGACGGCGCGGTGCTGCGTCCGTCGTGACGGGCGTCGCGCAGGGCGTCGATTTCCTGCGCCAGATCGACGCCGCGGTCGGTGACGATGCGTTCGAGGACGCGGACGCGCTCCTCCAGCCGTTCGGTCTGGGTGGCATATTGCGCCGCCTTCTCGGCGACCTTGGTCGCCTCGATGTCCATCCGTCGCTGCTGGAGCGCGAACCAGGGCTTGACGACGATCCCGCCGATGATCGCGACGATCGGGATCAACAGAGCCAGAACCGGGATGATGAGTGGGGACATGATCGTGGCTTTCGAAAAAAAGGGGCGGTCAGCCTGCGCGCAGCTGTTCGATCTCATGACCCAGCCGGTGCGATCGGTCGGTCACGATGCTCTCGATCGTGGCGAGCCGCTCCTGCAACCGGTCGATCTGGCCGACCCGGCGGGCGTTCTCGGCATCGAGCAGTTCGATGTCGTGCCGCGCGGCGAGATCGGGGGCGGTGGTCGCCTGCCGCACCTTGCGGCGGGCATACCATTGGATCGCGAGCGTTATCAGCGCGCCGGCGAACATGGAAAAGAAGTGGTCGGGTCCCATCCTGCGTATTCCTTAGCGGTCGCGGAGTGATTCGATCTCGCGGGCGGTACGCTCGGCGGGATCGGTGGCGATGCGTTCGAGGGTGGCGATCCGCTCCTCGAGGCGGCTGACCTGCCCGGTCAGGCGATCGTTTTCGCTGGCGAGCAGCTGCATCGTGCGCTGGTCGTCAGGATTACGCTTCACCGTCATCCCCCAGTCGTCGCTCGGCGCATAGCCGTGGCGGGCGCGGATCCAGTTGTTGATGAGCCAGCCACCCGTCGAGATGAGGACGAGGGCGAGGATGAGGAAGGTGCCTTCCGGAGACATGATGCTGTTCCCTTACCGGTCGCGGAGCGCTTCGATCTCGCGGGCGGTGCGCTCGGCGGGATCGGTGGCGATGCGTTCGAGGACGGCGATCCGTTCCTCCAGGCGGCTGACCTGTCCGGTCAGCTTGTCGTTCTCGTTGGTGAGCAGCATGATCTTGCGCTCCGCCTCGATCCCGTCGCCGTCCTGCGCCATGCCGCGCCAGTGGCGGCGGCGGTTGCGGCGGCCTTCGTCATCGAGCGGGTAGCCATGCTTGGCCTTGACCCAGGTGGTGAAGGCGTGGCGCGCCGATACCGCGCCGACGATCCCCACCGGCACCATCCAACCCATATCCATCGTATCTCTCCCTCTGGCCCCTCGCGAGCGTCCCCGGCTCAGCGCAGGCTGTCGATTTCCTCGGCCAGCCGGTTGTTGCGGCTGGTGTAATGCAGCTCGATGTCGGCGAGCCGGCGGTCGATGTCGCGGAACTTGCTGCGCACTTCGGCGGTCGAGCGCTTCGGGTTCGAGCGCATGCCCTGCCAGAACTTCGCGTCCTCCTGCGTCTCGTACAGGCCGACTGGCTTCTTCGGCGCCAGCCAGCCGGCGGCGAGATAGGCGACGAAGACCCAGCCCGACGTCGCCAGCGTCAGCACGATCATCGCGACCCGGACGAGCGTGATGTCGAAGCCGGTATAGTCGGCGATGCCGGCGCAGACGCCCATCCACTTGGCATCCTGCTTGTCGAGGTAGAATTTGGTGCGGGCGGCCATCTCAATTCCTCCGGTCGAGCTGATAGGTGGTCGGCTGAGCGCTCAGGCTCGGCTTGAAGTCGGGGTTGTCGGCGGCGACGATCCGCTCGACGGTGTTGACGCGTTCCTCGAGGCGGCGGGCGAGATTGAACATCTCGTCGAGCAGCTTCTCGTCCTCGTCGGTGATCTTGGGCGCCTGCTTCCACTTGGTGACATAATGGAAGATCAACCAGGGCAGGCCGATCAGCGCGAGGAAGATTGCCAGGACTCCTTCGAAGTTCATCTCAACCCTCCCCGCCGGTGCCGCGGCCCAGACGCGCCTTCAGCGCGGCGAGTTCGGCGTCGACCTTGTCGCCCTGCCGCAGCTCGGCGATCTCTTCCTCCAGCGTCTTCGGCACGCCCAGTCCCAGCGCCTCGGCGCGGCCCTCGGCATCGTCGACGCGGCGTTCGAGGATGTCGAAGCGGCTGAACGCCTCGTGCGTCTTCGGACCGGCGTACATCTCGCGCAGGCGGTAGCGGTTGTTCGCGCTCTCCAGCCGGGTCTGCACGTTCGACTGCTTGGCGCGCGCCTCGGACAGCTTCTTCTGGAGCTTGGCGATATCCTCTTCCGACGCGCGCAGCGCATCGTCGAGCACCTTCACCTCGATCATCAGCTGCTCGGCCATGTCGGCGGCCTTCTGCTTCTCGCCGAGCGCGGCCTTGGCGAGATCCTCGCGGTCCTTGCTCAGCGCCAGTTCGGCCTTTTCCATCCAGTTCGCCTGGAGCTGGTCGAGCTTGTTGATGTGGCGGCGCATCTCCTTCTGGTCGGCGATCGTGCGCGCCGCACTGGCGCGGACCTCGACCAGCGTCTCCTCCATCTCGAGGATAATCATGCGGATCATCTTCGCCGGGTCTTCCGCCTTTTCGAGCAGGTCGGCGAAGTTGGCGGCGACGATATCGCGGGTGCGGGAGAAAATGCCCATCGTGATCTGTGCTCCTGGTAACATGGCCGGGGCGGAGCGAGGGAAATCGGCCCGCCCCGGTTTGGGGCCGCTTATGCCGTGAGGCGGGCGGCCTTGACGACGGTCGCGTCGTTCACGCCGGTCGCCGGACCCACCGCGCCAGCGACGCAGAGCGCGCTGAACAGGGCCGTGCAGACGATGGCGGCGAACTTGCGACCGATCTCGGAATTGAACATGGAAACCTCCTGAATACTGAACCTTGTCACCACCGTGCGGCGGTATGCCAGTAGCATTGCATGGGTCGTGCCAATTCCGAGAATGGCGGAAATCAGCCATTTCCCGGTGTATTATCCGCATGAACCACGGATGAACGCTTGCGTAACCTTGGCATTTTACGCCAGAAGTTGGCGATGCAGCGGACGACACAGGTTATCGGCCAGTCGGGGGCCTTTCTGGATGCGCTGGAACGCGCCAGCCGCGCCGCGGCGCTCGACCGGCCGGTGCTGGTCATCGGCGAGCGCGGCACCGGCAAGGAGCTGGTCGCCGAGCGCCTCCACCGCCTGTCGCCGCGCTGGGACCAGCCGCTGGTCGTGATGAATTGCGCGGCGCTGCCCGAATCGCTGATCGAGGCGGAATTGTTCGGGCATGAGGCGGGCGCCTTCACCGGCGCGACCAAATCGCGCGCCGGCCGGTTCGAGGAGGCGGACGGCGGCACGCTGTTCCTCGACGAACTCGGGACGCTGTCGATGGCGGCGCAGGACCGGCTGCTGCGCGCGGTCGAATATGGCGAGATCAACCGCATCGGCTCGTCGCGGCCGCTGCGCGTCGACGTCCGCATCGTCGCGGCGACCAACGAGCATCTGCCCGACAAGGTCGACGCGCACGAATTCCGCGCCGACCTGCTCGACCGGCTCTCGTTCGAGGTGGTGACATTGCCGCCCCTGCGCGCGCGGTCCGGCGATATCGCGGTGCTCGCAGATCATTTCGGCCGACGGATGGCGTCGGAGATCGGCTGGGAGCGCTGGCCCGGCTTCGGCCCGCGCGCGGTCGATCAGTTGCTGACCCATCGCTGGCCCGGCAACGTCCGCGAATTGCGCAACGTCGTCGAGCGCGCCGTCTATCGCTGGGAGGGCGACGGGCCGGTCGATTCGATCGAGATCGATCCCTTCGCCTCGCCGTTCCGGCCGACCGGCGGGGCAGGGGGCGGTCCCGCCCGTCCCAAAGCGGATGCGCCCGCCTCCGCATCCGCGCCCGCCGAACCGCGGCAGGTCGAGGACGATCCCGTCGTCGCCTGCGACACCGGCCCGTCGGATTTCAAGTCGCGCGTCGCCCGGTTCGAACGCGAGCTGCTGGCGCGGGCGCTCGCCGAGCATCGCTTCAACCAGCGCTCGACCGCGGAGGCGCTGGGGCTCAGTTACGACCAGCTCCGCCACGCGCTGCGCCGCCACGACCTCATCAACGCCGGAAACTCATGACGCTTGCGTAACGGGCGGGGAGCGTTAGGCCGCGTTTCGCGTTAACGCGGGGACGACATCGTCCCACCTTCTCGAAAGGAGCCTTTTCCATGGCATTCGAACTTCCGCCGCTGCCGTACGCCTATGACGCGCTGGAGCCGGTCATCTCCAAGGAGACGATGACCTTCCATCACGACAAGCATCACGCCGCCTATACCGCCAAGCTCAACGAGGGCGTCGCCGCCGATCCCAAGCTGGAAGGCAAGTCGATCGAGGACATCCTCGGCATGATCTCGACGCTGCCGCCGCTGGTCCGCAACAACGGCGGCGGCTTCTGGAACCACGATTTCTTCTGGAAGATCATGGGGCCGAAGGGCTCGACCCAGCCGTCGGGCGCGCTCAAGGACGCGATCGACGCCTATGGCGGCCTCGACAAGCTGAAGGACGATTTCAACACCAAGGGCGCCGGCCAGTTCGGCTCGGGCTGGGCCTGGGTCATCAAGGATGCCGGCGGCGCGCTCAAGGTCACCTCGACGCCGAATCAGGACAATCCCCTGATGGACGACGCCAAGGAGCCGGGCACGCCGATCCTCGGTAACGACGTGTGGGAGCACGCTTATTACCTGACCTACATGAACGACCGCCCCGGTTATCTGAAGGCGTGGTGGGACGTCGTGAACTGGGACGAAGCCGGCAAGCGTTTCGACGCGGCATAAGGTTTGGGAGGGGCGGCATGGCGACGTGTCGCCCCCTCATTCGTCGCCTTTCATCGTCATTGCGAGCGTAGCGAAGCCATCCAGAGCGTCTTGGTCCGGCTCTAGATCGCTTCGCTACGCTCTCAATGGTGAGGCTATTCCACCGGTACGTCCGGCGCGTCGCCCACGCTCAACCCGTGCCGCAGCAGCATCGGGATGTTGGCGAAGGCGAACAGCAGGGTCAGCGGGATCGCCCCCCACAGCTTGAACCCGACCCAGAAATCCCAGTTGGTGTTGCGCCACACCGCCTCGTTGAGCGCCGCCATGGCAAGGAAGAACAGCGCCCAGTTGCGCGTCAGCTTGCGCCACCCGTCGGCGGTCAGCCCCGGGTAGGCGGTGCCGAGCAGCCCCTGCAGCAGCGGCCGCCCGGTCAGCAGCCCGAACCCCAGCACCGCGGCGAACATGCCGTAGACGAAGCTGGGCTTCATCTGGATGAACCGGGGATCATGGAAATAGACGGTCAGCCCGCCGAACACGACGACGAACCCCCCGGAAATCCACAGCATCGGCGAGATATGGCCGAGCCGCGTCTTCGACACGACCATCGCGATCACCGTCGCGACGACGAAGGCGGTGGTCGCGACGATCACCTTCGCGATGACCAGCGCCCCCGCCCGGTCGAGGTCGGACAGGAAGCCCGTGCCCGATGCCACCAATCGCATCGCGAGGGTCGCGGGGAACAGGAAATTGACCGCGAAGAACACGAGCAGCGGCCCGTATTCGACCCCCATCCGCAGGCCGGGGGACGACGGCGACTGGCCCGGGGCGTTCACTTCCGCCCCCCCGCATCGACTCCGGCGATGATCCGCGCGACCTCGTTGGCATCGAACGGGCGCAGGTCGGTCATGCCCTCGCCGACGCCGATCGCATGGATCGGCAGGCCGTATTTCTCCGCCGCCGCGACCAGCACGCCGCCGCGCGCGGTGCCGTCGAGCTTGGTCATCACCAGCCCGGTGACGCCGGCGACCTCCTTGAACACCTCGATCTGGCTCAGCGCGTTCTGGCCGGTGGTCGCGTCGAGCACGAGCACCACGTCATGCGGGCTCGCCGGGTTGATCCGCCCGAGCACGCGGCGGATCTTGGCGAGCTCGTCCATCAGCTCGCGCTTGTTCTGCAGGCGGCCGGCGGTGTCGACGATCAGCACGTCGATGCCCGTCTCGGTCGCCTTCTTGACCGCGTCCCACACCACGCCGGCGGCGTCGCCGCCCTCCGGCCCGGTGACGATCGGCACGCCGACCCGGTCCGCCCAGGTGCGCAGCTGGCCGATCGCCGCGGCGCGGAACGTGTCGCCCGCCGCCAGCATCACCCCGTAATCCTGCTCCATCAGCAGATGCGCGAGCTTGGCGATCGTCGTTGTCTTGCCCGATCCGTTGACGCCGATCACCAGGATCACCTGCGGCCGTGGAAAGGCGGTGACCTCCAGCGGCGTCGCGACGCGCGCCAGCGCCTTCTCGACCTCTTCCGCGACGACGAGCCGGATGCCCAGCTCCTCCATGTTGCGTTCGAACGTCCCCTCGGCCAGGCGCGTGCGGATCTTGCCCGCGGTGTCCGGGCCCAGATCGGACGCGATCAGCGCCTCCTCGATCTCGTCCAGCGTCTCCTCGTCCAGCCGCGCGCCGCCGAGGCCGGCGAGATTGCCGACCAGCCGGTCCGACGTCTTCCTGAAGCCGCCGAGCAGCCGTTCGTGCCAGGTGGGGGTGGTGCTCATACCGTTGTTCCGATGAGATAGGTGTCTGTCGCGGCCGTGATGCGGACGCCGACGATGTCGCCCGGACGGGCATGGTTAAGCGTGGCGGACGATGCGGGGGTGGACAGGCGCACCTCCGCGAAATTCCCCGCATGGCCGCGGTCGCCGGGCCGTTCGAGCAGCACGTCCTGCACGCGGCCGACCTGCCGCGCCAGCCATGCCGCCCTGCGCGCCGCCGCCGCCGCGCGCAGCCGCCCGGCCCGCGACCGGATCGCCGCACCGTCGACCTGCGGCATCCGCGCCGCCGGCGTACCGGCGCGCGGCGAATAGGGAAAGATGTGCGCATGGACGATGTCCGCATCGTCGATCAGCGCGAGCGTATCGGCGAACATCGCCTCGTCCTCGGTCGGGAAGCCCGCGATCAGGTCCGCGCCGATCGCGATATCGGGCCGCGCCGCCTGCAACCGCCGCACCACGTCGACCGCCTGTGCGCGGCTGTGACGCCGCTTCATCCGCTTGAGGATCAGGTCGCTGCCCGCCTGAAACGACAGATGGAGGTGCGGCATCACCCGGGCGTCGCCGGTGACGATCGCGAACAATCGGTCGTCGATCTCGATCGAATCGAGCGACGACAGCCGCAACCGCCGCAACGCGGGCACATGGCGCAGGATGCGCTCGACCAGCAGCCCCAGCGTCGGCGCGCCGGGCAGATCGTGGCCGTAGCTGGTCAGGTCGACCCCGGTCAGCACCACCTCGTGATGCCCGGCATCGACCAGCCCGGCAATCCGGTCGACCACCGCGCCGGCCGGCACCGACCGGCTCGGGCCGCGCCCGAAGGGAATCGCGCAGAAGGTGCAGCGATGGTCGCAGCCGTTCTGCACCTCGACGAACGCGCGCGCGTGGCTGCCGAAGCTTGCCGCGAGGTGCGGCGCGGTGTCGCGCAGCTGCATGATGTCGCCGACCACGACCGGCTCGGCGCTGGCCCAGGCGGCAGGCGACAGCTTGTCGCCATTGCCGATCACCCGGTCCACCTCGGGCATCGCGGCGAAGCCCTGCGGATCGATCTGCGCGGCACAGCCGGTGACGACCAGCTCGGCGCCCGGCCGGTCGCGCCGCGCCCGCCGGATCGCGCTGCGCGTCGCCTTCACCGCGGCGTTGGTGACCGCGCAGGAATTGACTACGACCGTATCCCGTCCCGCGATCAGCGCGCGGATCGTTTCGCTCTCGGCGATGTTGAGACGGCAGCCGAGGGAAATCACCTCTGGCGCAGGAGCATGCATGCCGCGCGATCTAATCGACCGACACGGTCAAGTCCATGACATGTCCGCCGCCGTCCTCGACTTTTGGTTCGGGATGACCACCGAACAGCATTTCGCCAGGGACGAGGCGCTCGACCGGACGATCGCGGATCGTTTCGGCGCGGTGCGCGACGGCGTGTTGCGCGGCCGGGCGGAGGGCTGGCGCGACGATCCCGACACCGTGCTCGCCGCGATCATCCTGCTCGACCAGTTCTCGCGCAACATCCACCGCGGCACGCCCGAAGCCTTCGCCGCCGACGGCCTCGCGGTCGAACTGACCCTGTCGGCGATCGAGCGCGGCTGGGAGGATCGCTACCCGCCCGATCGCCGGGTCTTCCTCTACATGCCGCTGATGCACGCGGAGGACATGGCGATGCAGGACCTGTCCGTCGCCAAGTTCGAGGCGCTCGGCATCGATGAGAATATCGCCTTCGCCCGCGATCACCGCGACGTAATTGCGCAATATGGCCGTTTCCCCAGCCGCAACGCAGCGCTCGGGCGGCAATCGACCGAGGCGGAGCAGGCCTATCTCGCGCGACCGGATGCCGGCTGGTAATCGGATGAAGTGCGGGGTGACGTTGGGGCAAGGGGGCGAGGTTTGCCCACGCCGTCCTCTCTGCTTGTCATTCCCGCGAAGGCGGGAATCCATATTGGCTGGCCGTGCGGCTCGTTCGGTGAGCGTCGCGACTATAGATCTCCGCCTCCGCGGGGATGACGAAACTGGCCTGGAGGCGCCCCGCCGACAGCTGACCTTGCGTCCGCGGCCGATTTCCCCTAAGCGCTCCGAACGTTCCACCACGGAATGCGATCGATGGCGCGCCCACGGGTGCACGCTGGCCGGCGAGGTTTCGCCCGCCGGCGTCTTTTGCGTTGCGGGTATGATGAGGGTCTTGAGGCGATGTTCGACAGTCTGAGCGACCGGCTTGGCGGCGTATTCGACCGCCTTCGCGGCCGTGGCGCGCTGACCGAAGCCGACGTGCGGACCGCGATGCGCGAAGTGCGCGTCGCGCTGCTCGAGGCCGACGTCGCGCTGCCCGTCGCGCGCAGCTTCGTCGACAAGGTCACCGAACAGGCGGTCGGCCAGAACGTGCTCCGCTCGGTCACGCCGGGGCAGCAGGTCGTCAAGATCGTCAACGACGCGCTGGTCGAGATGCTCGGCGCCGACGAATCGGAGCTGGAGCTGGCGGTGACGCCGCCCGCGGTGGTAATGATGGTCGGCCTGCAGGGCTCGGGCAAGACCACCACCACCGCCAAGATCGCCAAGCGCCTCGTCGCGCGCGAGCGCAAGAAGGTGCTGATGGCGTCGCTCGACGTCAACCGCCCGAACGCGCAGGAACAGCTCGCGACGCTGGGTACGCAGATCGAGGTCGCGACGCTGCCGATCATCGCCGGCCAGCAGCCGGTCGACATCGCCCGCCGCGCGCTGCAGGCGGCGAAGCTGCAGGGCTATGACGTCCTGATGCTCGACACCGCCGGCCGCCTCCACGTCGATCAGGCGCTGATGGACGAGATGAAGGCGGTCGCCGAGATCGCGACGCCGCAGGAGATCCTGCTCGTCGTCGATGCGCTGACCGGCCAGGACGCGGTCAACGTCGCGCAGAACTTCTCGGATCAGGTGCCGCTGACCGGCGTGGTGCTGACCCGGATGGACGGCGACGCGCGCGGCGGCGCGGCGCTGTCGATGCGCGCCGTGACGGGGAAGCCGATCAAGTTCGCTGGCGTCGGCGAAAAGCTCGACGCGCTCGAAGCCTTCCACCCCAGCCGCGTCGCCGGCCGCATCCTTGGCATGGGCGACGTCGTCAGCCTCGTCGAGCGCGCGGCGGAATCGATCCAGCAGGAAGACGCCGAGCGGATGACCGCGCGGCTCGCCAAGGGGCAGTTCGACATGAACGACCTGCGCGGCCAGCTCGCGCAGATGCGCCGCATGGGCGGCCTCGGCGCGCTCGCGGGCATGATGCCGGGGATGAAGAAGGCGCAGGGTGCGCTCGCGACCGCGGGCGGCGACAAGATGCTGATCCACATGGACGCGATGATCGGTTCGATGACCGTCAAGGAGCGCGCCAAGCCCGAGCTTATCAACGCCAAGCGCAAGATCCGCATCGCCAAGGGCTCCGGCACCACGGTGCAGGAGATCAACAAGCTCCTGAAGATGCATCAGGAAATGTCCACCGCCATGAAGAAGATCAAGAAGATGGGCGGCTTGAAGGGCATGATGGCGATGCTCGGCAAAGGCGGCATGGGCGGCCTCGGCAATGCGCTCGGCGGCGCCGGCCTCGGCGACATGATGGACAAGGCCGGCGGCGGCCTGCCCAAGGGTCTGCCCGGCCTCGGCGGCGGTCAGGACGGCATGCCCAAGCTGCCGCCCGGCTTCGAAAATCTTCTCAAGAAAAAGTAACAACCCAACTTAAACGACTTAGAACGAAGGAATATCACATGGCTCTCAGCATTCGTCTGTCGCGTGGCGGCTCCAAGAAGCGTCCCTATTACCGCATCGTCGTCGCCGATGCGCGTTCGCCCCGCGACGGCAAGTTCATCGAGAAGATCGGCAACTACAATCCGCTGCTCGCCAAGGACGCGGAGAACCGCATCGTGCTCGACGCCGAGCGTGCGAAGTACTGGCTGCAGAACGGCGCGCAGCCGACCGACCGCGTCGCCCGCTTCCTCGACGTCGCCGGCGTGCGTGAGCGTGCCGCCCGTTCGAACCCGAACAAGGGCAAGCCGGGCGAGAAGGCGACCGAGCGCGCCGAGGAGCGTGCCGAGAAGCTGAAGGCGCAGGAAGAGGCCGCTGCGGCCGCCGCCGCCGCTCCGGCCGCCGTCGAGGAGGCTCCGGCCGACGAGGCGACCGCCGAGACCACCGAGGCCTAAGCATCGGAACCGGTCATGGTGCGTTGACCCCTTCCAGACGAAGGAGTTGACGCACCATGGTCACCGAACCCGACCCCCGTACCGCGCCCGACGAGGACGGTACGACCGACGACGCCACCAATCAGGGCGTCTCCAGCACCGAACCCGCGGAAGGTGACGACGATGCCCCCACAGGAGGCGACGGATCGCCCGAGCACGCCGGCCGCTAAGGCAGCCGCAGGCGAACCCGCCGTCACGCTGGCCGTGGTGATCGGCGCGCACGGCATTCACGGCCAGGTGCGCCTCAAGGTCTTTGCCGAGGATTTCGGCAGCTACAAGAGCTTCAACCACGGCACGCTGACGCTGAAGGCGTCGCAGGCCGGCAACAACGGCACGATCGCCCGTTTCGCCGAGATCGCGGATCGCAATGCGGCCGAGGCGATGCGCGGCACCGAACTGACCGTTCCGCGCTCGGCGCTGCCGCCGCTCGGCGAGGGGGAATATTACCACGCCGATTTGATGGGTCTTCCCGCCGTGTCGACCGCTGGCGACGATCTCGGTCGCGTCGTCCTTATCGAGAATTTCGGTGCGGGCGACGTCATCGAGATCGAGCTTCCCGACGGCAAGCGGTTCATGATCCCGATGAACGCCGACGCGGTTCCCGAATGGGATGCCGACCGGCTGGTGGTGAACGCCGACTTCGTCGACTGAGCTCAGCGCCGGATCGGCTGGCGTTCGCTCAACAGATTGCGGATCGTCGTCGCGGCGACGCCCGCCTCGCCCATCGCATGGCTGATCTGGTCGAGCCCCTTGACCACGTCGCCCGCCGCGAACAGCCCCGGCACGCTGGTGCGCTGGTGATCGTCCACCTCGAGGCACCCTTCGTCGCTCGCCCGCGCACCCGCCGCGACCGCCAGATGCGACCGTATCCGCGATCCCAGAGCCGGATAGACGCTGTCGAACCGCATCCGCCCCCGCGCCGTATCCAGCGCCAACTGGTCGCCCTCGATCGCCCAGCCGCCGCACGGCCCCTGCACCCGCACGATCCCCGCCGCGTCGAGCTTCGCGGCACAGGCATCGTCCAGCAGATGCTCCGCCTCGGGCGAGATCAGCGTCACGTCGCGCGTATAGCCCCGCAGGAACAGCGCCTCCCGCGTGCCGTGATCGCCCGTTCCCACGACGCCGACGCGCCTGTCCGTCACCTCATAGCCGTCGCAGATCGGGCAATAGCGGATCAGCCCGCTTTCCAGCGCCGGGTCGTGCACCTCGGGCAGGATGTTGGGCCGGTGATTGACCACCCCGGTCGCCAGCAGCACCGTCCGCGCCATGTAGCTGCCGGTATCGGTGACGATCCGGAAGTTCTCGCCGTCGGGTTCGATTCCGGTGACCCGCTGCTCCTCGCGATGCGCGCCATATTGCGCCGCCTGCGCCTGCATCAGGCCGAGCAGCGCCTTGCCCGCGATGCCCTCGGGATAGCCGGCATGGTTGCGCGTACACGGGATCATCGCCGCGCGACTCGACCCGCTGTCGAACAGCCGGATCGAAAGATGGAAGCGCGCCAGATAGATCGCCGCGGTCAGCCCCGCCGGCCCCGCGCCGATGATGATGCAATCGTCCATCAGCCTTGCACCGCGAATTTCATGTATATACATCCCGTCTATACGGAGGCAGTCATGGGTAACGAATATCGCGCCAAGGTGTTCAAGTCAGGCAATTCCGTCGCGCTGCGTCTGCCGAAGGCGCTGGGGCTGAAGGACGGCGACGAGATGGTGCTGCGCGAGGAGCAGGGCAAATTCGCGTTCGAGCCCGCTCCTGATCGACGGACGATCGATTTGACCGGCATCTGGGGATCGTGTCCGGGGATCGAGCCGCTGACGCCCGAAGAACGTCTGTTCGACGATGCGCCCCGCGCTTGGGACCCTGCCGAGGGGACGCCACGCGCCGAGGGCGGTCCGCGTTGAGGTTCATGCTGGACACCAACGTGCTGATCGCGATGTTGGGCGGAACGCCCGACGTCCTGTTGGAACACGTTACCGCGCATGATCCCAGCGATATTGGCATTTCGTCGATCGTGTTCGCGGAGATCGCGCTGGGGAGCTGGAACGGGAAAAGACCGCCACTCGTCGTGCTGGACCAATTGTCGCGCACGTTCGACATCGCGCCGTTCGATCATCTCGCCGCCCGGATGTATGCCCGGCTTCCCTTTCGCCGGGGCAGCTTCGATCGATTGATTGCCGCGCACGCCATGGCGCAAGGGGCCATTCTCGTCACCAACAACGAAGCCGACTTCGCCGACATCCCCGGCCTGCGCGTGGAAAACTGGACCCGATGACCTTCGCCGCCACCATTCTGACGCTGTATCCGGAGATGTTTCCCGGCCCGCTCGGCGTGTCGCTCGCGGGGCGGGCGCTGCGCGAGGGGGGCTGGCGCTGCGATCCGGTCCAGATCCGCGACTTCGCCACCGACCGGCACCGCTCGGTCGACGACACGCCCGCCGGCGGCGGCGCCGGGATGGTGCTGCGGGCCGACGTGCTCGCCGCGGCGATCGACAGTGTCGCCGACGACCGGCCGATCCTGGCCATGACCCCGCGCGGCCGCCCGCTCAGCCAGGCCCGGGTTCGCGAGATTGCGGCGGGGCCCGGCGCGATCATCCTGTGCGGGCGGTTCGAGGGGTTCGACGAGCGCATCTTCGATGGCCGCCGTATCGAGGAAGTGTCGATCGGCGACTATATCCTGTCGGGGGGCGAGATGGGCGCCCTGGTGCTGCTCGACGCTTGCATTCGGCTGCTCCCCGGCGTAATGGGCGCGGCTTCAAGCGGTGTGGACGAGAGCTTCGAAACGGGGCTGCTCGAATATCCGCAATATACCCGACCATATGAATGGGAAGGGCGCACGATCCCCGAAGTGCTGCGATCGGGGGATCATGCGAGGATCGCGGCCTGGCGCAAGCAACAGGCCGAGACCGATACACGGCTACGGAGGCCGGACCTTTGGGAGCGCCATGAGGGCGTTCGGGTCCATCCTCCCTCTGGCGCGCGGCGAACGAAGGACACGAAGTCATGAACCTGATCCAGCAGCTCGAAGCCGAGCAGATCGAAAAGCTGACCGCCAAGCGCGCGATTCCCGAATTCCGTCCCGGCGACACGCTGAAGGTCGGTGTGAAGGTCGTCGAAGGCGAGCGTACCCGAGTCCAGAACTACGAAGGCGTGTGCATCGCGCGGTCGAACAAGGGCATGGGCTCGTCGTTCACCGTCCGCAAGATCAGCTTCGGCGAGGGCGTCGAGCGCGTCTTCCCGCTCTATTCGCCGAACATCGATTCGATCGAGGTCGTCCGCAAGGGCGCCGTCCGTCGTGCTAAGCTCTATTATCTGCGTGGCCGCACCGGCAAGTCGGCGCGTATCGCCGAGCGCCGCGACACGCGTCCTGCCAAGGGCACCGTCGCCGCGGAGTAATCCCGGCCGGTCTCCGGACAGTCGAAAGGGCGCGGGGGGGATACCTCCCGCGCCCTTTTTCGTGGTTGCGTGCTGATGTGAATCAGGCGGTTCGTCGGTCCTCGGCGTTGCGGACCCGCCGGCGATATGCTGTCATCGGACCCGGGAGAATGGGCCGATGCTGCTTTGAAGAACGTCAGGCTGGCGACGATGGTCGCGATTACGATCGGCATCGCCGCGGCCCCTGCGTCGGCACAGAGCGCGCGCGATATCCTGACCCAGGCGTCCTTCGCCGCCCGCAGCAAGGCGGCGGCGCTGCAGGGTATCGCCGAGGCCGAGCGGCTCGCTGCGGCGGCGCTGGCACGGGCTCCGGAGGATCGCGAGGCGCTGCTGATGCAGGCGACCGCGCGCAGCTATCGCGCCAAGATCAACGGCAGCCGCGCCGATGCCATCGCCGCGCGCAGGATGTTCGAGACGCTTGCGGCGCGGGCGCCGCGCGATCCCGAACCGCAGCTCGGGCTGGGAGCGTGGCATATGGGGGCGGTGTTCAAGCTGGGCGGCATGATCGGCCGCGCCGCGCTGGGCGCCCAGAAGAGCGCCGGCCTGTCGGCGCTGGACCGTGCGGTCGCAGCGGGTGGCGATCGGGCGATCTATCCCGGCGTCGCGGCGCTGCTGCGGCTGGAACAGGATGCGGGTGATCCGAAGGGCAGGGCGCTTGCCGAACTCGCCAGCCGGGCCGCGGCTCCGACGATGTTCGACCGGGCGATGCGCAAGGCGGCGGGGCTGATGCTCGCCTCGATCCAGGCGGGGAATGCGGCGGCGACCAAGGCGCTCGCGGCAAGGCTGCTGCCGTTCGGGCAGATCCCCGACTGATCGCGTGACAGGTATAGAGGTACGCTGACAGGGGCGGGAGCATCCTCCCGCCCGTGCCGGTTACTGGTCGAGGAACGAGCGCATCTTGCGGCTGCGGCTCGGGTGCTTGAGCTTGCGCAGCGCCTTCGCCTCGATCTGACGGATGCGTTCCCGGGTGACCGAGAATTGCTGGCCGACTTCCTCCAGCGTGTGATCGGTGTTCATGCCTATGCCGAACCGCATGCGCAGCACGCGCTCCTCGCGCGGGGTCAGGCTCGCAAGGACGCGGGTGACCGTCTCCTTGAGGTTCGCCTGGATCGCCGCATCCACCGGGATGACCGCATTCTTGTCCTCGATGAAATCGCCGAGGTGGCTGTCCTCCTCGTCGCCGATCGGCGTTTCGAGGCTGATCGGCTCCTTGGCGATCTTCATCACCTTGCGGACCTTCTCGAGCGGCATCGAGAGGCGCTCCGCCATTTCCTCGGGCGTGGGCTCGCGGCCCTGCTCGTGGAGGAACTGGCGGCTGGTGCGGACCAGCTTGTTGATCGTCTCGATCATATGGACCGGGATGCGGATCGTCCGCGCCTGATCCGCGATCGAGCGCGTGATCGCCTGCCGGATCCACCACGTCGCATAGGTGCTGAACTTGTAGCCGCGGCGGTATTCGAACTTGTCCACCGCCTTCATCAGGCCGATGTTGCCCTCCTGGATCAGATCCAGGAACTGCAGCCCGCGGTTGGTGTACTTCTTGGCGATCGAAATCACGAGGCGCAGGTTCGCCTCGACCATCTCCTTCTTGGCGATCCGCGCCTCGCGCTCCGCCTTCTGCACCATGTTGACGATGCGGCGGAACTCGGGGAGCGCCATGCCGGTCTGCTGCGAGATCTCGTTGATCTCGCCGCGGATGCGATCGACCGCCTCGCCCTCGTTGGTGGCGAAGGCCGTCCACTTCTTGTCGAGCTTGCCGATCGACTGCAGCCAGGTGTCGTCCAGTTCGTGGCCGACATAGCGGTCGAGGAAGTCCTTGCGGCTGACCTTGTGACGCTCGGCGAGGCGCAGCATCTGGCCGCCCAGCGCGGTCAGGCGCCGGTTGTAGGCATAGAGCTGGTCGACCAGATATTCGATCTTGGCGTTGTGGAACTGGACGCTCTCGACCTCGGCGGTCAGCTCCTCGCGCAGCTTGTGATACTTGCGCTCGTCCGCCGCCGACAGCTCGCCGCCCGCGGTCATCGCATCGAGGCGCGACTGCTGGATCTTGCTGAACTTCTTGTACAGCGCGGTGATGTTGGCGAACCGCTCCAGCGCCTGCGGCTTGAGCGTCTCCTCCATCTGCGCGAGGCTGAGCGTATTGTCCTCGTCCTCGTCGTCGGACGGACGCGGCGCACGCGGCTCACCCGATTCGTCGTCCTCGTCGGCCGACGCTTCCTCGGGCTCGGGCTCGTCCTTGAAGCTCGCGCCGGCGGTCTTTTCGCTGATCTCCGCCGAATCGTCGTCCTCGGCGCCCTCGACCTGCTCGGCCGACGGCCCCTTCGACAGCATCGCATCGAGATCGAGGATCTCGCGCAGCTGCATCGTGCCTTCGTTGAGCTGCGTCGACCAGTCGATGATCGCGTTGAAGGTGATCGGCGATTCGCACAGGCCGAGGATCATCGTGTCCCGGCCGGCCTCGATCCGCTTGGCGATGGCGATCTCGCCCTCGCGCGACAGCAGCTCGACCGCCCCCATCTCGCGCAGGTACATGCGGACCGGATCGTCGGTGCGATCGACGGTTTCCTTCTTCTTGGTCTCGAGCGCAGGCGCGGCGGTGCCGTCGGCGTCGACCTCGACGGCCTCCGGCTCGTCGTCCTCCGCCTGCTCCTTCTCGTCGCCGTCCTCGCCGGCTTCCTCGTTCTCGACGATGTTCACGCCCATCTCGTTGAGCGCGGACATGATATCCTCGAGCTGGTCGGACGACATCTGGTCCTGCGGCAGCGCCTCGTTGAGCTGGTCGTAGGTGATGTAGCCGCGCTTCTTGGCGCGGGCGACCAGCTTCTTGATATCGGCGTCATTGAGGTCGATCAGCGGCGCGTCGGTCACGTCGCCACCCTCATCGCCACCGTTACCGTTAACTTTAGCCATCAATTGCCCTCGGATCCCAACGCTCGGGCGTCTTCGTTCGACTGCACCAAATTTGCAAGCCGAAGCTCCAACGCCTGTTTCTCTTTCACCAATGCCACCTGCCGTTCGAACGCCTCGTCGGTGAAGTGCGTCTGCATCGAAGCGGTCGCCTCGCCCAACGCCAGATCGACCTCCGGTCGCGCCACCATGATGGCGATCGCCTCGTCGAGGTCGGCTCGGGCGCGGTCCGGATCACCGCCGCTCTGCGTGAACGAATAGGGCATCGTATCGGCTCTCAGCAAATCGCTCGCGACTGAATCGAACCCGCTCCGCGCCAATATGGTGCGCAAGCCGACGCTATCAAGCGCCTGATCCTCGAGCGCGACGTCGACCACCGCCTCGAACAGGCGGCCGAGCGGTCCGCCGACCAGCTTCAGGCTGCCGAGCACCTCCATATGCCGGGCGATCTCGACCGGGTGGCGGATCAGGCCGGCGAGGATCGCCTTCGCCAGCACCCGGTCGATGCCGGCGGCGTGGAACGCCTTCACATCCTCGGTCGGCGGGGCGATCGGCTGTTTCCACTGGCCGTCGCTGCCGCGCTTGCCCTGCGGGCGGGGTGCGTTCGGGGTGAAGGCCCGGCGCTTGGGCGCGAAATGTTCGTAGAAGCGGTTCTTGAAATCGCTCTCATATTCCTTGCGGACCGAGGCGTCGGCGATCGTCGCGGCGAGTTCGGCGAGCCGTTGCTTGAGCCCGGCACGCTGTTCGGGCGTGTCGAGCGGCCCGGCGGCGACCTCGCTCTGCCACAGGCGGTCGACCAGCGGCTGCGGCTGCTGGAGCAGCGCCTCCATCGCCTGCGCGCCGCCCGCCTTGACCAGATCGTCGGGATCCTGCCCCTGCGGCAGCGTGATAAAGGACAGGCTGCGGCCGTTGCCGAGCAAGGGCATCGCCCGCGCCGCCGCCCGCAACGCGGCCTTCTGCCCGGCGCTGTCGCCGTCGAAGCAGAGGATCGGCACGTCGACCATCCGCCACAGGCGCTCCAGCTGCGCCTCGGTCAGCGCGGTGCCGAGCGGGGCGACGGCTTCGTGGATGCCGGCCTGCGCCAGGGCGATGACGTCCATATAGCCCTCGACCACCAGCACGCGCGCCGCCTTGCGCGCGGCGGGGGCGGCGCGGTCGAGATTGTAGAGTGTGCGGCCCTTGTCGAAGAGCGGCGTGTCGGGGGAGTTGAGATATTTCGGCTCGCCCTCGCCGATCACGCGCCCACCGAAGGCGATCGTCCGCCCGCGCGCGTCGCGGATCGGGATCATCAGCCGGCCGCGGAACCGGTCGTACGGGTCCCTAGGTCCATTTGGACCCTCGACCTGGATCAGCAGGCCGCATTCGACCAGTGCGGGATCGCCATAGTCCTTCAGCGCGGTCTTGAGCTTGCCGCGGCTGTCGGGGGAAAAGCCCATGCCGAAGGTGCGGGCGGTGTCTGGCGTGATGCCGCGCTTGACCAGCACCGCGCGCGCTTCCGCGCCGCCGATACCGTTCAGCTGTTCGGTGAACCATGTCGCGGCGTCGGCCATCGCGTCGTGCAGGCCCTTGGCGCGCTCCGCCTTGGCGGCCGAGGCGCGGTCCTGCGCGGGCATGTCCATCCCGGCGGCCTGCGCGAGTTCCTTCACCGCATCGATGAAGGGCAGGCCGCGCTGGTCGGTCATCCACTTGATCGCATCGCCATGCGCCGAGCAGCCGAAACAGTGATAGAAGCCCTTGTCGTCGTTGACGTAGAAGCTCGGCGTCTTTTCGTTGTGGAACGGGCAGCAACCGCGCATCTCGCGCCCGGCCTTCTGCAGCTTCGTCGTCTTGCCGATCAGCGCCGACAGCGAGGTGCGGGCGCGGAGTTCGTCCAGAAATTGGGGCGAGAGACTCATGGGGCTATTGTAACATGCTTTGATCGGCGTGTGGGGGCAAAGGTTTTTCGGTCACGCGAGGGCTCGACGGTGATCTCGTTCACGCGACGACCCGGGCAAGCTTTGGTTCGCGCGAAGGCGCGAAGACGCGAAAAGATTTTTGGGCGCGCGGAGGCGCGGAGGACGCGGAGAAGTGTGGCGGACGAAGCATTTGGATCGCCCGGTCCGTCATCCCGACGAACGTCGGGACCCATGGCCGCGCTGACGGTGACGTCGATCCGCACATTCGACCGCATCGATGCCGTGGGTTCCGGCTTTCGCCGGAATGACGGAGCTCAAAGGGTGCTGGCAGCGCCAGCCGGTAGCGCAGCATCTCCGCGTCCTCCGCGCCTCCGCGCGCCCAAAACCTTCTTCGCGTCTTCGCGCCTTCGCGTGAGAAATTACGCCAGCGACGCCTTCACCAGTCCGCTCGCCTTGCTCATGTCGAGGCTCGCCGCGTGGCGCGCCTTCAGTTCCGCCATCACGCGGCCCATGTCCTTCATGCCGCTCGCGCCCAGCTCCGCCTTGATCGCCTCGATCGCCGCGACGGTATCCGCCTCGCTCATCTGCGCGGGGAGGAAGCGTTCGATCACGGCGACCTCCGCGCGTTCCGCGTCGGCCAGTTCCTGCCGGCCGCCGGTTTCGTACATGGTGATCGATTCGCGGCGCTGCTTGACCATCTTCTGCAGCACCTCGACCACCACCGCATCGTCGTCGGCGGGGGCGGTGCCGGTGCGCAATTCGATGTCGCGGTTCTTGATTGCGGCCTGGATCAGGCCGATCGCGTTGCGGGCTTCCTTGTCGCCGGCCTTCATGGCGGTGACCTGGGCGGCCTTGATGTCGTCGCGAATCATGGGGAAGCTCTCGAAGAAGACGGTGAAGCGGATTGCCCTAGCGGAACACGCGCCCGCCGTGAACCGGTTGACCTGAGGGGGGCGGGGGTCTAGCGGGCGCGGCTTAGCGACATAGACGAAACCTTCAGGAGTGCCCGCCAAGCCATGGCCGACGCCAAGCCCATTGCCATGCCCGCAAAGCCTGACGGCGCGACGGGTGTTCTGGTTCTCGCGAGCGGGGAGGTGGCCTGGGGCCGCGGCTTCGGCGCGGAAGGCGCGGCGGTGGGCGAGGTGTGCTTCCACACCGCGATGACCGGCTATCAGGAGATCATGACCGACCCGTCGTTCGCGGGGCAGATCATCACCTTCACCTTCCCGCATATCGGCAATGTCGGTGCCAACCCCGACGATATCGAGGCGGACGCGCCGCATGCGCTCGGCATGATCGTGCGCGAGGACGTGACCGCGCCGTCGAACTTCCGTGCCGTCGAGCGGCTCGACGGCTGGATGCAGCGGCACAACCGCATCGGCCTGTCGGGGATCGACACCCGGGCGCTGACCCGCCGCATCCGGTCGGGCGGGGCGCCCAACGGCGTCGTCGCGCATTCGGCGGCGGGCGAGTTCGATCTCGACGCGCTGCTCGCCATGGCGCAGGCGTGGCCCGGGCTGGAGGGCATGGACCTCGCCAAAGAGGTATCCACCCAGACGCATTATGCCTGGGGCGAGACGCGCGAAGGTGGCCCGTGGCGGCTCGGCTTCGGTTATGGCGCAGGCGAAGGCGCCGGTCGCCCGCATGTCGTCGCGATCGATTACGGCAGCAAGCACAACATCTTCCGCAATCTGGTGCAGGCCGGTGCGAAGGTGACGGTGCTGCCCGCCGAAGCGACGTTCGACGAGGTCATGGCGCAGGCGCCGGACGGCATCTTCCTCTCCAACGGCCCCGGCGATCCCGCCGCGACCGGCGCATATGCGGTGCCGGTGATCCGCCAGCTGCTGGATACGGGCAAGCCGCTGTTCGGCATCTGCCTCGGCCACCAGCTGCTCGGGCTGGCGGTCGGCGCGACGACGACCAAGATGTTCCAGGGCCATCGCGGCGCCAACCACCCGGTCAAGCGGCTGAGCGACGGCGCGGTCGAGATCACCAGCATGAACCACGGCTTCGCGGTCGAGCGGGACTCGCTGCCGGCGAACGTGCGCGAAACGCATGTGTCGCTGTTCGACGGATCGAACGCGGGGCTGGAACTGACCGATCGGTCGGCGTTTTCCGTGCAGTACCATCCGGAAGCGTCGCCGGGGCCGCAGGATAGTCTGTATCTGTTCGAGCGGTTTGTAGGATCGCTGCGGTGATTGACGATCAAACGCTAGCGGATAGACTGGTAGCTTTATTTCTGAATACTGCAGACGTGCAGAGCCAAGCTTCAATAATTGTTAAATATGAACGATCTTTTGATCGTTCAGAAGCCGATAAAAAGCAAATCGGACGCATTATTCATAACATGATTAAAGATGGTATTGTTGTCGAACACGATGTCGAGAACGATACTCTTGATGGTGTAATTATCGATCACTCTGAGCATGGTCAGCTTGATAATAAAGATATAACATTTCTTAGCGTCGATGATATTTTGGCGATCGGTCCCGAGATGGTTAACTATACTCGTGCGAGAGCTTCTCAAGTTGCTGAGCAGGCAATTAGTGGCGGATTGCAGGGTGCTATTAAGTCGCTAAAGAATCTCCCCATCGATTCGAATCTATGGACTGGTATGCCCGTGGGATTCAAGCTTGATGCAAAGACTAAGGCTCAAGTGGTCAGTCTTCTCTATCGAGCAGAGCGCGAGATATCTGCGGCAACTGTAAATAATCGCGAAGCTTCTCAGGCAAAAGCTCTCGTCGCCGCGGCTTTAATTTTGACGGAAGCTCCGGAACCCGAAAGCGAAATTGTCTGGGGATTGCTTCAAAAACTTTCTGTTTTCGTCACCCTCAGCCAAGGCATCGAGGGTTTAATCAAGCTATTTAAGGCGAGCTGATAGTGCCAAAACGCACCGACATCTCCTCCATCCTCGTGATCGGCGCGGGGCCGATCGTCATCGGGCAGGCGTGCGAGTTCGATTATTCGGGCACGCAGGCGATCAAGGCGTTGAAGGAGGAGGGCTATCGCATCGTCCTCGTCAACTCCAATCCCGCCACGATCATGACCGATCCCGAGCTGGCCGACGCGACCTATGTCGAGCCGATCACGCCCGCGGTGGTCGCCAGGATCATCGAGAAGGAGCGGCCCGACGCCGTCCTGCCGACGATGGGCGGGCAGACCGCGCTCAACACCGCGCTGGCGCTGTTCCACGACGGCACGCTGGAGAAGTTCGGCGTCACGATGATCGGCGCGGATGCCGAGGCGATCGACAAGGCCGAGGACCGGCTGAAGTTCAAGGATGCGATGACGAAGATCGGGCTGGAAAGCGCCCGCTCCGCGATCGCGCATACGATCGAGGAGGCGATGGCGGGGCTGGAGATCACCGGCCTGCCCGCGATCATCCGGCCGAGCTTCACCATGGGCGGGTCGGGCGGCGGCATCGTCTACAACCGCTCCGAATTCGTCGACATGGTCCGCAAGGGCCTCGACGCGTCGCCGACCACCGAGGTGCTGATCGAAGAATCGCTCCTCGGCTGGAAGGAGTATGAGATGGAGGTGGTGCGCGACCGCAAGGACAATTGCATCATCATCTGTTCGATCGAGAACGTCGATCCGATGGGCGTCCACACCGGCGATTCGATCACCGTCGCGCCGGCGCTGACGCTGACCGACAAGGAATATCAGATCATGCGCAACGCATCGATCGCGGTACTCCGGGAAATCGGCGTCGAAACCGGCGGTTCCAACGTGCAGTTCGCGGTCAATCCGAAGGATGGCCGCCTCGTCGTCATCGAGATGAACCCGCGCGTGTCGCGGTCCTCGGCGCTGGCGTCGAAGGCGACCGGCTTCCCGATCGCCAAGGTCGCGGCGAAGCTGGCGGTCGGCTATACGCTCGACGAGATCACCAACGACATCACCGGCGCGACGCCGGCGTCGTTCGAGCCGACGATCGATTACGTCGTCACCAAGATTCCGCGCTTCGCCTTCGAGAAGTTCAAGGGCGCCGAGGCGGTGCTCGGCACGGCGATGAAGAGCGTCGGCGAAGTCATGGCGATCGGCCGCAATATCCACGAGAGCATGCAGAAGGCGCTGCGCGGGCTGGAGACGGGCCTGTCCGGCTTCAACGCGGTCGACCGGCTGGTCGGTGCGCCGCGGGCGGAGATCGAGGCGGCGCTCGCGGTGGCGACGCCGGACCGGCTGCTGGTCGCCGCGCAGGCGCTGCGCGAGGGCTTCACCGTCGCCGAGATCCACGGCATCGCGAAGTTCGACCCCTGGTTCCTCGAGCGGCTGGCGGAGATCGTCGCGGCCGAGGAGGAGGTCTGCAAGAACGGCCTGCCGATCGAGGCCGCGGGCCTGCGCCGGCTCAAGTCGATGGGGTTCAGCGACAAGCGGCTCGCCTATCTGGCGCTGAAATCGGCGAACCTGCGCGGCATGGAGCGCGGCATCGCACGCGGATCGGGCCTGATCCACGACGCGGTCGTGGCGATGACCGGCGGCGTCACCGAGGATGAGGTGCGCGCGCTGCGCCACCGGCTCGGCGTGCGCCCCGTCTTCAAGCGCATCGACACCTGCGCCGCCGAATTCGATGCCAAGACGCCGTACATGTATTCGACCTACGAGGCGCCGTCCTTCGGCGAACCCGAGGACGAGAGCATGCCCTCCGACCGCCGCAAGGTGGTGATCCTGGGCGGCGGGCCGAACCGGATCGGGCAGGGGATCGAGTTCGATTATTGCTGCTGCCACGCGTGTTTCGCGCTGGCGGACGTCGGCTATGAGACGATCATGGTCAATTGCAATCCGGAGACGGTGAGCACCGATTACGATACGTCGGACCGGCTGTATTTCGAGCCGCTGACCGCGGAGGATGTGCTGGAGATCCTGCATGTCGAGCAATCGCGCGGCGAACTGGTCGGCGTGATCGTCCAGTTCGGCGGGCAGACGCCGCTCAATCTGGCGCGCGCGCTGGAAAAGGCGGGGATTCCGATCCTCGGCACCAGCCCCGATGCGATCGACCTGGCGGAGGATCGCGAGCGGTTCGCCGCCCTGGTCAACAAGCTGCGCCTCAAGCAGCCGGCCAACGGCCTCGCGCGCAGCCGCGACGAGGCGGTCGCCGCGGCGGAGCGGATCGGCTATCCGGTGCTGATGCGGCCGAGCTACGTACTCGGCGGGCGGGCGATGGAGATCGTCGATTCGCTCCAGCAGCTCGACGATTACATCCAGACCGCGGTGCAGGTGTCGGGCGACAGCCCGGTGCTGATCGACCAGTATCTGCGCGACGCGATCGAGGTCGACGTCGATGCGATCTGCGATGGCGAGGACGTCGTCGTCGCCGGCCTGCTGCAGCATATCGAGGAGGCGGGTGTCCATTCGGGCGACAGCGCCTGTTCGATCCCGCCCTATTCGCTCAGCGCCGAGACGATCGCCGAGATCGAGCGGCAGACGATCGCGCTGGCGCATGCCCTGTCGGTCAAGGGTCTGATGAACATCCAGTTCGCGGTCAAGGACGGCGAAGTCTATCTCATCGAGGTCAACCCGCGCGCATCGCGGACGGTGCCGTTCGTCGCCAAGGCGATCGGCGTACCCATCGCCAAGATCGCATCCCGCGTCATGGCGGGCGAGATGCTGCGCGACCTGCCGCCGATCGACCGCCACATCGATTATTATGCGGTCAAGGAAGCGGTGTTCCCGTTCAACCGCTTCCCCGGCATCGATCCGGTCCTGTCGCCGGAGATGAAGAGCACCGGGGAAGTAATGGGAATCGATCCCGATTTCACCACCGCCTTCGCCAAGTCGCAGCTGGGGGCCGGCACCGTCCTGCCGACCGGCGGCACCGCCTTCGTCAGCGTCAAGGACGGCGACAAGCCGCATATCGTCCCCGCGGTGAAGTCGCTGCTGGCGCATGGCTTTACGGTGCTGGCGACCGGCGGAACGGCGGATTACCTCGAACTCGCCGGCCTTGCGGTCGAAAAGGTCAACAAGGTCGCGCAGGGCCGGCCGCACATCCTCGACCGGATCATGGACGGTGAGGTCACGCTCATCTTCAACACCACCGAAGGCTGGCAAAGTCTGAAGGATTCGAAGCCGATCCGTCAGGCGGCGCTGGCGCAGAAGATCCCGTATTTCACCACGGCGCCCGCCAGCGTGCAGGCGGCGGCGGCAATCGGGGTGACGCATCTTGAAGTCAGGCCGTTGCAATCCTACTATTCGCAGTCGCACAACTGATCCCGACATAATGACATGTGTGCGGGCGGGCCGGGTCGGTCCGCACGGGTAGCGAGAATTGGGGACGTAGATATGGCGACCGTCGAAAAGATGCCGATGCTCCAGGAGGGCTATGAGAAGCTCACCGCGGACCTGAAGCGTCTGAAAGCGGAGCGTCCCCTGATCGTGGATGCGATCGAGGAAGCACGCGCGCACGGCGACCTGTCGGAAAACGCCGAATATCATGCGGCGAAGGAACAGCAGGGCCAGAACGAGGCGACGATCAGCGATATCGAGGACAAACTGTCCCGCGCGCAGATCATCGACCCGCGCGACCTGTCGGGCGACAAGGTCGTGTTCGGCGCGACCGTGACCTTGCTCGACGATGACGACAAGCCGGTGAAGTATCAGATCGTCGGCCAGACCGAGGCGGATGCCAAGACCGGGCGGATTTCGTACAACTCGCCGCTGGGCCGGGCGCTGATCGGCCGCAAGGTCGACGAGGACGTCGAGGTGTCGGTGCCGGCGGGCGACCGGTATTACGTGGTGTCGAAGATCGAATTCATCTGATCCGACGGCACGCTGGGCTCGCCCCGGAACCGGTTCCGGGGCGGTCGGGGCGTCACTTCAGCGGTACGATGACCTCGTCCGGATGGGCGACGTTGAGTTCCTTGCGGACCATTTCGTCGACCATGTCCGGATTGGCATGATCCGGGTCGAGCAGCGCCACCCGGTTCTTCAGCACCGCACGCTTCTGGTCCAGCGCCGCGAACTGCTTTTCGCGGCGCACCAGCTGCTTCTTGTAATCGCCATAGGCGAGGATGCCGTTCGGGCCGAGCACCGCATAGGCACCGAAGAACGCCATGATCGTCAGGCCGAGCGCGGGCAGGGCAGCCCGACGCATCGTCCTGCGAAACGCCGATGTCTTCGCTACCCGTGCCATGCCCGCCATCCTCGCCCGCCGCGCGTTTCGGATCAAGCCTTCAGAACGTCGCGGCCGGCATAGCGTGCCGCGTCGCCCAGCTCTTCCTCGATACGGATCAGCTGGTTGTACTTGGCGAGCCGGTCCGACCGGGCCAGCGACCCCGTCTTGATCTGCCCGCAATTGGTCGCGACCGCGAGGTCGGCGATCGTCGCATCCTCGGTCTCGCCCGACCGGTGGCTCATCACCGCGGTGTAGCGCGCGCGCTGCGCCATGTTCACCGCTTCTAGCGTCTCGGTCAGCGTGCCGATCTGGTTGACCTTGACCAGCAGCGAATTGGCGTAGCCGCCGTCGATGCCGCGCTTCAGCCGCTTGGGGTTGGTGACGAACAGATCGTCGCCGACCAGCTGGACCTTGTCGCCGATCAGGTCGGTCAGCGCCTTCCAGCCCTCCCAATCGTCCTCGCTCATGCCGTCCTCGATCGAGAAGATCGGGTAGCGGCGGGTCAGGTCGGCGAGATATTCGGCCATCGCGCCGCTCTCCAGCACCTTGCCCTCGCCCGAGATGTTGTAGCGGCCGTCCTTGTAGAATTCGGTCGCGGCGCAATCGAGCGCCAGCATCACGTCCTCGCCCGGCGTGTAGCCCGCCTTCTCGATGCTCTGCATGATGAAGCCGAGCGCCTCTTCGGTGCTGGCGATGTTCGGCGCGAAGCCGCCCTCGTCGCCGACGCCGGTCGCCAGGCTCTTGTCGTGCAGCGCCTTCTTGAGCGTGTGGAAGATCTCCGAACCGCAGCGCACCGCCTCGACGATGTTCTCGGCGCCGACGGGGACGATCATGAATTCCTGGAAATCGATCGGATTGTCGGCATGTTCGCCGCCGTTGATGATGTTCATCATCGGCACCGGCAGGACGTGCGCCGATACGCCGCCGACATATTTGTACAATGGCATCCCGCGCGCTTCCGCGGCGGCCTTGGCGGCGGCGAGGCTGACGCCGAGGATCGCGTTCGCACCGAGGCGCCCCTTGTTCTCCGTGCCGTCGAGTTCGATCATCGTGCGGTCGAGGTCGGCCTGATCCTCGGCATCGAGGCCGATCAGCGCCTCGACCAGTTCGCCGTTCACCGCCTCGATCGCGTCGTCGACGCCCTTGCCGCCCCAGCGGCTCTTGTCGCCGTCGCGCTTCTCGACCGCCTCATGCGCGCCCGTCGAGGCGCCCGACGGCACCGCGGCGCGACCGAAGCTGCCGTCCTCCAGCAACACGTCGACCTCCACGGTGGGATTGCCGCGGCTGTCGAGGATCTGGCGGCCATGGATGTCGATGATTGCGGTCACGTAACGATGCTCCTACGTCTTGGGGCTGTGAGGGCGCCTCTACCCTGCCCGATGCGGTGCGGCAATCTCCTGAGCCGTCAGGGAACCGCGCTCGGTCGGCCGGGGTTGAGGGTGTCGAACAACCGAAAAGGGCGCGTCATGGCCGATAACGACCTGAAACCGATCACCGATGGCGACATCACGCCACCGCCAGCCACCACCGATTTCACGCCGGCCGAGCCGCTGAAAAATGCCGGCGTCGAATTCGACCCGGCGACCGGCGGCAAGACCGAGCAGGTGAAGCAGACCGTGAAGGACTATTCGTCCAAATACGGCAGCCAGGCGACCGACAAGATCCGTACCCTCGCCGATACCGGCAAGGAGCGCGCCGTCGGCGGGCTCGACCAGCTGTCGCAGATGATTACCGATGCGGCGGGTCAGGTCGACGAGCGGCTGGGTGCGCAATATGGCGAATATGCCCGCTCGGCAGCCGGCCTCGTGTCGGGCTTTTCCGACCAGATCAAGACCAAGGACGTCGACCAGCTGCTGGACGAAGCGCGCGAGTTCGTCCGCAAGAGCCCCGGCGTCGCGGTCGGCGTCGCGGCCGCGCTGGGCTTTGCGGTCGCCCGCCTCGTCCAGTCCGGCATCGACGGCGACAAGGCCTGACCGGCCCATGGCGGTGATCGAGCCGGTGACGGACGACGAGGGCATCGGCGCCCTCGTCTCGCAACTCGTCGACGATGCGCGGGGACTGGCCAGTGCCGAGGTGGCATTGGTCAAGGCGCGCATCGGCGAACGCATGAGCGCCTACAAGAATGCCGCGATCTTCTTCGTCATCGCCGGCACATTGGGGCTGGCGGCGCTGATCGCGCTGCTGGTCGGGCTGATCCTCAGCCTTGCGACCTTGATCGGTCCGGGGCTGGCGACGGCCGCGGTGGTGATCGGCACGCTGGCGATCGCCGCGGTGCTGGCGATCATCGGCAAGGGGCGGCTGTCCCCGGGGGCGCCGCAATGAGCGCGCTCGATCCCGCCACCCGGTTGGCGACGGCAGAGCTGGAAGCGGCAGCGGCACGCGAGCGGCTGTCGTTGACGGTGAGCCGGTTGCAGGTGAGGCTCAACCCCAAGACGCTGGCGCTGCAGGCCGCGCGTGACGTTGCCGACAAGGGCGGCGCGGCCGCGCAGGCGAGCCTTGATACCGCGATTCGCAATCCCGGTGCGGTCGCCGGCGCCACCGCGGTCGCCGGGCTGTTCCTCGCGCGGCATCGGATCGCCAGCCTGTTCCGCCGCAAGCCCAAGCACAAGCCCGGCCATCGCGATCACGAACCCGGCCTCGGCCCGCAAGACTAACCTGTAAAAGGACCAGAGATATGAACGCCCATACCCAGGACCGTCTCGACGACGCCAAGCATGCAGCCGGCGATGCGGCACGCCGCACCGCGGACGCGATCGAATCCAATCCGCTGGCGATCGTCGCGGGCGGCATCGCGATCGGCGCGCTGGCCGGGGCGCTGATCCCGCGCTCCGCCAAGGAAAAGGAATTGCTCGCTCCGGTCGGCCGCTCCCTCAGCGAACGTGCGCGCAGTGCCTTCCAGGCGGCGCGCGAGGCGGGCAACAGCGAACTGCAGAATGCCGGCCTGTCGAAGGATGCGGCAAAGGATCAGGTAAAGTCGCTGTTCCAGGGCATTGCCAAAGCGGCGACCAGCGCGGGGTCGGCCGCGGCCAAGGGCGCGGCCAACAAGGCATGAGGCATGCGGGGAGCGGCCGATGATCGGCGGCTCCCCGTCTTCCGGGGTTCAATATTGCAGCGCAACACGCTAACGCGGCGCCTTGAACCTCTCACCCGGGAACCGCGTATGAGCAAGCTGCACCTCGTCTTCGGCGGTCGCGTCAACGACCCCCGTACCCTCGAATTCGCCGATCCTTCGAAGCTGGAGGTCGTCGGCATCTTCGCCGATTACGCCAGTGCGGAAAAAGCGTGGCGCGCCAATGCGCAGCGCACGGTCGACGATGCCGAAATGAAGTTCGTCGTCGTGCATCTGCATCGCCTGCTCCAGCCGGAGCTGCTCGCACCGCCGGCGGCCTGATCGCAGACAAGGTCCATGTCCGGACGGCGCTCAGGCCGCCCGGACACGGCGCCGGTCAGAAGCGGAAGCCCACCTCGGCGCCATAGAAGCGCGGCTCACCGGCGATATAGGTCGGCACGCCGAAGCCGCCGCCGGTATTGCCTGCATCGATCAGATAGCGCTTGTCGGTGAGGTTTCGCGCAAACCCCCCGATCGTGTAGCGGCCATTGTCGATGTCCACGCCGGCCCGCACATTGACCAGCGTATAGCCGCCCTGCGAAATCGCGGCGCTGTTGGGCAGCTCGAAGAACACCCTCGACCGATAGGTGACGCTGGGCGTCGCATAGAGCGTCGCGCGATCGGTGACCGGCAGCCGCAGCGTGGCGCCGCCCGATGCGGTATAGGCGGGCTGCAGCCGGAACCGGTTGCCCGCGAACACGCCGTTGCTCGCATCCTTGCCGATGCCGCCATCGATATAGGCGAAGGTGCCGAACAGCGACAGGACGTTGGCGAGCCGCAGATTGCCCTCCAGTTCGACGCCGAGGTTGTTCGCCGATCCGGCGCTTTGCGTGGTCGTCACGCCATTCTGGGTGATCGACACCTGAAAACCGTCATAGGTCTGGTAGAAGACCGACGCCGCGCCGCTGAACGGACCGACGCGCCCCTTGATGCCGCCCTCGTAGTTCCACACCTTTTCCTCTGCGATCACCTGACGGTTGGGGATCGATCCGGCGTTTGCGACGCTGGTCGGGACGATGCGGCTGGCGGCGAGCTGGACCACCGGCGAGCGGCGGCCGTTGCTGATCGTGGCATAGACGTTGACGTCGTCGTTGAGCTTCACCAGCGCGTTGAAGCGGGGGAGGATCGCCATGAAGCTTTCCTCCGCCTCGTAGCGCACGCCTTTGGTGTTGGCGGTGCCGAGCAGGCTGGTGAAGATGCCGAGCCCGGCGAGGATCTGCGAATCGGGCTGGGTGGAGGTATAGCCGGACTGGCGATCCTCGATCAGGATGCGGGCGCCGGCGGTCAGTTCCAGCGCAGGCGTCGGGATCCACGTCGCGTCGGCGAAGACCGAATAGGTGTCGTTGTTGCCGTAATTGGCGAATTCGGCGGCATAGGGGATGACGGTCGCACGTCCGCCGGTCAGTAGCGCGGTGGCGCGGGTCGCGGGGATGGTGCCGTCGGCGGCGATGCAGGCGGGGCCGGTCGGCACGCCGGCGCGGTTCAGGTTCTGCCGGATGGGTGCATAGGCGGCCGTCACCGAACAGGCGAGATACGTGCCCTCCTCGGTCGAGAAGGGCACGCGCTGATAGCCGTTCTCGAAAAAGGCGTTCCAGCCGAAGGCCGCGCGATATTTGCGGCCTTCGAAGGCGAAGCGGCTCTCGTGGCTCCACTGGTCGCCCTTCGCATCCTCGGCGAATTCCAGATACCAGGCAGGGCCGCCGTCGGCGTCGAAGGTCTCGAGCGCGTCGAAGCGGCGGTAGCCGTTGACGGTGGTGAAGGTGACGCCCGGCGACAGCTCGGCGGTCAGGGTAAAGTTGGCGTCGTAGACGTTGCGGTCGAGGCCGAGCTTGCGCTTGCCGAGCACGCTTTGCGAAAAGGGCGAGCCCGACAGTTCGGCATAGCCGTAGTCGCCGGTCTGGCCGCCGGTGGGGGCGAAGGCGCGGCTCTTGAACGCGGTGCCGGGATTGCGCTGGCCGTCATAGGTGAGGACGAGGTCGGCGGTGACCGTGTCGCTCGGCCGCCAGCGCAGCGAGCCGCGGATGCCGCGCTGATCCTGCCCGTTGAGATCGTCCTGATCGACCCGGCCCTGATTCTGGTTGGGGACGTTCGGATCGCCGGCGATATTGCGGACATAGCCGTCGCGATATTTGTAGGCGAAGGCGATGCGACCGGCGAGCGTGTCGTTGCCGGCGTTGATGAAGCCCGACACCTGCGTGCGGTCGTAATTGCCGTAGCTGGCGTCGAGTCCGACATGCGTGCCGGCGACCGGGCGGGCGGAGACGAGGCTGATCGCGCCGACCGCGGCGGCGGTGCCGAACAGCGTCGCCTGCGGCCCCTTCACCACCTCGATCCGTTCGAGGTCGTAGAGGTCCTGCCACGCGCCGCGCGAGCGGCTGATGTCGACGCCGTTGTAATAGAGGGTGACGCGCGCGCCCTGTTGCGCCGAGCCGGAGTCCGAGGTGATGCCGCGGATGACGAGGCCGGGGTTGTTGGCGCTCTGCTCCTGCACTTGCAGACCGGGGATGAAGGCGGCGACCTCGTCCAGTTCGGAGACGCCGATCTGCGCCATGCGCGCGCCGGTGAGCGCGGTGACCGTGACCGGCACGTCCTCGATCCGCTGTTCGCGCTTCTGGGCGGTCACGATAATCTCGTTCGCCTCCTCCGCCGCAGCCAGCGGCGCCGCGGCCTGCACGGTCGCCTGCGCCACCGCCGTCGTCGAGCAGGTGGCGGCGAGCCCGGCGAGCGCCAGGCGCGTGACAAAAGGCTTCATCGTTATTCCCCCGTTATTTAGCTGTCGGACCCCGTAGAATGCCGTGATGACGGCAGCGTGACGACTTCGTCTTGCCAGTGTCACGGCCAAGTCTTTGAAAAGTCACACGTCGATCCTAACCGCGAAGCAGAGGATGCAGGGGATGCCACGATGACGATCAATCGCCGCCAGACGCTCGGGCTGTTCGGTTCGGGCGCGGCGCTCGGCCTACCCGGCACCATCCTCGCACAGGGCGGGGCGGCGGTCCGTTTCGACCATGGCGTCGCGAGCGGCGATCCGGCGGCGGACGGCGCGGTGCTGTGGACGCGGGCGACGCCGGCGGATGCGGCGGCGGCAGGCGACGTGCCGCTGACCTGGCATGTCGCGCTGGAGGCGGATGGCAAAGCGGTGGCGAGCGGCAGGGCGACCGCGCGGTCGGCGCGCGACTTCACCGCCAAGGCGACGCCGACCGGGTTGAAGCCGGGAACCGACTATCATTATTGGTTCGAGGGGCCGGGCGGCCGGCGGTCCCCCGTCGGGCGGTTCCGGACGCTGCCGGTGGGGGCGACCCCCGACCTGACCTTCGCCGTCGTCTCCTGCCAATTGTACGGCGGCGGGCTGTTCAACGTGTATGACGCGATCGCGAAACATCCGCGGCTCGATGCGGTGCTGCACCTCGGTGATTACATCTACGAATATGGTGCCGACGGCTATGGCGCGGATATCGCGACCAAGATCGGCCGGATCGTCGAGCCGGCGCATGAGATCGTGACGCTCGCCGATTATCGCGCCCGCCACGCGCAGGTGAAGCGCGACACGAACATGCAGGCGGCGCACGCCCGCGCCGCATTCATCTGCGTCTGGGACGATCACGAGGTCGCCAACGACGGCTGGATCGGCGGCGCGGAAAACCACGATCCCGCGAAGGAGGGCGACTGGAAGGCGCGCAAGGCGGCGGCGATGCAGGCCTATTTCGAATGGATGCCGATCCGCGATCCGCTGCCCGGCAAGCCGTGGGAGGCGATCAACCGGTCGTTCGAATTCGGCGACCTTGCCACGCTGGCGATGGTGGAAACGCGGCTGCTTGCGCGGTCGCAGCAGGTCGCGGCCAAGGGCGCTGGGATCGCGCCGGCCGATTATGCGCGGATGATGGCGGAACGCGCGCTGCCGCAGCGGGAATTGCTCGGCGCGCAGCAGCAGGTGTGGCTGGAGGGCGTGCTGGCGACGTCGGTGAAGGCGGGCAAGCCGTGGCAGGTGCTCGGCAATCAGGTGGTGATGGCCAGGGTCGCCGGGCCGGATATCGAACGGCAGCTCGGCGCGGCGCGCTTCGCCGATACGATGGCGAAGCTGCCGCCGATGTGGCGCGACCGGCTGACGGCGTCGATCGCCTCCTATCGCGCCGGGCTGCCGTTCAACTTCGACAGCTGGGACGGCTATCCGCCGGCGCGCGAGCGCCTGTATCAGGCGTTCCGGCGGGCGGGGTCGCAGCCGATCGTCCTGTCCGGCGACAGCCATGCCGCCTGGGCCAACGTGCTCCACGACGATCGCAAGACGGCGGTCGCGGTGGAGTTCGGCGCGACCGCGGTGACCAGCCCGTCCTATGGATCGCTGCTGCCCGGCATCGGCGCGCTGATCGAGCAGGCGAACGACGAGGTGCTGTTCTGCGATCAGGACCACAAGGGGTACGTGCTGCTGACGCTCGATCGGCAGGCGGCGACGGCGGATTTCCGCACCGTGTCGACGGTGCTGGTGCCGGCCTATGAGGAGCGCAGCGTCGCGCGCTACCGCTGCACGGCTGCGACGAAGACCGCGCTGACCAAGGCCTGATCGGGCGCGTCGCACTTTTCGTTACCGACCGGTACAAAAGCCGTTGACGAGGGCTGTCACTGCTTCTATACCGCCCAGTATAGAAGCTGGCAGCCGCAATCGGCCACGGCTTTTGGGAACATCCGGACGCATGCCGGTCATCGGCGGCAAAAGGGTAGCAACACACCTGTGGCAGGGCGCGGCATCCGACGGATGCGGCACGCCCGCCTGCGGTCCGAAAAGGGAGTGACGCCATGGCCTTTCTTGCTTTCGCCGAGCCCGGCAACGCCGGCTATGCGCGGGCGACCGCACCGACCCGTCCGGCGCCCGCGCCGGTGACGCCCCGTGTCGTGGAGATGGAGGAGGAACGGCCGGTGCTGACGGAACTGGAACGGTCGGTGATCGGGATCGCCCGGCAGGACGGTCTGGCGACGCTGCGCCAGCCGGGTCGCCTGTCGCGCTGGCTGGGCCTCGTGTTCGGCGTGCGGATCAGCCCGCAGCTCGCCGATCCCAAGCTGGAGGCGCTGCGTCGGATCGCGGTGCTGAGCTGGAAGCGCGGCTATTCGATTGCATCGGCCGAAGTGAAGGCGTTCCTCGCGGTCGGCTATTCGCCCGCCTTCTACGAACTGGTGGTCGATACGATCGCGGCGGCGCGTCAGTCGGAAGTACGCCGCGCGCGCCGTTAGGGCGCGCGCCGGGCCTGCTTCACACCGACTATCTGGATACGCTCCTCCACCATCGCACGGATGTCGACGCGCGCCTTCAACCGGGCGGCGAGCAGGGCGGTGCCGCTGATCTTGCGCTGGACGAACAGCGTGTCGGCCGGCGGCAGGTGCCAGGTCGACCGATCGCGCGCCATCTCCATCCCCTGTTCGCGTACCACGCCGACGAAGGCGCGGTCGCCGAAGTCGAACGGGCCGGGGCGATTGAGGTTGTCGAGAATGACGTCGATCATCGCATCGACCAGCGGCCGGTGCGCCTGCGCGGCGGCGGCGCCGAGGAAGCCGGCACCGATCGCCGCCGCGCGCACCGCATCGCGATCCCCCGACAGGCCGGCCGCGAGCAGGGTGCGATAGCCGTCGGCGGTGGCCGCCGGAATGTCGCGCGCGGCGCCGAAATCGAGCAGGACGATGCGCGCCGTCTCCGGCTGCCAGCGGTAATTGGCGAAATTCGGATCGGTCTGCATCAGCTGCCAGTCGAGGAGTTCGCGGAGGGTGAGGCCGATGAGGTTTTGCGTGGCGGTGTCGCGGATGGATTGGTCGGCGTGCTCCAGCATTTCGATCGGTTCGCCAGCGACATAGGTCATCGCGAGCACACGGGGTGTCGTGAGATCGGCGTGCAGTTCGGGGACGACGAATCCGGGCTCGTTTGCGAGTCGGTCGCGATAGCGGGTCATCATGCCACCCTCGCGGATATAGTCGGCCTCCTCGTGCAGCTGCCGCTTCGCCTCGCCGAGCAGGGGGGCGACGTCGAGTTCCTTCGGCAACAGGCCGGAGACGCGGAGCAACGTCGCGACATTGTCGACGTCCGCGTCGATGCTCTGCTTGACGCCGGGATATTGCACCTTGATCGCCAGTTCGCGGCCGTCGGGCAGGCGCGCGCGATGGACCTGGCCGATCGAGGCGGCGGCGATCGGATGCGCCTGGAAATGCGCGAAACGGCGGCGCCAGTCGCGGCCCCATTCCACGGTGAGCACCTTGTCGAGCTGCTGCGGCGGCATGTGATGCGCCTGGTTGCGCAGCCGCGCGAGGATCGCGGACAGTTCGGGCGGGAGCATGTCGCCGGCGTCCATCGAGATCATCTGGCCGAGCTTCATCGCCGCGCCTCGCAGATGCGCGAGCTGGTCGGCGACGCGCATCGCATTGGCGGGGGTGAGCAGCATGTCGCCCATCCGCGGCCGCTCTCCCGCGGCAAGCCGGCGCGCGCCCTCCGCGACCACCCCGCCGCCGACGCCCGCGGCGAGCCGCCCGAACGCGCCCAGCCGCGACAGCCGGCCGCTCGGCACGGCACGGCCGCGCGCGTCTCTGTCGTCCGTCATGCAATCAGGTCCTTCGGCTGTATCGCAGGGGTGAACGCCCCAGCGACGGCCGAATGTCCCTTACGAATAGGGCGGCTGGTGATAACCCGCGGGGGAGAGCGTGAAAATCTCCGCGCCATCGTCGGTGATGCCGATCGAATGTTCGAACTGCGCCGACAGCGAGCGGTCGCGCGTCACCGCGGTCCAGCCGTCGTCGAGCAGCTTCACGTCGGGGCGGCCGATGTTAATCATCGGTTCGATCGTGAAGATCATGCCGGGGCGCAGTTCCGGACCGGTGCCGGGCTTGCCGACATGGACGACCTCCGGCGCGTCGTGGAACAGCCGGCCGAGGCCGTGGCCGCAGAAATCGCGGACGACGCCGTAGCGATGCTTTTCGGCGTGGCGCTGGATCGCGTTGGCGACGTCGCCCATGTGCGCGCCGGGCTTCGCCTGCTCGATGCCGAGCATCAGACATTCATAGGTCACCTCGACCAGCCGCCGCGCCTTCAGCGGCACGTCGCCGATCAGGTACATGCGGCTCGAATCGCCATGCCAGCCGTCGACGATCGGGGTGACGTCGACATTGACGATATCGCCCGACTTCAGCGTCTTTTCGCTGGGAATGCCGTGGCAGACGACATGGTTGATCGAGATGCAGGTCGAATGGGTGTAGCCGCGATAGCCGAGCGTCGCCGGCACGCCGCCCGCGGCGGTGATGAAGTCGTAGATCAGCCGGTCGAGCTCTGCGGTGGTGACGCCCGGCACCATGTGCGGGGTCAGCATGTCGAGCGTCTCGGCGGCGAGCCGGCCGGCCTTGTGCATGCCCGCGAAGGCCGCGGGGCCGTGCAGCTTGATGGCGCCGGTGCGCCCTTCCGGCGCGTCTGAGGTGACGGTCACGTATTCGGTCATGGCGGCGATATAGCATGGCGGCGCCGATTTTGCGAGGCTATGGCAGGGGCATGGAGCAGGGCATCGATCACGACCGTATCTGGACCGCCGCGCTGATCGTGATCGGCGACGAGATCCTGTCGGGCCGGACGCAGGACAAGAACATCGCGCAGCTTGCGAGCTGGCTCAACGTCCAGGGCATCCGCCTCGCCGAGGTGCGGGTGGTGCCGGACCGTCCCGATGCGATCGCGGAGGCGGTCAACATCCTGCGCGCGCGCAACGATTATCTGTTCACCACCGGCGGCATCGGGCCGACCCACGACGACATCACCGTGGACGCGATCGCCGCGGCGCTGGGCGTCGGAGTGGAGCATCATCCCGAGGCGATGGCGGTGCTGGAGCGGTATTATGCGACGCGCGGCGGGCTGACCGAAGCGCGGGCGCGGATGGCGCGGGTGCCGGCGGGTGCGGGGCTGATCCCCAATCGCGTGTCGGGCGCGCCGGGTATCCGCATCGGCAACATCTTCATCATGGCGGGGGTGCCGCACATCACCGCGGGCATGCTCGACGCGCTGACCGGCACGCTGGAGGGCGGACGCCCGGTCGTCTCCGGCACGATCGGCTGCTGGGTCGCCGAGAGCGAGGTCGCCGACCTGCTGCGCGATGCCGAGAAGAGCCACGAGGGCGTGTCGATCGGCTCCTACCCCTTCTTCCGCGAAGGGCGGACGGGCGCGAATTTCGTCGTACGCAGCCCGGATGCGGCGCTGGTCGAACGGTGCCTCGCCGACCTGACGCGCGAGCTGGAGACAGGCGGGCGCGCCGTGTTTCCCGAGGGGATCTGAGCCGTCCGCGCCGTCACCCCGGTGGTTTGCCGGGGTGACGGCGGCATGCGTCACCGCACGAAGGCGCCGATGTCGGCGATCGCCAGCTTCGCCGCCGGCACCGCGGTCGCCGCGAAGGTCAGGCGCAGGTAGCGCATCGGGCGGGGTGCGGTGAACGGGATCCGCTGCGTCGCCAGCGCATAGGCGATGTTCTGGAACTCGCCTTCTGCGGCCGGCGTCCATGTCTTGCCGTCGAGACTGGTTTCGGCGCGATAGCCGCGCGGCGGGGCGCTTTGCTTATCCGGATGGCGCCATGGCGTGAGGCTGAAGCCGGCCACCGTCTGCGCCTTGCCGAGGTCGAGCGTGACCGACGCGGGCGTCGTGGCCGGCGCGGGCTGGCTCCACACCGACGAACCGTCGCCGTCGAGCAGCGCCTCGGCCCCGGGGGCGCTGGCGGCGACCACCGTCCAGTCGCGCGGCGACAGGATTGCGGCGTCGGTGCTGCGCGGCGCGGCGACGGCGACGGGCGCGACGCTGCGGAACAGCGCGACCTCGCTGATCGCGGGGCAGGCGGGGGCGTCGAGGATCACCAGCCGGATGCGGCGCGCGGCGACCGGCGCGTCGAGGCGGATGATGCGTTGCGCACCGATACATTCCTTTTCGGCGAGCCGCTGCCAGCGGCCGGCGACCTCCGCCTCGATCGCGAAGCGGGTGACGCGGACGCCGAGCGGGAGATATTCGCGGATGCGGATGAGGTCGAAGCGGCGGTCGGGCGGCAGGTCGAGCGTCAGCGTCGGCGTGGTGACGCCGTCGGGCGTCGACCAATAGGTGTCGCGATTGCCGTCGAGCACCTTTGCGGGCGTGCTGGCGCCGTCGCGCGTCGCGGTGGCGCTGGCGACCGCGCCCTGCGCCAGATCGGTGGCGAAGCTGGCACGGATCGCGTCACCGAAGCTTGTGAGCACGGCGACGTCATGATCGGGGATGCGGCCGCGGCGATCGGGCGGCAGGTTGAGGTGCATGTTGGTGCCGCGCGCCACCGATTCGTCGAAGAAGCGGATCAGGCGCGCCGGGCTCTTCACCTTGGCGTCCTCGTCCGGGTGGTAGAACCAGCCGGGGCGGATCGAGGTGTTGGTTTCGGCGGGCCACCAGAGCGGCGCGCCGCGGACGCCGCTGTTCCCCTCCGACTGGACATAGGGATGGTCGGGCATCGTCGGCCAGCACGGATCGCCGGCGATGCCGTCCTCGTTGCCGACCCAGCGGATCTCCGCGCCGAGCGGATCGAAGGTGCAGGCCATCGGCTGATGCTGGTGGACGAGCGCGATGATCGAGGGCCAGTCGTAATATTTCGGCGCGTCGATCGTCCGCGTCTCGCGCGCGCCGCCATAATAGCCGTCGCCGCCATTGGCGCCGTCGAACCAGAATTCGAACAATTCGCCATAGCGCGTGCAGAGCTCGACCACCTGCTTGCGATAGTAATCGATATAGGCCGGGCGGCCGTATTCGGGATGGTTGCGGTCCCAGGGCGACAGGTACAGGCCGAACGCCATGCCGGCGCGGCGCGTCGCCTGCTCCATCTCGCGGACGATATCGCCTTTGCCCTGTTTGTACGGGCTGTTGCGGATGCAATGGTCGGTCAGCATCGTCGGCCACAGGCAGAAGCCGTCGTGATGCTTGGCGGTCAGCACGATGCCGGTCATGCCGCCCGCCTTCGCCGCGGCTACGATCTGGTCGGCGGAGAAATCGGTGGGGTCGAACAGCGTCGGGCTCTCGTCGCCATAGCCCCATTCGCGATCGGTGAAGGTGTTGATCGAGAAATGCACGAAGGCGTAGCGTTCGCGCATATGCCAGGCGAGCTGGCGCTTCGAGGGGGTGGCGCCCCACGGTTTTGGCGGCGTGGCCGGCGTGATCGCCAGCGCGGGCGTGGCGCCGGCGGCGAGGCCGGAGGCGATCAGGGTGCGGCGGGTGAGGTCGGTCATCGGTGGTTCCATCGACTTGCCCGGCGACGGCCGGGGGATAAAGGTGACAACAAGGCGGAGGGCAGGTGCGATGTGTTCGCGCAGCGGATCGTCGCGCGCCGTGGCCGTGCGAGGGCGGGCGGTCCGCTCGTCCGGCGGTGGCGGGGGGATAGTGGGGACGGCAAAGCCGAGGGCACGGACCTGTCCTCACCCTGCGCCGCCTTCGGCGTCTTCTCCCTCTCCCGTCGGGCGCATCCGGTGAACAGCACCCCGTGCTGTTCAGGCCATGCCGGGGGCATGGCCGACCGGATGCGGGAGGGAGCGGCGGAGCCGCGGACGGGTGAGGGCCGGTGCGACGGGTCTGTGCAGCGGATCGTCACGCGCCGCGGCCGTGCGAGGGCGGGCGGTCCGCTTTGGCCGCGCCGAAGCTCTTCACCGGGGTCGCGCTCATCGTGAAGGTGAGGGTGCCGCCGCGCATCAGGTCGGCGTGGCTGATCCAGTTCTTCGTCCAGGGCTTGCCGTTGCGCAGGACGCTGCGGACGTAGGGCGTGTCGGCGCGGTTGCCGGGGGCCTCGATCGTCAGGCGCCGGCCGGCGGGCAAAGCGATCGTCGCGCGTTCGAACAGCGGCGATCCGAACACATAGACCGCCTCGACCGGATCGACCGGGTAGAATCCGAGCGACGACAGCACGAACCACGCGCTCATCTGGCCGCAATCGTCGTTGCCGATGATGCCGTCGGGATCGTTTTTGTACATCTCGGTCAGCAGGCGGCGGACCATCGCCTGCGTCTTCCACGCCGCGCCGGTGTAGGCGTAGAGATAGGCGACGTGGTGGTTGGGTTCGTTGCCGTGCGCATATTGGCCGACCAGCCCGCTGATGTCGGGCGGGGCGTTGGCGGGGAGCGTCGAGGGCGCGGTGAACAGCGCGTCCAGCCGTGCCTCGAACGCCCGATCGCCGCCCATGTGCGCGATGAGGCCGTAGACGTCGTGCTGGTTGAGGAAGGTCGCCTGCCAGCCGTTCGCCTCGGTATAGTCGCGCCACCAGGGCTTTGGCATATGGCCGAGCTGGATCGGGTCGTAGGGGCTCCACCAGCGGCCGTCGGCGAACTTCGGTTTGGCGAAGCCGGCCGCGCCGTCGATGACGTTGCGCCAGTTGCCCGAGCGTTTCAGCAGGCGGTCGGCCTCCGCGCCCTTGCCCGCGGCGCGGGCGAGATGGGCCGAGGCCCAGTCGTCATAGGCATATTCCTGCGTCCGGCTGACGCTTTCGAACCAGGCGTCGGCGGGGACATAGCCCTTCGCGTCGTAGAGGTTGCGGCCCTTGCTGTTGTCGAGGTCGGGCGCGGCGAAGTCGAACGACCGCTTGGCGATTCCGGGCCAGGCGGCGGCATAGTCCGCGGGGATGCCCTTGGCCTGCGCCTCGGCGAGGACGGAGACGCCGTGCCAGCCGATCATGCAGCCCGTCTCGGCCCCCTGCAACGGCCAGACCGGCGGGCCATAGGGGCTCTGCTGCGTCTGGCGGACGATATCGGCGACGAGGCTGCGCACCCGGTCGGGCGCGATGATCGTCAGCAGCGGGTGGAGCGCGCGATACGTGTCCCACAGCGACAGCGTGCTGTAGGCGGCATCGCCGGCGGGCACGCTATGGACCTGCCGGTCGAGCCCGACGTAGCGGCCGTCGGTGTCGGAGAAGAGCGTCGGCGCGAGCAACGCATGGTAGAGCGCGGAGGACAGGATCGTGCGCTGGTCGGTGGTGCCGCCCTCGACCGCGACCGCACCGAGTTCGCCCGCCCAGCGGGTGCGCGCGGCGCCGCGGACCGCGTCGAAATCCCACGTCTTCGCCTCCGCGGCCAGATTGGCGCGTGCGCCGGCGACATCGACCGCGGAGATGCCGCAGCGGATCAGGACCGGTGCGGCGCCGGCATCGTCGTAATGGAGGAAGGCTTTGAGCCGCTTGCCGGTGACGGCGCGCGTGCCGGCGGGCTGCGGCGCATCGCCGTCGCCGTAGAAGACGATCCGGTCGGGCCGGCGCGACAGCTGCATCGCGAAGTGGATGCGCCGCCCCTTCGCCCAGCGGTGGACGGTGCGGCCGCCGGTCAGCGTGCCGTCGGGATCAAGCGTCAGGGTCGCATCGGTGACGAGCGGCGCGGCATCGCTCTTGTCGAGGATCAGGTGCGACAGGTCGACGAGGATATGCCCCGCGCCCGCCGGGAAGGTGTAGCGATGATAGCCGGTGCGTTCGGTGACGGTCAGCTCGGCGCGCACCCCGCTTTCCAGGGCGACGCGGTAATAGCCGGGCTCGGCATGTTCGGCGGAGAAGCGCTGGCGATAGCCCGCGTCGGGATCGTCGAGCGGGCCGGGCAGCAGCTGGACCGGGCCGCGCGTCGGCACCACCAGCACGTCGAGCATGTCGCCGATGCCGGTGCCGCTGAGATGGGTGTGGCTGAACCCCATGATCGACGTGTCGGTGCGGTGATAGCCGGAACAGGCGTCCCAGCGTTCGACGTCGGTATCGGGCGAGAGCTGCACCATCCCGAACGGCAGGGTCGCGCCGGGATAGGTGTGGCCGTGGCCGCCGGTGCCGATGAACAGGTTGGGGGCGGCGGCCGCGGCCGGCGTCGCCGCGAAGGCGGGGATCGGCAGACCGATGGCGGCGGTGCTCGCGAGCAGGGTGCGGCGGTTTATCATAGCTCTCCCTTCAGGATAGCGGGGCGGGTCTGCGCGAGATGGACGATCAGCTCGCCGAACAGGCCGTTCGCCCAGGCGAACCAGGCGCGGGTGAATGTGGCGGGATCGTCCCGGTCGAAGCTTTCGTGGATGAAGCCGGTGCCGCCGTCGGTGTCGCGCAGCGTGCGCAAGGCGGTGCGGATCGTCGCGTCGTCGGTCGCGGTCAGCGCGCGGACGATGAGCGACATCGGCCAGATCTGCCCCGCGCCGACATGCGGGCCGCCGATCCCCTCGCCGGCCTTGCCCGTGAAGAACCACGGATTGTTATCGCTCCACGCCGCCGCCTGCGTCGCCTGCCACAGCGGATCGGCGGGCGATACGCAGCCGAGATAGGCGAGGCCCGACAGCGACGGCACGTTGGCGTCGTCCATGAAGACGGCATTGCCATAGCCGTCGACCTCATAGGCCCAGACCTCGCGGCCGTCGCGCAGCCGCATCGTGCCATGCGCCTTCAGCGCCGCCTCGACTTCCGCCGCGAGCGCGGTGGCGTCCTGCGACAGCGCGGCGTCGCCCCGCGCCTCGCCCGCGACGCGCGCGAGTTCGCGCAGCGCGGTGACCGCGAACAGGTTGCTGGGGATCAGGAACGGGTAGAGGCAGGCATCGTCCGAGGGGCGGAAGCCGGAATGGATCAGGCCGACCGGCCGCGTCGGCGCGCCATGGCCCCACAGCAACGTCTCGGTCGGCTGCGGGGCGGAACGGCGGAAGCTGTAGGGGCCGGGACCCTCCTTCCGCTGCTGTTCGCGGAAGGTGCGGACGCTGGCGCGTGCGGCCTCCGCCCAGGTCGCGTCGAAGGGCGCCGTGTCCCCGGTCGCGCGCCAATAGCCGTGGGCGAGCCGCATGGGGTAGCAGAGCGAATCGATCTCCCACTTCCGCTCGGCGACGCCGGGCTTCATCTCCGTCTCGTCCTTCTGCGACCATTCGAGGTTCGATTTCGCCGTCGGGTCCTGCATGAAGGCGTTGGCATAGGGATCGATCAGGATGCAGCGCGCCTGTCGCGCGATCAGGCCGCGGAACAGCGTGCGCAATTCGGGCGCCTGCCGTGCGAGGTGCAGATAGGGCTTCACCTGCGCCGAACTGTCGCGCAGCCACAGCGCCTCGATATCGCCGGTGATGACGAAGGCGTCGGGTGCGCCGCCGACCGTGCTCATCCGCACGGTGGTGTCGAGCGTGTTCGGATAGCAATTGCCGAACATCCAGCGCAGCTTCGGATCGGCGATCTGCGCCGACACGCGCGCGATCTCGCGCTCGACCGCGGCGCTGACGAAGCGGCGGTCCTTCGGCGCGGGGCGTTTGCTCGACAATGCCGGCGCGGCAAAGGCGGGCGTCGCGGCCGATGCCGCGATCGCGGCGGTGGTGGCGAGGAAGCGGCGGCGGTCGAGGGTCATTTCGGCAGCTCCGTGTCGGCGCCGGTGACGGCGAAGTCGAACCATTGGCCGGCGCCGTCGCCCGGCTGGCCGCCGCCGATCCACAGCCGATAGGCGCCGGGCGCGACATGGCGGCGCCCGTCGCGCTCGACGACGCTCATCGCGCGGGGATCGAGGATGAAGGCGACGTCGGCGGCCTTGCCGCGCTGCACCGCGACGCGCCGGAAGCCGACCAGCTGGCGTTGCAGCACGGGATCGGTGAAGCCGCCGCTCTTGGTCGCGGGGGGCACGAGATAGGCCTGCACCACTTCTTCGCCGTCGCGTGCGCCGGCGTTGGCGATGCGCGCGGTGACGCGCAGGTCGCCGCCGGCCGCGACGCTCGCCATGCCGCGCGGCGCGGCATAATCGAAGCGGGTATAGCTGAGGCCGTGGCCGAACCCCCACAAGGGCGTGCCGGTGAAATAACGGTAGGTCCGCTCCTTCATCCCGTAATCGACGAAGGCGGGCAGGTCGTTGGTCGAACGGTAGACCGTCACCGGCAGGCGGCCGGCGGGATTGACGACGCCCGCCAGCACGTCGGCCAGCGCGGTGCCGCCGCTCTCGCCCGCATACCAGTTGGCGAGGATCGCATCCGCCGATGCCGGATCGACCGCCACCGCGCTGCCGCTGGTGAGGACGAGGACGATCGGCTTGCCCGTCGCCTTGAGCGCGTCGAGCAGGCGCTGCTGCACCAGCGGCAGCGCGATGTCGGTACGGTCGCCGCCGACGAAGCCGGGGACCTGCACCGACAGTGCCTCGCCCTCCAGATCGGGGGACAGGCCGGCGACGACGACCGCGACGTCGGCGTCCTTCACCGCGGCGACCGCCTGCGCGAGCAGCGGCTCGGCGGGCGGCATCCACAACAGGCGGATGCTCTCGTCCTCCGACCGGTGGTCGAGCGTCAGTTCGATCGGCTGCGCGCTGCCGTCGCTGTCGACGGTCAGCTCGACGCGGCCCTTTGGCAGGTCGCCGTCGTGCAGCGTGCGGCCGCCGAGCGTCAGCCGGGCGCGGTCGTGGACGGTGCAATCCTTCCAGCAGGGCGACTGGTCGAGGATCAGGCGGTAGCGGCCGGGACCGGGGGGGACGAATTCGCCGGTCCAGTGCGCGCTATAGCCGGTGACGGGCAGGCCCGGCGCGGGGCTGGCGCGGTTGAGGTCGAAGTCGATCCGGCGATCCTGCCGCACGACGGTCTTGCCGGCGGCGGTATAAGTGGCGCGCAGGCCCGGCTTGCCGTCGCTGCGCAGCGCGGTTTCGGGCAGGACGACCGCGGCGCCGTCGGCGAGGATCGATCCCTGCGCATAGGTGACGTTGGCGGCGCCGAAGCGGGCGCGGATGCCGTCGAGCGGGGTGACGGGCACGATCGCGGTGCCGTGGTAATTGCCCTGCAACACGCCGAGGTCGTCGGCATCGGCGCCGATGACGGCGATGCGCGCGCCGGGCGTCAGCGGCAGCCGGTCGGCGTCGTTCTTGAGCAGCACGATCGATTTGCGCGCGGCGTCGAGCGCCAGCGCGCGATGCGCCGGGGTGGCGACCTCGGTCGGCCCGATCCGCGACCACGGGCTGGTCGCGCCGAAGGCGATGCCGAGCGCCTGTCGCGCCCGCAGCGCGCGGGCGAGCGCGGTGTCGACCTCCGCCTGGCTGACGAGGCCCTGCGCCATGGCCTGCGGCAGCGCGGCATAGGCGGTGCCGCAATTGAGGTCGGTGCCGCCCCGGACCGACGCCGCGGCGGCGCCGGCGGCATCGAGCCGGTAATGGTGGAAGGCGTGGACGTTCGACACCGCGTCGCAATCCGACACGGTGAAGCCGGTGAAACCCCAGTCGCGGCGGATACGGTCGTTCATCAGCGGCGACGAAGCGCAGGCGGGGACGCCGTGGATGCTGTTGTACGCGCACATCAGCGACAGCGCCTTGCCCTCGGTCACCACGCGGCGGAAGGCGGGGAGGTAGGTCGCCTCCATGTCGCGCGGGGAGGGATCGACGTCGAACCCGTCGCGGCCCGCCTCGGGTCCGCTGTGGACGGCGAGATGCTTGGGCGTGGCGATGACGCGCGGGTGGCGCGGGTCGGGGCCCTGCAGCCCGTGGACGAAGGCGACGCCGAGCTTGCCCGTCAGATACGGGTCCTCGCCATAGGTTTCCTGCCCGCGACCCCAGCGCGGATCGCGGAAGATGTTGATGTTGGGCGACCAGATGGTGAGGCCCTGATAGATGCGGCGATCGGCGGCCGCGTGCTGCGCGTTGAACTTCGCGCGTGCCTCGGTCGACACCACCGTGCCGACGCGTTCGACGAGGTCGGTGTCCCAGGTTGCGGCAAGGCCGATCGCCTGCGGAAAGACGGTGGCATGGCCGTTGCGCGCGAGGCCGTGCAGCCCCTCGTTCCACCAGTCATAGGCGGGCAGGCCGGCTTTGGCGTCGGCGGGTGCGGTGCTCTGGAGCTGCGCGGCCTTTTGCTCGGGCGTCATCGCGGCGATCGCGGTCGCGACCGGGTCGGCGGCCTGTGCGAGCAGGAGGAGGGCGGGGATCATGCTGTCGGTCCCGATGTTGGGGTGCGCGCGAAGACGCGAAGGCGCGAAGGGAGAAGGTTTTGGTCGCGCGGAGACGCGGAGACGCGGAGAGAAGACGGCGCGGATCGGGGCGAGCGTCGTGGCATCTGACGAGGATCTTTGAAGCTGCCGCAGGCTTTCTTACTGGCGTTGGGACATGTGTCGGGCGTCTCGCGCGCATCCCCTCCGCGTCTCCGCGTCTCCGCGCGAATCCCCCTTCGTCGCGTCTTCGCGTCTTCGCGTGAATATGACCCGTTACCATCCCGGTCGAAGCAAGGGTCCGGTCGGAGAACCACCATCGGCAGATGACTGCGGTCGCCCGGCTGGACCCCGGCCTCCGCCGGGGAAGTAACGAGGGCGGCGGCGATCATCGCGCCAGCGTCCGCAGGACCGGGGTCTGCTTGCCGGCCAGCGTCACCGTGACGCTTTCGCCGGGCAGCAGGTCGAAGCCGCTGTCGCTCGCCTGACCCGGCGTGTCGCCCATGTCGATCATCACCGCGCGCGCGAGGTTCCTCGCGGTGATCGTCGCCGTGTCGCCGGTGCGGCGGAGCGTCAGGCCGGGGTCGGGATAGGCCATGTCCTTCGGCACCAGCCGTTCGACCAGCGTGCGGCTGACGGTGCGGCCGTCGACCAGCAGCTCGGCGACCGCATAGCTTTGTGCGGGATCGGCCGTGCCGAACAGGTCCGCGTCGGGCAGGGTCGCGACCGTGGTCGCGCTGAGCGGGGCGAGGGTCGCGTCCGCGGTGCGCGTGCCGAGCGTCGCACCGGTCATGGCGCGCACCGTCACCCGCCATTGCGCCGCGACCGGCGTTGTCGCGTCGGACACCAGCGCGATCCGCGTCGCGCCCGCGCGATGCTCGGCGACGATCGCCTGCGGGGCGAAGGCGCGCTTCGCCTCATGGTGCAGCAGCTTCCACTGGCCGAGATGGTCGATGCTCGACCAGCTGATCGCGGGCCAGACGTCGTTCAGCTGCCAGAACAGCGACCCCATCGTCACCGGGCGGCAGGCGCGGTGGTGGCGCGCCGCGAGGCCGATCGCCTGCGCCTGATTGACCTGCGTCAGATAGACGAAGTCGGCGAAGTCCTTCGCCGGCCGCAGCCGCTGGTCGAGATAGAGGCGCAACCGGGCGTTGCCCTCGCCGGCGAGGAACTTCTGGTGCGCCTTCATCACCGGGCTGTCGGGGTCGAGCGTGCCCTTGCCCGCGAAGCCGCGGATCGTGGCCATCGTCGGCATCGCCTGAAAGCCATATTCGCTCATGAAGCGCGGGCAGGAATCGAGGTAATTCTCGACCGGCTTGCTGCCCGACCAGACGTCCCAGAAATGGCGGTCGCCGTTGGCGTCGGTATCGACCGGGCCTTCGTAATCGGTCGAGGGCGACCCCGGCATATAGGGCGTGCCGGGGCTGTTGGCGGAAACCGCGCCGCGCAGGACGCGGTCGAACAGCACCGCCATGCCGGTGCCGATCCGTTCCTGCTCGTCCGCGCCGATCGCCTTCTTATAAGCCTTGCGGTCGGACCAGTTTTCCCAGCCGGACAGCACTTCGTTGTTGCCCGCCCAGATGACGACCGAGGGATGGTCGCCGATCCGCGCGACCTGCTCGTCCGCCTCCGCGGCGACGCTGGCGCGGAACGCGGCGTCGGGCGGGGTCACCGATCCGCCGAACATGAAGTCCTGCCACACCATCAGCCCCATCCGGTCGGCGGCGGCGTAGAAGGCGTCGTCCAGATAGTAGCCGCCGCCCCAGATGCGGACCATGTTCATGTTGGCGTCGCGCGCCGCCTTGAGCAGGCTTTCGGGCTCGGCGGGGTCGACGCGGGCGGGGAAGCTGTCGAACGGGATGACGTTCGCGCCCTTGGCGAAGATCGGCAGGCCGTTGACGATCAGTCCGAACGCGCCATCTTTGCGGTCGAGCGTGACCGTGCGCAGGCCGATGCTGCGCGTCTGGGTGTCGCCGTCCAGCGTCGTCGCCACCGTATAGAGCGGCTGCGCGCCATAGCCGACCGGCTGCCAGCGCTGCGGCTTCGCGATCGTCAGCGGAATCGTCACCGGGTTGCTGCCGGGCGCGAGCGTGACGGTGCGCTCGACCGTCTGGCGGCTGCCGTCGGGGGCGGTGACGGTGGCGGTCAGCGTCACGCTCTTCGTCACGTCCGCGACGATCGTCGCATGCGCGGTCAGCCGTGCCTCGGCATCCGACAGCGCGTCCTGCGCGATGCGGACCCGATCGAGCCGCGCCTCGTCCCACGCCTCCAGCCGGGCGGGGCGCCACAGGCCGGTGGTGACGATGCGCGGGCCCCAGTCCCAGCCGTACTGGTACTTCGGCTTGCGGATATAGGGGCTGGTCTGGACGCCCTTGGGCTCGTCGCCGAACGCGCTGTCATATTCGCCGGGCAGCGGGTGCGGGTCCTTGAGCACCATCGGTTGGAGCGTCCGGATGGGCGAGGCGATGCTTACCAGCACCTCGTTGCGGCCGGCGCGCAGCAGCGGCTTCGCATCGGCGCGCCAGCGGCGGTGGGCGTTGTCCGCCGTGAGCAGCGGCCGGCCGTTGACGGTGACGGTCGCGAACGTGTCGAGCCCGTCGAACACGAGATCGAGGTGTCCGTGCGCGAGCATCGCCGGGGTGACGGTCAGCATCGTGCGGAACTGCCATGCCGACAGGCCCGCCCACTGGATCGCGCCCTCGTTGGTGCCGATGAACGGATCGGGGACGCGTTTCGCGCGGATCAGGTCCTGCTGGATGCTGCCGGGCACCTGCGCCGGAAACCATGCCGCCTCGCGCGGATGTGCCCTGGTCGCGGCGGTGTCGGCGGGATCGAGCCGGACCTGCCAGTCCTTGTCGAGCGGAAGCGTGTCGCGTGCCGCCAGCGGTGCGGCCGACAGCAGGAGCGCGAGCGCGAACGCGTACCTCATCGTCCCGCCTCCGTCAGCTGGACGCGTTCGACCGTGTAGAAGGGGTCCTTGATCGGCGAGGTGAATTGGAAGCAGACGTCCCGGTCGCCCGCGATCGCCGGCAGATTGCCGCGGAAGGTGAAGCGCTGCGGCGCGGTGCGCGGATCGGGCAGCGGGAAGGCGCCCGCCGCGATCGGCCGGGCGGTCTTGTCGCCCGCGGCGCGCGCCTTGGCGGCGGCGATGCAGCCGACCTGGACGAGCAATTCGCCGTGATCGGAGACGTTGTAATGCTCCTTCACCATCCGCGCCTCGTGCGCGAGGCCGTAATGGCGGGCGAGGCGGGCGACATCGACGGTATAGCCGCGGGCGACGTCGAGCGGCGCGTCGGGGTAGAGCGTGCAGGTGTCGAACAGGTTGATGTTGAACGCCGGCGCATTCTCGCGCGATTCCGACGTCAGCGGCACGCGCAGGCCGAGGTCGCCGGCGGGGCAGGCGGCCATGTCCGAGCTGGTGCGCGCGAGCAGGGCGGCGCGCGACGTGTCGAAGCTGCGCACCGCGGCGGTCGCGCTGCCGCGCGCGTCGAAGGCGGCGGCGCGGACGGTGGTGCCCGGCGTCAGCGACAGCGGCCCGGCATAGGCGCGCGACGTCGCGGTCGGCGTGCTGCCGTCGGTCGTGTAGCGGATCGTGCCATAGGGAACCTGCGTCGCCAGCGTCAGCGGCACGCGGTTGCGGCGCAGCGCATCGCCGCGGGTGCCGTCGACCTGCATATCGACCGCGAAGGCGCTGTCGGCGACGTGCATGCCGCCACGGCTCCAGCGGTCGCCCTGGCGCTGGACCCGCGGCAGGAAGCCGGCGAAATCGCGCTTGTCCTTCGGCGACCAGCTGATCTCCGCCACCGCGCCCGCGCGCGGGAAGATCAGATGCTGGAGCTGATAAGGGGTGACGATATATTCGCTCCACAGATTGCCCTGCGCGCCGAGCACGTGCTTGGCCTTGTCCGCCGGAATGCCCGCCGGCATCGGATCGTAGCGATAGACCATCTCCAGCGTCATCGGCGCGAAGCGGCCGGGCGGTTCGTCGGCGAGGCGGCTCTGCGAATAATTGAGGTACAGCGGCGTGCCGGGCGACAGCACGACGTCGTGTCCCTGATTGGCGGCGTCGACCGCGCCCTGTTCGCCGCGCCACGACATGATCGAGGCGGAGGCGGGCAGGCCGCCCTCGAGAATCTCGTCCCAGCCGATCAGGCGCCGGCCCTTCGATTGCAGGTAGGTGCCGAACTGATCGATCATCCAGCTTTGCAGGCCGTTCTCGTCCTTGATGCCGAGCGCCTTCATCTGCGCCTGCACCTCGGGACTGCGCTGCCACTGGTCCTTGACCGCCTCGTCGCCGCCGAGGTGGATATAGGTGCCGGGAAAGACCTGCATCAGCTCGTCGAGCACGTCCTTGACGAAGGCGATGCCCTTCGGCCCTGGATTGAACAGATAGGGCATGATGCCCCAATTGTTGCTGACCGCGGGCGCGTCGCCGAGGATGCCGAGTTCGGGATAGGCGGCGACCAGCGCCTGCGCATGGCCGGGCAGGTCGATCTCCGGCACGATCGTGATGCCGCGCTCCCCGGCATAGGCGACGAGGTCCTTCAGCTCGGTCTGGGTGTAGAAGCCGCCGACCTTCTCGGTCGGTTGCGCGCCGCCGGTCCAGGGCGGCACGCGCCAGCCGCCGACGCTGGTCAGCTTCGGATACTTGCGGATCTCGACCCGCCAGCCCTGATCGTCGGTGAGGTGGAGGTGGAGCGTGTTGAGCTTCACCGATGCCATCTGGTCGACGATCGCACGCAGCGCCGGCATGGGGAGGAAATGGCGCGCAGGATCGATCATCAGCCCGCGCCAGGCGAAGCGCGGCGCGTCGGTGATGGACAGCGCCGGCACCGCGACCGGCTTGCCGAAGGCGGCGTCGGGGCTGAGCAATTGCGCCAGCGTCATCGCGCCATGGACGAGGCCGCGGTCGCCCGAGGCGGCGATGGTGATGCCCTGCGGCGTCACCGAAAGCCGATAGGCCTCGTCGCCGGCAACCGCGGCGTCGCGGACGAAGCGGATCGCGCCGGTCGTACCGGGAATGAGGGCGAGGCCGCGTTCGGCCTTGACGTGGGCGGCGAGCAGGCGGGCCGCGGCGGTGGCGCCGGCATCCGTGGCGGCGATCCCCGCGCCGTCGCGGACGGTGAAGCTGCCTGCGGCGCGCGTGACCGACTGGGGCAGGGGAAGCAGCGGCAGCGCGTCCTGCGCCGGTGCGGCGGTGGGCGCGAGCAGGGCGAGCGCCGCTCCCCCGACGATGGTCGCGATACCGGCGTTCTGCGTCATGACAGCCCCTTGGTTCTGTTTTGGTATTGAAGGTATCTTGCAGGAGCGATCCGGCGACGTCCATGCCCGATGCACAAAAAAAGACCCCGGCGCCGCGATGGGGGCTGCCGGGGCCGAGGGCCGGGACGCGGATCAGGGGAGGATGCGTCCATCGGGGAACCGGCCGGCGGGCGAGCCCGCCGGGTATGCGCGGCGTCGCCCGGACCGGGTCCGGGACGACGACGGCGGGACTACATGCGGAACGACAGCGCCGCCGAGAAGGTACGGCCGTTCTTGTAGAAGGCGGTCGGACGATCCTTGGTGGCGTTATACTGGAGGTAGGTCTCGTCCAGCAGGTTCTGCGCGTTGACGCTGAGGATGATGCCCTTGGTGATCGCCAGCGAGGCCGATGCGTCGAGCTGGTTGTACGGCGCCACCATCTCGCGCGAGCCGAGACGGCCGATCGTGCGGAAATAGGCGGTACGGTAATTGTAGCTCAGTCGCGCCTGGAACGGCCCGCTCTCGAAATAGGGGATCACGTTGACGGTATGCTTCGACAGATACGGCAGGTTGAGCGCCGCGCCGCTGACGTCGACCGACGAGGTGTCGCTGTCCTGGTACGAATAGTTCGCCTGCAGGCCGAACCCGCCCCAGATTTCCGCCTGGCCCGACACCAGCACGCCGTTGACCTTCGCCTTGGCGCCGTTGACCGGCTGGCTGACGTTGTACGTCGTGATCCGGTTCTGCAGCGCGTTGAAATAGTCGACGTTCTGACGGAAGTTGATGATGTAGTTCTTGATGTCGCGACGGAACAGTTCGACCGCCAGCAACGTGCCGCCGCGCGGATACCATTCCGCGGTCAGTTCGTAGTTGGTCGATTCGTACGGCTTCAGGTTCGGGTTGCCGCCGCCGCCGTCGAGCGTGATGTCGTTGAGCGACGTCGCCGCCGCCAGATCCTGATAGCGCGGACGCGAGATCACCTTGGCCACCGCACCGCGGACGATGAACTGCGGAGCGATCGTATAGGCGATGTTCAGGCTGGGCAGGAACTTCAGGTAATCGGTCGAGGTGCGGGTCGGCACCGGCTGCGGATTGGCGACGGCGCTGGGCGTGGTCGCGAAGTTCGACACGTCGCGCGTGTAGACCAGACGTCCGCCGATGTTGCCGCGCAGGCCGCCCTGGTCGAAGTTCGCCTGGACGTAGCTTGCCGCCACCGTCTCGCGCACCTTGGTCGAGGCGCCGATCTTGGTGACCAGCGGGCTGTTGATCGCATTGGCGAGGATGTCGATCACCGCCTGGTCGGGCAGGTTGAGGTACTTGGTGGCGTTGCCGCTGCCGCCGCTGCCGTCGAACGTGCCGTCCGGCGTGGTCAGCGTGGTGACGCCCAGCTGCGATCCGTTGAGCGAACGGGTCAGATAGGTGTTGATGCCGCGGGCATCGACGCGATTTTCGTGATCGGTGACGCGGCTGCCGAGCAGGATTTCCTTGAACGGACCGAAGTCGACCGGGATCGTCGCATCATAGCCGCCGAAGACGTCGCGGTCGGTGGTGACGCTATAGTCGAGGCCGCCGATCTGCGCGGCGTTGAGCTGCGTGCCGTTGATGACGACCGGGCGCCCTTCGATCTGCGCCGGATTGTTGTTCGGGTTGGTGAAGTAGTTTGCGGGGTTGGTCAGGTCGCCGGTGAAGTTCACCTCGGCCGAATTGCCGGTGAAGGCATAGCTGAACGGCAGGCGGGTCTGCACGTTGAACAGATATTCGGGGTTGCGGCCGCCGGTCGCCTTCGACCAGCCGCCGGCAAACGCCACCTTGGCGCCATTGTCGCCTTCCCAGTCGGCGAACAGGTTGACGTTGTCGGTCTTCAGCTTGGTGCGGCGGACCAGCGTGTCGAGCTGCGCGCTCTGGCTGGGCGCCGTGCCGAAGGAGGCGGCGGTGACGACGCCGTTGCTGACCGTCGCGGACTGCAGCACGCTGCCGGTCCAGGCGCCGGGGATGGTGTACATCGACTGGCTGTAGTTGTTGTAGTTGCCGTCGATGTGCAGGCCGTTGAGCGTGAAGGTCAGCTCGCTGGTCGGGCGGAACTGCACCGTGCCCGACACGCTCTTGCGCTCGCGCTGCTGCTGGAAATAGGCGTAGTTGATGCCGAACGGCGAGGCCGCCCGGTACAGGTCGGCGATCGTGCCGCCGGTGATCGTCGCGGCCGGGTTCTTGAGGCTAAGCGCGCCGTTGGCGGCGCGGTTGACGAACGGGCTGTTATAGGTGCCGTCCGCGTTCGGCGCGACATTGTCGTAGCCGAAGAATTCGACGCCGGCGCGGGTCAGGTTCTGCTTGTCATAGGTGGCGGCGACGAGGACGCCGAAGGTCTCGTCGGCGTTCTTCCAGCTGTACAGGCCCGAACCGCGGACGTTGCCCTTCTCCGACCGGTCGTTGTACGAATAGCCGCCCGAGGCGAAGATCGAATTGGCGGGCAGGTCGAGCGGGCGACGGGTGCGCACGATCACGGTGCCGCCGAGGCTGCCTTCCTCGATGCGCGGCTCGGGCGACTTGTACACCTCGAGGCGGTCGACCAGTTCGGGCGCGAGCAGCGAATAGTTGAAGGTACGGCTGGACGGATCGTTGTCGTTGCCGCCCCAGTCGGCCGAGGCGAGCGCGTGGCCGTCGAGCAGCATGCGGTTGAGCGCCGGGTCGGTGCCGAGGATCGCGACCTTCTCGCCCTCGCCGAAGCGACGGTCGATGCTGACGCCCGGGATGTGCGACAGCGATTCGGCGACGTTGCGGTCGGGGAACTTGCCGACGTCCTCGGCGGTGATGACGTCGACGACGGCATTGGCGTTGCGCTTGACGTTGATCGCCTCGCGCAGCGAGCCGCGATAGCCGGTGACGAGGATGTCGTCGCCCGTCTCGGTCGCGTCCTGTGCGGTCGCGGTGCCGGACGGGGCGGTGGCGGTCGGCGCTTCCTGCGCGTTAGCGCTACCGGCGAAGCCCGCGAGGGCGGTGCTGACGAGGATCACGTGGCGCAAGCGCATAGGATATTCCTTTTTCGGAACACGCCCGGTCGCATGCTCCCCCCAACCCGAAGCTGCCGCGAAGCCGGCGACAGACCGGAGCGACGGACCCTGAATGGATCTCGTATTGCTGCCGATAGTTTTACTATAACCAATTCATACCCAATGACCTATAAAAAATTTGTCACAATCGATTTTTCATGGAACCACTGCGGTTTCACGGGGTAGGTTTGTGTCGTGGAGCGCCGTTCCGGCGATCGAAACGGATAGCAGAAGGGGGTTCGCGCGCCATTGATGGCCAATCGAACGAATCATGACCGTCGCGTGACACTGGAGATCTGCGTCGAGTCGCCGGCCGGCGCCGCGGCGGCGATCGCGGGTGGATGCGACCGGATCGAATTGTGCGCGACGCTGGCGATGGGCGGCCTGACGCCCTCCGCCGGGCTGGTCGCGGCGGTGCTGGCGCACGCGCGGCCGGCGGGCATCCCCGTCCATGCGATGGTCCGCCCCCGCCCGGGCGGGTTCGACCATGACGCCGAGACATGGGCGCTGGCGGTGGCGGAGGCGCAGGCGCTGGCCGCGGCGGGGGTGCAGGGGCTGGTGTTCGGCGCGACGGCCGGCGGCGCGCTGGATGTGGCCGGTCTGGCGGACTGGATCGCCGCGCTCGGGCCGGATCGCCCGGTGCTGACGCTCCACCGGGCGATCGACGTCGTCGACGATCCCGTCGCGGCGGTGGAGCAGGCGGTGGCGCTGGGGTTCGACCATATCCTCACCTCGGGCGGGGCGCGCAGCGCCGCGGAGGGCGCGGCGACGATCGCGCGCATGGTCGAGCGCGCGGACGGGCGTTGCGCGGTGATCGCGGGTGCCGGCGTCCGTCCGGATAACGTCGCGGCATTGATCGCGGCGACGCGAGTCCCGGCGGTGCACGGCTCGGCCAGCGTGCCGGCCGCGGGGGGTGTGGAGGACCGGTTCGGCTTCGGACCATTGCCGCGCCGGACGAGCGCGGCGTTGGTACGAGAATTGCGCGGGGTAATTGACCACAAGTCCAATCTAGGACAATTGTAGATCAAGGCGCCGCTGGCGCTGCTCCGCGGACCGTGGCACCGAAGGTCGCAACGGTTTGTGGAAGAAGGAGTCGATGATGAGTTTCGTGAGCAGGGTAGGGCGTTTCCGCACCGACAATCCCTCGCCGCTCTATCTGCAACTGCAACAACTCATCCGCGATGCGATCGGTGGTGAGGTCATTACGCGCGGCGACGCGATTCCCGCCGAACGCGATCTGGCGATCGACTATGGCGTCTCGCGCATCACCGTGCGCAAGGCGATCGAGGGGCTGGTCGAGGAGGGGTTGCTGACCCGTCGGCGCGGGGCCGGCACCTTCGTCGCGGGGCGCGTCGAAAAGAATTTCAGCAAGCTGTCGTCGTTTACCGAGGACATGATCGCCCGCGGCCGGGTGCCGAGCAGCGCCTGGATCTCGCGCGCGGAGGGGACGGTCAGCCCGGAGGAATCGATGGCGCTGGCGCTGTCGCCGAGCGCGCCGGTCTATCGGTTCCAGCGGCTGCGCTTCGCCGACGAGGTGCCGATGGCGCTCGAACTGTCGACGATCGCGGGCTTCTGCCTGCCGTCGCTCGATGCGGTCGACACCTCGCTGTATACCGCGCTGACCGCCGCCGGGCATCGCCCGGTGCGCGCTTTGCAGCGGCTGCGCGCGGTGCCGTTCGGCGGCGACCATGCGCGGATGCTGGGGGTCGATCCCGGCTCGCCCGGGCTGCTGATCGAGCGGCGCGGCTTCCTGCGCGACGGCCGTGCCGTCGAATTCACCCGATCCTATTACCGCGGCGACAGCTACGATTTCGTGGCCGAGCTCGCGGACACCTGACACCGCCTGGGGGGCGCGATTTGTGACGAGCGATATGACGACCGATACGTTGATGCGGGCCGAAACGCTGGAGGCGGGGGCGACCGTCGCACGCCTGCTGGCGCGCAACGGCGCGGCTTTGCAGGCGCTCGGCGAACGGCTGCGCAGCGCGGCGCCCGACGTCGTCGTCACCTGCGCGCGCGGATCGTCCGACCATGCCGCGATGTACGGCAAATATCTGATCGAGACGATGGTCGGCGTGCCGGTCGCCTCCGCCGCGCCGTCGGTGGTGTCGCTGTTCGACGCGCCGGTGACGACGCGGCGCGCGCTGTGCATCGCCATCTCGCAATCGGGTCGCAGCCCGGACCTGCTCGCCACGGTCGAGGCGCATGCGAAGGGCGGCGCCGAGGTGGTGGCGCTGGTCAATGACGAAACCTCGCCGCTCGCCGCCATGGCGGACACGCTGCTGGCGCTGAGCGCGGGGCCGGAAAAGTCGGTCGCGGCGACCAAGTCGTGCATCGCGGCGATGGCGGGGCTGGCGGCGATCGTCGCGGCCTGGTCGGGCGATGCGGCGTTGCAGGCGGCGGTCGCGGCGCTGCCGGCGCAGCTGGACGAGGCGGTCGGGCTCGACTGGAGCGCCGGCGTCGAGCCGCTCGCCGGGGCGAGCCAGATGTTCGTGATCGGTCGCGGCTATGGCTTCGGCGTCGCGCAGGAATGCGCGCTCAAGCTCAAAGAGACGTGCCAGGTCCAGGCCGAACCGTTCAGCGCCGCCGAAGTGCGCCACGGCCCGATGGCGATCGTCGGCGAGGGCTTTCCGGTGCTGGCGCTGGCGACCAGCGATGCCGCGGGCGACGACGTGATGGCGGTGGTCGAAACCTTTTCCGGGCGTGGCGCGACGGTGCTCGCGGCGCATGCCGGCGATGCGCGCGCGATCCTGCCGGCGCTCGACGCGCACCCGGCGGTGCAGCCGATCCTGATGCTGGCGAGCTTCTACGGCCTCGCCGAGGCGCTGTCGCGGCGGCGCGGGCTCGATCCCGATACGCCGCCCCATCTCGCCAAGGTGACGCGCACGCTATGAGTGAGGCGCATCGGTTCACCAACGGCCACGTCGTCGTGGCCGGCGAGGTCTGGCGTGGGGCGGAGATCGTCGTCACCGGCACCCGGATCGCCAGCATCCGCCCGCTGGACGGCGATGCCGCCGACGGCATCGACCTCGACGGCGGCTGGGTGATGCCCGGCTTCATCGACACGCAGGTCAACGGCGGCGGAGGCGTGCTGTTCAACGACGCGACCAGCGTCGACGGCATCGCCGCGATCACCGCGGCGCATGCGCGCTACGGCACGACCGCGCTGCTGCCTACGCTCATCAGCGATTCGCCCGACCGGATCGCGGCGGCGCTGGACGCGGTCGACGCGGCGATCGAGGCGGGCGTGCCGGGCGTCGTCGGCGTGCATATCGAGGGGCCGTTCCTCAACGTCGCGCGCAAGGGCATCCACGATGCCGGGCGCTTCCGTCTGCTCGACGATGCGATGGTCGCGCTGCTGTCGCAGCCACGGCGCGGCCGGGTGATGGTGACGCTGGCGCCCGAGCTGGCGCATATCGACGATATCGCCCGCCTTGCCCAGGCCGGCGTGCGGGTCAGCGCCGGGCATAGCGAGGCGCCGTACGACACCGCGCTGGCGGCGTTCGATGCGGGGCTGTGCGGGATCACGCATCTGTTCAACGCGATGCCGCCGATGGTGCAGCGCACCCCCGGCCTCGTCGGCGCGGCGCTCGACGATCCGCGGCCGTGGTGCGGCCTGATCGTCGACGGTGTCCATGTCGCGCCCGCGGTGCTGCGCATCGCGCTGCGCGCACGCGGGATCGAGCGGATGATGCTGGTCACCGACGCGATGTCGTCGGTCGGCGCCGAAACCAAGGATTTCGTGCTGCAGGGGCGGCAGATCCGCGTCCGCGACGGCATCTGTTCCTACGAGGACGGCACGCTGGCGGGATCGGATCTCGACATGGCGGCGGCGGTCGCCAATGCGATGGGCATGCTCGGACTGGAGCCGGCGGTGGCGGCGCGGCTGGCGGCGGGCAATCCCGCGGCGTTCCTTGGGCTGGAGGCGGAGCGGGGCACGCTCGCGGTCGGCCTGCGCGCCGACTGGGTGCAACTGACCGCCGCGATGGCGCCGGTCGCGACCTGGATCGGCGGCCTGCCGGCATGACGATCGACCGGCGGCAGCTTCTGGGGTCCGCCGGTGCCGGACTGGCGGTTGCCTTGCCGGGTGGCGCGGCGCTGGCGGCGACGCCGGCGCGCTACAATGCGCTGCCGATGCCGCAGCCGGGGGACGCGTTGCCGCTGCCGCTGCCGGTCGTCGATCCGTCACGGATCGGCTTCGATCACGGCTGGCTGTTCCACGAAGGCGACATCCCGGTGCCGCCGGCGACGACGCACGAGGAAACCTACATCCGCGCCAAGGCCGGTAACGCCAAGGGCGCGGCGGCGATGGATCACGACGACAGCGACTGGTCGCCGGTGACGCTGCCGCACGACTGGGCGAGCTTCCAGCCTTTCGTCGAGACTGCCAATCCGTCGCAGGGCTATCGCCCGCGCGGCATCGGCTGGTATCGCCGCACCTTCCGCCTCGATCCCGTAGACGAGGGCCGGTATCTGGAGGTGCAGCTCGACGGGATCGCCACCAACGCGACGATCTGGGTCAACGGCAGCATCGTCGCGCACAATTGGTCGGGCTATAACAGCGTCTATATCGACATCACGCCCTTCGCGCGCTTCGGCGAGCGGAGCAACGTGATCGCGATCCGCGTCGATGCCGACGCGATGGAGGGCTGGTGGTACGAGGGCGCCGGCCTGTATCGCCACGCCTGGCTGGCGAAGCGCGCGCCCGTCGCGATCCTCACCGACGGCGTGCATTGCGACCCGCGGCTGGCGGACGGCGCGTGGACGGTGCCCGTCACGGTCACCGCACGGTCGATCGAGACGGTGCCGGCCAGCGTCGTCGCCGTCGCCAGCCTGATCGACCCCGCCGGGCGCAGCATCGCGACCGTCCGTTCCTCGCCCGTGACCGTCGCGCCGCTCGAACAGGCGGACCTCACGCTGTCGATCCCGGTGCCGGCCCCGACGCTATGGTCGGTCGAGACGCCGACGCTCTACACCGTCGCGGTGACGCTGGAGCGCGATGGCGCGGCGGTCGATGCGCGCCGCGTGCCCGTCGGCTTCCGCACCATCCGCTTCGATCCCGCGCAGGGGCTGTTCGTCAACGACCGGCCGGTGAAGCTGAAGGGCGTGTGCCTGCACCTCGACCATGCCGGTGTCGGCACCGCAGTGCCGGATGCGTTGCTCGAATGGCGGCTGGAGCGACTGAAGGAGCTGGGCTGCAACGCGATCCGCTGTTCGCACAACGCCCCCGCCACCGCCTTCCTCGACCTGTGCGACCGGATGGGCTTCCTCGTCATGGACGAGAACCGCAATTTCAATCCGGCGCCCGATTATATGGCGCAGCTCGAATGGCTGGTGCGGCGCGACCGCAACCATGCCAGCGTCATCCTCTGGTCGGTGTTCAACGAGGAACCGATGCAGGGCACCGCGGCCGGCGTGCAGATGGTGCGGCGGATGGCGGCGGCGGTGAAGCGGCTCGACGACAGCCGCCCGGTGACCGCGGCGATGAACGGATCGTTCTTCAACCCCGCCAACGTCTCGAGCGTCGTCGATGTCGTCGGGTTCAACTATTACCCGGGCGATTACGACAAATTCCACGCCCTCAACCCGGCCAAGCCGATCACCAGTTCGGAGGATACCAGCGCGTTCATGACGCGCGGCGCCTATGCGACGGATGCCGCAGCGCACGTCATCTCGTCGATGGACGACGAGGCGGCGGGCTGGGGCGAGACGCATCGCAACGGCTGGGCGAAGATCGCCAAACGCCCCTTCGTCGCCGGCGGCTTCGTCTGGACCGGCTTCGACTATCACGGCGAACCGACACCGCACGCCTGGCCGACGATCTCCAGCTTCTTCGGCATCCTCGACCTCTGCGGGTTCCGCAAGACCGCTTACGACATCCACCGGGCCGGCTGGATCGACGATGCGGCGGTGGTCGGCATCGCCCCGCACTGGACGTGGCCGGGGCGGGAGGGGCAGCCGATCCCGGTGCTGGTCACCAGCAACGCCGAGCGAATCGTGCTGACGCTGAATGGCCGCATCGTCGGCGAGGCGGCGGTCGACCGGCTGATGGGCAACGGCTTCACCGTGCCCTATGCCCCGGGAACGCTGGAGGTGATCGCCTATCGCGGCGGGCGCGTGGTGGCGCGGGCGGGGCATGAGACCGCCGGGCCGCCGGTCGCGCTGCGGCTGACGCCGGCGCGGCGGGTGATGGCGGGGGACGGCGAGGACGTGCAGCCGGTCACCGTCGACGCGATCGACGCGCGCGGGCGCCACGTGCCGACCGCGAACCTGCCGGTGCGCTTCGCGATCGCCGGGGCCACCATCATCGGCCTCGGCAACGGCGATCCCAACAGCCACGAACCCGAAAAGGGCAACGCCCGGTCGCTGTTCAACGGCCTCGCGCAGGTCATCGTCCAGGCGGATGCGGCGGCGCGCGGTACCATCATGCTGCGGGCGAGCGCGCCGGGCCTCACCGCGGCGACATTGCGCATCGACCGGATCGCACGGATTGCCGCGCCGCAGATCGCGCCCGCAAATGCGCCGCGGACGATCGACGGCTGGCGCCGCTCGCCGCTGCTGCCGGCCCGTCCCGACCCGGCGCTGGCACCGGCGGATGGCGACAACAACAGCTGGGCGTTCGTGCGCAGCGGTACCCCGACCCCCGCCGAACCGGCCGCCGGCTGGCAACTCTATCGCGCACGCGTGACGCCGGTGCGGGCGATGGCGGCGCATGGTGGACGCATCGCCTTTGCCGGGATCGCGGGCCGAGCCGAACTCTGGGTCGACGGCCGCCGGCTCGCCGACAAGGCCGCGGCGACGACGGGACCGCTCGAGGCCGCGCTGCCGCCCGGCGCGGGCGAGCGGACGGTCGTGCTGATCGTACGGCCGGAGCCCGGACAGCCGTCGGGGATCGTCGGCCCGGTCACGCTAAGCCGCTGACGCCCGGCGGGCGCGATCGTCGGTCGGTTTCGGGGCGCAGGCGATTTGGGTTCGCGCAGAGGCGCGGAGGACGCAGAGGTGTGTCCCCTGCGGTCGATCGACCTGTCGCGGTGACGGCCTGGATCGTTCGCCACAACTCATGCCGTTTCCCCCAAAGGCTGGGGGCAACTGTGATGTTCAGCCA
>NZ_DBBS01000017.1 GCF_002292295.1 Sphingomonas sp. UBA978
CCGCCACAACCTGACCTATTGGCGCTACGGCGATTATGCCGGCGTCGGCCCCGGCGCGCACGGTCGCCGCGACGGCCTTGCCACGCAGCGCCGCCGCAAGCCCGAGAACTGGCTCGCCGCCGTCGCGCGCAACGGCCACGGGATCGAGGTGGAAGAGCCCCTCGCCCCCCACGACCGCGCCAGCGAGGCGCTGGTCATGGGCCTGCGCCTCCGCGAGGGCATCGACCTGCCGCGCATCGCCGCGCTGGCGGGTGGCACCGCACCGATCGACTGGCCGGCGGTCGCCCGGCTGGAAGCGCAGGGCCTGATCGCTCATGAGGGCGACCGGCTGCGCGTCACCGAAGCCGGGGCGCTGTTGCTCGACGCGATCCTGCCGCTGATCGTTGCCGATGCGCCGGAGAGTCAGGCTACGCGAACGTAAAAGGGGGTTCGCGCGGAGACGCGGAGACGCAAAGGTGTTGGGCTTGCGGCGATGCCGTTCCTTCTCTCCGGCGATGCGTCTTGCTGGACGGTTGAGACATGACATGCCTGCGGCAGCAGGCGCCACACCTTTGCGTCTTTGCGTTTCCGCGCGAACTCCTCGCTACTTTGCGGAAAAGCCGACCTTACCGCCCAAACCCGGCCGGCGCCGGCGACACGGTCACCGTGGTCCCGCCCTGGATCTCCTGCACCTCGAGTGCGCGCTCCGCCACGCCGTCGCGGCCGAAGCGGAACGCCCCGTCGATCCCGGCGAAACCGTCCGCATCGCGCAACCGCGCCTCCGGGAACGGCCGCCCGACCGGCCAGTCGCGCGAGATCCGCACCGTCAGCAGCACCGCATCATAGCCGAGGCTCGACAAGCGATAGGGCGCCGCATTGTAGCGCGACCGGTATTTGGTGACATATTGCCGGTACAGTCCATCCGCCACGCTCGCGAACCACGCACCGTTCAGTCCCGGCTTCGACGCGAGGCTCGTCTCGGAATTCCACAGCTCCGTGCCCAGGATCCGCGTCGACGCGCCGCTGCCGCGCTTGACCAGAGGGGCCGCCACCGCGGCGCTGGCGCCGCCATCGGCGATCAGCACCGCGCCATAGGGCGCCTTGGCATTGAGCCGCGTCACCGCGCCCGCGATGCCGCCGGCGACCCGGCCATAGGTCTGCAACGACGCCACTTCGCCGCCCGCGCCCTCGACGGAGCGCAGGAACGCCGTCGACGCCCGCTCGCCGTACAGCCCGTTGGGAATCAGCCCGGCAAAGCTCGTCACCCCGCGGCTGCGCGCATATTGCACCACCCGGTCGATCGACTGCGATGGCGCATAGCCCATCAGATACGTACCATCGCCTGCCACCGACACGTCGTTCGAAAAGCTCAGCACCGGCACCCGCGCCGCCCTGGCGATCGGCGCCACCGCACGCACGTCGTCGGACAGCAACGGCCCGAGGATCAGCTGCGCGCCATCGGCGATCGCGCGCTGCGCCGCCGCCGCCGCACCGGTCGCGGTATCGTAATTGGTGATCCGCACCTTGTCCGTGCCGGTGTCGAGCACCGCGAGCATCGTCGCATTGGCGATCGAACGGCCGACCCCGGCATTGCCGCCCGACAGCGGCACCAGCAGCGCCACCCGGTTGCGCTGCGTATCGCGCGGCAACCCTGCCTCGACCGGCTCGGGCCGCTCCGCCTGCGGCCGCGTCGGCCGGTCCGGCGCCGTCACCGGTCCGCGCGGCACCACGGTCGAACAGGCCGCGAGCAGCCCCGCGCCGAGGATCGCCACCCAGCGCGCCAGACCGCGCGCACGCGGCTGTCCAAATGTTGCTGCCTCTGCCATGACGTCCCCTGTGGCCATATCCGAAAATCCTCTCGATCCCGGGCTCTACATCGTCGCGACGCCCATCGGCAATCTCGCTGACCTCAGTCCGCGCGCCGCCGACATCCTGTCCCGCGCCGACGTGATCGCGGTCGAGGACAGCCGCGTCACCGCCGGCCTGCTCCGCCACATCGGCACGAAGCGGCCGATGATCCCCTATCACGACCATAATGCGGAGGGGATGCGCCCCGGCCTGATCGCGCGCATGACGACCGAGGCGATCGCACTCGTCTCCGACGCCGGCACGCCGCTGATCTCCGACCCCGGTTACAAGCTGGTCCGCGACGCCCGCGCCGCCGGGCGCAATGTGGTGACCATCCCCGGCCCCTGCGCCGCGATCGCCGCGCTGACGCTGGCCGGCCTGCCGACCGACCGCTTCCTGTTCTGCGGCTTCCTGCCCGCCAAGGCCAAGGCCCGCGCCGACGCGATCGCCGAGGTCGCCGCGATCCGCGCCACCCTGATCCTCTACGAATCCGGCCCGCGCCTGTCGGCCTGCCTGTCCGCCCTCGCCGACGGACTCGGCGACCGCGACGCCGCCGTCACCCGCGAGATCACCAAGCGCTACGAGGAAGCCGTCACCGGCACGCTCACCCACCTCGCCGCCCGCTACGCCGATGCGCCGCCTAAGGGGGAGATCGTCATCGTCGTCGCACCCCCCGGCGAGGCCCCGCCCCCCGACGCCGGCGACGCCGACGCCGCGCTTGCCGAAGCGCTCACCCGCCTGCCGGTCGCGAAGGCTGCGGGCGAAGTGGCCAAGGCGTTCGGCCTCGACCGCAAGGAACTCTATGCACGAGCGCTGGCGATGAAGCAGGCGTGACGCGGGCGGTGGGTGGGCATCGCCCCGAAAAACGTATATACGGCGTCAGTACCATTGACGAGGATGCCATGGCGAAGGCTGCCGTGTTCACGATGAAGCTGGAGCCCGAATTGCGCGCCGAATTCATGGCCGCCGCCGAGGCCAGCCACCGCCCCGCATCGCAGGTGGTCCGCGAGCTGATGCGCGAATTCGTCCAGCGGGAACAGGACCGGCACGATCACGACGCCTTCCTGCAGCGAAAGGTCGATGCGGCGCGCCTCTCCGTCGACCGCGGGCTGGGACGATCGCATGAGGCGGTGGAGGCCGAATTCGCCGCGCGGCGCGCCCGGATCACCGATCGCGGGTGAAGATCGTCTGGACGCCGGAGGCCGAACGGGACCGCGCGACGATCTGGGACTATCTCGTGGCGCGCGACCCCGAGGCGGCATTGCGGATGGATGGTCTGTTCAGCGATGCCGTTGCCGGTCTGGCCCGCTTTCCGATGCTCGGTCACGAAGGCGCGGTGCCCGGTACGCGCGAGCTTACGCCGCATCGCCGCTATCGACTGATCTACCAGATCGTCGACGACACCGTCTGGATCCTCGTGCTGCTCCACACGGCCCGTCAGTGGCCGCCGCTATAGGCAGGTCGCGAAGGCGCGGCGGGCCCACTCAGTTCAGCGCATAGCATTCCGATGTGGCGACATTCTGGTCGGTCGCGGGATTGGCGCCCTGCAGGATGCACAGGACGTTGCGCTTGCGCCACGTCAGCGTCACGACCGGGCCGGTCGCGCCGAGATGGGAGGCGACGATCCTGCCACCGCCGTTCAGCATGTCGGTGAGCGACTGCGACACCGGATCGAGCTTCGTCGGCACGCTCAACGCCTTCGACGGCGATTTGACCGATTCGCCGAGCGGCCAGACCGTCTGCTGGGCCAGCACGGGCGCGGGCGCGACGGCGGCGCTCGCAACTGCGAGCGGGAGCAGGAATTTCATGCGAAGGTCTCCGAAGGACGGGAAAAGGCCCGTGCGCCGTAGCGTCCCGTATCGCCCTGGCAATCGCGTTTACGGGTCCTGTTCCGGTGTGGCGGCCTATCCCGTTCTCATCACGACGATTTTTCGCAGCGACGATGATCGCGCGACACTCGGCCCCACGTACCGGGCGCGATCCGCTTGCGTCGCCCGCCCTCGTGCGGCAGCCTCGGGTCATGCCGCGTCCACCCCGCCGCTCCACCACGACCGCCGCGCGTCAGGCGGCCGAAGCCGCGGGCCGGCGCGGCGAACGCCTCGCGGGCTGGTGGCTGCGGCTGAAAGGCTGGACGATCCTCGACCGCCGCGTCCGTACGCCGGCCGGCGAGGTCGACCTCGTCGCCCGCCGCGGCGCCCTGATCGCCTTCGTCGAGGTCAAGACCCGGCGCACCGCCGCCGAGCTCGACTTCGCGATCGACGAGCGGCGGCTGGCACGGGTCGCCGCCGCGGCGGAAGTGCTGATGCCGCGCTACGCCGGGCCGGGCGACGATATCCGCGTCGACGTCGTCCTGCTCGCCCCCGGCACCCGGCCGCGGCATATCGAGAATGCCTGGATCGGGTGATCCACGCGGAGGCGCGAAGGGCTTTGGTTCTCGCGGAGACGCGGAGAAGAAGGTTTGCGCGCAGAGGCGCGGAGGAC